>JAPPOQ010000039.1 GCA_028817895.1 Ahrensia sp.
CGGTGTTCTCCTTGCCAGATCGAAAAATCCATCCCATCAAACTGCTCCAATCTGGACGAGACTTGCTCTGGTTTGGAATGGCGGTGCGGCGAAAAGCACGCCTCTCCCGTCGCATCGGTGACGCATTCTCGACAGCATTTGTCAGGTGCTAAAACCACACTGACGGCAGCGGATTGGGAGCAATGCGATGAACATTCACACAAACTTTGGGCGTCACCAGCGCAAGATCGAGCCTTGGGCCATGCCGGACCATCCCGGCAATGATGCGGGTTTCGAGGCGCTAGAGGCGTATGCACGCGCCAAGGCGGCAGCGATGAACCAGCATCTCATCGGCTATGGCGCACTGGCTGAGGGTGAATGGAAAGCGGCGGGAATCGGTGATCCTGATCTGCACGCCATGCGCCGCTATCGGCTCGAACGCATCCGCGAACAGATGCGGACGCGGGACATTGCCGGCATTCACCTCTACGATCCGCTCAACATTCGCTATGCAACCGACTGCACCAACATGCAGCTTTGGACGACGCACAATCCCGCGCGTTGCGCCTTTGTCGCGACCGACGGTCCGGTCATTCTGTTTGAGTTTCACAATTGCGAACATCTGTCGGACCACACCGGTGTGGTGGACGAAATTCGCGGTTGCACGGCCTGGTTCTACTTCGAAGGCGGCGCACGCTGCATGGAGTTTGCTGAAAACTGGGCCAACGACATCGCGGCTTTGATGCGCGAGCATGGCGGCGGGAACATGCGCTGCGCCTTCGATCAAGTCGACAGTCACGGCATCCCGTTTCTCGAGAAGGCCGGGGTTGAGGTGATCTATGGCGAAGAATTGATGGAGGAGGCGCGAAAGATCAAATCAGCCGATGAGGTGCTGTGCATGCGCCGTGCGATCGTCTCCTGCGAGGCCGCCATGGCTGAGATGGAAAAAGCGCTGAAGCCCGGCATGACCGAGAATGACCTCTGGGCCGTGTTGCATGCGGAGAACATTCGCCGTGGTGGTGAGTGGATCGAGACCCGCTTGCTTGCGTCCGGGCCGCGCACCAATCCGTGGTTTCAGGAGAGCTCAGCCCGGATCATCGAGGATGGCGATTTGCTGGCCTTCGACACGGATCTGATCGGCCCTTACGGCTTTTGCTGCGATATCTCCCGCACGTGGCTTGCAGGAGATGGTCAGCCGACAAACGAACAGCGCAACCTCTATCAAATGGCCGTGGAGCAAATCGAGCATAATCGCGACTTGCTAAAACCCGGGGTGACTTTTCGCGAGTTGTCGCAGATCTCCAAGGAACTGCCGCCCGACTACATGCCAACCCGCTATGGCGTGCTCTATCATGGCGTTGGGCTGTGCGACGAATATCCGTCGCTGCGTTATTCCTGCGACTTTGACGGCCATGGTTATGATGGCGAACTCGAAGTCGGTATGTGTTTGTGTGTGGAAAGCTATGTTGGCCGCCATGGCGGGCATGAGGGCGTGAAGCTCGAAGATCAGGGCATCATTACCGAGAACGGCTTCGTTCAGCTTTCTTCCTATCCGCTTGATGAGCGGCTGATGGGCAGCGCCTCATAGATCAGCGAGGGCGGCATAGCGTTGCTCGTCCACAAATTCGACATCGCGCAATCTCAGCGTGGGCATTTCGTGTGCAGCATCCCTCACCGCCTTTGCGAGACTGGAACGCATCGCACGCAACTCGCCCTCGCTGCGCCCAAGCGAGGTTATGAAGGGTAAAGCGGGAAAAGACGGCGACCATGTCAGCACCCGCAACTTGTCGGCAGCCTGCGGCTCGACGCGCTGCAACAGATGCCAGCACACGGCGTCGATGGCGGCGATATCCGCGTCACCGACCGCCACCATGCGTGCTGACACCCTGTGGCTGCCGCTCTCAACGCTGTTGGCGAAAAACCGCACCGGATCACCGATCATGGGCGACAAGCATCTGTAGCCGGACAGCGATACGGGCAGATTGTAGGCGAAGGTGCCTGTCGCCGCAGCGCCCAGATCCGCGAAATCCGCATCTTTGCGAACAATGATCGCGCTCGAATAAGTCGGCCCATCACATCCCGCGACGTCGTAGACGGGCGTTCCAAGCACGGTGACCCTGCCCCACAACCGTGTCGCCAGCGGGTAACCGCATGTCTGCGAGAACAAAAGGTCGGGCGAAAGCCAGTGTTCATTCACGTTGTCATCGCGTGTGAGAGCTTCCGGCACTGCCAATCCGGCCTGCGAAAATGCGGTCGCAACGGACTGCCACAAAGAATTGGTCTCCGCGGCGATCTCCGGCCAGTCATACATAGGAAGGCTGGCCGAAGGTGAATTTGTGTGCGAGCGGTTGGTATCGCGCAGCCCTTTGCCCGGTGTTGCCTGGTTCATCCAGCCACTTGGTCGTCGCGATGAAGAAACGGATGATCGACAGGCTGCTTCACCGTGAAGGCAAACCGCAAGGCAATGTCGCCATAGCCTTTGAAAAGAAGATGGTCGTTGGCCGCAAGATAGTTATGCTTGCGTTCGCGATACAGTGCCGGGAGGTCGTACCAAGGGAGTTGCGGATGCGCATGATGAACGATGTGCAGATTGTTGTTGAGATAAAGCAGAGAAAACAACGCATTCGTTTCAACAATAGCCGAGCGTCCGCCGATATTTTCCGCCGCCTGGTGCTCAGCATAGGCGCGCATCGCGGTTAAAGATGCAGCTGGATAAACAACACCGACGATGTAGACCCACACAGGCATTGCAAAGAGCTGGATGACAATCGCGAACAGCAAAACCAGCCCTGCCGTGTGCATGAGCCACGCCACGCGCACGCCCGGTTCGGCGGCCCGCAAACGAGCCCATTCGGTGCGCGAAAAGCCGATGATTGTTAGAACTGGGCCGATCAACAGACGACCGACAAAGGTGTTGTTGAACTGAAAGACGCGCCGCATGAAGGGCCGCATCATGTTGTAATGCGACAGCGGCCAGAAGTAGCTTTCCGGATCCTCGAATGGGTCCGTCAGGTTGCTGTCATTGTGGTGTTTCAGGTGGAGATCGCGATAGCGCCGATAGGGAAACAGGACCCCGAGTGGAAGGCTCACCATCGCTTCATTCAACCACGCAAAACGTGTTGGATGGCCATGTATCGTTTCATGTTGCAGCGAGGCGTAAAGCGTCGCCAGAACGGCCATCACAGGCAGTGACAGCCACCACAGATTTGTCTGCCAAATAAGCCCGGCGCCCAACCAACCAGAGAGCGACACAGCGATCAGAAACAATGTTGACCATTCAACATGGTCAGCCATGAGCGGCCTTGCTTCAAAGTATGACAACGCCAATGCCTTCCCAACCATGACGAAGGCGCAAGATTAGCCCAATTCCGCCCAACTGACAATGTGCTGACAGACACCGGACAGCGCTTCACAGACGCTTGCGGAGGTGAAATGAAATATATAAAGAAATCTTTATATATCCATCTCCTTCCCGCTTGGCATCATGCGCACAACACTTTCACAAAGACTGGCCGAGACGCCCGTCCTGCTCGCCGATGGCGCTACGGGCACCAATTTCTTCAATATGGGCCTGATCTCTGGCGACGCGCCGGAGTTGTGGAACGATGAGGAGCCGCAAAAGGTCGCCGCTCTGCATCAAAGCTTCGTCGATGCGGGGTCTGACATCATCCTCACCAATACATTCGGCGGCAATGCCAACAGGTTGAAACTGCACAGCGCCCAGGATCGCGTCGGCGAACTCAACCGCAAGGCTGCTCAGATTGCCCGGTCCGTGGCCGACAGCGTTGACCGACCTGTACTTGTTGCAGGCTCGGTCGGACCAACGGGCGATCTGTTCGTGCCACTTGGCGACCTTACCCATGAAAATGCGGTCGCTGCCTTTCGCGAACAAATGGAAGGTCTGAAAGAAGGCGGCGCAGATGTTTTGTGGATCGAAACCATGTCGGCCCGCGAAGAGATTGCCGCCGCTGCCGAGGCCGCCATCGCGACAGGAATGGAATACATTTTTACAGCCAGTTTCGACACGGCCGGTCGCACCATGATGGGCATCGCTCCGGCAGAACTCAGTGGACTTGCCCAGGGTTTTGAACAACCGCCTGTTGCCGTTGGCGCCAATTGCGGAGTGGGCGCAACGGATCTGCTCTTTTCCGTGCTCGACATGACGGCGCAAGGCGGTCACATCGCCATTATCGCCAAGGCCAATTGTGGTGTCCCCAAGGTGAAAGGTGATGAGGTCGTCTATACCGGAACGCCAGAACTGATGGCCAACTACACGAAGCTGGCAATCGACTCCGGCGCGCGCATCATTGGTGGATGCTGCGGCACGTCACCGGATCATCTGGTCGCTATGCGCAGGGCCATTGATGA
>JAPPOQ010000002.1 GCA_028817895.1 Ahrensia sp.
CCCCAAACCTCTGGCAATACGCAAAAGCCGTGTTAGACTCAGCCCATGACCAAGCGGCTTTGGACTGTTTCACTCGCGGCGATGCTGACCCTGCCTCTCATGGCGGGACCCGTTCTGGCACAACCTGAACTCGGGAAACAAAAGCGGAGCGGGCCGATCAAATGGCCCGAATGCTACTGCACCGACAAAAATGGCGCGCGCCACGAACTGGGCGACATCATCTGCCTTTCCGTTGGCGGGCGCAGCTTTGAGGCCAAATGCGTGATGGCGCAGAACAACCCGTTCTGGCGCGACCAGAACCGCGATTGCGTCGTCGGCGAAGCTCCGCAGATGACGCCGTTCCCGCGCGAACTCGCTTTCGCAGATTAAGCCGATTTCGGTGAGTGCAGTTGCGCAGTGACGGCCGTTTCAGACCTTTCCCAGCCAGACGCATCGCGCCGCCTGCAAGGCATCGCCTGGATGGTGGTCTCCACGCTGATGTTCGTTTCGGTCACCGGCATTGTGCGCTATTTGGGGTCGGACCTTCCCGCGCCGGAATCTGCCTTCATCCGCTACGCTTTCGGGCTACTGCTCATGCTCCCCGCCTATTGGGCCATGCTGCGCAATCCGTTGCCGCGTGATTTATGGGGTGCCTTTACATTGCGCGGTTTCGCGCATGCCTTCGGCGTGTCGCTCTGGTTCTTCGCCATGGCCCGCATCCCGATCGCGGAAGTGACCGCCATCGGCTACATCACACCGATTTTTATCACCATCGGCGCGGCGCTCTTTCTGGGCGAAAAATTGCGGCTGCCGCGCATTTTGGGCGTGTTGGCCGGACTTCTTGGCGCACTCGTCATCCTGCGTCCGGGTTTTGAGGACATCTCCATCGGCCAATTCGCCATGCTGGCGACCGCACCCTTCTTCACCATCTCTTATCTGATGACAAAGTCGCTGACGGGCCGCGCCGACTCCCAAACCATCGTCGCCATGTTGACCCTGTTCTGCACCCTGTTCCTGCTGCCCATGGCGTTGTGGGATTGGGTCACACCGAGCCTGCGCGAATTGGGCTGGCTGTTTGCGACCGCCGTCTGCGCAACATTCGGCCATTACGCCATGACACGTGCCCTCGCCGCCGCACCGATCTCGGTGACGCAGCCGATCACCTTCCTCCAACTGGTATGGGCGACCATTTTGGGCATCGCCGCATTTGGCGAACCGCTCGATCCATGGGTGCTGATCGGCGGCACCATCATCGTCGCGGCGGCGAGCTATATTTCACACCGGGAAACAAGAGCGCGACGAACGATAACGCCACCCGCTTCGGCGACAAAACTGCAATAGGGTGTTAGTGGTTTTCTCATGATGCGCCCTCACCTCATGCGATATGTCGTATTTTTGTTGGCCGTCGTATTTTCAAATGCGCCGATTGCGAATTTCGCCAGCGCCAAGACCCTTGGCGCGTTCAAAGACGACCTTTTCGCGTACCCAGAGCCGGTTTCCATGACCATGAAGGGCCGTTTCATCACCGTGGTTTATTCGCGCGAGCGCGACATCGTACAGCGCGACGAAGTTCCGCTGCGCAAAGCCAAACGCCAATATGTCGACGAAACCGTTCGCTGGTCGCGCCGCGTGCGCAGCTATCGTTCAGCAAATGGCCGGTTCAAATATTTTGCCGTGGGCGAAAGCAGAGGCGGTGCAACCGTCACCGTCATCTTTATTCACGGCAAAAACGGTAACCGCTTTCTGGGCGTCAATGACTGGACTTTTGGCGGTAATTTCAACCGCTTGCAGAATTTGATGGCGCGCAATGGTGGTGTTCTGCTGACGCCGGAATTCACCGACTTCAAGGCTCGCGGCGCGAGCGATATCGCAGCGTTGATTGGTGAGTTTCGACAAAGATCACCGGGCACAAAACTGATCGTCGCCTGTGGTTCGATGGGCGCCGGGGTCTGCTGGCATTTAAGCGAGCAAAAACAAGTCGTTGCGCTGATTGATGGTATGATGTTGCTCGGCGGCCACTGGAATTACGACTATTTCAACACAGAGGCCTTCTCGAAACATCGCATCCCGCTGCTTTTCGCCCATGGAGGCGCTGACAGCGTCTATCCGGCCAAAAAACAGGCTGATTTCTTCAAAACCTTGCTGAAACGGGCCCCAAATTACCCAGCCCGCTTCATCATGTTTGAAAATGGTGTTCACGGAACGCCCATCCGCATGGTGGATTGGCGCCGCGAATTGAACTGGATCATGGCGCAATAGCCGCAGGCAAAAAACGTTGATGCGGCGAAACTTAAGTTGCAAGGCGTTCGTTTTTACAACACGTTGAAGCCAACCGGGGCGCTGAACAATTCGTATGAATCCTTTAAAAATTGCAGTGGTCGGGTCCGGCATATCCGGCCTTTCGGCGGCCTGGCTTCTGGCAAAGCGTCACGATGTTACACTCATCGAAGCCGATGATCGTTTGGGCGGTCACACCAATACGGCCAGCGTCGATATTGATGGTGTGATGGTGGATGTTGATACTGGTTTCATCTGCTTCAACAGCGCGACCTACCCTAATCTGATCGCTCTGTTTGAGCATCTCGACATCGCTGTGCACGAAACCAGCATGAGCTTTTCTGCCTCACTGGCGGCCGGACGATATGAATATTCGGGCGGCACTTATACCGGCATGCTCGCCCAGCCTGCCAATGCCCTGAAGCGCGAACACTGGCGCATGATCAGCGATATTCTGCGCTTCTTCAAAGAGGCCCCCGCCGACCTGCCTGCACTCGATGATGTTGAAACAATTGATCTTTATCTGAGCCGCAAAGGCTACAGTCCGGCATTTCGTGACCGCCACCTCATCCCCATGGCCGCCGCAATCTGGTCGAGCGGTTTGGGAGACATGCTGGATTATCCGGCCAAGGCTTTCATTCGGTTCTTTCAGAATCACGGGCTGTTACAGGTATCCGGCCGCCCGAAATGGAGAACTGTCCTCAACGGGTCTCAGACCTATATTGACCGCATTCTGGCAGACGGCCCGATCCGGGTGGTCACGTCCTCGCCCATAGAGCGGATCGTTCGCCATGATGGCGGTGTGGTCCTGCACGATGGCAGTGGTGTTGCGCGCCCATTCGACCAGGTCGTGATTGCGGCCCATGCCGACCAGGCGCTCGCCATGCTGGATGCTCCCAGTTACGATGAGCGACAATTGCTTGGCAGTTTTCGTTACTCGCACAATGTGGCAGTGCTTCACCGCGATCGCAGCTTAATGCCGAAACGCAAACTGGCCTGGGCTAGCTGGAACTATTTGGATTTTCGCAACTCCATTCGCGACCAGCATCTCAACGAAAACGATCTGTGCCTGACCTACTGGATGAACTCACTCCAATCTTTGCCAACGAAGGAAAACGTTTTCGTCACGCTGAACCCGCCGCGAGATCGTGAGATCGGCGACGAGTTGCTGCGCTGTGACTACAGCCATCCGATTTTTGACGAAGCGGCATTGCGGGCCCAATCCCGTTTGTGGTCGCTGCAAGGGGTTAACCGCACCTGGTTTTGCGGCGCACATTTTGGCGCGGGTTTTCACGAAGATGGCTTGCAGTCCGGCCTCGCTGTCGCCGAACAATTGGGCGGTGTTCGCAGACCCTGGCGCGTGGAAAACGAGTCGGGGCGCATCTGCCTTGATATAGCTGAGCCCATCGCCATGGCTGCGGAATAATCATGACCACCGCCGGGGGTTCCTTGTGCATCGGCGAGGTTGTCCACAAACGCTTGACGCCCGCCGAGCACAAATTGCGCTATCGCGTTTTCAGCCTGCTGCTCGATGTCGACCGTTTGAACGACGTGCAATCAAAACTGCGCTGGTTCAGCGTGGATCGGTTCAATCTGTTCAGCCTTAACCGCAAGCAGCATGGTTATCGTGATGAGCGCTCATTGTCCCAATTTGGCTGGGATCAGGTCGAACGGCTTGGTCTGACAGACGAGGTGGACCGCATTGAAATGCTGTTCTACCCGCGCATTTTCGGTTTCGCCTTCAACCCGCTGACCGTGTATTTCTGCCGCGAAACCGGCGGCTCTTTGGCGGCGGTGATCTACGAGGTGCGCAACACATTTGGCGAACATCTCACCTATGTGATGCGTGCCGGAGACCCCGAGAGCGAAGCTCACACCCATCGCTGTGCCAAGCGGTTCTATGTCTCCCCTTTCAACCCGGTTGCGGGAGATTATCTCTTTCACGTCAGGGCGCAGGATGATGATCTGACCGTTGGCGTCGCGCTCAAAGAGAATGACGAGCCGACACTTCGCACGCATTTTCGCGCGCGCAATGAACCGTTAAGCGACCGTTCGCTGTTGTCAGCATGGGTTCGCCACCCGCTCATGACACTGAAGGTCGTCGCGGCGATTCATTGGGAGGCGGCGAAGCTTTGGCGTAAGGGACTGACGATGAAGGAGCGTCCATCCGCTCCCTCCGAGCCGATTGTTTACGGGTGATGCGGATCACACCATGCGTTTGGTGATCGCGAAGTAGAGCCAGTACGGCAACAAATTCAGCACCTTGAGGATGGTCACAAGTTGCCAGGGGAAGGCCACCTCGAATTTTTTGCGCTTCAACCCCTCAACCATTTTGTGAGCAGCATCCTCAACTTCCATGAGAAACGGCATGGGAAACTTGTTGCTGGCGGTCATGTCGGTTTTGACGAATCCCGGATTGACGACGCTGAGTGTCACACCCTTTGCGTCCAACTCCGGTTTCATGGTTTCAGCAAGGCAAATAAGGGCTGATTTGCTTGCGCTGTACGACCCGGACAATGGCAGCCCGCCATAGCCAGCGACCGACGACACCCAGGCGATATGGCCGCCACCGCGTGCCAGCATTTGCGGCAGCACGCCATCGACGCAATGAACTACGCCCATCACATTGACATCGAACGTCTTTTGATAGTTCTCCACCCGCAACTCTTCGACGGAGCTTTGAAACCAAGCGCCCGCACTGAACAAGGCCAGATCAATCGTGCCATGCGCCGCTTCGATCGCATGTGCGGTCTCCTTGCAGGCGGCGGCGTCCGTCACGTCCAGCGGCCATACCGAGATGTTATTATTTCCGGCAGCAATCGCATTGAGCTTGTCTTCCGAGCGGGCTGAAATCGCCACATGGCAACCCTGCTGCGCAAGCAAGCGGGCCACATGTTCTCCGAGACCGGAACTGGCTCCACTGATCCAGACGGTGCGCCAGGGCGCAGATTGTGACGACATACGAAAAACTCCGATGAGGGCCTGTTACTCAACGCGTCAGAACGGGCGAAGTTCACTGCAGGCACAACATTTGCAGCGGCTTGCGCGCTTTGCGCGAAACGATAAAAGCGTCACACTCCTTTGCAGCGGAAGTCGTGGCGATGCTGGAACTCTTCACACCGGAAAACCTCTTCACACTCATGATGCTGGTGTTGCTCCAGGCCGTTTTGGGCTTCGACAATCTCCTTTACATCTCCATCGAGTCCAAACGCGTCGCACCAGAACACCAGCAAAGGGTGCGCTGGATCGGCATACTGATGGCAATCGCTTTGCGTATCGTGCTGCTGTTCGTCATCATTCAGGCCATCGCTTATTTTCAGTCGCCCCTTTTCGCTTTGGAATTCGACGGTGTGCTGGAAGGAGACGTGAACGGCCACTCGCTCATCGTGCTGTTCGGAGGGGCTTTCATCATCTACACGGCGATGAAGGAGATCATGCATATGATGGCGCTGCACGACCCGGAAGCGCATGTGGAGCGTGGTCGAAAGTCCATGGCCAGCGCTATATTCTGGATCGTGCTGATGAACCTGGTGTTCTCGTTCGATTCCATACTTTCCGCCATCGCCCTGACAGACGTGTTCATGGTGATGGCGACCGCGATCATCATCTCCGGCGTCTTGATGCTTGTATTGGCCGACAAAGTCTCGGCCTTTCTCGCAGCGAACCGCATGTACGAAGTGCTTGGCCTGTTCGTTCTGTTCATCGTCGGCATCATGCTGGTGTCGGAGGGCGGCCACCTCGCTCATCTGAAACTGTTTGGATATGCGGTTGAGCCGATGGCAAAAACGACCTTCTACTTCGTGCTGGTCGTCATGCTGTTGGTCGATATCGTCCAGGGTCGTTATCAACGCAAATTGCTGGCGCAGAAACGGGCGGAAATCGACCGAGCGGAACTTGGAGACGGGACGGATTAAACAGCATAGGTCAGGCCGCAAAGGCCCTTATACGTTCCACAAGCGCGTCATCTGCGTCCACGCCCTGTATGGTGTGGACGCGCGCATTCACGCGCCGTGATCCGGGCAGGCGCGTTCCTTTCTGCTGCGTCAGCGCTGAAGTTAATGCTGCCATGCGAGCACCAAACAGACCACCGGAAAACGCATCCGTATCCACTGCGATGAAGCATTGCCCCGTCGCGGGTGGGCCGCCAGCGGTCCCTGAAAACGGGCTTGCATCCTTGCCAAGCACTGCGCCTGACAATGCCGCTGCAAAGACCTCCACCATCAGGCCCGCACCGAAACCTTTCGCGCCGCCGCTTGGCAGCATTGATCCTTTCAACGCAGCCGCCGCATCCGTGGTCGGTTGTCCGTCGGCATCAAGTGCCCAGCCTTCTTCGATCGGTTCACCGTCGCGGTTGCGAAGCATGATCTCGCTCTTGGCGATGGCGCTGGCGGATTGGTCGATCACGAAGGCAACCTCGTTCTTGCCCGGCACGCCAAGGGCAAACGGGTTGGTTCCGATCACCGGCTCCTTGCCACCTGTCGGCGCTATCGAAGCAGGCGCATTGGTAAAGCACAGCCCGAGCAGACCGGTCTCGGCGATGCGCTCTGCGTGGTAACCAAGCACCCCGCAATTGTAAGAGTTGAAAACGCTCATGGCGGCGATGCCCTGCTCTCGTGCCGCGTCGATGAGCGCATCGAAGCCGACATCAATCGCCGGATGCGCGAAGCCGTTTGCCGCGTCCACCCGGATCGCCGCGGGTTTGGGTTGGAAGAAGGATGGCTTCGCCTGGCCGTCGACCTTGCCGCAGCGCACATGCTCGGCATAGATCGGCACATAAAGCAGGCCATGGGAGCGCACGCCATCACGCTCTGCAGCGCGGGTTGACCGCGCCACGGAGGCGGCATTTGTTTCAGACGCACCCGCGCCGACAAGAGCGTCACAGGCCAGGGTCTCGATCTCATCCAGGCTCATGCGCATGGCGGTGCTCCTCATCAATCATTGTCCGTATCTCCTGCACCGGCATCCGTGCGATTGGCTGCCGTTGGTTTCACCAGCGTCCTGGCAATCCAGGGTTCCAGCATCTGCCAGTGTTGATCGCCAACTGAAAGCGCCCGCCAGGGTTCTGGTTCGCTTTCATGTCTGCCTGCTATACGGCGCAAGGCCAGCGAGCCACCCCTCTCGCTTTCGACCAGCCAAGACATCGCCTCGCTTGCCGCGATCCAGTCCTTGCCGTCAGCACTGATTTCGAACGGCTCGCCGTGACTTCGCCATCGCGCCAAGGCCAGCCCGGTGAGAAGGGCGGGAGGGCACTCCATCCGCTCGCAGAAAGCCCCAGGCTCCGCAACCAATGCAAGATCAACCATCGACACCGCATGGCCCAGTCGGGAGATCCTGGCGCAATGCCAGGCACTCTCAAAAAACCGCCAGTCGCACGCGCCGCGTTGATCTTCCAGTTCTGACAGGTGATCACACAGAAAACCGAGGGAAGCCGCACCCCGCAGCGCCACTTCCGCGCAGGCAAGACCCGCTTCGCGCGCAACCCCACGCTCAACACCGGCGCCAAGACATGCCTTCATCGCGGCTGTTGCAAACTCCCCCGCCGACACGTTCATCACATGGCCTGATCGAAAGATGGCAAAAAGCAGTCTTCCGCCGTTTGCGGAGTCAGATCAGCGGCACAAGGGGCACCTGCAAAAAGGGTGATGCGGGTCCAGCGGTCTGATCGCGGGTCAAAACGAGATGCCCCAAAGAACGATAATTTGCAGCGCAGAAGGTCGATTGGGCGGACACCAGCATCCAAAAGATTGTCGCGGATTTCGCCATAAGGGTAGCGCGCTACCAACTGTACACGTCGCACGGCGTTGCGGTGCTGCGGGTGGCGCGCCAGAAATTCAGCGACCAGAATTTCGCTGCCCCAACCCGTCAGATCAGCGTTCAATTCAGTGATGGCATGCGCCACGCCATGGAGCATCTCGCAATTGTCATTGGCACCTTCGCGTCGTTCACCTAATCTAGGTTCGAACTTTTCTTCAGAAACATACCAAACCATCGCCTTCGAAGAGGCCAGTTGAACATCGAAAGCTTCACACCAGGCATAGTGGCTCTTCAAAAACGATCTCAGCGTCCCGACAGGCATTGAAGGATCGAGCAGAAAACCCTCGTTTGCGTCCATGCAGTGAGACAAGCCATCAACCAGAGCGCCATTTGGCTCGAGTACCAGGGCGACAACCAATTCCTGTAGGTCTGAAGACCCCCTCTCGCTCGCGCGGACAAGTGCATCGAAAGGACGTTCAACCGCAAGAGTTCTCCCCACCTGGAAGGCGAAGCGTTTCCATTCATGGCGCAGAGCGTCGATGCGCGCCTGTGCGCGTGCATCCTCTGTACTCCAAGCAGACAGGTGTCGGGAGATCTGATCTGTGCATCGCAAGGTCGCCTCCCGCATGGAAGCCGACGCCAGTTGTACTGCCCGGACTCGTGCCAAGGCCGTTTCGCGCGCTAACATCCAATTGTTGATCAGTTGAGGATGCTCAACCAGAAATGGAGCCATGCCGAGGCCAGTCGAATTGCCTATGCCGAGTTGACACCGCAACGGAGCGGCCAACGCTACGGCACCTGAACCGCCGCGCTTTCGGGCGATGTGATCAACCAGATCGAAGGTGAATTCGCGGATCAGCCAGACCGTCAGCATTTCCAGCCTGAATGGCTCAGACGGCCCTCCCCGTCGCAACACATGAGCGCGATCTGCCAGACCAAACTTCCCGTTGCCATAGACGGCGGTGGTGCGCATCAGATAGCCAATATCAGCCAGCGCCTTGCCGTCCGGCTGGTTGCCATCGGCGAGAGCTTCAAGGACATGCTCAAACAGCCGCACGCTTTTGTTGGCCCGCGACAGCACCAGAACCCGATCATTAAAGCGCCCTGCCTCCTGACGAGTGGCCTGTTGTCGCAACTCGTCGATGTCTTTCTTCTTGGGGATGCCATCGAACAGCACGAAACAGGCATCCCATGCTTCCGCGATCACGCGGTCGGTACGCGCATCTTCATCGAGCGGCGACGTGTAGGCGATTAGCGTATAAGCGCGGCCTCGCAGGTGAACCTGATAAGCGGCCTCGCCGAAACCATTATCATCAAGCTCAAACACAAGACGATCCACGCAGGCACCCTCCGCCGCCATATCACGCAGCAGGGAACGCAAGAAACTCAATCGCGTGGGGAAGAAACTTCCCATGCGCTCCAGACGCATGATGGTCGAAGGCGGACGCAACGCAATCTCCGGTCGCGTCGCATGTTCTCTCAGCAGGGCTTGGGACCGAGTCATGACGACTGCGCTCCAAAGCTGCTGTCGTAGAAAGCCAGCCAGTTGCCGCCCATCAAACCGGCAACTTCCGAAGTGTTGAAACCGACATCCGCCAGCCCGCTGGCAATGTTGGAGAAATCGCGATTGTCCCTGAACCAGGCCGGTTGGTCTGGAAAGCCCGCTTGCTCTACGCTGCCTTCACCATAGTCCATGTCTTTTGACCAACGCCCGTTGCGCATCCAGGTCACCACGCTGTCGGGCTGATCCTGACACAAATCCGAGCCAAGTCCCAAGTTCTCGACACCATAGCGTTCTGCTGCTTCAGCAATCATCTCGCAGAAATTTCGAAGCGTGCAGTCGCTGCCATCCCGCAGATGATGCGGATAAAGAGAGAACCCCAGCATTCCACCGGCTAGTGTAAGTGCCCGCAGCACCACGTCCGACTTGTTGCGCAAGGCAGGATGCCACCAATGCGGGTTGGCATGCGTAATGGCGATGCGGCGTTGCGACAACTCAATCGCCTCCAGTGTCGAACGTTCTGCCGAATGGCTCATATCGACCACCATGCCGACCCGATTCATCTCGGCGATCACCTGTTTGCCGAAGCGCGTTATACCCGGATCGTCATCCTCATAACAGCCCGTCGCGAGCAGCGACTGGTTGTTATAGGACAATTGCATGAAGCGCCCGCCCAATCGGTGCAGCACTTCAATCAGCCCGATATCGTCTTCAATGGGCGACGGATTTTGAAATCCGAAGAAAATCGCCGTGCGCCCTTCTTCTTTGGCCTTGCGCACATCCGCCCCGTCGAACCCTTGGAAAATCAGATCAGGAAAAAGCTCAAACCAGCGATTCCACGCCTCGATATTGGCAACCGTTTCCCGAAACTGTTCGTGATAGGCGATCGTCACATGAATGGCGGCAACCCCGCCTTCGTTCATCTGCCGGAAAATCCTCTCCGACCAGTTCGCATATTGCAGATTGTCGATGATGATCATGCGACCGCCCTTACCATATCGGATGGGGCGTTTCATGCATCATTTTCGCCAAGGACGACTTGCCCTCACCTGAAGCGCTTGCCACTGTTGGCTTCACAGATGAGGAGGAAACCATGTCAAAAATCGCTCTTGTGACCGGCGCGGGTTCCGGTATCGGCCGCAACGCGGCACTCACCCTTGCCGAGCAGGGCTTCACGGTGATCTGCACTGGCCGTCGCATGGAAACGCTGGAAGAAACAGTGGCCATGGGAAACGCTGACGCTTTGTTCGCTATCGCCTGCGATGTCACGCAGCAAAGTTCAGTGGATACCCTCTTTGGTGAAATCGAAACGCAGTTTGGCCGCCTCGACGTTGTGTTCAACAATGCCGGCAGCAACATCTCCTCCACTGACTTCGGCGATCTTGACTATGAGGGCTGGCATCGCGTGGTCGATGTCAATCTAAACGGCGCCTTCCTCATCGCCAATCGCGCCTATCGCATGATGAAGGCGCAGACTCCGCAAGGTGGTCGCATCATCAACAATGGTTCGATATCGGCCCATGTGCCACGACCGGGTTCTGCCCCCTACACAGCGTCAAAACATGCGATCACCGGACTGACCCGGTCGATCTCGCTTGACGGGCGCATGTTCAACATCTCCTGTGGCCAGATCGATATCGGCAATGCGGCCTCCGACATGACAGAACGCATGAGTGCGGGCGTTCCCCAAGCCGATGGTTCCATGAAATCAGAACCGACAATGGATGTCGCCAATGTCGGCAATGCGGTGGCGCATATGGCAAGCCTGCCACCCGACGCCAATATTCTGTTCATGACGGTTATGGCCAACCAGATGCCATTTGTCGGCCGTGGATAGTTTCAACCCTGCTTAAAATGGTGGGAGTGGAGGGATTCGAACCCCCAACCAAGCGGTTATGAGCCGCTGGCTCTAACCGTTGAGCTACACTCCCGAGCCGTTCGGCTGGCTATCGCACTTTTTCGGCTGCAACAAGTGCACTCGTTCAGCGAGACCAAAAGCCTCGCCGTATTTGGTTCACGATTTGGCTCCAAGAGTGCAGAAGATTTCCCTCCTGCGGACCGTTCCCATGACCGTCAAATCTCTTTTCGTTTCGCTGGTCGCAATTCTGGCGCTGGCGATGTCTCCCGCATTTGGTGCAGAGACCAAGCCAGCCACAATCACCGTCACCGCGAGCGGTTCAGCAAGTGCGGCGCCTGATCTGGCAATTCTCAACCTGACCGTGCTGCGTGAAGGAAAAACCGCGCGCGAGGCGCTGGATGCCAACACTGCCGCGATGGCCGCCGTTCTGTCCGCCATGAAAGCAGAAGGGATTGCGGATCGCGATCTTCAGACATCGAACTTCAACATCCAGCCACAACTTGTTTATCCCAAACGAGCGTCGGATGGCTCACGACCGGAGCCGAAAATCGTCGGCTATATCGTCACCAATGCGCTCACCGTTCGTTTGCGCGATCTCACTCGGCTTGGCGCGGTGCTGGACCAATCCGTGACACTGGGCGTCAACAGCGGCGGCAACATCTCTTTTCAGCATGATGACCCGACCAAGCTTCTGTCCGAAGCGCGTGAAAAGGCCGTGAAGGCGGCAATCGCCAAAGCTGAAACACTCACGCGCAGCGCTGGCGTATCACTTGGGCGCATTCTGGACATCAGCGAACAGAGCCGCGGGCAACCGCGGCCTGTCGCGATGGCGCGCATGGCGGCGGCTGAAGCCGTTGCAGCGGATGTTCCCATCGCATCCGGTGAAAGCCGCTACGAAATCACAGTATCGATGCGCTGGGAAATCGCGCAGTAAACGCGGCAATCAGCGCGCGCGCACGAAGCGGACGGGGCAACCACGGCGTTTGCCGAATCCGATCACCACGCGGTCACCCCATTGGCGCCCGGCCACGATGACGCCGCGATGGCCAACCCGCAGGATATGGGCACGGCGAACACCGTTGCGTCTGGCCTTGCGCAGCGCGCGGCGAGGCGTGCAGCGCGCATGACGATAACCACGGCGATGGCCGTAGCGAGGGCCGTCATAGAACCCAAGCGAGAAACCCGGTGCATCAAAGAAGATGCCGTCGCTTGCGGCGTGAGCCGCGCTCGACTGACTCATCAAGCCACCGGCAATCAGAGTCAGTGCGGCGGCCATAGTTTTAAGACTCGAAAATTTCATGACTGTCTTGCTCCTTGCATGAGCCGAACGCGCTGACGGGCACGCAATCGGCGTTTGACATGGACAAGATGCAGGACGCGGCCTGAACCGCCCCCGAATGATGCATTCATCGCGCATTCAGTGCTGCGGACCGGCTTGTGCTGAAAGACGGGTTGTGCCCCGGGTGGCCGGTCAGTGAGGTTGTGACGTGCCGCCGGTTACGAGATTGCTCGTTCCCTTCACGACCGCCTTTGTGCCACGATAAGCAAGCTTTGTGGCGCCAACTGTGCCTTTGACGGCCACCTTCGTCGCGGTGGCAGCGGTGCCAACGACTGCAGACGTCACCATCGCTGTTGCACAGCCTGAAAGGGTAAGCGCCGACACGACGACGAGGACCGGTGCCGTAACGCGTCGATTGTCAAGACTTCTCTCCATGCTTTGAACCTAAGCGAGCTTGGTTAACGAAATCTCGCCCTCATCTGCGCATCCGTCACGACAGTTGCAATACGATCCTGCGCTTGTGACGTCTGTCTCGATGCTCGAAAAGATAGATCCCCTGCCACGTGCCGAGCATCACATGGCTCTCGCTTACGGGAATTGAAAGACTGGTTTGTGTCAACGCCGCCTTGATATGGGCTGGCATGTCATCAGCCCCTTCCAGTGTGTGCGTGAGAAACGACATGGAAGGCGTATCCGCACGCGGCACGAGACGAGCGAAGAAGGCGTCCAAGTCCTCACAAACATCCGGATCGGCATTTTCCTGAATGAGCAGCGAACAGGAGGTGTGCTGCACAAAGACGGTCAGCAGACCGATGTCGCAAGCGGCTTTAGCGACAAAGGCCTGCGCCTGCTCTGTGAACTCGTAGAGGCCAGGACCAAAGGTTGTGACACGAATGACTGTCTGTCGCGGTGTCATCGCCCAGACTTCACCAAGGCAAAATTCGCTGAAGCGTGAACTTTGCGCCCGGTGCCATCGACGCTGCTCACATCGAGGGGCGGACGATGGGTCGCGTCAGCCTGCTCATCAAGATGCAGCTGCACATCATCACCCGACCAATTGAAATGATGCGCGACGAGCGAGGCGGCGCCATCCCGATAGCCCCAGCCGATGCCATCGTCAAAAAATGTCGTGCCGTGCATCTCGCCCTCACCGTCACCCGGAAACACCGTCATCGTCACCTGATCAGCATCATGTGGGGCATGGTCCGGCCAGTGCGCTGCCAGCGGTAAAACGGCTCCCGCCCTCACGAGCACCGGCAGGCGGGATAAAGGCGCTTCGATCTCGACCATCGATCCGCCGCAAAACCGTGCGCCGCTCCAAAACTCTACCCATCCGTGATCGCACCCCGGCAGATAAGGGCGAACGATGCGCGCGCCATCCTCCACAACCGGCGCAACCAGCACATCATCGCCGAGCATGAATGTATCGGCATCATCGCGGCATTCTTGCTCGTCAAAGTGGAACAGGGTCGGCGCGATGACCGGATGCCCGGTCTCATGCGCCCTCCAGACGAGGTGGTAGATCAACGGCAAGAAGCGATAGCGCAGGGTCAGCGCATCCTTGATCGCCGCAAACGCATCCTCATGCATCCAGGGCAGGTTCGGGACATTGTTGTAGTCCGGCTTCCAGGAGTTCATGACGCAACGCGGATGCAACGCCATCATCTGAAACCAGCGCGTCAGCAATTCCGCGTCCGGCGGCGGACCGACGAAACCGCCGACATCATGGCCCACAAAAGGCATGCCCGACAGGCTCATTGAGAGGCCCTGTCGCAGGTTCCATTTGAGCGTGTGCCAGGAGGTGCGGTTGTCGCCGGACCATGTTTCGCCATAGCGCGCAATGCCGATTGGGCCGGCCCGCGAGATCGTGAAGGGCCGCTCTTCCGGCCGGTGCGCCAGCGTTGCCTCACAGCTCGAGCGCGTCATCAGCAGAGCCTGCACCGGTCGTGCCTGCATGCCGGGCATCACGTTTCCAAACCCTGCAAGCGTCGCCTCCTCGTCCCACAGTTCAGCTTCATTATTGTCGTTCCACGCAGCGTCGAAGCCGGCACCGAGAACTGCATCAGTGACACCATTCTTCCAAAAGGAGACGGTATCGGGGTTGGTGAAATCGAGATTGGACCCCTGCCCGCCCCAAAAGGCTTCGATGGCAGCCTTGCCGTCACCGCTGCGGACGAACCAGCCATGCTGTCTGGCCTCCTCAAACCGCGCATGACCGGTGAGCAGAACGGGCTTGATGTTGGCGCAACTGCGATAGCCGAGCGCCTTGAGATCATCGAAGAACAGCGAACGGTCGGGAAATCGGCTCTCATTCCAGTTGAACACATAGCGCAGACCGTCGAGACCCGCTGTGTAGCCAGAGCCAAGATGAATGGCACTGATCGGCAATTCGCGCTGACGCGCTTCGCGGGCGAAATCCATTATCACGCTTTGCGCATTATCGTCGTCGGCGTGGTGCATGCTAGTGAAAGCGAAACCCAACGACCATCGCGGCAAGAATGCGGGGCGACCCGTCAAGCGGTGCAATTTCACAACGACATCCGCCAACTTCGAGCCAAAGATCACATAGAGAATTACACCGCGTTCCTGGCATTCGACATGGCGATAGCGCGGAAAATAGTTGGAATGCTCTGCGCCCAGATCGAAGGTCGTCTCCGCCATCGTGTCGTAGAGCAGCCCAACCGCGTTTCCGCCAGCGGAGGCAATGACGAAGGGAGCGTGCTTGTAGAGCGGATCGGACAATTCCGCGTCATAGCCCAGCGCATCGCTTTGCAGGCAGCGCAAACGTCGCCCGGTTCGGTCTAGCGGTCCGCTTTTGTCTCCAAGCCCGTAATGCGCTTCGCCCGGTTGCAAAGCCTGATAATGCGTGAGGCGTTGGCCGCTTTCAGACCACCGCCATGCGCTGTGTGGCCTGTCTTCCAAAACCGTTTGCCAATCCGGCCCGGCTCCCGTTTGAAGTCTTCGTTCGATGCAGATGCGAAACGGGTCGCGCTCAATGCGAAGACGTGTATCACCAGACACGAAGCCGTCACCGTGCGCCTCGACACTTGGACAGGAAAACCCATCCTGTGCGAGACGATCACGGCCTTGCCATGGCGCATCATCTCCAGGCGCAATCATCCAGCTTCTGCCGACAGCAAGTCCGACCTGTGGCGCCACTGCGAGGCGCAACAGCCACGGTTCCAGCATGTGCGCTGACAACACGAAGCCCTCTGACAAAGGGCCGTTCAACCCATTTTTCAGAGGTTGGAGGGCATCGGTGACCTTCAGAACAGCCACGCGAAGACCATCCCGGCTTTCAAAAAGCCAATCGCGTTTGTGAACCTATCCCAGCAAGCGATCACCCTGTTCATCAATCACCTGCTTTGCTTTGCGGAGTGTGACCTCCGCACATTGCTTTGTATCAGGAAACAGGTCCGCACGGATGAGGACATGCTGCTTCACCTCGCCATCGACCTGCTTGCTGATCGTCCCATGGAGTCGATACTGTCCGCCATCGCTTTGCGGCGTGGCGACGATGTCAAATCCCTTGTAGCTTTCCTGCGCGGCGGGTTTCGCCGATGCTTCCTCCGCTTTTCCCAACAGTCGTTTGAAGAAAGACATGCTAAACACCCAGCATTTGCGCCATCACACCATGATCCCACAACGATTAGCATGGCACAGCATGACAGTGAAACAAGCGGGCTCAATCGCCGGGTGGCCTGACAATAGCGAATGCCGGAGTTGAGATTCCGAGCATCACCAAAATCGCAAGTTTTTCACCCTTTATACACGCAAAAGCCTTGCACCTGACCCGTCCAATGCGCATATGCCGCCTACTCCACTGTCAACCGACCGGGCGAACGGAACCGGCAGGCTGCCAGCCACGACAGGGTTAATCGAGAATTAAGCGCGGACCAATATTTTGGAGCCGCTCGTTTGCTTTGACTGATTCGGTTACTGGGCGGAAGACTGCATCTTTCAAAAGCGACAATTTGAAAAGAATCATCGGGGCAAGCGCAGCCGCTACGGCAGCCCTTATCTCGCAGTCGGGAAAAGCATTCATGGCGAAAGCTGCTGTCCAAACCAAAGAGACCGAAGACGCAAAGGAAAGCGGTTCGGACCGCCCTCTGCTGGATCTCAACAACGCCGCAGTTAAGAAGATGATCAATGCCGCCAAAAAGCGCGGCTATGTGACCGTGGACGAGTTGAATGCGGTGATGCCGTCCGACGAGGTGTCTCCCGACCAGATTGAAGACACAATGTCCATGTTGTCCGAAATGGGCATCAATGTTGTCGAAGAAGAGGAAACGGAAGAGGCTGCCGAAGAAGTCTCGGGCGCGCTGGTTGAAAGCGGCAAGAAGGCCGTCGCCACCGTTGCCAAAAAAGAACCGACCGACCGAACCGACGATCCGGTGCGTATGTATCTGCGCGAAATGGGATCGGTGGAGCTTCTGTCTCGCGAGGGCGAAATCGCTATCGCCAAACGTATTGAAGCCGGTCGCGAAACCATGATCGCAGGCTTGTGCGAAAGTCCCCTGACCTTCCAGGCGATCATCATCTGGCGCGATGAATTGCTGGAAGAAAATGTACTTCTGCGGGACATTATCGACCTCGAAGCAACCTATGCCGGCCCCGACGCCAAACAGAATGTGCCGGTGAACCCCAACGCCCCCGCATCAGTTGCAGAAGCTGTGCGCCAGGGTTCGGGAGGTGAACACTCGCCCGAAGCACTTGCACGCAAGAAGGCCATCGCTGAGGGCCGCGACCCGGACGAGGAACTGCGCAAAAAGGCGGAAGAGGCTGAATCCAACAGCGATGATGAGGATGATGAGGACGAGGACGACGCCGCCTTGTCTCTTGCCGCCATGGAGGCAGAACTCAAGCCCAAGGTTCTGGAGATTTTCGACTCCATCGCGGGTAACTATAAGAAGCTGCGACGCCTTCAGGAACAATATGTCGAGAAGCGCATGTCGAACGACAAGCTCTCGCCAAGCCAGGAGCGTCGCCTGAAAGGCCTGAAAGAAGAGATCATCGAGGCTGTCAAATCTCTGGAGTTGAACAACAACCGCATAGAAGCGCTTGTCGAACAGCTCTACGACATCAACAAGCGGCTCGTGTCATCCGAAGGCCGCTTAATGCGGCTGGCGGAGAAGCACGGCGTGGCACGCGAAAACTTCCTGGAAGAGTATCGCGGTTCTGAGCTGGACCCGAACTGGATCCGTCGCATCGCAAATCTTGGCGCCAAGGGCTGGAAAGAATTCAACAAGAACGAGCAGCCCGAAATCAAGGAATTGCGCGCTGACATTCAGATGCTCTCGCATGAAACTGGGTTGGAGACTGCGGAATTCCGCCGCATCGTCCACCAGGTTCAAAAGGGCGAACGCGAGAGCCGTATCGCCAAGAAAGAAATGGTGGAGGCCAATCTGCGCCTCGTCATTTCCATTGCCAAGAAATACACCAATCGTGGCCTGCAATTCCTCGACCTGATCCAGGAAGGGAACATTGGTCTCATGAAAGCAGTCGACAAATTCGAGTATCGCCGTGGCTACAAATTCTCGACCTACGCAACCTGGTGGATTCGTCAGGCGATCACGCGTTCGATTGCTGATCAGGCCCGTACGATCCGCATTCCGGTGCATATGATCGAGACGATCAACAAGATCGTGCGCACGAGTCGCCAGATGCTGCATGAGATCGGTCGCGAGCCGACCCCGGAAGAGCTGGCGGAAAAGTTGGCCATGCCGCTTGAGAAAGTGCGCAAGGTTCTGAAAATCGCCAAGGAACCGATTTCTTTGGAAACACCGATTGGTGACGAGGAGGACTCGCATCTCGGTGATTTCATTGAGGACAAGAATGCCATTCTACCAATCGACGCGGCGATCCAGTCAAACCTGCGCGAGACAACGACGCGCGTTCTCGCCTCGCTGACACCTCGTGAAGAACGTGTTTTGCGCATGCGCTTCGGCATCGGCATGAACACTGACCACACGCTTGAAGAAGTCGGTCAGCAATTCAGCGTGACGCGTGAGCGCATCCGTCAGATCGAGGCGAAAGCGCTGCGCAAGCTGAAACATCCCAGCCGCTCCAGAAAACTGCGCAGCTTCCTGGACAGCTGAGCGGTTCCTTACTCAGCCAGTTTTTCAAACAGGATCGCGACGGCTTCGGCTCCCGGATCGTTATTGCCTTCCAAATTCGCCGCGGAAACATATGACGCGCGACCGGCTTTGGCCTGCGTGATGGTTGCCGTGTGGTCTGCACCCTCGCGTGCGGCGGCAGCGGCAGCGGCAATCCCATCGCCCAGCCGGTCGAGTGCGGGGCCCAGAGCGTCTATCATCGTCCGGTCTCCGGGTTTCGCGCCACCGACCTGCATAACACGCTCAAGCCCTTCTTTGAGCGCGTCCACCGTGTCGGCCCCTTTCGACGATGCCTCCCCCGCCGCGCTGAAGAAAATGGCGAGGAGAACGCCAGACGATCCGCCCATCGTCTGGCTTAACTCGTTGCCGATTGCCCGATAAAGCTGCGTGAGATCGGCAAGCGGAAGCCGATCCAGTGCAGCTTTCAAATCCCTCGCCGCCATCGCCAGCGTCGAACCCGTATCGCCGTCGCCGGATTTAGCATCCAGCGCGTTGAGCAGCTTCTCGGCAGCCAGCAGAATATCGCAGCACGTCTCAACAAAGGCCCGATGTCCCGGATGAGCCGACGGCGTCGGCTGAATATGCGTCACACCGTCGGGAATGGGCACCAAAGCCGGCTTTGCAACAGCCGCCACTCCCGGCCAAGCCGGCAAATCCACGGTCTCGCGCAAAAGGGTCGTCAATTCGGCGTCTGGAGCGATCAGCGAGATCGAAAAACCGCGCATATCAAGCGATGTCATGAGCGGTGCAGGGCCGATAAGATCCGAAATCCGCCCACCCAGAGGCGAATTCATGAGTTCCGTGGTGAGAATGGACATTTCCAAAGGCGTTGTTGCGCCAAGATTGTTGACCAAAGCGACAAGATCGCCGGCAGGAGCTTTTGCTTCCAGCTTGGAGGTCACCAGATCCATGGCCTGCTTTGCATCGCGGAAATCCACCTGCTCAATGCCTGCCTCGCCGTGAATGCCCAGACCAAGTTCGGCCTTTCCATGGGGGATGCGATCTTCCTTGGGCGACCCCGGTACAGTGCAGGTGTCGAGCGACATACCAAGCGAGACCACCCCGTCGCGCACCTTGCGTGCCGCTTCCGCGACCGTCTCCAACGGCTCGCCGTGCTCAGCCAACGCTCCCGCGATTTTGTGAATGAACAGAGTTCCGGCAACGCCGCGCGGCTGTGGCAGGTCCGGCAAGGCGATGTCGTCATCGACGATCACCATCTCCACTTTCAGGCCAAAGGCTCTCGCACGTTCCGCCGCAAGACCGAAGTTCAACCTGTCGCCGGTGTAGTTCTTCACGATGAGTAGGCAACCAGCGGGACCGGTGACGGCGAGAATGCCAGCCAGAACTGCATCCACCGAGGGAGACGCGAATACATCGCCGCAAACGGCGGCCGCCAACATGCCTTTACCGACAAACCCGGCATGGGCGGGTTCATGCCCCGAACCGCCGCCCGAAACCAAGGCGACTTTGGATTTATCCCAATCCGACCGCAGCACGACCTTGATCTGCGGAAAGCCATCCAGCCTGCACAGAGTGCCGCCTGACGCCGTCAACACGCCGTCAATCGCCTCGGTGACGACATCTTCACGCTGGTTGATGAATTGGCTCATGGCATGGTCCTCCCGTCAATAGCCTTGAAATGTTATGTCAGGCGGTTCCCGTCCGCGTCGAAATAGAGGGCCTGGCGCGAACGAATGAGTATCGTCTCCCCCCGTTGCAGCGGGGTATGCGCATCGGTGAGCGTGGTGAGCGCATGACCGCGATAGTCCAGATGCAGACGGGTTTGATCGCCCAGATGTTCTACACGCGAAACGGTCGCCTCCTCGCCCTTGCCCTGCTCGACATGTTCCGGTCGAAGGCCGATTGTATGCGCACCCGATGGCGCACCGGCAAACACATCGGCAGGCAGCAGATTGATGCGGGGCTGCCCAAGCCGCGCCGCGACATAAGCTGTGCGCGGATTTTCGTAGATGTCGCGCGGCGTTCCGAACTGTACCAATCGGCCATGGTCGAGCACGCCGACATGACTCGCCATCGTCATAGCCTCAATCTGGTCATGCGTGACGTAGAGCAGCGTCGCCGCCAATTCGTCATGGATGCGCTTCAGCTCAATGCGCAATTCCGCCCGCAGCTTTGCATCGAGCGATGAGAGCGGCTCGTCCATCAGATAGATCGCAGGATCGCGCACCAGCGCACGGCCAATCGAGACCCGCTGCATCTCCCCGCCCGACAATTCGGTTGCCTTGTTGTCGAGCTTTTCCGGAATGCGCAGCACTTCTGCGACCTCGCGAACCTTGCGCTCGATCTCATCCGGCGGTGTTTTCAAAATTGGAGAGCGCAACGGAAAGGCCAGATTGTCCCGCACTGTCAAATGCGGATAGAGCGAATATTGCTGAAACACCATCGCGACATCGCGCTGCGCCGGGGTTTCATCATTCACCTGTCGCTCGCCGATATGAATGCTCCCGGCGTCGCATTTTTCGAGGCCTGCGATCAGTCGCAGGGTCGTCGTTTTGCCTGCACCGGTCGGGCCAAGCAGCACGACAAAGGCGCCATCCGGCACGGTCAGTTCGATCTCGCTAACCGCATTCGTCTTGCCGAACGCCTTTGACACGCCCTCCAGCCGCACCTCAGCCATTGCTCAGCACCTCGTCGTTGAGAAGCGAGCGAACGGCGCGGCCCGTTGCGGCGTCAAACAGCGTGACGGTGCTGGCTGTGAAATTGAGACCGACCGTCTCGCCAACCCTGGCCAACTGATCCGAAGGCGCGCGGGCTTTGATGCTGCCATAGCTTGTTTCGAGCGTCACGATCTGCGTGGTGCCCAGATATTCGGTTGAAACCACCTCGCCGCGATAATTGGAACTGTCCGACAGCCGCACATGCTCCGGTCGCACGCCATAGACGAGTTCACCCTCCGCGCCGTCAAGTAATTTGGGCATGCCCAAGGTCTGGCCGTCCAACTGGATCGACTCCGCACCCTCTGCTGCGGCACCGGCGAAATGCAGGAAGTTCATCGGCGGGGAACCGATGAAGTTGGCCACAAACATGGTGGTCGGCTTGTCATAGACATCCTGCGGTGTGCCGAACTGCTCAACAATCGCATTGTTCATGACCACGATCTTGTCGCCCATCTGCATGGCTTCGAGTTGATCATGGGTCACATAGACCGTTGTCGCGCCCATGCGGTCATGCAAGGCGCGCAGTTCTTCCGCCATGCGTTCGCGGAACTCCGCATCGAGCGCTCCCAGCGGCTCATCCATCATGAAAGCTTTGGGTTCGCGCACGATGGCTCGGCCCAGCGCGACACGCTGGCGGTCACCACCCGACAAGCCGCCGACCGGTTTGTTGAGAATATCCTCAATGCCGAGGATCGCCGCGACTTCCGCAACCTTCTCACGCACCTTGGCGCGCGGCATGCCCTGCGAAACAAGCGGGTAGGAGATGTTCTTGCGCACATTCATATGCGGATAGAGCGCAAACATCTGAAACACGAAAGCGATGTCGCGTTGCGAAGGCGGACGTTGGCTGATTTCCTCACCATCGAGAAAGATTTCGCCGGAAGTCGGCAATTCCAGCCCGGCGATCATGCGCAACGTCGTGGTCTTTCCGCAGCCCGACGGCCCAAGCAGCATGAAGAATTCGCCATCTTCAATCGTGAAAGAGGACTCCTTCACCGCAACGAAATCGCCGAACTTCTTCTGAATATCGCGGATCACGATTTCAGCCATCACACCTCCTCCGGGAAGTGGCTGACGATGATAAACATGACCGTTCCAACAAGCGTGGTGATGAATGAATAGGTATAGGCCCACATGACATAGGGCTGCATCAGCATGACCACGCCAAGCGCGATGATGATGGTAGCCAGCATCTCCCACGGACCACGCAGAAAAAAGCGTTTCCATGATTTGGCAGCGGGCGCAGTGTCCTCCTGACGGAGGGTCGACATCATATTGGGGTCATTCGACGGCTTGCTCATTTGCGCACTGCCCCAAATGTGATGCCGCGCAGCAGATGACGGCGCAGCAGAATGGTGAAGATCATCACCGGCAACAGGAACAGGGTCGCGCCAGCAGCAACCGCAGGCCAATCAAGCCCGCCAATACCGATGATGGTCGGGATGAAGGGCGGCGCCGTTTGCGCTGTCGCCGAAGTCAGCAGCACCGCAAAGGCGTATTCGTTCCAGGCGAAGATCAGACAGAATATCGCAGTTGAAGCGATGCCGGTGGCAGCCTGAGGCAGCACGACCTTGTAGAAGGCCTGAAACCGCGTGTAGCCGTCGATCAGCGCGGCTTCCTCATATTCACGCGGGATCTCGTCGATGAAGCCCTTGAGCAGCCAGACCGCAAGCGAAATGTTCACCGCCGTGTAGAGCAGAATCATGCCCAGATGTGTGTCGGAGAGGCCCAGTTCCCGATACATCAGGAATATGGGGATCGCGACCGCGATCGGGGGCATCATGCGCGTTGAGAGAATGAAAAACAAAAGATCATCGGCGAGCGGTATCTTGAATCGCGAAAACGCATAGGCGGCGAGCGTTCCCAGAAACACCGAAAGGAACGTCGAACCAAAGCCGATGATCACCGAGTTCAGGAACCGTTCGCCGAATTTCGACGGCCCCACAATGACCATGTCATATTGGCGCACAATCTCTTCCGCCCAGTTTTCCGGCGGATTGGCGTCGAGAAACTCCTGCGTCTGCCTCGTGCGCGTCGTGAACAGGTTCACATAGCCTTCCAAAGTGGGCTGGAAGACAACCTTTGGCGGATAGGCGATGGCGTCCGCCGGTGATTTGAAGCCGGTGATGAAAATCCAGGCGAGCGGGATCATCGTCACGATGGCATAAAATATCACCAGCGTGGCCGCGACGCCCTTGGCCCGCTTCGACGGTTCGGTGACCGAAAAAGCGCTCATGACCGCCACACCTTGCACATGTGCAGTTGCATCATCGCTCCTTCACGCGGTTGAGCGCCTTCACATAGATTGAGGCCAGGCCAAAGACGGTCACAAACAGGATGATGGCGTAAGCGGACGCGTAGCCGGTGCGCCACTTTTCAAAGGCTTCACGCTTCAGATTGATCGAGGTGAGTTCGGTTGTGGAGCCCGGCCCCCCACCGGTCAGTTGCACCACGAGGTCGAACATCTTGAAATTCTCGATGCCGCGGAACAGCACGGCCAACATAAGGAAAGGCAGCACCATGGGAATGGTGATGGTGAAAAACTGCCGGATGGGCGACGCACGGTCGATCTCCGCCGCTTCATAAATGTAGTCGGGTATCGAACGCAGCCCCGCCAGACAGATGAGCATCACGAAGGGGGTCCACATCCAAGTATCAACGATGACAATGGCCCAGGGCGCGAGTTCCACTGACCCCAGCATCTCAAAGCTTGAAGGCTCGCGCCCCGTGAAGAATGCAACGATGTAGTTAAACAGCCCAATTTGCGGCTGGTACAAAAACTTCCAGAAGTTGCCCACCACGGCAGGCGACAGCATCATCGGCAGGACGATGATTGTTGTCCAAAGATCGTTGCCCTTGAATTTTCGATTGATCAGCCAGGCCAGCGTGAAGCCGATCAGCACCTGAAGCACGATCGTCCAGACCAGAAAATGCGCAGTGGCCTGCATATTCAGCCAGATGTCGCTGTCCGTCAGAATGCGCTCATAGTTGCGCAGCCCGATTTCCTTGATCTCGCGACCGGCGCGGTTGGCCTTGTAGTTCGTGAAAGAAAGCCGGATCGTCCAGATCAACGGAAAGATGTTGATTGCCAGAAGAAGAAAGATCGTTGGCGCAACGAAGATCCAGGCGATCGCGCGGTCCGACAGACCACGAATACGACGTGCGACCCGGACGGGCGTGGCCTTTGCGGCGCGATCCATCGTCGTCTGTGTCATGTTCGACTGGTCATGGCTGATCGTTCACCGCTGCTTCACTTCCCCCGACATCTTCGCAAGCCCGCCGTCGCTGATCGCGTCAGAACGGCGAGATTTGACCAGACATACCCGAGATCGCAACCGGTGTTGCGAACCAAATTGGGGAGAAATGAAGAGTGTCGAAAATCCGGCCCCAAGCCAATGCATGAGGCCGGATCTGTCATCTTGACCTACAGCTTGCCTTCGTCCTCGAAGACTTCCGTCCAGTCCTCGATGAGCTTGTCGAGCGCTTCCTTGGCCGTTCCCTGATCGGCGACGACATAGTCATGAACGCGCTTCTGCATGGCGAGCAGCAGTTCGGCATAGGCAGGCTCCTGCCAGAAGTCCTGAACACCGGCCATCGCTTCCAGGAAGTCACCGGCGAAGGGCTGCGAATCCTTGAAACCCGGATCATTCAGTACTGAATTATGCGCTGAATAGCCGCCAAGTTCCCACCATTTGGCCTGAACCGAAGGCTGAGCGAACCACTTGATATATTCAAGTGCCGCATCCTGCTTGTCGGAATAGGAAACGACCGAGATACCCTGACCACCGAGCGTCGATCCGGCCTGGTTCTGCGGCGGATTGACGAAGAAGTCGATCTTGTCGCCACCCGTATTCGGATCGGCATAGAGACCGGGGAAGAAGGCGAACCAGTTCATCGCCATCGCCACCTGACCAGACTTAAACGCGTCAAGAGACTCACCCATGTAAGAGTTGGTGTATCCCGGCGGCGTGCAGCACTGATAAAGCTCTTTGTAGAACTCAAGCGCCTCCACGGCTTCTGGCGAATTCACCGCGCCTTCCATGTCATATTTGCCGGGGGTGTTTTCATATTTGAAACCCCAAGGATACAGCGCCGAGGTCACCCCCATGGTGATGCCTTCAGACCCGCGCTCGGTGAAGATCGAAGCGCCATAGACCGTCTTGCCATCGATCTCGCGACCCTGGAAGAATTTGGCGATTTCCATCAGTTCCTTTTGCGACTTGGGTTCGCCGAGTTCCTTGCCGGTTGCTTCTTTGTAGGCTGCGCGAATGTCTTCGCGGGCGAACCAGTCCTTGCGGTAGAACCAGCCATTGGCATCACCCATGGCCGGCAGCGCGTAATAGTTCGGCGTGCCCTTCGGCCAGGTCGAATAGGCATAGACGGTCGCGGGCGCGAAATCGTCCATGCTGATCCCTTCCTTGTCGAAGAAATCATTCAGCTTGACGTAATGGCCGTTCTCAGCGCCACCGCCGATCCACTGTGAATCGCCGATCAGCAGGTCGCAAAGCTTGCCGCCGGAGTTCAGCTCGTTGAGCATGCGGTCGGCAAAGTTTGGCCACGGCACGAACTCAAAGTTCATTTTGTGACCGCTCTGCGCCTCAAACTCTTTCGAAAGTTCAACCAGCGCATTCGCCGGGTCCCACGCCGCCCAGCACAATGTGAGTTCTTCCGCCTGCGCAGCGTTGGTGCTCGCGAACGCGGCGACCGATAGCGCTGAGGCGGCCAAGAGTGACTTCAACTTCATGGATGTTCCTCCCATCCTGTGCCACCTCGCAAGTGGGCAGCTTCTTAACCAAACCCTAAATGAGGTGCGTACCTCACCACAAGGCCAAACCGGCGAATGAGTGGATAAAATTTGCACCGCTTCACATGTTAAGCGTCACCCAGGCGGCATCTCGCTTCGACGACCGAACGCAGGCATCGACAAAGGCCATGCCTTCGACACCATCATCAATGGTGGGATATGCAATCTGCGGATCGGGCGCCCCACCTGCCTGGTGAGCGCGAATGGCGAGGGCGGTTTCGCTGTAAATATTTGCAAAACCTTCTAAATATCCTTCCGGATGACCGGGCGGTATGCGCGAAAGCCGGCCGGCGGCCTCGCCTGCCCCGGCGCCGTTGCGCGTAATCACCCGCACCGGTTCGCCCAGCGGGGAATGAAGCAAGCGGTTGGGATTTTCCTGCTCCCACGCCACGCCGCCTTTGGTGCCGTAAACGCGGATGCGCAGCGCATTCTCATTTCCGGGCGCGACCTGGCTTGCCCACAACATGCCCTTCGCACCGCCTTCAAAGCGCAGCATCACATGGCCATTGTCATCAAGCTGGCGACCTTCAACGAAACTGTCGAGATCCGCACACAGCGCCTCAAGGCGCAGGCCGGTCATAAAGCGCGCCAGATTATAGGCATGGGTGCCGATATCACCGATGGACCCGCCAGCGCCGGATCGTGCCGGATCGGTGCGCCAACCGGCCTGTTTCTGGCCGGTGTCTTCAAGCTTTTCCGAAAGCCAATCCTGCGGATACTCCACCTGAACCACTCGAATAGCGCCAAGCTCTCCGGCGGCAATCATCTCGCGCGCCTGCCGCACCATGGGGTAGCCGGTGTAGTTATGCGTCAAAACGAACAGCGCACCGCTCGCTTCCACAGCCTTCTTGAGCTTTTTCGCATCTGCGAGCGTCGAGGTTAAGGGCTTGTCGCAGATCACGTGGATGCCGCGTTTGAGAAACTCGCGCGCGGGTGCGTAATGCATGTGGTTGGGCGTGACGATGGCCACGGCTTCGATGCCCGTCTTGAGTCGCGCTTCTCGCTTCGCCATCTCGGCAAAGTCGCCATAGACGCGATCTTCCGGCAGCCCCAGATCGGCACCGGACGCTTTCGACTTTTCCGCCGTTGACGAAAAGCAACCCGCAACGAGCTCAAAGTGACCATCAATCCGGCTGGCGATGCGATGCACAGCACCGATGAAGGCGTCGCGACCGCCACCCACCATGCCCAAACGAAGTCTTGCTGCACTCATGATGTCACCCCTCAACCCAGACCCAGCATTTTTGCGTTCGCCGCTGCATCGGCCCCGCTGCCTGCGAAATCGTCAAAGGCGTGTTCTGTGACACGGATGATGTGATCGCGCACAAATTGGGCGCCTTCTCGCGCGCCATCCTCAGGGTGTTTCATGGCGCATTCCCATTCGACCACCGCCCAACCGTCAAAATCATATTGTGTGAGCTTGGAGAAGACGCCCTTGAAGTCCACCTGCCCATCACCGAGGGAACGGAAGCGCCCGGCCCGCTCAACCCAGGACTGGTAGCCGCCATAGACGCCCTGACGCCCGGTCGGATTAAACTCGGCATCCTTGACGTGAAACATCCCGATGCGCTCGTGATAGATGTCGATATTGTCGAGATAGTCGAGCGCCTGCAGCACATAGTGCGAGGGGTCGTAGAGCATCTTGCAGCGTGCGTGATCATCGAGCCGCTGAAGGAACATCTCGAAAGTGACCCCGTCATGCAGGTCTTCTCCCGGGTGGATTTCGTAGCAGATATCGACCCCGTTTTCTTCAGCATGGTCGAGGATCGGACGCCAGCGCGCCGCCAATTCGTCGAAGGCCTGCTCCACGAGGCCAGCCGGGCGCTGCGGCCAGGGATAGACATAGGGCCAGGCTAATGCGCCGGAGAATGTCGCATGCGCCTCGATCCCCATATGGCGTGAGGCCGTAATGGCCTGTTTGACCTGTTCCACCGCCCAGGACTGACGCGCTTTCGGATCGCCATGCACGGAAGGATCGGCAAAACCGTCAAAGGCCGCATCATAGGCTGGATGAACGGCGACCAACTGCCCCTGCAAATGGGTCGACAGTTCGGTGACGGCGACACCATTTTGCTCGGCGACGCCCTTGATCTCATCGCAATAGTCTTTTGATTGCGCGGCTTTGCTTAGGTCAAAGAGCCTGCCGTCCCAACTCGGCAGTTGCACCCCTTCATAGCCGCATTCTGCGGCCCATTTGGTGATGCCATCCCACGAGTTGAACGGCGCCTCATCGCCTGCAAATTGCGCCAGAAACAACGCTGGTCCCTTGATCTGTTTCATTGTCGTTCCTCCAAGTGAATTTGGCCGCCTTCTTCGGGCAGATTTTCCTTTATGATGATTTCGAGCCGAATGCGCTCCTGAGCCTGCAAAACCGGCTCCCGGTCGCGTCGCGCCCGCATTAGCCGAACCGCACTTCGGGCGGCATGGCCCAAATCCTGCACAATCAACGCATCGATCACGCCCGATAGCAGACCGTGCTGCGTAATCGGTGTCAGATCATGGGCGATGACCGTCACATCTCCCCGGCCTTGCTTGGCGAGTACATCAATGACGCCGGAATTTCCGCCGCCGACGCTGTATATTCCGCCGATCTGTCGATTGGCCGCCAACAATGCCGGCAAGCGTTTGGCGATAACATTCGCATCATTCCAGGCTTCCAGAGTCGGCAAAACCCGAAGCTTTGGAAACATGGCCTGGATGGTTTGGTCGAAACCCAGGCGACGATCGATATGGTCACGGGCCAGCATGGAGCCCGCGATCACCAAAATGTCGCGTGCGGACGTCTCTCCCATGAAACGCCCGATAAGGGCGGCAGCGGTTCGCCCTGCGGCGACATTGTCGATACCCACGAAATCATCGACGGCGCTGTTGGGAAGGTCTGACAGCAACGCAAGCACCGTAATCCCCTCCTGGCGCAGATGGGTGATCGCGTCACGCAATTGCGGTGTCTCGGGCGCCATGACTGCGATGCCATCGACCCGGTGATAACCAAAATGATCCAGCATCGCGACCAGCGCGTGAGGATTGTCGGCATCAACCCGAACCGTTTCCACTTGAATGCGCTGCGAAATGACCCGATGCCGTGCCTCGTCTATGACGTTTTCAAGCTGACGCAGAAACCAGCTCTCCCCTTTCGGAATGACGAAAACGAACCGGTAATCCCGTTGGCGCGCAAGATTAGCCGCTGCGACATCTCGCACATAGCCAATTTCCGAAATCGCAGCGTTGACCTTATCGATGGTCTTGGCGCGAACGCCCGGTCGGCTGTTAAGAACGCGATCGACGGTTGCCAGGCTGACACCGGCTTTGCTGGCAATGTCGTGAACTGTTGGGCGTGGCACGGTGCTTTCACGCCTCGAAGTCGGCGTCACGTTCAATCAATGGACCGTCAATTTGCGGTACGTTACTCAAGAACTCAAGCCGAACCGCAAACCACGTTATGCTACGGCAATAATTCCGGCACCGGTGCCCATCTATGATTTCGGGGGAGAGCGGTGCATCAACACTCTGACGGCCAGTCCCTCACGTGTTCGCAACGCCTGATCGTCAAACTGTTTCCACTGGGCTTGTTGTGCCGTCATTTCGCTCATGCCGATGACCACCGATTCTGAGGAGTTCGCGCCCTTCAGTGCTTCCTGCACACGATCGGCCACGCTGGGTGTGGACCCGGTAATGGTGTAGTCCAGCCGCCCTGGAAAACCCATCTCACCGACAATTGCGCTTCCAGAATGCAGCCCAATGCGCAGTCTGGGCCGATGTCCAGCCCAGGCCTGCGCGATTTCGACGGCCGCCTCAACGGCGCGGGAGGCATGGCGCGGTTCATCGTCGGGTGCGCCCCAGAAGGCGAGGCATCCATCCCCGGTATATTTGTCGATCACACCGCCATGTTTTTCGATCAGAGGGCCGATTGTTCCGTAGAGCTTTGAAAGAAAGCGAACGGCACTTTCGGAATCATGGTCCGCCGCAAACTTCGTGAAGCCCTCAACGTCGACAAACATGACGGTGACATCGCGCGGAGCGGGCAGAGCGGCGTCTCGTTCTCCGGCCAGGAGGCGACGGCTCAAGGCCCGCGGAACATAAACGCCAAGACGTGACAGGGTTCCTGCGGTGCGTGAAATTCGCGCCGCCATGCTGCGCCACTCTTTCACCGGCGCACCGTCGAGTTCCTTCAGGTCGATGCGTTCAAACTGGAGCGATTCGATCTGCGACATCGCGGCGTTGAGGGACGTCACCGGCACAGCCAGTCTTCGACCGGCGTTCCAGGCCAGAAACATCACCAGTGCGGCCAAAGCCGCGCCGATTCCCACGGCCACCAAAGGCGCCCATCGCACCCATCGCGTCTGGGCCGAAGGAAAGGCCGCAGCCACCAGCAGTGGCTGAGTGCTGTAACGGGACGTCGTACGATAGACATAGACGTAAAAGACGTCCTCGACCTGCGTCCAATGTCCCTTGCTGCGTTGAATGCGCGTCGCCTCCAGCGGGCGCGGATTGTACCAGACGGAGCGCACGATCGGATCGGTCGCTTTGCTGACCGGTTCCAGAGCAAGGTTGGGCTTGTCTGCAATCGCCTGACGACCCGGATAGGCGACAATGCGATCATCTTCGGTGAGTATGAAGGCAGTGGTCGATTGCTCGGCAAACTTTGAGAGGATCGGTGAAAGGTCCGATGCCTTGATGCCCGCCGACAACACGCCCAGAAGTTCACCATCCTTCTCGATCGCCACGCGATGGTTGAGAATGGCATCGTCCAAAACCGGAGAAACGAAAGGGTCGGCCCAGACTGAAAGTCGGCCAACGCGGGCATCCAAGATTGCCTGCCGTCCCAGCGGAACATTGGAGGCAGGCTCTTCGATCTCCCGAAGCGATCCACGCTCCCAGCGGCGCATCGACCCGTCGAGACGCACATAACCGATGCCATAGACTTGCGGGGTCGCGGCGAGCAGACCGAACATGAACGAACGCCACGCCTCACGGTTCGACGGGTCAACAGTTCCGGCCAAAACCGCCTGCCGCGCCAGTTGCAATTGCGCCTCAACCGGATCGAGCTGGCGCCTTATCGCCGCCTCGACAGCGTCCAACCTCAAATCCGCCTGAGCGCCGACCAACCGGGCCGTGGAATCAGACGCAATGATGTAGGAAACGGCAATGATGGGAATGACGGCGACCGAGACCAAAATTGCCAGCAGCAATGGCAGCAATTGTCCGAGCGGGCGCGGCTTTCCAAACCAACGGCTGATGCCGGTCTCGCTCATGCCTGCTCGCAGCGCATGTCAGGCCGATCGCTCCTGACACGGCCCTGAATATTTGAAGCGCGTGTCATGGAAGCGGGCAAAAATGGCTACGATTGGCAGGCAAAGCGGCATTCGAGAACGCTACAGTGGAACATCCGTGCGATCCAATGAAATGCCTGTAAGAAAGACCGTTCCACGTGCACCTATTCTGACGGCGGTTGGTTCAATCGCTCAGGCCCAGAAGTCGGCGGATTCTCGACCGGCGTGAACGCGAAAGTCGCGGTCCAGATCCATGGTCATGGCTTGGGTGGCCTGCTGATGCAGACGCAGATCTTCCAACTGGCGCAGATAGAGTTCGGTATCGTCCACCTGCGAAAACACGCGAAGCTCCACCTCCATCTCACGCTCTTCGATCTGCCGAAACAGCAACAACAGAAACCGTTCGACCAGTTCAACGGGCGGATCAGACGCCATCATGGGGAAGTTCTGTCGCAGCCTGTGACCGCGCCGGAGCGACCATGGCTCTGTTGAAGTGGAGGGTCTGGTTTCGCTCTGGCCGTGAATTTCGTTGAGCACTTCGTAAAACTGCTCGGGAATCAACGAATAAATCTCCGACACCGAGTAGTCCTTCAACTCAATCAACAGCTTCTGGAGTTGAAGCTGAAAAAGCGCGTACCGCTTGTCGTTGAAGTTCACCTCCATCAACGTGTCGATGTGACGTGCAAGCAGAATTGGGAACTCAACGCAAATGCCCAAGATGAGCTTCTCGCGCATCGAAGTGCCGGCTTTGACCTCAGAGAGTTGGGCACCGATCGGACCCACGGCCACGACATCGCGATCATGAAACAGACCGGCCAACCGGGTGCGCACATGGTCACGCAAATACTGTTTCACCTGCGGATCATTGACGGTTGAAACATCGCGGATGATGGCTTTCTCGACCCGAATTTTGTCTTCCAGCGTATCCAGCGTCGCACCAGCAACGTGCCGATGAATGAGATACTCACTGGCCGGCATGGCATTGGTCAGCAATTGGCGGAATGTGTCGGCGCCATTGATGCGCAGGTAATCATCGGGGTCTTGACCCTGTGGCAGTACCACGAAACGGGCCGTCTTTTGGTCATCGAACTGCGGCAGAATCGTATCCAGCGCTCGACCGGCAGCACGCGCGCCCGCATCATCTCCGTCAAAACACAATATTGGCGCACCACCGACTTTCCACGCAAGCGCCAACTGCTGTTCGGTCAGCGCCGTGCCAAGCGGTGCAACCGCGTTTTCAAACCCGGCTGCGGCCAACGCAATCACATCCATATAGCCTTCAACGACGATCAATCCCTCGCCGCGTTCGGTGGCCTTGCGGGCCTTAGCGTAGTTGTAAAGGACATTGGATTTGGAAAAGAGGTCCGTTTCAGGCGAGTTGAGATATTTGGCGGGAACATCGGCAGAAAGCGCACGACCGCCAAAGGCGATGCAACGCCCCTTGACATCAAGAATTGGAAACATGATCCGGTCGCGAAACCGATCATAGGACACCGGAATGTCCGGGCCGAAAACCACAAGCCCACAGGCCTCGATCTTTTCGCGTTCGACCCCCTTGGAGCCGAGATGCTCCTTCAATGCCGACCGGCTGGATGGCGCGTAGCCGATACCAAATTCCTGTTGAACCTGGGCAGACAAACCTCTGTCGCGCAAATAGGAACGAGCTTTGGCGCCTTCAGCCGTTTGCAGCTGATTACGAAAGAATGAGGCAGCCATCTCCATCACATCATGGAGCGAGGCACGTTGCTCTGCGCGCTGAGCGGCCTGAGGATCGACCGCAGGCATCGCCACCCCGGCTTCGTCTGCCAGCAGTTCCACGGCTTCGGGAAAACTAAGCCCGTCAAGTTCGGTGAGAAAACGGAAGTGGTCGCCAGAGGCTCCGCAACCAAAGCAGTGGTAGCGGCCTTTCTGGTTCTCGCAATGAAAGGACGGCGTTTTCTCTCCATGGAAGGGGCAGCATGCCCAGTAGTCACCTTTGGCGGGATTGCTCTTCTTGCGATCAAACGTCACCCGCCGTCCGATCACATCAGCGATCGGGATTCGGTCCCGGATTTCCTCCAGAAAGGATGGTGAGAAGCGCATCGCAGCACACTCGTCTTCGATCACACAAAAAGGCGCAGGTTGTTAATCTACGCCCTTTGCCGCCCCCACGCCATAGCATAAGGGCCAATGCGAATGGTCAAATCAGAAGAAAGTTTCTACCACATACCAGCCAACAGCCAGCAATCCCGGCGAAGTCAACAGCACTTTGAAAACCTTGTGGCGTTTCCAGGTCGTGCCGCCTCGTGCATCGTCGGTCTTGGTGGTCTCCTTCGGTGAATACTCCTATGACTGCGGATTTACGCTTTCACGGAATCAAACGCTTTGGGCCGGTGAAGCTCCAACCGAGGCGCCGCCACTAGCCGAGCATCTCCTTGACGACCTGACTGGCTTTGCCAACGTCGAGCTTGCCCGGATAGCGCTCTTTGAGGGCATTCATGCACTTGCCCATGTCGCGCAGGCTCTCGCCGTTCACATCCTTGACGACTTTCGCACAGGCCGTGCGCACTTCTTCATCATCGAGTTGCTTTGGCAGGTAATCCAGAATGATCTCAATCTCGCGCCGTTCCTGCTGAGCGAGATCGATTCGGCTCTGCTCGTCGTAAATACGAGCCGATTCTTCGCGCTGCTTGATCATTTTCGTGAGGATTTGCAGGATTTCCTCATCAGAAACGCGATCCTTGTCATTTCCGCGCGCAGCGATGTCGCGGTCCTTGATCGCGGCCATGATGAGACGAAGCGTCGACAAGGTGCGCTTGTCGCCCGACTTCATGGCCAGTTTCATACCTTCCGACAAACGGCTTCTCATGGTCAAACCTTCCACCGCAGACTGCCTCCACAGGCTGGCCATCCATCCAGCACCGGAGGCAGACACTAGCCGTCTGTTGCCATTCTGGCAAACCCGGCTGGGCGCCCGCGACATTGTATTGCAACTGATATGGTTAACGCTGCAACGCACCCAAACATGGTGATTTTGCGAAACCGCCCTTTGCTGCACAGAACTGGGTGCTATATCGCTGATGTTCAAGCGTGATGCGTGCATGGCTGCCATGCATCCGCGGTGAGAAAGCGCCACCCGACGTGGCCTGTTGTCGAGAAACACCAATCATGACCCAAACACCACCCTGGCGCGAGCAGAAAACAACGGCTGTCCTGGTTTTGGCGGATGGCACGGTCATTGAGGGTTCTGGAGCAGGTGCGACCGGCATCGTCGAAGCGGAAGTCTGCTTCAACACTGCAATAACCGGCTACCAGGAAATTCTGACCGACCCCTCCTACCAGGGCCAGATCGTGACCTTCACCTTTCCGCATATCGGCAATGTTGGCGCCAACGGCGAAGACATTGAAATGCTGGATGCAGATCGGCGCACCGGAGCCGCCGGAGCAGTTTTTCGTGAACCGATCAGTGCGCCCTCGAGCTATCGCTCAACGCAGCATCTCGACACTTGGCTGAAAGCGCATGGAATCGTGGCCCTTTACGGTATCGACACGCGCGCGCTCACGGCCAAAATTCGAGAATCGGGCCTCGCCAACGCCGTGATCGCGCATGACGCGGACGGAAATTTCGATCTTTCCGCACTCAAAGACCGCGCAACCGCTTGGTCAGGACTGGAAGGGCTTGATCTTGCACCGCAGGTTACGACCGCAACGAATCAAAACTGGTCGCAGAAGAGTTGGGTTTGGGATGAAGGTTATGGAGACCGCGTTGGCGCATCCTATCACATCGTGGCGATGGATTTTGGCGTCAAGCGCAACATCTTGCGCCTGTTTGCGGGACTGGACTGCAAGGTAACCGTTGTTCCATCCACCACATCTGCAGACGACATTGCGGCACTGAACCCTGATGGTGTTTTCCTGTCTAACGGACCCGGCGATCCGGCAGCGACCGGCGATTATGCCGTTCCACAGATCAGAAAATTGATCGAGAAAAACATCCCCGTTTTCGGCATCTGTCTTGGTCATCAGATGCTGGCGCTCGCCCTCGGCGGAAAAACGGTGAAAATGCATCAGGGCCATCATGGCGCCAATCATCCGGTCAAGGATCACACCACCGGAAAAGTTGAGATCGTGTCGATGAATCACGGCTTCGCCGTGGATGCCGAGAGCCTTCCCGATAATGTCGATCAGACTCATGTCAGCCTGTTTGATGGCAGCAATTGCGGATTGGCGCTGAGGGGAAAGCCCGTCTTTTCCGTGCAACATCACCCGGAAGCATCACCCGGGCCTCAAGACAGCCACTATCTCTTCAAACGCTTCATCGATCTGATGGAGAAGCACCGCGCCACAGCTTGATTGACAACTGGCTTATCCGAACACCTTGGTGTCGCAATCGCCCACGCGACCGGTTTCGAAACCGCGGGTGAACCATGCCTTTCTCTGTTGCGAGGTGCCGTGGCTGAAACTTTCCGGCACGACATAGCCTTGCGTTCGCTTCTGGATCGCATCATCGCCAATCTGTGACGCCGCGTTCAAAGCTTCTTGCAGGTCGCCTCGCTCCAGCAAGCCTTTCTGGTCTGTGAAATGCGCCCAGACACCGGCGAAGCAGTCTGCCTGCAATTCGACACGCACCGACATCGCATTCTCCTGCTCCTTTGAGAGCGAACGCCGCATGCGGTTGAACTTTGGCAGAATGCCGATCACGTTTTGCACATGGTGGCCGACCTCATGTGCGATCACGTAAGCCTGCGCGAAGTCACCCGCGGCATCAAAGCGACGGGCAAGCGTGTCGAAGAAAGACGTGTCGAGATAGATCTTGGAGTCGCCGGGGCAATAGAATGGTCCGCTGGCTGAACTGGCAAAGCCGCAGGCCGAGCGGATTTGATCGGTAAACATCACAAGCCGCGGTTCAGGATAATCCCGCCCCTGCTGCTGAAAAATACCGCGCCAGACATCCTCTGTCTCGGCCAAAACCACGCCGACAAATTGCTTCATTTCATCATTTGCGGGCGCCTGTTGGCCCGACATGGGCGAGTTCGGGTTGATGCGGGTTGTTTGCGGAGCTTGTTGCAGCATCAGTCCGCCATCGCCGGCCAGCATTTCCAGCGGGTCTATGCCGCAGGCCCGAAGCCCGAAAAACAGGATAACGAGAATGATGATGGTCCCGAACCCGCCGCCGGACGCGCGGCGCGCACCCCCGCGACCGATGCGGCCGCGCCCGAGGCCACCAGGAATGCGGAACCCACCTCGTCTAGAACGGCCACCACGCTGACTGCCCCCAAAGCCGCCCCCGCCGGAACGACCGTCGCGCATATCTTCAATGTTGGAACTCTCTCGACGTCCACGCCAGCGCATGGCTCACTCCCCAATCCGCGCAACTGTGCCAAGAGTATGAGGGCGCCGAGGGAGTCTCAAGCTCAATTTTGACGCGCGTCCTCAAGGCGAAACCCCGTCCCTTTCCCGGAACCGGGCTTTCGGTCAAGCCACCAAAGAAACAGGAAGATGGCAAGCGCAGCCGCAATGCTCAGCGCCCAGCCAAAGGGTGGACTGCTATACTGCCCAGCGCCAAACACCACCTCATGCATCAAACGTCCCGGCAGGAAGGCGAAACCGCCAGCCAGCACAATGCCGCCGATAAACGTGCCCTGCATGACGCGTTTGTGACGCGTAATTTTGCCGCGCCGCGCAAGGTAAACTGCAAGCGGCAAGGAAATGAACAGCACCCACACAGACAGCAGATGGATTGGACTGAACGGTCCCCACAGTCTGATTTCGTGAATGAAAAATGATGATGCAGAAGCAACGGCCATCAACGCCACCCAAACGCGGCCATTGATCTTGTGAAGCCAGCCGCCCTTACGTCGCCAAAGCACGAATATACCAAGCAGGGCCGCAGCCAATGCGCTGGCCACATGAACTTGAATGGCAAGTGATGCGTTCAAAAGCGGGGTGATATCAATCATATTGCGCTTCTCCCAACAGTCTGCACTATGCCCACCACATGACCTTTGGCTGCCGCAGCAACAATCGAACTTACGTGAACGAGCCAGAAAACTTCGCCGATGCACCGCCTTTGCAATTCGCGCTTCGTGAATTGCGCTATCTTATCGAGCGGCCGCGCTTCTGGATCGGGATGTTGGCGGTCATTGCGATCCTGGCAGTGGCCGCGCCGTTCAATACGGGCGACGTTTTAGGCTTTCCCGGTCTGCTCACCTATTGGGGCGCTATCACCGTCTCTACCTTCTTTTTGGCCATGCTGGTGTCCGCCGGTGTCGGTCAGTGGGCAACCCGGCACGGCGCACCAGAACTGCTCGCCTGGCTGATCGGCGGCGCGGCCTCGTCCATTCCCGTCTTTGCGCTTGTTTCGACAGTGAATGCTCTGGTCATGGGGTTTTCCAAACCCGTCGCCGCCGCCTGGTTCGGCTTCTACCTCAATGTGCTGGCCATATCGATGGCGGTCTCGATCATCTACTATCTGGCCCAAATGGGTCGAGGCAGCCGTCCCGAAGTTCCACCAATGTCGGCCGCTGTGGAAATCGATCCCTTTCTGGCGCGGCTTCCAAAGGAAATCGGGGCCGACCTGATTTCTCTTCAGGCACAGGACCATTATCTGAAAGTGACCACGACCAGGGGCAATGCGATGATTCTCATGCGTCTGTCCGATGCGGAAAAGGAACTGTCCGGCGCAGAGGGCCTGCGCGTTCACCGCTCATGGTGGGTGTCGCGAAAACACGTCACCGATCTGTCGCGCGACCAGAACCGCCCGATCCTCACCATGAGCGACGGCCAAACGGTGCCGGTCAGCCGGACCTATTTGCGCAGCGTGCGCGACGCTCTGGAACGCTAGGAGCGATCAGCTGATGAGGCGGTCATAGTCTGCATGTGACCCAACCCAGAACCAATAATACGCATCATCGCGCTTCAAAGCCAAAGCTCGATATCCCAAACCAACGCGCACCGACCAAACCTGGCTGATCGGTTTGAACCTCAGCGAAGGATGAGACGGGTTACGCTTCAAAAGCTCGAAATTCTTCCTCGCCACGCTTTGGACAGCATCAGGCAACTGATCGAACTTACGCCAGAAGCTTGCAGTCGCCCGATGCATCACAGGGAAGTTGAGCGCCCCGCTTTGATATCCCGGTCGGCTTCAGCCAGCAGGTCGTCCAGCTTTCGAGTTTCCAAATCGGAGGCAATCTGATGATCCCAAGCCTCATCTTGCCAAGCCAGAACCCGCTCCAAGAATTCTTTCCGTTCGGATTCCGTCAGCGCGCGGAAGTCTCGCTCGATTTTTTCCAACTTTGACATGATTCCGGCTTTGCCTGCGATCGACCGATCGTTGATCATCACTGAAAGACTGTAGCACCGCCAAATCCCCCTTGCAAAATCGACCTCAACCCCTTCCACCCCATGAACCACTCGCCTATAGACCTTGCCTAGCCCAATTTCGCTTGCCGATGCCCGGTCTGTTTTTGCAGGCCGGGTTTTGTGCGAGCCACGTTCAACGGACCGACCATGCCCAAACGCGATGATATCGATGCTGTGCTCATTATCGGGGCCGGACCAATCGTCATCGGCCAGGCTTGCGAGTTCGATTATTCGGGAACGCAGGCCTGCAAGGCATTGAGGGCTGAGGGATATCGAATCGTTCTGGTCAATTCCAATCCGGCGACGATTATGACCGATCCGGAGCTGGCCGATGCGACCTATATCGAGCCGATCACGCCACAGGTTGTTGCGAAAATCATCGAACGCGAACGCGCTGCACACCCCGAAGAGAAACTGGTTCTGCTGCCAACAATGGGCGGACAGACTGCGCTGAACACGGCGCTATCTCTGGAGCGGATGGGTGTTCTGAAAGAGCACGGCGTCGAAATGATCGGTGCCAATGCGCAGGCGATCGACAAGGCGGAAGACCGCGACCTTTTCCGCACCGCCATGACAACCATCGGGCTGGAAACGCCGAATTCAGCCTTTGTGAATACCAGCGAACTCAAGCAGCAGTTCGAAGCCGAGAAGCAGACGCATTTTGGCGACACCACGCTGGAAAGCGATCCCGCAGCATTTACAAGGCTGCAAAAGAGCTGGGACGAAGGCGAGCAATACCGGCTGGAGAAGCACCGCCTCAGCGCGCAATTGCAGGCGCTTGATGCCTACAAGACGACCGGCCTGCCCGCCATCATCCGTCCGTCCTTCACGATGGGTGGTCAGGGCGGTGGCATCGCTTACACATTGGATGAACTCTACGACGTTGTGCTGAGCGGCGTTGAAGCTTCCCCCACCAATGAGGTGCTGGTGGAAGAGAGCGTACTGGGCTGGAAAGAATATGAGATGGAAGTTGTGCGCGACCGCGCAGACAACTGCATCATCGTCTGCTCCATCGAGAATGTTGATCCGATGGGCGTGCATACGGGCGATTCCATCACTGTGGCTCCCGCACTGACGCTGACCGACAAGGAATATCAGATCATGCGCAACGCCTCGATTGCGGTGTTGCGTGAAATCGGCGTGGAAACGGGCGGTTCAAACGTCCAGTTTGCGGTCAATCCGGCGGATGGACGCCTCGTCGTCATCGAGATGAACCCGCGCGTGTCTCGCTCCTCAGCGCTGGCCTCCAAGGCGACCGGATTTCCCATCGCCAAGGTCGCAGCGCGACTGGCCGTCGGTTACACGCTGGACGAGTTGGAAAACGACATCACGGGCGGTGCAACTCCGGCAAGTTTCGAGCCCAGCATCGACTATGTCGTGACGAAAATCCCGCGTTTCGCTTTTGAGAAGTTCCCGCTTGCATCCGACACGCTCACCACATCCATGAAATCGGTTGGTGAGGTGATGGCGATTGGCCGGAACTTCTGCGAGAGTCTGCAAAAAGCGTTGCGCGGTCTGGAGACCGGGCTGACCGGTCTTGATGAGGTTTGGATCGACGGTTTCGACAAGGATGCCGCCGGAACCGACAAGGGCGACCGCGAAAACCGCAATGCCATTCGCGCTGCGCTTGGCACGCCCAAGCCGGACCGGCTGCTGAAGGTTGCGCAGGCCATGCGCGTCGGCACGTCAAATGAAGAGATACATCGTTTCTGCAAAATCGATCCATGGTTCCTGGACCGTCTGCGAGAGATCATCGATCTTGAACAGCGCGCGCGGGACCACGGCCTGCCACAGGATGCCGCCAATCTGCGCCTTCTCAAATCCATGGGCTTTTCCGATCAAAGACTTGCTCAACTGGTTGGAAAAGACGCCAGCGAAGTTGCTTCCCTTCGCGCTGAGCTTGCCGTGCACCCCGTCTACAAACGCATCGACACCTGTGCGGCAGAGTTCGCCTCGCCTACGGCCTACATGTATTCGGCCTATGAAACCGATTTTGCCGGTGCAGTCGGCAGCGAAACCGGCATATCGGACCGCCGCAAGGCGATGATTCTCGGCGGTGGACCAAACCGCATCGGCCAGGGCATCGAGTTTGACTATTGCTGCTGCCATGCTGCCTTCGCGCTTGCCGATGCGGGCATTGAATCGATCATGGTCAATTGCAACCCCGAGACCGTGTCGACGGACTATGACACGTCCGACCGGCTGTATTTCGAACCGCTCACCGCAGAAGATGTGCTGGAAATCATCCGGGTTGAGCAGCAATCCGGCGAGTTTTTGGGCGTCATCGTGCAATTTGGTGGCCAGACGCCGCTTGGCCTTTCGCAGGCGCTCGAAGATGCCGGTGTTCCCATTCTTGGAACGTCCCCGGATGCCATCGATCTTGCCGAGGATCGCGACCGTTTCCAGAAGCTGCTGCAAGATCTTGGTCTCACGCAGCCCGTCAACGGCATCGCACGATCGGTGGACGAAGCGCGCGAGACCATCTCCGACATTGGCTATCCGGCGGTTCTGCGCCCCTCCTATGTTCTGGGCGGACGCGGCATGGAGATCGTGCGCGATGACGCCGCGTTTGAGCGCTATATCAGCGAGGCAGTGATCGTTTCTGGTGATACACCGGTTCTCATCGACAGCTATCTGACCAACGCCATCGAAGTGGATGTCGACTGCCTGTGCGACAGTGAAGGTGAGGTTTTCATTGCCGGGATCATGGAGCATATCGAAGAGGCGGGCATTCACTCCGGTGATTCAGCCTGCACCCTGCCGACGCGGTCTTTTGACGATGCGATGATCGCTGAGATCACACGACAGACGGCCGGTCTCGCCAAGGCGCTAAACGTCGTCGGGCTTATGAATGTGCAATACGCAATAAAAGACGGCACGATTTTCGTGCTGGAGGTCAATCCGCGTGCGAGCCGCACGGTGCCGTTCGTCGCAAAGTCCATTGGCGTCCAGGTTGCCCGCATCGCTGCCAGGCTTATGGCCGGAGCAGAGCTCTCAGATTTGCTGCCCGATCCGCCCGATGTCACGGCACTCAACCACATTGCCGTCAAGGAGGCCGTGTTCCCCTTTGCGCGCTTCCCCGGTGTCGACACTTTGCTTGGGCCGGAAATGCGCTCGACCGGTGAAGTGATGGGACTCGATTCAGACTATGCCATGGCCTTTGCGAAGGCGCAGCTGGGGGCCGGCAATAACCTGCCGACTGATGGCACGGTTTTCATATCGGTTAAGGGCGACGACAAGGACAAGATCATACCTGCCGCGCAGATCCTCGCCGGACTCGGCTTCACCATTCTGGCAACCGGCGGCACGCAAAGAGTGTTGGAAGCGGCGGGCATCGAATCCACACGCATCAATAAGGTGCTGGAAGGCCGCCCCCATGCGGAAGACGCCATTCGCAACCGGCAGATCGATTTGATCTTCAACACGACCGAGGGCGCCAAAGCGCGTAGCGATTCGAAATCACTGCGTACAGCCGCTTTGATGAACAAGGTACCCTATTACACAACGGTTTCCGGCTGCCTCGCCGCCGCAAATGCGATCGAAGCCATGTCGAATGACGTGATCAGCGTGAAACCGCTCCAGACTTACTTCTGATCCGGTATCGCGGCCATAGCTTCGATCTCGACCAGAAACTCCGGTCGCGTGAAGCCGGAGACGATCATCAGCGTTGATGCTGGCACTGAGTCGGGGGCAATATCGACGAGATAACGGTCGCGCGCGCTCATATAGGCGGCCATGTCCTCACGCCTGGTCACATAGGCTGCCAGATGAACGATGTGCGAGCGGTCCATGCCGCCCTCCTTCAATATCGCATCGATATTGGCGAAACACAGATCGGTCTGAGCCTCCACGGCCTGCGGCACATTGCCATCGCGACCAAGCGGCAATTGCCCTGATGTGCGCAAAATCCGCCCGCCAAAGACCGTGCCATGCGCATAACGACCGAAAGGCTTGGCGATGCTGTCTGGAAAAAGGCTGTTCATAGGCTCCTCAAGGCCCCGGCGAGGTATCTGCCCATTTATTGAGCAACGTGGCTTGGAAGCCAAAATTTAGGCGTTTCGACTTGACAACAGGGGGCAACAACGCGTGGATATGCGCAGCATCCAACATCACTCGCGACAACGGGGTCTCCTCCATGAAGCCATTGAAACAACTTGCGGCAGCCACTTTCACCACTCTCATGCTCTCCGGCCTTGCGGTCAATGGCGCAGTAGCAGCGGAAAAGGTCACTTTCGGCACCAACTGGCTCGCCCAGGCTGAGCATGGTGGCTTCTATCAATCGGTTGCCGACGGTACATATGAATCCTGCGGTCTCGAAGTGGAGATCGTTCCCGGTGGACCTCAGGTCAACAATCGCAGCCTCATGATCGCTGGCCGCATGCAATTCCATATGGGTGGCGACATGTTGCAGGCTTTCTCAGCGGTGCAGGAGGGCATTCCAGTCGTTTCCGTGGCCGCCGTGTTTCAAAAGCACCCGCAGGTGATTCTGGCGCATCCGGGTGAAGCGGAGAGTTTTGAAGACTTGAAGAACCTTTCATTGCTGATCGGCGACAATGGTTTCCAGAGCTACTATCAATGGATGATGGCCGAATACGGCTTCACGGCTGAGCAACGTGAGCCCTACACGTTTAACCCGGCGCCTTTCCTCGCCGACAAGAAGAAGGGCATGCAGGGCTATCTGTCGTCCGAACCTTTCGTCGTTGAAAAGGAAGGCGGCTTCAAACCCAACGTCTTTTTGATCGCGGATGCGGGCTATTCCACCTACGCGACCACGATCGAGACCATGGCATCCACAATCGAAGAAAAGCCTGAAGTGGTGAAGTGCTTCGTGGAAGGCTCCATCAAGGGTTGGTACAACTATCTCTATGGCGACAACGCTGCTGCGAACGCGCTCATTAAGGCGGACAATCCCGAAATGAGCGATGACAAGATCGCCTACGCCATCTCCAAGATGAAGGAATTCGGAATCGTCGATTCCGGTGACGCCGAAACCAAAGGCATCGGCGTTCTGACAGAAGAGAAGGTTGGAGACTTTTTCAACAAAATGGTGGAGGCTGGTGTGGTCAACGCCGGCGTGAACTGGAAAGCCAGTATCAACACATCGTTTGTTGGCCAAGGCCTTGGAATGGACCTGAAGAAGTAAAGCCAAACCATCCGTTCAGTCTCGAAACCAATCATGTGACCGGCGCGAGGTCGTCGGTCACATGCGGCACAAAACATGACGACAAGCGCAGCTATTGCGAGACGCGACCGCGTTTCCGTGTCAAAGTCCCAACCCATGGGAGACACTGGCACGCCTCTTCTGTCGCTCACGGGGATCGACAAGGTCTTCGGACGAGACATCGTTGCTTTGAGCAACTTTTCGCTTGATGTGCGAGAGGGCGATTTCATTTCGCTGCTCGGCCCGTCGGGCTGCGGCAAGTCGACCTGTTTGCGGTTGATCGCCGGGCTGATGCAGCCAACATCAGGCAAGATGCGCTGGAGTTCGCCGGAAGCGTCTGAAGGATTGGGGGTTGTCTTTCAGGAACCAACGCTGATGCCGTGGGCAACGGTGGAAGACAATGTGTTTCTGCCATTGCGCCTGATGGGAAAAAGCAAGTCATCAGTGCTGGATGACATTTACTCATCGCTGGCGATGGTCGGCCTTGAAGGGTTCGAGGGAGCCTATCCCCGCGCACTCTCGGGTGGCATGAAGATGCGCGTTTCCATTGCGCGCGCCATGGTCACGAAACCCAAACTCATCCTAATGGATGAACCCTTTGCGGCGCTTGATGAAATCACCCGCTTTAAGCTCAACAATGATCTGCTTACGATGCAGGCGCAGCTGGGTTGCACGGTCATCTTCGTCACCCACTCCGTGTTTGAGAGCGTGTTTCTGTCCAACCGCGTGGTTGTTATGGCCGCTCGCCCCGGTCGGGTGATTGAGGAACTTGCTGTCAATGCACCCTATCCGCGCGACGAGGTGTTCAGGACCTCCGCAGACTATGCCGCGCATTGTCGTGCAGCATCTGAAGCGTTGAAAGCCGCCATGGGAGACGTTCCGCATTGACCCAGACCACACTTGATGAGGTGAGCGCCCAAGCAACAACACCGGACACGATGAAGGCGCATGCCGACACGGTTGATGCGGAGGAGTTTGCCCGCGCCCGAAAGCAGCGGCTCGACAAAATCGGCACCTGGGCGATGCCCGTTATCGTCGTGGTGCTCACCGTTTTTGCCTGGGATCAGATCGTGCGGATCAACGAGATCCCGCACTACATCCTGCCCGGTCCAGGCCGCGTGTTTGAAACGCTGATCAATGACTGGTCGGTGCTGTTCAACGCCTGGACGATCACCATGGCCATCACGATCATGGCGCTGCTGGTTGCTGTGCTGGGCGGGGCGGGGCTTGCTATTTTGTTCACTCAGTCACGCCTCACCGAAATGGCGCTTTACCCCTATGCGGTGATCCTTCAGGTTACGCCTATCGTCTCCATCGCGCCGTTGATCTTTATCTATGTGGAATCAAAGCTTGTCGGCCTTCTCATTTGCGCCTGGCTGGTGGCTTTCTTTCCAGTGCTGTCAAACACCACGCTGGGGCTGAATAGCGCCGACCACAATCTTCGCGACCTGTTTTCGATCTATAAGGCCTCGCGCTGGCAGCGTTTGCGCTATCTGCAATTGCCATCCGCCCTGCCCTATTTCCTCGGCGGGTTGCGCATAGCCGGGGGTCTTGCGCTCATTGGAGCCGTTGTTTCGGAGTATGTCGCGGGCACAGGCGGCATTGGCTCCGGCCTGGCCTTCACCATTCTGGAAGCCGGTTACCGGCTCAACATTCCGCGCATGTTCGCGGCGCTTTTCCTGATCGCGGTCACCGGCGTGGTGATCTACGCTATTTTGAGTGTGATCAGCCATCTTCTGCTGCGGAAGTGGCACGAAAGCGCGATCAAGCGGGAGCAGTGAGTGAGTGATTTCCTGACACTCCCCGAAGGCTCCTTCACGCTGGACAATATCCGCATCCCAGCGGCCATGATTGGTGAAAGCGGCGATCTCGTTGAAACCAGCCTTTCTGTCGCCGATGGGTTGGTCACTGATACCAGGCAGGAACAAATCATCGACTTGGGCGGGGCCATGGTGATGCCCTGCCCGGTCGATATGCACACGCATCTCGACAAGGGGCATATCTGGACGCGAGCACCCAATCCTGACGGCAGTTTCATGGGCGCGCTGGAAACGGTGAGCGCAGACCGCGCCGCCAATTGGAGCGCAGATGACGTTCGCGCGCGCATGGAGTTTTCGCTCAAATGCGCCTATGCGCATGGCACACGTGCGATCAGAACGCATCTGGATTCGCTACCACCTCAAGCAGATATTTCATGGCCCGTCTTTGCCGAACTCAGAGACATATGGGCGGATCGTATCAACTTGCAGGCATGTTGCCTGACCGGCATTGACCATGTTCCGCCGAATGGTGGGACCGAATTCGATCACACAGCTGACATCGTGGCGAGCACCGGCGGCGTGCTCGGCGTTGTCACCTATCCGGTCGATGATTTGCGCGACCGACTTGTCACCTTCTTCGAGGACGCTGGAAATCGGGGGCTGGAAACCGATTTCCATGTCGATGAGACCGGCGATCCCTCCGTCGCGACTTTGCGCATGCTGGCACAGGTCGTTCTGGAAACCGGGTTCGACAAGCGCGTAGTCGCCGGTCACTGCTGCTCACTGGCGGTGCAGGACGAGAAGGACTGCGCGGAAACTCTTGAACTCGTTGCAGAGGCGGGAATCCACATCGTCTCTCTCCCGATGTGCAATCTCTATTTGCAGGACCGCAACACGGACCCATCCGTTCAGCGCACGCCGCGATGGCGTGGCATAACCGTTGTGCATGAAATGCGCGCGCTCGGCATTCCCATCAGCTTTGCTTCGGACAATACGCGCGACCCGTTCTACGCCTATGGCGATATGGACATGCTGGAAGTCATGCGCGAAGCAACGCGCATCGGGCATCTCGATCATTCAAGCGAAGACTGGCCTGCAAGCTTCACGGCGACCCCGGCCACGACTTGCGGCTTCGAAGAGCGCCGACTTTCCGCCGGGGAGCCAGCGGATTTCATCATCCTGTCCGCCCGGTCATGGACCGAGTGCTTTGCCCGTCCGCAATCCGACCGTATCGTTGTGCGCAACGGTAGAGCGATTGATCGCACCCTGCCGAGCTATAGCGAGTTAGACCATCGAGTGGAGCCTGCATGACCACCGCACCCGATATCGCCGCCGCGAAAGCGGAGTTGGACCATCTCGACATCGACACCAATCCGGACACGGTTCGGCAGAAAAGCCGCGATTTCTTCTGGTATTCGCCGGTTCTGAAAGACCGCATGGACCACCTCGTCGCCGATTTCGTGGTTGCCCCAAAAAGCGAAGACGAGATCACTGAGATTCTGAAAGCGTGCTTCCGCCACAATGTGCCCGTCACGACACGCGGCGCAGGCACCGGCAATTACGGACAAGCCATGCCGATGCGGGGCGGCTGCGTCATGCATCTCAAACACATGGCCGCCGTCAAAGACATTCAGCCCGGCAGGGTTGTCGTCGAACCGGGTTGCCTCCTCAAAGACCTCGACGCGGCCTGCAAGGAGCATTCGGGCCAGGAAATCCGCATGTTCTCGTCAACATGGGCCACCGCATCCATCGGCGGCTTCATTGCGGGCGGGTCCGGCGGTGTTGGCTCGGTTCATTGGGGGCAGTTGCGCGATCTGGGCAACATTCTGCGTCTGCGCGTCGTCACCATGGAGGAAGAGCCGCGCATTCTGGAGTTTCAGGGCGAGGACCTCGCCCGCGTCAGCCACGCCTATGGAACAAACGGCATCATCACGGAAGTCGAAATGCCGCTGGCTCCCGCCTATGACTGGGTCGGTGTCGGTGTCACCTTTGACGATTTCGGCCATATGACCGGCTTCACCGAGGAATTGTGCAAGCAGGACGGCATATTGCTGAAACTTGCGACACCCATCGAAGCCCCAATTCCGCAACTCTACTTCCAGCGTTTCGCACCGCATATGAAGGATGGCCAGCACTTGCTTCTGTGCATGGTCGCGCCGCATGCGATGGACGCATTCACCACCTTCTGTGCGCGCGACCCTGAAGCCGACATTCTCTACCGCTCTGACGAAACCAAATGGCCCCGCGATCCGGGTCATGTCTTCGAATATGGGTGGAACCACACCACTTTGCGCGCGCTGAAGGTCGATCCCTCGATCACCTATTTGCAGGTGCGCTATGGTGGCGATGATATGCTGGAGAAGATCGCCGCGATACGGGAGGAATTTGGCGACGAGGTCCTGCAGCATCTGGAAGCCATTCGCGAGAACGGCAAGGTCATCTTTGCCTGCCTGCCAATCGTGAAATTCACCACGGAAGAACGGCTGGATGAGATCGTAGCCAAACATGAAGAGCTTGGCTGCATGGTTTTCAACCCGCATCGCTACACGCTTGAGGAAGGCGGTCGCCAAACGGTCGATGATCGACAACTGCGCTTCAAGAAGGAGGCCGATCCCAAGGGGCTTTTGAACCCCGGCAAGATGATCTCGTGGGATAATCCTGACTGGGCCTATGACGAGATGTATTCCTACCCGCATATGAAGAAGCCGGCCTGATGCCAAAACGTGCGCTCGTCGTCTTCGCTCACCCCGTTCCAGAAAGCTTCTCGGCTGCCCTGCACAAGACTGTGGTCGAAACGCTGCAAAGCACGGGCTGGGAAATCGACGATTGCGACCTCTACGCGGAAGGCTTCTCGCCAGTTTTGACGACAGAAGAACGGCGCAACTATCACGATCTCAGCATCAACACTTCGCCGGTGCAGGGATATGTCGACCGCCTAAATGCAGCGGAGGCGCTTTTCCTTGTCTTCCCGGTCTGGAACTTTGGCTACCCGGCCATTCTCAAAGGTTTCTTCGACAGGGTCTTTCTGCCGGGCGTTTCTTTCAAACTGGTGGACGGAAAGGTTCGCCCCAATTTGGAGAACATCAAGACCCTCGTTGCGGTCACGACCTATGGCGGCACCCGTGTGCGCGCCTTCCTTGCCGGCGATCCGCCGCGCAAGTGCATTACCCGCCCGGTGCGCTATGTTACAAACCACAAAACAACCATCCGCTACCTTGCCCTGTATGACATGAACCGCGCGACCCAGCAGGATCGCACAGCGTTTCAAAGCAAGGTGGCCAACACCTTGAAGAGGCTTGCATGAAAGCGCTGCTCGTCTTTTGTCATCCCAAATCAGACAGTTTCACCGCAGCCGTTGCACAAACGGTTATCGAAGAGCTGGAAAATGGCGGCGCTCAGGTCAAGGTCATTGATCTGTACCGCGCCGGATACGATCCGGTCATCACGGCTTCTGAATGGGATTGCTATGAAGATTGCGAGCAGAACTGCATGGGACAGGAAGAGACGATCGAAGCGCTCAAATGGTGCAATTCACTGATCTTCGTGTATCCAACCTGGTGGTACGGCATGCCAGCCATGCTGAAGGGCTGGCTGGAGAAAGTGCTGGTGCCGGGCGTTGCCTTCCACATGCCCTCGCCCGATGGCGGGAACATCAAGCCGGGCTTGCGGCACATCACAAAACTTGCCGTTTTCACCACCTGCGGCGCATCGCGATGGCTGACCACCTTTATCGGCGCGCCGGGCAAGCGCACGCTTTTGCGCGGTGTGCGCCTGCTCTGTGCCCGTAAATGCAAAACAACCTATGCCGCGCATTACCTCATGGACTCATCAACACCGGAATCCCGCAAGGCCCATCTGGAGACAGTACGCGACAAAGCAAAACGCATGGTGGGCACGCAGCCTGCTCCCGCCGCCCGCCTTGAACCCGCCGAATGATACCGATTCTCAACTTCGCGGACTTTACCGGCGCCGACCGAAGTCGCTTCGTCTCAGCGCTTGGAGAAGCTTGTCGTGGCCCCGGTTTTCTTGGCCTGACCGGACATGGCATTGACCCAGCTTTGATTGAAGAAACCTTCGCGGCGTCACGAACCTTCTTTGCCTCACCCGATGCGGTGAAATCATCGGTTGCGATTGAAAACTCGACCCATAATCGCGGCTATGTTGCCGAGAAGTCTGAAACGCTGGACCCTGCGTCGGGAAAGAGCGATCACAAGGAAGCTTTCAACATCGGGCTTGATCTTGCCGCAGATGACCCACGCGTGGTGGCAAATGAACCGTTTCGCGGCGTAAACCTTTGGCCGCAACAAGACGGCTTCAAGGACACGCTGAACGGGTATTTCGACGCCGTTCTTGAGCTCGGCGTCAATCTGCACCGCGCGGTGGCGCTGGATCTCGGCCTCGATGAGGACCATTTCACACCGCATTTCAGCGAACCCATGGCGACCCTTCGTCTGCTGCATTATCCGAAAGCGCCGCAGAAGGCAGAGAGCCTCGGCGCGGGCGCGCACACAGACTATGGCGCGCTCACCCTGTTGCGAACCGACGGCGTGGCCGGGCTTCAGGTGCGAAAGCGGGGCGGCGGCTGGATCGATGTCCCACCAATTGATGACGGCTTTGTTCTCAATATCGGCGACTGCCTGATGCGCTGGACGGGCGGTGTCTACGCTTCCACCCCGCATCGCGTTCTGCCACCGCAGCAGGAGCGCTATTCCATCGCCTTCTTTCTCGATCCTAATCCCGAGACCGAGATCGCAACTCTGCCTATCGAAGGGGCGAAGACCTTCCCGACCGTGACCGCAGCGGACTATCTGGCAGAACGCTTGGCGGCGACATACGGAGAAACGACACCATGACGCGCCGTCTGCACTGGGCCGACTACAGAACGGCCGAATTCGACGAAATCGATCCTATGAAAACCGTCGCCGTGCTGCCGACCGCAGCCATTGAGCAGCACGGCCCTCATTTACCCGTTGGCGTCGATGCGATGATCGCGCAGGGCATGCTGGACACGGTGGAAGAGCGCATTGGCAATGATATCGACATGCGTATTCTGCCCGTGCAAGCGGTGGGAAAATCCAACGAGCATCTGTTTGCAAAAGGAACTTTGACCATTCCCGTCAATCTCGCCATCGATCTGTGGGTTGAAATCGGCCTGTCGGTTGCCCGCGCCGGGGTCAAGAAGCTTGTGATTGCCAACTCCCATGGCGGGAATCTGGACATCATCAGCATCGTTTCGCGCGAATTGCGGGTGCGCGAAAGCATGCTGGTGGCCAAATGCCAATGGGGCGCCTTCGGCCACCCAGCAGGCATGTATTCGACCGACGAGCTGCGCTACGGCATCCATGGCGGCGATGTGGAGACGTCACTCATGCTGCATTTCCGGCCGGAACTTGTGGATATGAGCAAGGCACAGACCTTTCACTCCAGTGCGCAGGACGTCGCCGATGAGGAAGTACTGATGCCGACCGGCCCGATCTCCTATGGCTGGATTGCGACCGATCTCGGCCCTGACGGTGTGGCGGGTGATGCCAGCGCCGCAACCGCTGAAAAGGGAGCACAGACCGCCCGGCATCAGGCAGACGGCTTTGTCTCGTTGCTTCACGAAATGATCGCAAAGCCCCTGCCCGGCTGATCCGGGCGAACTCAAGTCCTTCTGCAGTCTGAAGATAAGAAAAAGCCGGAACCTGGTACTCGCAGGTTCCGGCTGAAAGTGTGGATGCCGGCATTTGGGAGGAGGATCTGCCAACATCCTTCTAGGACGACTGGTTGGGAGGAGGAAACCAGATGTCGTCCAACTGATGACCAAGATGTATGTTGCAGTGCAATATGACAAGCGCCGAGTCGTCATAGGAGACTTGCACAAATTGCATGCCTTCCAAGTGCTTCTAAAATCTCCAGTTTTTCGCTTTTTCGAGCAGAAAATCCCGGAACGCACCAAGCCTTGCCGAATGACGCAATTCCGAGGAATAGGCGAAATAAGTGTCAAAGCTGGGAACGTCCGTACCCGTCATCACCGGAACCAGACTGCTGCCTTCCTCAATGCTGTAATCAGGCAAAAGCGCGATTCCGGCACCGGTTTCGATTGCGCGCCGGATGGCAAGAAGAGAGTTGATCTTCAACACCGGATTTCGACGCTTCCCCGAAGGCATTCCGGCCCCCAGCAACCAGTTTACATCTGACAGATAGTTCGGCGCGTCCCCGCCCCAGGCAACGATGCGATGCTGGTCGAGATCGTCAATAGTTTCAGGTTTGCCATACTTCTCAATATAGGAGGGCGCGGCATAGACGTGAAAATGCACGGTAAACAGCCGTCGCTGAACGAGATCAGGCTGTTGAGGCTGCCGCAGGCGCAGCGCACAATCGGCCTCTCGCATGCCCAGATCCAGCTCTTCATTCGAGAGTTGCAGCGAGACGCGCACGTCCGGATATTTGTCGATGAACTGGTGCACACGCGGGGCAAGCCAGGCCGAACCCAGGCCAACCGTGGTCGTAACCCTCAAAGATCCACGCGGCGTGCCGCCAAAATCGGTCAGTTCGCTTTTCACCTGTTCCAGGGTGGAACGAACCTCTTTTGTGGCGCGAAAGAGAATCTCGCCCTGTTCGGTCAGGATCAGGCCGCGCGCATGTCTGTGAAACAGCGGGATACCGATTTCGCTTTCCAAAGCGCTGATCTGGCGCGAAATGGCTGACTGGGAGAGGTTCAGGTCTTCGGTGGCGCGTGTGAAGCTACGCGCCTGCGCAACACGCGAAAAAATGCGCAACTTGTCCCAATCCATAGGCATTGATCAGCCTTCCCATTTGCGCAGCCGCATCTCCCATACCGGCTCGCGTCAGAGTTGTGGCAATCGTTGCCCTTCGCCGCAAGAGGTGTTGTGGGAAGTCAGCCAAGCGGCATGCGTTCACCTAGTCGGGGTAGATGGGATCTTCGGTGAAAACGCCACCCTGATACAGCGAACGCGCATCATTCGGGTCAGGTCTTTGCTGTTCCCGGTCCAGTTTCGTCCGAAATTCTTCGGAATTGTCCTTCGGACACCAACCGAGATATTTCGCCGCACCATTGTCCCACCAGCACGCATCATTGTTGGAAGCTCCGTAAACGACAGGGCACCCCAGTCTTGGCGCGCGAAATGCGCAGGTGATCAGCGAGATGAAGTCGTCCTCACTCAACCAAGTCGCCAACATGCGGTGATCGCGCGGTTCGGGCGTGCATGAACCAATGCGTACGATGAGCGTCTCCTGCCCGAACTTGTCGTGATACAGGCTCGCCATGTTCTCGCCGTAGCATTTCGACACGCCATAGAGGCCGTCCGGCCTCATCATCGCAGATGCATCGAGTTGAACGTCCTGCTTGTGAAAACCGATTGCATGGTTCGAAGAGGCAAAAATGATGCGCGGCATGCCATGATGGCGCGCGGCCTCATACAGATTGAACACGCCGACAATGTTTGAGTTGAGAATTTTGGAGAAATGATCCTCCACCGAAATCCCACCCAGATGCAAAATGCCGTCGCAGCCTTCGACCAGCGCGCTTACGGCTTCCTTGTCGCCGAGATCGCATGATACGATTTCCTCATGATCATCGGCAGGCGCCAGGTCGGCAACGTCGCTCAATCGAATATGGCGAGCCAACGGACGCGCTTTCTGGCGCGCCATGCGGCCCAGCTGGCCAGCAGCGCCGGTTATCAATAACCGATTGAGAAGCGGACCTTCGGTCACTCGGCAGCCTGCACCAGCGCGCCGGTACTGTCTTCATGCTCCGCCAGATAGCGCTCGGCTTCGAGCGCCGCCATGCACCCCATTCCAGCCGCCGTGACGGCTTGACGGTAGATATCGTCCGTCACGTCGCCGGCTGCGTAAACACCTGGAATTTCCGTGGCCGTTGAGTCGGGTGCCGTCCACAAATAGCCGGACGGTTTCAGCTTGAGCTGATCTTTGAACAGTTCGACAGCCGGCGCGTGACCAATCGCAACAAAAATGCCGTCGATTGGCATTTCCCTGGTCTCGCCGGTTTCGCGGTTTCGGATGACCGCGGCATTGACCGATTTCACGATGCCCTCACTGCTGCCAAGAACGTCAACGAGTTCGCTGTCCCAAATGATTTCAACATTGTCCTTTTTGAACAATCGCTCCTGCAATATGCGCTCGGCGCGCAATTCGTCGCGGCGGTGAATGAGCGTTACTTTGGCGGCCAGCCCCGAAAGATAAAGCGCCTCTTCCACGGCTGTGTTGCCACCACCGACGACGATGACGTTCTTGCCCTTGTAGAAGAAGCCATCGCATGTGGCGCAGGCCGAAACACCGAAACCCATGAAAGTCTGCTCCGACGGCAGACCAAGCCATTTGGCCTGAGCACCGGTTGCGATGATCACAGTATCGGCTGTCCAGCGGTCGCCTGATTCTGCTTCGAAAGCAAAGGGCCGCACTGAAAGATCGGCCTTTGTGATGGTGTCGGTGACAATCTGCGTTCCGACATTCCTGGCTTGCTGAAGCATTTGCTCCATCATCCACGGCCCCTGCACGGGGTCGGCATAGCCCGGATAGTTCTCAACATCTGTCGTTATGGTGAGCTGACCACCCTGCTGCATTCCTGCGATGAGAACCGGCTCCAACAAAGCGCGAGCCGCGTAGATGGCTGCGCTGTATCCGGCGGGGCCGGAGCCGATAATGAGCACCTTTGTGTGATGGTTCGCCATGAAAAGCCTGCCCACATTAAACGTTTGACTGCAATTTAGGATCGGGTGGTACGGCGTTTCAACCGCCACGCCTGTTGCGTCCCCAGTTCCAAGTTAGCTCGGTTGCGAAGCAAGAAATCGGCCTTCGATCTCGGCGGCTATCGCAGGGGTGGCATTCAGCGGTTCGCGGCTCGAGGCTGCGGAACCCGCATGCATCGCATCGCTGAGTTCCACGATATGCCCCTGATCGAGCGCAGCATCGAGGAATCGTGACAGTTTCGGCCGCAAACCCTGCGGCCTGAAAACATACACCGCAGCGCTTGTTGCAAGTGCCTCGCTGACCATGTTGTGACTGTCACCCGTCACGATTAACCCATCACTGACAGCAAGCGTCGTAAGATAGGGTTCTTCGAAACCGGCGCGTTCCGGCCAAATTGCGTCGGGAAAGGCTGTGTCTAGGGCTGAAACGAGACAGTCTGGCGTTCGTCGCGACGAGACGACGATGGGCGTGCTGTCCGCCACGATATTTTTAGCCGTCAGGGCGAACTGAACCGCAGCACTGTCCGTCCATTGCACACCGGCTGTGTCGCCGCCCAGGACAATCCCGGTAACAGGAGCGGAAAGGCTCAACCTTTCTGATACTTCCGCCCTGACCTGCATCAGCCGTTGCGATGAAAGCGTGTGCGGTGATGTAAGCGTTGTCATCACATTGGCGCCCGCAAGCTCGTCATGTTCTGGGGCCCAGATGAAATCAAACAGATTGCGTCCCTGTCGCGGATCTTTCAGGAAGACCGTAAAGGGTCGCTCCCTCATTTTCGAAAACGCACGCATATGAGCGATGGTACGGCGTCCTGACGCGATCACGATATCAGGCAACGGAGCCTCAAAGATGGAGGATCTGCGTTCCAGTGGCGCGACCGGCATAAACGGAACCGGCAGAGCCCAGAATCCAGTCGGTTTGACGACGTGCTCCCTCACTCGGCCCGGCGCCGCAAGATGGTGCGCAACCCCGCGACACTGCGCTAGATCGCCCATCTTGCCGTCGCTGAGGATCAGTATATCGGCATCCAGGGTCATGGTTTGATCCCTGCCACAAATGCCCCGTCACGGCATCGGAATTTTGGCCTCAAGCGGAACATTATAGCCTTTGACCACCGCCGGACGTTCGGCAATGTTGCAATACCAGCGTTTGACATTTGGAAGCGCATTCAGATCCATGGTCTGCCATTGCCAGCGTGCGGCCCACGGCCAGATCGCCATATCCGCGATGGAATACTCGCCCGCAACATATTCGCGGCCTTCAAGCTGCCTGTCCAGAACTCCGTAAAGACGGGCAGCCTCGTCACCATAACGCTTCTCGGCATAATCGCTCACGCCGGGATTGAACTTCAAAAAATGATGCGCCTGTCCGAGCATCGGCCCGAAACCGCCCATCTGCCAGTTCAGCCATTCGAGGGCTTCCCAGTGGTGATGCGGATCCTTTGGCAGAAACATGCCCGACTTTGTGGCCAGATAGTAGAGAATTGCACCGGACTCCATCAGCGAAATGCCCGCATCACGGTCCACAATCGCTGGTATCTTGTTGTTGGGCGAAATCTTCAAGAAGGCAGGATCGAACTGCTCCTCCCGGGTGATATCAACCTCGTGAACCGTGTAGTCGAAACCCATTTCTTCAAGGGCGATGGAGACCTTGCGACCGTTGGGCGTGCCGAAAGTGTACAGATCAAACATTCGCTAGACTTCAAAAGAACATGCCATCGCTAAACATACTGAATTCTGACAATCTCGTAGCTGCGCGCGCCACCGGGAGCGGCAACTTCAACACTATCCCCTTCTTCCTTACCGATCAGCGCACGCGCGATCGGGGAAGACAACGAAATTTTGCCGGACGCGACATCGGCTTCCTGATTGCCGACGATCTGATAGTGTTTTTCCTCTTCGCTATCCTCGTCGATTAGCGTTAAGGTCGCTCCGAATTTGACGGTATCGCCTGACATTTTCGACACGTCGATCACATCGGCGCGGGCAAGGACGTCTTCCAGTTCGGCGATGCGGCCTTCATTGAGGCTCTGCTGCTCCTTTGCAGCATGATATTCGGCATTTTCAGACAGATCGCCATGCGCACGCGCTTCAGCAATCGCATCCACAATGCGTGGGCGATCTTCGCTCTGGCGCCGCTTCAATTCGTCTTTCAGGGCATTGTGGCCCTGAATGGTCATGGGAACCTTTTCCATGAGGTCCCTCCTTCTCTTCGTTGCGCAAGATGCTGCTGTGGCGGTTTGCCCGCCCAATGGCGCATCGATTTTCGGCAAATGGCCAGGTGTCGCGACCGCGACAATCCGGCTCTCAACTATATGGGGCGCTCTTTTGAGCGGTCAAGCAAAAGGCGCAGGCGAGGACGTCTGCTTCTTACGAAACGAGACCAGAAGACCGCGATCCTCAGCATGATCTTCATCGCCATGGCTGTAGAAATCGAAGGCCTCGGTTTGAATCGGTGTAATCGCTCCTGCTTGGTTCAACTCCCCAAAAGTCATATCGAAACCCGCCTCGTGGAAATAATGCGCATGGACGGATACAAGAAACAGCGCATCCGGCTTTGAAATGCGAAGCAGTTCCTCAAAGGCCTGCGGACCGACATGGCCGGTTGTGAACGTGCCCGCACTCAAGATGCAGCCGAAGGTGGCATCATCGAAGGGCAACCGCTCCAGAAGATTGCCTTCGATCAGTCTTTGATAGAGATGCTTTTCTTCAGCGACGGCCAGCATTTGTGCCGAAATATCAAGGCCCCAAAGCGAGGCTTGTAAAGATGGGGGCAAGGCGGCGGCCAGCAAACCTGTTCCGCAGCCGACATCAAGCAGCGGCGTGTCATGTTCGGTTGCCGCTTCAGCGAAAGCAGTAGCGATGACCGCTGGTGTCCGATATCCCTGCTCGGCCGCAAATCCTTCATCATAGCTCTCGGCCCATTTGGCGTAGAGGCGAACGGAATCCTGCGGCGTTTTCAGCGAATAGGCGGCGTCCAGCCCGAGATCATCGTCGTCAGCCATCGAGTCTCGCTCCTGATCAGTTTGTCAGCGCGGCAAATTTTTCAACACTGATGTTTGAACCGCAAGCGATGATCGCAACACTCTTTTCCGCCAGCCTTTTGCGCAGCGGCTCGCAAATCGCTGCCATCGTGGCTGCACAAGCGGGTTCGGCCATGATCTTCATGCCATGCATCAAAAGGCGCATGGCCTGACGCAACGCATCATCTTCCAGACGGACGATCTCGGAAACATGGTCCCGCGCGATCGCAAAACTGTTGGGCATGGCCATGGGCGCGCCGAGAGAATCTGCAATTGTATCAACAGCATCGAGCCGCACCGCTTCACCGGCTTCGAAAGAGCGATACATGGAATCCGCACCAAATGGTTCAACGCCGATAATGGTGCAGTCGGGATGCACAGCATGCAGCCCCGGTGCCATGCCGGAAATCAGCCCCCCTCCGCCCACTGGCACAATCGCGTAATCGAGATGATCAACCGACCGCCCAAGCTCATAGCCGCACGTCGCCGCGCCGAGCGTCATATGTGGGCTTTCAAAGGGGTGCAGCATCGTGCGCCCTTCATCGGCGATAATCTGCTCCACAGTATCAAAGGCGGTGCCGACATTATCTGCCAGCACAACCTCAGCGCCCAACGCCTTGCAGCCCTCCACGCGAACAGGATCTGCGCTCTTCATCATCACGACTTTGGCAGAAAGCCCTGCGGCCCTGGCACCCCAGGCCGTCGCCAGGGCGTGATTGCCCGCGGAAACGGCCGTCACACCAGCATCACGCTCGGCCTGGTTCAAAGCATCAATGGCAAGCACCACGCCCCGCGATTTGAAAGAACCGGCCTGCTGAAACAGTTCCAGCTTCATGTGAACGCTGGCCTTTTCCGGCAGCGCATCAGCAAAGCGCGACGAGTTGAGCCGCAGGGTCGGCGTGGCGACGATGCGCCCGTGCAACGCCGAAGCTGCGGCTTCAATCTGCGATTGTGTGGGCCCCAATGCCATCGATCGAGAAGGCGCTTTACCGCAGGCTGGCGCAGAAACGCTGAATGCGCTCACAGCTATCCGTCAGATCTTCGGTCGATGCCGCATAGGAAATGCGGAAATTAGGACCAAGTCCGAAAGCCGAGCCATGAACGACCGCCACACCCTCTTTCTCCAAAAGCGCGGTGACGAAATCTTCATCCGTCTCGATGGTTTTGCCGTCTTCTGTCTGCTTCCCGATCAGCCCTTCGCATGAGGGGAAGACATAGAAGGCACCGTCCGGCACGGGGCAATGCAGGCCGGTAGCCTGGTTCAGCATCGACACGACAAGATCGCGCCGTTCCTCAAAAATGGCGCGGCTCTTGCGCACATAGTCCTGCGGACCGTTCAGAGCTTCCACAGCGGCCCATTGTGCGATCGAGCAGGCGCCTGATGTTTGCTGCCCCTGGATCATGTCCATCGCTTTGATCAGTTCCAACGGGCCGCCCGCATAGCCAATGCGCCAGCCAGTCATGGAATAGGCTTTGGACACACCGTTCATCGTCAGCGTGCGGTCGCAAAGCTGAGGCTCGACCTGCACCGGCGTTGCGAATTTGAAGTCGCCATAAACCAGATGCTCATACATGTCGTCTGTGAGCACCCAGACATGCGGATGACGCAGCAGCACATCCGTGAGCGCCCTCAATTCATCATGGCTGTAGGCCGCGCCGGACGGGTTGGACGGCGAGTTAAAAATGAACCATTTGGTGCGCGGGGTGATCGCCGCTTCCAGAGCCTCCGCGGTGACCTTGAACTCGCTCTCCGTGGTGGTGTCGACATAGACGCTCTCACCACCATTGATGGCCACCATTTCGGGATAGCTGACCCAATAGGGTCGCGGGATGATCACCTCATCGCCAGGGTTCAGCGTTGCGGCCAGAGCATTGAACAAAATCTGTTTCCCGCCTGTGCCGACGATGATCTGGCTTGGCGCATAGTCCAGTCCGTTTTCACGCTTGAATTTGGCGGCAATCGCCTCTCGCAACTCGATAATGCCCGCAACGGCGGTGTATTTCGTCTCGCCCCGATCCATGGCTGCCTTAGCGGCATCCTTGATGTTATCGGGCGTGTCGAAATCCGGCTCGCCCGCTCCAAGCGAGATCACATTCATGCCCTGCGCCTTCAACTCACGAGCCTTCTGGCTGACCGCGATGGTCGCAGAGGGTTTGACACGCGAAAGGCTGTCGGCAAGGAATGCCATGATCATGCTCCTGGATGGCTGGACTTGAGAGGCTTTCATCGGCCTCAAAAACGCCGCGAAACTAGGGCGCGGTGCAACAAAGCGCAAGCGAAACGGGCGAGATTTGATGCTTACCCTCTATTCGATGCCGGATTCCGGCAACTCCTACAAGCCGCGTCTGCTTCTGGCGCAGCTGGGGCGCCCCTTTCGCCATATCAGCGTGGACACGAGGGACGGCGACACGCACACGGACGAATTTCTGACCAAGAATCCGAATGGAAAAGCACCGTTATTGGAACTCGAGGACGGTCGGTTTCTGGCAGAGTCAAATGCGATGCTGCTGCATCTGGCAGAGGGAACAGGATTTCTGCCCGGCGATGCCTATGAACGCGCGCTTGTCTATCAATGGCTGTTTTTTGAGCAATACAGCCACGAGCCCTGCGTTGCGGTGCGCCGCTCGCTTCTGCGTTACGACCACATGAAGCCCTATGCGACGCCGGAAAGACTGGACGAGACGCTGGCAGCGGGAAACAAGGCGCTTAGCGTTATGGAGAAACAGCTTGCGCGCACGGAGTTTCTCGCAGGCGGCTCATACTCCGTGGCCGATATCAGCCTCTATGCCTACACGCACAGCGCCGAAGAAGGTGGTTTCGAGCTGGATGCCTTTCCAAACGTCTCGCAATGGCTGCATCGCGTGGCCAATCAGCCGGAGCATGTGCCCATGGAATGGCTGCCAGAGCAGACATAGAGACCACGGATAAGCCATGACTATCATACGTTTGGTCGCAAAATTCGTTCTGGCTGCCCTGCTGCTGCTTGCACTTTTGTTCGGTGCCGCAACGCTCTATGGCTGGGAGCATGTCTGGCGAGTCATGGCAGGGCCGGCCGATCTCGGCCCCGTCAGTTTTCAAGGCCTGTCGAAGACCGCAAAACCCAATCAGGCTCTGATTTGCCCACCTGACTTGTGTGATCCAGCAAGCATCGACAGGCCAAGCTCAATCTATGACTTACCTGCAATGGTCTTGCGCGAACGTTTGCTGAACAGTCTGCGGGCGGAGGACGATATCACACGGGTCGATGGTGACACCGAACCTTTGAAGCTCCGCTTCATCCAACGCACCTGGCTCATGCGCTATCCCGACACGATCAGAATCGAGATTGTTCCAATCGAAGACACATCCTCAACGATCGCACTCTACAGCCAAAGTCAGATCGGTGAGAGCGATCTTGGCGTCAATCTCGAACGCGCCGAAAGATGGCTTGGCCGTCTTGAGCCATTTGAACGTCAATAGGACAGCATCAGGCAGGCAGTCTGACAGTCACCTTCAGACCACCCAATTCACTGTCACCCAATTCGATCTCTCCGCCATGGGTTGTCACAATGTCGCGCGCGATCGCAAGGCCAAGCCCGGTGCCGGAATCGTCCTGATTGCGCGATTCATCCAGCCGCACGAACGGCTTGAACACTTCTTCTCGTTCCGCCTCATGGATTCCCGGTCCATCGTCATGCACTTCCACCCGCAACACTCGATCTGTGTGCACCGCGCATACATCAACCGTTTGCGCGTGTTTGAAGGCGTTGTCGATGAGATTGGTCATCAACCGCGTGAATGAGGTTGGGCGTACTTCGATGATTGGTCTGCCGACAATCGCACTTGTGAATGACTTGTCGAGGCTCTCCGCCTCGATGTCGAAACGCTCCAGAAGATCGGTCAGATCGAGCTCGCCTGCGACCTCTCCGGCATCTCCGCGCGCGAAATCCAGATAGCCCTGCAACATGCTCTGCATATCATCGACATCGGCCGACAGGGCTTCGGTTTCTTGTGAGGGTTTGACAAGCGCCAGTTGCAGCCGAAAGCGCGTCAGCACAGTCCGCAGATCGTGGCTGACACCGGCCAGCATGGCGGTTCTCTGTTCAACACTGCGCTCGATGCGTTCGCGCATTTGAATGAACGACGAAGTGGCGCGGCGCACCTCCCGTGCTCCACGCGGTTTGAAATCGTCGGGAATCGCTTGCCCTTTCCCGAAACGCTCAGCTGCTTCCGCAAGCCTTTGGATTGGACGGGTCTGGTTGCGCAAGAACAGAATGGCGATGGAAATGAGAACGACCGAAGCGCCAACCATCCAGAGCAGGAAGATGTGCGTGTTGGACGCATAGGCCTGGTTTCGACGAACGAAGAAACGTGCCACACGATCTTCCAGCAAGATGCGGATCTCCAGCAGACCCGAATCTCCCACCGTGTCGATCCAGAACGGCTTGTCGATCCGGCGTGTCAGTTGCTCGCTCAACGCCGTATCCAAAATTGAAAAGAACGGTTTGGGCCGCGCCGGTGGCAGTTCGTCGCCAGGCAGGATTGTGAGGCGCACATTGAAACGATCATTGGCGATTCGCCTGATGGTTTCGTAATTTTCGTCTTGCGGATAGGTCTCGATGATATCGACAATACCAACAATGTCGCGGACCACGGCCGTGGACAGTCGATCTGTTACGGCCTGCCAGTGTCGTTCCATGAAGACAAAGGCGACGAAGCCCTGCAACAGCAGCATCGGTGCAATGATGATGATAAGCGATCGTCCGAACAGCCCCGTGGGCATACGCGCAGCGACAAAACGGGCGAACCGCCACCAAAGATGGCGCACCCATCGCAAAACACCCGGCGATTGGCGCAAGGCCGTGCTGTCGTCACTCAATCTTTGAGTTGCGTCGCTCACCGATCAGGCCATCCGCCCTGTCATTCAATATGCAGCTTGTAGCCTATTCCGCGAACCGTTTGCAGCCAAGTTGGAGAAGCCGGATCATTCTCGATCTTCCGGCGCAGCCTGTTGATCTGGACATCGACCGTACGCTCGCTGGTATCGCCATCTCGACCAATCAGGTCGAGCCGCGGCACCACCGATCCGGCATTTTGTGCAAACTGAACCATGATTTCGCGCTCTCGATCAGTAAGTCTGACAAGCTCGCCGTCGCGTTTCAATTCGCGGGTGACCAGAGAAAAAGTGAAAGGCCCAAAGAGTACCTGTTCGATGGTCGGTTCCCCATCGCTTTTGACACGCCGCAAGATGCTGTTGATGCGAAGCACAAGTTCACGCGGGTCAAATGGCTTGGGGAGATAGTCGTCCGCTCCGGCCTCAAGGCCTCGAATTCGGGCCTCCGTCTCACCCAGTGCTGTGAGCATGAGAACGGGTGTTTCAAGTTCTTCACGCAACCAGCTTGTAAAATCCGTGCCGCTTTCACCGGGCATCATCACATCCACGACGAGCAGATCGAATGTCAGCCCATTGAGTTTGCGGCGTGCCTCCATGGCATCGGCCGCCGTGGAAACCCGAAAATCCTGCTCGGTCAGATAGCGCGACAGAAGGTTACGGATGCGCTTGTCGTCATCAACGACCAGAATGTGCGGCGCGTTGTCCAAAACGGACGTGGCGTCTGCCTCAATTGGCGAAACTGCCTGCATGGCCATGTGCATCGCTGCTCCCCATAATAAACGCTTAAAAATCAACGCTTCAAAGTGTTTCGCGCGGTTCGCAGCCCGCCTTTGATGTGCCTTTGCGCCACCCCCTACTGCATCAAACCCTCAACGATATCACGCTCTTCGGGTTCGATCATACCAAACAGAAACGCCTTTATGGTTTCACGCTCACTGTTGGGCAACGCTTGCAGGGCACCTTTGATGCGTCTCGTCTGCATATGTGTCAATTCAATGGAAAGATTGCGGCCTTTTTGCGTTGGATACAGCCGTCTTTGTCGCCGATCATTGTCGCTGATGGTCTGAGTTAGGAAACCGCCATCGATCAACTGGCGCAAAACCGGCCCAAGGCTTTGCTTGGTGATCCGCAATATTTCAAGCAATTCAGCGACAACCATCCCGGGGCGACGGTTGACAAAATGCAGAACCCGGTGATGGGCGCGCCCAAAGCCGAATTCTTCCAACATCTCGTCTGCGTCAGCGATGAAATCGCGATAAGCGAAGAAAAACAACTCCACGAGAGGAAAATCGAGGCCCTCTTCAGGCTCCAGCGGTGCTTCGACGGGCCGTTGACCGCCCTTACTGATCTCTCCATCAAGATGATCGGACATGAAGCAATCGTGAGCTCGCAAAAATATGTCAGGTAGGTTGACATATTTTTGCGCAACTTCATAGTGCGGCGGTTTCAATTCGCCGCCTTTGGACCCAGCGCGGCATCTGCGGAGACAATATCATGGCTGGAGTTCCGTTCGATCAGCTTAGTGGCGAAATCTGGTACAATGGAGAATTTGTCGATTGGGGTGATGCCACCATGCATGTGCTCACCCACGGCCTGCATTATGCAAGCTCCGTATTCGAGGGCGAACGGGCCTATGGCGGCAAGATCTTTGAGCTGACCAAGCACACGGAGCGCCTGCACAAATCCGCTGAGTATCTTGGCTTCGAAATCCCGTGGTCAGTCGAAGAGATCGATAAGGCCTGCCGCGAAACGCTCAAACGGCAGGGTTTGTCCAACGCCTATATCCGCCCGGTCGCCTGGCGCGGATCGGAAATGATGGGGGTTTCGGCTCAACACAACCGTATCAATCTGGCGATCGCCGTTTGGGACTGGCCGTCCTATTTCGATCCGGAAGAGAGGATGAAAGGCATCCGCCTCGATATCGCAGAGTGGAAGCGTCCGGATCCGGCCACCATTCCATGCAAGTCTAAGGCAGCCGGGCTCTACATGATTTGCACGCTTTCCAAACATGCCGCCGAAGCCAAAGGCTATGCCGATGCGTTGATGTTCGACTATCGCGGTCGCGTGGCAGAATGCACCGGCGCCAATATCTTCTTCACCAAGGATGGCGAGTTGCACACCCCCATTCCCGACTGCTTTTTGGACGGCATTACGCGCCAGACCGTGATAGATCTTGCCAAGAAACGTCAATTGAAGGTGACGGAACGCGTGATCATGCCCGAAGAGATGGCCGACTTTGAAGAATGCTTCATCACCGGGTCGGCCGCTGAAGTGACGCCGGTCTCTGAAATCGGACCCTATAATTTTGCCCCCGGGGCGATCTCCAAAGCGATGATGGAAGACTATACAAAGGCCGTGACGCCAGCTTGAGACGCGGCGTTTTCACGTTCAGTCCGGCCATGGTTAACCATAGGTAAAGAGAGCGTTTGACGCTCACCTTCGCGGATCGTCTAATGCAGCGCCTGTTGATGCGGGCGAAGCGAGCTAAGGAGACGGGCCTTGGAAACTCTATTGCCTATCATCGTGCAACTTGTAGCCGGTGCAGCCGGAGGCGGCGGCATTGCTGCAATTCTCAAAAATGTTGATCTCGGACCGATCGGCAATATGATTGTCGGCGCCATTGGCGGTGTCGGTGGCGGACAGTTGGCCGGTTTGACCGGGCTTTTGGGTGCTGCTGGCGGCGCAGCGGCTGGCGGCGATCTGACAGGCGGACTGGATTTCGGAAACCTGATCGGAGCAGCCGTTGGTGGAGGTGCTGGCGGCGCGGTGCTGACGGGCATCATTGGCGCCGTCATGGGTGGTCGAAAGGGCGAGTAAGGCTTCCGCCTTCCACATCGGTTGAAACGCCGCACATTGCCCCTTGCCTGAACTCGCTTTCGAAGCGACAAGCACAAGAAGTTCGTTCAGGAGCAAGTGGGCCGTTCGTCAATAATGCCACAGCTGAAAATTGCCATCGTGCCGGTGACGGCGTTTCAACAAAACTGCACCCTCATTTGGGACAGCGAGACAAGCGCAGGCGTGGTGATCGATCCAGGTGGTGACATCGATCGCGTCGAGGCAGCTATTGCGCAAAACGGCATTGATGTTCAGGCCATATGGCTGACGCATGGTCATATAGATCACGCGGCCGGTGCCATGGATCTCAAAGACGCTCTGGGCGTCGACATTATCGGCCCGCACATAGCTGATCAGCCGTTGTTGCAGGGCCTGGAAGATCAGGCGCGCATGTTTGGACTGGATGGCGCGGTGCGCAATTGTCAGCCAGACCGCTGGCTGAAACATGGTGACACGATTTCCATTGGGGAACACCGCTTCTCGGTTCATCACTGTCCGGGCCACGCCCCCGGACACGTCGTCTTTTACAATGAGGAAGCGAATTTCGCGCATGTTGGCGATGTCTTGTTTGCAGGTTCCATCGGTCGCGCCGATCTACCCGGGGGCAATCACGACACGCTGATCGCCTCCATCAAGACAACGCTGATGAGTTGGCCCGATGAGGTCCAGTTTATCTGCGGTCACGGACCGGCAAGCACGATTGGTCGCGAGCGCGCGACCAATCCGTTCATCATCAATTCCTGATTTTGAAGGCGCGTTGGCGCCGATTATTGGCCCTGCTTGGCAGTGTGAGCGTCGATCTGCTCCTGAAGCATCGCATATTCGCGGCAATCCGCACCGCAACGCTTTTCGATTTCGGCCAGTTGCTCACGCGCCTTGTCCACCTGGCCAAGTTGCAGGAAGGCTTCACCCATATATTCGCGCACCAGCGTGTAGTCCGGGTCGAACTTGAGTGCCGTGCGGTAGTAGTTCAGCCCTGTCTCAACATCACCGAGTTTACGGTGGGAGTAGCCAAGATAGTTCAGAATTCGTGGATCGTTTTGGTTCTCCGCGAGCCTTAGCACATTGATCGCTTCATCATAGCGACGGTGATAGGCCAAATCCCGAGCCGCGGCGTAGAGATTGTCGTCCGACAGACCACTCGACTTCTTCGCCTTAACGCATTTTTTTGTGCGGCGATCCCAGACCTTGCCCTTGCGACAAGACGGCGTAATGGTCGAGTCACGATCGCCACCAGCGGAATAAGCGGGAACGACAGCGACCGGAGAGAAGGCAAACAGGCTTCCAGCCATCGCTGCCGCCAGGGCAACAGATGTTGAACGACGTGCAAGAGTTGGAAAAGGCATTTGAGAACCTCCAGGCAGCTGGATCATTTTGCGACAGCGCAGTAACGGTGCGACCGTACGATTAGTTTCAACGCACTCTATCTATGCGGCACCAATATGTCATGTGACGCATGGCACACTTTGGTGTGTTCGCTACAAACTCTGAAGGGCCTGATTCTTGCATCCAATGCTTGCAAACGCACTGTTGCTGCTGGCAGGCCTCATTTGGGGCGGCGGCTTTGTCGCTCAACAAACGGCGATGGACGACATCGGACCGTTTCTGTTCATGGCATGCCGCTTCGGATTGGCCGCCTTAGCGATCATTCCTCTGGTCATTTGGGAAACCCGGACTTCGCAGCATCACGTTTCCCTCAGATTCAGAGACATCGGACCGGGCATGACGGTTGGCTTCACCTTCTTTGCCACCATGGCATTGCAACAATTGGGCATTCTGGGAACCAGCGTCACCAATGCAGGCATGCTGACCGGCCTGTATGTCGTCCTGACCCCGCTTTTGGCTTTCGTGTTGATGCGAGATCGCATCGCCCGGCTCGTTTGGCCGTGCGCTATGTTGGCTTTCGGCGGAATTTGGTTGCTGGGTGGTGGTGGTCTGACCCGTCTGACCTGGGGTGATTGGTTGGTGGCCGTTTCAGCGGTATTCGCTGCCCTTCACGTCATCGCCATGGGGCGTGCGGTCAAAGGCCTGCGCCGTCCAGCCCTCGTTGCCTGTGTACAGTTTGTCGTGAGCGCGTCACTTGCCTTCATTTGTTTTGGAGCCGCACGCCTTTGGGGAACTGATTTTGAACCGGCGATCAACGCGCAGCTGCTTCTGGCAGCAGGGCCTGAGATCCTCTACGCGTCATTGTTGGCGGGTGCACTGGCTTTCACCATCATGGCCTTCTGCCAACAATATACGAGCGCATCCATCGCCGCCGTGCTGATGTCGTCAGAAGCACTGTTTGCCGCCCTTGGCGGAGCGCTCTTCCTCTCGGAACGGCTGGAACTTCTTGGCTATGTTGGTTGCGCGATGCTGCTGACGGCCATTGCTGTGACGAGCTTCGCCACTGAAGCAGGCGACACGCGTTGAACCGGGACGATTACAAGTCCCCTCTTACAAGTCCCCCCAATGGTTTAGCGCCGCGCGAGCAATCGGCTCGCCCCACTCCTGGACGAAATGCCCGGCGTCCTTGACCATCATGGGGTCGGGACAATTCTTGATCAGCGCCTTAATCGCCATCATCGTTTCCACACCGAGCACCGGGTCCTTCTCTCCGATGGCCATGAAGCTTTCACCCGCCCATTCTTCGCGCCAAAAGGCCACCGCTCGCTTGCTGATTTCAATACCGTCCATGCCCGGTTCGACCATCACCATTTCTGGAAACCGGCGCACGCCCGCCTTGTAGCTTTGATTGAGAAAGGGCGCATCGTATGCAGCCGCTTCCTTCTCGCTCAATATGGGTGTTGCCCGTTTCATCAAAGCGCCGACATCCAGGTCAGGATTGGCAGCTACATAGGCTTTCCAGTCCAGAAATCCGGGACCGGGAGCCCTTCCGGTCGCGATCGCCGTGTTCATGATCAACAATCGAGAAAAGCGCTGCGGCATGTCCTGCGGCAGGGTGAGACCAAGCAATCCACCCCAATCCTGCACAACCAACGTTATGTTGTTGAGATCGAGTTGTTCGACAAATGCGACGATCATGTCGCGATGAAAGTCAAACGTGTAGACCCCATCATCTACCGGTTTGTCCGAGCGTCCAAAACCGAGCCAGTCGGGCGCCACGACCCGCGCACCGCTTTCCAGGAAGACCGGAATCATCTTTCGATAGAGATAGGCCCATGTCGGTTCACCGTGCAGGCACAGAACCACGCGATCGGCTTCTTTGGGTCCTTCATCCACGTAATGGACACGCATCGGCGCGTAGCCTGGCAAGTCATCAACATAACGCGGCTCGTAAGGCCAATCCGGGAGCCCTTCAAAGCGATCATCCGGTGTTCTCAAGACTTCCATCACCATCCCCTAAATGGGTGCTACATCAACCGCTCACCATTGGGCACCGGTTTGTCGATCTGCGCAAGCACGATGTCACCATTATCGTCGGCAAATCCGAGCGTAAGAACCTGCGACATAAAGGGACCGATCTGTCGCGGTGGAAAATTGGTGACCGCTATAACCTGTCGACCGACCAACGCTTCCGGCTCGTAATGTGCCGTTATTTGCGCTGACGACTTTTTCTCACCGATATCAGGACCGAAATCGATCACGAGCTTGATGGCCGGTTTGCGCGCTTCGGGAAAAGGTTCGGCCTCGACCACCGTACCAGCCCGGATCTCAACTTTCATGAAGTCGTCGAAGCTGATTGTCTCACTCATGACGCTTTCGCCAGTTCACGCGACCGTTCGGTCGCAGCCGCGACCGCCCGCTCCAACAACGGCGCCAACCCATCCTTACTCATCAGAACATCCAGCGCAGCTGCCGTGGTGCCGTTCGGAGATGTCACGTTTTCGCGCAAATCTGCGGGCGAGCGATGAGACTGCCGCATCAACTCGCCCGCTCCACTCACTGTTGCGCTTGCAAGTTTGGCTGCGAGATCGGGAGGTAGTCCCGCGGCCACACCAGCATTTGCGAGCGCTTCAGCGAGATGGAAAACGTAGGCTGGACCGCTGCCGGAGACGCCCGTTACGGCGTCCATCAGCGTCTCCTCCTCAACCCATGCGACCTCGCCTATCGCTGAGAGTAGAGAGGTGACCACACTCTTTTGTGAAGCGTCAACTCGACTATTGGCCACACACACAGACATTCCACAGCCCACCATAGCCGGTGTGTTAGGCATGACACGGACGATGCGCGGATGTGATGGCGCAAAGGGAGCAGCCAGGCTGTTGATAGTGGTCCCCGCTGCGACCGAAAGCAACAGGTTGTCTTCGTCTACCAGCCCCGAAAGCGCTGGCAAAATATCGCCGATAATCTGTGGCTTGACCGCGACGATGAGAATATCGGGACGAACAGCCTCAATGGGAGACACCAGACACCGCACCCCCTGCTCGTTCATCGCGGCCTTCATCTCGTCAGAAGGCAGCGGGTCGATGACCTCTATTGCAGAAGGCTCGTAGCCGTCAGCGAGCCAGCCGCCGAGCATTGCACCGCCCATATTTCCGGCGCCGACAAGACAGAGCCGAGCGGTCATTGTCTCACGCCTCCCCCACAGTGTCGAACAACACGCTGCCCAACGCTTCTTCGGCACTCTTTCCGGCCCAAATCACAAATTGAAAGGCCTGATAGTAGCGTTCACAGGATGTCAGCGCACTGTCCAGCAGACATTCAATCTGCGCTTCATTTGGTTCAGCCCCTCCGGAAAGTGGGGTGGCGTGGCGATACATGATGGAGCCGTCCTGCAACCACAGATCAAAATGACCAAAAAGCATCTGCTCATTCACGAGCGAAAGCAGACGCATGGTTTCCGCCATCCGGTTCTGCGGCACACGCATATCGAAGGCGCAAGCGAGATGAAGCGCTTCGAAATCTTCCATCCAAGAAAAGGAAACGTCGTAATTCGTCCAAATACCAGCGACGAGAATAGCAATCTCGTCCTGGCCGGGGCGCTCAAAAGCCCATTTGTTGTCGTCGGCCAGGGCTTCCACCGTATCGACCGGATGGATATCCCGCACTGCGCCCAAGCTTTCCATGACCCTGCATCCATTGTGTGGCGTGCATTGCGTGGCGAGAGCCGGCCGCTCCGTGCAGTAGGCTCGCTACGAATCACTCAATAGAATCAGAATATAAGATCGAATTGCAGCGCGAAGCCCGTTCACATTACAAGCGCACAGATTCGCAAAAGACACACTGAATCAGCCCCTCAGGAAGCGGCGCCAAACGATTCTGAAGACTCAACAATCGCCAAACTATCCACGGCTTGCGAAGGTGTGGATAAGCTGTCTCGCATGGCCGTCACAGCAATTTGTCAAGCAGATTTGGAGGACGTTTTCGCCGCGCTCTTGCGTTTGGCCGGAGTTTTCGAAAGGCCAGCCTTGATCTCATCAAGCTCTGCCCGAAGCGCTTCATTTTCCATGCGCGCTTTGGAAGCCATTTCCTTGACGGCTTCAAATTCGTCGCGCTGGACCAGATCCATCTGAGCCAAAAAGCGTTCGGCCTGCGAACGAAACACCGTCTCGACCTCGCGCCTGGCTCCCTGCGCAACACCGGCGGCATCCGTCATCATCTTTGCAAATTCATCGAGAATTCGGTTCGGACCGTTGTTCATTTCACTGGTTCCGGTTTTCCTGTTTGCACCAAGGTAGGTGTCGGCTCTTGCAGCATCAATATCGGCACTTGAACCCACCGGCAAATAGCGGCAAAGCCAATTCATGCACCCTTTTGCCGCACCTGGCCTCGCAATCGCCTTCCCGCAAATCGATCCTGTGATCTTCAGCATCGGTCCGTTGGCTGTGCATTGGTACGGTCTGGCCTATGTAACCGGCATATTGCTGGGCTGGCAGTTCGCCAAACGCGTCGTCGCCAATCAGTCCTTATGGCCGGGCACCGGGTCTCCCATCCGCACGGTTGAGATTGACGACTTTCTGACCTGGGCGGTCGTGGGCATCATTGCGGGCGGTCGGTTGGGCTATGTGCTGTTTTACAATCTGCCTGTCTATCTGGCCGATCCGCTGAGCATTTTTGCCATCTGGGACGGTGGCATGAGTTTTCACGGCGGTGCGGTTGGTTCGATCGTTGCGATGGTGCTGTTTGCTCGCAGTCGTGGATTCTCGGCCTTCAGCCTGTTGGACGTCGTCGCGGCGGCATCGTGTTTCGGCCTGTTTTTTGGCAGGCTTGCAAATTTCATCAATTCGGAACTTTGGGGGCGACCAACCGATGTCCCCTGGGCCGTGGTCTTTCCCAATGGCGGTAATTTTCCCCGCCATCCGAGCCAGCTCTACGAAGCGGCGCTGGAAGGTCTGCTGCTGTTTTTCATGCTTGCAGCGCTCATCTACTGGGCAAAGAAACTGCGTCATCCCGGTTTCATTGGCGGCTCATGGGTGTTCGGATACGGCCTGTCGCGCATCATCGTTGAGTTCTTCCGCGAACCAGACGCTCAACTCGGCTATCTTTACGGCGACTGGCTGACTATGGGGATGGTGCTTTCTCTGCCCATGCTGCTTGTAGGCGCATGGGGCATGGCGACCGCTTCCCTACGCGCAGCGTGGCGCGCTGCCGATGACGAGGACGAACAAAGCGAGCGTTCGCAGGCGTGAGCCCATTGGAACTGGAACTGCGCGAACGCATCGCGTCTGACGGCCCCATGGCCATATCCGACTATATGAGCCTTTGCCTCACCCACCCCGAACATGGCTATTACACGACCAACCATCCGATCGGAGGACGGGCATCGGCGCAGCGCAGCGGTGGAGACTTCATCACCGCACCGGAAGTAAGCCAGATGTTTGGGGAGATGATCGGCGTTTGGTGCATGGAGGTCTGGCAGGTGCTGGGAAAACCACATCCCTTCAGCCTGGTGGAGCTTGGCCCCGGTCGCGGCACTCTGATGCGCGATCTGCTGCGTGTCGCCAGTGCCCTGCCGGGCTTTCTGCCGGCTGCGGACATTCATCTGGTCGAGATCAGCCCGACACTTGCCGAGCAGCAAAGCCTGCTTTTGTCGCAGGCACAGATCAAATGGGTCAGCGGAATCGACGCCCTTCCCGCCCAACCCACTCTTGTCATCGGCAATGAGTTTCTCGACGCCCTGCCCTTTCGCCAATGGGTGAAAGCGCAGGGAGATTGGCGCGAGCGCGGCGTTGGCTTTGTTGATGACCAACTATCCTTTGTTGCCCGACCCGCAACACTTGATGTCATCACTTTACCCAAGGACCACCAGACGCAGCCGGATGGAGCAGTCTTCGAGACCGCACCAGCACGCGGTGCTCTCGTCACGCAGTTGGCTGACCTGTTCAACGCTCACACAGGCGCTGCCCTGCTGATCGACTATGGGCATCTGACAAGCGGTTTTGGCGACACGTTTCAGGCCATGCGAGCGCACGAGTATGTCGATCCGCTTGAAGCGCCTGGTAACGCCGACCTGACCAGCCATGTCGATTTCGCGGCGCTTGCGAATACCGCTTCAGACAACGGTTGCGTTGTTCCTCCAGCCACAACGCAAGGGGCCTTTCTGCTGTCTCTCGGCTTGCTCGAACGGGCTGGAAATCTAGGCGCAGGACGCGATGCTGCCATCCAAAATCAGTTACGCGATGCCGTTGAGCGGCTGGCCGGACCGGAACAGATGGGCGAACTCTTCAAGGCATTCGCGTTCGGCGCGCCGGCAGCCCTTGACGAGCGCTGGCCTGGCTTTGCATGAGTGCGATTTTGCCATGCTTCTTGCGATGCCGGGCGGCTCTGATACCGTCTGCGTCAATCCGAAAGTGCGGGAAACTATGAGCCAGCTTCAACCCATCACCGCCGAACCACTCAATGCCTTGAGCGGCATTCGACACGCTTTCTTCACGCGACCCGGCGGCGTCTCCAGCGGCATCTATGCAGGGCTCAATGCCGGTTTGGGGTCGGGAGATCAGCGCGAAGATGTGATCGAAAACCGCAACCGCATGGCCGACTGGATCGGCTGCGAACACGACAGCATTGCATCGCCCTATCAGGTCCATTCGCCAGATTGCGTGATCACTCGATCCGCCTGGCAGGACAACCGACCCAAGGCAGACGGTGTTGCGACCGACAAGCAGTGGCTCGTCATGGGTATCGTGACCGCCGATTGCGGGCCAGTGCTGTTTGCAGATGCGCAAGCCCGTGTTGTCGCGGCCTGCCATGCCGGTTGGGGCGGCGCACTCAAGGGCGTGCTGGACGATACGATTGCCAAAATGGAAACGCTTGGTGCAAAGCGGGCCAATATTGTCGCCGTGCTCGGACCAACCATCAGTCAGACCAATTATGAGGTTGGCCCAACCTATCCCGATCCGTTTCTGACTGATGACAGCGGCAACAGCCGCTTTTTCATTGCTTCAAAGCGTGATGGGCATTTCATGTTCGACTTGCCCGGCTACATCATCAATCGGCTCGAGGGCCTTGGCGTCTCCGCGTCATGGACAGGCCATTGCACCTATGCCGATGAAGCGCTTTTCTTTTCATACAGACGTACAACACATCGCGGCGAACCCGATTACGGTCGCCAAATGTCCGCGATCATGCTCAGCGAGGATTGATCCCACATGCTGCACTTCACCCAGGATGAATTCGATAGCCGCCGCGAGCAAGTGCTTGAGGCGATGAAAGAACGCAAGCTCGACGCCCTGCTGATGTTCGCACAGGAAAGCATGTATTGGCTGACCGGCTACGACACTTTCGGCTTTTGTTTTTTCCAATGCCTGGTTCTGAAATCAGACGGGTCGATGACTCTGCTCACCCGATCCGCGGATCTGCGCCAGGCGCGACTCACATCCATCCTCACCGACGTTCATATCTGGCGAGACGGCGCGAATGCCAAGCCGGTTCACGATCTGAGGGCGCTGCTTACCGATCTGGGCCTGCTCGGCACGCGCATCGGCATCGAATATGAAACGCATGGGCTCACGGCCGCCATGGGTCGCGAGATTGACAATGAACTGACGACATTTGCCAATTTGGAAGATGCATCGACTGTGGTTCACCATTTGCGGGTGGTCAAAAGCTCAGCCGAAATCAAGCATGTGCGCCGCGCGGCGGAACTCGCTGATCTCGCGCTTGATGCGGCCCTGGAGACGACCAAAGCGGGAGCAAACGAGGCGACCATTCTGGCAGCCATGCAGGGCGCGGTGCTGGAAAATGGGGGCGACTATCCCGGCAATCCGTTCATATTAGGATCCGGTGAGGAGGCGCTGCTGTGCCGCTATCGGTCCGGTCGACGAAAACTCTCCAAGAACGACCAACTCACCATCGAATGGGCGGGCGTGCAGGCGCAATATCACGTGGCGATGATGCGCACTCTGGTCGTCGGGAAACCCCGCCCGGAGCATGAGCGCTATTTTGAAGCCGCTCGCGACGCCTTGCTGGCGGTTGAAAGCGCCATGGTCGTCGGCAACACGTTTGGCGATCTTTTCACCGCACATAAGGACGTTCTGGACGCTGCTGGGCTGTCCAAACATCGGCTGAACGCGTGTGGCTATTCGCTTGGCGCCCGCTACGCGCCTTCATGGATGGACGGGCCGATGTTTTACAACAACAACGGCTTCGAAATCCGTCCCGGCATGACGCTGTTCGCCCACATGATCATAATGGACAGCGAGACCGGTACGGCCATGACGCTTGGCCAAACCTATTTGACAGGCGAGAAGAAGCCAAAAAGCCTGTCACGGCACGGCCTGGACTTTGTTGTGCTTTGAGATGTCGATGCACGATGGTCCGTATGATCGGCAGAGCTACAGTACGATATTGAAAGTGGTTGCGGGGGTTGGATTTGAACCAACGACCTTCAGGTTATGAGACGGTCTGCATTATTTATAAGCGTATGATATTTATAGAGAAATTCTAATTGAAATTATGTATGTGTAAGAAAATGTGTAAAATTCCCTCGTTTTTGCGCCATCTACAGCGCTGGCGTGTCGGCAGAGGTTTGGAGAGACATCTTATCTAAGAACACTTAACTGCTCATTGATAATCTCACATTGCACATCTGAATTGAATTAACAATTGAAAATCAATGAGCTGTGGACAGGCAGGCGGCCTGAGAATTGGTTTTTGCGGTCGGCTTATCTGATGTCAAAATTCCTTGATCTTTGCATTTGTGTTTCATATAATGAATTTGTGAAACGTTAATGCACGAGGATCGAGCGATGAACGCGACAATTATCGAGTTCAGGAACCCAATCAAGCCGATTGCGCAGTTCGTTCGTGTTGATCATGCGCATCGCCGGTTGGGAGACTTATACGCAGCCGGCCGATTGCCGATCCGACGTGCGGTTTTTGATGCTTCGCGCTTACCTGCCCAGAAGGAACTGGCAGATTCGTTTCGTCATGATGGCATTGAGATTGTACTGGATACCGAAGTGGCGGAGCTGGCTGCGCGTGAGAAAATTGCGACCCATGTAAATAAGGCGCCATGGGCGTCAGTGGCTGACGGTAATGTCGTGGGCCCACAATTCTTCGATGGCACCAACCCACATATAGATATCATTGGTTCGATTGCGCGCTTCGCTGTGCAGCATGATGTCGATACGGTTTTGGCACCGACCCATTTTCTTGGTGACCGTGACTTCGAAGGGTGGCTGAGCATCGACGTCAGGTCTTGCATGGCGCTACGCAAAGCGCTGGATCGTGAAGGCGGAAATCACATTGCAATCGACTACTCAGTTATTCACTCACATGTGGCCCTGAACCAAACTGAACAACGAAGCGAGTTGATAACGCGCATCTCGGATTTGCCGATTGACAATGTCTGGGTGCGCGCGTCGGGCCTCGGCAATGAGCCAAAACCTCAAACCACGCGGCAGTTTCTCGCTTCCATGTATGGTCTGCACAATTTAGGAAAGCCGATCATTGCAGATTATTCGGACGGACTTATGGCGCATGCATTGTTAGCCTTTGGCGGAGTTTCAGGTGTTGCCCATGGCATTGGCGAGCGCGGTAAGTTTGACGCAGGAGGATGGCATAAGGAGCCCACGCCAAGAGATGAAAGCAACCCATTTCGGCGGGCGACCTATATCCCGATTTCCGGATTGGGCCGGGCATTCAAGGGCAAGGAAATTGAGCTGCTTGCAAGTGCTAAAGGCGGACGCAAGCTCGTCGGTTGTCAAAATGAGTGCTGCGCGCACGGTGTGCAAGACATGAAGAGTGACCCAAGGCAGCATGCTGCGAATGAATCGCTGGCGCCGATCCGAGCACTTGCTTCGGTTCCAGACTTCAATCGAGAGGACTACTTTCTGTCCCGTCCGTTGCGTGAGGCGGAAACGCTTGCGCGCAACCTCAAGGACCTAAATCCATCTCAAAAGGATGCTGAGCGGCTGGACGTGAATCTCGAAAGCCTGAAGAAGCGGCTTGGCGATCACCATCGCAAGATTGGGAAGTTGAGTGACACGTTGGGGTTGTTGCATGACGAAAGGGGAGCCGGAGCGCCACGAGCACCTGTCGCGATGACACGAGGCGGCGAACAATCATCAAAAGAAAGAAAAAAACCGTGAGTATGATGTCAGGAGCAGTCCCAAGATATTTGGCCGAGCTGGGAGCGGAAGGTGGCCTGCGCGGCACCGATATTGCCAACATTACCGAAGTCTCCAAGGCTACCGTCTCGCGGTGGAAGGCCGGAGACATCAAGCCACAGCCGCGCAATGAGCTTATTCTGTCTGATCTTCATTACGTCGTCGGACGACTGAGAGAGTATTATCCAGCCGATGACATTCGTAGCTGGCTGTATGCCCGCCATCCGCAACTGGATGGTGAGCGTGCTATTGATCTGATCCATTCAGACAGAACGTTGGAGGTATTGAAGGTGATCGATCGCCTCGAAAACGAGGTCTATCTGTAATTCATGCCGCATTCCCGCAGACGTCGCGATAACGCCCTCATTGATGCCATAGAAGCTATTGATCCGGTCTCGTTCGCGGCGCCAGTCTGGCGAGTGGTAAGAGATGGTCACGATGCAACGCGCTGTTCGCGCTCGGGTGGCCGCTGGGACGACGGCACGTTTGATGTCCTCTACACATCGCAGGGGCGCGACGGCGCAATCAGCGAGATGCATTTTCATCTCATGCGCGGCCAACCCATATTTCCCTCTCTCGTGCGTTACCGCCTGTTTGAGATTGAAACGGAATTAGGCCGCGCACTGCGTTTTTTGGACTTGGACGCATTAAGCAGCATCGGGTTGGATGCAGCACGTTACGGGCAATTATCCTATCAGGAGCGGGAAGCAGAGTATCCGCGATCTCAGGACATTGGTGAGGTTGCACATTTCTTAGACTACGACGGACTGATTGTCCCCAGCGCGCGGCACGAAAGCCTTAATGTTGTGCTGTTCTGCGACCGCGTTCCGCCATCGGCTATGACCATTGCAAAAGATCATGGATTAATTGATTGGGTCGCCTGGCAACGTGATCATGCGACATGACGTCAACCGTCAGATGATGACAGGCCGGTCAGGTGCCACAGTCACTCAAGTGTAGAAGACTGGACTTTATCTGACACCGCTGCCTTTTCAGCGGACTGAGGAGGCAGCGGCGGGTCTCTTGAAGGAGACCGTGGTTACCCGTTTTGATGGTGGTGCGAACCAACCACAAGACGAAAGACAACCACAATGTTGAAGACTACCGACAAGATCATCACCGCAAAACGGTGACCTGTCAGATAAAGTCGAGTCTTCTACAAATAATGCGTTCAGCCTGCGCCATGGCCCGATGGTCCATCCAGACGATAACATTGCGTTCAGTTTCGCCGGTAGCGCTGACACTGAGCGGAGCCATGTCGCGGTCCAGAACAACCATCGAACAGGCGGCATCAAAGCCAACGCCTTGGACATCCTCCAGTGCAACATCCGCCAGCGACACGGCTTCACGAACCGACCGACAAACTGCCTGCCATATGTCCTCTGACGACTGCTCGGCGATATCACCGGCAGCGCGCCACATCTTGACGTCTTGCTTGTGGCTGGCCAAAAGATTGCCGACGCTGCCGAACACACCAGCGCGGGCGCTGCCCGTGCCGACGTCAAGTCCGATAATGGCCGTCACAGATCGACCGCATTCGGCAGGAGAACCAAGTCCCGGATGGTCACATTCGGCGGGCGGGTCAGCATGAAGACGATGCAGGCAGCAACTTCTTCGGGTTGCATCAGGCTGCCTTCCGCTAGAGCCTGGTCCATTTTGGCTTTGGGCCAATCGTCCAGAAGAGCCGTAACCACCGGCCCTGGCTGAATGGCCCCCACGCGCACACCATGCTTCGCCATTTGGCGACGCACGGCATGGGAAAAGGCTTGTACAGCATGTTTCGAAGCTGTGTAAATCGGCTCCCAAACCACCGGGATCATACCCGCGACCGAACTGGTCAAGACTACATCGCCACTGCCTTGCTTGGCGAGATACGGCAATACGGCATGGACGGACCGAAACGCGGAGTTCACGTTCAAATTCAGCATCCGGTCCCACGCGTCAGGATCGGCATTCAGAACATCGCCGCCGACATAGGCCCCGGCATTCGCGTGAAAAACGTCGAGGCGTCCCATGTGGTGGAGGATCTGCGGCAACATCTGCGCAACACTGTCTTTGTCCATCAGGTCGGTGAAAATGGGTGTGGCATTTGGGCCGAGATCAGTGCCCACCCTGTCCAATGCATTTTCATCATGATCAACGAGTGCCACATGCGCTCCTTCCGCAATGCAGGCCTGCGCGCATGCCAGTCCAATCCCGGATGCCGCACCTGTTATGGCCACCACCTTTCCAGCCAAATTCGACATTTTGGTCTCCTCGCCAGACTGCCCTTGCAGAATTCAAATCAGGCCGTATTGCGCCGCTTTACCCTTGAGAAATGGGAGGCCCTGACCAACAACCTGTTCGGCACTTTCCGCCACAGGGCGCCACACGGACAGTCCATGCGCGATCTCTGGCGGCATGTTGATAAAGCTCTCCATGGCAAGGCCTCCGTCAAACCCGATGGCCGCCAGAGTTGCGAATATTTCATCCCAATCGCAGGTGCCTTGACCCGGCGTTCCGCGATCGGATTCCGACAAGTGAATGTATCGCAGGTGTTCGCGTCCCGCCAAAATACCATTGCCCGCGCCGCGCTCTTCTATATTCATGTGATAGGTGTCGAGGTGCAGAAACATGTTCTCGGCTCCGACGCGCTCAATCATCGCAACCCCTTGGGATGCTGTATTAATGAGGTGGGTCTCATATCGGTTCACAGGCTCGATCCCGAAGGCCAAACCAAGGTCCTTCGCGACCCTCGCAGCCCTCTGAAGTGCCGAGGCGACGTTGTCAAATTCAGCTTGAGTGGGAGGATGGCCTGTTCGCTCTCCAATACCACCATACACAACCCCGGTCAGTGCCGTCGCACCGAGTGCTGCGGTTTTTTCAAGCGCGAGCGTCAGAAACTCTACGGCTCTATCGGGGTTTCTTGACGGCCAACAAGCTTCCGGCAGTCCAAGGGAGCACACTGCCGGCAGGTTCGCCTTGCTCAGCAGGCGACGTCCCAATTCTGCATCTGTCGAAGCCGGGTCGAGAAGCGCAATTTCGATGTAATCCATCCCGCATGCTTTGGCCGCATCAATGGCACGCGCAGCACCTTCTGCATCCCAGGACATCGTCCACATTGAAGTATGAACACCAAATCCCCTCATACGCTGGAATATCCCCCTTCGATCATCATCAGTGCACCGTTAACCAAATCAGACGCGGGGGAAGCGAGAAAAAGTGCCATGTCGGCAATTTCGACCGGCTCACCGAACCGGCCAAGCGGCGTCGCGGCAATCATCGGTCCGGATTTCTCGGGTGGGCTCCAGATTTCACGTCCCATTTCCGTCATCACCACAGTCGGACAGATCGCGTTTACCTGAATGCTATGCGGCGCCAGCTCAACCATAAGGGATTTGGTCAACGCATTCAGGCCGCCTTTCGAACTTGCGTAAGCCGCATGATCGCGCAGTGCAATCACACCCGTTTGAGACGAAATGTTGATGATCTTTCCCGCCCTGGCCTCAATCATCTGCGGCGCAAGGCCCCTGGCCAGAAGAAACGGCGCACGCAGGTTGATCGCCATGGTGCGATCCCAATTCTCGACCGTGAAGTCGAGCACCGGACCGACCAGCGCGACTCCCGCTGAATTCACCAATATGTCGATTCTTGGCGAAACGGCCAGCGCGCCGGCTACCAAATCTCTGCAACCCCTTGGCGTCGCGATGTCAGCGGCGATGATCTCGCATCCACTTTCTGCGGCCAGAGTTGCGAGTCGCTTCTGGGATTGGCCGCTTGCGATGACCTTAGCACCTGCTTCGGTGAAAACACGGGTGATCTCTGCCCCGATGCCGGAAGAGGCCCCGGTTACAAGAGCGGTTTTACCCGAGATCGAGAACCTGTTTGCCCAGCTCATGCGCTACTCCAAATTCGTATGATTGGCGCGCATAGCGTCGGGAGTGATGCCAAGCTGATCGCGAAGATCTAGCACCAGCAATTCAAAGAAGAGGAACATCAGCGCTTCGAAAAGGGACCCCATCGGCAAGATCGACGTTGCCTGCGCGCCCTTGTCTGCAGCCATGGTTTGTGCAGGAGCATGGACCACCACATCCGCTGATTGCGGCACGGGCCCATCCGGTTCGGCGGTGATGCAGACGACGTCGGTGCCGGCCTCTTGCGCAACGCCCACCAACCCGGCGACTGTCGAAAAACTGCCCGGCCCGGCGCTGACGAACAGCACGTCGCCGTTCCCTACAGGTGGCGCTGTCATGTCACCCACCACATGCGCGTCGAGACCAAGATGGTAAAGCCGCATCGCCAGGGCCTTCATCATCAAACCTTCGCGCCCGACCCCGTAACAGACAATCCGGCCGGCCCCTGCAAGCCGTTTTGCCAGATCAGGAATTTGCGCCAGCACTTCCGGCGCCAACCCCGGACGCAGTTCCTCGAGCACCTGGTCAGCCATACTCATGACGGGCTGACCTTGATCTGAATTTTGACATCGCCTGGGCGCGCCTCAACTGCGCGGTCAAAGGCCTGAATGCTGTCCTTGAAGGCGAAGGTTTCGGAAATGAGCGGCTTGAGGTCAACCTTTCCCGAGCCGATCAACTCTATCGCGCGGTCATACATATTGGCGTAGCGAAACACCGTTTCCATGCGGATTTCCTTTGATTGAGCAAGCACGATATCAACCGGAACGGGATCCGGCGGCATTCCCACCCAGACAACACAACCTGCAGGGGCCACGACCTCGAGAGCTGTCTGGATCGAAGCCGCCGCACCGGCGCATTCGAATACGACGTCTGCTCCCCAATCTTCGGTGGCATCCTTCAGGGTTTTGGATGCATCGTCACGCGGGATCAAAACGGGTTCAATATTGTCATATTGCGCAGCGACCTGAAGCTTTTCTTCAACAATGTCGGTGACGAAAACTCTCGAACATCCACCTGCAAGTGCCGCGAGTGCACACATCACGCCAATCGGTCCGGCTCCGGTAACGACTGCAACATCGCCGGGTTTGATCCGGGCGCGCGCAGCGCCCTGCATTCCAATGGCGAAGGGTTCAACCATTGCCCCTTCTGCAAAACTCACATTGTCCGGCAGCCGATAGGTAAAGGCGGCTGGGTGAACGACCGACGGTGTCAGGCAGCCATGCACGGGAGGGGTCGCCCAGAACCGCACGTCAGGATCTACATTGTAGGCACCCAGTTTCGAGGCTTTTGAAGCCGGGTTCGGGATGCCTGGCTCCATGCAGACCCGGTCCCCTACCGCCAAATGTGTCACCTGCGCGCCGACCTCGCTGACAATTCCTGAGGCTTCGTGTCCGAGAACCATGGGTTCGCGAACGACAAAGGGACCAATTTTGCCATGGGTATAGTAATGCACGTCGCTGCCGCAGACACCCACCGTATCAACGGCGATACGAACGTCGCCGGTACCAAGTGTTTCAACCAGATCGATGTTCCGCAGCGCCAGTTTGCGTGTCTCTTCCAGTACCAGTGCTTTCGCCATTGCTAGCCTTCCCGATTGCTATGCGACCGATACGTCCATCAGCGCCAGCGCCGTGTTCTCATCTGTAACCAGGGTATCGATCAGGCCGCGTTTGAGGGCCGCACCAATGACGGGCACCTTCTGCAATCCACCCGCGGCGAGGATGACATTTTCGATTTTGTCCAGATCTTCCAGCGATAGCCCGATGACGCGGCTGTTGATTGGGTGGTCGATCAACTCTCCATGCGCATTCAGTATGTACCCCATGATGTCGCCGACCCCGCCAAGTTCGATCAACTCAGACGGTTCAATACCGGACGGTAAGGCATCACGGACCAGAAGCGAACTGTTGAGATCACCGGTCGCCAACCCCACTGCGCCGCAGGAGCGCATTTTCGCCAGCATGTCCTTGATGACGTCCTGTTTGAGAAACATGTTCCGGCTCTCTGCACTCCCCGCATAGAGCGGCGCCGTAAAAAAGCTGTGCTCGGCGTTGCACAGATCAGCGAGACGGGTGGTGATCTCGTAGCCGTTCAGGTCCGACCCCCGGGCGACACCGCCCATGATGGACAGGATCTCTAGATCCGGTCGATTGAGCGGTTGCATGTGCCGGGTCGCAAGATTTAGCGTGTTGCCCCAAGACATTCCGAAACTGGTCAACTTCTTGTCCTGCAGGAGATTTCCCAGATGGGCGCCAAGACCCGCCGCCACCAGAGGGGTGACCGATGCCGCGTCTTGAGGAGATGGCACCACAATGACAAGCGCAAGGCGAAACTGATGTTCGAGCTTCCATTCAAGTTCGGCCGCAGCGGCATAGATGGAGTCGACACTGATCCGCAAAATGCCCCGTCTTCGTGCTTCGCCCAACGCCTTGTTGACCCGCAAGCGGGTGATGCCAAACCGTTTGGCCGCATCGGCTTGCGTCATGCCTTCGATTTCGCAGGCCCAGGCCAGACGCGCCAGCAATTGCTCCTCGGGGTTGATCTGTTCGATCTTTATTGACCGTGACATGTGACCTCCCGTTGGGGGGCAATTTGTACACGCCAGAAGGCAACAGGAGTGCTCCGCACGATCACTTGACGGCTCCCATCGTCAGACCGCGCACCAATTGTTTCGAGGCAATCAGTGCAAAAATCAAAACCGGAATCACGATCAATGTCGAAGTGGCCATGATCTTGCCGTAGGGCAGATTGTAGCCCTCCATGAAGCTGACCGCCATTGCCGGGGCGGTCTTGGCATCGGTTCGCGTAAGGATGAGACCGAACATCAATTCGTTCCATGAAAAGATGAACGAAAAGATTGCCGATACCGCCACGCCAGGTATTGCAAGCGGGAGGCAAATCTTGCGCATGATGGTGAACTGAGATGCCCCCTCCAAACGGGCGGCTTCATCCAGATCATAAGGAATGCCCCGGAACTGATCGGTGACAATCCAAATGACAATGGGCAGGTTGAACGTCAGGTAAATCAGGATCAGCGTAATGTGCTTGTCCAAAAGTCCCAGGTTGCGCGCGATCAGAAAAAACGGCAGCGCCAGAACGATGGGCGACACCATACGGTTGGTAATAAACCAGAACCAAAGGTCCCTCTTACCGCGAAATTCAAATCTGGCCAGCGCAAAGGCAGCAGGCACACCAAGAAACAAGGCGAGCAGCGTTGTGGAGATTGCGACGACCAGAGAGTTGATTAGCGTGCGTAAAACGCCATCCTTGAACAGAGCTTCGCGGTAATTGTCCAAAGTCGGTTCGAACAGCCAGACCGGCGGCGCTTCCAAGGCGACGATCTGGGTTTTCAGCGAAGTTGTTACCATCCAGTAGAAGGGGAAGACGCAAACGGTGATGATCACCAGCAGCAGGAGAATCTGCGACCAGAGTGAACGTGTCGACATCATGGCTCAGACCTCCTTGTAGAAGACGCGGATATAGATTTGCGCCAGGATGATGGTGATGATCAGCAGGATGATGGCTTGAGCTGAGGCAAGGCCCTGATCGAAACCACGAAAGCCGACGCGTTGGATCATCAGCGAAATGAATTCGGTCGATGATCCCGGCCCGCCCCGCGTCAAAGTAAAGACCATGTCGAAGAGCTTCAGCGTATCTGCCGTGCGCAGGATCAATACCGCGACCAGCCCCGGCAGCAGGAACGGCAATTGTACGTAGCGCAAGACGGTCCATTTGGATTTAGTTTCCAGACGAGCCGCCTCCTCGACTTCGCCCGGCACCATCGTTAGACCGGCCAGCAACACCAGCGCAACGAAGGGTGTCCATTGCCAGACATCCCAGAATATGATCATCGTAAAGGCGTTTTCCGGATCGCCGATCCAGTTGATGTCGGCCCCGCCAAGCAGCTGATTAACGACGCCAAACTTCTGGTTGAACATCACCTGCCCCAGAAGGCCAACCACGGCATAGGTCGTGGCCATCGGCAAGACGAGACTAAGGCGACAGAGAGTCTTTAACAGCGTGAGTCCTGGCTGGTGTAGAGCAAGGGCAATTCCAAGGCCAAACGCGATCTGCAATGGTAAAGCAGTTCCAAGCAGAAAGAACGTGCGCCCCATGGCCTGCCAGAATACTTCGTCCGTCAGGACGGTCCAGTAATTGTCCAGGCCAATGAACTCGACGCGCTTCAGCTTTGTGAGGTTGTAGAAATGCAGCGAGGTCCAGACAGCATACAAAAGCGGGGCAATCCCGACTGCTGCAAGACCGATGACCGCTGGTCCAATGAACCCGAAGATCGTTTTGCGGGAAACTTGGCCGCGCATGATGTTACTTCCCCACCCAAGCCCACATGAAATCAGGGGCGCTGGATTTCCAGCTCCCCTGAAAATCGGCCTTGTCTACTGAGCCAAGGGCTTCTTGCCGGAATAGTATCCAGCGGCGTCAAGCACGGATTCCATGCGTGTGCCAATCTCCTTCGCGCCTTCCTCGGTCGTGACCTCACCGAGCATCATCTTGGTACCCCATTCCTGCACGATTTCGGTGATTTCGGGCCATTCTGCAAAACGCGGACGAAACTCCGGCACACCGTCTTTCCAGCTTTCGACCAGAGCCGGGATAAAGGTGTAAGTCTCGGCAAGAGCCGGGTCCGCATACGCGGACTGACGTGCCGGAACACCACCGCGCTTCAAGTACTCGCCCGCATTCGCCTTTGACGTTGCCCATTGGATAAACAGCCAGGCCGCGGCCTTCTCTTTTTCATCTGCCTGCTCTGCAACTGCCAGGGAGAAACCACCCAGAGCCGGTTTGCGGCCGGCAGGCCCCATCGGCTCGGGCGCGATGCCCACATCGGCGGCAACTTTCGACGTCTTCGGATCAACCACTGTTGAATAGAACGCAGACCATTCCGTTATCATAGCCACGTCGCCCTGACTGAATGCATTCACCGTCTCGGCGTGGTCGTAAGCGACGATCCCGTCCGGCATGTACTTCATAAGTTCTTGGCGGAACTTCAGCCCGGTCTGGCTTTCCACGCTCATCAGATTGGACCGGAACTTCTCGTCCAGAAAAGAGCCGCCAAAGGGCCAGAGCATCCGGGCAAAGCTGTCTGCCGATTGTGTCTCGTTGCGCTTCGACTGCAATGCATAGGCATATTTGCCGTCCTTGGTCAGTGCGGGACCGTAGACATTCATCAACTCGTCCCAGGTCTTGGGCGGTCCGTCGAAGCCGGCATCCGCCAGCATCTTCTTGTTGTAGAACATCAAGCCGGAATAATTGTCGAACGGCAGACCATAGATCGTATCGTTCCAACCGCCGAATGCATTGAGCACCAGCGGAAAGAAATCGTCCATATCAAGATCGGGATCGATGATGTCGGGATAGTCCGCCTTGATCCTGTCAACCGGGACAATCCAATCATTCTCCGCGAAATTGCCGATCCAGACAAGGTCGATCAAAGCAATATCGAGATCGCCGCCAGCCACGAAATCTCGGACCTGTTCGCCCAATGCGTTCTCATAGGGGTGCTTAATGATATTTATCTTGATGCCGGTCTCTTCTTCGAATTTCGGCAACATGGCTTCGATCGCTTCGTAGCCGGGGCGCAGCAGGAACACGACATCAACGGTTGTGCCTGCATATGGTGCAGCTGCATCTTTCAGGTTCCAGCCATGGCCGTCAGCCATTGCGCCTGTTGCAACAAAGCCGGCCAGCGCCGCCGAACAAACAAGATTGCGTAACATTTTCATAACTTTGGGTCCTCCAGCGAGTTGCATTTGAGCGTGAAACAATTGCTCAACGCCTATGACTTTTGTAACTCTTGCCTTGAATGTCAATACATTTGTATGTATTTCATTACAAAATTTGCGATGCGTGTCGCGCAACGATCGGGGAGAAAGCCTCATGGCAGGCATCAAGATCGAGGGACTGAACAAGTTTTACGGAGAGGTGCGGGCGCTTTCCGATGTCAATCTCGATGTCGAGGACGGAGAATTTGCGGTTTTCGTCGGGCCTTCGGGCTGCGGGAAGTCCACCTTGCTGCGTTGCCTGGCAGGCCTTGAAGGGGTTGAAACAGGACAGATCATCCTTGACGGGCGCGATGTAACACAGGCTGAACCGGCGGACCGCGACCTGTCCATGGTGTTTCAATCCTACGCTCTTTATCCGCATATGACGGTGCGTGCGAACATGGAGTTCGGCATGAAGGTCAACGGGTTCGCACCCGCGTTGCAGAAAGAACGGATTGCTGAGGCGGCACGCGTTCTACAGCTTGAAGACTATCTCGACCGCAAACCCGGACAGCTATCCGGTGGTCAGCGTCAACGCGTCGCCATAGGTCGGGCGATTGTGAAGAATCCCAAGGTTTTCCTGTTCGACGAACCGCTGTCGAACCTTGATGCCAAATTGCGCGTTCAGATGCGCGTCGAGCTGGAGGCTCTGCACAAACAACTTGGCGCGACAATGATCTACGTCACTCACGACCAAGTGGAAGCCATGACGATGGCTGACAAAATTGTGGTGCTAAATGAAGGTCGGGTCGAACAGGTGGGCAGTCCGATGGAATTGTACCACGAACCCGTGTCGCGCTTTGTTGCCGAGTTTATTGGCTCCCCCGCCATGAACGTGTTTTCCGCTGGCGGCAACGTACAGGGGTTAACCCTAGATCAAAGTGCGTCCTATATCGGGTGTCGTCCTGAACATCTTGAAATCCTGCCAAGCGGCCAAGGTCAATTGAACGCAACCGTTCGGGCCAAGGAGCAACTGGGAGGAGAAAGCCTCCTCTATCTTGCACTGCCAGGCGGCGGACAACTTGTCGCCCGCGTGGACGGCGATGACGATACGCAAAGCGGCACCGAAATCGGCTTGCGCATTCCAGAAGCACGCCTGCATCAGTTCGATGCTGATGGAAGAGCATTGTAGGGTTGGAACTTTGTCTCATTTTCATTCCCTAGTCTTGGAGACGCGTTCCCCAACGGCAGGAGCATTGCATGGCATCGAACTTGTCATCTTTGACTTCGATGGCGTCGTTGCCGACAGCGAAGTCCTGTCACTGGGTACGCTTCGAGAAACGCTGGCCGATTGCGGCCTGCCGATGCCGTTGGAAGAAGTCCGCGCCCAGTTTCTTGGAACTTCACTTACAACCATCTCGGAGTACATTGCGCGAGCCGGGCCGAGGGGAGCGCTAGACGGTTTTGCGGAGCGCTGGCAAAGTGCGCTCTACAGTCGGCTCCTGGCCGAATTGAAGCCGATGCCGGCTGTCGTGCCATTTCTCGACTACCTCAAGGTTCACGGGGTTCGGCACTGCATCGCTTCAAGCAGTAAACTTGATCGCATTAGGCTGTCATTGGCCGCTATGAGACTTGAGGACAGGTTTCCTGATGTCTTCAGCGCGGAACAAGTGCGAAACGGCAAACCGGCACCCGATCTGTTCCTGTTTGCTGCACAGCAGATAGGAATAAGAGCCGAAGCTTGTCTTGTAATAGAAGATTCTCCGCACGGCGTTCGTGGTGCAATAGCCGCTGGAATGCGTGCTTTCGGATTTGTCGACGGTGCACATCTGCGCAACATACAGCATACACACGGGAATTTGTTGTTGAATGCGGGGGCCGAGTTCGTTCTGAAAGACTTTGCGGAACTGTTGCCCACACAATCTTGTGACAGCCCCCGGGTGCTGCACAATAACTAGGCAAACGAGCAATGAGCTTTCTGGGAATTGATCTGGGCACTTCGGGCTTGCGTGCATTGCTCGTTGACAAGAACGGAACACCAATCGGGTCCGCCGAGCGGTCTTATGAAGTGTCAAACCCCCGTCCGGGGTGGTCCGAGCAGAACCCGGCCGATTGGATTGACGCGCTAGAGGCGGCTGTTTTCGAGCTTCGATCGCAGTTTCCCGCATTTTGCGATCTATGCGGCATAGGCGTCGCGGGCCATATGCACGGCGCCACGCTCATAGACGCCTCGGGAAATGTGCTGCGCCCGTGCATCCTTTGGAACGATGTACGATCAGAAAAGGAGGCGCACCGGCTCGACGGCATTGACCATGTACGAGAGCTTTCCGGTAACATTGTCTTTCCAGGTTTCACTGCGCCCAAACTGGCATGGGTGCGGGAACACGAGCCCGAGCTTTTTGCCAAGATCCATAAGGTTCTTCTGCCGGCCGCATTCTTAAACAATTATCTGACCGGTGAGTATGTTGCAGACATGTCTGATAGCGCGGGTACATCGTGGCTCAATGTCGCGCACCGGTTATGGTCGAACTACTTGCTTGATGTCGGACAGATGCGTGAAGACCAGATGCCCCGACTGGTTGAAGGATCGGAATGCGCGGGCATGCTACGGTCGGAACTTTCAAGGAAATGGGGATTGAGCCACGGCGTAGCAGTTGCAGGTGGTGCCGGTGACAATGCAGCTGCCGCTTGCGGCATTGGGGCTCTCAACGAAGGCGCGGGCTTTGTCTCACTTGGAACATCTGGTGTCATACTTGTGGCCAGAAACAGCTACGCCGCGGCCCCGGATGCGGCGGTCCACACATTTTGCCATGCGGTGCCGAACCACTGGTATCAGATGGGTGTCATGCTGTCGGCAACCGATAGCCTGAATTGGCTTTCCAAGATCACCGGCAAGCGACCTGCCGAGCTCACACGGGCACTTGGCGAGAATATTCGCCCACCCGCCACAGTCCGCTTCCTGCCGTACCTCTCTGGGGAGCGCACGCCCCATAATGACTCGCAAATCCGGGGAGGTTTCACCGGGTTATCCACCGCAACCTCGACCGAAGATCTGACCTGTGCTGTTCTTGAAGGTGTCGCATTCGGATTGCGCGACAGCTTCGAAGCGCTTGGCTCAACTGGCGTTGAAATCGAAAGCCTGATGGCAATCGGCGGGGGAAGTGCCTCGACCTATTGGCTGAAGCTGATTGCCACGACCCTCAATATTCCACTTAGGCTTCCCGCTGGACGGGAGTTTGGCGCAGCCTTGGGAGCTGCCCGCCTGGCGATGACTGCTTCCACGAAATCCACGCTGTCCGAAGTGATGATCGCTCCCAGAATTAGCGAATCCATCACCCCCAACGAAGACCACAGAGCGGCGCTTGAGGAGGCTTACGAGTCGTTCAAGAACGCCTATCCGGGCCTGCGGCGCATCCAATAGAAGCCGGCATTGTTCTTATAGAACAGATTGCGCGGTTTGAGAGACAGTTTGATCTCAAATATTGCCAGATGTTTTCGACCGGGTTCAGGTTAGGCGACCTTGAGGGCAGCAGGGAGAACAGGACGGGCCAACACGTCCCGATCCGGGGCAAACTTTGCCATATCATGCGTGATTTTGGTTGATGCATCAACTTAAAGGATTGATTGAATTCATCTTTTCTGCATTGACGGTGTTGCTGTTTCCTGAAAGCCTTGTTCCACAATCGTGTCAGAAGCGGAGGGGAAGCCGTAGTGACGCAGAGTGTGTGCACAGATGACGGGGTGCATGACGCGCCGCCTTTGGCGGAAGATCGTCGGCAGTCAGTGGTGGAGCATGGCCTGACAGAGACTGGCCTGACAGAGACTGGCCTGACAGAGAGGGGCCTGTTCGAGACCGGCCCGATGGAGACAGGACCGGGCAGGGCTTCATCAAAGGACGCAGCAGCATCTGATCGCTTGGTATCCGATCAACTGGCATCGAAGCCGGTTCTGTCCATGGCATCTTTGGTACCGCCTGCTCGTGCGGATTTGACAGACCGCATTGTCGTGCGCACGCCTGTGATGGATCATCTGGAGCCCGGGCGAGCGCTTTGCCGAAAGATGCATGCGCAGACGATTTATCGCGATATTCCTTTCTCGAATGCGAAGTTTGACCGTGCGATTGCTCGCCTGCGCAAGAGCCCGCGCAATTCGGTTGCTCTAGTCGCGGAACTGAACGGGCAACTCATCGGCGCGAGCTGGGCGACGGCGGGAGAGTATTTTATCGGCGAGGGTGCCGTGTTCACCACGGTTCACTTCATTGGCGTGGACACGCAGCGCTGTGGCAGGCTTCTGTCAGCGAAAGTGTTTCTGCGACTGCTGAAGAGCCTGCGGGCCTGGTCGGACACGCGCAATGCGCGTCATATGATGGTTCACGTCACGACGGGGCGCGATCTGGCGTCGACAGACCGGCTGTTGACGAGAGCGGGCATGCAGATGATCGGAGGGTGTTATGTGGGGTGAAGTGACAAAGATACGACACATCACAACAATTCTAGTCTTTCTGCTTGTGAGTTTTCCTGCGCACCCAAGCGAAGACACTCTATTTCCTCATATCAGTGCTGACAATAAATTTGAAGCAATATACATTTATGAAATTTTGAAGCTCCATTCGAAGAATAGATTTAATGTTGTCTTGGATAATAAAACGATATCAAATTTGATAATTGTTAGAAGAAAAGGGATAATTAATGATTGCAAGTTGAATAAAGCTCTATCCAATATTGGAATTAATGAAACAAGTAGCATATTTGAAGAATGTCTTTCTGGTTTTGCATGTTATGTTAGAAAAGTAAATGCAAAATCGAATAGTTGGGTAATTGTAATAAGTCAAATAGGGGATCTTGATGAATTTGCAGAGATAACTTGCCTTAGTGATGCAATTTCAGAAGCCGTCAATCTGCTGGAGGAGAAATAGATGGCTGATGCTTTTTCTGCTGTTTCAGGGATAAACACAAGCGGGTTGTTTGACAACACTGTTTCACGGGGAACGGCGACCACATTCAGCGTAGGAAATCTGGGGGTTGTTGGCGTCGAAACCACTGATGGTAAACCGAGTGGTGTCCTCAACGGGATCAATCTCGGGCCGGTCTCCGTAACTGGTCGATACAATGCCAACGATCTGGACGGCCTTGTCGCAACAGTAGCTCGTGGACCGTTTAGTGTCGGTATTACGTTCGATAGAGATGAGGACACCGATAGGGCTGCTTCAATTGGTCTTCGGGCTGAACTAGGCACAAAAAAGACGGGCAAAGTCGGATTGGAGATTGATGACAAAGCGGAAATCACTGTTCGTGCAACAACGCCAGAACTGAAGGGTGTCAAGCACACTAAAACTACAACAGTTGAAGCTGGAACCATAGCTGGAAGAATACATAAGTTATTGGATGACGCTCTAAGGTCTGCTGCAGTTCAAGGCACGATCGATTCACTTAAGTGTTTCCCCGCCGGGACACTTATCACGTTGGCCGACGGTTCTCAGAAGGTCATTGAGCGTGTGTCGCTGTCTGACATGATCGCCAGCGTTGCTCATGATGATGGGCTGCATGGCCGTCTCCAGCCTGCAAAGGTGGTCCGGCTGTATGAGAACATCGCTGATGAATTCATCGAATTGGTCTGGCGGGATGTTGCAACCGGAGAACTGAAACGCATCATCTCCACGCCCGGTCATGTCTATCTTTCGGCGGACGGACGATGGCGGCCGCTTTGTGACATGCTGGAGCCTACACATTCCGATGCTGCGGTGTGCCAATTGCGCAGCGTGGATGACGGCCAGAGTGGATCGCTGAGTGTCAGCGTTGGTTCGATTTCACCCCGCAGCGCTGATCTGTCTCCATCGCAAAAGCTTGCACCTCATGCGATCGCTGCCGGTTTCACGCAAATCGTTCTCGCCGATGGCAGCATCGTCGATGCAGCAGCTTATTCGGTTCGGTTCAGCGCTGAAACAGTCGGTCTTTTTGAACAGGCGCATATGCTGGTTACGCATACCGAGCATGGGCTTGCGATCCAGCCGGAATGGAAAACTGGCTGGAAGACCTACAATTTTGAGGTCGCCGAGACGCACACCTACATCGCCAATGGTGTGCGGGTACACAATTCGAGCGGCTTAGGAACAAGTTTCTTTGGTGATGATGCCGCGTTTGCTGGAACCGGTGTAGCTGCAATTTCCGGTGTCCTCTCGGGTGCGGTCAGCAAAGCTGCTGCGCCCAATGGTTTTTCTCGCGACGCGTTTGGATATGCCTCAACCGGCGCTGTTGTCGGCTACGATGCTGGCACCCGGTCAACATCCATAACATCGCAAAGGTCGGATGGCAGCTATGTGACAACACATACCAGCGCGACAGGCCTCCAATCAGTCACATTCAATGATGTGCCAACCGATATATCTTCCAGTACCCAACCAGTGCCCACCAATCTGGCAGCGGCATTGGGCTGGACCGGTTCCAGCAATCAGGGGTCGTCCTCGTCCTCTTCTTCATCTTCCTCTTCGTCAAACCCGAGCCTGGGTCACCAGCATCAGGAACGGGACCGTCTTGGTGATGTTCCGGCCGGTGGGGGTGGTGAAGGCAAGCCGGTCCTGATCGATCTTGATGGCAATGGCGTACAGATCGCGCAGATTGATGAGACGTTTCATCTGTTCGACACGGGCGACAGCGGGTTGACGCATCGCATGGCCTGGGCGGATGCGGGCGACGGTGTGTTGTTCATCGATGCCGATGGCGACGGCACGATCAGCGATGAGCGTGAGTTTATCTTCACCAAATGGGACCCGACGGCGGGCGGCGATATGGAGGCGCTGCGCAGCGTTTTCGATACCGATGGCGACGGCAAGCTGGATGCGGATGATGCGGCGTTCGCCGATTTCAGGATCATGGTGACGCTTGCAGACGGGTCGACGCAGGCCATGACGCTTGCGCAACTGGGCATCACGGAGATCGACCTGACACCGGACGAGACGTTTATCGAACTGCCCGACGGGTCGATGATCACGGGCCAGACGACATTCACACGGGCCGACGGCACGACGGGCACCGCCGCCAACACGGTGCTGGCCCGCGACCCGAACGGCTATACGGTCGAGCAGACGGTGACGGTGAATGCCGCCGGCAGCCGGATCGTCGACACCAAGGCCTATGCGATTGGCGGGGAACTCGCCTATTCGGTCTGGTCTTCCACCAGTGCGGATGGGCGTGATGTCACGATCCGCAATGATGTGGATGGTGATGGGATTGTCGATACGATCACCACGATTGTCAGCCACGTTGCGGGCAACGGCGAAACGACGAAAACCAAAACCAACTGGGTCGGCAGCGATGAGGCGGATGCGGTTCTGGCAGCACGGAAGCAACCGGCGGAGGCGTGGGGCCTGGAATCGCATCATATGGCGGCGGTGGAGCCGCTGGCACCGCGTGATCTCGTGGCGATGGATTGGACGGTGAGGAGAACGAGAATGCAGGCGATGGAAGAGCTTTGTATGGCGCGCAGCTCAGATAGCATTAATTCCCATCAAATAGGTTAGGAACAATACATGAGCAAACGTATTTTGACATATTTTCACAATTTATTGTCAAATATAAAGAAAGATTTACTTGGAAAATTGATTTTTGTTTCTCCTGTCTTTTTTCTTACATATTACTTCGAATTGAACATTTATTATGTAATATTTTTTTCTATATTTGTTCTATTAATCTTTATATTTGAATAAGATCTTGTCATGGCGAATTCCGACCTCACTTCCAACTTTGGACCCAGTGTTCCCGGTAGTCCAATATTCAGTTTGAAATTAGGTATAAAAGTACCGGCCACTGATCGAAAAAATCCTTTTACAGGGAAATCGGTTATAGATCAAAAGCAATATTCAGTACGAACAGAAATCGATGTTTTTACCGGCGAGATATCGTCCGTTGTCACTAGATCGATAGGTAATACTGGGATCGAGGCTGTTGGAGGCGGCGCAAGTTCGCATGTTCCGGGGTTGGGTAACCTTTCAAAGCTCGGTGGCTTCAAATTTGACAAATTTTCTCACGGTAAGCACGGTGCAATGATTGGGGGCGGTGTTGATCTTGCATCAGGAAAGGTTGATCTGCGTTCGGGCTTTGGTTCAAGTGATTACAACATATATGCTGGGGTTGTCGTAGACACCGTTGAAATCGCAAGAAGAGCTCAAGACCACTATCAACCTCAGTTCAATACTCAGTATGACGGGTCGGTTTATGGCGGCGGGGTAGAGGTTCAAGACCTTCTTGCGGAGACCCCTCAACCATACCGCTTTCCATTTGACCGATACCGGCGTGAAGAACGAAATGATACTGGTAGCGGCGGCGGCGTAGAAGCACAGTTGCATCAGGAAGCCGGCGGTGGCGGGGAGCGCGGTTTCGGGTCTGATGATCCGGGCGGGCGCGGCGATCCCGGTCATTTTGGCGGCCGCACCAGCGCTGATGGGCGAGGTTCTCAGGGTAATCCTGGCGGGCAAAGTCAATCGGGTTCAGGGAACAATAATGGTTCGTCGTTCGGACCGGGAGGTTTCAACAACTCCAATCCGCATTCCCGGAACAATGATACACCAAGCAACAGCCCCGGCGGTCGAGACAATCCCGCTCCTCACGCGGGAAACAACGACACTCCCTCAAACAGTCCGGGAGGCCGGGACCGACCGAGTGGCTACACTTCTGGAACAGGCGATCATCATCCCAGCACGCCTTCAATCGGCCCCCCAACAATCGGACCCACAATAAGCCATCGACCGGGCGATCAGCACCCGCCTGCGAGGGAATTGAAACCCGAAGACTTTGATTATCACCCGCTGCCCGCTGTTCGGGCATGGAACCCCGAGGTTCCGGTATCGGGTTCCTCGTCGGCCACTCATGCCTTCGGCTTTCAACCCTCCACCTCCTCCTTCAACACGGCGCATCAGCATCAGGAACGGGACCGTCTTGGTGATGTTCCGGCCGGTGGGGGTGGTGAAGGCAAGCCGGTCCTGATCGATCTTGATGGCAATGGCGTACAGATCGCGCAGATTGATGAGACGTTTCATCTGTTCGACACGGGCGACAGCGGGTTGACGCATCGCATGGCCTGGGCGGATGCGGGCGACGGTGTGTTGTTCATCGATGCCGATGGCGACGGCACGATCAGCGATGAGCGTGAGTTTATCTTCACCAAATGGGACCCGACGGCGGGCGGCGATATGGAGGCGCTGCGCAGCGTTTTCGATACCGATGGCGACGGCAAGCTGGATGCGGATGATGCGGCGTTCGCCGATTTCAGGATCATGGTGACGCTTGCAGACGGGTCGACGCAGGCCATGACGCTTGCGCAACTGGGCATCACGGAGATCGACCTGACACCGGACGAGACGTTTATCGAACTGCCCGACGGGTCGATGATCACGGGCCAGACGACATTCACACGGGCCGACGGCACGACGGGCACCGCCGCCAACACGGTGCTGGCCCGCGACCCGAACGGCTATAGTTTGGAGCGGGCGGCTGAACAATCAATGTCCTGTGATATAATGACAATGAGTTGGCTATGTGCGGGCGCATGGAGAGGGCCGGATGGGGCTAGATCATGAATATCATTTATCGATTAAATAAGATCTCGAAACTCAAAAAAATAACGCTTTTTAGCCTGTTTTCTTACACTGCTATAATAATTTATATTGATAGCAAATTTGAAAGTGGCATTTATATTAGTAATTCAAATTTTCTCACAGTATTATTTGTTTTTTTTCTTCCCTTAATATATGGTTACGAATTAAGAAGTATTTTTAGATCAAAATTCATATTTTTGACAACATACATTTTTGTTTCACTTTTTCATTTTGCCTACAATGTTTATGTTTCAGTTGATGGGCTATTTTTCTCGCCAGATATATTCAAATTTTCTGTCACTTGGTTTGTATTTTTTTTGCTAGGAGTTTTCGTTTACAGTATATTTGGAAGGAGTGACAATGCGTAGAGGCTCGCGGAGCAACGACAACGATAATATCTCTATTACTCCAAGTGACCCATCTGGTTCGCTAGATGACAATAGCATTGGGGACTTGACGGGCCGAGATTATGCCGGTCTCGTGGGGGCGGCCATCGGGACGGGATTGGGAACAGCCTTTGGAATAGTCTTCGGCTCGCCTCGGATCGGCGGAGCCTTTGGTGCGCCTATCGGTCAGATTGCAGGGCACGAAGCCTACGACAAGATTAGCGATGCTTACACAGCGCCTGAGGACCCGGCGGGTGGCAGTGGTTTGTCATCGAGCATCAAAGGAAGTGCCCGCTCGAGGTCACACGAAGGAAGATTTGATGATGGCCGCGGATTGCGTACCGGCGATGAACAAAATGCACTCGATGCATTGGCGGAAGATGCGCTCACTTCTGTTGGGCGGGACGTCGCAAAAGCTGCACAAAGGGCTAGCGAGTTATCCGGTTACACAACCCCTTCCCCCAACCCGTCACGCAGCCCGGATGGGTTTGGTCAGGCTGTGGGTGAGCGTGGCGAAAGAGGCTCGCAGCATTCGCCGGGACCCGGCCCTTCGAACTCGCCGGGCCGGTCTGATGGTGGCGGGCACGGCTCACAGCATTCCTCATCCTCCATCGGTCGCGGCCCTCCGTCTCCTGATCCGCGCAGCAACAATCAGCCGGTGGGTGACCGGGGTGACCATGGCTCGGCGCATCATACGGCCCAGAACCACAGCCAGCCCTCCAGAACGGGTGTGGCCAGCCGCGGCGTCAATGATGTTGAGGGGCCGGAGGCGGGAACGCTGAGTATCACGCCTGCCAGCTATAGCCCCACCCGCCATGGCCCGGACCATGTTCGCGATGCGCTGAGAGCGCCGCCCGAAGTTCCGACAATCCAGGTTCATGCACCGATTGATCTGGATTCCACCTATGCGCCCTACTCGCCGGGCGCTGCCGGCTCGCGCGGTGCCTCCTCATCCTCTTCGTCAAACGCCAGCCTGGGTCATCAGCATCAGGAGCGGGACCGTCTTGGGGTTCAGGTGGTACTGCGCCGCGAGTTCCGCGACCGAAGCTTTCGATCGCTGTATTGCTGCTGGGACGGCGGGCGTGGTCGCGGCGCTCCCGTGTAGTATCTGTCCCATAATGCATCCTTCTCTGATCGAGATGGAACAATGCCATCTCTCCCCGGGACCGAACACCGATCCTATCCCGAAGTTAAGTGGCACAAAGGTCCCAGATTCGATCAATATCTCTCCTGCGTCTGCAAAGGCCAGCAATCCGTACGTATCAAAGATCAGATCAAATTTCTCGTTGAGTTTGGTCAGTTCCGTTTTCTGATAGTCGACGAATTGATCCGCTCCGAGCGATTGAACCAGCTCGCTGTTCTTTCCGCTTGCGACCGCAGTCACGTGGCAATCCAGAATTTTTGCAATCTGGATTGCATAGACGCCAACATTGCCGGAGGCGCCGATGATCAGGACCCGCTGTTCTTTGTTCAGCTTTGCAAAATCACGCAGGAAGACGAGGGAACACAATGCCCCGAACGGTACTGCAGCAGCCTCCTGATAGGTTAAGCCATCCGGTTTCGGGACTATGGCTCCGCCTTCCTTGGCGATTACAAACTCAGCATGACCACCCTTGCCGATGTGACCAAACACGGCGTCCCCAACTTGAAAGCTTGAGACATCCGGCCCGACAGCGGCAACTTCTCCCGCGACATCAGCACCCAGGATTTTGTTTCTGGGATTGAAGATGCCAAACATCAGCCGCCCGATGGGCCACATCGCGCCTGGGAACTCTGAGGCTCGCAGTCGCCAATCGGCAGTCGTGACAGCCGTTGCGCGAACTTCGATCAACATCTCATCTGATTTTGGTTCCGGCTTCGGAGCCTCTTCCAACTTCAAGACCTCCGGGGGTCCGTAGCGGTCATAAGTTATGGCTTTCATGGCCCGACCGTACCTCACTCCAGTTCCACCTGCTCAAAGTGATCGCTTAAATGAATGTCGGTTGTTTGAAATGGATCAGGTCCCAAATTTTCGAACTTGTGTGGAATGTGGGCAGGCCCAAAGACGACATCTCCCCTTTCAGCGACGAAGCTTGTTTCACCGACAGTGAAACGTGCCCGCCCTGACCCAATAAGAAAGAGCTCGTCATAGGTGTGGGTGTGTAATGGCGGACCGTCTCCGATCTCTTCCGTTGAGAAAAAGAGGATTGTCGCCTGTGTTCCGATGTCTCGACCTTCAATCTTTCCAAACCAGGAAGGATCAATCATCGAGAGATCTGCTGATTTGAGAAGTTGCGGTTTTGGAGGCGCAGGAGGTCTTCGCATGGACTGTTCAGTGCGCATTTTGAACTTCCTTTGAGATTGAACTCCGTTGCCGCGGAGCCTCTGCATCGTGCCGAGCCAGCTCCCCGAAATGATCATTCAAATGCTTCGTTCCATGGATTTCTCCGACCATGTGCATACCCATGGCTTTTAGGAACATGAGCGCCGGACCATGGATGTGCTTTGGTGTGACAAAAGGGAGTAGATGGATTGCAGCTCTGCGAATGATATCCGGCAGATTGGTGATCCGAACTGGTTTTGATCGAACTGCAAAGGCAAGCTCGGCAATTTCGCGGTGTGAGAGAATGTCTGGACCGCCGATCTCGACGAACTCACGCTTCTGCTCGATCGCGTGACCTATAGCGGAGGCCAAATCGGCTCCATCAATCGGGTTCATCCGGATCGATCCATCTCCAAAGAGCCAAACCCGGCCCGCCTTAGACATGGTGTAGAAGTCAGCCATGTCGGAGAAAAAGCCACTGGGACAGATGACGGTCGATGGCAGCGCTGAAGCTTGGAGACGATCCACAAAGGCCTGCTTTGCGTCCACCATGGGCACACCCTTCATGGCTTTAGCATTCAACACGTGAACATAGGCAAAGCGTATGACGTCCGCACTTTCGGCTTCTGTTAAAAGATTGGCATTCGCCTGGAAGTCCACTTGTCGGTAATCGAGACCGTCCCGCTGGCGGGTGATGCCAAGTGCGGAGATCACCAGATCAACACCATCCATCACACCGATCAGACTTTCCGGTTCGGTCCCCTCCCCTTCGAAGAATTCGGTTGCGTCCAGTCCCGAAGATCGCGCTTTTTCAGCGTCACGAACCAGAGCGCGGACAAGCCACCCCTGGGCCATGTAGTACTTGACGATATTGCGCCCAAGATATCCGGTCGCACCGGCAACAAGAACGGTTTTCATTGGAGTTCCCTTCCTTTCAGAAAGCGAGTGGGGTCAGAAGATCGCGAGCGCGATCAACACGCTGACTTTCCCGTAGACTGAGAGATTGACAAACATCCGCAGCAACATCCGGCTGTCAGGATCCTCGACGTTAAAGAGGTTGCAAACCGCGTCCCCTGGCCAGAGGAAGAGCTCCGCCAGTTTCTGGGGAATGGAAGTACGTGTTTGGGCCAATTGTGCCATTGGAGTTGTCCTTTCTTATCGTGTTCAGGCAGCCTGTGCGCCGAGTTGGCTGACGGTTTTGATCCAACCGTCGACCTTCCCCGGCTTGGGGTGGCTCGCCATATTGAAGTGGGTAAATCGGGTCGGCCTAATGCCGACAAACCCCATGATCTGGTAACGAATTTGCCGGAAGAGCGCGTTGCCATAGCAAAATGACATCAGCCATCCGGGCGTGTCCGACGTAACGATCAGCCGCGCTGTGCGTCCTTTAAGCATTGGCATCGGAAACCCGATGGCTGTCTTATTGCGCGTATCAAAGGTCTTCCCCGGAAGAAATGTTCTGTCGATCAGACCTTTGAGCTTTGCTGGCAAACCACCCCACCACATCGGTGTGGCGATGACGATGTGGTCTGCCTATTCGAGATCTTCGAGGACTATCTCCAGGGCGGGCTCGAGAGGCTTTGTCTCGCTGTAACCGCCAAGTCCAAAATCACTGTCAAACTGGAGATCGTCCAGATGGGCGATCCTTACGTCGTGAACGGCATCTTTCGCCGAGCGTGCATAGTGTTCAGCCAGTGTCTTTGAAAGGGAGGCGTCTGCTGGATGGCCATTGAGAACGAAGATGCGTTTCATGACAATTACCCTTCTGCATTGAGAATGCGGTGGGAGCCGCTAGGCTCCCTTTGCAATCCGCTGCACTGCTTCGTCAGTCCACCAAACAGCGTTGGCGATCATGCGGAAGTTGATCAACGCGGCGAGATATCCATCACCCTCGGGCACTTTGGCGCCAGCCGTAGCATCACGCACAACAGCAACTTCGAAGCCTGTTTCGAGCAGCTCGCGCATATGACTTTCAACACACAAGTTGGCCGACATCCCAGCGAGAATTACTTTGTCGATTCCAATCTTTCTGAGTTGGAGCACAAGGTCATTTTGTTCTGGGCCATAAACTTTATGTGGCGAGCAGACGATGGTCTTGCCGTCTTCTATGTACTTCTTGTACTGCGGCATCCAATCTGCACCTGACCCTTCGAAACCTTCAAGGTTCAGCGGATCTTGGCGATCAAACATCTTGATATCGTGCATGACCCGTTCAAGGGTGCCCTCAAACTTCCAGTGGTGGTCCTGCGGGTAGTAGTAGTGTGGTGAAATGACGACCGGCATGTCGGCACCCTTCGCGGCGATGAACAACCGTTCCAGATTCTTGACGACATCCTGTTCGGTGACGCTTTCGCCAACGACACCCCAAGCAACACCTTTTGGATCAAGGAAATCAATTTGCGGGTCGACCACAACCAAAGCTGTGCGATGAGGGTCAATCTCCATATCAATTTCCGGTAATCCCGGGTTTTCAGGATCTGCGTACGCAGTTCGCGCTTCGGGTGTGGCGGCAAGAACATCGCTGTTGATAACAGCAGTTGCACCTGCTGCTGCGGCACCCGCAACGCCCGCCAACATCCGTCTGCGTGTATAGTCAACATCGTTTTCTTTGACGTCATTCCCGATGTCATGGTTAATGCGATTGTCTTTAAGAGTAGTCATTGTATTTTCCTCTCTTTTCAAATCTGGCGGAACAACTCATCCGCGCGGTTAGCAAGCCTCCACCGTTCGCGGCCCAGCTTACTTTCCGAACCAACGGATAATTTCGGCAGTTTTCGGAGCAGTGGCATCACAACCAGGTAACGCCAATTTGCGTCCAAGCAATTCCCATATTGCATGCATTCAATTAGATGTCAATAGGAGAGTCAAATTGCTTGCAATTTTGCGCAAATCAGGATAATTGTATCGCGAGCAAAAGAAACTGATTAGCGACGTGAGAGAACGATGAATACCGATGAGTGGCTGCCAAATATGGGCAAAACCGGCCAGCCAAAGTATATTGAGATGGCTATCGCAATCGGAGAGGACATTGCGTCCGGCCGTCTTGAACCTGGCGATCGGCTACCACCACAGCGCAAAGTAGCCAAGGCATTGGATGTAGATATTTCATTGATTTCTAGGGCATATACGGAAGCAGCCAGACGGGGCTTTGTGGAAAGCCATGTCGGCAGGGGAACATTTGTTGCCGAAAAGAAATCGGAAAAGCGCGGCCCAGATCCTCGCCGGACGCTGGAAGAAGACCCGCGCATGAACATGCCACCCGAAATTGAGAGTTCGAAGTTGGTTGAACGTATGCGACACGGCTTCGACCATGTTGCGTCAAACATCATCCCACTTCTACGCTATCAATCCGCGACCGGTGGCGTCAAAGATCGCGAGATTGCCATAAAATGGTTGCAGACAAAAAGGGTACCTGTATCGACAGATACCTTGACCATTACACCTGGAACACATTCGGCAATTCACGCAGCTCTGACAGTCTTGAAGAAACCGCAAACTGTGATCCTATGCGAGCCGATTACCTATCCGGGAATTCGTGCCATTGCATCTTATCTCTCGATCAGCCTGCTAGCGCTAGAAGAAGACGAACGGGGAATTACACCATCATCTCTGGGAAAAGCGATCAATGAACATCCGGATGCAGTTCTCTATCTCAACCCAACCGTTCGCAATCCAACGACACACACCATGCCAGGCGATCGACGTGTTGAGATCGCTGACGTGCTTCGCAGGCATAACATTCCTTTGATCGAAGACGATGCATATGGTCTGGTCGTGGCCGATACGCCTACTGCAATTTCAGACCTGGTACCAGAGCTGGCTTGGCATATCCTTGGCGTTTCCAAAGCATTTGGTGCGAGCCTTCGCCTTGCCTACGCCAGAGCTCCAAACCGTGATCAGCTTTCTGCTTTTGTGCAGATCATCCGGACGATCAATGTAATGACGTCTCCCCTAAATCTAGCCCTTCTAAGCACCTGGATTGAAGACGGTACGGCTGATGACATGTTGGTGGAAGTGCGAGATTTGGCTGACCGTCGTCAAGCAATTGCACACCGTGTTCTGGAAGGGTTTGAGTTCGACTCTCAAAAGGAAGCATACAACATCTGGCTTAAAGCACCCGAAGGACTTAGTCGGGCAGAAATCATGGCAAGGCTGGCTGGTGGGCCACTTGCCGTTATGCCGAGTGACGTGTTCACAGTCGCCGGAAGTCCGGAGGAAAGGCTACGCGTCTGCTTAGGTGGACCAATATCCGAGGCAGCACTTGAAGACGGGTTGACCGGCCTTCGATCGGTCCTACGCCAGAACGACTGGACCGGCTGAAATCGTCTAGAGGCCCTGCTACCCATCAGACCAAGCTCACCACGCTCGATTTGGCTTTGAGTCTGAAGGACGGTTTCAACCACCCTGTCCAAACTCTGAAAAAGTGAATAGCCCCTAGAACTGTAGACGCCTTCTTCTCTAATTTTGAGGCAAGGAGGCCATGATGGGCAAAGTCAATTTCAGTGAAGATTTCAAACGCGACGCGGTGGCACAAATCACTGAGCGTGGGTATCCGGTTGCGGAGGTTTCGAAGCGGCTGGGGGTCAGTCGGCATTCGCTTTATGCTTGGAAGAAGAAGTACGCGTCGGCATCCGTTCCAGTCGATGATCGTGATACGGAGATCTGTCGATTGAAGCGTGAACTGGCGAGGGTCACCGAGGAGCGCGACATCCCAAATGAGGCCACCGCGTATTTCGCCAAGGATGCAAAGTGAAGTACGCGTTCGTCGCCGAGCATCGCCCGTTCTTCTCGGTGCGAGCGATGTGCCGTTGTCTGCGCATCCACCCTAGCGGGTTTTATGCATGGCTGAAGAACCCGCTGAGCAAGAGGGCGAAGGAGGACATTCGCCAAACCGAGCTTCTCCAAAAAGCATGGAAGGATAGTGGCAAAGGTCTACGGCTATCGCAAACTTCACGACGATCTGCTTGATCAGGGTGAGACCTGTTGTCTGAACCGCGTTGCCCGTCTGGCAAAACTGGCAGGTATCAAGGCCCAGATAGGCTGCAAACGTCGTCCGGGAAGCTATGGCGGCAAGCCATCATTGATCGTCGACAACACGCTGGTCCGGCAGTTCGATGTAAATGCACCCGACAGGGTCTGGGTGACCGACATAACATACATCCGAACCCTGGAAGGCTTCGCCTATCTGGCTGTCATGATCGATCTCTACTCCCGCCGCGTCATCGGCTGGTCGATGCAGAGCCGCCAGACAACCGATGTGGTTCTGCAGGCGCTACTCATGGCGGTATGGCGAAGGAAACCAAAGAACCGGGTGCTGATCCATTCGGATCAAGGCTCTCAGTTCACCAGCATGGACTGGGCGTCATTCCTCAGAGCGCACAATCTGCAGCACTCGATGAGCCGTCGCGGAAACTGCCATTATAACGCAGTAGCCGAGAGCTTCTTCAACCTGCTCAAACGGGAGCGGATACGGCGTCGAACCTACAAGACCCGTATCGAAGCTCGGCAGGATGTGTTCGACCACATTGAGATGTTCAATAACCCAAAACGCAAGCATGTGCAGAATGGGATGCTGTCACCCGTCGAGTTCGAACGGCAGCAGGAAACGCGAACCGAGGGCGTCTAGAAAACTCGGGGCTATTCAGTCAGATAAAGTCGAGTCTTCTACAATTTATGAAGGTATCGTTGAAAGGGAGACGCCGTCCGTTCTGACATACAGCCGCGACTATTTTCTTCTGAAAAGGCCCAATGCCAGACTGGTTTACCGCCTTGGCAAACTGCACGCCAAACTGGGTGAGGTAGTCTTTGATTTGACCGAGATTCATCACCGAAGTGGCTCGCGGGCAGCACTTAAGGAATTCAACCGCGAATTCGTGCAGATGCCAAAGAATTTCGATTTGTCAGATTTTCCAGACTATGATCTGGAATTGATCGACGAGAACCGAAACAGGAAGCTCAAGATCTCCGCCAAATCATAACCCGATTGCGTGTACCTGACCCCACTTCGCGGTGTACTCAGCCCCACCATAGAGTGTACCTGGCCCCACCTCAAGGTGTACTTAGCCCCACCATAGGGTGTACTTGGCCCCACCACGAAATTTGGCGAACTTTTCCGGATTGGTTTGGTGAGCAACGGCTTTCGCGAAATCGGCGCTCAACTCCCTATATCTTATATCTTATATCTTATATCTTATATCTTATATCTTATTATCTATTATCCGTAGTCGGCCTTCACCCTGCCGTATGGCATTGGAGTGCCTTTTCTGAATTGGTCCACCGTTATGTTTAGGAAACGGAGGACAGA
>JAPPOQ010000029.1 GCA_028817895.1 Ahrensia sp.
TCCAGATTGGAGCAGTTTGATGGGATGGATTTTTCGATCTGGCAAGGAGAACACTGCAGAGCGATGCTGAGCATCGCGCGAGGATTTCGACGCCGCCAGAGCGAAAAAGACACCCAAGCAAACGAAGTGCAAGGCAATGAAAATGATAAGTAATTTGCAATCGTTTTAACTTGGTTCTTTGCGCCCTGACTGTGTTGCGCACGAGCTTATGGTGCCCGCACCACGGCGTCGCACGCGCCTTGTCAGGCCACAAATTCCCCGCGCTCAAACGATTCAATCTGGGCGAGATTTGCTCTAAGCGTAGCCGGTCAGCCTGTTTCTTCTTTCTTCTTGCGCCCGAACATGCCTTTGAGATTGTCCCACAATTCAATCTTGGCACCCTGACGTTTCATGATGGCGCCCTGTTGCAGGATCGACAAGAAGTTGTTCCAGGCCCAATAGATCACCAGACCGGCGGGGAAGGTTGCCAGCATGAAGGTGAAGACCACCGGCATCCATTTGAAGATCATCTGCTGCGTCGGATCGGGCGGCTGAGGGTTCATCTGCATCTGGATGAACATGGTGATACCCATGATCAGCGGCCAAACACCCACAGCGATGAGGGCCAGCGCGGCCGGGCTTTCAAACGGCAAGAGGCCGAACAGATTGATGAAGGATGTCGGGTCCGGCGCGGAAAGGTCCTGAATCCAGCCAAAAAATGGCGCATGGCGCATTTCAATGGTCACATAAATGACCTTATAGAGCGCGAAAAAGACCGGAATCTGGATCAGTATGGGCCAACAGCCCGCAGCCGGATTGATCTTTTCCTTCTTGTACAATTCCATCATCGATTTTTGCAGCGCCTGACGGTCATCGCCATGCCGTTCCTTCAGCGCCTGCATCTGCGGCTGAACCTTCTTCATATTGGCCATGGAAGCGTAGGACTTGTTGGCCAGCGGGAAGAAGACGATCTTGATGAGAACCGTGACAAGCAGAATGGCGACGCCGAAATTGCCCACCGCCTTGTAGATGATTTCCATGAGCTGGAAGAGCGGTTTGGTGAGGAAGTAAAGCCAGCCCCAATCGATGATCTTGTCGAAATGGGGGATGTTGCCCTCAGCCTCATAGCGATCGATGATCTCGACCTTTTTGGCACCGGCGAACAGACGGTTGGAAATGCTCTGGGTTGCACCGGGCGCTATGTTGACCGGGTCCTGCAAATACTCCGTCTGGTAGAAGGGCCGCTGATTGCGCACATAGCGATATTTGGACGTGAATGGACGACCGGGCACCAAAGCCGTCGCCCAATATTTATCGGTAATGCCAAGCCAGCCAGCCTCTGTGCGGGGTCGCGAAATGCCGTTTGGCTCTTCCTCAACATCATCATAGCCGAACTCGTCCAGCCCCTCCTCACCGACATTGCCGATCAGGCCTTCGTGAAGCACGAAGATGCCCGCCGTTTCCGGCGTGCCATAGCGGGCGATGCGGCCATAGGGTGTCAGCGAGATCGCAGCATCGCCCGTATTGGTGATGCTGTCGACGATGGTGAACATGTAGTCATCGTCCAGCGAGATGGTCCGGTTGAAGGTCAGGCCCTTGTCATTGGCATATTCCAGCGTGATAGGCGCGTTTTGCGTGAGCGTGTCACCTTCCTTCAGGGTCCACACCGTTGTGGGACCGGGCAGATCGCCTGCATTGTCATTGGGTGAGAAACCGAATTCGGCAAAATAGGCATTGGGCTTCTCACCGGAAAACAGAAGCTGGATCTCTGGGCTCGTCGGATCAACCGTCTGGCGATAAAGCGCAAGGTTCAATCGGTCGACACGAGCACCGCGCAGATTGATCGAACCGTCGAGTTTTTCGGTCCGCAATTCCACACGTCCGGCCGTTTGCGCTGGGGGTGCGGATGCCTCGGTGCTGCCAGGAACCGTTCCCGCGTCGCTTTGCGGTGTGATCTGCGTACCGGAAGGGACCGCGACGTTGCCGGATTGTGGCGTGGCCGCGCCATCTGCGTTTTGCCCGGTCTGGCGATCAAGCTGCGCCTGCTGCTGCTCCGCAATAGCTCGCTCGCGTTCCACACGCGGCTGAATGATGAACATCTGCCACAGAAACACCACGCCGAGAGACAGAACGGCGGCGAGGAGAAAATTGCGTTGATTGTCCATGCAGAAGCCCTGTTGGGATTGTGTGACGGATCAGCGATTTGCCACGAACTATTCGGCGCTTGGTTGCGCAGTTGCCTGACGCCGGTTTTGCCCGGGTCCCACGTCTTTTGCAACGCGAAAGCGCGCGGACGTCTTGTCGCTGAGCGCTTTGGCGAAAGCGTGTTCGACGTCACTTATCAAATGCGGGAAGGAAATCTCCAATGCTGCTGGCCGCGCAATCAGCACGATATCCTTGCCCGCGCTTCGCAAAGGGAGTTCAGCGACACGCAAGGCCTCGCGCAGCCGCCTTTTCGCCCGGTTGCGGGCAACCGCGTTGCCGATCTTCTTTGTGACGGTCAAACCGGTGCGCGCGATATCGGGGTCAGGACCACCTATCATCTGCAAGACAAAAGCGGGCTTGTGCACCTTCACGCCATCCCGCGCGCGCAGAAAGTCCCGTCGGTGCTTGAGGCGGCGCAGCTGGGTTGAAACCAACAGACCTGAGCGTGTCTCTGCGACACCCGACATGCAAAACCTGCCTGGTTTGGCTGTGCCTTATGCCGACAATTTTTTGCGGCCGCGAGCGCGACGCTGCGCAATAACCCGACGTCCGCCCGGTGTCGACATGCGTGAGCGAAAGCCGTGGCGACGTTTGCGAACAAGTTTGCTGGGCTGATATGTGCGTTTCATGGCCATTTGCCGACGAAATCGCGTCGGCCCTCTCGATCGATCAATCTTCAGAATCAACGCTTTCCGGATGAGAAGACGCGCAAATGCGCGCTTCGACACGGATCGAAACGTTTGACGTGATATACGGTCAGGGGCGTGTCGAGTCAATCAAACACCAACATCTCAGCGAATTCTCATTGACAAAATCAAGACACTGCATTGCGCATGCTTGAAATGGGGCAGCACACACGCCAACCTGCCATGTGCACATGACTGACGACAAAGCGAAAAAGAGCATTCTCGATGGCTGAAACCCTGACCCCGGACATTTGCGTGATTGGAGCCGGGTCCGGCGGTCTGGTCGTCGCTTCGGCTGCCGCCGCTTTTGGCGTCGATGTGGTGTTGATCGAAAAGGGCAAAATGGGTGGTGATTGCCTGAATTATGGCTGCGTTCCGTCCAAGGCGATCATCGCATCGGCGAAACACGCTTATTCCATGCAACAGGCCTCGAAATTTGGCGTTCACATGCCAAGCGGGCGTGCGAAGACGAAGGCATCGCAGCCCAAGATCGACTATCAGCAGGTCCATGATCACATTCATTCCGTTATCGACACGATCGCGCCAATGGACAGTCAGGAGCGGTTTGAATCACTCGGGGTAACCGTCTTGCGCGGAGCAGCCCGGTTCACCGATGCAAAGACTGTGGTGTGCAATGACACAACCATCAAGGCTCGGCGCATCGTCGTTGCAACCGGCTCTGAAGCCTTTGTGCCGCCCATTCCAGGCCTCGATACCGTCAACTATTTCACCAATGAAACCCTTTTTGACCGAACCGAACCGGCTGGTCGCATGATTGTCATCGGTGCCGGACCAATCGGTATGGAGATGGCGCAGGCGCATCATCGTCTCGGCGCACAGGTGACGGTGATTGAAGGCTTCAAGGCGCTGGCCAATGATGACCCCGAATTGACGTCCATCGTTCTCGACAAAATCCGCGAAGAAGGTGTCGAAATTCGCGAAGGCGTCAAGGTTGCGAAAGTCGCCAAAACAGCTTCCGGTGGTGTTGCATTGACCCTGGAAAAGGAATCCGGGGAAGAGATCATCGAGGGCGATACGCTGCTGGTTGCAGCGGGTCGCGCGGCAACGCTGGAAGGGCTTGGCCTCGACAAGGCCGGCATCGAACACACCAAGCGCGGCATCAAGGTCGACAAGACCATGCGCACCACCAACCGGCGCGTTTATGCGATTGGTGATGCAGCAGGCGGACTGCAATTCACCCATGTTGCCGGATATCACGCCGGTCTCGTGATCCGCTCCATTCTGTTTCGCATGCGGGCCAAGGAAAACACGCATATCATCCCGTGGTGCACCTACACGCAGCCGGAACTCGCCCATGTCGGCCATACGGAAAAGACCGCACGGGAAGCCTTCGGCAATGTCACGATCCTGCGCTGGCCATATGCGGAAAATGATCGCGCGCAGGCGGAGAAAAAGACTACCGGTCTCATCAAGATGGTCACGCGCAAGAATGGCAAGATCGAAGGCGTGTCCATTGTTGGCGACATGGCCGGGGAAATGATCAATATGTGGGCGCTTGCCATCTCCCAGGGGCTGAAGGTGCGGGATGTCGCGGGCTATGTGCCGCCCTATCCAACCATGAGTGAAATTGGAAAGCGGGCGGCGACCACCTTTTACACGGAAAGCACCAAGAACCTCTGGGTGCGGCGCGTGATCCGTTTTCTGCGGATGTTCGGGTAACGATGTGTGATGGGTGAGGAAGCACCCGACATGCAGCGATCACCCATTCGCAAGCGCAAACGCACCTTGCCGCGCAGTCTCTCGGCAAAATTGCTATTGCTGACCATCGTTGTCGTGATGGCCACCGAAGTGTTCATCTTTATGCCATCGGTCGCAAATTACCGCCTGACCTGGCTGGCGCGACATTTCAACACCGGGGAGGCGGCAAGTCTCTCATTGGAAAAGCTCGACCCCGAACTTGTGCCACCGGACATGCCGCAGCAGCTGTTGTCGCTGACTCAGACGCAGGCCATCATCGTGCGGCGTGACGGGGCTTCACGAATTCTGGCCACGAGTGCCATGCCCGAAGAGATCGAGGATCACGTGATGTTGGAGGCGCCCGGGCGGGCGGCGGCTGTGCGCTCCATGGTCGATGCGCTCGATACGCTGATCAATGGGGGTGACCGAATCATCCGGGTCTACGGCCCGATGCAAGAAAGACCGGGTGAACTGGAACTGGTGATGAAGGACGAGCCGCTTCGGGCGGCCATGCTGTCTTATGCCGGCAATGTTCTGCTTATTTCGCTGGCATTGTCCTTCTTCACCGGTCTGGTGGTCTTTCTGGTGCTGCGATGGTTTCTGATCCGCCCTCTGCAGCGCATGTCGGATGCCATGCTCGCCTTTGCCCGTGATCCCGAAGATGCTTCCAACGTTATCGAACCTTCAGGCCGTGATGATGAGATCGGCGTGACGGAAGAACAGCTCAGCAAGATGCAGGTTCAGTTGCGTGGCACCTTCACGCAGCAAAAGGCCCTGGCGAATCTCGGTCTCGCCGTCTCCAAGATCAACCATGACATGCGCAACATTCTGGCTTCGGCGTCCCTGTTCTCCGACCGCCTCTCATCGGCGGAGGACCCGTTGGTGAAGCGCCTTGCACCGCGCCTTGTGCGATCCATCGACCGTGCCGCCGATTACACAAAGCAGGTTTTGGATTACGGCAAGGCCGGCGAGGCAGTGCCGCGAAAAGTGTTGTTGCGGCCACACCGTCTGTGCCGCGATGTCGGGGAAACGCTGGCGCTCGATGGTGAAGGCGATGATGCAATCGAATGGGTCAATGCCGTGCCGCCCGATCTGGAGATCAACGCCGACCCGGACCAGCTGTTTCGTGTTCTGCTCAATCTGTGCCGCAATGCAATCAAGGCGATGGAGGGCATGGATGCCGCGAGCGTGCGTCGCCTGATGGTCATGGCCAATCGAGACGGTGATACGGTACTGATTGAAGTGAGCGACACCGGCCCCGGCATCCCGGAAGACATTGCCGAGCATCTGTTCACCGCCTTCAAGACGTCAGACCGGAAGGGCGGCACCGGTCTCGGTCTGGCCATCGCCGCAGAGCTTGTGCGCGTTCATGACGGCAGCATTGATTTGTTGCGTGATGGTCAGCCGGGCACAACGTTTTGCATCAGACTGCCCGCCACGTGACAGCAATCGACCGGGCAGGCTCTACTGATATCCGACCGGATCGACAATTCCCGCAGGGCAGCCCCGCTTGGTGGGGCGCGAAGCTGCAATGAGACGCGTCATGCTGGGTTCATCGCCGATGACGCCCGACAGGCCAATCGTGATTTCGTCAATGATCTCGCGACGACCGTCTCTGCGGCAGGAGACACGAACGCGCAATCCAGCGCCTCGACCGAAGGCTTCGTCAAATGCATTGCGAATTTGCGCATTGGTCAGGCGTCGCCCAATATTGTCGGCGAAGAGATCACGCACCGACGAAGCGTTGATCGCCTCAAGAAGCGCAACGGAATCGTGAAAATAGCGTTCCGGCGAATCCGAGTAGCAGGTCCCGTGCTTGATCCATTCATGGCGATGCAGGAAGGATTGCGCACCCGGCATCATCTGCCAAAGCGCACGCTGCATCTCACGCGACAAACCGAGCGCCGGCAGATCACGCCAGCGACGCCGCTTATCCGTCTCCACGACGCTTTCGCTTACTCCGCAATAGCTGCGCGATGCCGGTTGAGGCCAAAGTCCGTGCAGCGAAAAATGGTGCGTGTCGAAGCGACCTTTTCTTTGGCTGCGGCATTCGGGCCGACGTTTTGCCCGTTCACAAAAGGCCGGTTGCCAACTTATCGCCAGCACCATCGCGCCCGTGTGCGTTTGGGGTGATTTGGCCTGCGTTTGGTGGCTGATTGCGAGCAAAAACAGGGCTGCGACAACCATTGGCATGGGTCTGATGCACGTCATTTTGCGATATTCCCGGCTCATTGCGCCCGCCCCGGAGCGATCTGTTTCACCAATCGTGTGGCGTTTCGCAACGCCGCTCCGGTGCTCACCATGAGCGGCGGCAGGGCCATCCATTCTACCGTCCAGGCCGACCCGGAACGTTCGTTTTCATGCAAGGCGGCATGCTGGATCGCACTCATCTGTGCCGCTGCGAAGCGCGAAAGTGTCACCAGTGATTCCGCCAATACGGGATTGTTCTTATGCGCCATGGCCGATGATGTTCCACCACCTTCAAGCCGAAGCGAAGCGACCTCATCCTGGGTCAAGACCATGATATCAAAACCGATTTTTCCCAGAGCCTGCGTCACCTGCATTGCCCAGCTCGACAGGGAGAGAATGGGCCAGCGGTCCGTTTGCCAATGGTTTGGTGGACTGGCCAGACCAAGCTGATCCGCCAGACTGGCGGCGATTTCTTCGAACTGATCGCCCATCGTCAAACGTGTTCCATCAGGTCCGCCAAGCTGCACCGGGAAGTCCTTTGGCCTGTCACTTTGCAGGCGTTTTAAGGGCCGTTGCCAGCTTTGAATCTTCTGCGAGAGTGTTGATTCCAGGGCCGGTTGGAAGCGGGTTCGCGTTTTTGTTGAAAGTGCCCCAAATTGCTCATCAAGTTGAGAAAATGCGCTCAAAAGCTCTTCAATTCTGGCATTGAAAACTCCAAAGACCCGCACCAGACGCATCATCAAGGCCGTATCGATCACATCCTGGCTGGTGGTTCCTGAATGCAGATGAACCGCTTCCGGCCCGTCGATGTGGTGACGCATCTGCGCGATAAGATCGGGAACAACGACACCGTCGCGCCCCACACCCTTAGCGAGTTGCACCATGTCTGGTTCGAAGTCAGCGAGGCCCGCTGCGATTGCATCTGCGGCCGACCGATCAATAACTCCTACCCTGGCCTGCGCATTTGCAAGGGCAATCTCGAAACGGATCATCGCATCGATATCAGCACGGACGCTGAAAAAACCGGCGATCTCGTGATCGCCCAGATAACCGGCCAGCAAGGGCGCGTTAAACGGCGTGTAGCTCATCAATCTCCCACCACCGGCCCCGCACTCACACTTCGTCTCGCTCTTTCAAGACACGCTGAGCGATTTTCATCGCACTGTTGGCGGCGGGGACGCCGGCATAGATGGCGACATGCAGCAGCGCTTCGCGAATATCCTCTGCGCTCGCGCCGGTGTTGGCGGTGGCCTTCAGATGCAGTTCCAATTCGTCATGGTGACCCAGCGCGGCAAGCAAAGCGATCGTCATCATTGAGCGTTCGCGTTTGGTGATGGTGTCGCGGGACCAGACACGACCCCAGGCAGCTTCGGTGATAAGCTGTTGGAAAGGTTCGCTGAACGCGCTGGTCGAGCGCTTTGCCACATCCACATAGGCACCGCCCAACACCGAACGGCGCGTGGTCCTGCCCTTATCGATCATCTTATCGTGCGTGCTCATGATGCGAGTTTTTCACGTGCCCTTGCACTCCGCAAGCGATGTCCCGCAATCTTACGATTTCAAACGCGGGCCGACCAAAAAAGCGCGCCTTAAGGTTTCATTTACCACCGTAACGATAGCAAGATTGCCGAAATGAGCGCGCAATCGAAGTCATTTTTTGCAATGCACCCTCGCGCGGATTCGACCAGTGGGTTAAAAGTAAACTTCGATTCGGTGAAGCGCGTCTCGGGGCCACGATTTCGCAATCGTTTGGGGCATTTGCGATCACCGCACAACAGTCCGTCTTGTATTGCGTGGACCCGCCAGAACGCAGACGACCAGACATGCCATTAGAGCGTCCCGCAGCTCGAAACAGTTCTCGAAAGAACCGCCTTCGGCACGCTGAGGCGACGGGCACTGACAAGGCTCGGGCCATCCTGAAAGCCACGGGCACTTCCTTCTCACGGCTTCATCGCTTGCGCACCGCCCTGCTTCCGGTTGCTGCAGTTTTGTTTTCCAACACCGCCCATGCGCAGCTTCCCGCCCCTCCCTTGTCTGACTACGTCGCCCTGGAAGGCCTTGGCAGCAACACATTGATGTTCGCCATTTTTATGGGTGCCTTCGCCTTTGCAATGTGGTCCGCAACGTGGCTTATCCGCGCACGCAGAAAGCTCGATCACAACTACCGAGAGCTTGCGCATGAGCACGCAGATCTGCGAGCCCGCAACGAACGTGCACAAGCCATGCTCAACGCGCCCGATCAGCGTATCGTCGTCTGGGATGGTGTCGACAATGAAGCAAGTTGTATTGGGCGACTTCCATCACATATCGGCGCACCGGAGGACTCCAAGGCCTTTGTGAAGTTTGAAAACTGGCTGGCCTTTTCCTCCAGCCAGCACTTTGCAAGGGCGGTGGATCGCCTGCGCCGCCACGCCGAGGCTTTTGATCTGACCATTGCTTCGCAATCTGGCGGTATGATCGAGGCGCAGGGACGCGCCTCCGGCAGCTACGCCTTTGTTCGCTTCTTCGGACTGACAGGAGATCGCGCCGAACTTGCCAATCTGAAGGTCGAGCACGCTCAGTTGCAGCAGACCGCCCACACGATGAGATCACTGTTTGACGCCTTGTCCTTTCCCGTCTGGATGCGCAAACCCAATGGCGAACTGGATTGGGCCAACGAAGCCTATATCCATGCGATTGAGGCAAAATCACTGGAAAGCGCAGTGCGCCACAACGGGTTTTTGCTGGATCGCGCGGCGCGCGAACGTGTCACCAAATGCCATGAAGAGGCCAAGGCGCGCGGCGAAACAAGTCGCTTTCACGACCGTCTCCCTGCGACCATGGCAGGAGACCGGCGCCTTACCGACGTTACGGAAGTTTCCACGCAGGACGGCATGGCCGGCGTGGCAATCGACATGAGCGAGGTCGAGGATGTTGAGCGCAGGCTGAGCAGAACGCTGGAAAGCAACGTTCAGACCATGGATCAGCTTGCATCGGCTGTTGCGATCTTTGACGACAAGCGGCGACTGATCTTTCACAATCGCGCCTTCGAGCAGTTGTGGGGTCTGGACCGGGCAGTGCTCGACAAGGAGCCGGACAATGGCCAGCTGTTCGACATTTTGCGCGACAAGGGCAAACTGGCGGAAAATCCCGATTGGACGAAATGGCGCAACTCTCTGCTGGAGGTCTATAAGGCAACACAGCCCTTTGAAGACTGGTGGCACCTGCCCGGAGGCCAGACGCTCCGTATCGTCGCCAATCCGCACAAACAGGGCGGCGTGACATGGATCTTTGAGAACATCACCGAACAGCTGGAGATGGAAAGCCGATATATCGCACTGTCACGCACGCAGGGTGAGACGCTCGACCATCTGGCGGAAGCGATCGCCGTGTTTTCAAGCGATGGTCGTCTGAAACTTTCCAACCCGTCCTTCCAGGAACTCTGGTCGCTGGAGAAAGAGCAAGTCGCTTCCGAAACCCCCATTTCCACGCTGGCTGAACGCTGCCGTCACCTGATGCAGGACGACGAATTTTGGGACGACATGATCACCAGCGTGACCGGTGTCTCCGAGCATCGCGAAGGGCGCACGGGCCGCGTCTATCTCGCCAATGAGCGGATCCTGGATTACGCGCTTGTTCCGTTGCCGGATGGGCAAGCCATGCTCAGCTTCGATGATGTCTCCGATACGGTGAACCTCGAACATACGCTGACCGAAAAGAACGAGGCGCTTGAGGCCGGCGAGAAGCTCAAGAACGACTTCCTCGAACATGTCTCTTACGAATTTCGAGCACCGCTCACCAGCATTATGGGCTTCTCCGAGATGCTCAAATCCAACACCTTTGGTGCGCTCAACGAGAAGCAGAGCGAATATGTGGGCGACATTCAACTTTCCTCCAAGGTGCTGCATGGATTGGTGGAAAGCCTGCTTGATCTGGCAACGGTGGATGCCGGGGTTATGGAGTTGGACCGCAAGCCGGTATTTGCGCGCGATGTCGTTCAATGGGCTGCTGATGGGATTGCCGAAGAGCTCACCGGCAAGGGTGTGAGCCTTGATGTGCAAATGCCGGAATATGGTGAGAGGATCGAGTTCGTCGCCGATCCGGCCCGGGTGCAGCAGGTGCTTGGCAACCTGCTGAGCAATGCCGTCAAATTCACGCCAACCGGCAAAAACATCGTACTGACATGCGCCTATGACGAAAAAACCGTAAGCTTCTCGGTCACCGACAATGGCCCAGGCGTGGCAGAGGAGGACTGGGAGAACATCTTCAATCGCTTCGCAAGCAAGTCGCAGGAAAGTGGGCATCGCGGAGCCGGGCTGGGCCTGGCAATTGCGCGATCGTTGGTTGAACTGCATGGCGGCTGGATCAAGCTGACCAACGCGGAAAATGGTGGCGCCCAGTTCACCTGCACGTTCCCGCGTACACCGCCCGATGGTCCACGATCGCTGCCGGAGGCAGCCTGACTTTGGCATCTGTCGAACTGGTCTGCCACACTGAAGACGAAACGCAACGTCTCGGCGAAACGCTCGCCGCGGCAATGCGGCCAGGTTTGCTCGTTGCGCTTCTGGGCGACCTAGGCGCCGGAAAGACGGCGCTCACGCGCTCCGTGATCAGAAGTGCGATGGCTGATTCAGACCACGAGGTGCCAAGTCCCACATTCACCCTTGTGCAGATGTATGATGGATTGCCCTTCGGCACGTTGGCGCATCTCGATCTCTACCGCATCGGAGAGGAAGAGGAAGTCGATGAATTGGGCATCGACGAAGCCTTGGACACCGGCGTGGTGTTAGTGGAATGGCCGCAGCGCGCCGCAAGCGTTCTGAACCATGCTGATCTGCGCATTGAGATTGCTGTCGTTGAGAGCGACGCCAGGGCTGTCACGATAGGCGGCAAGACCGATGCCGTCAGCCGGGTTCGGCGCAGCCTTGATATCCGCTCCTTTCTTGATCGCGAGGATTACCAAGACGGCACAAGACGGCATTTGACTGGCGATGCCTCAACGCGTGCTTATGAGACCGTTCATACAGGCAGGGAACCGACCCGCATTTTGATGAATGCGCCCGCACAACCGGATGGTCCGCCGGTGCGCGACGGCAAACCCTACAGTGCAATCGCTCACCTTGCCGAAGATGTCAGCGCCTTTGTGGGTGTTGACATGCTGCTGCGGTCACAGGGGTTCCGGGCGCCGCAAATTCTTGCTTCCGATCTCGATGCCGGATTGCTCTTGATCGAGCATCTGGGAGACGGCCTCATCATTGACCATGAGCGGCGGCCGATCATGGCGCGATATGAAGCCGCCATCGATCTTCTGGCTGCGCTTCATGACTGTGACTGGCCAAATGCGGTTGAGATCGCGCCTCAACGCGTCCACCATGTTCCCGATTTCGACCGCGAGGCCATGCTGATCGAAGTCAGCTTGCTTGCGGACTGGTATGCTCCAAATTGCCTTGATCGGACTTTGACCGAAGAGGAGCGCCGCCAGTTCAACGCGGTGTGGAATGCCCTGATTGATCGTCTGGAAGGCGCCGAAAGATCTCTCGTTCTGCGAGACTTCCATTCGCCCAATATCGTTTGGAATGGAGCTGCGGAAGGTCACGACCGTGTGGGCATCATCGATTTCCAGGATGCCATGATTGGACCGACTGCCTATGATGTCGCCTCGCTTGCCCAGGATGCGCGCATAGATGTCTCCACCGCGCAAGAAGCCAGACTGGTGCAGCGTTATTGCAAGACTCGCAAAGACCTTGACATCGATGCGTTTCGGCAAGCCTATGCGATCATGGCTGCGCAGCGTGCCACGAAGGTGGCGGGCATTTTCGTTCGCCTGTCAAAACGCGATGGCAAACATGTTTATCTCGATCATCTGCCGCGAATGGAAGACTATATTCGCCGCACACTGGCTCACCCCGCACTCGCCGATTATGCTGAGTGGTTCAGCACGGTGTTTGGTAATGATGGATGATCTGTGAAGAGCGCAATGATTGCGCCAACCGAATTGATCAGGCGATGGTGCTTGCAGCCGGCCTCGGCACACGCATGCGCCCCATCACAGACACGATGCCCAAACCTCTGGTTACGGTAGCCGGGCGAAGTCTGCTCGATCATGCTCTCGATGCGCTGGAACGCAGCGGTGTGTCTCATGCGGCGGTCAATGTTCACTATCTCGCTGATCAGATCGAAGCGCATCTAGAGGGAAGGGCCGCCCCTCGCATTTCCATCTCGGATGAACGCGAGGCGCTGCTTGATTCCGGTGGCGGCGTTAAGCGGGCGCTTGCTCATCTGAAGCAGGGGCCGCTGTACATTTTGAACTCGGATTCTTTTTGGATCGATGGTGCGACCGGCAACCTCGATGCGATGGCGGATCGTTGGGCTGAAGGCGATATGGACATGCTGCTGCTGCTGGCGCGAAAGGCAGATGCCGTCGGCTTTGATGGCGCCGGCGATTTCTTCATGGACGAACACGGCAAGCTTGCCCGCCGCGGTAGTGCCGATCACGCACCGTACGTCTATGCAGGCGCAATCGTCTGCAAGACACAACCTTTCGAAGCGATCAAAGAGGAGCGCTTTTCGCTCAACCGTTTGTTTGATGATGCGATTGCCAGAGGACGTCTCTACGGACATCTGCTCGACGGATTGTGGCTGCATGTAGGAACGCCCGGAGCCATCTCAGAAGCCGAAGCTACGATTTCCCGCTTCCTTGCTGGACGCCAAACATGATTGCGACGCGCGACAGCCGCGTCTTTTCCATCCCGCCTCAGGCACCCTTTTTGCCGACACTTGTCGATGCGCTGCTCGACGGCACGCTCATCGACGGGTTTGAACCGGCCAACGACCCGCTGGCACTGGCCGATGTCACCATATGGCTGCCGACGCGGCGTGCCGTTCGGGCACTGGCGAGCGAGTTCGTCATCAGAGCTGAAGGACGCGCGGCGCTTCTTCCACAGATTCACGCGCTGGGCGACGCGCAGGATGATGCGGAGCGCTTTCTGACAGGCGTCAGCACTGAACCTGATTTTCCCAATCGCATGGCCGCCGACCCGATGATGCGGCTTTTTGCACTATCTCGCCTCACCGAAGCCTGGGCGCAATCGCTGAAACCGAAGCACCGCTCACTACTGGGCGGCGCAGATGTGATCGTGCCTTCTTCCAAAGCCGATGCTGTTCGTTTCGCGCGCCGACTGGAACAGCTCATGGATACGGTGGCCACGGAAGAGGCGGACTGGAACAAGCTCAACGGTCTGGTCCCCCAAGACCATGCCGATTGGTGGCAACTGACTCTCGAATTTCTCAAAATTGCCAGCAGCGCCTGGCCCGGCATTCTTGAAGAAACCGGCCAGGATGATCCCGCAATTAGGCGCGTCCAAAATCTGCGCGATCAGGCGGGCCATTACCGCGCACTGGATGCCGAGCGCCGCCTTGTCGGCCCGGTGATCGCGGCAGGCTCTACCGGTTCCATACCTGCGACCGCTGAGCTGCTCACCACCATCTCAAGACTGAGCTGCGGCGCCGTCGTGCTGCCCGGTCTTGACCGCGATCTCGAAGAGGAAGTGTGGCGCAAAATCGACCTGCCTGACAATGATCGCGACGACAGCGGTCCGGCTGCCACGCATCCGCAATTCGGGCTCAAACGCCTTCTCGACCAGTTTCAGATCGACCGCAGTTTGGTGCATCACCTTGGGGCTGCGCCGGGCAGTTCATCGGGCAGAAAGCGCAGTCGCGAATTGCTTGTCAGCGAGGCTATGCGACCCGCCGATGCGGCAAGCCACTGGTATGACGGGGCACCGTTGCCCGATCACTTGCAGACACTTGGTCAAGCGGAGCGCGCCAAGGCGCTCAACGGCGTTGCTATTGTCGAGGCGCCGGGCGATGTCGAAGAAGCTCTGGCCATCGCGCTGGCACTGCGCGAGACATTGGAGAAACCGGACGCAACGGCAGCGCTGGTGACACCGAACAGAATTCTGGCGCGGCGCGTTGCCAGCGAGCTCAATCGCTTCGGCATCGCCGTAGATGACTCCGCCGGGCAACCGCTGCGCAACCTGCCCGCTGGAAGTTTGGCCAGTCTGGCAATTGCTTGCGGCTTTGCTGACCCAAGCCATGCGACATTGATGAGCCTGTTGCAGCATCCGCTCACCTGTCTTGGCCGGGACCGCGCAACCGTGCTGCGCGGCGCCGCGGTGCTGGAACTCGCACTTCTCCGCGGATCGACGGTTCCGATCCAGATCGCCGACCTTTCCGATGCACTCCGCAAGAAGCGCGAAACAATTGAGTCATGCAACGTTGCGCGTCTTTCCACGCATGTGAAACGGCTTGATGACGATGACTGGTCTGCCGCGTTTTGGTTGGCAAAACGCCTTGGCGAGACCTTCTCCAACAGAGCCGAAGGCAATCAGACCGCGGCCAACTTCGCCGCCGCCAGTGTCAGGCTGGTCGAAACCTGCGCCATTTCGGAAGATGGCAAACTGGGCCGCCTCTACGCGACCGAGTCAGGCAAGGATCTGAACGCATTGCTGGCGCAGCTTCTTGACCACGGCGACGCCATGGTCTGCACCGTCGATGAATGGCCGAGCCTGTTCGATGCGCTGATGGACGGCCGCACCGTGCGCCCCACTGGCGGCAAACATCCGCGCCTTTCGATTCTGGGCCCGATTGAAGCCCGCTTGCAGGACTTTGATCGCGTTGTCCTGGGTGGACTGAACGAAGGAAGCTGGCCCGATACGGCTCGCAATGATGCGTTTCTTTCCCGGCCCATGAAACTCGCACTCGGCCTGCCGACACCCGAGCGACGTATCGGTCTTGCAGCCCATGATGTGCAGATGCTGCTGGGCATGGATGATGTGGTGCTGACGCGTTCCAAACGGCAGGACAATGCCCCGTCCGTCGCATCACGCTGGTTGCAACGCCTCGTTCTGGTAGCGGGAGATGCCGCATCGACATCCATGCGAAAGGCCGGGCAACGGTTTCTCGATTGGGTTGAGCAGTTGGACCGTGGCGAAAGACCCGCACAAGCCTGCGCGCGTCCGCAACCCAAGCCGACGCTTGATCTTCGACCAAAGCGCTTGTCGTTCACTGAGATCGAGACCTGGATCAGAGACCCTTATGCGATCTATGCAAGGCATGTGCTGAAGCTGCAGGCGTTGAAACCATTGATCGTCAGGGCCGGGGTCCGGGAACGCGGCACGCTCTACCATGCGATCATGGAAGACGTTGCGGACCTTGCCGCGGATCATCTTTCGCCAGAAACGATCCGAGCCATCGCGGAAGCCAGATTTGAAGCAGCGGGCCTGCCTGCCGATGTTGCTGCACTGTGGTGGCCGCGCTTTGAAGCGCTCGTTGAGCCGATAGCGCAATGGCAGAGCCAACAACTCGCCTGTGCTGAACAGGTCTTGGTGGAGCAATCCGGCAGCACACAGTCTGAATTGGAGGACTTTACGCTGACCGGGCGGGCAGACCGTATCGACATTCTCAAAGACGGTTCTGCGCAGATCATTGACTACAAAACGGGATCGGAGCCGAGTTCCAAACAAGTCGAAACCCTGCTGGCGCCGCAACTGCCGCTGGAAGCTGCCATGCTTCAGCGCGGGGGCTTTTCTGATATCGGTGCCGCTGACGTCGCAGCACTTTTCTACATCCGCCTGCGCGCTTCGGGTGAGTTCAAGTCAGAGCCCATTCCGAAAAACGAGAACGAAGTCACGATTGATGAGATCGTCAACACCGCGTGGCGCGAACTGCAAGATCTGATTGCGTCCTATCGCGATCCTGCGCGCGGATACGCCTCGAAACTGCATCCCTGGATGGAACGCCATCCCAGCGACTACGACCATCTGGCGCGTGTGCGCGAATGGTCCATCGCGCAGGATGCTGACGGAGACGGTGACCTCGCATGACTGCGCCGAAACAGCTGGAAGTCGACCCACATGTGAAAGCGAAAGTGCTGGAAGCTTCGGCGCCTCAAGCGTCGTCCTGGGTTTCTGCCAACGCGGGATCCGGTAAGACCTTTGTGCTCACGCGACGGGTCGTGCGCCTGCTGCTTTCTGGAAGCGAACCGTCTCGTCTGCTGTGCCTTACCTTCACCAAGGCGGCGGCTGCGGAGATGTCCAACCGCGTTTTTGCCGAACTCTCGCAATGGGCAAAATCGAGTGACACCGACCTGTCTGATTTGCTCACTGAGGTTGAAGGAATCAGGCCAACGCCCAAGCAAATGGCGAGAGCGCGAACTCTGTTTGCGAAAGCGCTGGAAACACCCGGCGGTCTGAAGATCCAGACCATCCATGCCTTCTGCGAAGCGCTGCTGCATCAGTTTCCGCTGGAAGCGAACGTGCCCGGCAGCTTCGAGGTGATGGATGATCGCCTGCAAAACGAGCAAATTGAGGACGCAAGAAGGAGCGCCATTGTCACCGCTTCGAACGCACCCGACACGCCACTCGGCATCGCCTTTACAGAATTGATGCGGACGGCCAGCGATGATGCAATCGACAAAGCACTTCGGCATGTCATTTCACAGCGTGAAACCCTGTTGCGCTGGTTGTCGCAATGTGGAGGAGCGCAGCGCGTCGGCCAAACCCTTCGTGAAACGTTTGGTGTTACCAACACCCAATCCAGAGACGAACTTCTGGAGCAGGCGGCCCACAACTGCTCGATTGCGACCTCCGAATGGGAGCAGTTGCGCGATATCGCCAATGATGCAGGCAAGCCGGCCACCATCCAACTGGCAGGCAAGATCTCGCAGTTCCTCGCGGCTCGCGGCACCGAGGAGAGGGGGGACGCACTCAAATCGATCCTTTTAGCCAAGGGCCAGCCTCGCAGTTTCAAAACCTATCCCAGCAAGCCAGTAAACGACGCCCTGCCAGGCATTCGCGATCGCATGGAAGCGGAAGCGCACCGCCTGTTCGACCTTCTGGATCGAGCAAAGCAGCTCGCACTCATAGAGAGCACGCAGCATTTGCTGGTTTTCGCCAAGTCAATCCTAGACCGATATCAGGCCGCGAAGCGGCACCGTGGCTTGCTCGACTATGACGATCTGGTTGGCCGGACGGTCGACCTGCTGCTGAGTTCGGATGCAAGTGCCTGGGTCTTGTACAAGCTTGATCTGGGCATTGATCACATCTTGCTGGATGAAGCGCAGGACACCAGCCCGCCCCAATGGCAACTGATTGAAGCATTGGCCGAGGAGTTTTTCTCCGGCGAGAGCACACGTGCAACGAGGCGTACCATTTTTGCCGTTGGAGACGAGAAACAGTCGATCTATTCGTTTCAGGGCGCGGCACCGCAACTCTTTGCGCAATATAGAGCAGGCTTCGCCAAACGCATCGCCCAAGCCGATCAAGAGTTTTCAGGTCCGCAGTTCAATCTGTCTTTTCGGTCAACGCCCGATGTTCTGGCCGCAGTGGACCGGGTTTTTCAGCACGGTAATCACGCAATGGGGCTGACCTTTGGCGGCGACTATCCGCCCCACACCGCGCATCGCAGGCATGATCCGGGAGAGGTGGAAATCTGGCCGTTCGAGATGGCAAGTGAGAAGGAGACGCTTGAAAGCTGGGCGGCTGTGCCGGATCTGGTGGCCATTCCCCATCAGGCTGTTAGGCTGGCGCGTTCGATTGCTGCAGACATAGCGGACCGGTTGGCTCAAGGCCGTCATGAAGCCACCGGAAAGCGTGTTCAGGCCGGTGACATACTCGTGCTCGTGCGCTCGCGCGACATGTTCATCCATGCGCTTACCCGTGAATTGAAGGGGCGCGGCATTGCGGTTGCCGGAGCGGATCGCCTGATCATGACAGACCACATTGCCGTGATGGACCTCATGGCCATCGGTCGCGTCATGCTCACACCAGACGATGATCTGTCGCTCGCGGCAGTGCTCAAAAGTCCGCTGATCGGATGGGACGACGAACTCCTGCTCGAACTTTGCCAAAGACGCTTTGTCGATGGACGTAACATCAGCCTGTTTGCAGCTCTTCATGCGGTGCGAGAAGACGCGCAATTCAGCATGGCCTGGACCATGATTGATCGTTGGCGGCGACGCGCTGGCACAATGCCGGTTTTCGAATTCTACTCGCTGCTTCTGGGAGACGATGGCGGGCGGCGCTTGTTTGATGCCAGACTTGGCGTGGAAGCGCGAGACGTGATTGATGCCTTTCTCGATGTCGCGCTCGGCATGGAGGGCAAGGCACTGCCCGGTCTTCAGCACTTCCTCGACACTCTCGCCGAGGACGATCTGGAGATCAAACGTGAACTCGACCAGAACAGCGGGCAAGTGCGGGTGATGACCGTGCATGCCGCCAAGGGACTTGAGGCCCCCATTGTTTATCTCGTCGACAAGGGGGCCAAGGCTTCTGACCCTCGCAAGGCACCCGCGCTGTATCCATGCGACGAGGACGGCGCTCATGTCTGGGTGCCGGCGAAGGCACAGCACAGCGTTGCGACCGAACGTTTTCTGGAGGCGCATGAGCGCAAAGAGGAAGACGAGTATCGTCGCCTGCTCTATGTCGCCATGACGCGTGCACGAGATCGGTTGATCGTCTGCGGCTATTGCGGCAAACCCAACAAAGACGGCGACCCGCCGGTCAAGGACCCGAATTGGCACATGATGGTTTCCTCCTCGCTGCGCGCGGATGCCAGCGAATTTGCCGGACCCGATGGTTCGGTCCGGCTGCGCTGGAGAATGCCGGATTCCCCGAAGGCGCAGCCCGAGCATCATGATGGCGAAGCCGAGATCGACGCAGACGAGACTTCAACATTGCCTAAATGGGCTTTCCACAAACTGCCCGAGGAGAAAGCGCTGCCAAGGCCGCTGGCGCCATCCGGTGCACAAGCGCTCATAGATGAGTCGCTGGCGGATGGACCGCTCGCGCCATCCTTGCTCTCGATGGTGCAGGACGATGCATCAGCCGTGATGGCGCGCCGACGCGGGACCGCCATTCATCAGGCGCTGCAATTTGCGCCCCGCATAGGCCAGAGAGATCGTGACGGTAGACTGACGGGTTGGTTCTCAAGGGCGCTGCCGGACCTGACCGCTGCTGAGCACGATGAACTTGCCCGATCGGTTCAGGCGGTCATGAACGACCCGGCGCTGAGACATCTGTTTGACGAGAACTGCAGCCGGGGCGAAGTGTCAGTGATGGGGCGCATCAATCTTGCGAGCGGCCCTCGTTCAATCTCCGGCACGGTTGATCGCATGGCGATCACGCCAGAACGTGTGTTTCTGGCAGACTTCAAGACGACGACACGCTCGCCGGCAGAAAGTGACGATGTGCCGGAGAACTACATGACGCAAATGGCGCTCTACCGATCTCTGATATCGCAAATCTATCCCGATCGCGATGTCGAAGCCTGGCTGATCTGGACGCATGGCCCAGACGCTCCAAGCCACACTCAACTCTCCGCGCAACAGCTGGATGAAGCTCTCGCAGCGATCACCGGGCTTTGAACAGTCCTGTCCACGGCCTGCTGGCCGATGCCTTGACCGGGCGCAGCACCATACCTAGGTTCCGCACTCAACAGCACTGGAACTCTGTTCCAGACCTGCCCATCATACAATTGTTCAAAGGAATCAAAGCTATGGCCACCGTCAAAATCGACAGCGCGAATTTCGAATCCGATGTGCTGAACGCCGATAAACCGGTGGTGGTAGACTTTTGGGCGGAGTGGTGCGGCCCATGCAAGGCAATCGGCCCAAGCCTTGAGGAATTGTCGGATGAGATGTCCGACAAGGTGAAGATCGCCAAGATCAATATGGATGAAAACCCGGACTTGGCTGCCCGCTATGGTGTACGATCGATCCCCACTTTGCTGATGTTTAAGGGCGGCGAACCGGTTGCAATTCAGGTCGGTGCCGCACCGAAGAACAAGCTCTCCGACTGGATTTCCGCCGAGGCATAATCACAACCCTCAATGGGCGATGGCCGGACGGCCCGAAGCGGTGGCCGTGATCACCGCTTCCACCAGCATTGACCGGCCCTCGATGTCGGCCCGCCTTTCCCGCAAGTCGGTCTGAAGCCGAACATCTTCAGCCCCTGCGGCCAGCGCATCTTCATTGGCGCGCGCTTGAGCGAGTGATCGCGCGGCCTTCAACGCCGCCGCCTCTTCGGTGAATGGCTGATCCAGTCCCGTAACGCTGTAACGGCCCTCCGCTGGCTGGGACACCGTGACCGAGAACGCCACCGAAATCTGTCCGACCACGGCACCCACCGCATTCGCGACATCGGCATGATCAGGCACAACGCAAGTTGTGGTCAGCAGATCCGCCGCCTGCGGATGCCAAACATGGGCTGACGCGCCGAGGCCGATCAATGGTCGATCCAACTTCAGGGACATGGTGAGCAGTCCGCCCTGCTGTGCGTGTTCTTCGCGCCGGTCCAGAATTTGTGCGACGAGTGGATGACCGACAAGCTGGGTCTCACGCCCCTCAGATGCGAAAGCGGTTTCCAGAACAACTTCCGCCGACCTGCGGCGCATGCGTTTCACGATGAGCGCTGCAAGCGCTTCGGGATCATCGCAAAAGGCCGACCCCGCGCCGTCTCTTCGACGGCCAAAAAGGCGGCAAGCCTTGCGGGCTGCGTCAACATCCCAGCGACCCGTTGCCTCCAAGACGTGCAATGCGTCTGTGGGTGTCAGCCCGGACATACGCACGAGGCTCCGCGCAACAAGTTGCGCCAAAGCGGCTGCTTCCGCATGCCCCTTGAGCAGATCGTTCAGTGCGATCGGTCTGTTGGTCAATCGATCGAACAGACGACGTTGCGATACACTCAAAGATGCGGGAGCTTTCTCCACCGCACGCTGCGCAAATGTGCCGTCGTGCCGGTTGGTCAGTGGCGCCTTGAGCTGCGCATCCAGCGCGGCGTGCACGATCTTGGTATGCTCATGAGCCAGCAAGGCAATCGGGACGACCCGCTTGGGCCCAAGATCTATGCGTGGCTTCAGGGCCGGGCCGCCCAATGCAACCTGCGAATCCCCACCCAGACCGAACGTGTGCATCGCGACGGCGCGGACCATGGTGCGATATCCGCCAACCATCGCGCCATCCGGATCAAGCTTCGGCTGCCCGTCTTGAAGCACGGCAACATCAGATGTCGTGCCGCCAACATCATTGACCACCGCCTTTGCGACACCGGTGAGATGATGCGCGCCCACAAGGCTTGCGGCGGGGCCTGACAGAATGGTCTCTATAGGGCGCTTAACCGCAAAGTCCGCGCCGATCAACGCGCCATCACCGCGCACAACCATGAGCGGCGCCTCCACGCCGGCGGTACCAAGCGTTGTGCGTGTCGCTTCGATCAAACGCGTGATCATGGGCACAAGACGCGCATTGAGCACTGTGGTCAGGGCGCGTCTCGGACCGTTGAGGCTGTGCGAGAGTTCATGACTACAGGTCAGAGGAGCCGATGTTTCGCGGGAGACGTATCGTGCAACGGCGAGCTCGTGTGCCGGATTGCGCACGGCGAAATAGCCTGCAACCGCAAAGCCCGAAACATCATCAGCAAGACAAAGAAGCTGCTGTTCAAGAGCCGTCAGATCAAGCGGCCTTGCCTCGTTTCCATGGGTTGTGTGGCCGCCCGGCAGCACGATGAGCGGGTCTTTGCCCAGAGCCGATTCGAGACCGGCCCGGCGCATGTCCTGCTCCTCAAACCCGATTGCAATCAAGGCGACCCGTTCACCCTGACCCTCCACCAGCGCGTTGGTGGCCAGTGTCGTGGACAGCGACACCATCGCAATTTCACTTGGCGCGCATTTCGACTGACCAAGCACGGCTTGAACGGCCTCAGCGATGCCGGTTGAAAGGCGGTGATGCGTGGTGAGCGCCTTTGCCTTTGCAATCACAGCATCAGCAGATTGTGCCTGATCGTCGAAGATCACGGCATCGGTGAAGGTGCCGCCAGTATCAATCCCCATCAAGAGCGCCATCAGCCGCGCCTCATCATTGCAAGCAGTTGTCGCCGGTCGACAGCACCGGTTGCCAGCACCAGAATTGCGTAGAGCCCAGCAGCAACAGCGACAATGGCGCCCACAGCGACGAGCCGCTCAAAAATGTCGAAGGAGAAGACCGACGCCGACAGCCAGTTTTGAAGGACGAGGATTGCCGCGCCCATCGCAGCGCTCGAGACCGTGATTATCACCAGCCGCCGCTTCGTCTCTCGTGACGGCTGGAACTCACCACGACGGTTCAGCGTGAAAACCAACAGGCCAAGATTGACCCAGGCGGAGAGAGAGGTGGCCAGCGCGATGCCGATATGCCCGAGCAACGGAAAAAGGATGATCGACCCGACGACATTGACCACCACCATGACCACGGAAAAGCGAAACGGCGTGCGCATATCCTCACGCGCAAAGAATGCCGGCTGAAAAACCTTGATAAGCACATAGGCCGGCAGACCAGAGGCAAAGGCAGCCAGGGCGTGGGCGACGGTGATGGAGGAGCCTCGCGTGAAGGCTCCACCTTCGAACACGATGGAAACGAGCGCCACCGGCATGGTGATGAAAGCGACCGCCGCTGGCAGCGTCAGGCCGAAAGCGAATTCAAGGCTGCGGTCTTGCAGATTGGCAGCTTCTTCAACGCGTTCCGCTTTCAGGGCGCGAGACAATTCCGGTAGAAGCACAATGCCCACCGCAATGCCGATCAAGCCAAGTGGCAATTGGTTGAGCCGGTCGGCATAGTAGAGCAGGGCGCGCGCACCATCCTGCGCCGAAGCGATGATCTGCCCGACCACAAGGTTGATTTGGATCACGCCGCCCGTCAACACCGCTGGCCCCATGAGGCGGAGGAGCTTCCTGATATCTTCATTGAAAACCGGGCGCTTGGGCCAAATCGCGTAGCCCTCGCGACGCGTTGCCCAGACCAGGAGCAGCAATTGCACAAAGCCGGCGACAAACACGCCCCAGGACAGCCAAAGGCCTGTCGAATATTGGTCGATCCCCAAAAACAGGGCCGTGGCCACCGTTGCCACCAGGATGATGTTGAGCAACACCGGAACGAAGGCTGCAATGAAATATCGGCGCAACGAGTTCAGCACGCCTGACAGCATGGCCACCAGCGACATGCAAAAGAGATAGGGAAACATGATGCGGCCATAGACGACCGCATAGTCAAATTTTGGTGGCGCCTCTACGAAGGTGCCGTCAACAAAGAGCCAGAACGGATTTGTGAGAAAGATAATGACCGGCATCGCGACAATCGCCAGCGCCGAGAGCACAATCAGAACCGGCACAAGAACCGAGACAACCTGCTCAGCGAACACTCTTGATAGCGAGATGTCTTCGCCTTCCAGCTTCTTGGCGAAAAGCGGAACGAAAGCCGTGTTGAAAGCACCCTCTGCGAAGATGCGCCGAAAGAGATTGGGTAAGGCGAAGGCAACCACAAAGGCTTCGGCAAAGGGTCCGGTGCCTAGAGCACGCCCAATCAGCGCATCGCGAACGAAGCCAAGCAGTCGGCTTGCCATGGTTGCGCCGCCGACCGTCGCAAACTTGGCGAACAGGCCTTTCACGCAGCGTTCTTCTTCTTGGTTCGCACGTATAAACCATCCGTGTGGGTTGCATGCCGGGCCTGCCCCGTCAGCACACCCATCAGTTTGCGCTTGATCGCCGCAAGCTTCTGCGGGCTTGAGATTTTGTGGCCAACAAGATCGGTCACATAGAAAGTGTCGATGAACTTCTCGCCAAAAGTTGCAATCTGCGCGGAGGCAATATCAAGCATAAGGTCTGCAAGTGCATCGGTGATCTCAGACAGCACGCCCAGTCGGTCCAACCCCTCGGTTTCAATAACAGTAAAATGGTCGGACAGATCGTTGTTAATACGCACATCCGGTTCCACGGAAAACGCCTTGACGCGTCTCGTCGGCTCCTGACGATTGGCCAGCAACTTGTTGAGGCGAACCCTGCCGGACAGAACGTCCTCAATGCTCTTCGCGATGCCTTCCGCTCGACGGCGTTCATCTTCCTCCTGCTCGAAAGCGCGAGTGATGAAGATCGAATCCAGTGCCCGGCCATCTTTGGTTGTGAAAATCTGCGCATCCACAATGTTGGCTCCCGCGGCTGCGCAGCATCCGGTGATGGTCGACAGCAAACGCGGGTGATCGCTGGTCAACAGCGTGATTTCCGTAATTGCCTCAAAGTCCCGAAGTGTCACCGTGGTTGCCAGTTTCGTGCCTTCTCGGTCTTGCTGACGAATGAACGCCAAATGCCGAAGTTGCGCCTCACGCGGCACAGTAAGCAGGTAATTGTCATAGACCAGATCAACGATGCTGTTGCGTTCCGTCACATCCCAATCCGCAAGCGCGTCCTGCAATTCCTCACGAACCTCTGCGACGCGCTGATAGCGCGGAACTGCCGTGAAGCCCCCGGTCAGATGCGGTTCGGTCTCGTAGTACAGCGTGCGCAGCAACTGGCCCTTCCAACCGTTCCAGACACCGGGGCCCACCGCCTTGATGTCACAGACCGTGAGAACCAGCAGCAGCTTCATGCGATCAAGGCTTTGCATCGTCGCGGCAAAGTCGCGAATGGTTTTGGGATCGTTCAGATCACGCGACTGAGCGATGTTGGACATTTGGAGATGATGTTCCACAAGCCAGGCGATGAGCTCGGTTTGTGCTTGGGTGAAGCCCAGACGCGGGCAAAGGCGAAGGGCAACTTTTGCACCTGCGACCGAATGATCTTCCGGTCTGCCCTTGGCAATGTCATGCAGCAACAGTGCCGTGTAGAGTATGTCTCGCTGGCTGGAATCGGCCATGATGCGATTAGCAAGCGGATGCTCCTCCTCCATATCGCCGCGCTCAATTTCCGATAGGATGCCGATCGACCGAAGAAGGTGTTCGTCAACCGTGTAGTGGTGATACATGTTGAACTGCATCATGGCGACGATCTTGCCGAAGGCAGGAATAAACTTACCCAGAACGCCAGCTTCGTTCATTTTCCGCAATGTTCGCTCTGGTGTCGCTTTCGATGTGAGTACGGCGCGAAAAGCCGCATTGGCTTCCTCATCGGCTCGCAAATCCTTGTCGATCAGCTTGAGGGACCGGGCAACCAGACGCATGGCATCAGGGTGGAACAACAGGCCCATGTCTTCGGCGAAGCGGAACATGCGTATGATGTTGACCGGGTCGCGCGAGAACACATCTTCATCCACGGGCGCGATGCGGTTATTGATGGCAAGGAAGTCGTCTGTGCCGGCGATTTTCTTGCTGCGCCTGCGCAACGAGCGGATCATGCCGCCAATACCCGTAGCCGCCTTCGCCTGTTCCTCTTCCAGCGCAGCACACAAAATTCGTGTCAGGTCGCCAACATCCTTGGCGACCAGAAAATAGTGCTTCATGAAGCGCTCGACCGCCGAAAGGCCAGGATGGTCCTGATAACCCAAGCGCTCGGCCAGTACCGGCTGAAGATCGAAGGACAGACGTTCTTCGGCCCGGCCCGTGGCAAAATGCATATGGCAACGCACCGACCACAGAAAGTCCTGGGCTTTGGTGAAAATACGAAACACGCGCGCGGTGAAAATCTTCTTCTCACGCAACTCCGTCAGCGTGTGCAAACCATACTGATATTTGGCGATCCAATAGAGCGTGTGCAGATCGCGCAGACCGCCCTTCCCTTCCTTTACATTGGGTTCCACAAGATAACGCGACTGCCCCGCCTTTTCGTGTCGCTCGTCGCGCTCTGCAAGTTTTGAAGCGATGAACTCCGGTGCCGTCTTGCGCGCAAGCTCTGAATCGAACCGTTTCACAAGCTCATCAAACAGCGCTTTCTCACCCCACAGAAAGCGTGCCTCAAGCAGCGTCGTTCGAATGGTCATATCATCTCTGCCGAGGCGAATGCAGTCACCAATGGTACGTGTCGCGTGGCCGACTTTGTGGCCCATGTCCCAGAGCATATACAGCATGTATTCGACGATGGTCTCGCCCAGAGCCGTCTGCTTGTAAGGCAGCAGGAAGAGCAGATCGAGATCGGAACCCGGTGCCAGCGTGCCCCGACCATAACCGCCAACGGCAACGATGCTCATGCGCTCGCCAGCGGAGAGATTTGAAGCTCGCATCACATGGGTGATGGCGAAATCATACAGACACCGAATGATCTCATCATGCAGATGAGACAGCCGTTCCGCGCAAGCTGTTCCCGACCCATCTTGCTTGAGCATTTCCTCGGCCCGCTCCAGCCCTTCCGCATTGGCTTTCTTCAAGAGCGCGAGAACCGCCATACGCACATCGGAACCGCTTCCGTCGCCGCCCGTCGCGGTGGTCAAATCACTCAATGCCTGCCGCAGAGTATCGGCGTCGATGATCTTGTCGAGCTTGAGGGCGGGCTTCTTCATGAGTTGCGTATCGTGCGCCGCAGATCGCGTGTGAGCGTCACGCTTCTACGCCAGCGTTACACCCGTTGCCAGCCCGAATGAACGGACAAAGTCGCGTTGCGCCGACGTTTCCGGGGATACCATCCCGCGGGCGGCGCTGACCTCGACCATCGCCTTTTCCGCATCCCTTCCAAAGGCGGTAATAACACATGCAGCAACAGTGCCTGAACGACCGACCCCAGCTGCACAATGTGCAAGCACGGTTTTCCCTCCACGAAGCTGCGCACAAATATCGGAAACGAGGTGGCGAAAGGCTTCGGGATCGGGAATGCCGAAGTCCTCCACGGGAAACCGTGTAAAGCCAATGCCCAGCCCATTGAGAAGCGTCTCTTCATCACCCAGGTCGAAAGTTGCGACTTCCGCATCGCTCAGCAGAGAGATGACCTGATCGATCTGGCGTGCAGCGAGTTGCGCGCACCATTGCTCAAGTGATCGTGAAGGTGGCCGTGGGCCGATCAGCAGCGCGCCACCATCAGTCTGTGCGATGCTGAACAGCGCTGCTTTCAAAGAGCGGCCTTCATGTTTTCCTCCAGATAGAGCGCGCGCAAACGGTCTCCCACCGGGCCAGGCTTACCATTGCCTATTGTGTGGCCGTCGATTTCGATAATCGGGTTGGTGAACCCTGAGGCGCTGGTCGCGAAGGCTTCATCCGCGACATAGGCCTCTTCCAGCGTGAAGGGCCGTTCTTCGACGTCCATTTGCAACAATTCGGCACAGGTCAGAACAGACTTGCGTGTGATGCCGTGGAGAATGTCGTTCGACAGATTGCGCGTGACGATCTTGCCGTCCTTTACGATGTAGGCGTTGTTCGAAGTCCCCTCGGTCACAAACCCGTCCTGCACCATCCATGCATCATCCGCCCCCTTTGCCTTGGCTTCCATCTTCGCTAGAGAAGGGTAAAGCAGCTGAACGGTCTTGATGTCGCGGCGACCCCAACGTAAATCATCAACGGAAACAACCTTCAAGCCCTCTTTCTCGATAGCTGTGTCCACCACCTGCTTATGCTGGGTGAAAAGCACCATGGTCGGCGGCGTGTCTTCCGGCGGGAAGGCGAAGTCCCGGTCACCCGGATTGCCTCGGGTGACTTGCAGATAGATCATACCCTGATCGATGCCGTTGCGCCGGATGAGTTCGCGGTGAATGTCCAAAAGTTCGTCGCGGTTAATCTCGACCTTCATATGCAGTTCGCCCAAAGAGCGTTTCAGCCGCTCGCAGTGTCCGTCAAAGCCGATCAACTTACCATCCACCACGGTGGTAACTTCATAGACACCATCGGCAAACAAAAAACCGCGGTCAAAAATGGATACGGTCGCTTCGCTTTCGGAAACGTATTCGCCGTTGAGATAGACGGTGCGCATGGTCTGCATTATCCCCAAAGGTCTGGTTTGGGCGGATGAACGCCCAGTTCATCAAAGGTCAAGGGTGGCTCGCGGTCTTCTGCCAGCAAGAGTGGTCCGTCGAGATCTGTAAAGGCGGCACCTTGCGCCACCAGCGTTGCGGGCGCCATGGCAAGCGATGATCCGACCATGCACCCGACCATGATGCGAAAACCGGCCTGCTGTGCTTCCCGTTTCAGGGCAAGCGCCTCGGTCAGGCCGCCCGTCTTATCGAGCTTGATGTTGATCATGTCATATTTGCCCGACAAGGCATCGAGAGACGCCCGGTCATGGCAGGATTCGTCGGCGCAGACCGGCAGAGGTCGTTCGATTTCGGCCAGCATATCATCGTCACCGGCAGGCAAGGGCTGTTCGACCATTTTGACGCCAAGACGCAACAATGCAGGCGCCAGCTCAGCATATTCTTGCGCGCTCCAGCCCTCGTTGGCATCGATGATGATCGCGGTATCAGGCGCTCCTTCGCGAACGGCCTCCAACCGCGCCATGTCGCCTTCGCCGCCAAGCTTGATCTTCAGCAAGGGGCGATGCGCGTTCTGCCTTGCCTTTTTGCGCATCGTGTCCGGATCGGCCAGAGACAACGTATAGGCGGTTATTTCCGGCCCCGGCTGCGACAACCCCGCAAGCTTCCAGACGGGTTGGCTCGCCGTCTTTGCCTCGAGGTCCCAAAGCGCTGCATCGAGCGCAAAGCGAGCCGCACCGGGTTTCATCGCCGTTTGAAGTCCCTCCCGCGTCAGACCGTCGGCAAGTTGGTCTGCCATAGCTTCGATTTGGTCGATGACACTTTCCACGGTTTCTCCGTACCGCGCATAGGGCACACATTCGCCCCAGCCCTTGTGCTGCCCGATGCTTGTGGTGGCTGTCACCACACGCGCTTCGGTCCGGGAGCCGCGCGAGATGGTGAAGACTTCCGCCAATGGGAAGACCGTTTCTTCAACGACGAGACTGGTGCTCACTTGGCGGACTTTTCAAGCTGCGCTTCGTAGAAGGCTCGCAAAACGGCGTTCATGCGCGTCTGATAACCTTTGCCATGCGATTTGAACCAATCCAGCATATCGGCATCGTAGCGGATTGTAGCACTTTTCTTCGGCTGTTTCCGCTTGGCCAGGTAGGCATTGAACTCCTCGAGCGTCATGGCGTTGGCGAAATCTTCCTCGGTCCATTCAGGACTGTCGCTGTAGTCGATGTCCTCATCTTTGATGGCATCGATGCGATCGAGTTCTTCCTGGGTGAGAACCACCTTCGACGGATCAATTGTCATCCGAACGGTTGCCATGTCTCTTCCTTTCACGCGCATTTGCTTTGCGAGCGGAGATGATGCGAACTCTGCCTTCTCGCAATGTGAAGATCACAACAAACAGACGCTCTTGGATAAAGCCGGTGATCTCAAATCGCTCCTCACCATAGTCACGGCGAGTATCTTGCCTGATGACCGCTCCTGGATCGTTGAATACGGCACTTGCCCGTTCGAAGCGAATACCCCGATCAAGAAAGTTCCTGGCAGCCTTCGTTGCGTCCCACTCAAACTTCATCGTGGAGACTCACGTAACTACATTTTGTAACTACGTCAAGAATCGAGCGCCTCCACCAAACGCCCCGCGCCGTGCCGATACGGGTCTACAGTAGGCAAGGCCATGCGGGCCTCCACCTCTTCGCAATAGGCCTTGGCGTCCTCTTCACCCATATGCTGCGTGTTGATGGAGATACCGACAACTTTCACATCAGGGTTGACCACGCGTGCCATGATGAGGGCGGTATCGCGCAACTCTTCCAGTGACGGTTGCTGATAATCCGGCAAACCGCGCATATGCTCTCGTGTCGGCTCATGGCAGAGGATCAGCGCGTCCGGCTGGCCGCCATGGATCAGCGCCAGCGTCACGCCAGAATAGGATGCGTGATAGAGCGAGCCTTGGCCTTCGATCAGGTCCCAGTGATCCTCATCATTGTCCGGCGTGAGCCATTCGATCGAGCCTGCCATGAAATCGGCTATGACGGCGTCGAGCGGTACGCCATTGCCGGTGATGAGGATGCCCGTCTGACCCGTGGCGCGGAAAGTCGCCTTCATGCCGCGCTCGCGCATTTCCCTTTCCATGCACATCGCTGTGTACATTTTTCCCACAGAGCAATCCGTACCAACGGCGAGACATCGCTTACCGTTGCGGCGCACACCATTGGCAATCGGATAGCGCACGCTAGGCACCCGCACGTCGATGAGCGAGCGGCCATGTTGGTCAGCCGTCAAAACAAGATCCTGCTCTTCCCGCAGCAGATTGTGCAGGCCCGACGCCAGATCAAGGCCAGCTTCAAGGGCTTGCCGCAACACGGATCGCCAACTGTCGGAAATGTATCCGCCGCGATTTGCAACGCCGATGACCATGGTCCTTGCGCCCTTGGCAACCGCTTCCTCAATCGTGAGATCGGGCAACCCCATATCGGCGTTGCACCCTTCCAGGCGCAACTGGCCGACGCACAATTCGGGGCGCCAATCCTTGATACCCTGCGCCACCTTGGCGGCGAGACGGTCTGGCGCGTCTCCCAGAAACAACAAATAGGGTGTTTTGATCATTGCGTTGCTCCACCAGCGAACCACTTTGATCTGGAACTATGATAGCTTGCGACACATACGCAATGGGGCGTGTGCCGTGGTCCCAAGAGCCGTGGCTGACTGGACTCACTTTTTGTCGAGCAGCAATTGTGTGTGCTTGGCCAGTTTGTCGCTGATCGGCCCGGCCAATTTGGCGAGAAGCCAGGGCAGCGACACATTGATTTCCACCACATCCTCACGAACATCAAGCGTGCCGGATATGGTTTGCCCCATGGCTGCGGCGTCAAATTGCATTCGATCACCCTGCCAGCTTTGATTGATTTGCGCGCGACCGCCAAGTTGCTCAGTCACGGTGTGAAAACCGCTGTCGATGCGCTGCTTCGCCTCTTCTTTGCTGCGCTTGTTCGGAATCGTCACCGTGATTGTTTCGTTCATGGGGATCCCGCACGTGAGAGTGATTTTGCTCTCCTGACATGGCCATGACGCGCGCCTATTTCAATTCGCTGATGCGCCCTTCGGCGGGAAGGACCGGCCTGCACGAATGCGATCAGTCTGCGAAAGACTTCACATATGCTGCACAGTCACGCCGTTCGGGTGACGCCTTCAGCCGCCAAATCGTGACGGCATCAACAATGCGGATATCGAAACCATGACTCTCCAACACCAGCCGACGACCTATTGACCATAGCCAGTCTCGCCAAACGCATGTGCATCATATTGTTCGGATATACCGCCGCCGTAGCAACAGCGACCATCACCACGCTCGTCTTTTCACCCGCACTCCTGTTTTCGCCCGTCATGATCGTTGCAATGGTGATCACATGTGTCACCGCAGCCCCTGCAATGCTGTGTTTCGCGGCTTTCAGTGAAATCCGTTACAGGATCGGTCGCGAAGGCCATATACTTGCGGGCACACTCACCGCCAGCTTGGCGCTTCTCACCTTCGGGATATTCAGTGAACCGCTGATCACGAATATGTGGGATCAGGTTCGCTTTGCAAGCTTGGGAGGAGCCATAGGCGGCTGGACCTATTGGCGCGTTGCGGTTTGGCCTTGGGAGGGCGCCGCGTCAGTCAATGGCTGAGCCCTACCCACCCTGCGCCTTGGCCTGATCCTCTCGGGCCTGGTCTGGGCCGGTTTGCTCTTCTTGCGGAGCAGTTGCATCGCCTTCCGCATCGGAATTGGTTTCAGCCACGTCTTCAAATTTGGGGCCGCCCTTTGCAACGCCAACCATGGCCGGGCGCAGCACCCGATCGCCGATCTTGTATCCCTCTTGCACCACCTGCGCGACGCTGTTGTTGGGCTTGCTTTCGTCAGGCATTTCAAACATCGCCTGATGGAGATTGGGGTCGAATTTCTCCCCGTCGGGGTTGAACTTGGTCACGCCCGCCTTTTCCAGCGCTTTCAGCAATTCGCGCTCGGTGAGTTCCACCCCTTCCAGCAGCTGTTTGAATTCATCGGAGCCTGACTGGCGCTTTTCTTCCGATACGGCCTGAATAGCGCGCTGAAGATTGTCGCCCACACCCAGAAGGTCGCGCGCAAAATTGGCAATCGCATAAGACCGCGTATCGGCAATTTCGCGAGCTGTGCGCCGCCGCAGATTTTCCATCTCGGCGACGGTGCGCAGGGTTTTGTCTTTCAATTCCTCATTCTCGGCCTTCAGCTTGTCGAGCACGGCCAGAACGGTTTGCGGATCATTAGGGTCCGCATTCACACCGTCCGCTTCTTCTTCGGCCTCCGCCGCTTCCATTTCCGCCTGTTCCTCGGCGGCCATGCGTTCTTCTTCGGCGGCGATATCGTCAAAAAGAGCGTCGTCGGGATTTCCCGGCATGGATCACCTTTTGCGGTTTGGGAATGCGAATTTCGCCCGCCGATATCGGCGTTGCGCCCTCAAAAATCAAGAGAGCAGTCGGCTGACAACTTGAGCAGTATAGTCAACCATCGGCACGATGCGCGCATAGTTCAGCCGGGTCGGGCCGATGACCCCAACCGCGCCGATGATGCGTTGTTCGCTGTCGCGCCAGGGTGCCACCACAACCGAAGAGCCCGACAACGAAAACAGTTTGTTTTCAGACCCGATGAAGATTTTCACCCCTTCGCCATCTTCTGCGAGATCGAGCAATTGCATCAGGCCGCGCTTGCTTTCCAACTCGTCGAACAAATGGCGCAGACGAGCAAGGTCTTCCTGCGCATCGATGGAGCCGAGAAGGTTGGAACGGCCACGCACGATGAGCTGGGGCAACGGATCCGTCTCCGCACCGGACCAGCTTGCCAGACCCTGGTCTACAAGCGACTTCGCCAGAGCATCAATTTCGTTGCGTGCCGTGTCATAGCGCTTCTCGATCGCGGCCTTGGCTTCGCTCAAAGTGCGCCCGGCGATATGTGCGTTCAGATAATTGGCCGCCTCAACGAGGGTGGACGCCGACATGCCGGGCGGAAGATCGACAATGCGGTTCTCCACTGTTCCATTTTCTCCGACGATAACAACCAGCGCCTTGGTGGCTTCCAGTCGCACAAACTCGATGTGTTTGAGGCGCACATCGGATTTTCCCGCAATGACCAGACCCGCTCCCTGGGTGAGACCGGACAGCATCTGGCTGGCTTCGGTGAGCACGGAATCGACCGTCTTGCCCGTCGCGGCGGCACGCACCTGCGCCTCGATGGAGGCGCGTTCCTCGCCGGTCAGCGCCCCGATTTCCATGAATCCGTCGACGAAATAGCGCAGGCCCTGTTCGGTTGGCAGCCGTCCGGCAGACACGTGCGGGGCGTAGATCAGACCCAGATGTTCGAGGTCCGACATGACATTGCGCACTGAAGCGGGAGACAGCGAGACCGACAGGCGACGCGACAGATTGCGCGAACCGAGCGGCTCACCGGTTTCCAGATAGATCTCCACAATATGCCGAAATATCTCGCGCGAGCGCTCATCCAGCGTCTCGATGGCGTGATGCGGCCCGGGAAGGACAGAGGTATTCATGCGGGGAGTATAGGATGTCGATCTGTGTCAGTGTAGGGGTGCACGCAACGATAGATAGGCGGCAGGAATATCACCCCTTCCCACTGCACCTCTCCCCGTCTAAAAGCGCGCGCAAATCACTCCCATACGGGTCTTTCCCATGCGTTCATCCTCAATCCGCCCCTCTGGACGCGCGCCGGACGAAATGCGGGCTGTCACCCTTGAACGCGGTTTCTCCAAACATGCGGAAGGGTCCTGCCTCATCAAGTTTGGCGACACGCATGTTTTGTGCACCGCATCGCTGGAGGAGCGGGTACCACCATGGCTGCGCGGCGCCGGGAAAGGCTGGGTCACAGCAGAGTATGGCATGTTGCCGCGTTCCACCGGTTCGCGCATGCGCCGCGAGGCATCTTCGGGCAAGCAATCCGGCCGTACGCAGGAGATTCAGCGCCTCATCGGGCGCTCCCTGCGCGCAGTGGTGGACATGCAGGCGCTGGGCGAGCGGCAGATTTCGCTCGACTGCGATGTGATCCAAGCCGATGGCGGCACGCGCACCGCTTCCATCACCGGCGCATGGGTTGCCCTGAAGGACTGTTTGGAGTGGATGGAAGCCCGTTCCATGGTTGAGGTCAGCAAGGTTCTCAAAGACAATGTTGCCGCAATTTCCTGCGGCATTTTTGAGGGAACGCCGGTGCTCGATCTCGACTATGACGAGGACTCCGAAGCCGAAACCGACGCCAATTTCGTGATGACCGGTTCCGGCGGCATTGTTGAAGTTCAGGGCACCGCAGAAGGCGAACCGTTTTCGCAGGACGAGTTCGAACAGCTCATGCAACTCGCCCAAAAGGGCATTGGTGAGCTGGTGGATTTGCAGAAGCTCTCGGGCTAGAGCAATGCGTGCTCTTGATGCGAAATCCCTGATCCTTGCCACGCATAATGCCGGCAAGTTGCGCGAAATGCGCCAACTTCTGAAGCCGTTCGGTTTCGAGCTGACCTCAGCGGGCGAACTTGGCCTGCCGGAACCAGCCGAAGAGGGAACCACGTTCGAGGAAAACGCCTACACCAAGGCCTATGCCGCGGCATCGGCTTCGTCCATGGTCGCGCTTTCCGACGATAGCGGATTATGCGTCGACGCACTGGGCGGTGCGCCCGGTGTCTACACGGCGGACTGGGCAGAAAAGGAAGACGGGACTGGTCGTGACTTTGGCCTGGCCATGCAAAAGGTTGAAATGGCGCTTACAAATGTCGGCCTGACGCCGGATCAGGAGAGCGCACGCAGCGGGTATTTCTGCGCGGTTTTGTGCCTTTGTTGGCCGGACGGTCATGCTGAATATTTTCGTGGCGAGGCGCATGGAACGCTGATCTGGCCGCCGCGCGGCGACAAGGGGTTTGGCTACGACCCGGTGTTTCGTCCCCTTGGCCATGAGCGCACATTTGGAGAAATGACGGCACAGGAAAAGCACAGCTGGTCGCCGGGAAGCGATGGCCTGTCGCACCGGGCACGGGCGTTCGCGAAATTTGCGAGGTTGAAGTTGGTATGATGGGCAATCCTTCCACGCACTCCTCTCCCCTGTGGGGAGAGGATGGCCGAAGGCCGGGTGAAGGGGCTTGCCGTGAACTCTCGAAGAATCCGCAGCCCGCCCGTTCCGTACTCTCGTGGGACGCTCACGAAGTTGGCTGCGGCGAGCAACACCTATCTCACTCCACCCCTCATCCCCGCTTCGCGGACCTTCTCCCCACAGGGGAGAAGGATACGTGGCAGACATCAGTCACCCAATGACCGGCCGCAACAACGACGATGGCACTCCTGGTTTTGGCATTTATGTGCATTGGCCCTTCTGCGCTGCCAAATGCCCATATTGCGACTTCAACTCCCATGTGCGCCAGGGTCCCAATGGGGGCGGTGTAGACCAACGTCGCTACGCCCAAGCTTTCGAACGGGAATTGGGGCATATGGCGCAGCTTTGCGCGAGCGAAACGGTGACCAGCATATTCTTCGGCGGCGGCACACCTTCGCTTATGGAGCCTGCAACAGTCGAACACATTCTGCGCACCATCCATGATCTTTGGCTTGTCGACGAACAGGCTGAAATCACAATGGAGGCCAACCCAAGCAGCGTTGAGACCGAGCGGTTTCGCGCCTATCGCGCAACGGGTGTCAACCGGGTGTCGCTGGGCGTGCAATCGCTGGACGATGCGCAATTGAAGTTTCTGGGGCGTTTGCACAGTGCTGAGGAGGCCAAGGCCGCTATCGACATCGCCCGCAAAACCTTCGAGCGCATGTCGTTTGATCTGATCTATGCCCGCCCGCAGCAAACGCTGGCGCAATGGCGAAGTGAGCTTGAAGAGGCGATCCGGCTGTCCGCCGATCACCTGTCGCTCTACCAACTGACCATCGAGCAGGGCACGCCCTTTTTCGATCTGCATCGCAAGGGCAAACTCTCCATTCCGGATGCGGAGAATGCCGCGCAGCTTTATGAGCTGACGCAGGAAATCACGGCGTCCCACGGCCTTCCGGCCTATGAAATCTCCAACCACGCGAAGCCGAGGCAGGAAAGTCGTCACAATCTCACCTATTGGCGGTCCGGCGACTGGGTTGGCGCCGGTCCGGGCGCTCATGGCCGTTTGACGCGTGCAGATGGTCGATACACCACCGCCAATGAACGCGTGCCGGAGCGTTGGCTGGAAGCCGTGAACCGTTCCGGCCACGGAATGGTTGAGCACCACGCGCTTTCGTTGGAGGAGCATGGCGATGAAATGCTGCTGATGGGGTTGCGGCTACGCGAGGGGCTCGAGGTGGAACGCTACAGCCGTGAAACGGGCCATGAGCTGGATCCGGCGCGGATCAGCGATCTGACCGGTCACGGCATGGTGGAAATCCTGCCCAATGGCAGGCTGCGTGCAACGGCGGGCGGCTGGCTGGTGCTGGACGCGGTGATCGCCGATCTGGCAGCCTGAGGCATGGCCTCCACCTTCACCATTCGCGACACGACCTTTTTAGCCAATCCGCTTGAGGCAGGCCTTTATTGCGTCGCGACACCGATTGGCAATCTTGGCGATATCACCATCCGCGCGCTGGAAGTCCTGGCCGCTTGCGATGTTATCGCTTGCGAGGACACAAGAACGAGCGGAGTGTTGCTGAAGCGCTACGGCATCGATCGGCCAAAGCTCTCCTACAATGAACACAATGCGGACCATCGCGGGCAGGAGCTTCTGGGCCGCATCGAAAATGGCGGATCTGTTGCTCTGATAAGCGATGCCGGAACGCCTTTGATCAACGACCCAGGTACCAGACTGGTCCAAGCCGCAATAGAGTACGGTTTGGCGGTTTTCCCATTGCCGGGCGCCAGCGCGCCTCTTGCGGCTCTGGTTGGAAGCGGCTTGGCACCGGATGATTTCCGATTTCTTGGCTTTTTGCCAAGCAGGAGCGGCGCGCGTCGCAGCATGTTAGAGAACCTGCAGTCTCACAAAGGCACGCTGCTCTTCTTTGAAAGCCCCAAACGGCTTGTGGCCACGCTGCAAGCGATGGCGGACGTGTTTGGCGAAGACCGGCGGGCCGTCGTGGCGCGCGAACTCACCAAGATGCACGAAACCTTCCACAGGGGAACATTGGCGCAGCTTCTTGCGGAGTTTTCCAATGCCGAGCGCGTTCGCGGGGAGATTGTCATCGCTGTTGAGGCGGGCCCAGGCGCGGATGTGACCACGCTGGACATCGAGGCGATGCTCACAGAAGCGTTGGCCAGCATGAAAACCAAAGATGCCGCAAGCCATGTCGCAGGGCAGACCGGACTGCCGCGACAAGAACTTTACAAGCGCGCACTCCAGCTCACCAAGCGCGATGAGTGAGAAGAGAAAACGCGCTTATGAGCGTGGCCACCGGGCAGAATGGTGGGCGGCGGCGGCGTTGTTGCTCAAGGGCTTTCGGATTGTTGCGCGCCGTTTCAAAACACCCGTTGGCGAAATCGACCTGATCATGCGGCGTGGCCAACTGGTGGTGTTCGTGGAGGTGAAGGCGCGTCACGATGATCGAACTGCGCTCGATGCGATCAGCCGATCATCGCAGCAGCGCATCGAAAATGCCGCGCAGTGGTGGTTGTCGCAGCAAGCCGATGCCGCTCAGCTCTCATGGCGGTTTGATGTCGTTGCCATCGTTCCACGGCGTTGGCCGAGGCATTTTGAGAATGTCTGGTAGTCAGTGTTTGCGAAAGCTGTTCGCACTCTTTCCATGCTCCGCTTCGAGCCTTAAGTGTCGAAACAGAACCAACCGGACGCCTGCCCTATGACCCTGCGCATCGCCGTACAGATGGACCACATTTCCACCCTGCAAATTGCGGGCGACTCGACTTTCGCGCTCATGCTGGAAGCGCAGGCCCGCGGGCATGAGTTGTTTCACTACGAGACCGAAAGACTGTCGATGCGCGATGGCACCATCTATGCCGAATGTGAGCCGGTGACGGTGCAGGATGTAAAGGGGTCGCATTTCAATCTGTCAGAGGCCCGTCGCGAAAACCTCGCCGACATGGATGTTGTGTTGATGCGTCAGGACCCGCCCTTTCATATGGGCTACATCACAGCAACGCATCTGCTGGAACGGGTTCATGATGCACAAGCCTTCGCTGCGGGGAAAGGCACTCTGGTCGTCAACGACCCTGGCCATGTCCGCAACGCGCCTGAGAAAATCTTCGTAACCGAGTTTCCTGATTTGATGCCAGAAACATTGATTTCTCGTTCAAGTAAGGAAATTCGAAAGTTCCGTGATGAATTTGGCGATGTCATCGTGAAGCCGCTTTATGGCAATGGCGGCGCGGGCGTTTTTCACATTCAGGAGGGCGACCAGAATTTGTCGTCCCTGTTGGAAATGTTTGAGACGACATGGCCAGAACCCTTCATTGCCCAGCGCTATATGAGCGAGGTTCGCAAAGGCGACAAGCGCATCATCCTGATCGACGGCGAGGCGGTTGGGGCCATCAATCGCGTTCCGGGCGAGGATGAAGCACGCTCTAATATGCATGTTGGAGGCCGGGCAGAAGCGATCGGCATGACTGATCGGGAGCATGAGATCTGCGCCCGCATCGGGCCGGAACTCAAGCGACGCGGCTTTGTCTTCGTCGGCATAGACGTGATCGGCGACTACATGACCGAGATCAACGTCACCTCTCCAACCGGCATTCGTGAGGTGAAGAAATTTGGGGGGGCCGATATTGCAGCGCTGTTCTGGGATGCCGTGGAAGGCAAGCGAAATTGATCATGACTGTCGGGCAGAACGGGCCTTGAACAGAACGCCCGCGGCCACCACGGCACCACATGTAACCAGAAGCGGCGCGAGCATCAGGTGCCAACTCCATTCGGCATATCCAAACGCGATCAACACGAATACAGAGAGGACGGGCGTGGCATAGCTGGCTGCACCCAGAAGCTGGATATTGCCATGCTTCATGCCGTGGTCCCAAACATAAAAAGCCGCACCGACCGGCCCAAGACCGAGCATGATAACCGCCAGCCACTGCATGCCACCCGTCGGCCAAACCGTACTTTCAAAAGCGAGATGCGCCAGCGCAGCCAAGATGGCGCTGACAAGACAATAGCCGGTCACGATGTCGCTTGGAACGTCGGCAAAGCGACGTGACAGAACCGAGTAACCTGACCAGACAAAGGCGCAGATCAGCGCGATACCGTATCCGAATGCGAAGCGCCCTTCGAAAGACACACCGCCGCGTGTGACCAGAACAGTCAGCCCGACGAGTCCCAGCACCGCTCCGGCAATATGAAACCAGCGCAGCTTCTCTCCCGGCAACAAAGCTGAAAACAGGACGATCAGCAGCGGCCACAAATATGCGATCAGACTGGCCTCGGCCGGAGGCGCATTCTGGAGGGCCGTGAAATAGAAAAAGTGGTAGCCAAACAATCCCGCGGTTCCCAACAACCAAACCGAAAGGGGCTGCCTGAACAGGCTCCGGCTTTGACCGCGCTTGAGCATCACGGCAAGGCCGATCGCGGTGGCGATGGCAAAGCAGATTGCGGTGAGTTGAAAGGGCGGAATGGCGCCGGCAGCAGCGGTAAACAGCGCAAGCAGGCTCCACAAGGCAATTGCGATCACCCCGCTTGCGGTAGCCGTTGCGTGATTCATGACTGCTCCTATCCTTCAAAGCCATCGCCTCTATGCTTTTGGTCATTGAATGGCAAATCTCCATTGTTCTATTTTTGTTCTTGACTTTGCTTGAAACGCGCGCGACGGTGACGATCGAAGACCGAGGATATTCGAGCATGGTTGCACGCTGCACGACAATTGCCTTTCAGGGCATTCATGCCGTCCCGGTTGATGTGCAGGTTATGATTGGCCCGGGCAAAATGGGCATGCACATTGTGGGACTTGCCGACAAGGCCGTGGCCGAGAGCCGAGAGCGTGTGCAAGCAGCCATGCATGCATCGGGTCTGGCCATGCCAGCAAAAAAGGTGACGGTGAACCTTGCTCCCGCCGATTTACCGAAGGAGGGCAGTCACTACGATTTGCCCATCGCACTTGCGCTGATGGCGGCGCTTGGCGCGATACCTGCGGATGTATTGGCGCGATATGTGGTGATGGGGGAGTTGTCGCTTGATGGCACAATTGCACCCGTAGCCGGTGCGCTGCCCGCCGCAATTGGTGCCAACGAACTTGAGAAGGGTTTGATCTGCCCGGCTGCATCCGGGGCAGAGGCGGCATGGGCTGATCCGCAGATGGATGTTCTGGCGCCGCGCAGCCTGATTGCCATGGCAAATCACTTCAAGGGAACACAACATCTGTCGCGGCCCGTTGCGGCGATACGCGATGCCCCTCCCATCATGGGCGACATGGCTGATATTCGTGGGCAGGAAACCGCCAAGCGGGCTTTGGAAGTTGCGGCAGCGGGCGGTCACAATCTCCTATTTGTTGGCCCGCCGGGGTCTGGCAAGTCCATGCTGGCTTCGCGCTTGCCGTCCATATTGCCGCGCCTTGAACCGCGCGAATTGCTGGAGGTCTCCATGATCGCGTCGATCGCCGGTCTGCTGGCAGATGGCAAATTGTCGTCGGCAAGGCCTTTTCGCGCGCCGCATCACTCCGCCTCCATGGCCGCAATGGTTGGAGGCGGGTTGAGGGCGAAGCCGGGCGAGGTTTCGCTGGCCCACAATGGCGTGTTGTTTCTGGATGAGTTACCCGAATTTACACCACAGGTTCTCGACAGTCTGCGTCAGCCGCTTGAAACCGGTGAAACCGTAATCGCCCGCGCCAATCACCGCGTCTCCTACCCATCGCAACTGCAACTGGTCGCGGCCATGAATCCGTGCCGTTGCGGCATGGCGGGGGAGCCCGGCCATACATGCCGACGGGGTGACCGCTGTGCAGCCGATTATCAAGCCCGCATTTCAGGGCCGCTGATGGACCGCATTGATATTCGTGTCGAAGCTCCGGGCGTTTCGGCAGCCGATCTCATGCGACCCTCCGATGCCGAACCCAGCGAAAAGATCGCCGAACGCGTCGCACGAGCCAGACGGGTGCAGTTTGATCGATATCGCAACATGGGTCTGTCGCAGCACACCAATGCGCAAATCGGCAACAGCGTCGTCGAAAAGGTTGCAGCTCTGGATGCTGCAGGCAGCAAATTGCTGTCCGATGCGGCGGAGGCCTTGAAATTTTCAGCGCGCGGATTTCACCGCATCCTGAAAGTCGCACGCACGCTGGCAGACCTCGACGGAGCGGAACGTGTCGGGCGCGTGCATCTGGCCGAGGCTATATCCTATCGCATTGCCGGAGACAGGTTGGCGCAGGCGGCTTGAAGCTGACATGCGCCCGTCACATCTGTGTGCTGTAGGCTGCGTCAGCAGGCCGATGAATTCGCTTGAGCAACCAGCCATGTTGATCCATTCCGACCAGAGTGCAACGTCAATCGCTTCTCAACCCGCAGGTGACCTGCATGCGGACGCAAGGCCAATTGCTGCTACAAGCCCTCTACTGGGAAAGCTTGGCGATTTGCGCGCCTCACTGGCACAGACGAACGCGGACATCGCGGCTGCCCAATCCGTGCGCTACAAGGTGTTTTACGAAGAACTTGGTGCAGCTGCGACGACCGAGACACGCCATTTGCAACGCGACGCGGATCGCTTTGATGCGGTTTGCGATCACCTGTTGATCACTGCCGATGGCCCCGTCGGCACTCAACTCGTCGGAACCTGCCGTTTTCTGCTTAACGAGCACGCGCATCAGGCCGGCGGCTACTACTCACAAACAGAATTCGACCTGTCGGCCATGATCGATCAGGGAGATGGCAAACGTTTCATGGAGTTGGGGCGTTCCTGCATCGTTCCAAGCTTCCGTTCCAAGCGTGTCACCGAACTATTGTGGCAGGGGGCCTGGGCCTACGCCCTGGCAAACAGGGTCGATGTCCTGTTCGGATGCGCTTCGCTTTCAGGAACGGATGTGACCGCACATCTTCCTCTGCTCGGCTGGCTTGGCACAAACCATGTCGGAGCCTCGATCGATTGTCCGGCCATTGCTGCCGAGAGCGTGAACTTGGAGGACTTTTCCGCCGTCGAGCCTCCTCGGGAGCGCTGGCCAAATCAACTGCCACCGCTGTTGAAAGGCTATTTGCGTCTTGGTGCGAAGATCGGCCCTTACGCTGTCATCGACCGACAGTTTGGCACGATCGATGTGTTGGTCGTATTGGAGACGGCGCAGATCAACCCACGCTATCTTGCTCATTTTGGAACGGACGCGTCCCGCTACGCAGCCTGACGCCATCATCACCTGCTGATCGTGCGTCTGGCGCTTCATTCTTCGCGCCGCATGCAGTAGCCTTCATCACATCCGCAGCCATCTTGTTTCGCGTATCATGTCATCCAGCCAGCCAACGCCGATGATGGCGCAATATATCGAGATCAAGGCGGCCAATCCCGACTCGCTGCTGTTCTACCGAATGGGCGATTTTTACGAGTTGTTTTTCGGCGATGCGGAAATCGCGGCGCGGGCACTCGGCATAGCTCTCACAAAACGCGGCAAACATCTGGGAGAAGATATCCCGATGTGCGGTGTGCCGATCCATGCCGCGGACGACTATTTGCAGAAGCTCATAGCGCTGGGCCATCGAGTCGCCGTTTGCGAGCAGTTGGAAGACCCCGCCGAGGCGAAAAAGCGCGGTTCCAAAGCAGTTGTGCGGCGCGATGTCGTGCGTCTGGTCACACCGGGAACGATCACCGAGGACAATTTGCTTGATGCTTCCTCTGCCAGCATGCTTGTCGCGCTTGCCCGCACCGGCAGCGCAGAGAATGCGGAGTACGCGCTCGCTGCTGCCGACATTTCAACCGGAGCGTTCCGCCTGTTGAGCACCAGCGAAAGACGGTTATCTGCGGATTTGGCCCGGCTGGAACCGCGTGAGATCATCGTCTCGCAATCGGTGCTTGCAGACCACAGCCAGGTGATTGGCGCGGCTTTGGCGAGCAGCCCCGCTGCGGTTCAGGAACAGGCGCCTTCACTGTTTGATTCCACGCGCGCAGCCAACCGGCTTGAGAGCTTTTTCGGCGTCTCCACACTTGACGGTCTCGGTGAATTCTCACGCGCTGAACTGGCCGCAGCGGGTGGCATCATCGGCTATATCGAGCTAACCCAGTTCGATGAAAGACCGGCGCTGGACCGCCCCGCCCGGGAGGACGGTTCATCGACCATGTTGATCGATGCTGCGACCAGGGCCAATCTTGAACTCACGGCCACACTTTCGGGATCGCGAGACGGATCCCTCCTGCAAGCCATTGACCGCACCGTCACAGGTGGAGGAGCGCGGTTGCTGACCCAAAGGCTCGCCGCACCACTCACCGTATCGCAAGCCATTCATGAAAGGCTGGATGAGGTTTCTTTCTGGCTTGCGGCACAGGGTGAGCGCGAAACCCTGCGCCGACATCTGAAAGGGCTGTCCGATTTGCCTCGCGCCCTGTCGCGGCTTGCACTCAATCGTGGAGGGCCCAGAGACCTTGCGGCAATTCGGTCCACTTTGACGATCGGTGATGCGGTTCTGGGAGACATCAGCGACACGCTCCATGGCGGGCCGGACAATGTGGTGAAACAGCTCGAAGCGTTGGCGCAATCGCCTTCGGACGTACTCGATCTGCTGACACAAGCCCTCGCACAAGACTTGCCCCTCCACGCCCGCGACGGTGGGTTGGTCGCTGATGGGTATGATCCGCAGTTGGACGAACAGCGCGCGCTCAGCCGCGAGAGCAAGCGTGTCATAGCCGGTTTGCAAAGCGACTACGCCCAGGAAACCGGCGTCAAAGCGCTGAAAATCAGGCACAACAATGTGCTTGGTTATTTCATTGAGGTAACGACGGCGCAGGCGCCCGCTCTGCAGGAGAAGACGGGACGGTTCATCCATCGCCAAACCATGGCCAACGCCATGCGCTTCACCACGACTGAGCTGGCCGAAATTGAGAGCAAGATTGCCAATGCGGCTGGTCGTGCTCTTGAACTGGAACTGCGGCATTTCGAGGCGCTGCGAGAAGCCGCACTGGCACAGGCCGATGTGCTGAAGGCAGTGGCACAAGCCTTAGCACAAATGGATGTCGGCTCCGCCCTGGCTCAACTGGCGGAAGCGGAAGGCTATTGCAGACCTCAGATTGACGACAGTCGCGCATTTTCAATCGTCGCGGGACGCCACCCGGTTGTGGAACAGGCCTTGCGCAAGCAGGCGGCCAACCCCTTCGTGGCCAATGATTGCCACCTTGGTCATGACGACACAGGGCAGTTGTGGCTTCTAACCGGGCCAAATATGGGTGGCAAATCGACCTTTTTGCGCCAGAACGCTTTGATCGCGCTTATGGCTCAGATGGGGTCGTTTGTTCCAGCCGGTTCGGCTCACATCGGTATTGTCGACAAACTGTTTTCGCGGGTGGGAGCGGCGGATGACCTCGCCCGCGGACGATCCACCTTCATGGTGGAGATGGTGGAGACAGCCGCGATCCTCAACCAGGCGGGTGACCGGTCATTCGTCATTCTTGACGAGATTGGCCGCGGAACCGCAACTTTTGATGGCCTCTCCATCGCCTGGGCGGCCATCGAACATCTGCATGAGACGTGCCGTTGCCGCACCCTCTTTGCCACGCATTATCACGAGCTTACGGCGCTCGGCGCCTCGCTTGAGCGCGTTGCCAATGTAACGATGAGTGTGAAGGAATGGGATGGAGACGTCGTCTTTCTGCATGAAGTCGTGGAAGGGTCCGCGGACCGTTCCTATGGCATCCAGGTCGCACGACTCGCGGGTCTGCCGGACGCAGTGATCGCACGCGCACGCCAGGTTCTCGACCAGCTGGAATCGCAGAACCGCGATCGCGGTCCCTCCACGCTGATCGATGATCTGCCGCTGTTTTCAGCACATCCTCAACAAGCTTCCGGAACACGCGAGGGCAATCAACCTCTGCATGACGCCTTGCACGAATTACATCCGGACGATCTTTCCCCGCGTGAGGCGCTTGAGATGATCTACAGGCTCAAGAAACTAGCTGTTAACTGATTGCCCACATGGCGACCCGGGCCGGTGGGCCAATTGGTTTTGGCGGCGCCCAACCTTATATTGAAACAGTGATTTTTACGTGATTCGGCGCTTCCGTCTGGAGGTCGCTCACGGCTGTTTGAAGAACCCGCTTTGCATGTCTGACAACGCAGAAGAACTGACCGACGAATACGGTGCCGACTCCATCAAGGTGCTGAAAGGTCTTGATGCAGTTCGCAAACGGCCGGGGATGTATATCGGCGACACCGATGACGGCTCCGGCCTGCACCACATGGTCTATGAAGTTGTCGACAACGGGATTGACGAAGTGCTTGCCGGTCACGCTGATCGCGTGAGCGTAACCATCAATGCGGATGGTTCGGTTACGGTGAACGACAATGGCCGCGGCATTCCCGTCGATATTCACGAGGAAGAGGGCGTGTCGGCAGCGGAAGTCATCATGACCCAACTGCATGCCGGCGGAAAGTTTGATCAGAATTCCTACAAGGTTTCCGGCGGTTTGCATGGTGTCGGCGTTTCAGTGGTGAACGCTCTTTCCGTCTCGCTGAAGCTGCGCATCGCGCGCAGTGGCAAATGGCATGAGATCACCTTCACCCACGGCGTCGCCGATGATCGGCTCGCTGTGACCGGCGATGCTGGTGACTATACCGGCACCGAAGTGACCTTCATGCCGTCGAGCGACACGTTCAGCAATGTAACCTTCGAGTTTGACAAGCTGGAGCACAGACTACGCGAGTTGGCCTTCCTGAATTCGGGCACGCGCATCATTCTCACCGATGCACGCGGCGCTGAGAACAGAGTTGTCGAACTCTTCTATGAAGGCGGGTTGAAAGAGTTCGTCAGATATCTTGATCGCAACAAACAGGCGCTGATCGAGGCACCCATCTATCTGAAGTCCCAGAAGGACGGCATCACCGTGGAATTGGCCCTGTGGTGGAACGATTCCTACAATGAACAGGTGCTGTGTTTCACCAACAACATTCCGCAGCGTGATGGCGGCACGCATTTGGCAGGGTTTCGTGGTGCTTTGACGCGCCAGGTCACCGGATATGCGGAATCATCCGGCCTGTTGAAGAAAGAGAAGGTTTCTCTCACCGGAGACGATTGTCGCGAAGGCTTAAGCTGCGTGCTTTCCGTCAAAGTGCCTGATCCGAAATTTTCATCACAGACCAAGGACAAGCTCGTTTCATCGGAGGTGCGGCCGGTTGTCGAAAGCCTGGTCAACGAGACGCTGCGGGAATGGTTTGAAGAGAACCCGGCCGACGCAAAGACCGTCGTCACAAAGGTTGTCGAGGCTGCATCGGCGCGCGAGGCGGCTCGCAAGGCCCGCGAACTGACACGACGCAAGGGTGCGCTGGATGTCGCTTCCTTACCCGGCAAGCTTGCGGATTGTCAGGAACGCGATCCCGCAAAATCAGAAATTTTCATCGTGGAAGGTGACAGCGCCGGCGGGTCTGCAAAACAGGGGCGTGACCGCAAAAACCAGGCGATCCTTCCCCTACGTGGCAAGGTCTTGAATGTTGAACGCGCACGCTTCGACAAGATGCTGTCATCCGATCAGATCGGCACATTGATCACAGCGCTCGGCACGGGCATCGGCCCGGATGAGTTCGACATTGACAAGGCGCGCTATCACAAGATCATCATCATGACCGATGCCGATGTGGATGGCGCACATATCCGCACGCTTCTGCTCACTTTCTTCTTCCGGCAGATGCCGGAACTGATCGAACGCGGCTATCTCTACATCGCTCAGCCGCCCCTGTATCAGGTCAAGCGCGGCAAGTCCTCGCAATATCTCAAAGACGAAGAGGCGATGGAGAATTACCTCATCGAGAGCGGTCTTGAGGAAGCTTCGCTTCATCTTTCCAGCGGTGAAGTCATGGCCGGAGCCGATCTGCGACAGGCGATCGATACCGCATTGAAAATTCGCGAATTGCTGGACGGTTTGCATACGCGCTACGACCGCGCGATCGTCGAACAGGTTGCCATCGCAGGTGCACTCAACGCCGAATTGATGTCAGACCGTTCGCAAGCCGCGGAAGCCGCCCGCTATGTTGCGACAAGACTCGATGCCCTCGCTGAAGAAACCGAGAAAGGATGGTCCGGCGATATCCGGGATGGCGAAAGCGACTTTGACATCGTGTTGTCGCGCACGATTCGTGGGGTCAAGGAAGTGCAAATCATCGACCAGGCGCTGATCGGCTCGGCAGCGGCAAAAGCACTTGATCAGCACGCATCTCACCTGCAATCGCTCTATGCACGAAAGGCGATGCTGAAGCGTCGCGAGCGCGAGATCGCGGTGTACGGTCCTCGTGATCTGTTGCAGGCGATCTTTGAGGCTGGCGAGAAAGGCATCTCCGTGCAGCGCTACAAGGGGCTTGGCGAGATGAATGCCGATCAGTTGTGGGAAACCACGCTCGACCCGGATGCCCGTTCATTGCTGCAGGTGAAGGTGCAAGAGGCAACCGACGCTGACGACCTCTTCACTCGTCTGATGGGAGAGGAAGTTGAACCGCGCCGCGCTTTCATTCAGGACAATGCGTTGAGCGTGGCCAATCTCGATTATTGATTGCGAAGTGGCGGCGGCGGTGTCAGACAAGCGTCATCGCTGACCAGGACCCATCGCAATGGACTATCTCAAAAAAGCGCCCAAGACCTCCGCAACCGGAGAACAGGATGTACGCGACACCGTTCAGGCAATTTTGAACGACATCGAGCAGGGTGGCGATGCGACGGCGCAAGACTATGCCCGCAAATTCGACAAGTTCGAAGGCGATATCATCGTATCCGCGGCCCAGCGTGAAGCGGCAGGCGACGAAGTCAATCAGAAGCTGAAGGATGACATCCGTTTCGCCCATGACAATGTCCGCCGTTTTGCGCAGATGCAACGCGGCACGATTGTCGATAGTGAGATGGAAATACTCCCGGGACTCATCGCCGGGCAGAAACAAATCCCGGTGTCGGCCGCGGGCTGCTACGCTCCGGGCGGCCGCTACAGCCATATCGCGTCAGCCATTATGACCGTGACAACGGCCAAGGTCGCTGGTGTCTCCCATGTGAGCGCGTGCTCTCCTCCGCGGCCGGGCATCGGCATGAACGCTGCGGTTCTCTATGCGCTTGATGTGTGTGGTGCCGATACGATCCTCAATCTCGGTGGCGTGCAGGGCATTGCCGCCATGGCCTTCGGCCTGTTTGGAACACCAAAGGCACGCGTGCTGGCCGGACCGGGGAACCAATTCGTTGCGGAAGCCAAGCGCATTCTGTTTGGTCGGGTCGGAATCGACATGTTCGCCGGTCCGACCGAAAGCATGGTGATCGCTGATGCGTCAGCCGATGCGTCTATCGTTGCCTGGGACCTCGTTGGTCAGGCCGAACATGGCTACAACTCTCCGGTCTGGCTGATTTCGCTGGACAGGGACTTGGCGCAAAAGGTGGCTGAGCTTGTTCCAGACTATATCGAGACCTTGCCCGAGCTGAACCGGGACAATGCGCGGGCCGCCTGGCGGGACTATGGCGAGATCATGGTCTGCGACAGCCGGGAGGAAGCCGTCTCAGTCTCGGACGAATATGCGTCGGAGCACCTTCAGATTCAGGCGGATGATCTGGACTGGTGGCTTGCAAATCTCACCAATTACGGGTCGCTGTTTCTGGGTGAAGAAACCACCGTGGCCTATGGCGACAAGGTTTCCGGGCCAAACCATGTTCTGCCAACTAAGGGCGCTGCTCATTACACGGGCGGTCTGTCCGTTGGGAAATTCATCAAGACCGTCACATGGCAGCGCTCAACCCGGGAAGCCAATCGCGACATCGCGCAGGCTTGCGCACGAATTTCGCGTCTGGAAGGCATGGAAGGCCATGCGCGCACCGGCGATGTGCGGCTTGAAAAATACTTCCCGCGAGAGAATTTCGATCTGTCTGTGGAAGACTGAACGGGGAACGCATTGTCGGAAACGGGAAGCGGTCCAACTGGAAATCCAAGCGAGGCGAGCCTATCTCCAAGGTCAAACGAACGTCACAGGCAAGGATTTTCCAGACATGACCAAAGCATTGCTCATAGGCGATGACGCTCCAAACTTCACCGCAACCACAACCGAAGGTGAGATCGATTTTCACAGTTTCATCGACGGCCATTGGGCAGTCCTGTTTTCGCATCCCAAGAATTACACCCCGGTCTGCACCACCGAACTCGGCTACACGTCCAAGCTGAAGGGCGAGTTTGAGAAGCGCGGCGTCAAGGTGATCGGGCTTTCGGTTGACAAGATCGAAGACCATGATGGCTGGGCCAAGGACATTGAGGACACGCAGGGCGCGGCGCTGAATTTTCCGTTGATTGCAGATGACGGATCGGTCGCCAAGCTGTACGGCATGATCCACCCGAACGCCTCGGACACAATGACCGTGCGTTCGGTCTTTGTCGTCGGACCGGACAAGAAAGTGAAGTTGAAAGTGGAGTACCCCGCCTCGACGGGCCGCAATTTCGACGAGATCCTGCGCGTGATCGATTCCTTGCAGCTCACCGCCAATCACAAAGTTGCAACGCCGGTGAACTGGAAGGATGGCGAAGACGTGATCATCGTGCCCGCCGTCTCCAATGAAGAAGCCGCCAAGCAGTTCCCGGACGGTTGGAACGAAGTGCGCCCCTATCTGCGCATCGTGCCACAACCTGGCCGCTGAGGTTGCAAGCCTTTCTCGGTACTCATGAAGGCCGTCAGTTGATCTGGCGGCCCCTTGTTACGTGGTCAGTGCAATTCCCACCGAGCGCAGTTTTCATGTTGGCCCACTCAACATGCAGTGCAAAACCATGCTAGAGCAAGTCTCGCTCAGATTGGAGCAGTTTGATGGGATGGATTTTTCGATCTGGCGAGGAGAACACCGCAGAGCGATGCTGAGCATCGCGCGAGGATTTCGACGACGCCAGAGCGACAAAAGACACTCAAGCAATTCGTATGCAAGGCGATGAAAATGAAGAATAATCTGCAATCGTTTGAACTTGTTTCTTTGCGCCCTGACCGTGTTGCGCACGAACTTGTGGTGCCCGCACCACGGCGTCGCACGCGCCCTGTCAGGCCACAAACTCCCTGCGCTCAAACGATTCAATCTGGGCGAGATTTGCTCTAAACGCCTTCATTGACATTTGAGCATTGAGGTTCGTGGCCATGGACAAGCGAGCATGTCGATAAAAGCTTTGCTGTCATTGCTGGGCGGCTTTCTGCTTGCCCTCTACGCGTCCAACGCGTCCGCGGCGACGCCCGCCAAGAGACTGTTTGGCGCGAAGACCCTTCCAGCTGTCATGAAACCACAGGTCCATGGCTTCTACTCCAATGGCTGCATGCAGGGAGCGGTCGCGCTGCCCACTGACGGTCCGTACTGGCAAGCCATGCGCTTGTCCCGCCAACGCCGCTGGGGCCATCCCGACCTGATCAAGACCGTCGTTCGCCTGTCGGAAGATGCACGCAAAGTGGGCTGGAACGGGCTTCTTGTGGGTGACATCTCACAGGCCCGCGGCGGCCCAATGTTGACCGGGCATCGGTCCCATCAACTTGGTCTGGACGTTGATATCTGGCTGAATCCAATGCCGAAAGGCGAGCGCTACACCTACCACCAACGCGAAACCATTTCGGCACAATCCATGCTCGCCCATAATTCAAAGGGGCGTATCAACCAGAACAAGATCAGCCGCCGTTTCACCCAAGCCACCCATGGGTTGATCAAGACCGCAGCAAGTTACCCCAAAGTTGAGCGCGTTCTCGTTCACCCAACCATCAAGCGGGAACTGTGCCGCCGTGCGACCGGAGACCGGCGTTGGCTTTACAAGGTAAGACCCTTCTGGGGACATCACTATCACATGCATGTGCGCATGGGTTGCCCGGCCGATTCGCCCAATTGCCGATCCCAAAAACCCACAAAGGCAGACGATGGCTGCGGTGCGGAACTTGATTATTGGCACAGGGTCATGAACCCCAAGCCCGTGAAGAAGAAGGCGACCAAGAAGAAGCCCAAAAAGGTCGTCAAGGCCAAGCCCAGACGTCAGTTGCGCTTGGCCGACCTCCCTGACGCCTGCCGTGCTGTGCTGAATGCGCAAGCGCCTGATACGATCGAACAGGTGACGCTTCAGGTCCCTGGAGCGCACTCCATCTTTGTTCCTGAAAAGCCAATCGAAGCGTCGCTTGATGCTGGTGGAGGCGGGCTCAGCACTCTCACCGTGCCGACTTTTCGCCCTGCGAGATAGTCACAAGTGGCATGCAGATAGACTAAGACTCAGTCTGCATTCAGCCCCAATGACAGGCGCAGCTTCTTGGGAAGTTTTTGTGCCACCAGTCGATGCGCCTCACCGATATAGGCTTTCAGATCCTCGTCACTGAGTGCATCGCGCTCTTGCATTTGGACCCATTTGTACCGCCCAAGATATGGCGCTGGGATCAGCCCCTTTTGTTCGGTCAGCAGTTTGGAAGAAAGGTCAGATGCCTTGAAAGCAATTTTTGGCGTCCCGTCGTCGCGCTCGTCGCCCCATGGACCGCACAGCGCAAAGATCTTGCCGCCCACCTTCCAGACATGGGCGCCACCCCATTGGACCACCATCTCGGTTGCTGGCAGCCCGCCGCAGAAAGCATCAAACTCCTGCGCATCCACAATCAATCCGGTCGCACGGACTGTGGCAACGGGCAGGCAACGCCCGCACCTTTCATGTTGCAGTAGCCATCTGGGTTCTTCGCCAGATATTGCTGATGATACTCCTCGGCATAATAGAAGGTCGGGGCTTCCAGAATTTCCGTTGTGATTGAACTCCGGCCGGCCCGTTCAAGCTCGGCCGCATACATGTCACGCGATGCGATCGCCTGATCAAATTGCGCCTGCGTGGTGGTGTAGATGCCGGAGCGGTATTGGGTGCCAGCGTCGTTGCCCTGTCTCATGCCCTGCGTCGGGTCATGATGCTCCCAAAACATCTGCAACAGCCTCTCAAGGGGAAGCTCAGCGGGCCGAAACACGATACGCACCGTTTCATTGTGACCTGTCAGCCCGGTGCACACTTCCTGATAGGTCGGATTGGGCGTGGTGCCGGCCTGGTAGCCCACTGCTGTAACCCAGACGCCGGATTTCTCCCAAAACAGACGCTCGACGCCCCAGAAGCACCCCATGCCGACATAGATGGTCTCAGCATCGTCGGGCCCATCATCCTTCAACGGGCGTCCATTGACGAAATGGGTCTGCGAAGTTGGTAGCGCCTGGTCACGCCCCGGCAAAATCATATCCGCGGTTGGCATCTTCAGCTTGCTTGTCAATCGGTCGATCAAGAACATCCGTGTCGTGCCTCCAAGTCTTTATGCTTCAATGGCTGGCGAAGCGCCCGAAAGGCTGGCTGCGTGACCTACCAAGCCAGGCCAGCAAGAGCGACACGGCACCCAATGCGAGCCAGCTGGGTATTTTGAGTGCCCAAAGCAAAACAGGGTCCCAGATGAAATCCATCGTCCATGCTTCGACTGCACTTCGCACCGCATCAAACGAGGCCTGATTGATTGTGACCCAGCTGTCCACCAGCGGCGTAAGCACAATCTGCGAAGCCGCGACAGACCGCGTAATGTCGATCATGGCCAACACCACCGCCAGAGCCAGCAACACCATCGCAAGCAGTCTGCAGCAGAATCGAAACATTGTGTGCCATGTGCTGTCGGGCGAACTCGAACCGGCCCGGTTTTGCCTGTGAGAAGACATAGTGTTTCATTGGCCAAACGCCAAGCACCGTGAGATCATGAGCGAGCGTCACGTGAGGCGTAAAGACTACTTTACCTGTCGTCGCATGGTTGAAATCGCTACAACCTTGTGCAACTACCCGGCCTGCAATGTCGAAGGGCGGTGTGCGGCTCTTGAACGGTTGGTGCTCGCATTTCGTGTTCACCATTCGGGATTGGGTTCGCTTGTCTTCGACCCCTCGGATATCAATATTCGAGGAATATGCGGAGAGGTGGCCGAGTGGTCGAAGGCGCACGCCTGGAAAGTGTGTAGGCGGTGATCCCGTCTCCGGGGTTCGAATCCCCGTCTCTCCGCCATTTTCAGATGCGTCCATGTCTCTTGCTTCGTGGTGGTTGTCGATGTAGCGGGCGCGTAAATCTGCAGTGATTGACACTTAAGTCTGCAGTAAATTTTTGAGATGGGAAGGGCCAGATTCGCCCATCGTGACCCTTTCCAGATGGCTCTTAATAGGTGCCTTGAAGGCTTCTCGTCAGCTTCGAGAAACTGGAGGCTTCTGGTACAGGATTTGGTGTATCTTACCGAGGTTCTCCTCCACCTCTTTGAGCGGGTCCGTGCAGAACTCGATGAGGAAGCACAGATCGACCGAATTGATCTCGCCGAGTTCGCCATTGATCTGCCCGCACATGTCGCTGATGCAGCGCAGGGCAGCGATGCAACAGTCAAGCTGGTTGCGCCCGTCCATTAGAAGATCACCGCAATGCTGCTCGGTTGTTTTTGCATCCGCCATCAGGACGCCTCCGCAGCTGGAGGGCAGGCGCGCAGGACACCAGATATGGCAGCGCTTGATCGTCCGGTTTTTTTGACGATCTCGCTCTGCATCAGACCGTCATTCGCCAAGCGGCGGATAGTGGCAATCTCCTCATCGGTCATCGGCGGCCGTGCGGCGCGCTTGGGCTTCGGTTTCGCCGTCTGCTCCAGCAGGGCGATCTTGTCGTGCAGCAGCTCGATATAGGCCGAAACAGGCACAGTGCCGTCGCTGCCAAAGCCTTCTGGTGTCGCCTTGCCCCCAAATGAGCCAGAGCGTCGGATTTCGGGCAGGACCTCATGGCACACCCAACGGCCTCCGGCTTGCGCGATTTGAAGATGAGCCGGTACAGGCCGGGTTCGTTGACGCAGATCATCTGCTGTTCGCCTTGAGCGGTGGGTATAGTGTACCCACCCCTTTCGTCATCAGGTAACGCGTTCAACGCCTGGTGGTGGTCACTGATATCGAGGAGCCCGTAGACATCCTTGCCCACAAACCAAGGTTCGCTATTGACAAGTGTGTCGCGCAATTCGCGGCCTTCAAATTCAAAAGTCTGGAGTGTCATAATCGCTGTTCCATTTCTAGTGGACGCCGGGGACGACCCGGCACCGGGAGCTAGAAACCAGCAACGATCTGGCGGGTTTATTCCCCGTCCGAAGACGGGTCTTGTATTCACCGCACTCCCGGAAAATCGGTTCTTCGGAAAGACCTGATTTGAGCCGTTTTGTCGGAGCATGCCCGAGGTCAGTCGAGCGGCAGTCGTTGAAGGTGTTTCTAGCACCGTAGAGCACGATAGAGATGTCACAGGGCTTGTCAATGTGGGCGGCGTTGCGTTTGAATTGGCCCATGTTCTGGGACATGTTCAAAAACACCTATGTCGACCACGCCGGAGAGAAGGTCGATCTCGCGCCAATTGCCCGCGATGCAATCCGCCGCCTCGGTCTCTTCAAGCCCAAACAGTCACGCTGGCTGGCAGCAATGGTTGCAAAGGACTTCAATAAGGGAAGCCGTGCCATAGCATCTGCCATGCGAAAGCGTGGTCGCGCCATGGCAATTGAGGAGCGCAAAGCTGCGGGATTGGGGCGTGCAATGATGGGCGATGACCTGTGGAGCCGTCTTAACCCGAATGACCGCGATAATGTCGCTGATCGTCTCGTGCTCATCATAAACCGCATCTGCATCCACGCTTACAGACAGGGCAAATACAAGCAGATGGAGCGGGAAGGCGGTCCTGGTTATGGGGTGCACAGTGATGAGATCGTCATAGAGAATCCCGGAGACCTGCATCCACCTTGCCACGCAGTAAAGAAGAGATGGCTGGGCAGAACGGTCCGCTTCCGAAAGTGTCCGCAGTTGCCATTGCGCAGGTGCGACGCTGCAATATGCCACTGCAACATCACGCCCGCCTGGCTCGTTGGATCAGGTTCAAGAAGAGTACGAAAGCGCCGATAGGCTGGACATCATCGCAGCCCTTCGCTGCCGAGCACTTCAGGCGTTTTGGGCGGCACAGTGTCGGGTGGTGCGAGCACCGCATCGCCCATCCAACCGGGGTCCGCCACAAAGTCCATGACAAGCCGCGCCTCACGAAACCCCTGAACGGCCTGCCGCAAAGCTTCTTCATCGGTCTCGTGCAACTCAGTCGTGCTGCGCATGAAGGCCAGTGGATCAGCGTAAGCCCGCAACTGGGCCACATAACCCTTCGGCGATGAGAGCAGTTCGGACAGGCCGTAGCATTGCGCCAATTCGACGATCTGCGCGCCATCCATGGCCATCAAATCGGCATCGATCGACACTCCATTCCAAATCGATGTTGGCGGGCCTCCATCCTGGCACTCACTGTCCAGCAGTGTTCCACCAAGAGCATGTGAATCGCCGATCACAGCCGGGCGGTCATCCTGTATTTGAGCGAGCGCCTGGCGCAAGCCGCGCATGCCGGTGATCGCCTCAAGCAGTGCCATATGCTGGTTGGAACGACGATGACTGTTGCTTTCCCAACTCGTCGTGCGGCTCGCATCGTGCCAGATGCGACAGGAAAAGCCGCCGCCGACCATGGGATGAAACGCGACCCGTCCATAGCGATGTGCCAAAGACATCGCCTCATGCGTCATCATCAGGCGCAGATCATCGTGGATGTGATCACCCGCTTCCAGCGCTGCCTCGGCGGCCTGTTGGCGGCGCATGTTTTCAAAAAATGGGTCCGTCATGATGCGTCTCCTATTGGCTTGCAAAGCTGTCTTCACGAGAGGCGTCGTCGCGCGCGTCGGTCATCAGCTCAATACGCGCCCCACATGAAACGCAGATCGGCCACCGACCGCACCGCGAATATCCAGTCGTTGTGCTCACGACGCGCAGCCACCAGCTGCACGCCGCAATCGTCACATTCGAAGGATGATGCGCCAGGCGGAATATCGGTCACAAAACCTTCCTGGTCTCGGTCGAACCAGATCGTGGTGGCATGGTCCAGCACGTCGTCATAGACGTTCGCTCCGCAGCGTGGGCAGCAGAAGCCCTCACCATCGATCCGGGTTGTGGAACGGCCGCCTTGCGTCATCGCAGTGCCGCTCACAGCGCCGCCCGAACGGCGGCGTCCTTCGCCTCAAGCAGCTTGCGCAGGGCGACGGAGCGCTCTGGGCAGCGTGGCAGGGTTTCCACAATGTCTGCAGCCAGAGCCGAAAACGGGGCGCTGACGGCCTTTAGATGGGGCGGCAAATGCTCGAATGCGAAGAACCGCAGGATCGGCTCTAGCGGAGTGTCGTCGTCTTTCATGGCGTGTCCTTTCGCCTCAAACAAAAATCGAAAAGATCATGGCCACACCGGCCAGAGCCGAAGGTCCGGTGAACACGCCCCAGAAGAACAGAAATATCCGCATGGCCATGGACGTACTCGGCGGCATCGCCATCGCGCCGATTAGCGCGGCGACCACATAAATCGGCCAAAAGTGAAGCCATATTTCCATGCGTCCGATCTGCCCTTGCGCTATGACGGTCTGTCCTTCAGGTGATCCATCACCGCCGCCATCACTGCGGCCTTTTGCGTCTCGATCAGATTGTCGATCTCCGCGACCGGTGCTGTGGCAATGGCCTTTGTCAGGCGCGCCTGGGTCCCATCAAGCAGGCCGACCGCCTTGCGGTACCAATGCGCCATTGCGATCTGTTGGCGCGCCAAATCTTCAATCGTCTCGTCAAGGCCCCGTGCAGCTGTTTCAGCCTCAAGGCCCCGCACGTCGTCCAATGAGGCCGCGTCATCGAGCACGCGCTGCGCGATGCTTGCCTTGTCCGGCCAAGCCGCGATGGCGCGCGGATCGGCGCCGCCCGAAAGCTGTTCGCGCAGCTGCGAGGTGAAGTCTTCGACCGATTGAACCGCAAGCCGCCGTTGCGCATCCTCTTCCATAGCCTCGCGGCGGGTGACCAGTTCATCGGCCTCCATATCCATGGCAGCGAGTGTCGCCTGGATGGCCTTGAGATCGGCCTTGGCGGGGCTGTCATCAGGCGCGCTGATGACCTCAATGCGGGCGCTTTCATCATCGAGCGGCACCAAGCAGACCCATTCTTCGACGAGATCGGCACCGTGTTTGGCAATCAGGTCAGCCCTGATCACCGGCCAGTTTGAAATGCTGCATTCAATCGCACTCATGGCTGCGCCTCCTAGTAACCGCTCATGCGGTCAAACACGATGCCTGCATTGATTGTCCGTGTTGTTGCGGGTGAGCTGGACTGCAGGATTTGGACCTCAATCACTGCGTCCACGCCTGCATTGAAGGTGATGAGAAAGTCCTCTGCCGCGCGTGATGCGGGGTCGTAGTATTGACGTTTCTCGCGCCACACGACGCCGTCGATCAGCAAGCGAACACCAAATGTCGCTATGGTTGCGGAAACTGAATATGATACGGAGACATGTGCGTGCCAGTAGCCAGCATCGACAGCGCCCGCCTTGAAGCCGACACCATGCAAGGCGGCGCTTTCGGCCAGAACCGTGCCCCCCACCATTGACACCGTCGTCCAAGTGCCGTCGGGCACGGCAACTGCGTTGCCGGTCTTCTGCACTGTCACGCGTGCCACTGCCTTGAGTGTGGCCGGTGTCACCGCCACGTCGTCGGCGACGCCAGCGTCAACCTGCGCCTGCGTGGCCAGCTTCATTGTGCCACGCTGCCCGGTGCTGGCCGGGTGAATGGAAAAATCGCGATCCTGCGACAGGTCCCCACCACCCAGAAGGCCTGCAACCTCATCCGTGCTGATCGACACATTGAGGAGATAGTCCTGAATGTGCTGCAGCAAGGCGTCATAGAGAAGCGTCCACTGGCCTTCGTTGAGCGCAATACCGGCCTCCTCGATGACGTGAGCGATATTCTCCTGCACATCATTGTGCCAGGAGGCGGTGAGTTCAGTTCCCGGAACTCCAGCCGCCGTGTTGCGGTCTCGAAAGCCATCCTTCCCGGCTCCGATATCGACAGTGTGTGCTCCATTGACGCGATGCATCAGGCGGCCTCCTGAAGGGTGTTGGCAACGACAAGGGTAGTATGTGCGGGCTTGAGCCGACGCAGTTCGCATTCAGCGTCGGGAAACGTGTACGCCACCAGCAAATCACCCGATTGGCTGAGACCGGCCTCCGCGACGGTTTCGTCGATCGCCCTCAGCCGAACCAGCCAGACAAATTGCTCGCCTTCGGGTACCAGCTCATCACCGGCCTGCGCATGTCCGCAGGTTGATGGCCAGAATTCTTCGATCTGCGCATCATGGCCCAGGCGCGCCAGAATGCTCATGAAATAAGGGATCGATTGACCACCGGTGGCCGTCCAGCGCTGATGCGCGATCATTTGTCTTTGGCGACTGGAAAGGCCCTGCATATCCCGGCCGCACGGGTCTGGGCCAAGCACGCGCTCAAAGTCCACGAGCATCTGGCCAGCGGTGCGAGGGTCAACTTCGTCCATCATCGCGGCCGCATCCTCCTCGATTCGCGCGATTTCCCCGCGTGGATGCCCCAGCACCGCATCAAGCACACCGCCACGAATGCGAAGTGCGAAGCCGCGATGCAGCTTGCCGACAAGACTGGTCATGATCGTCTCGAGGGTGCGCATCACACGGCATCCTCAAAAACGGGGTCGGCCGGTGTGGGAAAATGCGTGGGCGCCAGTGTGAAGGGACCTGCAGGCACAATCAGATCATGCGCATACTCGCCATTGGCTGCTGAAATAGCCTCACTGATGCGTGATGGCTCGATCGTCGCACCAACCGGACTGTCATTGAACACGTCTGCATCATCACCAATCGTGGCGACAAAGCGTTCCCACGCCTCTGTGACCGCCAGTCGGGCTGCAACCGTGTCGGGCCTGAGGCGCACCGTCAAAGGCAGAGCCTGCGCGACCGTCTCGATCATGACAATGTGAGCGGTGACCGGGCGCACACCCTCATTGGTTGACGGCCGTCCAAGCGTTACGGCCATGGCTTGCAACTCATCTGGCGTTGCGGGCCTGCCATAAACATACCCATCCACCTTCATGACGGGCGCAACACCCACCGATCCGCGCCCCACCCAGTCAGGCAGGACCTTAACAGTGCGGGTGGCGTACTCATTTTCCAGCCAGCGCTGATAGTCGAATGAAGCCCCGCCATGCGGGCGCTGTCGAATATGCGCAAGAGTGCGTCTGCGCAGGCTGTCGATCGACTCCTGGTCGAACCCTCCAGCGAAACCTTCCGCGCCAACCCTGATCCTGGAGAGGTCCGGGTTGGGTATCTGGGTTGCCAGTCCCGTTCCCGCCGGAAGATTGCTTTCAACACCCGATCGAACCGCCCTTACCGGCACTTCGACCTCGCCATTGGCTTCGATCGTGGCCACATCCAACGTGTCGAACGCCAGACCGTCGCCAGACACGAGGCGGGTCTGTGCAGCGATGATGCGACCAGCGATTCCCTCGATGGTCACCGAGCCAAGCGCGTGAGTGGACGGACGTCGCAAGACACCCCAGATGGACGCATGACGAAGGACAAACTCGTCCTCGGCCGTGTCGGGGAAGTACATTCGCCCCCACCACGAAAGGTGGTCGTGAACGGCACGAAGCTCCAGGGCGATCGCCCTGACAATCATTGACAAAACACCGCGCGCCGAGCGCACGGCCCGGGAGATCGCCAGTGGCTCAACTGATGGCCGGGCGCTCGTCAGGTCCGTCTCAAGTCTCGCCGCAGAACGCTCGGCAATGTCGGCAGCAGTTGGAACCGGGCGAGGCATCAGGCGGCCTGGCGTCTTGAAAATTCGGCATCAGCGACAAGAACGCGATACGCAAGTATGGCAGCTTCCGAACCACTGCCGCCGATCCGGCCCAGCCATTCAACCTCGATCTCTGCCGGGACACCGGTTTCCAGTTGCGCCCACTGCAAACACTCCCGCAACCATGCGAGCACCATCAGGCGTGTGATCTCGGTTTTCTTCGCGCGATCGAGGAGCCAGAGCCTTGAGCCAATCAGATCGCCCCGAAGGTCGAGGGCGTCGCTTGGGCCGCCGCGTCTTTCTGAAAACCCGGCCTGCGTCAGAAACTCTGATCGGCCGACCGGCAGCTCATCATCCGGATGCGCGCGACGGTCCAGTCCAACAGACAGAATAACAGGCGTGATCGACGTCTCATCGATGGCCAAGTCGCCATCGTCTGCAAGCTCGCAATCGCAGCCTCTCAGCTGGGCATTATAGCGAAGTGCTGCATCAAAGAACATGCGCGACATGTACGCGCGCGCGAGACGCGGTCTCATGCCCGAGGCTTTGGGGTGGCGTCAGTCGCATTGCCACTTCTGGGCGCCGGAAATCAATGTGGCACCACAAGCCGTGCTGTCCCCATGACGGGCGATGGGTGATTCCTCGCAACGCCATTTTGATGAGCCTTCAACGATGGGGTTCGGGCCGTGAATAGGGCAATCGAGAATGTCACCGATGCGTGCGATACGCTGGTACTCGCAGCGCCACTTGTTCGCTCCGGTCGTCACAACACCGCCATGGCTGGATGTATCCCCGAGGCGAACGATTTTCGGCACTATTTGAGGTGCCCTGATGCGGTCGTAAATGTCATCGAGACGGCCGACTGCGCATCCAGAACACCACCATCGCTTATCGTCATGCGATCACCGTGTCGATTGACCAGACCGACGTCCCCCTCTCTTGCCGCGCCCATGCGCACTGAAGGATTGGCCACAGAAAGGACAACAAGATCGCCCTCATCTGCCCCGATCGACACCACGATGCCGATTGCACCGTCCTCAGGAACCTGCCCGACCGATCCGTAGGGCTGCGCCACTTCAACGTCGTCACGCCATATGCCTTCAGCGACTTCCACCGAACAGGTTTGAGTTTCGCCATCATCCTTGAAATTCTTCAGATTGGCTCGCCTGATCAGCGAGCGCATTTTGCCTGCCGTTTCTTCATCCATGGGCCTGTCTCCTCAAAGTGCTCTCGCCGTGCTGTCCAGCGCGCCGCCTGTGCGGCGTCCACCAACGCTCTTGGCACGGGGAAGGTTGGAACGTCGCCTTGCGACCGGCTGATCATCAAACGCCTCCGGCGAGGTCACGGTTAGCTCGGTTGTCGCGCCCTCCGCATCGTAACGGTACACGGTGCGCGAGATCAGCATCGGCCGTTCAATTCCCAGATAGCTGTCAGACACATCTGGCAGCTGGTTCACTTTCCACAAGACACCGTTTTCGCCAAAGCCATGAACAGTATAGGTAGCCTCCTCGCCGTTTGCCCGTGAGGTGCGCGAGCGCCAGTCCGCCTCATTCTGCGCCGCATTGGCTGTTGCGTCTGGTTGGGTCTTGGTGAGGTGCACCTTTGGCCGGTGACGTGTAATTTCCGGGTCGCGAGCCCGACCGGTGATCGCAGTTCCGCGTCGTTCTCTTTGCGTTGCGGAACCGTCCGTTGGCTGACGATCCGACAGATCTGTGGCATGTGAGTCCCAAAGTTGCGGAGCGGGGCGTTCGCGACGTTCACCACCGGCCTTTTCACCCTGTCCGCGAACGATGGTTTCCGAAAAGCGGCCTTCAGTTGAGAAGGACGCTGATGCTTCCAGCACATTGCCGGGCAAGGTCAACGCGGCCGGTGCATTCTGGGAGCCGGTTCGGGTAATCACGATCCCACCCACGCCATCCGATGTCACCAGGACGTTTCTCTGCCGAGCACCCTTTTCAATCGCAGAGAGTCCAGTTTCCGTGAGGTCAAGAGGATAGCGCTCGAAAGGTTCTCCAGTGTCGACTTCGCTGCGCACGCGAAGACCAAACGGTTGAGCAATCTTCGCCGCCGCATCCTCAAGCTTGACCCTCTTCAACTCCCCTGGGCCATCAGAAGCGGCAGCTGAGTCCACCAGGTCACCGCTCTTGTCGCGGCCGGAGATTGTGACTTCGGCAAATTCACTGTCAATCTTGGGGTCCACCTTCTCGATCCACCCCACCAGCACCGTCTCACCACCAACAACAAAGCTCACCGAGGGGCCAGGGCGAAGAGCAAACAATGCTGCATTGGCGGCACTCGCAAATTTGAACGTATTGATGGATCGCACCGCATCACGCAGGGTGACGGAAAACGACCCTGCAAAGTCCTGAAGGTCTCTTGTGACTTCAACGGAGGTGAACTCGTCAAACTCACCAAGACCAGCAACAAGCATTCTGATGGGGCGGGCAAAGAGGCTCACAGCAAAGCCTCCACCGGCCCCTGAGGCATGGCAGACGGGTGACGCGGGTCGTTGCGACGCACCAGACTTCTGTAGCACTCTTCAACCAGTTCCGGTGTGTCTCCATGAAGGTGGTTGGCGATCGCAAATGTGTCTGTGTCCTGGGCCAGAGACACGATCAGCACTGGAGGCAGGCGGCCGATCACCTCATTGATGTCGGCAGAGATCGCCTGAACGAGATACGGAACAGCTTCAACAAGATCGCTCAGCGTGACCTGAACATGCGCATCGCCTCGATCGAGGCGTGCCTCTCCCAAGGAAGACAGCTTGGCTGCCTCGCCCGCAAACCGTTCACGCGTGCGTTGCGCGCCTGTCCGGTCGATATAGGTGATGGACAACGACACTTCAGCCGCAGATGCCAAAACCACAGCAGAAGCCGCCAGCAGATAGGCGACATCGTGCCGTGATGGCGCATCACTTGCATCATCGGTCAGGCGTGCAACGATGGTCAAAGCCTCCTCGAACAGCAATACCGCCTCGCCGTCCGCTACGATTGCCAATGGCTCAGCCGTCACGTTTTGATCTTCAGCTTCGGCAGCCGGTGCGACCGCTGCGCTTCGCGAAGCCTCCTCGATCTGCTCAGCCCAGCTCCCGACAATGTCCGCGATCTGTTGACCAACCTCGATTGGCGTATCAGGGGTCCGCTCAAGCAACAAACCTGATCGTGCCAAAGCCATTGGTGAGGTAGCAATAGCGATTTGCAGGGCCTTGTGAGTTGCAGCGGCGGCCGCCAGTTGCGCATAGGTGCGAATATCGCCATCGCCCCTGAAGACATTTACCGCCAGCCGGATCAGCTTATGCGCGGCCGATCGAATGGTGGATGCCGTCGAACGACGCAGCGACCGAGCCACTCCAGCCATTGCGGAATAGACCGTGAAGGTTGCCGAGAAGCGGGCAACACGCAGCTCGCCCGTTGTGAAGGTGATGGTGGCCGGTTCGACCAGGATGACCAAGAGCGGTCCCAGCCAGGGATGGATAAGCTGGCCCGGCCCAGGGGTCTCAAACGCACCCTCCATCGCACGTGCCGTTGCAACATAGTCATCACCCATGATGACGCCTTCAATGGCGATCTGTCGCGGATGCAGCCCCATATCGTCATAAGCTGCCCGATCTCTTCCGGGAAAAAGGTGCTCTGCTACACGACGCCCTGCCTCGGTCGAAGCATCCGGCATGTCGAAGCCTATGCCACGATAGGTAGCAGGCAAAAGGCCAGGCAGAATATGCGATCGGGAATCAAGCGTCATGGATAGCGTGTCACGATCGACCAACCGTTCTTCCACGCGCCGGTGTGACGGGAACGTTCTGGTTGGCACTGCTGGTGGATGTAACCTTGCCAGGACCGTTGACGGCTATCGTAACTTGCCCGCCGACATTGACGTCCTGTTTGACAGGCTTGACCAAAGTAGCCGGGGCTGCGGAAGCCTTGCTTTGCGGTCCCAAAAGCTTGTCGAACGCGCCGGGGCCCTGATTTGAGTTGGCGGCACGGTCCCGGATGCTCGCATTGTCATTCGCTGCCGCCTTGCCCGCATCGCTTAATCCATCCACCTTGACCTTGCCGCCGCCCAACCAGCTCGGCAGCGTTGGCCATGAAATGAGACCGCTCAGGTCTATGGAACCGATTGCATCCACGATCCTGCCGGGGAGCGATTTAAACCACTCGACGAGCTCATTGATCTTTGCCTTCACACCTGCAACCGCATCATCGATGCCGTCAACCAAAGCGGACCAGTCAATCGTCAGATCCATCCCCACAAGCTCGCTTACGGTTCCCAGCAAAGTGTTGATGTACTCTCTATAGGACTTCAGCGAATCGAGACCCGCACCCTTGAGCGCATCCCAGTTGATTGGCTTGCCCTGTAAAGCCTGCGACAATGCAGTGACGCCTTCGACCGTGAGCCGCAGATTGGCAGCCAACGTGTCGATCGTGGCGGCAATCTGGTTTAGCCCGCCCCGGGCAAGCGTGCCCACAAACTCGCCAAACGAGCGGGCCGTCTTCAACGCGTCGCCAGTTGGGAAAGCGTCATAGATTGCCGACAATGACGAGCCAAGGCGAGACAAGCTCTCGGTCAAAGGCTGAACTCGGCCTGCAGTTCCTGCCAGACGGTCAACAAACTCGTTCAGGCCCTCGCCAAACCCGCTTTTGAAGCCACTCGCCAGCGCATTGATCTCAGCCCACATATCAGCAAACGCTGACAGTGCGGCCACCTTCGCATCATCGATCGTGAACCCGGCGATCGCCACCTCGCCCGTTGCGATCCCCTTCATCTTTTCCCAGGAGGTCGAGAACGTTTCCAGCAAAGCAGCGTAGGCGGTCAGCGCAGCGCTGCTGGCATCATTAATGGTGAAACCCAAAATCGCGGTTTCGCCCTGCGCCAGCTGCTTGACGGCACTCCAAGCTTTCGTGACCCCGGCGACGATCCCCTGATACGTCTCCAAAGCAGCGAGCTTCGCATCATCGATCGTGAACCCGAACAGATCGATGTCACCCTTCATCACCCCCTCAACCAGGTCGTAACCGCTTTGAAAAGTGTCTTTGATGGCGGTCCAGCCCTGTGCGAAAATCTGTTTGACGCCACTCCATAGCGCCTCGAAATAGGGGCCGATCCTGTCCCAGTTGCGGTAGATGGCATAAGCGCCCGTCGCCAGCAGGGCGATCACCACACCCACCCAGCTGAATGCAAGGGCAAACGCCGCGGCCAGCGCGGACGCACCTGCTGTTACGGCTGGCAGAACGAGGCCCAGTGCTCCCAAACCCACCGCCAGCAGGACCGCCCCAGCACCAAACTGCAAGACCTTCTGCTTCAGCCCTGGAAACGCATCTTCCAGCTCACGCGCCAGATCGCGCAATTGAACCGCCCCATTGAGCAGGGTTGGAAGCCATGCGTTGAAGCTCTCGCCGATATCTCGCTGTGTCTGGGTTGCCAGTTCGCGCAGCTGCGCCCATTGACGCATCGGTCCGGCCAATTGGGTCTCGCGATCGCGTGCGATGACCTCTTCATCTGCCGCAAGCACTTCGGCCTTGATGCGCTTGTACTCTTCGATATTGGCCAGCATGGGCAGCAGAAAATCAAGAACCTGCTGGTCTCCAAACAGCGTCGACAGTTTTTCCGCAGCACCAATGCCTTCGAGCTGGCGCTTGACCTCTTCCAAAGCATCCGCCCCTTCAAGGCCTCTCGCCTTGGCCTCCTCCATATAACCAGCAACAACCTTTGAAGAGACGCCGGTCAGGTCCTGCGTCTTTGCGATCAGGGCCTCGATGGGATTGATGCCGCGGGTCGTGGCGTCTCGCATCACGCCTGCTATATCGACGCCCGCATCCTTGAAGCGTTTGATCGTATCGGGCGCCAGAGCCTTGGACAGAAAATTCCTGAAGTTGTTCGCGGCTTGTGACGGGTCAGCCGCACCCTTCATGGCAATCTGAAGACTGGAGGCAAGCATCGCGACGGCCTCCTCGCCGACGACTCCAAACTTGGCCGCCTGGGTTGTGAGGGAAGGAAAGTGCTTGGCCATTTCCCGCAACTCGAAACGACCTTGTTTGCCTGCGACAACGAGCTTGGCAAGAGCGCTCGTCATGCCCTCCGGCTCGATTCCCAGGACATCCGCCAGCGAAAAGGCCACCCGTCCAATATCCGACATTTGCGCATTGGCGGCTGTCGCAGTATCGGCGATCGGCTTTAAGAGCCGGTCAGCAAGATCCTTGTCGAGGCCGTCCGCGACGAGCTGTTGCGCAACGCCAGCTGTGTCCACCGAAGACTGCCCTGCATCAAAGGCGATATCTTCATACAGTCCGGCAGATGACTGGATAAGCTCTTCTATGCGATCTCGCGTCATGCTGGCGGTCACGCCCATATCGCGAATGGTTTGATCAAATGCAGCGGCCTCCTGGGCCGGTCCCGCAAAAGATACAGCCCCCACGACCGCGCCAACGGCCCCGACGCGTCGAGCCACAGCACTCAGGCGATCAAGGCCGCTCATGATACCGCGAAGCGGACCGCGGAAACGGTCACGCATTCGAACCATGATATCAAGAGCCATCGCCCGAGCGCTCATACTATTGCTCCTGCTCCATCTGGCGCCCCGCCATCACGCAGTTCCACCAGAAGTTCATGCGATCGATATCGAAGCTCTCCAGCTCTGCTGCAGAGAAGCCGGTATTGGCAGCTATGATGCCTAGCCGCGCTTGCCAGTCTTCAGGCCAGTCGTGGAAAAATTTGCAAGCACCTGCCCGACAGCGTTGGTGTCAGCCAGATCCATCAGCTCGTCCAGACGTTGCGCAACCGCCATATGAAGCGTTGCCATGCGTGAAAGAGCGACCACGGAAATATTATCTCCGGCTTCGGCGATCGCTCGGCGATCCGCGCCGTTCAGTCGCCTCAACCGGAACTCTTTGAAATGGCGCTCCTTCACCTTGCCATTTTTCTTCGTCTTCAGCGTGATTGGATAAAGCAGCGGCAGCGTTACGCTGCCATCGCTGTTGCGCACGGCACGCGCGGGGAGCTCGTCGCCCGGCGAGACGTCCGCATCTTCATCAACAATATCGGCGTCGCCTTCTGCCGTAGCTGTGACAACCTGTTCGTCCTCATCGACGAAATCGTCATCATTGATCTCCACACTTGCCTTAGCCATCACAGGACCTCCTCAGGCGCACTCGCCGCCCACTTCAATTCAATCTTACCGCCTTCGTCGCCCGTAATTTCCGGTCGCTCGGTCAGAAAGGCGTCCATCATCACAAAGGTCTGCCCCGTATCGCAGATCACCTGTAATTCGCCTTCGCCTTCATCCCACAAATTGCCAAAGCGCTGTCCGCGCTCGAGATTGGTCACGACCGTGACCTCCGATCCGACAAATTGCTGGGCGCGACCAACCTTTCTTCCATAGGTCACAGCCGTGTTTTGAATGCCGCCAACCTTGAATTTGCCACCAGCCTCGACGGGGATGTTGCGGCCCCGCCAGACGATATCAACGATTCCCAATACTTGCATGACGGGCCTCCTAGACCTGGAACTCCAGCGCAGCGGCGAGCGTCATCAGATTGCCGACGATCTTCACTTGCTGGTTTGCATTCATTCGATTGTCATTGTCGGGATCGCGACCAAACCGGCTCTCCTTGACGGTTCGCTCGACATCCTCGATCCACACCTTGTCCGAATAGAGCCGACAGCGAGCAGCCCAGGAGCCGTGCATGCGCCGGGGGGTGACAACAACGTTGCCTGGAAACTCGTCATCCTCCACGTTGCCGACAAAAGCCGCGCCCTCCTCGTCGTCTGTCAGCTTTGCGCGCGGATACAGCAGTGAGACATAGACATTCCAGTCATAGCGGATGCGGCTCATAGTTCTGGGAACCATGATGTCCATCCAGGCCCGATCGGGGGTTCCAAGGTTTGACATCTTGTAGGTCGTGACCATGCGCGAAATCACGGTCGTACCATCGTCGAGATGGTCGAAGGTCGAGATGCCTCTGCGCAGCAATAAATCCTGCTCGGTCTCGGTGAACCGATCGGCCGGGTCTGGGGCGACCAGACCGGGAACGACAAGAGAGCGCAGCTGTCTGGCGGGATCATTGGTCAGATGGAACGCTGCAATTCCCATCACCGATGCAGCCGCCTCCCAGGACGGCGTTGGCGAGCGATTGAGACCCATGGCGGTGATGAACGGCTCATTGGTCAATTCTCCAAATGCGCCGAGTTGCCCATAGGTGCTGCGCTTGAAATAGAAGCCGTGGCAATCGAGCTTCGACATAGCCGTGTAGCGATCACGCAATTCGACCGCCGAATGAGCCATATTGGTTGGGTCAACCCATGGGTGGGTTTCCTCGGTGAACCAAAGATTGGCTATCTCATCATAGACACGCGACACGTCGGGGTTGCCCGAGCCGTTCGACATATCAAAAATGCCGATGGTCAACCCATCCGGCACCGGCTGCGCCCGGGCATCGACCCGCAGGTCAATCTCGTCACCAATTTCCCCGCCATGACGGCACGTGACGTTGCAAGAGCCAGCAACTGCTGCTGCAGTAACAAGCAACTCGTCATCATCATTGATGGCGTCCGCCAGCTTGCTTGCCATGGCATCGACGTCATCGGCTGCTTCAAAGGTGACGCGCACCTGCTTCCCACCAATGAGAAATCGCATGACGACCGCACGCGAGATCGCGCCGCTGAAGGTAATACCGCCCGTTGCTTTCACTGCGCCATCGGCATCTTCGAGAGCGATGACATAAAGCGGGGTGGTTCGGTTGGCCGAGCGGAACGCCTTGACCTGCGCGGCACCGATTGACCCCTGCCCAAGAAATGTGATGGCATCGTCGGGATTGACGATCTCCTGAAGCGTCAGCTCAGGCAGCGTTCCCGATGGCAGTTTCTGCGCAATGATCAGCGATTTCACGGGCCATGGAAAGATCCCGGCATTGCGGTAATTCGGGCGCACTTCCATGAAGTTGCCCGGTTCGACCCAATCATAGGGAATTTGGTCAAAGTTGAATTGCTCGCTCATGAGCGGCCTCCTGTCTTGCCATCAACGCCCTTTGAAGACGACGTCCTGGTCGGCTCGGGCTTGGCCTGTTCAGCCTTGGCCTGTTCTGCCTTGGATTGTTCTGCCTGGGCCTTCACATCGACAAGATCGCCATCAGCAACGCGACGGCGATAGTAGCGCGTGAAGGGAACTTCGACCGTTTGCGGTTCAAACTTGCCATCCTTGCGGTCTTTGGTTGGCCAGGGCCTGCCGTCCTCGAAAGGCACCACACGACCTTCCACCGACTTCAGCTTTCTCATTTCCATGTCAGGCTTCCTCTTGAGGCACTTCAATTGTCTGGGGCGGGCTGAACTGGCCGTCTGCTTCGCTTTGAGGATTGGCCAGCCAGGCAACATCGAGCTGTGCCAGGTCCTGTTCGGTCACGAGCTTGAAATTTGCGGGCGAAATGAGCGTGTCGATCTGGAAATTGACCAACGCCAAGACGACGGAGTCGTCCGTTTGGCCTTCCGCAAAGATCGCCTGGGAAGATGTGACCGAACAGGCTCCGATCTCGTCGATTGACCAGCCATGCAGAAGCGCAACCGCAACGTCAGTCATCGCATCAAGGCCAATATCGAACGCATCGCCGCGAAATCGAACATCGTCACTGCCAGCCGCCTTGACCACGAGCAGCAATCGCCACTCCCATGACCCTCTCAGGCGACGTCCGGAGCTTTGCGCGGGAGAGATGCCGGTCCACGCCAGACCAATGAACGGCGACAGCTTGGCGACCCGCTCAAACTCGTTCGGCGTAACCGTTGCAGGAACCCGCTCAATCGTGAAATGGCGATCGGGAAATCCTATAGCCAAGCGCTCGCGAATGTGAGGTTCCATGGACCTGATCGGCGCCAGATCGAGGATGGCCGGTGATTGTTGATGCACGCTCACAATCCTGCCAGCTCATCTCTTTGGATCTTCGCCTGTCGGCCGGAATAGGACGCACCGCGCGTCGGCGCCTCGCCGCCTGCGGCCTTGGGCAAACCCAGATCGATGCGGTTTGACGCGATCTGCTCCAGCCACCGGATCGTGTCTGCGCGGCTTTCGGTCATTTGTTGCGTGGGATCGACCGCCCCCTGATTGGCCAGTTCATGGCGCGCCAAATGACAGACCGCCTGAACGAGATCTCGCGTTGGGCTTTCAACCGGCACGCGATAGCGAGCGCGCAGATAGCCGTCGCAGAAGGACGATGCATCGGCGATCACTCGCTCGAGCACATCAGTATCCGGCTGCTCTGCGGAGCGATCGCCCGGTACCGAAAGGCGCGTCATTTCCTTGACGCCAAACCGGTCAATCAAATCTTGCGCGGTCGCATACACGCGTCAGCCGCCTTTTCTGTCGGACCAAAGCTGCGCGATCTCGTCATCCGTGGGCGAGAAGCCTGCGGCCTTCTCAAGCTTTGCCGGAGATAGGGAACCGTCCTTGTTGGCCAGCTCCTTGCCGTATTTTTCGAGGATCAGAGAGAGCGCATTGATGCGCTGTTCTGGTGCCAATTGCGCAAGGTCGTCAGCAGATGCTGGATGGACCGTGAAGACGGCATCGTCCTTCAGGGTCTTCCATTGATCTTCGCTGTAGGCCGTCTCCGGCACGACCGACTTGCGCGGATGCTCGACGCCGAAACGGCGAAACCCCGGTCGATGGCAGATGATGACAAAAAAGCTGCTCATGACGCCCCCCTAGTTCAGCCGATCGATGACGGAGAGCTCCGCCGAATTGAACCAGACGTTGGAGTCGCCGCCATTGACGAGTTGCGCATTCAGAAGCTGCCGCGCATCCGCTTCCAATGTGCGCGGCACGACCAGCCTGCTTGGGCGAATATTGATGGGTTGGCCGGATCGCTTTCGGATCCCGGTCATGGCGTTGCGCGCGGCAAGATAGCTCTCGACCGTCAGTGGCGCGCGCGACATATAGGCAAGCTGCCACAGGCCAAACCCTGCATTGCCACGACCATCCACGCCCCAAACATAAACCCCCTGATTGAAGACATTGGGGTCGGTCTCGTTCATCTGCGAAACCAGGGAAAATGTCCTGCGCTGCTGATAGATCATGGGCTTCAGCGACCGCGTGTCGTCAATCAGGAACCAGGCAGGACCGGCGCCCGGCTGATAGTTCGAAACCGAGATCACGTTGCCCGCCTCATCGTAACCGGGATGATCTGTATCGAAAAAATTCTGACCATCGTAACAGATGGTTTCATGTCCGCGCTTCAGAAGCGGGAAGATGAGTTGATCGGGGAACTCTTTTGACTGTTGCCCAAAGTCGCTGGCGACACTGGAATAAATTCCGATATTGTCATCCTCAATCTGCGACCGCTTGATCTTGATGGCGCCCTCAAAGTCGCGGTTCCTGATCGTGTAGGTTTGGGCCGACAGATCATGCAGCACACGATCACCAATCCATTCGCGAATGCCGGGCAAATCATCCAGTCGCGGATACTCATTGCTTGAGGATGTTGACGGAACCGTCATTGCAACGGTTGCATACTGGTTTTCAACCGCCTCGAAACGCTGATTGAAGGCTGTCGAGAGGCCCGTAAAGATCGAGGAAAGTGTTGCTGCGTTGATGTCCATGTCTACCACCTCCGCCTAAATTCTGATCCAGGTGCCGTCGGCGTCGATTGCCTCCAGCGTTCCAAGCAACAGTTCGCCACCGGCATTTGTCAGCTGCAAAGTGTTGTCGTCGGCCGCATAGACGGCCTCACCGATATTGGACGGGTTCGCACCGGCAACCGGATAACGGTAAACGCCGCGAAGGCATTCAACCGTCACATCGCCCGTTTGACCGGCCGTGTTGTCGACGCGCTGCTCGGCCAGCCCCATCAGCGCCACCGCATCTGCGTGCCCGGCAGGAACAGCTTCCCCGTCGATGGTCACGCCAACGACGGCACGCCCATAAAAGAGCTGCCCTGCCAGCGCGGGAAACCCATATCGATCGCCCGATCTGCTGGGGGCATCAATGTCCTTTGTTGCAACCATGTCAGCTTGCCCCGTTCAGGTGTTTGGACGTCTCTGCGAAAGCCTTTGGGTCAAGGCCCATCATCTCGCAGACCTGCTCATCTGAGCCACTTAGACTGCCTGACGTTTCCGGCGGACGCTTTCCGATCCCGCCGAAGTTCAGGGAGACCATCGCGTCAAGCTCCTTCTCGACGCTGTCGGGATCGGCCATGTGCCGATCGATGTAATGTTCGCGAAGCACGGGCTGGATTTTCTGAGCCTGCAACGCAGCTTCGATGACCGCCGTTGCCTTTTCGCGGGCCGTGGATTGCGCGAGACTTTGCAGTTGGGAATTGAGCGTTTTCACGGTTTCGCGGAGCTGTTCTGTCTCTTCATCGTCTTGGACGGCCGGCATCTGTTGCGATTGCAGCGCCTTCAACGCCTCTTCAACGCCCGCATCCTTGTCGGTTTTTGCAGCGTCATGAACGGCTGCAACGTCCGCCTGAAGCTGCGTCACTTTGCCGTTGAGCGATTTCACCGCCTCAACGGCCTGTTGCGTCTGCGCAGACTTGTCCAGTCCCAGCGCTTCAGCCAGCTCTTCATCCATCTTGGTGCTCCTTGAGTGCAGAGATTTAAGTGTCAGATTGGGGTCGTTGACGATCGAGGCACGCAGGATGCGCTTGACCACGCCGCCTGCCTTTGACTTCACGAGCGAAAACACCGGTGAGACAAATCCGTATTCACGGTCTGCGACCAGTTTCTCCCCGGCCTTTGTCCACTCGACCCTTCCCCAGATGCTGTCGCCCCGGGCGGCCAGCTCGACAATCCAGCCGCGAGCGGGAGCGGGGCCACCCTTCGATGCCAACAGGTCCGTCGCATGATTTTCGTCGATCGCGATCTTGCCGACCGATTGCAGTGAGGCATCGATGATCGACTGGGCCTGCGAAGCGTCATACGGGCCGCGACCATCCGCTCCGCTGAAATGTGCAGCGGGCGTCAATTGTATCCACTCTGGCGCCGTGCCACTCTCTGCATGTGTGAGAGGTTGGATTGTGTGGTTGAGGTCAGCATCCATGCCCCCGATCTATGCGAGGGCGTCAGCCTCCATCATGACCCACGCCTCGGGGGTCAGCGTCTGCGCAATCTTGAGTAAAAGGAAAACACGATCTCTGCGATCATCGCCTCGTCCTCACTTGATATTCCAAGAAACGGGCGCTCCGGGATCGTAACAGACTTCGCAGCCACAGTGCGCCCCCCCATCTTGAAAATAAGGTGCGATCCGGTCTTCGGGGTTATCGTCACTCCAAACTGGTGAGCCGCGGCATGGACAGCATTCGTTCCAACGCGAGTTGTGTCATTGCTGGCGACGAACTTGACTGATGAGCGCAGTCGGCCGCTTTCTGTCAGAATACGGGAACTGCGCTTGCCTGCGGCATAGTCCGGGTTGAGCGCCTGCCACGCTTCGCCGTCCGGGCTCGTCTGGCTGATGAACCGACGCTCTGTCGAAGAGACCAGGCCCTGACCAATCGCACTCATGATCGGACGCGTGTTCCTGCCAGCGCGCGCCATGTCGCGAAACGCCGCCCGCACCTCGGCATCATCAATGGAGACTTCAATCGCAGCGCCAGCCATGGTTGACGCTTTAGGCCGAGTTTCCTAGATTGACAACGCGCCGAGCCATTTTCGGATAGCCAGATGTCAGGGATTACTTCCGGCCCTGCGGCGCACCTTTCCAAAAAGGCGTATCAATATTGGATTGCTCCTGTGAGCTAGATGCGCGGGAGGGCGGAAATGCGCCGTATCTGCCGCGTGCTCGCTGGATACAGGGTTGTAACCAGCAGTTCGCCATTGGCCGTTGCTTTGAACCCGATAACGTGCGGCCTTCCATCAATATCGACGATGGCAGTCATTGACCCATCCTCGCGGCGCCGGATGCCACCACCCATCGCCCTGCGCGCCTGAACCATGAATTGAACAATGTCGATTGCGCGTTTGGCCAAGTGATCTCGAATGGTTGCCGCTGTAAGTCGAACGCGCGTGCCCGCAGGAAGGGCCAGTTCATTAAGCAGAGTGTTGGGCGCTTCTGCTATTGCGACGGAAGCTCGTTCAGACACGGCCCCAGCGACAGCCTGGCTCTGGAATGCGAGCAAGCGGGTTGTGGATGCCAATGGTTCGTTGGGACGACCACCGGAAAGCCATGTCTGCCCGGCATTGTAGTCAAATCCATCATCGACACCTTGGTAACCGCCTTGGGGCAGACGCAAATCGCCCGCATGGTCGGGCGCGCTTCGCCCCATCCGACGAAGATCGGATTGGGATACCACCGTGACAAAACACCCGCAGCCAAATCCATTGGGCGGGAACAGAACCCTCCACACCGGATCGTTCCAGCGATAAACTCGCCCGTCTTGGGCGAGGTGTGCCTTGCGCGCATTGATCGCGCCCGAGTGATTATATTGCCAGTAGGGAAAAGCCTCTGTCGTAGCGGGCAGCGTCATCTGCGCATATCGGCCGGCAGCGTAGGCCGTGCGAAGATTGGTCTCGAATATCACCCGGCTGCGCCAGTTGCGCTCGCCACGATAGTCCCAACCATGCTTGGCAACGATCTCGTCGAAACGTTTCCGAAAACTCTCCAACGTGGAGCCTTCAGACAGCGCAAGGTCGATCTCTGTGCGAAAGTCTGCCAGCAGCGCATCGGAGGTCGCTCCGGCCACCATGAAACTGTGGGAGTGAGCCGCGCCCCAAACATCGCGCCAGCTCTTGGTTGGCGTGTTCGTCTTCTGTCGAAAAAATGAGATGGCCTCATCAAAAGGCAGATCAAGGGCGTCCTCAACGTCACTCATTCACCCGCCCAGCCTTTGAAAGGTTTTTGAAGGGTCTAGAAGGGGGGCAGGGGCGCCGATCTTGCCGGAGACTTGGATTAGTTGCCGGAGTTGGTAAATGCCGCTGTGAAGCGATCTGACGGCGAGGCGGGAAAACATCACGATCGTTCCTCCAACTCATCAACCACCGAGGCCTGGCCCGCCATGTGCGCAAGAGCCAACGCCCGGCTCATCGCAATGGCGAGCTCGTCCGTGTTCAAATCAAGTTTCGAGATCCTGTTGGCTGCGTCTTCGAGGTCCTTGGCCAACATCAGTTCCTTCCTGATATCCGCCTGCAGGCCGCCCAGTGCACCAGCAGCGTCGCGAGACAATCGCGCCATTTGACGATCGACCGGGACCGCAGAACGGTTGTGATGATCACGCAGCCCCGCAAACATCGACAAGTCTCGAACAGAGGCCGCACCGTCAGCCGGTTGCTCCTCCTGACGACCGCCAACAATCTCCTCATCACCCTCGGGAGCCGGTGCACCCAAGCGTCCGCGCAACCAGGCTGCCGGTACGGTCGCGCCATGTGAAGCGACCTTTGCGAATGCGTCGGCAAACTCTGCAAGCGGAACCTCATCAGGCCTTCCAATATGCAGCTTTGGATAGACCTGCTGAGGACCGAAGTTGAAGGCAATCAGATTTGGAACGACCTGCTTGTTGATCGTCGCCGTCAAGGCCATCGCATCAGCGCGTTCGATGTCCTCCTGAACCTGGCGGTGCTCACGGCTCACCGCATGCCCGCCTGAAATGGCGTCGGTGGTCGTGGTCTGACCGAGCACGGCCTTGGACATCTGCCGGTCAAGCCAGTCACAGCGGCGTTCATACAGTTCGGTCGACGTGCCCTTGCCGCCGACCTCAGCAAACTCGATTTCCATACCCTGCGGCACGATAGCCGCACAATCGCCCGCCACATCGTAAACTGCCCGGCGCAGAATATCCTTCTGCTCTTCCGTTGCATTTGTACCAAATCGGCCCAGTCGGATCGGCATGCCGTAGTTCTGACAGAACGTAGCCCAGTCGTTTGCAGTGAAACTCTTGAACATCCATGCCCAGCTCGCCACCCGTGTGAGCCCGGATCGTATTGTCAGTCCCGACTTGGCGGCATGACGGTGGACAACGAATTTGTGATCGGGCAGCTCGACGCCGTGAGCGCCGTCACGCATCAATGGCGTTTCACCGTCCTTGTCATCAAAGGTGAACCAGCGCTGTGGCCGATAGATGAACTCCCTCGGCAACAAGTGTCCGCTTCGATACTGAAAATCGATCTCCAGAAAACTGATACCCTTTCCCACCGCATCCATCATGTCGAAGAGGCTCGCGCGGAGCACGCCGTCATCCACCCATGACTGCAGAAACTCGGTATGTCGTTTGTGATCAGCTGCGTCAGACGGGGATGTGACGGTGATCGGCAGCTGCGCTACCGAACGCTTGCGTGTCGATATGATGCCAAGATAGTGAAGATCGCGCTCCTCAATGTCCTCGGCCAGTTCAAAAAAAGCGAGCGGATCACCCTCCGCTGCCGCGCGATGAATGCGAGCGAGGCGAAGTGGCGTCATTCCGGCCGCTGGAACTGACGACACGACGGGTCGGCCGCCATCCATGCGCGGCGCAGCAAATGGGCGTTCGATATCGCGCTTTCTGACACCGCGCCCGAACATGTCGAGCAGCTGGCGACCAGCGCGTTTCACGACAACAGGAACTTGAGCCATTACCACATCCTTCCGCGGAGAGCCGGGATGAGGTTGCGCTCGAAACGATCTTCCTCCGCCCGCCGACTTGTACTGGTTGCTGGCGGCGCACCGACCGGCTCATAACCATAGCTGAGTGTCTGTTGCCGCGCTGCAAACTTGGCCAGCATCCCGGCAATGAACGTGTCACCGTGCCGGTTCTGACCATCGCCACCCTTGTAGCTTGTGCCTTCCGGGATGCGCACGATCCCGTTGACATATTGGGCAGCCTGATGATCTCTCACCACGTCGGCATCAGCAACCAGAAGGATCGTTTGATCTTCAATTCCGGCTGAATAAGCGGTGCCATTCTCGCTGTACCACTTATTCGTCAGCTTCACCTCGTGGATGGTTTCTCCGAATTCCTGCCCGGTTACCTCCGCCAGATATTCGCCGTTGCCGGTCGCGTCGAACGCGGCTCCGGAGAAGCGCGGCAGGTGGCGAATGATGAACCAGACGACCTCGCGCTGCTGGTCGTATGGGATATTGCCCATCTCCACCACCAGCTTCTGACGCAGCACAAGGTCCTGCCCTTCTTCGAAGGCGACGAAGGCAGACCGATCGCCGGACCGAGCAAAGTCGTGGCCTCCAACATGGCTGCGCTTCTGGTCCAACTCGGCCAGGCAAGGCTCAAGGTAGAGACTGATCCAATCGGCACAGACCTTTTCGCGTTCTTCTTTCGATTTGCCTTTGAACGCATCATCCTTCTGCCACCGCAGGACAGGATGCTGCATGGTGGCGACCCTGTCGATCGCCGCCCTGGTCAGGACCGCGCCTTCGGCGTCGGCCGGAACGGCATCCAGCTCCTGGCCCATTTGGTTTGTGCGCGTGCCGTAGGATTTGCGAATGGTTGCTTCCCATTGCGCTTTCCCCTCAGTCGTTGGCGTCCAGCCACGTATCAGGCACACCCGCTCATAAAGACCATTATCAATTGCCTCCTGGAACGGGTAGCGATGAACCTTGAAAATGTTCTGGCCTGCTCGGGCTTCGGTGATCAGCTCGTTGAACGGGTTGAGCGTGCCGTTATGCGTGGAGATCACGCGCACACGGCCGCCCCAAATCAGCAGCGCGTTGACAGCATCGATGACCTTTCGGACATTGCGATGAAAGGCCGCTTCATCAATACAAACGACCCCTTGCAGCCCTCGAATATTGGCCGGATTCGACGATAAGGCTTCCACGCGAAATCCAGAAGCGAAGCGCACCCGAAAGGCGGCGATATATTTTGTGGTTCCGTCCGGCTGCTGATCCTCAAAGAGGAACTCTTCGACGCTGGCCAGCTGGCTTTGAATAACCTTTGCAAAATGCGCCACATAGTCGATGAACTCGCGACCCTTGTCCTTGGTGTCGCCGATGTAGAAGTAATTCTCGCCATTCTCGCGTGCGGCAATGAGGGTGGCATCAATCGCTTCAGCGTAAGTAATACCGGTTCGCCGCCCTTTTTCGCACACTTTCAGGGGCGATGTGTCGCTGAGCCAGCGTTTCTGATGCGCCATCAGGATGCCATCTGCCAGCGGATCGTGGTCTTCCGGCAATTGTGATCCGCGCGGCAACTCGGCGGGCAACTCGGCTGGATTGCGAGACAGCACTGCCGTTGCAACGCTCATGTCAGCCCCAGGACGTCACGCTTGATCTGTTCCGCGCTTTCGCTGGAAAGGCCGGTTGTGCGCGCTGCCTGTTCCAAGACCTCGTCGACATTGCGCTCAAACTCTTTCTCTGCCTTCAGGCGTCGGGACGTGGAAACATTCTGCGCCTGGGTCGCCGAGCGCAATGCTGCGGCCAGCTGCATCGCTCCCTTTGGATCAACTCTTCCTTCGCCTGCATTGGTGAGAATTTCGAAGCAGAGGGTTTTGATGGCCTCTGCCGCAATCAGTGTCAGATCGTCACTGGCTTCAGCGTCAAATGAGGAGGCGATCGATTTGGCGATGTCGCGCGTGTCATCAATACGCCGTCGCAGCGTCGCAAGTTTGATCGAGTGGCGGTTGAAGGCCGAGAAAGACGGGATTTTGAAATCCAGCTCTCCACGATACTCCTTGTGCAGGGCTTCCAGTTGAGAGTGGAACTCCTGATAGATTTCCGTCTGGGTCCGGTCACGACTGGCGAGTTCTTGGGCCGCCCACGCGACAATACCATCGGCCTGGGCTGGCAATTGCTCTATGGCGTTGAGCCGACCTCGCGTTGTCCTCGCCATGACATCAGCCGCCTGGAGAGGGCCGCTTGATGCCGTCAAGAATGCGTACGCCCTTTACGTGCTCGAGGCCCACCTGTGTTAGCGTTGCAATCAGCACGCTGCCCACATCCTTCAACCGGACCGCTGAAACATCCTGCTCGAGATAGCGCAGCTGCGTATGCACATAGGCACGCCCCTTTGCGATCCCCCAACATTCCAGCTCAGCCTCCAGCATCGATGAGTTGAGTGAGTAATTGGATTGGGCCGACAGCGAGCGCATAATGATCAAACGCGCTTCATGGTCGAAGCGTTCGTGAAAACCGTCGTGATACATCGTCATCGCCCCTTCGCGCTCTGCTCCGCCACCGCGTACATGTGATCTTCAATCCTGCTGACCGACGCCCGGGTTTGCTTCACTTCACGAGCAACACTGAGAAAGCCTGTCTCGAGGCGCACGAAGCCTTTTTCCAGATCGTGAAACTCCTTCCTGGAGGGGCGCGTCTCAATGTCATGCTCGACCTCGGTCAAGCGCTTGTCCACGACCCGCAACGATCCGTCGATGTCGCCCAGCCTGCGATTGATCTGGGACAACTCGTCACGATTAACCACCCGCGTTTTGTCGCCCAATGACAACAGATTGCGTTGACGCAGCCAAAGGCCAAACGCGACCAGGATCATCATCGCCAAAAGGATCAGACCAAACGGCCCGCCCTTCTCGATCAGGAATAGGAAGAGCTTTTCCACCCCAGCCTCAATGTGAGTATTGATGATACAAAGGCGAGGCTCCCAAAAATCCACACGCCAACATTGGTGTATGGTGCCGCAGCAAAATTGAGCGTGACGAACCACCAGATCGATGACGCCAGGGCCATCTGCAGAAAGCGAACAACCCCCCACTGACCAAGCCTTCTCCAGGGCCAAAAGATGGAGGCCAGCTGCGCTGCAATGGACGAGGCAAAGACACCGATCCAGACAGTTTGAGAGTAACGAAAGCCATCGAAGATCGCCCGCGAAAACATCTCTGGCGAGGCGATAAGCTCCACCAGCCATCCCGTCATGGCGATCAGGGAAAGGACCTCGATGAGGCGCCCATGAGGCCAGAAGACATATTCTTCGAGTAGCTCCGACAACCAGACCATCTAGCCGCTCAACACTCCGATGATGACGATCGCCAAAACAAGTACGACCAGCGAGATCATGGCGTCAGTACCCATCGCCGAACGCTCTCCTAGCCTATGCGCGTCCGCGCAACGTTGCGGAAGTAGGTGGACATAAGCGTTCCCAGCGCAACGACAGCCGTGACCGCAGTCGTTTGCATGTCCGGGGGCAGGTCGATGCCGAATAGCGTCAGCACCGTTGCGCCAAACGTGACGATGTTGGTGATATTGGTGCGCGAAGCATACCAGGGCTTGGATTCGTTCAAGAGCTTGTCTCCTCTGCTCAGGCTTCGTTCGTTGACAGCTTTCCGCTCACCACGCTTTCCAGTACCGATGATCCTCCGGACCATCCTTCAGGAGCGCGGCAGCCAAGCAGGCGTGATTTTGAGATGCGTGTGATAGTGACGGCATCGGATTGATTGCCGCCCAAAACGTGATAGGCCGACTTGTCCTCGCCGACGATGAAGCCGACATGGCCATTCCAGCTCCTCGTCCGGTGCGTCCGCCAGAAAACGCAGATCGCCCCGACCTTGGGATCGATCGGGTCGCCGTAGTCGAGCCAGTTTCGGGCACCCAACCGGTTGAAGTCTTGCGGTTCACCGGGGGCGCCCACATGCATGCAGTGCGCGACGAAAAGGCCGCACCACGGCACATCGTCCCCTGGATACCACTGATCGAGATCATCGGCCCAATCCATGATGACAGGATTGTTTCTTTTGCCTGGCGCCTCTCGCGTACCCAGAAGGCGGCGCGCCTCGGCAAGCCACAGAGGTTCTCCTCGTTTGCGCTTGGGAGCGGGGGCGGCTTTGGCGTCTTCGCTGAACAGCCTGCCCAGAGTAACAGGCCCGACAAAGTCGCGGGCGCGCAGATTGTGCGCCTGCTTGAAATCAACAATGGCCGAGCTCGTCAACGCACCACTGATCCCGTCAAGCTTCCCGCGATACCATCGCTTTTCCTTCAGTCGATGCTGAAGTGCGGTGATAAGCTGCTTGCCCAATTCTGACATGGAAGGTGTCCCGATCGCGCCGAGCGTTGGCTCGCTGTGTTCGGAAAACCTAGGGAGATGGCGTCAGAACCTTCATGTCCAAGGCCTGGGGGAAGCTAAAGCGCCAACTCGATTTGACGAGGGTCGGCGGCTGCGCGGCTATCTTGCTTTTTGAGAAGCTGAGCCACGCCGTCTTCGGTGATGCCAAGCCTGCGCGCGATTTTGCCGTTTGACAAGCCTGCAGATTTCAACGCACGGGCGCGAAAGACACGATCGAGCGGTATCTTCAGGTGTTCGCCTCCATAGGCTTCACTGAGCAGTCGGGCGGCATCTTCGCCTATGGCCTCGGTCAATGATGATCTGTTCGGATTGCGTGGAATGAACAGGCGGGTTCCGGCCGCATGATCAAGAAGGCGAAGATAGTCATCAGCACCAACGATATCGTGCAGATGGCTTGCCATGGCTTTGCCCGTCCGCCTCATCGCAGATCACCGACCAATTGCTGGACGCGCTCGCATGCGATCTCGAAATATTTCTCCTCTCGCTCGATGCCGGTGAAGATGCGCCCAGCCTTGATCGCAGCTACACCGGTTGATCCCGTCCCCATGAACGGATCGCAGACAGAGACACCGGCCACGTTGGCCATGACCTTGTCCATCACGGCATCAGGTTTCACGGGTGGGTGGTCGTATGGCGACTTGCCGACAGGCGTTGTGATATAGCGGCGCTTGTTGGCCAGCTCGCCGATCGGCGCGTAACCGCGCTGCCATGCGTGCCAGTAGAATTCTGTGTCAGGCAGATAGTGCTTGTTTGCCACCGGCATCGGGTTTTCCTTGTGCCATTGGCACAAAGCGATGCGATGGAAACCCTCCTTCAACCGGGAGCCGACACTGATCACCTGATCATTGTGGCAGAAGCAGACAATTGTTCCGGCCGACCGCCAGGACAGGATGGCGAGATCGAAACCGAGATCGAGATCATCGCGCATAATCGCGTCGGTATGGCCACGTGCTTTGCGGAACTTCCCGCCACCCGAAGCCTTGAAGCGGTAGGGTGGATCCATGACGATTGCGTCGAACCTGCCGATGCCGGGCAACACCTCATAGGCATCACCGAGTATCAGGCGATGCGGGCCAACATATGTGATGTGACACGAGGTCATCATCGCAACGGAGATCGGACTATGAAGCCATATGCTTCACGTCGTTCCAGATAGCGGATAACGGCGTGATCTGTAACGTGGACAACTGTGCCAGAACCTTTCATCCTCGATGTTCCCTCAAAGGATCAGTGATCTCCTCCTTTGCGAGGCGGTCCATAGCGGCAACCATGTGTTCGGCAGTTTCGCGATCGACGAAACCCCCTCCATTAGTGGGGCCACCAAAAAGAATGCGGCCGACTTGCGCAGTTACATTCAAATGACCGTTCCAGACCATCCAGTAAGGCCAGTCATCAGTCTTGTCGCTTGCGGATCTGGCGACGAGATTGTCCAAGCTGACTTTCATCGCATGTCACCTCTCACTCGTTCGCCGAGCGCGTTCATTGCGTCTTGCCAGCTCTTGTCGGTCTGGTTGTTTGCCGGAGGTAGGCCCATCGAAATCAGCAAGTGACTGAGATCGACATGATCGATGAGGCCCTTTAACTTCAAGAGACGGAATTGAGCGGCCGCGATGCGGTATCCATTGGTTTGCGTCCAGTCAGGGAGCAACCGGTCATAGTGCCAATCGACTTGTGCTTCGCGCGCCATCCACCCTTTCAAAGCCTCGATGACGGCAGACGCCTCTGCTTGACCGCGCAGCCAGCGCGTGTGGTCGATTCCGGTCTGTCTTTTGACAAATTTGATCAAAGCCTCGTCTGTGCGATCGCGCGTGAGACCAAGGTTCCACATCGCAATCCACAACGCCTGAAACTTCGCCGCAAATGGCCCGTCAAGACGTCGTCGAGCACCTTTGGAAGGGCGTTTTTTGGCGCTTGGGTAAAGCCTTTTGATTTCATCGCAACAAGCACGCCGCTCGCCATCATTCATGTCCTTGGTGGAACGCTTGCTGACCACACGCTCGTAGATATCGCGCGCTGCCTCTTCAGAAAGACCGGCTGCATGGCGCGTGGCATGGAGGGCGGCGAGCGCAGTCATTACTTCACCTTCGCCAGATCAATCGTGATGGCAGTCCAGCCTTCCTCGATGTTGTCGCGCACATAGAAGCGGACATACTGTTTCGATGAGACGACCCGCATAGCATCGCGCAACGCATCCATGGCGCGCTTCCAACGTCCGTCTTCAATGTCCAAACGCAGAAGCGGATAGATCTTCGTTGGCGAAACCTCCCCTTCCTTGTCGGTGTCGAACGCGTTGGTGATGATCGACTGTATTTCGGGGCGGCTATCGGCTGACCATTCGTTGAGACAGTCATCGATTAGCCCCTTGGCCACCTGCAACTGCGGGCCAAAAGCGATGCTGTCCTGAATTTGTACAGTGACCTTCATCAGGCCGTCGAACGACATGTATGTTCGATTGCCCTTGCGACCGCCGCGGGGCGTAGCGCCGTATTCCTGCTCTATAACGCCGTCGAGTTCGCCGAGGTCCGACAGTGTGTGCTGTTTGAAGCGGGCAATTTGGTCAGACAGCTCGACCGCATACATGTGAATGTTGCGGACGACCTCGTCTTCAAGTAGGTCCTGCGCCTTGATGTTGTCGACGGCGACCAGATCGCCTTTGGCATTGGTCATGAAACGTCGGCCGTTGACCAGGGTGATGCCCTGTTCATCCTCCTCGGAGAGTATGGTTGCGTTCATTTCTCGCTCCTTTCAGTTGACTTTCTCTGGGCCTCGAATGCCGCCGCCAGTGCATTGACGGCTTTGTCCAAGCGCTTTCGTGCGAGCTTTTCACCAAGGCTGAACCGGTCCTGTTCGAGCATCGCGACTGCAGCTGCGATCTCCGCAACTTCTTTGGCGAAGCGGTCGCTTCGAATGATTTGAAGCGTGCCATTGGGAAGGCTGTTGTGTTGATTGCGCAGTCTCTCCAGGCGCAGCTCATCCTCAAGGACTGATCGCTTGCGCGCCTCCTCATGGAGAATGGACGAGGTAGCTTCGGCGATTGCCAGTTTAAGGTGCCGCCTCACGATGTCAGAGACGATGTTGAGAGTGTCTTGCAGATCGCCGCCCGTACGACCCACCCTGCGATAAGGCTGAAGGTGCTTTATTTCGTCGCGGAGGTTTTCGGCTAGCGACAAAATCCGCGCATTTAGATCAGCATCCTTCGAGATCTCGACCTCAAAGTGATCTGCTGCATATCTGGCGCTCGAATGGTTGGCATATCCAGCGCATTCAGCGATCTCTTGCATCGAGAATGATGTGATCTCACGAGCCAGGTAGGCCGCACAGTAGCGTGCATTCACCACCTTCTGCGTCCGTCTGTTGCCCAACAGATGAGCTGGATCCACGTCAAACAAGTCAGCGGCACGATTGCGAATGATTTCCAGTGCCGCGCTCATGCTGCACCCTCCGGCTGCGGTTCGTCGGCTCTCAAGCGTTCGCGCTCGAAATCCAGAACGTGCAGATTCGAACCGGGGCGGAAGACTTCTGTCATGGTTTGCTGTGCAACCTCGGCATCAGTAGCGGAGCTGTCCCGTGCTGCCTCGATATTCCACCGCAGTTGACTGATCTGTTCTTCAAGTTCGCGAATGCCAAACACTGCGGCTCGTAACTCCTGACACAGCCAATGCGTCATTTCCGGTTCCAGGGTGAGACGCTGGTGTTCATACTCTGGCAGCTTCTCGGTCAGCGCTGCGACGGTATCCGAGAGCCGCCATTGATCGGGGTGGATGTGCCGGTTCATCGAAGCTCATCCCCTGGACGATTTTCCCACGCTGTCTTGATGTGCTGAAGCTCAACCGGGCGCTCGTCTCCCGCTGCGATGATCGAGGCGAATTGCAGGGTCGCGTCGATATTGTCCAAACCGCCTGGCTTCTGAGCCAATCCCTGCAAGTACTTGACAGCTCGTTCCTCATCGATCTTCCAAGCCGAGATCAGCTTGTTCACGTCCTCCTCATAGGGACGTCGTCGCTCTAGCTTTCGAATGATGCGCCGCGTCAACTGCGCCTTGGCCTTGCCCCGGTTTGAGCCGAGTGTTGTGTAAATCTCATTATTGCCGACGAGAGCGAGGCCGCATCTGTATTCGTCGCTGAACAAGCGCAACTGGTTGATTGTTTCGTCGGTCAGGTGCTGAGCTTCATCAATGATCAGCAGACAGGGGGCGCCTCGATTGACAAACCAATCTCCGATTGATCGGGCGAGCCGCGCCGGGTTCGATTGGGTGATCTTGAGGGCCGCAACCAGATCGACCAGCATCGCATGTGGTGTTTTGATGTGCGGGCTCGCAACGACACGCCATGCATGCGGATTGATCTCGCAGTAACGTTTGCAACTATCCGTTTTTCCCAAACCCGCGTTCAGTGTGATAACCACCACCTTCGACATCTGGTGGGCGAGCATCAGGACATCGCTGACCTCGCGGGAGATTCGCATGTCGATAAATCCCGGCTTCATAGCCAGTGAGGTCGAGAGCGCCAGCGCTTCGGACAGTCCGTCAAGCCAAGTACCGATCTTGCGGTTTATCTCGTCGAGGCGCCCGGGATATTTCCCAGCCAACCAAGGGCTGAAAGTCCCCAACGGCACGTCCGACTTGCGCGCCACGTCACTCTTGGACCATCGGTTGCGAAGCGCGCTCTCACGCACTCTGGCAGTCAAAATGCGCCAACGCTTCACATCACGGTCAGAGCGCCCCTCGCGTGTGTCGTCTGCCTCCGGCTCCTGACCCTGTTCTTGCCAGGTTGTCATATCGAAACGGCTCATCTAGTCTTCCTTTGCTTTGAAACTTGGGCGGCGCCTCTGCGCCGCTTCTTTTTTGGTTCACGCAAAACTCATCATCGGGTCACTCATCTCGTCCGCCCGCGACCAGTCGCAGACCACGTGAGAAGGCTTCCTCGAATTCTTGATTGTCAGGTTCCGGCTCGAAATCCGCGTTCACAGCCACGGCCAGGCGTTTGATCTTTGGCGTAACCGGATCCGGCTCTTTCGGCATTTTGCCACTGCCATACAGCTCACCGAGCCGCTCAGGCTGCATTGCGGTCTCAAGGTCACGGGCCTTGCGTGTCAGCTTCACCAACTGGTTGACATTGCGCGCATGCTTGCGTGACGCGTCAATGTCGTAAAAGCCCGCATCCTCCACGCAGTCCGCATCGCAGATGAAGCGATCGTCAATATCGTAAACACGGATCCCCGAATGCAACGCATCGGGATCGAAGCGAATGACTGCATCGCGGCCCGCATGAGCGTTGAGCGGTTGCGCCCAATATCGATTGCCCTGGAAGTGGATTTCGCCAGAGCCTGGGCGACAGCGTATTTTTTCAGCAGCCAGAAGCCACAAGGAACGCTGGCTGTCCGTTGGCCAGCGCACGATGGCGTCAGCATAGCTTGCTTCAAAGGTCTCGTCGAAACTGCGGCCCTTGGCTGTTTCCGTCCGACGGCCAGTCTGCGCATTGTGCGCCGCGATCTCCTGGTCGACCAGCTGACGGAAGACGTCGATCGGGACGGCGGCGCTGCCGTAATTTTCTGGCTTCGCATCCGGCGCATTACCGGTATAGGCGCCCGCGCAGACTGGGTTTTTCGCGATCCGCTCCGCGAGCTCACGGAAGGCCCGTTCAATCGGCTTGGACTGACCGTGTCCCGGTTGTGCCCAATGAATGGCGACACCAAGCGACTTCAGCAGGCCATTCGGGTCTTCATCGCGAACCTTGAACCGGAAGCGGTTTCTGATACCGCCCGTGATCCACTTCGAGGCAAAGGCGCGACCATTGTCCAGCGTTACGTGCTCAGGAATACCATAGCGGGTCACCAGATCGCCGAAGGTCAGGCGGACAATTTCCTTGTTCTCACTTTCACTGATCCGCCATGCGACGATCTTGCGTGAATAAAGGTCCTGGATGGCAATCAAATGGGGGCGCTCAATGCGACCGTCCTCCCAACGCACAAAGACATCGCAACGATGACCATCAACATTGACGGCTTCCATTGCATGCAGGCTGCTAACACTGCGCCGTTGCGCCGGAAACAGCATCCGAGCGGCGTCTCGCCCCTTGCGTGCCAGGATTTGGATGGCTTTGGGCACCTCGGCCTCAAGCCTGCGTCTTAATGTGCGGTGGGTAGGAAAGTCACCCCAGCCCCGCATTTCGGCAGCCTCTTCAGCGCGCCTGATACACACCGAAAGAACGGCTCCATCTGGCCGAAGAAAATCAGATTTAATCGCCGCCCATGCTTCAGGGTGGATGTCGCTGCGCTCGCGGGCTGCGCGCTGCTTGGGAGCGAGCATGGGAAGCCACTGATTGCGCGGTCGGTCAGCGACGACCTTGCGCCAATTGTGAATGGCTCTCTCCGACACGCCAAAGGTTGCAACAGCACTCTGAACGGCGGCGGTGATCGTCAATCCCGAGGAAACCAGCGTTTCGACCATATCGAGAACGTTGGCGCGATCTTCGCAAGCTTGTTTTTGCGCCTTTGAGAGCCTTTCAAAGGCGTCCCAATCCACGATTGAAGGCGAATTCTGTTGCCGGTCTGACCTGTGCAGCACAACCAGTTGCGCCGACTTCGGCAGAAGGTCGCGATGAAACTCTGTGACAGGTCGGCCGGCCGTCTTGCGTTGACGCGTCTTGCCGTCTGCTTCGAACCAGCCCTGCCGCCTCGCATAGGCGGAAAGCCCCCGAACCGACCTTGGCAGTTCCGCCGACCCCATCGCGGCGATCTGCTGCAGTGTGAGCCACTCAGCCACGCCGTGCCTCGCGTGTCGCTTCGATGATTGTTGGGCGATGCTGCTTCAGGAAGCGCAGTGAACGAACGGCTTCCTCCAGCTGACGCGCCAAAAGATCGGTATGCGCTTTGTTGTGATGCAGCTTGTCCGCGTTGCGTTGAGCCGTCTCCACGGCAGATATCTGGCTTTCAATCGAAATCTTGGACTTCACGAGGCGGCCCTCTTCACCCAGTACCGAACTGTCGAGCCAGAAACAGTCTCAAGGCGAAAGCCGTCCCCTTCGCGGGCGATGACCCAGCCCGCGATGGCCAGTGAATGGTTCATCTGCTCAACGGTATCGGCAACACGGATCTGTGTTTCCGGCTTCACCAGACGTGCGAAACGGTCCACAACACGCTGAAGCTTTTCGAATGGCGTGGCCTGCGCTCCGCCGATGCACAGTGTCGTCAATATGTTCAGCTTGACGGCATTGTTGCCAAAAACGTCGGCCAATTGGTCCATGGGCAGCGGACCTTGAAGCGCCTGGCCACAGAGAGGGCAGGGCATCAAAGAACTGCTCATCGCGCCCTCCGCTTTGGAGGCATCATTCGATTGCGAAGTCTGCGAATGCGAGCGGTGTTGAGGTCGCGCTCGTGAACCGCAAGGCCGATCTCGGCAAATCGCGCATCGGCACCGTCAATGGCAAGCATGCCCTCATCTGAAACAACGAAGTCCCAAAGCCAGGACGCGCCCGTGGCGCGCACAAATGCCTTGAACCGGATCAGGCTGATGTTGTGGGACGTCTTTGCAGCGCTTGTATAGGCGTTCAGCGTGTCAACACTCACCCGCTCGCCCAGCGCCCGCGACATGCCTTCGGCAATCACATCGCGTGGGAGGTCGCTTTGATCGATTGCGCGGCTCATCGCGAGCGCCAGCCGGGAGGGAAAGGTTGCATGGCGCTGCGCACCCGCTTTTGCCCTGGACGGGAAGCGGCGCCGCTCAAAGGCGTCATGTTGATCGGGATGCGATGTGGTGCGCGTCATGTCAGGCCGTGCCTTCCAGTTCACGACGCTTTGACCGCGCTGCCAGCCGGGAGCGACGTACGTCACGCAGATACTCCATGCGCCTGCCACTCTTGCGTATCAAGCGCACGGCGTCGGCCTGATTGTGACAACTCTGAATGCTGTCGAGCAGCCTTTTGGTGTCGCGCTGCAACTCCCGGGGAAACAGCGTGCTGCAGCCCAAGCAGAACGGCCACTCCACCACACGCGGCTCCCCGCATTCAGGGACACAGCAGAAGAGGCGATCAGTCATTGCTCGTCTCCTTCGAGGTAGTCTTCGAGGTCGATTTGCCCCCCCCCGGTTTTGGCATTGGCCGCGCGGGTTGCCTCGCGCTTGGCCTGACGCTCTTCCTCAAGCTTCAGCCGGGCCGTCATTTCAGCCACAGCTTCGCGCTTCTGAGCGAGGTTCAGACGGGAGAACGCATCCAAAGAGGCTTGATAGCGGCGCTGGATCAGCGGCAGAGGGGCGGGCTTGTTGGCAAAGGCATCAAGCACCTTTTGAGCGTCGCCCTCGGCTTCCTTCAGCGCGCCGACCAGCATGTGCCGCTGCGCCGAGGTCAGGTCGCAGAATTTGAGCAGCATCGACTGATTGTCGGCAATCTGCGGATAGGTGGTGCGCAATGCGGTGCGCAGTTCGCCGTAGATATGCAGGGCGATGCGGTTCAGATTGCGAATTGTTCGTTCCGAAAGCCCCAGCTTCTCCGCGCAATACTGCGAAAACCCAGCCGCCGTCTCGGCTGTAATGATGTCCATAGGAGACAATTCGGCAAACTTTGCCGAATTGAAAAATTCCGGGTTTCCCCGCCTGATCTCGCCGTGCTTTTCCTCCCAGGCGTGACGGTAAAATTGCACCGAAACCGCACGGTCCAACACCGACAGTTCGTTGCGGAACACATTCTCCGTCACTTCCGCAAGCGCAGCATCCGTTCTGTCGCCCTTGAAGACGACACAGTCGATCTCGGCTTCTTCCAGCTGCTGCATCGCACGATAGCGATGCGCCCCCGCCACCAGCGTGTAGGGCTTTTTGCCGTTCGGGGTGGACCGAACAAGGATCGGCGTCAGCAACCCATGCTCGACAATCGAGGCATTGATCGCAACAGCATGATCCTCATCCACCAGCCGTGACCGGTCAGTCGGAACCTCGATCTTGTCCATGGGGATGGATTTGAACAAAGTGCTCATTGCTCACCGCCAGCCGCAGAGGAAATATCAGATGGATTGGGACCGGGCTGCGGACGCAACTTTGCGCGCATGCGATCCGCTCTTAGAACGGCTTCAAGATGTGGGTTTGGAGAGGGTTTTGGATGTCTGCTCCCGCTGGGGGAAAGAACGCGTTCTTGAATATCGCTACGCCTGCAAAAGCGATATCGGGAGGCTGCTCCTCGCGTCACCCAATCGCCGCGACCAACTGCTTGACAACCTTCCGGAAGAGGAGCGGATAATTCAGCTGATCCTTGCCTGCCACCATGTTCGGGCTGGATACGCCCTACTGACAACCGTTTCGTCATTCGCACTGAGCGACGGACCGTCCCCGCGAAAATCGAAACAATACGCTCAACAAGCCGGTCGAGCCGCCTGGAGCCTGTTGTCAGCATTTCCACCCCTCTGGCCGTTTGATGATGGAGAGGATCCGTTTGCAGAGGGATTGAACGAAATCTAGCCATGGGAGCGCCGCTCCTCCCCGGTTGGCGAACCGTTAACGGCGCGCTCATAGGCCCGTGCGAAACCCGGGTCGATCAGCCTTTGATCAACTGTTTTCAGCGAGTAGAAGACGCGCGCTCTGGACCGGCCGGTCTCGCTGGCGATTTGCCGCTGGGGCCAGTTCAGGACACGGCGCATCATGTGAACGGCGATCTGGCGTGCCAGGGCAGCGTCAAACCACTGATGCGGCGGCTCCTCAATTATCTCGATGGAGAGATGAGGGAAAAATCGCTGCGCAGCCGCAAGGCAGGCGTACCAGTCGATCGAGAAGTTGGTTGTACGAACAAGAGCGCTCACAACAACGGCCCTTCAAAGACTGACCGCCTCGCGGTGGTGTTGTCGCTGGATCGCCTCCGCGCAATCTTCGGCCCGTATGACTCGGCTATCTCCAGCTCGGCCAAACGTTGGTCGATCCTGTTGAGCTGAACATTCATCTGCCGGACGATCTCACTCAGCTCTTCACAGGCGTTGTCGGGTAGGGTGATGCTCATTCGGCTGCCTCCAGCGAAGATGTGTCCGCAAAACCGCGTGCCTTGGACAAATTCGCTGTCCTTCCAGCGCCGCCCTTTCGGCGTTGCGCCATGGTGGGTGGGCGCTCATAGTTTTCCGGTGGTTGAGGGTCGAGACGATGGCCGATCGCGTCAAAGCGCTCAGGAAAAAGCGTTTCCGGCGTCATATCGAGAGCATCCGCCAGAGCTTCTTCCGCAGCCTTGTTCGGGTTGCGCAGCGCATCGCTCGCTGATCCGCGGGGCAGGCCATAGGATCGGTCCACATCGGCCAACCGAAAGCCGGCTGAGAACAAGGCGCTTTTGATCTTGGCAGCCCGCTCAATCGGGTCCATCATCAACTCCTGAAAGGGAGGCTCTGACCAGCCTCCCTTTCTCAAATCATGTCTTTCCGTCGATATGGACGATATACAAAATTTTAATGGTTGCAACACAAAAAATTGGTGGTACTGCGAAAATTTTTGATCCCCTCGGGGCCATAAGCGATCGAATTCGGCATGTTGTTGGGTCTTTGGGGACGCAGCAAAGGCTGTCTGATCTCACGGGACTCTCGCTTGGCACCATATCCACCTACTCGAAAGACTGTTCTTCAGCAAAATTGGAGAACCTACAAAAAATTGCCGATGCCGGAGACGTCTCCATCGAATGGCTTTTGACAGGTGTGGAGGCGGCCGAGCAGGTCATTGACGCTGAAAGTGACACCAAACCTCGCGATGGCGCTGGTGAAGTCGATTGGGAAGTTTGGGAGCGCGCCTACCAGCTCACCAGCGAATGGGAGCGCATGATGTATGAGCGCGGGGAAGGGCGAATGCATATCGAAGACACTGTTCGCATGGCTCGCATGCACTACGATCGACTTCTGCGGGAAAAAAGCAAAGAGTAGCCATGGTCGATTCTGCTAAATGCGCGCGCCTACAGTGTTCCAGATTCGGCGTGCTGTGTGGTGGTTTTGTAATGCGACAAGCTCTGCAACCTCAGGTTACAGTGGCACGGTGATGCACCACCTAGCCCCCGATCATGATGAAACGTTTCGTCTGGGTGTGCCGCTTGATGAGCGCTTCGATCGGTTCACCGATCTTGTCGACAAGACGGGGTTGCAGGCGTTTGTGAACCTGCAGTCGCACAAACTCTTCGGAGTGTCCTACACTTCACCGCTCACCGCGGATCAACGTGACCAATTGATGGAGAGTTGCAAAAGGTTCTTGGTCGAGAGCGCTCTGGGGATCAGCAGGATCGCATGATGCAATTTGTCGAGCCATTCTCAATTGATCGGTTTGAACGCAGCTGTGGCAACGACTTTGCCCGACACCTCTTTCGGCTGTGGAGACAGAATAAAGGAGGTCTCCCGCCTGAGCCGGATTTTTTTGCCGGAGTTGGCTCCGAGATCCTAGTCTTGGCTGGCGGAGTGTCACAAGACCACGAACCGTCTCTCTTATACGCTGGCGAGGACGCATTCGCGGTGAAAATCATGGGCACTGATTGGCCGAACTCTCCGGAGAATGCAGCTGCCGCTCTTGATGACGAGTATCGACGCATGGTGGTTGACGCATATGGCGCAGGGATCGCATCGGGTGAGCCGATCTACGATCTCGTTTCCGGGTGCGTTCAGCGAATGCAGCTCCGCTATGAGCGCCTTATTCTCCCGTTCGATTCGATTTCTGGGGCACGGTTTATGGTTTGCATGTCGATGGGCGTCGATGCCGTCAGTCTTGAGACAGGCCATCAATTATTCCAGCGACCCCCGCTGATCGGCAGCCTACGAAGTGGGCATCCTTGAGTTCTGGATCGTCTGGTTCATTCTCAAACTTGAGAACCTGCGCGTAGGTTTCTGTAAACCCCCAGGACACGGCCATTCCAGTGATCGCATGGCGTTTTCTCATCCATCCATACATGATGCTGGGCTTCCACTCATCCCACACCATCAACATCAGATGCTGGACGACCAGTGTTGCCAGTCCCTTTTTACGCCACTTGTGAGCCGCAAATCCTTCACCAAGATAGGCGCATGGACCAGTGATCTGCTCCGCAAAGGATGCGCTCTCCTCAAGAAGTCTGACTGGTTCGCCCTCGGCGGTTCGGAAGCATCTTTCGAAGTGTTCTTTGATGTATCGCTGCAGAGACCAACCCGTGATGTCATCGAGCCTGGCGGCAGCTATCCCAACTACATCTCCATCATCGTCAACCGCTGCCACCCACATAAATCTATGTGGCGACAGCGTGTGCAGCGATCGGCGAAAGTGCTCCCCGAGCACGCCCTTTCCCATACGGTCTGCAATCACCTCAAGATCCCTGTGATCGGTACCGTATCGAAGGTGGAGCGCCCCCAGATCGCATATCTTCTGGCCCAGCTTGCTCGCTGCTTGCCAGAGCTCCAGTTTGTTGATGGCAGCCACAAACTCTGCCTCCTGGGACATGGCCGGACGGTCTAGTATCACCTTTTTGTGGTCGTCGGAAACGGCAGATTTGGATGCAAGCGAGTGCCAAAAGTTTTGAGCAGCAACGCCGACCCTTTTGGCGCACGAATATTGTGTTCTTTCAATGTGTTGTGTCTGTTGCATCGCCCTCCAACCCCCCTTTTGGCATCAGTTCCAAAAGTCGGTTTGGATTTTGCGCCGATCAGGCGGTCATTGTGAATGACAGTCTGGCCGAAAAAGCGTTATTGAAAGGGCATTTAGCCGCTTTTGAAGGGTTCTTGATGGCAACGGCCGACCTTGCGCGTCCCTGGGCGCTCGCGACCGTTTTTTCCTTCCACTGCAGATTTGGTGCCGTCTCACCTCCCAAAGCCAATATCCTGAATGACTGGCGTTTGTGGTTTATTGTCAAAGGCTTCCGCCAATTCCCACTTAATCCCGCCTATTCCCGCCTCACTGCAGATTTATGTGTCCCCTTACAGTCGATTTGCAGTTGATCTCACATGGGACGCTGACCTGCCGACGCTCCATGCCTGCACTCGTATCCTGACTCTGATGCTTGCTTCAGGCGCTTCCCACGGGGAATGCGATGCGTCCATCAACACGGGCCTTGTTGAACTCTCTTAGTCGCGCAAATACATCCACGCCTAGCTGCCGATAGGCGTCCAGAATGTCGACCATCACCCAGTTCTCGCGGATCAGACCATCCTCGATTCGCCAGAAATCCAGCGAACACATGGTGATTTTTTTGCCGGACGGAGCGATGCCCATCCAGCCGTCATGCGTGACGGTCTGAATCATATTCGGCCAACCCGTTACGCCGACATATGATCCATCACCAAAAAAATGATACGTGATTTCATCGATGTAACGCCCGCGATCCGGCATCGCATTCAGAAAGGGGATCTGATGCCAGTTTCGAAACCCGGCAATTCCGCGACCGGTACCGATGCCCGCGGGGCCATACCAGTTCATGCGAGGATGCCAAAAGCGCGGCATCTCCATCATGTCCGGGCCACCGAGAGCGGGATGACGCTTCATATGTTGAAGCATTTCGACAACGTGGTCGCATGACGATTTGGCTTGTGTTTCGTCCCACGGTCCAGCCACCAGTCCATCAAGCGTCGCCGGGCCGGGAATGCAGAATTCGAGACCAAGCGAGGGCGCCATGGGCCAGGCTTTTGCCTGCATCATGAGTTCGGGAATATCCCACAAGGCCTGGATCTCGGTGACCTTGCCATCTTCAAATTTGTAGAATTCGTGGAATCTCATATGGGCCAGATGGCCGGTCGGCGGGATGTCCAGCCACGGCGCGACGAAAGTTCCGAAATAGTGCCCGCCGCAGCCGATCCAATCGCCGCCATGTTCGGTTCTCCCGCCCATGACAATCCAGTCGCGCCGCTCAAGGTCCGGCATCGCGGCAAACAGCGAAGCGTAGGAACTGTCATAATGCTCGTCTGGCCCCTGCACATCCCCAAGTGGCCAGGCCATGTGAATGACTGCATCCGGGGCAATGACATCTTCCAGCGCCCGCCGCACGGCGTTTTCGTCGAAGTCGACCATAGCTGAGCGCAAGGGCGCTAGAGACGTTTTATTGGCCGTGTGAATGTCGGTCACGCTTGACCTCTTCGCTTCTGTACAGCTTATCCCTTGACCGCACCGGCTGTCAGTCCGCTGACGATCTGGCGCTGGAAGAACAGCACCAGCACGAACAGGGGAGCCGTGGCTGACACCACCGCGGCGACTGCGAACATGACGTTTCCTTCCACCTGGGTGGTGCCGAGAAAACCGGCAATTGCGGGGATGATCGTTTCGTTCTCCTCCGACAGCAGCATCGTCGTGATCGCAAAATCATTATATGCAAGCAGAAAGGAAAACAGGCCGGTTGTAATCACGCCTGGCCACATCACCGGCACAATAACGTGGCGGAACGCCTCGAAGCGTGTGCATCCGTCAACCATCGCGCTCTCATCCAGGTCCTTGGGAATGTTGAGGAAGAAGGAATGCAGCATCCACAGCGTGAAAGGCTGATTGATCGCCACAAGCACGATGATGGTAGTGGGAAGGATGCCCCAAATGTTCCATTCAAAAAACGGCAACATGTAACCCGACACCAGCGTGATATGCGGCATGGCACGGAACACCAGAGCCGCCATTAAGATCCAGAAAGCATATCGGAACCCGGAACGGGCAAGCGCGTAGCCGCCAAGCGTGCCAAACGTCAGGGAAATCACGACGGTGAATGACACCACGATCAAAGTGTTCAGCGAATTACGCCAGAACTCTTCCTGTATCCAGGCTCCAAAGTAGCCATTGCCGGTGAAGGGGCCGCCGGTTTCACGGATCGTGTAGATACCGTAGATCGCATTGGCCCAGTCTGCTTTTGAAAAGAAATCCGCTTCAACTTTGAAAGAGCCCCAGATCGTCCACAAAAAGGGGAAGGCTGCGATAACCAACCAGAGCGCGACGAGCGACATCGCCAACACCCGCAGGATCGACTTTCCGCCCTTTCCCTTGTGCTGCATATTCATCCCCTCACTTGACCCTTCGATTGAACTCGCGCCACGTTCGGATCAACACGGGCGTCAGAAGGATGACGACGCCGATGATCGTCATCATTGAGGTTGCCCCTGCTGACCCGAAGAGCGGGTTTCCGGCTTCACGCAGGTCGTTGAAAATGATCCAGGATAGGGACTGCGCATGGGCTTGCGCTGAAAAGCTGACGATGGGCTCAAAGACTCGAAAATTGTCCATCAGCAGCATCAGTGTGACGAAATAGACAAGCGGCATGAGATGGGGAACGACCACATAGGTCATGGCCTGCCATTTGGATGCGCCGTCAATCATGGCAGCTTCCAGTGTATTCTGCGGCACAGTTTGAAGACCGGCATAGAATGTGATGAAGCTGAATGGGAGCGTGTGCCACACGCCATAGACCATCAGCATGATCCACATCAGCGGGGTTGAAGCCTTCAGGCTCAGGGACGGGTCATCAAATATCAACTGTAGCGTGGCGCCGATGATGCCATCACCGTCGACCATCCAGAATAGAATGAGCGACCCAACCAGCGGTGTGACCAGGAACGGCAGCAGAGACACAAAAATCGACGGCCCTCTGATGATCTTGGGAAGAGCGTTCACTCCGACCGCGATGGCAAGACCGAGGAGGATCACCAGGGGTGTAACCACAAGCGTGTAAGTGAGTGTGAAGGCCAGCGCCTTGTAGAATGGCAGGTTGAATACCCGGTCCAGAAAAGTACGCGTATCCGGCATGCTGTTCCAAGCTTCGACGATCTCGGCAAAGGCAAGGTGGGATCGGTTTGTGTAGGTGTTGAAGCCGTTGAACTGACCCAATGGCTGCTCGGAACGCAGCTTCTCAGTTGCTTCGGTATCGACCGAGGTCGTCTTGGTACAACCAAACGGCCCACAGCTTTCGGAAACCACGATCACCTGCTGATGTTGAATGTGCAGGGACTGGATGAAAACCGAAATGATCGGCAAGGCGATGAAGAGGACCATGGCCGAGAGAGTCGGCGTCATGAACCAGAAGAATGTGCTGTGTTTCACTGGCTTGCCCGATGGCAAAGTCGACTGCGGGAGGAGTGTGCCTCCCCCCGCATCACAACGATTACTCCAGGAAACCGGCTTCTTTTGCCGATGTCACATAAGCGGCCTCAACGTCCGCAAGGGTCTGCTCGGCGCTCTCGCTTCCCTTGAGAAAGTCGACCAGCTCCGCGCCGAGCGCATTGTGCATGAGGTTGATGTAGGGGACCATCGGGTAGGCCTTCGCGCCACCGACAACGGTCTCCGTGACTCCCGCTGCGGCTGGTCCGGGTTTGAAGCCATCAAGCAACCAGATGGCATCATCATTGTGCTTGGCAACCATATCGGCAGTCATGGCGCTGACAAGGGCAGCAAATGTTGCTTCGGCTTCTGCGTCCGGCACATTCTTGGCAATGGTGATCCCGTCCCACCACAGTGTGGCGGCTGGAATTGAGCCGTCCGCAACTGTTGGCGCTCCGGCCAGAACAGTATTTGAGGTCACCTCTTCGGTCGATCCCTCATTGTCCAGAACGGCACCGCCGCGCGAGCCCCACATGATGCCCAAAGCCGCTTTCCCTGCTTCCCAGGTGGCCTGCGTCTCATTGGATGCCTGGCTCAAATGATCGGGATGCGCATATTCAACCAGCGCCTTGATGTCTTCCAGAGCAGCGAGTGCCTTCTCATTGTTGATGTTCGGCTCGGCAGTTCCCTCTTTGAAGAACTCCCCGCCATGGGCCAGATAAAACAGGTTGAACACCTCGCCGACATTCCAGCCGACCTTCATGTTCATTACCAGAGGATGTTCCATGATGCCGGCCTCGCGAATGGCCTTGGCAGCGACAATCATGTCTTCCACGCTTTTGGGCGTCTGTGAAATTCCAACTTTCTCCAGCACATCCTTGCGCACGAACAGGTGCTGCGAGTTGGCCATGAATGCGACGGCCATGATATTGCCATCGACCTTGATGAGTTGATTGGGTTTGAGATCCTTGCCGTATTTTTCAACCAGATCGTTAAGTGGCCTGACCAATCCATCATTCATGAGCTGCGTCAGCGTCGAGTTGGCCACGATCACGGAGGTATATTCCGCCGGATTTGGTGTAAGCGCTGCGTTCATGATGTCGCGCGTATTGTCTTTCAGCGTAACGGTGAATTCCTGAGCGGCGGCACCACAATTTTCCTTTGCAGTGCCGGAGATGGCCTGAATTGCTGGAAAGTCGCTGCCCAACACGCGGATCGACTGAGCCTCCGGACCGCAACCGGCCGCGTATGATACCGAGCCCATCAGACACGTCATCGCGCCTGCCAGAATGAGTTTCTTCAAAGACATGGTTTTCTCCCTGTTTTCAATTGTGTGCCGGCATTCCAGCGCCGGTTCTCGTCATTGACCGATCTCTTTACTTTTCCCACAACGGTTTCAGTTCACCGGTTTCAATCACCATTGTGCCCCATTCTTCAGCAATTCGCGAGCGATGATCATGCGCTGGACCTGGTTGGTTCCTTCATATATCTGCGTGATCTTTGCGTCGCGATACAGCCGCTCCACTTCAAAACCGCGAATGTAACCAGAGCCGCCGAACACTTGAACCGCATCTGCCGTTCGCGCAACCGCCATGTCGCCTGCAAAACACTTGGCCATGGAACAGGCCTTAGTGGCGTCTTCGCCACGATCAATTTTCGTCGCGGCAGAATGAACGAGCAGGCGAGCGGCCTCAATGTCCTTTGCGATGTCTGCAAGCAGCCATTGGACGCCCTGAAACTCGGCAATCTGCCTTCTAAACTGTTTACGCTGCTGGGCGTAATCCAACGCAGCTTCCAAGCCCGCCTGCGCAATTCCAACGGCAAGGGCGGCGATGCCGACACGGCCCTTGTCCAGAACGCTCATCATGATGTGAAAGCCGCGCCCTTCCTCGCCCAACAGAGCGTCAACTGGCAAATTGACATCGTTGAATGTCAGCCCACCAACCTGGCTGGCGCGCTGACCCATCTTGTGCTCTTTCGGGCCGCGCTCCACACCCTTTGCATGCAGATCGACGATGAAGATCGACATGCCTCGATGTCCGGCTTCCTTGTCCGTCTTTGCCAAGACAAATCCCACATCAGCCACGGGAGCATTGTGGATCCACAGCTTGCCGCCATTGAGACGCCAGCCATCACCGTCGCGAACCGCCTCCGTACGAATTCCCGAGACGTCGGTACCCGCCTCCGCCTCGGTTATGCAGTAGGCAACTTTGGTTTCCATGGTCAGCGCTGGCTTCAGCCAAGCTTGCCTCTGAGCTTCGCTTCCGTGGCGGACAAGAAGTGTGGAGATTAGTTCGACGAGGCCGCATTGATCGGCCACGGACGAATAACCGCGCGACAATTCCTCCATGACCAAACCATAGGCCAAAGTGTCAAAACCCGGTCCGCCCAACTCTTCCGGCACGCATATGCCAAACAGGCCGAGCTGGGCCATCTCTTTGTAAAGCTCGGCAGGAAAACTCTCGTCGCGATCAAGCTTCTCGGCGGTCGGGCGAACCGCGTTGTTTGCAAAATCCCGCGCCATGTCGCGCAGCTGTCTATGTGTGTCGGTCAGATACACGAAAACACCTCTGAGTAACTGATCAGTTACATACGGTAGAGGCACCAGTCGGTCAACGATCGGACCGGCTGCACGATACTTGCTCTGGAAGCGATGATGGAAAGCGAAACCGCTTGATGGAGACCCGGTGCTACGGATATAACCAGATGGTTACTTAATGGAGAGTGCATCATGGATCCTTCTCACAAACGCAAATTCGGTCGTGTCGATCTGGAGGTTACCAGCTTCGCTTTTGGCACGGCGCCGGTGGGGAACATTTTTCGAGAGATCGATGAAGAAACCAGCGACGCCATGTTCCAGACGAGCTGGGATGCAGGCGTGCGTTTCTATGACACGGCACCTATGTATGGCCATGGACTTTCCGAACTTCGGACGGGCCAATCGCTGCGTTGGAAGAATCGCGATGATTTTGTCCTCTCCTCAAAGGTCGGCAGGTGCCTGAAGCCTGCCCGAAGAGAAGATATCGACTTTGCGCCATGGAACAATGCTGCACCCTTCACCATGCATTTCGACTATTCCTATGATGGAACGATGCGGGCGTTTGAGGATTCCTTACAGCGATTGGCGCTTGAAAGGATGGACATCTGCTTCATCCACGACATCGATGTGTTCACACGCGGCGACGAGCAGCCGGAAGTCTTCGCGCGGGCCATGGACGGATGCTGGAAGGCACTCGCTCAACTGCGCGATGAGGGTGTTGTCAAAGCAATCGGCGTAGGCGTGAATGAGTGGGAGGTCTGCCAGGCAGCACTGGAGCAACGTGACTTTGACTGCTTCCTTCTCGCCGGTCGCTACACGCTTTTAGAACAGGAGGCGCTCGACACCTTTCTGCCCCTTTGCGAAGAACGTGAGGCGGTCGTGGTGGTCGGCGGCGGGTTCAACTCAGGCATCTTGGCGACGGGAGCGGTCGAGGGAGCGAAGTACAACTACGCGCCCGCACCACCAGAGATCATAGAGAAGGTATCGGGCATTGAGCGAATCTGCGCTGCCCACAATGTCCCCTTGCCCGCTGCTGCGCTGCAGTTCGTTGTCGCCCATCCCGCCATTCCAAGCTTTATCGCCGGCACGCGGACGGTGGAGCAATTGGAGAAGAATCTCGCCTGGTTCGGCCATCCAATTCCATCAGACTTTTGGGCTGAACTGAAATCGGCAGGACTTTTGCGGGAAGATGCGCCGATTCCATCGTGAGTCTTGCCAAGGGTCAATACGGGTTCGACGACATTCGGTGCGGCAACTGCATCGAGCTTGGCAGAGTAACCGTGACCGCCGACATGATCGATGCCTTTGCTGGGATGAGCAAATCTCACCCCGATTGAATCGTTTGAGCGCAGAGAACTTGCGACCTGACAAGGCGCGTGCGACGCAGTGGTGCGGGCACCATAAGCTCGTGCGCAACGAAGTCAGGGTGCAAAGGATCAAGCTGAAACGATTGCAGAATGCATCAGAAGTCCAGAGACTGATCACTTGGGGGCTTGGGTGTCTTTCCCGCTCTGGCTGTGTCGAAATCCTCGCGCGATGCCCAGCATCGCTCTGCGGTATTCTCCTTGCCAGATCGAAA
>JAPPOQ010000025.1 GCA_028817895.1 Ahrensia sp.
TGTACATTCTTGATTTCTGCACGTTCGCAAGCTTTCTCAAAGCACTTCATTTCTTGATAATATGATTTCTCGCTAGGTATCATGGATTCACCATTTGATACGCTTTCTGCGTATTCTTTGCAACGCTCTAAAAGCTCTCTTTGACTATCTGTGTGAATTGGTACATCTCTTTCACGTCCACCTTTACACCAAGACTCATCAAGCCTGATATAACTTCCATGATTTGCTTTGTCTGGCCAAATCTTTAAGCTTTCTTCGCGCCTTAAACCGAATTCTCTTTGTAGTTCAATAGAGAGTTGATGTCCCTCAGAAAGCTTTGCATGTTTAGTCGAATCTATATCTTGCGCTTTGTTTATATCGTTATTCGAATAGGATCTTTTATCAATACCAAGCTCTGCATTAGTACGAGGTACAATATTGGCTTTATTGATCTTCTCGCTTAACCAACGAACATGGGAAACACGATTCTTAATGGTTGCTGTGGTGATGCCATTTTCTTTCCATTGACTGACCAGTTGAGTCACATGACGTGCGCCAAAATTCTTCATGTTTAAATCTTTATAGCCCATGGAGTTTAGTTCTTTTCCAATCTGAACAAGGCTTCTTTCTCGTGCAGCTTGCGTACCAAAAGAGCCATCCTTATTGTGTTTTAAAATGGAACAAAGTTCATGTCTGAATGCTGCTCTTGCCATGTTATTTTTGCCTGAATGCTTTGAATTTTAGATATAGTTTTACCATAGCGAACCCGTCACTATTGAATGAATTTTCATGGAGCTAAGTGTTAAGTCAACGACTATTTTGGGCGTACCAAAATAGCTCTTTTTGCCGACTGTCATACTAACGATTTTAAGTCCGTCACGACTGTTTTTTTCTGCAAATAATCAAAGCGTACTTTGAGAATTTATTATCTATCTCGATTGAGTTATCAAACTCAAAAGGTTAGTTAGGCATTCACCCAAAAGTCAGATTATCTCTAACTTTGTACATCATTAACTGCTGATGAGACAGAGACACAACTGCATTCACAATTGCTTCATGTTTTGTTTTGGAGCATTAAAAAACATGTAAAAAAGAAGCTCACGAATAGACGATAATCATGTATCGTTTCACCCTTTGGGATCATCAGTATTCGCGCTATAAATTATGGTGTCATTAACTTTAAATGTCAATACTGGTATGATAAGCCAAAACCAAACCCACTGCTACGCATTGGATTTGAGGCGTGAAACCCCCTGTCGCTATAGGCTAAGGGGGTGTGAACCGCGTTCACGCTACGTCAATCCTTTCGGATTACCGTCACTACCTACACTTCGTGTCTGTAGAGACGGTAATCTCAACATCAAAGGTCATTGATAACGCAATATTTTAAAACATCCCGACCCCCTGTCGCGTTCCACGCTAAGGGGGCTAAAGTCGCGCTTTGCGCTCCCGTGAAATTTTAAAATTTGCTCGAACGGTTTTTAGCAACTTAACGGTAAAAAGGGTTAACTAATGAGTGATGGATTTATAGATTTTTCAAAATTTATGGTCAGTATTCCTGTCGTGCTTCGCTGGATAATTTGTATTTTATTACTCAGTTTTTCAGCTTATGTGTGTTGGAAATTATTACCCATTCACGGCGAAATTATTCAAGACAAATCAGGTCAAAATTATCTCGTTTTAGATGGTCAGGAAACACTACGTTATATTCTCTTTTTTGGGATGACAATTTTGTTATCCGCAGTCAATGTGTGCCTCATTTTTTTGTTTTCATTTCTCTGCCCTTTGACTGTTCATGCTGATCTTGAACAAAGTGATGCTTACGCGAAATCTCGCGCAGCAGATGAAATAAAAAACGATGCAAACAGATTAAAAGCAAAGTCTGAAAAACTCATTGAAGAAAATGAATCTTTACAGGCACATTTGGATGTAAGACAAGAAAAACTTAATGCAGCGGTTGATCAACATAATGCCCGTTTTAAAATACTTGAAGATAGAATTAGATCACTAATGCAAGCTGAAAAAAACATCAGTAAAGCCAAAGAAAATTTAAAAAACCAACGATTTAAGTTGAAAAGAAAATACGGTGATAAGTTTATTGATGACTGTGATTCCGAGACTGCCGAAGCTAAAGATTTCACCAAGACAAATGAGGAATGGCATACAGCCAAAGTCAAAGCAATAAGCTATTCAAATAATAAAAATATTTTTGTTCTATCTTGCCTCATCAAAAACAAAAAACATAACATCAGGGTACAAAAGAAAGCTAAGAACGAGAAAAACACGAAAACTTATGCTGAATTTCTTCTAGCGTCAGATTTGAACGAATACAATATTGACCGAATTGTTGAGTCAACTGAATTTAACTTCAATGTAAATCTCCAGTTCAAAATAAAAAACAACTTTGAGTTTAACCCAATATTAAAACGAAAAGTAAAAACTGTTCGCTATGAAGCTTACGGCTTTAGAAAATTTGTTGAGTAGGCTAAATCATTGCTCTGGTGGAGAATATTAATTTGCTACTGCGTAGCACCTCGGAATAACTTTCGGATATTTTTTTGGTGAGCCATACCAGAGCCAAACCCTTTGATTAAACCAAAAAAGTACCCCAAAGTTATTTCCGTTAATTAACATTTTCCACAGTAGATAAGACTTTGGTGAGTTACGAACTCGGCACAACAAACAAATAGAGCTGCGCTCAGCCTTTTCTTTTTTTGTTTTTTACCCCCCAAAAAAAAACGCCATAAATGCCCTCTAAGCGATTTTTTTGGGCTTAGATAACCAAAACCACCTTAATCACTGTCAATACGCCTAGCGATGCCCTAGCGATCGTTAGAGAGTGGGTTGAGTGGCTTATTGATAGTCCAGAAAACAAATATCCTGTTCAATGGGTTGGAGCCAACTCCAACCCTCGAGTCTCGCGGAGAGGAAAAATTAAACATAATCACGAGCAAAGCGAGTTCGTTATTTTTGAATGCGATTTTGAGCATTCACATAAGCAAAAAATCGTTTAGATTTTTTAGCATGGTTGGGGCTTCAAATTTAACCTGTTTATTTGAATGTGATCTTTCCCGAAAATTCCTACAGTATAAGAACTAAGAAGGGAATCTCTTGAAACCCCCATTCCTACGACATCGTTTTTTCAGATCACATGACTTCAAGTATCAGTATACGATCTTGCAGGGTCAAAAAGTATATTTTTTTGACCCTGCAAGTATCAATTTATAGGTCTTTTTTGAGCTTCAAAGCCTTTTTAGTGGCTTTTGTAGTATCAATTTATAGGTCTTTTTTGAGCTTTAAAATATTAAATATTCTTTATTTATAATCTTGATTTATAATATTTATGTGCTAATTTTAATACCAATAGTCTCATTTTTAAGCTACTTTATGATATCTGAAAGATACAAAACAAACCCTTTTATTACAAATATGGTTCTACCAGTTAAAGGACAAAAAGTTAAACTCTCACGTCTTGGTAAAGATGATAATATACTGCTTAATCAGTCAACTGGCGAAACGCACGGAACACATATAACAACATATAGAAAGGTTGATGGCGCTCAATTCATAAAGCTTTTTACAGAAAACATAGGTTTAACTTTTGACTTATCCGCAGCTGGAATCAAAGCTTTCAGTGTTCTACTCTGGCTTGTACAGCATAACGCTTTTAGTAAAGACCAAGTTGATTTAGACTCTTTATCGCTAGAGGAGTTTATAGCAAGTAACTCAACAAAAAAACTTAGTTTACCAACCTTTAAGCGCGGTATCAGTGAGCTAGAAAAGTCTCAAATAATTGCAAAAACGATGAGAAAAGGCCGCTATTTTATAAACCCTAATTTCATGTTTAATGGTGATAGGATTGCCTTTAGTACTGTTCTTGAAAGAGATAATTCAGGCATCATAGAAGATCAATCAGAACTAGATATTTAGGATGATTTTGCTCTGTTGATTAAATACCATCAAAAAACGAGTAGCCCTATCACTGTTCAGGACTGTTTTTTTGCAGGATAATAAATCTGTGTTACTATCCTGATAAATTTTTATACGGGAAATATAAATGCCTAAATTTGTTAAAATAGATCCAGAAAATCACGGGGAAGTTTTCAAAAATTGTGCCACTGTAATAGTAGCTGG
>JAPPOQ010000027.1 GCA_028817895.1 Ahrensia sp.
TCTGGCGTCGTCGAAATCCTCGCGCGATGCTCAGCATCGCTCTGCGGTGTTCTCCTCGCCAGATCGAAAAATCCATCCCATCAAACTGCTCCAATCTGAGCGAGACTTGCTCTAGACGACGGATTTGGTGTTGTTGGTGTGGCAAGTCAATGAACACATCACAACATGCGGCTGCCGTGCCGGAGAAACGTATTGGCGTTGCTTGAGTTGACGGCTTGCAGCGGCGCGGCCTATAGGGCTGATGTTTTTCGCGGCTGGCACATGCTTTTGCTTCAGCGCGGACGGGCGATTAGCTCAGCGGGAGAGCACTGCCTTCACACGGCAGGGGTCACTGGTTCAATCCCAGTATCGCCCACCATTTTTTGATCTCACTGCAGTTTCGCTTTGCTCAACGCCTGCGATGGCGCGGGCTGACCGCACGACGACCTCTTCGGTCGCGTATGACTATCTCATCTGAACTTCCACTGAGACCACACCTATTGCCCCTTGGAAAGTTTCGCTTCGCTCAACGCCTGCGAAATAGAGTCAACAGCCTCTTCCAGCGCGTTGAAATGATTGATCATCGCGCTCGCCCCAAGCGTTTCGACGGGACGGTCGCTATAGCCAAAGGTGACGGCGATGCTCGGCCAGCCCGCGGCGATGGCTGCATCGATGTCATTGTGACTGTCGCCGACCATGATTGCGCTGCTTGGATTGCCACCAGCATATCGAACGGTTTCAACGATGTGCTTTGGGTCCGGCTTTTTGACATCGAACGTGTCGCCGCCGGTTATCGCGCCGAAGCGTTCCCCGCCGCCCAATTGATCGATGAGCCGCCGCGCCAGATGTTCATATTTGTTGGTGCAGATGGCGAGGAGCCAGCCCCGGTCTGCCAGTGCGTCGAGCGCTTGCAACGCGCCGTCAAAATAGACGGTTTCATCAGCGATATGGGCTTCATATTCGGCCAGAAACACGCCCAATAGCTGTTTGTGGCGGTCTTCTCCCAGCGTCTTGTCATGCAGTTCGTAGGCGCGGGCGATCATGGCCATCGCGCCTTTTCCGACCAAATGGCCGACCTGGTTATGCGCGATTGGAGCGAGCCCGTCCTGAGCGATGGTGCGGTTCAATGCCGGCACGAGGTCGCGCGCTGAATCAACAAGCGTTCCGTCAAGATCAAAGACGATGGTTTTTGTGTCATTCATTGATCGTCCAACCGCTCGCAATAAACCGCGTGGCGCCTGTCTTGAGCAGCCATAAGGCAAACCAGGTGCAATCTGGTGTGGGAAAGCCCGGATGTGCAAGTTGATCGCATGGAGGCGTGTTGAACTGCATGCTATTGGCTCCTTCGTATTAAGCTTTGCGGATAGTCGTTTGTCGGATCAATTGAAAGCGCAGGTTGGCGAGCGCGCTGCCGCCATGGTGGAAGACGGGATGCGGCTCGGCATCGGCACGGGTTCCACCGCCGAAGCGTTCATCCATGCGCTGGCGGCGCGTGTCGAGGACGGATTGAACATCATCGGTGTGCCCACATCTGTGCGGACCGAAACGCTGTGCAAGAAGCTTGGCATTCCGCTGACCACGCTGGAGGAATCGCCGCATCTGGATCTGACCATTGACGGTGCTGACGAAATCGACCCGCATCTCAATCTGATCAAGGGAGCCGGAGGGGCTCTGTTGCGGGAAAAGATCGTAGCGGCTGCGTCAAATGACATGCTCGTCATCGCAGATGGGTCAAAGGTGGTGGATACGCTTGGCGCGTTCGCATTGCCCATAGAAATCAACGCGTTTGGCCAGCGCGCAACCATGATGGCGCTGGAACGCGTCGGTGCGGAATTTTCCATGCAGGGCGGACTTTCGCTGCGAATGGATGCCAAAAAAGCAAGCTATGTCACGGATGGCGGGCATTTGATCGTCGATGCATCTTTTGGCCGCATTGATGATCCAACAGCGCTTTACGATGCCCTGTTAAGGATACCGGGCGTGGTTGAACATGGCTTGTTTACAGGCCTGGCCTCCCGCGCCATTGTTGCCAGGGAAACCGGCATCGAATTGCTAGAGCCCGTGTGACCGACTGCCTGGGATCAAAACCCCAAATCCGTCGGCACGGGCGAATTGTCCAAATCGGAGACTGTGGACCATGATTTTCAGGACTTCTGCAACCGCTTTCGCACTATCCGTGGCGTTGCTGATCTCGCCGATTGCCGCGACTGCTCAAGAGGTCTCGCAAGACCATTTGACGGCTGCCGCTGCCGCGATTGATGCAACCAATGCGACTGATTCCTTCGACAACATCCTGTTGCAGGCCGCGTCTTCCATCAAAAATCAGCTTATCGGCACAAGTCCGGACAAGGTCGACGAAATCAACACAGTCGTTGACGAAGAGGCAATTGCTCTGGCCGCACGACGCTCCGACCTGGAGGCGGAGGCGCAGCGTCTGTTCGCCAATGCCTTTTCGAAGGAAGAGCTTGATCAGATCACCGAATTTTTCGGCTCCGAGCTTGGCAAGAAATATCTTGGCTACACGCCGATTCTGGCTCGCGAATTGTCGAAAGCGGCGCGCGTCTGGGCAACAGGCATCAATCGTGATCTCACCGACAATGTGACCAAGCGTATGCTTGAGATTGAAAGTCAATAGGTTAGTCTTCGCGTGGCTGGAAATCTGGTGCGCGTCACATGGCTTATGACTACGATCTGTTTGTCATCGGAGGAGGGTCCGGTGGAGTACGCGCAGCGCGACGCACGGCGGCGCTCGGCAAGCGAGTTGGTATAGCTGAGGAATCGCGCTTCGGCGGCACATGTGTGATCCGCGGTTGCGTGCCGAAGAAGCTGTATGTCTACGCCTCGACTTTCTCAGAAATGTATGAGGATGCGGGAAGTTATGGCTGGTCAGCAGATCAGCCCAGTTTCGATTGGCATCGCCTCGTTGCTGCCAAGGAAGCTGAAATCACGCGTCTTGAAGGCCTCTACAAAAGCGGTCTGGTCGGCAATGGTGTCGAAACCTTCGATACGCGAGCAGAACTGCGTGGTCCTCATCAGGTTTGGCTGAAAAGCGAGGACCGGATTGTCAGCGCAGAACGTATCGTGATCGCCGTTGGCGGCACGCCCAATCGTCACGAATCGTTGGATGGTCATGAGCACGGCATCATCTCCGATGAAGCGTTTGACTTGAAGCAACTGCCCAAAAGCATCGTCATCGCCGGAGCCGGTTATATCGGGATCGAATTTGCCGGTATCTTCAACGGGCTGGGCGTTGAGACGACGATCGTCTATCGCGGACAGGAAATTCTCTCCACGTTCGATCGCCATTTGCGAGACCAGCTTCACAAGGAATATTTGGAACGTGGAATCCGCATCATCACCAAAGCGGTCTTCTCCAAGATTGAATTGGAAGACGATGGTCGGCGTCGCATAGAACTGTCCACCGGTGAGGTGTTGCGCAGCGACGTTGTGATGTTTGCGCTAGGTCGCCAGCCGCTCACGGAAGGGCTTGGGCTGGAATCAGCGGGTGTGGAGACGGATTCTCGCGGCTACATCAAGGTGGATGACTATTCGAAAACGACTTGCGACAGCATTTGGGCGCTGGGTGACGTTACCGACCGCGTTCAACTCACCCCCGTCGCCATCCACGAAGCCATGTGTTTCGTGGCGAGTGAGTATCAGGAAAGGCCGACCAAGCCGGACTATGATACGATCCCAACCGCCGTTTTTTCCCATCCCGAAATCGGTACTGTCGGCCTGCGGGAGCTGGAGGCCAAAGATCGCTATGACAAGCTCGACGTGTATCTCGCCAGTTTTCGGCCAATGAAATACACACTGACACAGCGCCAAACCCGCATGATCATGAAAATCATCGTCGATGCGGCGAGCCAGCGGGTCGTTGGTGTGCACATATTGGGGCCGGATGCCGGTGAAATGGCGCAGGTGCTCGCCATCCCGGTCAAGATGGGCTGCACCAAGGCCGATTTTGACGCCACCATGGCGCTGCACCCTTCCGCCGCGGAAGAACTGGTTACCATGTATGATCCAAGCTATCGCATCGAAAACGGTGAGATCGTAGACGGCTAACTGGTTTCGACCATCTTTTTGACTTCGGCTTGCTCAGGCCATTGTCCATGAAGGATGAACTGCGCCAAGAGCGGCCAAAACGCTTCCTTGTGGCGTCTGCTGAAGAAACCAAGATGTCCGATCGCGCCGCTTTTGGCAGGCTCAATCCACATCTGGCGCAGTTCGGCCCTTGTGTAGTTGGCCATGAAGTCATCCACCGCGCGCCTTGTGCCCCACGGGTCATCCGTCAGCCCGATGGACAGATAGGGCAGAGTGACGTCGCTGAAGCGCACCGTCTCCGGCAGGTCGGGGTCATTGAAAAAATAGACAGGTGAGGCAATCCATCGTGCCCAATCCAGAAAGACACCGCCCGGCATTGTGGTGCCCGGGCTCACCGCTTCTGGCACGCGACCCAAAAGGCTGGCCACGAGACGACCGACAATCTGTGTCTGGATCCAGGCGCTGATGGGGGTGTCGAGTGTGCGCCAATAGCCGGACATGGTCGCGACTGTTGCATAGCGTTCAAACTGCTGGGCAACGCCGCTTAAGCCAAGCGCCTGGCCGCCATAGGAATGGCCAAGGCCGACGAGGTCCGCGTCCGGGTAGTTGTACGCCAGCCATTTCGCGGCTGCGGGAAAATCAAGCAGCGCCCAGTCTTTCATCTTCAGCCTTCGCCAGCGATTCTTGTCACCCGCCGATGCGGCAATGCCGCGATAGTCGTAGCAAAGCACGGCCGCCGCGCCGTTTTCGATGAGGAACCGCGCAAAATTGGCGTAGTAGCTGTGTGGAACGGCTGCGGCGCCCGATATGAGGACGACAGTGCCGCGTTGGGGCGCTTTGTCTTGTTCAAACAGCGTGCCGATCAGCAGCCAGTCCTGCGGTGCTTCGATGGTGACCGACTGTTCTTGCATTGGAAAAATCTCAAACCTGCCTCTTACGTAAGGGTAAGCGTGCAGTGCGTGGCTTGTAAAGCGTGTGTGATGTCTCGCATTCCCGGTTGAGGGCACTGATCCAACACCGTAACGTCATCGCATGAGAATGCTCGTGAAAATACTCGCGTTGTTGATTGTTGTGGGCGCCATGCCTTTGGTGGCGTTTGAACCGACATATGCCTGCGGAGCCGACACGGATTGCAAAATCGGCGAGCGCACTTACCGCATTCAGCTGCCAAATGGTGCCGAGGGCCCAATTGGAGCAATCATCTTCAATCACGGTTATCGTGGAACGGCCGCGGGGTTGATGCGCAACAAAAGCCTTTCCAAGGCCATCACAGATATGGGATTGGCCTTTGTCGCTCCAAAATCGGCCTTTGCAGATTGGGACATTCCGAATTCGCCCTCGCAACGCCTTGGACAATCCGAATACAGCTATTTTGAGCGGTTGAAGGCAGACCTCATGAAGCGTCATGGCATCGATGGCGATCGCATCATGGTGACGGGCTTTTCCGCTGGCGGCATGATGACGTGGGAACTCGCATGCCGCCGGGGTGATCTGTTTGCCGCCTATGCTCCGATCTCTGGTACGTTCTGGGCCCCGGTGCCCCCGAGCTGCGATACGCTGCCGCAGCCGATTTTGCACGTCCACGGTACATCGGATCGCGTGGTGCCTCTGCTGGGCCGGGTGATTGGCCCAACCAAGCAGGGTGAGGTGCCCCGGGCGCTGGAACTGGCGGCTCCGGCACAGCGTTTTGGTGCATGGCGAGACGTTTCTGGAACCGACGGTCTGACATGCCAGCAACGCAGCATGTCGCTTCAGAATTTTGTTCAGTTCTGCACCCATCCGGGTGGTCACAGCCTCAATTCCGCATGGGTTGTGCGGGCGTGGAAGGTGTTTGAACGTGCCGGGCTCCTGTGATGGCGCAAGCCCGCGATGATCTCATCGCCTATTTTGGCTATGGATCGCTGGTCAACCTCAACACGCTGCGAACGGATTATGTGTCCGCCTATCCCGCCACGTTGCGGGGCTGGGAGCGTGTCTGGCTGCCGCGCCCGAAACTTGCCGGGAGCTTTGCGCCGGTAGAGGGTCTTGCCTTTTTGAGCGCACGGCCTAATCCGGCCTCGGTCATCGATGGCATGATCGTTATCGATCGGGCCGCGAGCCTTCCGGCACTCGACCAGCGTGAGGCGTTGTATCGCCGCCATCGCATCGACATGGCCCAGTTGACGCTTGTCAGTCCGGCGCACGAGGCTGCGACGAACCTTCCCCTGTTCATGTATGTCGCGGATGTTGAATTGGCTGACCAGCCGGCCCCGCAAATTTTGCGGTCATATCTCGATGCGGTCTTTCAGGGCTATCTGATGCATTTTGGGCCGGACGGTGTTCGCCGATTCATCAACACAACCGCGAATTTCGATCTTGCTATCACCGAGGATCGCGACGCGCCCATCTATCCCCGTGCAGTTGCCACGACCGACGAAGAACTGTCGCTGTTTGACCAATTGCTGCTGCGCAGTGCGTGAGAAACATTTGAACGGCACTGCTTGCTTGCCAACACAGCCCTTTGCAACTTAGAAAGCCCGCAAATTTGATGCTGCGGACACTGCCTGTCCGGGAGAGTTGAGTATGGCACAGAACTGGTCGAAATCATCCTGGCGCAACAAACCGGCGCTGCAAATGCCCGATTATGCCGATAAGGAAGCTCTGGCGGCCGTGGAAGCGCGTCTGGCGTCCTTTCCGCCCCTGGTGTTTGCCGGCGAAGCGCGTGATCTGAGGCAGGAACTGGCGCGTGTTGCGTCGGGTGACGCATTTTTGTTGCAGGGTGGGGATTGCGCGGAAAGCTTCGCCGAACATGGCGCAGACAATATTCGCGACTTCTTCCGCGTGTTTCTGCAAATGGCGGTTGTGATGACATTTGGTGCATCCAAGCCCGTGGTGAAAGTTGGCCGTATCGCAGGTCAGTTCGCCAAGCCGCGTTCGTCAAACACCGAGACGCAGGGTGATGTAACGCTGCCGTCCTATCGCGGCGATGTGGTCAATGAGATTGCCTTCACGCCGGAAGCACGCATTCCCAACCCCGAACGGCAGATCAACGCTTATCGACAGTCGGCAGCGACGCTCAATCTGCTGAGAGCCTTTGCCCAAGGCGGTTATGCCAATCTCAACCACGTGCATGAATGGACGCTCGATTTCGTGCGCAACTCTCCGCAGGCTGAAAAATATGCCGAATTGTCGGATCGCATCACCGAGACGCTGGACTTCATGAAGGCGGTCGGAATGGACCCGCAAAACAATTCAAAACTGCGCGAGACAGATTTCTACACCAGCCATGAGGCGCTTCTGCTTGGCTATGAAGAAGCATTGACGCGGGAAGATTCGATCACAGGCGAACCTTACGCGACCTCCGGCCACATGATCTGGATTGGCGACCGCACACGTCAGCCCGACCATGCGCATGTTGAATATTGCCGGGGGGTCAAAAATCCGATCGGCCTGAAATGCGGTCCGTCCACCACGCCGGAAGGCCTGTTGGAACTGATCGACATTCTCTCGCCCGCCAATGAGCCGGGGCGGCTTACCCTGATCGCGCGTTTCGGCCACGATAAGGTCGAAGAGCACCTGCCGCAGCTCATTCGGGCTGTCGAGCGCGAGGGTCGCAACGTCATCTGGTCCTGTGACCCGATGCATGGCAACACGATTTCAGCCGGGGGTTACAAGACCCGGCCTTTTGAGCGCGTTATGAGCGAGGTTGATCGCTTCTTTGACGTTCACCAGGCGGAGGGAACGATCGCCGGTGGCGTTCATGTCGAAATGACCGGCAAGGATGTCACGGAATGCACGGGAGGCGCGCGCGCCATCTCCGATGATGATTTGGCGAGCCGTTATCACACGCATTGCGACCCGCGTCTCAATGCCGACCAGAGCCTGGAACTGGCATTTCTTGTGTCAGACCGCCTGAAGCGCACCAAAAACGGCTTGCACGCACAGGAGCAGGCAGCGTGATGGCTCGCGATGAAAGACATGGAAGCGGCGCGTATGGATCCTGCCTGTGCGGCACGGTCAAATACCGCGTTAACGGCCCGCTGCGTGATGTCGTGGCGTGCCATTGCCAGCAGTGCCGCAAGCAGTCCGGCCATTTTTATGCTGCTACGGATTGTGCCGACGATGATCTGATCATCGAAAACGGCGGGTCGCTGGCCTGGTACTCATCTTCCGATTTCGCCAAGCGGGGCTTTTGTAACGGCTGCGGCTCCAATCTGTTCTGGCGCCGGAACGGGTCAAACCAGACGTCAATCCTCGCAGGATCATTGGACAGTGATCCGAGTATTCGGCTGACCCGCCACATATTCTGTGCCGACAAGGGCACATATTATGAGATCGATGACGGCCTGCCACAGTTTGAGCAGAGCGATTGACGGTTAGCTTGGTTGCTCATTCGCTTGGCTCCACTTCTTCTTATGGGCGCAATTTTGTGGCACTGTAAGTGAATGGCCCGAGCATCAGAATCATCGGTTGCAGCGCTTTCCGAAGAGCAAGTAGCGCGAGCGGCAAAACTCTCGTTGGGTCGACTGCGGTCATGGAATAGACGTGGGCTGTTTCGGCCCGACCACATTACAGGGCAGCAGGGGCAACCATTTGCGAGAGTTTATTCCTTTCGCGACGCAGTTGGGCTAAGAGCTCTGGCTAAGTTGGCCGACGACTATCGCGTGCCAATTTCGGTACTGGAGAACGTTGCTAGCGGATTGCAGCAACGAGGTTTTGATCACTGGGCAGACGTGAAGCTCTGTGTCGTAAATGGTGACGTCTCGTTTCTCGATCCAGAGACCGGTCAGATTGAAGGTGTCACGACCGGACAGTACGCAATTGTGGAAATTGTTGATGTGATTTCCGAGGTGCACGACAATATTGTAAAACTGAGAAATCGGAGCCCTGAAGATTATGGTAAGTTCCGTAACAAGAGACACGTCATGCGCAACTCGACGGTGTTTTCTGGAACAAGAATTCCGATTTCCGCCGTACGAAGGTTTTTGGAAGCAGGCTATTCGTCAAAGGAAATTTTGAAACAGTATCCCAGTCTGACCGACGCTGACATTCAGGCCGTCATCAATCAGTTGGACAAAACAAAACTCGCAGGATAGGGCAACTCGATTGAGGTTTTTGCTCGACGAGAATGTGCCAGCATCTGTTGGTGCAATGCTACAGGAAGCCGGACATGAATGCCGTCTCGTCAAGAATGAACTGGCTGAGGGTACCGCTGATGAAATTGTTGCATTTGTGGCGGAGAACAGCGGTGCGGTTTTGATGTCCTATGATGGCGACTTCAAGAAAATTGCACCTAGAATACCAGATGGTCAGAAACGTCGCTTCAGCAAGTTGAGCAGGATCCAACTTCGCATGCCCGAACCAAATGCAGTTCAGCGCTTGAAAGGCGTCCTTGATTTCATCGAGTATGAGTGGACGGTCGCGCAGTCCAAGACAGACGACAGAATGCAACTTGTCATTGGCAAAGCGCATCTGCGGACCAATAGATGACCGCCACGCTGCGCATTGCGCTTGCGCAACTGAACCCCACCGTTGGTGATATTGCGGGCAATGCCGAACTTGTGCGTGCTGCCCGGGCGGATGCCGCGCGGCAGGGCGCTGATCTGGTTGTCTTTTCTGAACTATTCCTGTCCGGCTACCCGCCGGAGGACCTCGTTTTGAAACCGGCCTTTGTTGGAGCCTGTCGAAAGGCTGCCGAAAGTCTGGCGGCTGAAACCGCTGATGGTGGGCCGGGCCTTCTGGTTGGTTTGCCGTGGCGTGACGACAAGACGGGTCTGCACAACTCGGTTGCACTGATGGATGGGGGAAGCCTTGTTACGCTACGGCATAAGGTCGATTTGCCAAATTACGGCGTTTTCGACGAGAAACGCGTGTTTGACGAAGGCCCTCTTGGCGGACCGGTGAACTTTCGCGGCGTGCGGCTGGGTATCCCCATTTGTGAAGATATTTGGGGCGACCGCGATGTCTGTGAAGCGCTAGCGGAAAGCGGCGCCGAAATACTAATCGTACCCAACGGTTCGCCATATTACCGTTCCAAGATGGATGTGCGGCATCAGGTTGTTATCAAGCAGGTTGTGCAGTCTGAGCTGCCTCTGATTTACCTCAACCAGCTCGGCGGCCAGGACGAGTTGGTCTTTGACGGCGGTTCATTCATCGTCAACGCTGATCGATCCATCCCCGTCCAAATGCAGATGTGGGAACCAAGCGTCACAACCACGATCTGGCGTCGTGAAGGTGAAGTCTGGGCCTGCGATATCGGCACGCGCGCGAAGAGCCCGGATGACATGGAGAGCGACTGGCGTGCCTGCGTTTTGGGTCTGCGCGACTATGTGAACAAGAATGGCTTTGCCAATGTGGTCTTGGGTCTTTCCGGGGGCGTCGATTCAGCGGTGGTGGCTGCGCTGAGTGTCGATGCATTGGGTGAAGAGCGCGTACGCTGTGTCATGCTGCCCTACAAATACACTTCCGATGAGTCTCTCAAAGATGCGCAGGATTGCGCCAATGCACTGGGGGTTCGCTATGAAACCGTTCCCATCTCGGAACCGGTTGAAGGCTTTTCCAACGCGTTGACGACGCTTTTTGCTGACACCGATGAAGGCGTGACTGAGGAAAATCTGCAAAGTCGCACGCGCGGCACCATTCTGATGGCGATCTCCAACAAGTTCGGCTCCATGGTCGTCACCACCGGCAACAAAAGCGAGATGTCGGTGGGCTACGCCACGCTTTACGGCGACATGAATGGCGGCTTCAATCCGATCAAAGACCTTTACAAGATGCAGGTCTATGCGCTCGCGGATTGGCGCAACAAGCATATGCCGCCGGATTGTCTTGGGTCATCTGGTATGGTGATTCCGCAAAATATCATCGACAAGGCGCCGACGGCCGAGTTGCGGGAAGGGCAGACGGATCAGGATTCATTGCCAGAATATCCGGTGCTCGACCGTATTCTCGAAGGTTTGGTTGAAGATGAACAATCCGTCGACGAAATCGTGGCTGAAAACGGCTTTGAACGGGCCACGGTAGAGCGCATGGAGCATCTTCTGTACATCGCCGAATATAAGCGACGGCAGGCGGCGCCTGGGGTGAAGATCACCCGTCGATCTTTCGGCAAGGAACGTCGCTATCCCATCACCAACAAATGGCGCGACCGATGAGCGATTTCAGCAAGGATTTTGAGGCTATCGACGACGAGGACGAGGAAGACGGCGAGGGGTTTTCACCCTTCGACGAGAGTGTCTGGGCGCTCGCGCATGGCCGCGGCATAATTTTGGGACCCGATGCGATCACCATGGGAATCCTGAATGTAACGCCGGACAGCTTCTCTGATGGTGGCCGTCACGAGGCTGTCGACATGGCAGTTGCTCATGCGGAGGCCATGATTGAGGCCGGCGCGGACATCATAGACATTGGTGGAGAATCGACGCGCCCGGACGCGACACCGGTTGATGCTGATACGGAGCAATCGCGCATAAAGCCGGTGATTGAAGAACTCTCCGGCAGGGAGTCGATGCTCCTGTCGGTGGACACATATCGCGCCTCTACTGCCGAAATGGCGGTTTCTTCAGGCGTCCACATTATCAACGATGTCGGCGGCTGCCAGATCGATTCAGACATTGCACGCGTGGCTGCCGATACGGGTGCCGGGCTGGTTGTCATGCACTCGTCGCGGGACCGTGAGGTCAATCCCGACCCGATTGAAGACCAGATTGAGTTCTTCCAGAAGTCGCTCGACATCTGCCATGATGCAGGTGTTGAAGCAGAGCAGATCGTACTCGATCCGGGTTTTGGGTTTGGCAAGGATGGGCCGGGCAACATTGTGCTGTTGCAGGTCCTGCCGGTTTTGCACGGGCTGGGCTTCCCGCTGCTGATTGGAACATCCCGCAAGCGGTTTTTGAAATCCATTACCGGCAAGGAGGCGGCTGGGCTCGGCGCCGCCACAGCGGCAACAAGTGTGATTGCGCGCATGCAGGGTGGTGCAGTTTTCCGCGTTCACGATGTGGCTGAGAATGTAGACGCTTTGGCCGTCGCGGACGCTGTCATCGCGGCGCCAAGATCGGGTCTCGACAGTTGAGCAAAGACATTGAGGCGCAGACCGGTCGCGGCCTGATGCATACTTACGAAATGACGCTGAAGAATTGCGCGTTTTTCGCGCATCACGGCGTGTTCGAGGAAGAAACCAAGCTGGGCCAGCGCTTCTTCGTCGATGTGACCCTGAAAGTCGAACCTCAAGGCGCCCTGGAGCAGGATCGCATAGAAGGCACCGTGCATTATGGCGAGGCATTTGCCGTCATCGAAAACATGGTCACCAGCCGCAATCGCTATCTGATCGAGGCCTTGGCGCTCGACATTGCGCAGGCACTTTGTGATGCCTTCGGTCAGGTGCGGCATGCCAGGGTCACGGTGCGAAAGCCCAATGCCCCGGTTCCGGGCATATTGGACTATGTCGAGGTGACAGTTTGTCACCCGGAGGCTGCCTGAACCAACATGGCGCGCGCTTGGCTTGGCCTTGGCGGTAATGTTGGCGATGTGGTCGCGGCGATGGCGTTTGCCTTGCGTAACTTGGACACTGACCGCTTTGTCCATGTCGCAAAGGTCTCGCCCGTTTACAAAACCCCACCCTGGGGTTTGATCGATCAGGCCTGGTTTCACAATTGCTGTGCCGAGGTCGAATCGGGTTTGTCACCGGAGGCACTGCTTGTTTTGTGCAGAGAGCAGGAGCGGCTCGGAAAAAGACAACGCAGCGTGCGCTGGGGGCCGCGCACCATCGATATCGATGTGTTGGCCTATGAAGGTGTAGAGCAGGTCGATGACAATCTCACCTTGCCGCATCCGCGCATGAGCCAGCGCTCATTCGTGATCGTGCCGTTGGCGGACATCGCGCCGGATCTTGTCATTGAAGGGCAAACGATGACTCAGCACGCGCGGGCGCAAGTCGCTGACGAGTTGGACAGGCTTGATTTACCGACCGACTGGTGGCGTCAAGACGGCAATCAGTCAGCCAGATAGCTCGTTTTGCGAGCAGGCCCCGTGCGGGTGAGCGTGAGGCCGATGAACGGCACCATGGTCTGCTGAACCTTCACCGCGATGGTAAGGTTGAGGCTGTTCTGGTTTTTGAGATTGGCCTGAAACGTGCCTGTCAGTTTTTTGTGGCGGATACCCAGAGTAAGGCGTTTGCCGCGCAGCTTGCCGGAGGTGATATCGAGGCCGTCACCTTTGGTTCCAAGCGAAAATCGGCCAGTATAGCTTGAGCCACGTTTTACAATGCGGGCTTTCATGGTTTGGGGAAACACGCCGACACGGCAGGTTCCGTCAAGCTGCATCCCGATGCTTGCGGGCACGGTACCTGAAAATTTGCAAGTGAAGCGGGTGTTTTTGTAAGGGCCGGCTGCGATGTGGCCGACGCCAGCCCAACTGCCCGCTACGGAGCGGAAATAGGCCTTCTCACCTGCCTGCACGGGCAAAGCTGCACTGCCCAGCAACAGGGCACCGGCCAGGACTGAAACTCGCTTGATCATCGCCATTCGACCCGACGTCCGTTGATTTTCGCCGAAGTATTAAAGGGAATGATTAACGCAATGCTGCCGGATTGCAAAGCAAGGCAAGTTTCACAACGCGCGTGATCACGATTTGTTGCCGCTTTTCGCGTCTTTTTCGGTGCTGAGTGGCATCAGCTCCCCGAGAAAATCGGAAACCGTGGGGCGGTACTGATCGGAAAAGGGCAGGGGACGACACACATCAATGGCTGCAATACCGATGCGGCAGGTGAGCAGGCCATTCACCACCCCTTCGCCCAGTCGCGTGGAAATACGCGCCGCGACGCCATGGCCGACAAGCTGCTGTACCAGCCCTTCGCCTACAGCAATCGACCCTGTAACCGCCAAATGGCCGATCACATTGCGGGCCAGTCGCAAAAAGCCGAGCGTTCCGGGCCTGCCGCCATACAAATCTGCGACACGCCGGATCAGGCGCATACTTTCAAGCAGAACGAACCCGACATCAATCAAAGCACGAGGGCTGACGGCAGTGACCACCGAGACGCGTTTCGCCGAACCTATCACGAGCGCCCGCGCTCTTGCGTCGAGAGGCCGAAGTAGATCGCGTTCGGCCAGCCCGAGAAGATCGCGTCCGTCGAGAATGTCCTCATTGTGAGCCGACAATGCCGCGCGACCCTGTGCGGTGTCGGGACGATTTTCATAGAGCTTTTCAAGGTCGGCGATCAGAGACCGCGCCCTTCGAAGATCGGAGGCCCCTCCAGTTTTGGTGGCCTTTTCCCGCAATCCCCCGATGTGCTGCATGCGGGCAAGACCGAGCGCTTCCTTCACGATGATGGCAATGACGGCAGCGACCAGCAACGCGGTCAATCCGACCGCCAGCCAGCCCAGCCAGTCCTGACGCGCAAACAGACTGTTGATCAAACTGTCGAGCCACAGGCCCATGCTCAGGCTGACGAGACCACCAAGTGCGATCCAGAACAGGCGTGCCCATCGAAATCCAGCCTTGTTGGCCACCGGGGTAGGCGGGGGCGTCAACTCCTCCAGGTCCATCGAGGCGGTAGCCCGTTCATGTGAGCGCAACACGGCATCATCCGGCAGCGTGCGAATCACCGCCTCCGGCCTGGCTGATTTTGGCTTACGACGCTTCTTGGGTGCCTCGGCGTCGTCTGGCGCAGCTTGTTTGGAGTCCGCGCGTTCAGGCGCGGCCGTTTCAGGATGCTTCAGAGCGGACGGGTCGAAACTGCGTGGTGCCCTGCGGCGCTGCTCACTCATTGCAGATAATCCCCGACCAGAAACTCAAGCGCTCGATCGAGCCGGATATGCGGCAAGGACAAAGAAACACCTTCGGCTGTCTTCTGTAGCTTGGGCGGGCGGAAGCGAACAAATTGCAGATCGCCCGCTTCGCGATCAGCGTTGAACACGTCGGTGGCCTTGTCCGGCAGGTCACCGGGAAACACGGCGGTTTCCGTTTTTCCATCGAACCGGCTGCCTGCGATGGTTTCGCCTTTCATGGGGACGCCCAGAATGACGGGCAAAACGTCGCCGTCCTGCTCAATTTCGGCTTCCTTGGTTGCGCGAATGGCGGCCATGGCCACCGCCTCGGTTCTTGCTCCGCTGAATTGCGCCTTGCTGGCAGCCCGATCCACAAGGCGCGCCAATATCGCTTCCAGCCTTGCGTGATTTTCGTGATGCAGATGATCGGCCTTGGTGGCAGCAAATAGAATTCGGTCGGTTCGCGTGGAAAAGAGCGACGTCAGCCACGAACGCTTGCCGTGATTGAAGCATTCGAGAATGTCACCCAACGCATTTTCGAGATCGGCGACAGCGGCACCACCCGCATTGATCGCCTGCAGAGCATCAACCAGAACAATTTGTCGATCGATGCGGGCAAAATGGTCACGAAAGAAGGGCTTCACGACCACGCTCTTGTAGGATTCGTAGCGCCGCTCCATCATGGCATGCAGTGAGCCGCTCGGAGCCTCGGCGGTTTCGGTGAGATCGAGCGGTGCGAAGGTGAGGGCAGGCGACCCTTTCAGATCGCCCGGCATCAGAAATCGTCCCGGTGGCAGTGTTGAAAGCGCCGTGTCGTCGCTTCGGCAGGCACGCAGATAGTCGGTGAATGTCGCAGCCAGACGTCTTGCATCGGCTTCGTCGGCCTCTGCTGCTGGGTCGAGGCCTTTCAGCTGCGCATGTAGCTGCTCGGCCAGCGCCGCGCGGTTGGGCAGGCGCGACAAGGCAAGTGCCTCGCGCGACCACTGCGCATAGTCTTTTCCCAAAAGCGGGAGATCGAGCAGCCACTCGCCGGGATAATCGATGATGTCCAGCGTCAGTTCACCGGCGCCGAAGCGACGGCTCCAACCGCTTGCCGACTCATAGTGCAGCTTGATGCGCAACTGAGAGATAGCGCTTGTCGATTGCGGCCAGATCCGCTGATCCAGCAGCGCTTCGAGATGGTCTTCATAGCGAAAACGCGGCACGGCGTCGTCCGGCTGCGGCTGCAATTCGGCGTGTGCCAACCTCCCGCTGGCCTGCGCGTCAAACAGGGGAAGGCGGCCTGCGTGAAGGAGGTTGTGGACCAGCGCTGTGATGAAGACCGTCTTGCCGGCTCGCGAAAGGCCAGTGACGCCAAATCTCAGCGTGGGGCTGAACAGGCTGCTGGCGGCATCCGATACGTTGTCAATTGCGATCAGCGCGTCGTCTTTCAGGGACGTGATTTTCGGCAGGGTTCTTCTCCCGCAAGGCTGCGGTTTACCGCGGCTCTCAAACGTTCAGATCGCGCGGGCGCAGCATGGTGACCAGCTGACCGCTCGCCCCTGAGATGGCACTCCAATCGTCAACGTCAAGTTCCAGCACTGCGAGATTGCATGTTCCGTAATGGGCGCGGAACAATTCATCGGCCTTTGGGCTGGAGGGTGCGGTCAGATATCGCGCCAGCTCATCGCAGGTCGGGTTGTGCCCAACCAGCATGATCGAGTTGACCTCACGAGGCCGAAGCGCATCCAGATAAGTGTCCGGATCGCTGTCATACAATGCGTCGCAGACTTCCATGCGCGTGTCAGTTAAGGCGTGTTCGATCCCGCCCCATGTCTCGCGCGTTCGGCGTGCTGGCGAGCACAATGCCAGCTCCGGCTTGTGGGCTCGACCGGAAAACCAGGACGCAAGTGCTGCAATCTGTTTGTTTCCGCGCCCGTTCAGCGGGCGGTCAATGTCCTGCAAACCCGGCTGCGCCCAGGAAGATTTGGCGTGCCGCAAAATGAAAAGCCGTTTCATGGCTTCTCCCTAAACACCGATAAAGCCCCTGCCAAGCAAGAAGCTCAAGGATCATGCGACTTGAATGGCATGAATTTTCAATCGATTTAGGGAATGTGGTGATTCATTCAATGTTTACAGAGACTTGCAGAGAAATTCGGGCAAATTGATTCACATTACGTTCAATCTTGAAGCCTTTCGCCGTCCGGTCTATACACCCGCCACGGTGCGGAGTGGCAGCTCCAGGCGGTCTTTTTTAGCGGGGTGGGTGGCGATGTCAGCGGATGTGCTGGAACGGAGTTACGTTCCTCATGCGGATGAGGAGTTCATGAATGACCGGCAACTCGCTTACTTTCGAAAGAAGCTGCTCGACTGGAAGGCCGACATTCAGCGTTCATCTGCGGAAACGCTGGACTCGCTTCAGGAACACCGTCTGAATCAGCCCGACATTACTGATCGTGCCTCGTCAGAGTCCGATCGCTCCATCGAATTGAGGGCGCGCGATCGGCAGCGCAAGCTGGTGTCCAAGATCAATCAAGCGCTGACCCGTATTGACGAGAAAACCTACGGCTACTGCGAGGACACCGGCGAGCCGATCAGCCTCCAGAGGCTGGAGGCGCGGCCAATTGCGACGCTTTCTCTGGAGGCGCAAGAACGCCACGAGCGCCGCGAAAAGGTGTATCGCGACGACTGAGTGGGCGGTCGCCTGTTGCTGGAGAGTTCGGTTCGCCTCGTTTGAGGGGTTTTGGGACCTGACCCTAGCGCCTGGCGCTCAGCTCATTGATCAATGCATCCATATCGTCAGCCACGGAGCCACGAGGCGACGGCGCGGCAAAAATAGACGCTGCGTCATCGGCGGACCTGTCTTTCGTTTTTCCAATTGGCTTACCAGAACTGGTGTCATCACCCTTTGCCGCCTCCTTTGAGGAAGCAGATGCCGACCCGGACCGATGTCTTTCTTGGTCGACGCGATGGCTCGCCGATGTATCGGATCTACGATCTTGCATGCGTCGCTCCGCGACCGGGGTCGGGGCAGAAGCGGGTGCTTGCGTGCCGGCGTTCTGTGCCGAGGCGGCGGTGGATGTGGTGCTGGTCGAACTGGCGCCGGTTGATGCCGAACTGGCACGCATCGGAGCCGTGGGCTGCGCTTGCGTCACGGGACGCATGGAAACGGATCCGTCATCCGGTTTTGACAAATCTGCCCTGGCAACACCGGTATTCTCCGCCGGCCTCATTGTTGAGGGCACAGCCTGTTGTGACTTTGCTGCCGGTGCAGCGCTGGCCGGGGATGATGCAGCAGATGACGCTGCGCCATTCGCCGTGCCCGCAGCCGCCGCCGCGCGCGGCGCTGCCGAAACGACATTCGCAGCTGGAGCCGCCTTGGTAGCGGCGTTTTGCGTGGGCTTCGCATCGATGCGTGGTTTAAGAGTTCCCGTCAGGCTGCCTTTGGGTTCTGGAGACGGGCCGGACTGGGCGTTTGCCGCCGCCTTTGGAGCGTCCCGCAAGGTTTCCGCTGGTTTTGGCGTGCTGTCCTTCGGTGGCTGGGCCGCGCGATCTGGAGCCGCTTGAACAAGCCCCTGATCCCGCATCTGTTCTCTGGGTCGGGCAGCAACGTTCCTTCGAATATTGGTTTCGACAACGATTTCCGTTGACCCGCCAATCATGACGAGATGTTCAACGTCGTCTCTGCGGACGAGAACCAGCTTGTGGCGCTGGCCAACATTGATGGCATCGGTCACCGCCAATCGCGCCTGCTTGTTGCGCCGACCTGCCGAAAACTCCTTGTTGGCAAAGAGGCGGTAAAGCGCAAATCCGACCACCACCACGGCTGCAACAACCGCGATGGCGATCGCCATGGTGCTGGCTTCTCCAAACACCGATCCTACCGTGTCCAACATGCTCGTGCTGCCCCGCCGTTACAAACTCATGCATCCTTGTCAGCTGTGCTCAAAAGGGGTGAAACCAGCAAGGACGCCCCAAGGCTAGGCGCGAAAGCGCTTCGGTGCAATCAACCTCGCCCTTCTCAGTGTGGACAATAAGCTCTAAATGAACAGGGGAGCGGAACCCAACTGATTCACCGATGAACCGACCCTTGAAACTCGACAGAACTGGGGATGCGGTCTTGAACGATGATTCATCGTCGTCTGCGGGCCCGACCGTGGACATCGTTGAGGCGGGCACTCTGCTCGAGGCACCCTCCGATCCGCTGATCGACAGGGCTGATCAGGGTGGCCATGTTGGCCGTCTGTTGCTTGTCGGACTTGGGTTTTTGGGCATTGTCGGCCTGTTTTTGATCATTCCATCGCAACAGGCGCAGCAAATCACGCTTTGGATGCTGGCCATCCTGTCGATGGTCGGTGTGTTCTTTCTTCTCACTCTTTCCATCGGTTTCATCAGCCTCACCACCAAGAGCCGCGGAGACGGGTTCGGCCGCGCCTTTGTTGACGGGCTGGACCATGGTGCTGTCGTGACGGATTGGGAGGGCCGCATCGTCTACGCAAACAAGGCCTACGGTGCGCTCACAGGTGCCGATACCGCGCGAGATGTCGCGACCGTGGAACGCGTCCTGTCGCGCTCAGACGATGCGTCGGAAATTGTCTATCGCATGAACCGGCATGTGCGCGCCGGTGCAGCCGTGACGGAAGAGTTTCGCCTGCTCAGCAGTGTTCGAGATCTGCATTTGGGGCGCACAGCGCATGATCCGCACTGGTATCGTGTTTCAAGTCGCCCGCTCAAGCACCCGGCCCAGAAGAAGCCGCTGATTGTTTGGGAAATCAGTGATGTAACGCAGGAACGGCTGCGTCAGGAAAGCGTGTTTCGCGAATTGCAGCATGCGATCGACTATCTCGATCACGCGCCAGCCGGGTTCTTTTCAGCCCAGTCGGACGGCGACATCATGTATTTGAATGCGACGCTTGCCGACTGGCTCGGCGTCGATCTGGCGACGTTTGAGCCGGGCCAAATGAACATCGCGTCTCTGGTGCTTGGCGACGGAATGGCGCTGCTCAGCGCGCTGGAGGAAGCGCCGGGCACATCGCGCACCGTGGTTGTCGATCTCGATCTGGCGCGCGCCAACGGCCAGAGCCTGCCGGTGCGCCTCTATCACAAGGTGCCCTTTGCCGATGACGGTGCTCCCGGAGCCACGCGCACATTGGTGCTGAACCGCAGTAGTGGTGCCGGCGTGTCGGAGGAACTGCGGGCCGCGGAAGTGCGGTTTACACGCTTCTTCAACAACACGCCTATTGCGATCGCTTCGTTCGACGAACATGGCGCTGTGGTACAATCCAATGCACCATTCCAGCGCCTTTTTGCACCGGTGATTGCGCGCAAAGGGGCTGTCTCAAGACTTCATATCGAAGATCTGTGCGCGGAAAGCGAGGCGGCTGCGCTGAAGCAGGCCATGGCCGATGCCAATGCCGGCAAAGCCATGATTGAGTCGATCGATTCCACCTTGCCTGGTGTGGGGTCGGCTATTGACGGGGAGGATTGTTCGGTCCGCTTCTTCATAAGCGCTGTGACGGATGGCGGGGCCGCCGATGGCACCGAGAAACAGGATCGTGCGGTCATTTACGCCATTGAAATGACAGAGCAAAAGGCTCTCGAAAAACACATGGCGCAGGGTCAGAAGATGCAGGCCGTCGGGCAGTTGGCAGGCGGCATCGCGCATGACTTCAACAATGTGCTGACGGCCATTATTGGCTTTTCCGACCTGCTGCTTGCCAATCATCGCCCCTCTGACCCGTCCTTCCCGGACATCATGAACATCAAGCAGAATGCCAATCGCGCGGCTTCGCTGGTTCGTCAGTTGCTTGCCTTTTCGCGCCGTCAGACATTGCGCCCGCAAATCCTCTCGGTCTCGGATGTGCTCGCCGATATGCGCATGCTTCTGGAACGTGTGGTGGGAGACAATATCGAACTTGAGCTTCAGCACGGCCGCGATCTTTGGCCGCTCAAGGCCGATATCGGGCAGTTCGAGCAGGTCATCGTGAATTTGTGCGTCAATGCGCGCGATGCAACCAATGATGCCAAGGTCGAGAACGGCAAGATCATCGTGCGCACAAGCAATGCGCAACTCGATGAGGAAAGCTCGACCGCGGCTGGTCCAGACATCGTGCCGGGCGATTATGTGCGCATCGAAGTGATCGACACCGGCACGGGCATGAGCGCCGAGGTCATGCAGAAGATTTTCGATCCGTTCTTCTCGACCAAGGATGTCGGCAAAGGAACCGGGCTCGGTTTGTCGACCGTGTATGGGATCGTCAAGCAGTCGGGCGGTTACATCTATCCCGAAAGTGAAGTGGGCAAAGGGACCAAGTTCCGCATTTTGTTGCCCAGGCATGTGCCGACGGAATCGGAGAAAGATGCATCCAACGCCGATGCCGCCGAAGCCAAGCAGGACGAGAAGGTGCGTGATCTTGCCGGTAGCGCAACGATCGTGTTCGTCGAAGATGAATCGGCCGTCCGCTCGGTCGGCGTTCGCACATTGCAGGCGCGCGGTCATATCGTCCACGAGGCGGAGAATGGCGTTGAAGCCATGGAACTGCTTGAGGAACTCGGCGACCAAGTCGATCTGGTGGTTTCGGACGTTGTGATGCCGGAAATGGATGGGCCGTCGCTTCTGGACGCGGCCCGCAAGGCTGGTTTGACAGTGCCGTTCATCTTCGCGTCCGGCTATGCTGAGGATGCTTTTGAAAGGAACCTTCCTGAGGTCGAGCGCGAGAATTTCGGTTTCATTCCCAAACCTTATTCGCTCAAGGACCTGGCGACGGCCGTTAAAGAGCAACTGGATGCGAGTGACTGAGGCTGCGCCTTCAAGGATTTACGGTGCCGGGCGCGCAACCAATCTTTGGAACTCGGCTACAGGGTCTGAACCATCGGGAAGGAAAGGGTGACGACGTAGTCTCGCCCGTCCATGACGCGCTGCATTTCCCCACCCACCTGCACTAGCATAGCGTGCATGATACGAGTTCCCGCGCCATTCGCGCCGGAAATGTCGGCATCGCCATCGACCTCGCATTCACGCCAGGTCAGAGCGAGCTGTGACTCAGCGGGAGACGGGCCGCGCTGCTGTGCCCATGTGATTTCACTGCCCCGCGCATGACCCGCGAGAAAGCCGTAGCTGCTTGAATTGGCAACCAGTTCGTGAACGATCAGCGCCATCGGCGTGATCTGATCCGGATTGAGGTGAATGTCATCACCCTCCAACGAGATCTCGCGTCCGGCTTGATGACAGTAATTGTCCATCTGGGCCTTGATGAGTTGACGAAGGCTGATCAGCTCATTGCGCGTTGACCAATCCATCGCCGCGCGATGCGCCGTGGCGAGGGCGGATATTCGTTCTCGTGTCTTTTTGGCCATAACGGCCGCATTGACACTTTCGGTCGCAGACATCGTCACCAGCGAAGAGACGACCGCCAGAATGTTCATGACGTGGTGATTGAGCTCGCGATTGATCGTTTTGAACTGATCATCCGCCGCTTTGGCCGCAACTTCGTCACTCACATTCCATTGCGAGCCGAAAAAGAACCGCGTCGTGCCGTGCTTGTCTTTCAGCGGACTGAGGTGAAGAGCATTCCAGAACTTGGTGCCATCCTTGCGGTAGTTGACCAGTTCCACAATTCCGGTGCCGTGATTCTTGAGCAGATTGCGAATGGCCATGCGTTTGACGACGCTGGTCTCATCGCCTTGCAGAAAGCGGCAGTTGCGTCCGATCACCTCCTCCGGTTCGTAGCCTGTGAGGTCGCAAAAAGCCCGGTTGACATAGACCAGCGGGTTGTCCGACTGATGTGGGTCCGAGATGCTCATGGCCATACGGGTCTGGTTCATCGACTGCGCCCACAGATGCGTGCTGTCGGGGTATTTCGAGAACAGCTCGTGCAGAAGTTTGTCTGCATCGTGGTCGGTTTGGACGGAACCAGATGGATCAGTAGGTTCGGTCATCACGCCCCGTTGGCCATTGAAGCAGTTACGCGTCTGCGATCAGCAAGTGGCTTTCGCGATCGACCAGCCTCAATGATCGCCGCGGTGCCATTAAGCACCTGACGCAGTTGTAACGTCTGCGCGGGCAAGCGGTTCCAGGTGCAGGTCAAAGCGATGTTGCGGCCTTTACAGCCTCCAGCGCCGCGCCTATTCCTGCGCCTTCTCTGCGGGGTACGGACAAGAGCTCACATGCGCGCTGAAATGCAAAATCTGGCCGATGAGGTGAAGCAGGCAATCAGCCTGTTGCGACGTCATCTGGACTGGGAGAAAGCAAATGAGCGGCTGGCCGAACTCAACAGCGCTGCCGAAGACCCCAATTTGTGGAACGATGCCGGCAAGGCGCAAGTGCTGATGAAGGAGCGCCAGTCGCTGGAAAGCGCCATTTCATCGATCAATGCGCTCGAAAGCGATCTGCGCAACACAAGCGACCTTATCGAACTGGCCGAAATGGAAGATGACACCGATGTCCTTGCAGAGGCGGAGGACGCGATGCGACAGCTTCATGGCGACCTCGGCAAGCGGCAGGTTGAAACGCTTCTCTCCGGTGAGGCGGACGCCAATGACAGTTATTTTGAAGTCCATGCGGGTGCGGGCGGTACCGAGTCGAATGATTGGGCTAACATGCTGCTGCGCATGTATGTGCGTTGGGCGGAACGCAACGGCTACAAGGTCGAGGTCCAGTCCACCACTCCCGGCGATGAGGCTGGCATCAAATCCGCCACTGTCCTCGTTAAGGGGCACAATGCTTATGGCTGGCTGAAAACCGAGGGCGGTGTCCACCGTCTGGTGCGTATCTCGCCCTATGATTCCAATGCGCGGCGTCACACGTCATTTTCGTCGGTTTATGTCTATCCTGAAGTTGACGACAATATCGAGATCACGGTGCCGGACAGCGAAATTCGTGTCGACACCTATCGTTCATCTGGCGCGGGTGGACAGCACGTCAACACAACGGACTCAGCCGTTCGTATCACGCATTTGCCGACCGGAATCGTCGTCACATCTTCAGAAAAATCACAGCATCAAAATCGTGCCAACGCGATGAAGGCGTTGAAAAGCCGACTTTATGAACTCGAGATGCAGAAGCGCAATGAAGCCGCGCAGGCGGCGCATGATGCCAAGACGGACATCGGATGGGGGCACCAAATCCGCTCTTACGTGCTGCAACCCTATCAGCTGGTGAAAGATCTGCGCACAGGCATTGAATCAACCAGCCCGCAAAGCGTTCTGGATGGCGAATTGAACGCTTTCATGGAAGCGGCACTGGCGCATCAGGTCAGCGGCGAGGACAAGGCGGTTGAGGATATCGAGTAAAGCGCTGCGACAGTTCTGACAGAACTAAAGATAGGGACGCAGCTTCTTTTCCAACTTCACATAGTGGATCGGGTCGAGAACCTGCCTCTTGCGGCGCACTTCGTAATGCAGGTGAGGGCCGGTTGAACGGCCAGTGCTGCCAACCTTGCCGATAACTCTGCCGCGCTTAATGCGCTGTCCCTTGCGCACATTGATACGCGACAGGTGAGCGTAGCGGGTCGTGATGCCGCCGCCATGGTCAATCTCTACCAGCTTGCCGTAGCCGCCCATTCTTCCTGCACGCACGACTTTGCCTGAAGCGGTGGCCAATACGGATGTGCCTCTTGGCGCGCGGAAATCCAGTCCGCCATGCATTGCGCGTCGTCCGGTGAACGGATCGCGGCGGGTGCCGAAGCGAGATGAAATTTGCTGGCCGGGGGTTGGGCTGCCATGCGGCAGGCTGTAGGCCGCGCGGCGCACTTTTTCGAGCGTCTCAAGCGACGACTCCAGGGCACTGACCGAACTGGAAAAGCGATTGGTTGCATCGACTTCGATGAGCGGGCCACCGATCGCTGTTTCGTTGGGAACACGAATGCCTTGTTTGCGCAAAATCGAGGCCAGTCTTTTGGACTTCTGCCGCGCTTCTTCCTGCATTTTGCGAAGCCGGGCGAGCTGTTCGCGCTCGGTGCGCTCCATTGAGGCTTCCAGCGTTTCGATCACTTGTGTCGTCGAGCCAAGCTCCGCAAAGGACAGGCTCGCCATCTGCTGCTTCTGCCCGCCGAACGGGTTGTCTGAGCCGATGAGCGAGCCGAATTTCAACTTGCGCAATGTGGGTTTGGTAACCGGGTGAGACGGGGCTACCGAACCGGTCGACAAAGTGTCGCCGCTGATCGCGCGTTGCACCTGATTGTGTTGCGTGCCCAAACGCGCTTGACGACGCGCAAGTTCCGAAACTCGTGTTTCTATGGCCTGCTGGTCCAGCAGCTGGCGGCTGGTGACAAGATCAACCTGCGTGCGCAGCGAGGCGATGCGATCTTCATAAGCCATCTGCATTTGGCTGTTGCGCGCAATCGATGCCGCCAGAAGGTCGTCCTGAAACGCGATATAGAGGCTCGTCGCAGACAACGAAACGACCATCGCAATGGCCGTCAACGCGCTCGCAGCCATCGCCCAGCCGGGAATCGCAATGGTCTTTGTTTCGCGCTTCGTCACCAGGCAAAGTACCGCGTTCCAGCCATCCTTGCCGCTTTGTACCCGATCACCAGATCCGCTTACCGACCCCCGCATACGGGCCGCCAATGCGGATCCATCCTGTGTCGTAGTACCCGTTTTTCGCATGGAACTGACCTGCAAATGCACTGCTTACGCTTGGTTCGTCTCCTTCAACTATCGTGCGTTATGGTTAATGTATGGTTGCTGCGGGTTTTTGCCCGCGTTCACCCAAAGTGATTCGAGACCGCTTCCAGCACTTTTTCGACATGCCCCTTGACCCTGACCTTGCGCCACATCTCCACAATTTTGCCCTGCGCATCGATCAGAAATGTCGAGCGCTCCACGCCCATATATGTCTTTCCATACATGCTCTTCTCAACCCACACGCCATAGGCGTTGAGGGCCTGCAACTCTTCATCAGAAGCCAGGGGAACCGAAAGATCGTGCTTGGCAACGAATTTGTCATGTTTGGCAGCCGGGTCCGGCGACAGGCCGACAACCGATACGCCAAGGGCTGCGAAGTCAGCCAGAGCGGCGGAAAACTCCTTCGCTTCGGTTGTGCAGCCCGGAGTGTCGTCCTTTGGATAGAAGAACAGCACGGTTGGCTTCCCGCTGGGCAGGCTAATGGTGCTGCCTCCATTGCCGGGCAGGGTGAAGGATGGAGCGGTGTCTCCTATGTCGAGCATGCTGGTGGTCTCCTTGGACAAACTTTGCGTTTCGTGATCACGCGACGAGGCATCGCCGAACTGGCCGGAGGACGCAACAGGCAAATCAACGCGGGCGGTGTTCTCCGATGAGGCGAATTGCCAAAATCGCTGCCGCGTCGTTGCTGTCTCTGGTCGTCCTGATCGGGGCCGGACTGATAGTTGCCTATCTGGTCTTATCGGGCGGACCCGTAACGAGCGAGCAATTGCGCGAACGGGTGCAGACGCAGATTTCGGCCTTGCTGGGCGATAGGCTTCAGGCTTCCGTCCGTTCGGCCAGTCTGGCGCTGGGGCAGGGCGGTCTTTTTGCGGTGAAGGCTGAAGGTGTCACGGTGCTGACGCCGGAGGGGCTCAATCTGGGCGTGGCGGAAACGGTCAGAGTGGCCGTGAAGCCAGGTCCGCTTCTGAATGGTCGCATTGAAGCCCGGCACATCGAAATCGACGGAACGAAGCTGTCGATCTCTCCGCTGGCCGCGCAGCTGTCGCGATCCGGTGGGGATGCTGAAGCGCTCTTTGACTGGAGCGGATCGGCGGACATCGCTTATGGGTTGGAGCAGCTCGCCAAGGGGCTGCGCGACGCAAGCCTGACTGTATCGCGGACTGGTTTACAGGAAATCCGGCTCAACAGGGTGGAGTTGATCGGCTTTGATCAACTGGGATTGCGCATGCGGTCGGCCTGGTTTGAAGAGCTCGTTATCTCCGATGGGAAAGAGGCGGGATCCGAGCTGACGATTGACGGTCGGCTGGCCAATGAGAAAAGCGCCGTCACGCTGGAAGGGCGGTGGCACGAGGCCGACCCTCAAACCCGTCGGCTCGATGTCAGGATTGCCGGCCTCACAATGGAGGATGTCCTTGTCAGCCGGGAGGCGGAGGCTTCCGGCTTTGTCGATATGGACAGCGCGCTCGACATACGTGCCAACCTGCCTTTCGACGCCGATTTGCACCCGCAACTGGGGGCGATCACGGTCGATGTTGCCCAGGGTCGCTTCAATCTTGGCACAGAATTGCGGTCGCAGCTTTCGCCAACGCGTCTCAACTTTGCCGTGCTACCGGACAAGAATCAGATCGATCTGGAATCCTCTCCCGTTCGCTTTTTGAGAACCAGCGCCGTCCTGTCCGGTGGTGTGCGCTTTTCCGGTGGCACCTCCGCGCGTCCGCTGTTTGAACTTCTGGCCAATGAAATCGAGGCCCATTCGATGGCAAGCACCGCCTCGGGCGCGGCAGGAGCCATGCGGATCAGCGGTTCGCTTGACCGCCAGGGTCGGCGCATTGTTGCTGACAAGCTCCTGCTGAAAACCCCGAGTGGCGAAATGTCGGGTCAATCACAAATTGATCTGTCGGGTGATGTCGCTCAGTTCAGTCTGTCTTTGGCGACAAAGCGCATGGACATCGTTCACCTCAAGCAGTTCTGGCCTGCGGTGATCGCTCCGCAAGCGCATCGCTGGGCCGATGGCGGCATTCGCGACGGCGCCATCGAGGAGGCAAGCCTCACCATGGCTTTGCCCCTGCGGGAAATCTGGACCGATACACCACTGACACCACAGCAACTCTCCATCAGACTGCCCATCGTCGGGGCAACCGTTGCAACAACAGGCGACCTGCCAGCTATTGAAGAGGCGCGGGGCGATGTGCGTATTTCCGGCACCACGACTTCGGTTGTGTTGAGCCACGGGCGCCTCGATAGCGGCAGCGGGCCGGTCAAGGTCGACAGCGGTTCCTTGATCTTGCAGGGCGGAACCAAGGGCTCTCTGCCTGCCGATCTCGCGCTTAAGCTTTCCGGCTCCGTTTCGGCCGTGGCGCGGCTTGGGACGCTGGAACCGCTTGACTTCACGAAACGCCTTGGCCTCCAGCCGCAGGACTTGTCCGGCTCCGTCGATGCCGCAATCACTACCTCTTTTGATATCGCAAAGGGGTTCCAGGCGGACCAGAATCGCTGGGGTGCCAGAGTGCAGATTGCCGATGGTGCGTCAAAGGCGGCTATCAATGGTCGAAAGGTGCGCGAGGCCCAGCTGGTGATCGAAGCCTCGCAACAGCTTGCCATCGTCAAGGGGAGTGCCACGGTCGACGGCTTGTCCGCTGAACTCGATATGGTCGAGCCTCTGGGTGAGACAACGCAGCCGCGGCAGCGATTGGTCAAATTCAACCTCGACGAAGCGGATATGCGCAGGTTGGGCATCGATACCGGGGGTATCGTCTCCGGCAGGGTCGGTGTCACGATTTCTTCCGACGGTCAGAGTGCCGGAAGCGGGCAACTCGTCGAGGCGGACCTCACCGAAGCCAGGCTTGATTTTCCGTGGATCGGCTGGACCAAGGGGCGCGGAATTGGCGCATCAGCCAAATTCATCCTGCGATCCTCCGATGGCTCAACAGTGCTCGACCAGTTCAGCCTCGAAGGTGATGGCGGCTTTCGTGCCCGTGGCACCATCCGCGCTGGCAAGGCAGGATTGCAATCGGCGCGGCTGAACAAGGTGCGATTGAATCCGGCAGACGATTTTGATGTCTCTGTCGATCGCACGGGTTCGGGATTTCGCGTTGCCGTCAATGCGCGCAGCTATGATGGGCGAGGCCTGATCCGAAAATTTCTCAACAACACGACCAGCGAGGCGGGAAGCGGCATCACCGTGGAGATCGCCGGCTCCATTAATCAATTGATCGGGTTCAACAATCAGCGGCTCACCAAGGTTTTCGTCGAATTTGCACAGCGCGGGTCACGAATCCTGCGAGCGCGCGTCAATGCCCTGGCTGCGGGCGGCGATACACGCTTCGACCTGCTCCCGGTTCCCGGCGGCATGCAGACCTCCATCACCTCACAGAATGCGGGTACGGTGCTTGGCTTTCTTGATCTTTATGAGAAGGTCCAAGGTGGCCGCATGAGCGCGCAGCTTTTGCGTGACGCATCGAAAATGTTTCGTGGAACCGTGGAAGCCTTTGATTTCACGCTTCTGGACGAACCGCGCCTGGCACAGCTTTTGCGACCGCCCCCCTCTCCCAATTCCAACACACAGGACCGCCTCAGCAATGAGGTGCGCAAGCTGCCGCAATTTCGCAACGACCGCGCACAGGTTGACCAAATGCGAGCCGATATCGTGAAAGGTCCCGGCCTGTTTCAGATCAGTCGCGGGCGCATGCAGGGCGGTGATGCGAGTGCTGCCTTTGAAGGCACGGTTTACGATCAGCGCAACCGCATGGACATTCGCGGCACCTTCCTGCCAGGGCGCGGCCTGAACAGGCTGGTCTCCAACATCCCGCTGCTCGGCCTCGCATTCGGCAGTGGCAAGACGACCGGCCTTCTGGGAATCACCTTTCGCCTCTCCGGGCCCTATGGGAACCCGCAGATCGCTGTGAATCCGCTATCAGTCATCGCGCCGGGCGTGTTCCGCCGCCTCTTCCAGTTCTAGGGCCTGATGGACTTTTCCCTATTGCGGGCGCAGCAGGATATGACGCTTCTTGCCGAAAGACAGCTTGATCGCTCCATCGGCATTGAGATCATCCGTCGTCACGATCCGCGTTTCATCGTTCATCGCAGCATCGTTGAGCTTGACCGCTCCGCCCTTGATGTGCCGCCTTGCCTCACCGTTTGAATTTGCCAATCCAGCCGTCACCAGCAGCGACAAGAGCCCGATCCCGCCTGACAGATCCTGAGCGGAGATCGACACCGTCGGCAGATCAGTCGCCACTGCGCCCATCTCAAAAGTCTGACGGGCTGTCTCGGCTGCCCGCTCGGCGGCAGATCGGCCATGGACAAGCGCGGTTGCTTCCAAGGCCAGAACCTTTTTGGCCTCGTTCAACTCGGCACCTTCAAGAGCCTCCAGTCTTGCAATTTCGTCCAAAGGCAGCGTTGTAAACAGGCGCAGAAAACGACCGACGTCAGCGTCCTCGACATTGCGCCAATATTGCCAGAAGTCGAAAACCGCCAGCATGTCGGCGTTGAGCCACACCGCGCCAGCCGCAGTCTTGCCCATTTTCGCCCCGGAAGCCGTTGCCAGAAGCGGTGTTGTGACGCCGAAAAGCTGAGGTTGGCCGGCACGGCGGCCAAGATCAACGCCCGAAACGATGTTGCCCCATTGGTCTGATCCGCCCATCTGCAAGCGACAATCATAGCGCTTGCCCAACTCAACGAAATCGTAGGCCTGAAGGCACATATAGTTGAATTCCAGGAAGGACAGATGCTGCTCGCGGTCCAGCCGATTTTTGACCGAGTCGCGCGCCAGCATGGCGTTCACTGAAAGGTGGCGCCCGTAGTCGCGCAAAAAATCAACATAGTTGAGATCAAGCAGCCAATCGGCATTGTCGGCCATCACCGCATCTTGGGGGCCGTCGCCGAAGGTCAGGAAGGCGGAGAAGCATTTGCGAATTTCCGCCTTGTTGTCTTCGATGATTTGTGGCGTCATAAGCTGGCGTGACTCGTCGCGACCGGACGGATCGCCGACCATGGACGTGCCGCCGCCCATCAGCACGATCGGGCGATGTCCGGTTTGCTGGAACCAATAGAGCAGCATGATTTGTGTCAAGTGGCCGACATGCAGGCTCTTGGCCGTCGCATCGAAGCCGATATAGGCAGTGAGGGTTTCCTTGGTCAGCAGGTCGTCCAGACCCGTTTCATCGGAAATCTGATGGATGAAGCCGCGCTCGGAGAGCGTGCGCAGGAAGTCGCTTCTGAAGGCAGACATTGTGGTTCAGGCTGTGATGTTGAATTGCGCGCGTGTTACACCAAGAGTTGTCGGATTTCACGGGGAAACTTCATGGCGCATGGCACGTCGGCAAAACCGGTACTGAAGGCGCTGGGTCTGATGAGTGGCACCTCGATGGACGGCATCGACCTGGCACTCATCGAGACGGATGGTGATGGGCATGCGGTCACCAGCCGCAACACTGGCATGCGGATGGCACTGCCTTATGAGGCTGCTTTTTCATGCGAGATTGAGGCAGCGCTTGAGGACGCGAAGTCGATCGTGCGTCGTGACGACAGGCCTGGGAGGCTCACTGCGCTGGAGAAAAAAATCACGCAACGTCATGCGGATGCGGTCAATCAGTTCATAAAAAGATTCAACGTGACCCCCGATATTCTTGGCTTTCATGGGCAGACGGTTCTGCATCGCCCGGAAGAGGGACTAACGGTCCAACTGGGCGACGGCCAGCAACTGGCCGATCTGACCGGCATCCGCACGGTCTACGATATGCGGGCCGCGGATATTATTGCAGGCGGGCAGGGCGCACCGCTGGTCCCCATCTATCATCGCGTGTTGGCGCGCGCGATCCGCGAACGACCTGTCGCATTCGTCAATGTCGGCGGTATTGCCAACATCACCTATGTGGGTCGTGACGGCGCTTTGCTGGCCTTCGATACGGGGCCGGGAAATGCGTTGATCGACCAATGGGTGAGTTCGCAAGCCGGTATTCCCTATGATCAGGGTGGGAAAATCGCGGGTGAGGGCGTTGTCGTCCGCGAAGTGGTTGATCGCTATATGGCGGCAGATTTTTTCAGCCAGACCGGGCCGAAGTCGCTCGATCGCAATGACTTCGAGCCGCTCGCAGCCGGTTCGCTTGAACTTTCGGATGGCGCCCGGACTCTGACGCGAGTGACCGCCGAAGCGATCATGGCCGCAACCGAGCATGTACCGGAAGCGCCGCGCCATTGGGTGCTGTGCGGTGGGGGCAGGCTCAACGACACGCTGATGCGTGACTTGAAGGACCTCGCGCAGGCCTCGGATGCGACTGTTTCAGTGAGCGAAGAACTCGGCTTCGACGGTGACATGATGGAGGCGGAGGCCTTTGCCTATCTGGCCGTTCGAAGCCTGCATGGTCTGCCGCTGACGGAACCTGGAACAACCGGTTGTAGCGAACCCGTCACCGGTGGCGTGGTTGCCGAACCTCACCAACCATAGGCGCGCCACATATAGATGGCGCTCACCAGCAGGCCGAAGGCAATCACCAGAAAGCGCAGCAGCGCTGCCGAAATGCGTTTCGACAAATGTCCGCCCGCATAGCCGCCAATCGTCGCGCCCGCCATCATGGACAAGGCTGCTGGCCAGGAAACAAGCCCGCTCGCCGACACAATGCCGATGCTGACCAAGGCGATTACAGTTCCGGCCGCGTTTTTCATGGCATTGGCCATTTGCGCAACGGTGTATCCGGCGATGGTGAAGGCGGCGATGAGAATAACGCCAAGACCGGCTCCGAAATAGCCGCCATAGATGGAAAAGACGAACAGCAGCACATTTCCCGCGCGGCCATCGGCTCCGCTTGCAAAATTGGCGCTGATCCAGTTTCGCCCCCGATTTCCGAGCGCAAACAGGACAACCGCGGCCAGCATCATCCACGGGATGAGCGCGGTGAAGGTTGCCTCGCCCAGATAAAGCAGCAGCAGAACGCCGACCAAACCACCTGCGGCGCAGATGCCGAGGTCGCGCCACAGCCTTGGGCCAAGACTGGCAAGCTCTTTGCGAAAGGGCGGCACAGCAGCTGCATTGCTGGGCAGCAGCGCCACGAAATTCGTCGCATTCGCCACCAGGGGCGGCAGGCCAGAGGCCAAGAGCACCGGAAAGGAAATAAAGGTCGCCCCGCCCGCGATGGAGTTGAAAACGCCCGCCACGATTCCCGTGGCGAACAGTGCAGCGAGCATTGTCGGTTCCATGGAGCGGGCTTTCCCAAAAACCCTTAGCGCAGCAGCATGGTTTCTTCGATGCCGCCCTCGATCAGGCCCAAGCGCTTGTCCAGATAGATCTGGCACTCGTCGAGCAATTCGTCCTGATGATCGGTAAAGAAGTGGTTGGCCCCCGGCATTGTGATCTGCGTGGTGGTGATGCCTTTCTGCGAGCGCAGCTTGTCAACCAGCGTTTGAACATCCTTGGGTTGGGAAACACGGTCTTCCTCGCCATGAATGATCAGGCCGGATGAGGGGCAGGGCGCCAAAAAGGCGAAATCGTAGATGTTGGGCTGCGGCGCAATCGACATATAGCCCTCGATTTCGGGACGACGCATCAAAAGCTGCATCCCGATCCAGGACCCGAAGGAAAAGCCCGCGACCCAGCATCCTGTTGAATCCGGGTGCAGCGACTGGATCCAGTCGAGAGCGGCAGCGGCATCGGACAATTCGCCCGTGCCGTGGTCGAACTCGCCCTGGCTGCGTCCCACGCCACGGAAGTTGAAGCGCAGTGTGGTGAAGCCACGTTCGCGGAACATGTAATAGAGGCGATAAACGATGGGATGGTTCATCGTGCCCCCGAAAGAGGGATGCGGATGCGGATGCAGAATGATCGCAATCGGCGCGTTTTTGTCTTCCGAGGGCTGGTAACGGCCTTCCAGACGGCCATCGGGGCCGGGAAAGATCACTTCGGGCATGGGTCACTCCAAGACTATGCAAACGGGGCGAAACGGCGTTTTGCGCATGACTGCGCGCGCTCATCACTCGAAAAGGCAGCGCTGAACACTGTGTCGCAGCGGCGCAGATGGTCGGATCGGCTTGACGAGGCGGTGGCCAGTTTCTAACCTAGTTTAGAATTATTCAAAACAAGCGATTCCGCAAAGAAAGCGGCTCGCGAGACGATGGCCGGTGATAATCCGTTTCCTTCGAGAAATTCAAGGAAAATGGACATCTTGACCCTCAACAGAGATTTTGGAGCCGCAAGACAAGCCCATGTCGGTTCGACGCGCCTATTTTGACCACAATGCGACAGCACCGCTGCGCCCGCAGGCAAGGTGGGCGATGGCTGCCGCAATGGAGCGTGTCGGCAACCCGTCTTCCGTGCACAGCGAGGGGCGCCAGGCACGCGGTGTGGTTGAAACCGCCAGAGAGCAGGTTGCCTCGCTTGTGAATGCGCCCAAAGAAGCCGTCATCTTCACATCCGGCGCGACGGAAGCTACACACCTGGCTCTGTCGCCCAACATTCGCAGTGGCGGTGAAGCGCGTCACGCCTCAAAACTTTACGTATTGGAGACCGAACACCCTTGTGTGTTGGCTGGCGGTCGGTTCGAGCCGGAACATGTGCTGGCCGTGCCGGTCAAAAGCGATGGTTTCATCGATCTGGCGGCGCTTGAGGCTCTGCTGGATGTGCATGATGATGCATCGGGAGCACCTTTTGTCGCGGTGCAACTGGCCAACAGCGAAACGGGCGTGGTCCAGCCCGTTGCGGAAGTTGCGAGGATGGTGCGTTTTCGTGGCGGTTATGTGCTGTGCGATGCCGTGCAGGCAGCGGGACGGTTGCCGATCGATGTCGCCAAACTCGGCGTCGATTTCCTGATCCTGTCGTCGCACAAGATTGGTGGCCCGATGGGCGCGGGCGCATTGATCAATGCCCATTCCATTCTGGAGACCGAACCGCTGCTGCGCGGTGGCGGGCAGGAGACCAATCGGCGGGCGGGCACCGAAAACGTCCCCGCGATCGCTGGCTTTGGCGAGGCAGCCGTCCAGGCTGCCAGCGAAGCCGCAGATTTCGCGTCAATTACCGCGTTGCGGGACTCGTTGGAGGCCGGTCTCCTCCCTATATGCGAGAAGCTTGGGCTGGCGGATCGGCTAACGATTTTCGGGCAGAGCGCGACACGACTGGGCAACACCTCCTTGATCGCCTTGCGAGGAATGAAAGCCGAAACGGCGCTGATCGCGTTCGATCTAGACGGCGTTGCCGTGTCGAGCGGCTCGGCTTGCTCGTCCGGCAAGGTTGGAAACAGCCATGTCCTGCAGGCGATGGGTGTTTCGCCGGATGTGGCGCAGGCGGCCATCCGTGTGAGTCTGGGCTGGAACTCGACACGCGATGACGTGTTGCAGTTTTTGAGTGTTTTCGAGCGTCTTGCGGTCGGTTTGGCGAGACGGCTTGGCGGCGAATTAAGAGACAGCGCCGCTTGAGGCGGGGCACAGGAGAAGCTTTATGGTTGCGGTTCAGGAAACCATCGATACCGTCAAAACGCTGGATATCGACCAGTACAAATACGGCTTTTCGACCGATATCGAATCCGACCGTGCGCCCAAGGGGCTCGATGAGGATACGATTGCCTTCATCTCCGCCAAGAAGGGCGAGCCGGAATGGATGCTCAAATGGCGCCTGGAGGCTTTCGAACGCTGGAAAACCATGACAGAGCCTGACTGGGCCCGGGTCAACTATCCGCCCATCGACTATCAAGACATCTACTACTACGCCGCGCCGAAGGATTTTGAAGACGGCCCGAAATCGCTCGACGAAGTCGATCCCGAACTTCTCAAAACCTATGAGAAGCTCGGCATTCCGTTGCGCGAGCAGGAAATTCTGGCCGGTGTGCGCAAGCGCGGTGAACCCAGCACTTTGGAAGATGATGGCCCCGAAGGCGCCAATGACAATGTCTATGCCAGCGGGCGCGTCGCGGTGGATGCTGTCTTCGATTCCGTCTCTGTCGTCACGACTTTCCGCGAAGAACTTGCCAAGACCGGCGTGATCTTCTGTTCCATCACGGAAGCCATCAAGGACTATCCCGAACTGGTGCAGAAATATCTGGCGACGGTTGTGCCCGTTACCGACAATTATTTCGCGACGCTCAACAGCGCCGTCTTCACCGATGGCACTTTTGTGTATGTGCCCGAAGGCGTGCGCTGCCCGATGGAATTGTCGACTTACTTCCGCATCAACGAGATGAATACGGGTCAGTTCGAGCGCACGCTGATCATCGCGGAGAAAGGCTCCTACGTCTCCTATCTGGAAGGCTGCACGGCTCCGCAACGCGACGAAAACCAGCTTCACGCGGCGGTGGTTGAACTCATCGCTATGGATGATGCCGAGATCAAATATTCAACCGTCCAGAACTGGTATCCGGGTGATGAAAACGGCAAGGGCGGCATCTATAATTTCGTCACCAAGCGTGGCGATTGCCGGGGCAAGAACTCGAAAATTTCATGGACACAGGTGGAGACCGGCTCGGCCATCACCTGGAAATATCCCAGCTGCATTTTGCGTGGCGACGGTTCGCGCGGGGAGTTTTATTCGATTGCCGTGTCGAACGGCATGCAGCAGGTCGACTCCGGCACCAAGATGCTGCATCTGGGCAAGGATACGACCAGCCGCATCATCTCCAAGGGCATTTCGGCGGGTCGCTCGCAGAACACCTATCGCGGGCAGGTCAGCGTCAACCGCCGTGCTGCCAATGCGCGCAATTTCACCCAGTGCGATTCACTGCTGATCGGCGATCAATGCGGCGCGCATACCGTGCCCTATATCGAGGCGAAGAATTCCGAAGCGCAGCTGGAGCATGAGGCGACGACGTCGAAAATCTCCGATGATCAGCTTTTCTACTGCCTTCAGCGCGGCATCCCTGAAGAGGAAGCCATCGCGCTCATCGTCAATGGCTTCGTGAAGGAAGTCATTCAGGAACTGCCGATGGAATTTGCGGTCGAAGCGCAAAAGCTTATTGGGATTTCGCTTGAGGGGAGCGTGGGGTGATGGGTCGGTGGACGTCTCAACCTGCACCGTCATCCTCGGGCTTGTCCCGAGGATCTCGTCGGGTGCGGCACAGATGAAGTTTGCATTGGAAAACGCGACTGCGGCTTCTCACAAGACCCTCGGAACAAGTCCGAGGGTGACGGAGTGGGAATGGTGCAGAGTGAGCAACCGGCCTCCATGTAGTCGGCCGTTGAACACGCATAGAGTGGTTGGATATCGATATGCCTGAAGAAAAACGAAACTGGCTTACAACTCCGGCGGAACCAAAATGGCTGTCTTTACCTGTTATCGGCTCATTGGTTTTGATGTTGATGTTTACAACCTCAGGTCTTCGCGATGGATGGCCGCTATATGCCGACGTCTTATTTGCCGTGGCCTGTGCAGCGCTGGCTTCACTACTGGGAGAAATCGTTGTTTGGCTCTGGAACCGGTTTTTCTCTGAGAGGAAATCGACGACATTACTAATATTGTACTCCCACCACCGTCATCCTCGGGCTTGTCCCGAGGATCTTGTCCGGTGCGGCGCAGATGAAGTTTGCATTGGAAGGCGGGGCCGTGGCTTCTCACCAGACCCTCGGAACAAGTCCGAGGGTGACGGCGCGGGGATTGCGATATGAAGAAGTAGTTCGCGCAACGCGTCGCAAACAAAGACTGGACCAACATGATCACTGGTAGCGATCATTCCGAGGATGCGCTGGATCGCGAACGAGACAGGTATCACATTCGAGATGCGGCTGAGCGGATGAAGTTTGCTGATGGCCTTCAAAGACAAATGGAGACCAATGGCAGACTAATATCCGCGGGCATGATCAAGCCTATGCTTGGCGTTGCGATGGTTGCTTTCTTGATTGCAGCAATGATGGGCTTCGTCTGGCATGCCACGGGCGCCTTCGTTTTTGTGACGCTGATTTGGGGTTGGCGTAGAATGAAGAAGCTTCGCAGTCTGGACCGCCTCCAAAATGAAGCCGTTGAAAGGCAACACGGAATAGACCGCAGATTTGGGCGCATGGGCGCCAAGGGAAAGTAGACAAAATGCTTGAAATCAAAAATCTCCACGCCCGGATTGAAGAGGACGGAACTGAAATCCTCAACGGGCTCAATCTCACCGTGAAGCCGGGTGAGGTCGCCGCGATCATGGGGCCGAACGGCTCGGGTAAATCGACTTTGTCCTACATTCTTTCCGGCAAGGAAGATTATGAGGTCACGGAAGGCTCCATCACCTATGAGGGTGAGGACCTGCTGGAACTCGACGTGTCCGAACGGGCCGCTGCGGGCGTGTTTTTGGCCTTCCAATATCCGGTGGAAATTCCCGGCGTGCCGACCATGACCTTCCTGAAGGAAGCGATGAATGCGCAGCGCAAGGAGCGCGGCGAAGACGCGCTTTCCACGCCCGACTTCATGAAACGCGTGAAAGCGGCAGCCGCCGATCTGCATATCGATTTCAACATGCTGAAACGCCCGGTCAATGTCGGTTTTTCTGGCGGTGAGAAGAAGCGGGCGGAAATTCTGCAAATGGCGCTTCTGGAACCAAAGCTCTGCGTGCTGGATGAAACCGATTCCGGGCTCGACATCGATGCGCTGAAAATCGTGGCCGATGGGGTGAACAGTCTGCGTTCGCCCGACCGCGCGATGATCGTCATCACCCATTATCAGCGTCTGCTCGACTATATCGTACCGGACACGGTGCATGTTCTCTCGAAAGGGCAGATTGTGCGCTCCGGCGACAAGGCGCTCGCTCTGGAACTGGAGGAAAAGGGCTATGCCGACATCATCGCGGCAGCCGCCTGAGTTTCGGATCGGCTTCCGCTGAATCCGTCTGCATAGAACTGCCACTCACGTCCGGTTGAGGCACAGAATGAACGCTCACACGACCAAATTACTGACCGAAGCCGAAACTTCGCTGATTGAGGTGGCCAAGGCGCTGCCGCAGTCGCAAGAGCGTGTCGCCGCGCAGGAAGCCCTTGCTGCCAATGGCCTGCCAACACGGCGGGTTGAGGCCTTTCACTACACCGACCTGCGCGCTCTGCTGAAGGGCGAATACGCCTTGGCGGAGCGTCCAAGCGAAGAGGACGCGCTGGCAATTGGCAACCGCTTTCCGCGACTTGTTAGCGATGCGGCTGTGCTGCATTTCCGCTCCGGTCATTATTTCGATCGTGGAGAGGTTTTGCCGGATGGCGTGACGGTTAGGGCGGAGTTGCCGAAAGCTGCGAAAGTCTCAACAGCGGCCGCCAGCACCGTTGCACTCAACAATGCGCTGGTCCGTGACGGCCTGACGGTGCAAGTGGCAGCCGGGGCCAAGGTCGACCGCACCGTTGGTATCGCCCATGCGCATAGCGCCGGTGAGAACACCGTGGGTGCCACCCGTTGCGCAATCGAGGTGGGGGCTGGTGCGGAATGCTCACTTGTCGACCGCTCGGTGGGGCCGGATCGCGTGTCCTATCTGTCGTCCCAGATCGTGTCCCTCGATATCGCTGTCGGTTCGACGGTCAATTACACGCTTTCCAATGAAGAGGGAGATGCCGCAAAGCGGTTGGCTCGTCTTGCCGTCACGCTTGGCAAAGACGCTACGCTCAACCTGTTCATTCTGAACGTCGGCGGCGTTCTGGTGCGTCAGGAGATCGACTTTGACGTGACGGGCGAGGGCGCGACGCTTAATATTTCAGGCGTCAATCTGGTGGGTGGCGATGCGCATGTGGATGTTACATCGCGCATTACGCATCATGTCCCGTCCACCAATGCGACGGAGACCTTCCGCAATGTCGCGACCGGGCGCGGGCAGGGCGTTTTTCAGGGCCAGATCAATGTGCGCCAGGCCGCACAGCTCACCGATGCACGCATGGCCTGTAACAGCCTGCTGCTGTCTGATGAGTGCGGCTTTTCGGCAAAACCCGAACTGGAAATCTTCGCCGACGATGTGCAATGCGCGCATGGCGCCACGGTGACCGATCTGGAAGAAAGCTATCTTTTCTATCTGCGCGCGCGCGGGATCAGCGAGCCGAGGGCACGGCAGATGCTGATCAAGGCGTTTGTCGCAGAAGTGGTTGAAGAGATGGAACATACCGATCTTATTGAACCGCTGGAGGCGCGCATCGAGGCGTGGATGGACCGCCATGTCTAACGCCTATGACGTTGCGGCTATTCGCGCCGACTTTCCGATTCTTTCGCGTCAGGTTCACGGCAAGCCGCTGGTTTATCTCGACAATGGTGCGTCGGCCCAAAAGCCGCAATCGGTCATCGATGCGGTCAGCCATGCCTATTCACACGAATACGCGAATGTGCATCGCGGGCTGCATTTTCTCTCCAACGCCGCAACCGACGCCTATGAAGGTGCTCGCGAAAAGGTGCGCGCCTTTTTGAACGCGCCGTCGGTTGACAACATCGTTTTCACCGGCGGCACGACCGACGCGATCAATCTTGTCGCCTATGGCTGGGCGATGGCGCATCTGAAGGAAGGCGACGAAATCGTTCTTTCCATTCTGGAGCATCATTCCAACATCGTGCCGTGGCACTTCTTGCGCGAGCGCATGGGCGTAGAGCTCGTCTGGGTCGATTGCGATGAAGATGGTGGTTTGTCGGCGCAGGCGGTCGAAGCCGCGTGCACCGAGCGCACGCGCATGATCGCCATCACCCATATGTCCAACGTCACGGGCACTGTGGTGGATGTCGAGGCCATCTGCGCGATGGCGAAATCGGCAAATATCAAGGTTTTGGTGGATGGATCGCAGGGCGCGGTGCATCTGCCGGTCGATGTTCAGACGCTGGGATGCGATTTTTACTGCATCACTGGCCACAAGCTTTACGGTCCCTCCGGCATTGGTGCGCTGTATGGTACAGCGGAAGCTCTTGATTCCATGCAACCTTTCAAGGGTGGTGGCGAGATGATCCTCGATGTCACCATGGATGGTGTCACTTACAACGATCCGCCGCATCGCTTCGAGGCCGGCACCCCGCCCATCGTTCAGGCGATCGGTCTAGGGGCCGCGCTGGACTATATGGAACGTGTTGGTCGAGACGCTATTGCCGATCACGAAGCTGATCTGCGTGACTATGCGCGCCAGGAATTGCAGAAAATCAATGCGTTACGGGTGATCGGTGATACGCCAGACAAAGGCGCGATCTTCTCCTTCGAGCTTGAGGGCATCCACGCTCACGATGTTTCAATGATCATCGACCGCTCTGGCGTTGCGGTTCGGGCCGGAACGCATTGCGCCCAGCCGCTCTTGCAACGGTTTGGTACGACATCCACCTGTCGGGCGAGTTTCGGTCTCTACAACACAAAGGCGGAAGTCGATGCACTCGTACAAGCGCTTGAAAAGGCGAGGAAGTTTTTCTCGTGATGATCAGAAAAGATGAAAACGAGCTTCAGGATCTCGTGCATGAGACCCAATCTGCGGACCCGCTGATGTCGAGTTGGCCAGTGCAGGCGTTGCTCGGTCTCATCTTTATGGCTTTTGGAATCTGGTTCGCGTTATATACCGGTGGTACTCTTGTGGGAACGATGGCAACACTGTTCGGCGGAGCATTCGTCTTGCACGCCGCACGCACCTTTGTGAAGAAGCGAACAAGATCATGACCGATCAACCACTTACAGCTGCGCAAATGGAAACCGGGCCCAATGCTGCGGCGATCGGCGAGAACACCGATGTTTCGTCGATTCCGCAGGCGGAACTGGATCGATTGACCACGGATATCATCGCAGCGCTAAAGACTGTCTATGATCCTGAAATTCCGTCTGACATTTACGAGATTGGTCTGATCTATCGCATTGATATGGACGACAATCGTCATGTCGATATCGATATGACTTTGACGGCGCCCGGCTGCCCGGTAGCAGGCGAAATGCCCGGCTGGGTTGAAAATGCGGTGTCGACTGTTGAGGGCGTTTCAGGCGTGACGGTCAATATGGTGTTTGACCCGCCCTGGACACCGGAAAGGCTTTCCGAAGAGGCGCAGATCGCGCTTGGTTGGTACGTTTAGGGAGCCCAGCCCGCTTTGTACCGATCGCTTCAAGACAACGCATCACAGAATCCGATTGTTTGGATCAGATAGATGAGGTCAGTCCCAAGCGCTGGTCGGCATAAGTCGAGGCCCTTCACATTCGCGATGTTGTGGTCTATATGGAGGTCACGCGTTGCTTGAGAGCCCGGATGCATGGGGCTTTTGCGCGACCTGTCATTTCAGTATCTCGTGAGAACCGGCTGCACCGAAACAGATGGTGCGGGCACGGTTCCTTTTGTCGTTTGGTCATCAAGCATTCGGCGTTTACGGCTGCGGTTCCTGGTTTCGACTGCCGGTTTCGGTTGACTATGGTCTGGTAGATTGCGGTCTGGTTGGCTGAATTCCAGCTGACTGCGACCTGGCTAGTTACTCTTTGGTCGGTTGCGCAAGGTTGGTTGGACTGAAGCGGTTCAATGTGAGGCGTGCTGTGCATACGCTGGTCTTAAGTCGGATAAGCACAGTTGACGCAGCATTTGCTTCAAACGGCTGCCGGGTTGTTGATGGGGTGCGCTCGTGTCAGGCCGACCTAGGGTGCTGATCGACGGTCTCATGCAGTCCTGATGAAGCTGAAGGCCGCCGAAATCGGCTCGATTATTGTTGCGATGACCGGAACTGCTGAAGCCCTTTGTCGAGTTGTACGTTGAAGCTCTTGTTTAAGGCCAAGCGACATTGCCGTGAGATCGACACACGAAAACTGCATGAAATGAAGGTCCTGTGTTGAATCCGGACCGTCCAAAAATTCTGTAACTCCTGACGTGCGTTCACCTTCGTGATGGCCCACGTCAAAGAAATTCAAGTCTTCCAAGGGAGAAGCCTGCATGGCCACCGCCAAATCGTCCGCACAGTTCAACGGTCGCCGCCGGGTCCGCAAGGTCTATGGCAACATCACAGAAGTGACGGATATGCCGAACCTCATCGAGGTTCAGATGTCCTCCTACGATTCCTTCCTCATCGTGGATGAGCCCGAAGGTGGCCGTCCCGATGAAGGATTACAGGCCGTGTTTAACTCGGTCTTCCCCATCAAGGATTTCACCGGCGGCGCGCAGCTTGACTTCGTGCGCTACGATTTCGAGCCGCCAAAATACGACACGGAAGAGTGCCGCCAGCGCGATATGACATATTCGGCGCCACTGAAAGTGACGCTGCGCCTCATTGTCTTTGATATTGACGAAGATACGCAGGCGAAATCGGTCAAGGACATCAAGGAGCAGGAAGTTTTTATGGGCGATATGCCCCTGATGACCGGCAATGGTACCTTCATCATCAACGGCACGGAACGCGTAATCGTTTCGCAGATGCACCGATCGCCGGGCGTGTTCTTCGATCACGACAAAGGCAAGACGCACTCATCGGGTAAGCTTTTGTTTGCTTCGCGCGTCATTCCCTATCGCGGGTCCTGGCTTGATATCGAATTTGACGCCAAAGACATCGTCTATGCGCGCATAGACCGCCGTCGCAAGCTGCCATCGACAACCCTGCTGATGGCGCTCGGCATGGATGGTGAAGACATTCTCAACTATTTCTACGAGCGCCTTCCCCTGAAATTCGACGCCAAGAAGGGCTGGTCGCTGCCCTTTGATGCTGAACGTTTGAAGGGCACCAAACCGGTTGAAGACATCATCGATGCGAAAACTGGCAATGTTGTCGTTGAGGCTGGAAAGAAAGTAACGGCCCGGACGGTCAAGGATTTGTCCGACAAGGTCAAAGCCATCCGCGTTTCGGCCGAAGCGGTACATGGACGCTATGTTGCTGAAGACATCGTCAACATGGAAACGGGTGAGATCCATCTGGAAGCCGGTGACGAACTCACCTATGAGGTTGACGAGAAGACGGGTGAGGCCTCCGGCACGCTCGTAGATCTTGTTGAGCTTGGCTACACCGAGATCGATATTCTCGATATCGACCACGTCAATGTTGGCGCTTACATGCGTTCGACCTTGGCAGCGGACAAAAACCAGTCGCGCCAGGATGCACTGTTCGACATCTACCGCGTGATGCGCCCCGGTGAGCCGCCAACGCTGGAAACAGCCGAGAATATGTTCACCTCTCTGTTCTTCGACCGCGAGCGCTACGATTTGTCCGCCGTTGGTCGCGTAAAAATGAACTCCCGTCTTGATCTGGATGTTGAGGATACTGTGCGCGTTTTGCGCAAGGAAGACATTCTTTCCGTGATGAAGACTCTGGTCGAGTTGCGTGACGGCATCGGAACTATCGATGATATCGACAATCTCGGCAACCGTCGTGTTCGTTCGGTCGGCGAGTTGATGGAGAACCAATATCGCATTGGTCTGCTGCGCATGGAACGCGCCATCAAGGAACGCATGTCGTCGATCGAAATCGACACGGTGATGCCGCAGGATTTGATCAACGCCAAACCGGCTGCCGCTGCTGTGCGCGAGTTCTTCGGTTCATCGCAGCTGTCTCAGTTCATGGACCAGACCAATCCGCTGTCGGAGATCACGCATAAGCGTCGTCTTTCCGCGCTCGGGCCGGGCGGTCTTACGCGTGAGCGTGCCGGATTTGAGGTGCGCGACGTTCATCCAACGCATTATGGTCGCATTTGTCCGATTGAGACGCCCGAAGGCCCAAACATTGGCTTGATCAACTCGCTGGCGACCTTTGCGCGCATCAACAAGTATGGCTTTATCGAAAGCCCGTATCGCAAGGTCGAAAACGGCGCGGTGACGAGCGAGGTGCATTACCTCTCCGCAATGGAAGAGGCAAAATACACCGTAGCGCAGGCCAATGCCGAGCTTGATGACAAGGGTAAATTCGTCAACGAGTTTGTGGTTGCCCGTCAGGCTGGTGACGTGACCATGCATCCGGTCGCCGATATCGACTTCATGGACGTGTCGCCCAAGCAGCTTGTCTCGGTTGCCGCTGCACTCATTCCATTCTTGGAAAATGATGACGCGAACCGAGCGCTGATGGGCTCCAACATGATGCGCCAGGCCGTTCCGCTTGTTCGCGCCGAAGCGCCATTCGTTGGCACTGGCATGGAACCGATTGTTGCACGCGATTCTGGTGCGGCCATTGGCGCACGCCGTGGTGGTGTCGTCGATCAGGTGGATGCCACCCGTATCGTGGTGCGCGCGACGGAAGATCTCGACCCGGCGAAGCCTGGCGTTGATATCTACCGTTTGCAGAAGTTCCAGCGTTCCAATCAGTCGACCTGTATCAACCAGCGTCCTCTGGTGAAGGTGGGAGACATCGTCAATCGCGGTGACATTATCGCTGATGGCCCTTCGACCGATCTCGGCGATCTGGCGCTTGGTCGCAACGTGCTCGTCGCCTTCATGCCCTGGAACGGCTACAATTTCGAAGACTCTATTCTGCTGTCTGAGCGCATTGTGCGTGACGACGTGTTCACCTCCATTCACATCGAAGAATTCGAGGTGATGGCGCGTGATACGAAGCTTGGGCCGGAGGAGATCACCCGCGACATTCCCAATGTTTCGGAAGAAGCGCTGAAAAACCTCGACGAGGCCGGCATCACCTATATCGGTGCTGAAGTCGGGCCTGGCGATATTCTCGTCGGCAAGATTACGCCGAAGGGCGAAAGCCCGATGACGCCGGAAGAAAAGTTGCTTCGCGCGATCTTCGGTGAGAAGGCATCGGACGTTCGCGACACGTCACTGCGCATGAGCCCCGGTGCTTTCGGCACGGTGGTGGAAGTACGTGTGTTCAATCGCCACGGTATCGAAAAAGACGAACGCGCCATGGCGATCGAGCGTGAGGAAATCGAAACGCTCGCAAAGGACCGCGACGACGAGCAGGCGATCCTTGATCGCAATGTCTATGGTCGTTTGCAGGACATGCTCAAAAACAAAGAAGCGGTTGCTGGCCCGAAAGGCTTCAAGAAAGGCACCAAACTGACCCCAGCTGTGATGGACGAATTTCCGCGCAGCCAGTGGTGGCTGTTTGCTGTCGAAAACGAGAAGCTGCAGGGCCAGATCGAGGCGCTGCGCGGGCAGTATGATGAGTCCAAGAGCATGCTGGAAGGCCGCTTCATGGACAAGGTTGAGAAGCTTCAGCGCGGTGATGAACTGCCACCGGGCGTGATGAAGATGGTCAAGGTTTTCGTGGCCATCAAACGCAAGCTACAGCCGGGCGACAAGATGGCCGGACGTCACGGTAACAAGGGGGTCGTTTCGCGCATTTTGCCGATCGAAGACATGCCGTTCCTTGAAGATGGAACGCATGCCGACATCGTGCTCAATCCGCTTGGCGTGCCGTCGCGCATGAATGTCGGGCAGATTCTCGAAACCCATCTGGGTTGGGCCTGTGCCGGCATGGGTCGCAAGATCGGTGGTCTTCTGGAAGACTATAAGAGATCCGGCGAGGCGGCTCAGCTGCGGCAGGAAATCGAAAAGATCTATCCGGCCAATGACCGCAACGAACCGGTTCGTGATTACGACGATGACTCCATCGAGCGTATTGCCGATCAGTTGAAAACCGGCGTGCGCATCGCGACACCGGTCTTTGACGGTGCGCATGAGCCGGACATTGTCGAGATGCTGGAAGCAGCCGGTCTCGATGGGTCAGGTCAGTCAACACTCTATGATGGTCGCACAGGTGAGCCGTTCGATCGTCCGGTGACCATGGGCTATATCTACATGCTCAAGCTGCACCATCTGGTTGATGACAAGATCCACGCTCGCTCCATCGGTCCATATTCGCTGGTCACGCAACAGCCGCTGGGCGGTAAGGCTCAATTTGGCGGCCAGCGGTTCGGTGAGATGGAGGTGTGGGCGCTTGAAGCCTATGGCGCTGCCTACACCTTGCAGGAAATGCTGACGGTGAAGTCGGATGACGTTGCCGGTCGCACGAAAGTCTATGAGTCCATCGTGCGTGGTGATGACACGTTTGAAAGCGGTATCCCGGAAAGCTTCAACGTGCTTGTGAAGGAAATGCGTTCGCTTGGTCTTTCGGTGGAGTTGGAGAATTCTAAGATTGAACTGGAAGACGAGCCCGAGGGCGACGAGGACTACGCATTGCCGGATGCTGCGGAGTGAATCGATGGCGAGCAGGGAAGCGGTAGATCAGAAAGAGATCGAGAGAATTGTTGACGACCGAGTTCGCAAGATTCTTTCGACCTCCGGAGGCCAGGACGAAAGCAAGTCGCTTTGGACAGCGTTCGGCTACTCGATGATCATAATCGGATTGGGTGCTGGACTGGCTTTCCTTGCAAATTGGCTTGCTCAGTTTGTCTAACGGGCAGGTTAAACAACGGAGCGAGTCTGATCGCATCGAACTTGAGAAGGTCAAAGCAGAAATCGATCTGATCGGTGCGCAGATCACCAAACTCAACGTCGAAACGTCACTGGCAGAAACGCAAAGAAGAAAGCTGGAAGCAGAAATTGGAAAGCTGCATCAGGAGAGCTCAAAAATTGCTCGTGAGAAAACCTTCTATCCGATCGTCATCATCACGGGTTCCGTCGTCGCAGTCTTTACGGTTTTTGGGGTCATCTTGAGAGCACTTTGAAGTGACCCGCATGCCAGAGAAAAATTCAAATGGAGCTGCATGCAGCTCAAGCGGGCCAAAAGCCCAAAAGGAGAAAATCGCATGAACCATGAGGTCATGAATCTCTTCAACCCGCAGGTCGTCGCCGAGACTTTCGACTCGATCCGCATCTCGATCGCTTCGCCGGAGAAAATTCTCTCCTGGTCGTTTGGTGAGATCAAGAAGCCGGAAACGATCAACTACCGCACCTTCAAGCCGGAGCGTGACGGCTTGTTCTGCGCGCGCATTTTTGGCCCCGTGAAGGACTATGAGTGCCTCTGCGGCAAGTATAAGCGCATGAAATATAAAGGCATTATCTGCGAGAAGTGCGGCGTTGAAGTGACGCTGTCGCGGGTGCGCCGTGAGCGTATGGGCCATATCGATCTGGCCTCGCCGGTTGCGCATATCTGGTTCCTGAAGTCTTTGCCGTCGCGCATTGGGCTTCTACTCGACCTCACTTTGAAGGATCTGGAGCGGGTTCTTTATTTCGAAAGCTTCGTGGTTATCGAACCGGGCCTGACGCCGCTGAAAGAGTTCCAACTGCTCTCCGAAGAGGAGTATATGCTGGCGCAGGAAGAGTATGGCGACGATGCCTTCAACGCCATGATTGGCGCCGAGGCGATCCACGAGATGCTCGCGGGTCTCGACCTTGAAAAACTCGTCAATGAACTGCGTGAGGAAATCGCCTCAACGACCTCCGAGCTGAAATACAAAAAGCTGTCCAAACGGCTGAAAACCGCCGAGGCGTTTCTCGATTCCGGTAACCGCCCGGAATGGATGATCATGAAAACGATTCCGGTCATTCCGCCGGATCTGCGCCCTCTTGTGCCTCTCGATGGCGGCCGCTTCGCGACATCTGATCTCAACGATCTGTATCGCCGGGTCATCAATCGCAACAACCGTTTGAAGCGGCTGATGGAACTGCGCGCGCCGGATATCATCATCCGCAACGAAAAGCGCATGCTGCAGGAATCGGTCGATGCGCTGTTCGACAATGGTCGCCGCGGTCGCACGATCACCGGTGCCAACAAGCGTCCGCTGAAATCGCTGTCAGATATGCTGAAAGGCAAGCAGGGGCGTTTCCGCCAGAACCTGCTCGGCAAGCGCGTCGACTATTCGGGCCGTTCGGTCATTGTGGTCGGGCCGGAATTGAAGCTGCATCAGTGTGGCCTGCCCAAGAAAATGGCGCTCGAACTGTTCAAGCCGTTCATCTATGCCAAGCTGGATGCGCGCGGATATTCCTCCACCGTCAAGCAAGCCAAAAAGCTGGTCGAGAAAGAGAAACCGGAAGTCTGGGACATTCTCGACGAGGTTATCCGCGAACACCCGGTGCTGCTGAACCGCGCTCCGACACTGCACCGTCTTGGCATTCAGGCCTTTGAGCCGGTGCTGATCGAAGGCAAGGCGATCCATCTGCATCCGCTGGTTTGTGCCGCGTTCAATGCGGATTTCGACGGCGACCAGATGGCGGTCCACGTGCCGCTTTCGCTGGAAGCGCAGTTGGAAGCACGTGTGCTGATGATGTCGACGAACAACATCCTGCACCCGGCCAACGGTCAGCCGATTATCGTGCCGTCGCAAGACATCGTTCTTGGCCTCTATTATCTGTCGATCGAAGCCGAAGGCGAACCGGGCCAGGGCATGGTTCTGGGCGACATGGGAGAGTTGCAGCACGCGCTCGACAGTGGTGCTGTTACTCTGCACTCCAAGATTAAGGGCCGTTTCAAGACAGTTGATGCTGAAGGCAATGAGATCGCGGAAGTCTTCGACACCACGCCCGGACGTATGCTGATGGGCGATCTGCTGCCGCGCGCAGCTGGCGTGACCTTCGACATCGTCAATCAGGAGATGACCAAGAAAAACATCTCCGCGATGATCGACCGCGTGTATCGCAATTGCGGCCAGAAGGACACGGTCATCTTTGCTGACCAGATCATGAAGCTTGGTTTCACCCATGCGTGCAAGGCCGGTATCTCCTTCGGTAAGGACGACATGGTGATCCCAGACACGAAGGAAGGCATGGTTGCCGAAACACAGGCGCAGGCCAAGGAATTCGAGCAGCAATATAATGATGGCCTCATCACCCAGGGCGAGAAATACAACAAGGTTGTCGACGCCTGGGCGAAATGCGGTGACAAGGTTGCCGATGAGATGATGAAAGGTCTGCAGGAGACCAAGTTCGACGAGACCGGTCGCCAGTTGCAGATGAACTCCGTCTATATGATGAGCCGCTCCGGTGCGCGTGGTTCGCCCGCGCAGATGAAGCAGCTTGCCGGTATGCGTGGCCTGATGGCCAAGCCGTCCGGGGAGATCATCGAGACGCCGATCATCTCGAATTTCAAGGAAGGCCTGACCGTGATGGAGTACTTCAACTCCACCCACGGTGCCCGTAAGGGTCTTGCGGATACGGCGCTTAAAACGGCCAACTCCGGCTATCTGACGCGTCGCCTGGTCGATGTTGCGCAGGACTGCATCATTAACGAGGTTGATTGCGGTACAACTAACGGTCTCACCATGCAGGCCATTGTTGATGCGGGGCAGGTCGTTGCATCTCTTGGGCAACGTATCGTTGGCCGCGCTGCGGCTGAGGATGTCGTGCATCCCGAGACCGGTGCCGTTCTGGTGGCTGCCGGGCAGTCCATCGAAGAGCCGGATGTTCTGGCTATCGACGATGCCGGTATTCAGCAGGTGAAAATTCGCTCGGCTCTGACTTGCGAAACCCGCACCGGAATCTGCGGCGTTTGCTACGGTCGCGACCTTGCACGCGGAACGCCCGTCAATATGGGCGAAGCTGTTGGCGTTATCGCGGCTCAATCTATCGGCGAGCCAGGCACGCAGCTCACAATGCGCACCTTCCACATTGGTGGTGCAGCAACGGTTGCCGATTCATCCTTTATCGAGGCCTCCTATGAAGGTGATGTTAAGATCCGCAACCGCAATGTGGTGCGCGATTCCCAGGGTCGTCTGATCGCGATGGGTCGCAACATGGCTGTGCTCATTCTCGACGAGAAGGGCGAGGAGCGTGCGGTGCATCGCGTCACCTACGGTTCGCGTCTGCATGTGGATGATGGCGACAAGGTCACCCAGGGCCAGCGCATTGCGGAATGGGACCCCTATACAAGACCGATCCTGACGCCCGAAGGCGGCACGATCGAATTCGAAGACCTAATTGATGGCGTTTCGGTTTCCGAAACGGCGGATGAGAATACGGGGATCACCAAGCGCGCCATTATTGACTGGCGTTCAAATCCGCGCGGTGCCGATCTTAAGCCGGCTCTTGTGGTGAAGGATGCCAAGGGCAATGTTGCGTCCACCGATCAGGGCGGCGAAGCGCGCTTCCTGCTTTCCGTTGACGCCATTCTTTCGGTTGAACCAGGCGCCGACGTGAAGGCTGGCGATGTGCTTGCGCGTGTGCCGCTGGAAAGCGCCAAGACGAAGGACATCACCGGTGGTCTGCCGCGTGTGGCCGAACTGTTCGAAGCGCGTCGTCCAAAAGACGCTGCTGTCATCGCCGAAATCGATGGCACCATTCGCTTTGGCCGCGACTACAAGAACAAGCGTCGTATTCATATCGAGCCCAGTGATGAGACGGTCGAACCCGCAGAATATCTGATTCCGAAGGGCAAGCCGTTCCATCATCAGGACGGTGACCCGATCGAAAAGGGCGACTATCTGCTCGACGGCAACCCGGCGCCGCATGATATTCTTGCGGTCAAAGGGGTCGAGGCGCTCGCTCAGTATCTCGTGGATGAGGTGCAGGAAGTCTATCGATTGCAAGGCGTTGGCATCAACGACAAGCATATCGAGGTGATCGTTCGCCAGATGTTGCAGAAGGTTGAGATCAACGATGCCGGTGAGTCCGGTCTCGTTCGCGGTGAACAGATGGATCGCATCGAGCTCGATATCATGAATGAAAGGCTGGAAGAGGAGGGCCGCAAACCGGCCATTGGGGAGCCGGTACTGCTCGGCATCACCAAGGCCTCACTCCAGACGCGCTCATTCATTTCGGCAGCATCCTTCCAGGAGACGACCCGGGTTCTCACAGAAGCTGCGGTGTCCGGCAAGTCCGACACACTAGAGGGCCTGAAGGAGAACGTCATCGTTGGGCGTCTCATTCCAGCTGGCACCGGTGGTGTGATGAATCAGGTGCGACGCATCGCCAATGCGCGCGACGATCTCATCATTGAGGCGCGTCGTAAGGTGCAGGAAGCGGAGGCCGCCATGCTCACAGATATGAGCGAGATAGAGCCCGAAGCTGCCGAATAGAGTAGCTTGTCTTAGTTCGTTCTAAGCCGTCGCAACTTGGGTTGCGACGGCTTCTTTTTGTCCGGAACACGATGTGCACTTTTGCACGGCAGGCTTAGTGATTTCCCGGCAATGTCATTGCTGAAATCATATGCTACACTCCAGCTGCGAGTATGTGAGAGTTGCGTGGGGAAAATCATGTTTGAGAAGGTCTCAAATGCAGTGGTTGTGTGTGCCAGCGTCTTGTCATTGGGAACGCTCACGGCATGCACTTCAACATCGGGCAATTCGGGGCTGAGCAGCAGTTTTTCTTCTCCGCAGGGCAGCGCCTCGAAAGAAGTTGTCGTGCGCGGGCGAACGTCCAACTATGTTGGGCGCACACCTGGGCGACCGGCTCTTTCGGAAATCGATTACCCGCTGATTTATGGCGCGCGTAACGATGGTGGCGTCGCGATTGAGGCTTTTGACTACAAGCGCATGGACCCGAAATTCCTGCGCCAGCAGGTCGCGTATTTTGGTCCGGAGCCGCCCGGAACGATCATTGTCGACGCCAAGCGGCGCCATCTCTATTTGGTCGAGCCCGGGCGCAAAGCCATGCGTTACGGCATCGCGGTTGGCAAGGAAGGCCATGCCTGGACCGGCAGTGCCCGTCTGCAATGGAAGCAAAAATGGCCGACATGGACGCCGCCAAAAGAGATGATCGAGCGAAAGCCGGAATTGAAGAAATATGCCGACGGCTTGGCAGGATCGCCACAAAACCCGCTTGGCGCACGTGCAATGTATCTGTTCAAGAACGGCAAGGACACGCTGTATCGCATTCACGGAACGGACAAGCCGCACTCAATTGGAAAGGCTGCGTCTTCAGGCTGCTTCCGCATGATCAATCAGGACGTCATCGACCTCTACGACCGCGTTGGCGTGAAGGGAGCGGTGCATGTGCGCCCACAGGTTGATCAAAGGCTCGTTGCTCAACTACGCGGTCGGTAAGTGTGGATGGATGGACTATTCGCCAGTGACGACCGGTGTGTCGTCGGCACCGCCCCATTCAGCCCATGAGCCATCATAGAGCGTGTGCCGGGAGTGGCCGACGGTTTCCAGCGCAAGCGTCAGCGCGGCGGCGGTCACGCCGGAACCGCAACTGGTGACGATTGGCTTGTTGAGATCGATTTGCGCATCTTCAAACACACGGCGCAGCTCTTCTGCACTTTTGAGGCGACCATCCGTTGCAAGTTCCGAGAAGGGAACCGAGTAAGCACCGGGCATATGGCCTGAACGGATGCCGGGCCGCGGCTCTGGGGCCGTTCCAGCAAACCGGTCTGCGGGTCGCGCATCCGCAATCTGCACACTGGCGTCTTTCACGATGCGGCTCATCTCGCCAAAGGTCGTGACTGCGCTTTCGTCAAATTTCGCTTTGAAAAGACGCGGAGAAACCGGTGCGGTTCCAGCCTCGATAGGCAGTCGCTGGGCAATCCATGCCGGCAATCCGCCATCCAGAATGACAACTTTCGCAGCGCCCATGACACGAAAATTCCACCAGACCCGGGGCGCTGAGAACAGGCCCATACCGTCATAGACGACGATCGTATTGGTATCGGCGATGCCGAGCGCCCCGGCCTTTTCGGCAAAGACATCGGACGGCGCGAGCGTATGCGGCAGGTCCGATCCGGGTTCCACGACATCGTTGATGTCGAAATAGACTGCACCCGGAATATGCTGCGCATCATATTCAGCGCGACCGTCTCGGGGCACGCCGTGCATCAACATGGTTGGCAAATACCAGGAGCTATCGACAATCGAAACATCGGGATTGCCTAACTGACCGGCGAGCCAGTCGCAGGAAACGAGATAGGGGTTTGAAGGTTCGCTCATCATGTTGCTCTATGCGGGCAGCGGACCAAACCGAATGCGCATGCGCCGGTTCTCGCGCCCCTTCTTTTCGATCTTGCCGATATGGATGGGGCCGATCTCACGCGTATTGGTAACATGTGTGCCGCCGCATGGCTGAGAATCGATGACGGCATTTTCGCCAATGCAGACAAGCCTGATCTTGCCCAATCCACGGGGCGGTTTCACATTTTTTGAGCGCACCAAATCCGGGTTGGCGTCGAGCTCGTCTTCCGTGATCCACTGTGTGTAGACGGGGTGATTGCCCGCGACGAGTTCCATCAACTTTTCGCTGAGCTCTCTCTTGTCGGCCGTCTCGCTCATATCGAAATCAATACGACTGTCCTGCTCATTGACGGCCGCCCCCGTGATCGGTTCTGGACAGACGACAGATAAAAGATGGCAGGCTGTGTGCATCTTCATGAGCTTTAACCGGCGCTCCCAATCTATGATGGCGGTCAGTCTTTCGCCCGGTGCCGGGAGAGGGGCCTCGGCTTCAGGAACGTGCACAATTACAGACTTCCCACCTCTTTCATAAACCGTCGTCGCAATGGAAAACCGCGTGCCGTCCTCGCGTTCGAAATATCCGCTGTCGCCCGGTTGACCGCCGCTGTTTGCATAAAAGGGCGTGCGATCCAGCACGATCCCGCCTTCACCGGTGATCGCGAGAACGTTGGCCTGCGCGGACTTCAGATAGGCATCGTCAGCGAAGAGTTGGTCTGTCTTCACTCGTCGACCTCCTCGAACGGTATGGCGATGCCGCTGTCGCGTTCCATCCAGTCCGGCACGGGCAGGTCTTTGGAACGCAGGAAATCCGGGTTGAACAGCTTGGCTTGGTAGCGCGTTCCATAGTCGCAAAGGATGGTCACGATGGTGTGGCCGGGGCCGAGTTCCTTTGCCAGACGCACGGCGCCCGCAATGTTGATGCCGGAGGACCCACCAAGCACAAGCCCCTCATGTTCCATGAGGTCGAAGATGTATGGCAGGGCTTCCTGATCGGTGATTTGGTAGGGAAAGTCCACCTCGAGCCCTTCCAGATTGGCTGTTATGCGGATCTGGCCGATCCCCTCGGAGATCGAGGTGCCTTCGGCCTTCAACTCGCCATGGGCGTACCAGTTGTAGAGTGAAGCGCCGCCCGGATCGGCCAATCCGATCTTGACAGCCTTGTTGCGTTCGCGCAGCGCCTGCGCGGTTCCGGCCAGCGTTCCACCGGAACCGCAGGCACAGACAAATCCATCGACTTTACCAACAGTCTGTTCCCAGATTTCCGGTCCCGTGGTCTCGATATGCGCTTGGCGGTTTGCCGTGTTGTCAAACTGATTGGCCCAGATTGCACCTTCGGCATGGCTTTTTGCCAGTTGCTCGGCGAGCCGACCCGACAGCTTCACGAAATTATTCGGGTTCCGGTACGGCTTGGCCGGCACCTCGATGAGTTCGGCCCCAAAGGCGCGAATGGCATCTTTCTTCTCCTGGCTCTGTGTGTCGGGAATGACGATGACTGAACGATATCCGAGCGCATTGCCGACCATGGCCAGACCGATGCCCGTATTGCCGGCGGTGCCTTCCACGATAATGCCGCCCGGGCGAATTTTGCCTTCGCGCTCAGCCTGTCGGATGATCGACAAAGCGGCGCGATCCTTCACGCTCTGGCCTGGATTGAGAAACTCGGCCTTGCCCAAAATCTCGCAGCCGGTTTCATCGGATATCTTGTTGAGCCGGATGAGTGGCGTGTTGCCGATAGCATCGAGAACGGAAGCGTGGACAGTCATGAGGCAGTCTCTGGAGCAAGGAATCGCGGCACAGTATCGGCGCACCGGAGCCACCGCAAGCAAGGTGATGCTGGCTCAGGCTCGCTGCGCGGAATCGATTTGCGCGCGAAGATGCTCCACCTGTTCACGACCAAGCGGAAAGTTCCACATCAGGGCAAGCGACGGCAGTTTGAGCGCGATCGGCCCCCAGCCGTAAAGAAAGCCGAGGGCCGTAAGACCCATCTGCGTTGATTGTTGTGGCTGCTGAGCGTCAAAGCCGAACCATCCCAGCAGCGAGAAGGCTCCGGCGACCGCCAATGCGAGCGACATTTTGGTGGCGAGGCTCCAAAGGGAAAAGTAGACACCGGAGCGCTGTTCGCCGGATTTGGCCGTGTCCACATCGATGACATCGGCCTGCATGGAGGGAGGCAGGGCGATGTCGGCTCCAAGGGCGAGACCGGACAGGACACAAATGGCGCCAAAGGCGAACGCAGCGCCCTCTGACAGAAACGGCGCCGGAGAAAACACGATTGCTGCAAAGATCATGGCGCAGCACCAGGCCCGATGTTTTGACGTCTTACGGGCGACGAAGGTCCAGAAGGGAACGGATACCACTCCGCACAGAAAATAGGTGAAGAGAAACGGCCCGCGCAGGTCTTCAAGTCCGAGTCGCGCCGAGCAATAGAGTAGGAACAATGTGGCGGCGATCGAATTGCCGCATCCATTCAGGAAGAATGCACAAGCGAGACGAATGAAGGCACGGTTCGACTTCACATGCGAAAGGCCAGCGATGATGCCCACGCGGGTCGTGCTGTGCTCGCGCGGCTCCGGCACCCGCCAGACGGTGAGCACCCCGGTGAGAGGCAATGCCAAAATGAGGCAAACTGCCAATAGCGCAAAGCCGTGAAACGCGCTCGCATCTTCCCAGCCAAGCGAGAAGGGGATGATGATGGCAAGCAAGGTTCCGATCAGTGTCAGGCCCTCACGCATGCCTGTGACGCGCGAGCGTCCCTCATAGGAGGTTTCCAACTCCGCTCCCCATGCCGTGAAGGGCAGAATGGCGAGCGTGTAGCCAACTGACAGGACGAGCGACCAAAGCCCGAGATACCAGATGCTTGCATCAGCCGGTGGCCAGAAGAGTTGCCAGACCCCCAGCATGACAATCGGGATGGCGCAGGCGAACCACAGGCGCCGTCGCCCGAAGGCGGGTCGAAATCTGTCTGCCAGAATGCCGACCAGCGGATCGTTGACGGCATCAAAGGCGCGCACCAAGAACAGTGCCAGGCCGATTCCGGCAAGGGGCAGGCCGATCGTTTCGGCATAAAAGGTGGGTATGAACGAGTAGAGCGGGAGTGTCAGTGCAGCCAACGGAATGGCCGGGAGCGCGTAAATGATCAGACGCGAAAGGGGCAGGGCGCTGCTCAAGGCGTCAGGTCCTCAAACCCGCCTCACGCTTTCTCATAGACGATCTGGCGCACATTGATGGAATCGGCTTTGAAGCCCGCTTCGCAATAGTGGAAATAAAATTCCCACATACGCTTGAAACGATCGTCAAATCCGAGGGGCTTGATTGTGTCCCATGCCTTCCAGAAGCGCAGGCGCCATTCTTCCAGAGTTTGGGCGTAGTCGAGCCCGAAGGCGCGGGTGGAAATCTGCTCCAGCTGCGCGTCTGAACCGAGTTGTTCCATGATTTCAGCGCTCGGCAACATGCCTCCGGGAAAGATGTACTTTTGAATAAAGTCCGGGTTCGACCGGTAGTGCTCAAGGTCGTCATCGCGAATGGTGATGACCTGCAAGCCCGCCTTTCCGCCTGGCACGAGGCATCGGTTGAGCGTATCGAAATAGGCGGGCCAGAACTCCTCACCGACTGCTTCGAACATTTCGATGGACCCTATGCGATCGTAAGCCGCGCTTTCGTCTCGGTAGTCCTGAAACTTGATGGTGACCTTGTCTGCCAGTCCTGTGCGCTCCATGCGCCCCTGTGCATAGGCGAATTGCTCTTTGGAGATGGTGAGGCATGTCACCTTCGCGCCAATGGTGCCCGCCACATACTCGGCGAATCCACCCCAGCCGCAGCCGATTTCCAGCACGTGATGATGCGGCTTGATTCCGGTTCGTTCAGCCAGTGATTTGTATTTGGTTTCCTGTGCCGCCTCCAGCGTGTTGGCCCCGTCGCGAAAAATCGCGCTGGAATAGGTCATGGAGGGGTCGAGCCACTGCTCGTAAAAGGCGTTTCCAAGGTCGTAGTGCGCCGCAATATTGCTTTGCGCCTTGCGCTTGGTGTTGCGGTTCAGCCAATGGCGAAACGACGTGATGAGGTTCATCAGTCGGTTGCGGGCAAACAATCCGTCCGTGCCTCCGCCATAGCTGTTTTTCAAAAACAGTTCGAGGAAACTCGTAACGTCCGGCGAATCCCATTCGCGGTCGATATAGCTTTCCGCCACACCGAGTGATCCCTGCGACACGACGCGGCGAATGATACCCCAATCGTGTAGCGTCGCTTCACCGTGCGGACCAGGTTCTGGCGCCTTGAAGGTGAATGTCTTGCCGTCCGGTATGGTGAGTTGCAGCGACCCATAGCGCATGTGGGCGATGACCCGCATTATTGCCGCGACACTGCGCGGCAAACCCTGCACCGCCTGATGCAGATTGTCCTTCGTGAGTTCGATGATATCCGCCTTTGCAGGTGGAGTCGTTGCAGTCATGCCGTCACCAGCACGGTTCCTTGCACCGAAATCGGTGTCCAATGGTCTCAAAATTCACCTTCGAACAGCCGCATACACGCGTCAAGCGGCGAAAGTTCACCCCTTAGTTGCGTCGAGGGCCTCCAATGCCCGTTCTCTCGCCCATTTGTGATCCACAATCGGCTTGGGGTAGGTCTCGCCCAGAACGACCCCGGCCTTTATGAGAACGTGTTCAGGCGCGTCCCAGGGAGCAGGCAGGTGGTCATTCGGCAGGTCTTTCAATTCCGGGACATAGCGTTTGATATAGGCGCCATGCTGGTCGAATTTTTCCGACTGCATGATCGGGTTGAAGATGCGGAAAAACGGCGAGGCATCCGCGCCACTGCCTGCCACCCATTGCCACTGGGCGGGATTGCTCGCCGGGTCGCCATCAACCAGCGTATCCCAAAACCAGGCTTCCCCATCGCGCCAATCGATCAGAAGATGTTTGATCAGGAAGGACGCAACAATCATGCGCACGCGATTGTGCATCCAGCCCGTCTGCCACAATTGCCGCATACCGGCATCAACAATGGGGTAACCGGTCTGTCCCCTTTGCCAGGCCCTCAGCGCCTGCTTGTCTTCCTGCCAGGGAAATTCGTCGAACTTCGGTTTGAAATTTGATTTGTGCAGATCAGGCCATTCCTGAAGCAGGTGATAGGAGAATTCGCGCCACACGAGTTCCTTTACCCAAGTGAGGCGGGCTGACTTTGGCGCGTTGCGGCGCCCGTCCCAGGCATCGTGAAACAGTTGGTAGGGGCTGATTTCGCCGAAACGCAGGTGAGGTGACAGTCGTGACGTACGGTCTGGTCCCGGCTGATCGCGTATCGTGTCATAGTCTGCCAGATCGTCGCGAAGAAAATCATCGGCAGCTTTCCGGGCAGCAGCTTCGCCGGGTGTCCAACTCTCCGCAATACCTGTTGCCCAGTCTGGTGTGGTGGGCAAGAAGCCCCAATCTTCAAGACTGTCGCTTCCGATGTTGCCATCAAAGGTGTTGAGTTGTTCCGGGGCTGGCACAGGTTTGCGGGGAAAGACATCCTGCTCGAACTTCTTCCAAAACGGTGTGTAGACCTTGTAGGGGTCGCCGCCACCGGTTCGCAGCAGTTTGGGTTCATGCATTAGCAGGGCCGCAAAACTCTTTGCTTCGTAGCCACGCTTTGCAAAACTCTTCTTGACTGCGCTGTCGACGGCTTGCTCCCCCTCGCCATATCGCCGGTTCCACACAATCGCATCCGCGCTGGTCGTGTCCACGACTTCGCTGATGACATCACCAGCGGCACCGCTGCGGAGGATGAGATCGCCACCGATCTTCCCAAGCTGCTTGCGGTGGCTCACCAGGGAATGATGCAGCCACCACTCTTGGGCAGCGCCCATGGGCCGGATGTCAGGCGAAATCTCATCATGGACATACAGGCAGATAACGGGCTTGCCGCTGTTGGCCGCATGCAACAGAGCCGGATTGTCGGCGAGCCGCAAATCCTGACGAAACCACATGATGATGGGGGAAGGCGTATCGGGCATTCAACATTCCACAGGCTGACATACGGTCGATAAACGCTGTGTATCGCCGCTTGGTTTCGGGCTTTGGCGCGTTGCGCCGCATTCAGTTGTGGTTCAGCATGGTTCTGCCACAAAATAAGCGTGTATCAACAGCACTGCCTGCGCATGCGCCAATACAAGACCATACGGCGCGCTTTGAAACAGGCTTTGAAACAGATTGGCGAACTCTGAAATCAGATTGGCGAAAGTGTACCCATGAAACCCATTCTTACCGCCGCGGTTACCGCGCTCATGCTCACCGCTTGCACCACCGATCCGTTCACGGGTCAGCAAAAGGTCTCCAATACGGCAATTGGTGCCGGTGTTGGCGCGGGTATCGGTGCGCTTGGCGGACTGATTGTCGGCAAGAACTCCAACGCAAATACGCGCAACGCCGTTTTGATCGGCGCCGGTGTGGGCGCTCTGGCTGGCGGAGGCGTGGGCCTCTATCAGGACCGGCAAGAAGCCCGTTTGCGCCAGGAATTGCAGAATACGGGCGTGAGCGTTAGCCGAGTGGGTGATGAGATCGTGCTCAACATGCCCTCGAACATCACCTTTGCCAGCGGCCAGTCCGATATTCGTGCGGAGTTTTTCCGGGTTCTGAACTCGGTTGCAATCGTGTTGAAAGAGTTCAACCAGAGTCTCGTCAACGTCTATGGTCACACAGACAGCGATGGTTCAGACGCGTTCAACCAGCAACTGTCCGAGCGTCGCGCCGTCAGTGTTGCGCAATATCTGGTGCAACAGGGGACGGACAGTCGCCGCTTCTATGTCGTCGGTTTTGGTGAGGAGCGACCGATTGCCACCAATGCAACGCCAGAGGGCAAAGCGCAAAACCGTCGCGTTGAAATCCGCCTTGTCCCGCTGCGTCAACAATAGGCGAGGCAAAGCGTCTGGGAGGCCAGCTTTTGCAGCAAGAGATTGCGAGAAAGTGGAAAGTGGCTCCCCGGGCCGGATTCGAACCAGCGACCAATTGATTAACAGTCAACTGCTCTACCACTGAGCTACCGGGGAACGCGCTGCCGCAACGCCCGTCGCGTCATCGGTAGCGAGGAGCTCATAGCAAAGGTCGGTCGGCATTCGCAAGCGCAATCGCCATGCAGAACACTCAAAAGTCATTTCTGCGGCGTGGAATGCCAAAAAACAGGGCGGCTCGACTGATCGTTGGCGTCCTGCTGATCTTTGGCGGTGCGCTGGGCTTTTTGCCGATCCTCGGATTTTGGATGATCCCACTTGGTTTGGTGGTGTTGTCGCAGGATTTTCCCGCCGTGCGTCGTTTTCAAAGGCGCTGGACGGTGCGCATCGGTCGATTCTGGAACCGGTGGCGACCCGCAGGAAAGGGCAAACGATAACGCTTTGCGGGGTGCCGGATTGGCACATAGTTTTGCTTGGCATTCGAGGGGGCATTTGTTAATCGGTGCCGTCCTATCTTGGACAGGGGCCTGTACGGCGCCTGAGGCCTCGTGGCGGAGTGGTTACGCAGAGGACTGCAAATCCTTGCACCCCGGTTCGATTCCGGGCGAGGCCTCCAACACTGCTTGAGCAAGGCGCGGCACGGGGTGAAGCGATGATGGACTTCGAACAGGCGCGTGTGGTGATGGTCGATCGTCAGATTCGTCCCAACGACGTGACGCGGGCCGATATTCTGGAAGCATTTCTCGAAGTTCCGCGTGAGGAGTTTGTACCATCCGAACAGCAGGCTCTGGCCTATATGGATGAGGATATCGCCCTTGCCGGAACAGATGGAGAGCGGTACCTGATCGAGCCGACCGCCTTTGCAAAGCTCGTGCAGCTGGCCAATCCCGGCCCGGACGACATCGTGTTGGATATCGGATGCGCTACCGGATACACGACGGCCATTCTGTCGCGTTTGTGCGGATCGGTTGTTGCGCTGGAAAGCGATGCTGGTCTTGGCGAAGGGGCAAGCGAAACGCTGATGCGCCTGTCATTCGGCAATGTTGCAGTTGTGAGCGGCGATTTGGCAAAAGGTTACCCAAAAGAAGCGCCATATGATGTTGTTTTCGTTAGTGGATCGGTGGGTGAGGTTCGGCAGGAGTGGCTTGACCAACTGAAACCTGGCGGACGCCTGGTTGTCGTTGAAGGCAGCGGCAATACGGGGAAAGCGCGGCTCTATCTTCGCGGTGAGACATCGGTCTCTTCGCGCACCGCCTTTAACAGCGCCATCATGCCGCTGCCCGGCCTGCAACGCGAACCTGAATTTCAGTTTTGAGCGTCGACGTCCAGTCATAGCGGCATCTGTGCAACGCTTGTCGGGTAAAGTGGCGGGAATGTCATCGGCCTTGATGAATTTAAGGATGCTTCGGCTGGCGTTTGCGAGATGCCGAGTCTAGGCTGATCGCTTGCGACAAGCCGAGTGGCATTGTTGGGGGTCGTGATGCGTAGGTTTTGTGTTGCAATCGCTGTCAGTCTCTCCATGTGCGGGAGTTCCCAAGCCGACAGCATCAAGTCGGCCTTGGCGGCTGCTTACGACTTCAATCCAACCCTAAATGCCCAGAGAGCCGCCACCAGAGTGGCGGATGAAAATCTCGCACTGGCAAAGTCTGGCTATCGCCCACAGATTTTTGGCACCGCAGATCTAGGCTTGAGCCGTTCGCGGGTGGAAAATCAGGTGAACCCGCCCTTCAGCAGCGGTGGAACCAATGTCACAAATCTGGTGCCTTTTGGATTCGGCGTGACGATCCAGCAGCGCTTGTTTGATGGCTTTCAGACCATCAACAACGTGAAGGGCGCAGAAGCGGGTATTCGAGCCAGCCGCGAAACGCTGCGCAATGAAGAACAGAACACGCTTTTCAATGCAGCGACGGCCTATGCTGATGTGCTGCGCGACCAGGGGTTGGTGAATCTGCGCCGCGCCAATATTCGCTTTTTGCGTGAGCAGGTCCGTTCCACCAATGCCCGACTTGAGGTCGGTGAGGGCACCCGCACCGATGTAGCGCAGAGCCAGGCGCAACTTGCACAGGGCGAGGCGCTTTTGGCCGCGTCAGAGGCGGCACTGGGCGCTTCTCAGGCGACATATGTGCAAATCATTGGGCGTCGTCCGAAAGGTCTGATCTGGCCGAAAGGGCCAACGTATCTCCATCCGAGTTCGTTGAGCCAGGCGATTGCCGTAGGTGCCAATCAGCACCCCGCTATCCGCGCCACCCAACATCTGGTTGATGTTGCGGCCTTTCAGGTCAAGTCATCGGAAGGGACATTCCTTCCAACCGTCACTTTGAACGGATCGGCGCAGCAGCGCTACAACCCTTCGAGCGGGGTCAACGATACGACTAATCTTCAGGCGACGGTCAATGTGAACATCCCGATCTATCAAGGTGGTTCTGCCAGCGCGACGGTTCGCCAGAACCGCGAGACGCTGGGGCAACGGCGCATCGAGGTGGATCAATCGCGCGATCAGGTGCGCCAGGCGGTCGTTTCTGCCTGGACACAATTGCAAGCCGCTCGTGCCAATTTGCGCGCCAATGCGAGCCAGGTGCGCGCAGCCAATCTGGCGCTGGAGGGCGTGATCGAAGAGCGCAATGTTGGCCAGCGGACCCAGCTGGACGTGCTGGATGCGCAAAGCGTTGTTCTGGATGCCCAGGAATTGCAGATTCAATCGCGGCGCAATGAGGTCGTGGCTGGCTATGCTCTGGTCTCTGCAATTGGTCGATTGAACAGCCGGTCGCTCAATCTTCGCGTCGCGCATTACGACCCGAAAGAGCATTATCGAGCGGTCAAGGATCGCTGGTACGGCCTGCGCACGCCAAGCGGTCGTTGAGGTTAGCGTTCCGGGCGAAGTTCGTTCCCGGCGCGGCAAGTTCGGCGCAACAATCCTTTGGCAAACTCGAACTTTGTGCTGGGCGGCGTGATGTTCGCCCGACGCTGTAAGCTATAGTGGCATCAGCGAATCAATGCTGCCGGGCAGGGCATCGGCGACTAAAGTTTCCGGGGGAACACCAGATGGCATCGATATCTCAGGACTCCGCCGCACGCCAGCTTGATGATGACAATCAGCCTGCCGAGCCGTCGATGGAGGATATTCTGGCGTCGATCCGTCAGATCATCTCCGATGATGATCAAAATAATGACGGGCCGAATGCACGTGAGCGCTACACCCATCCTGAAGACCATTCGAACTCCAACATTCCCGAAGTTCGACAGGAAACAGCCAGTACCGAAGAGGTAGCGCAGAAACAGGCGGAGACGCCCAAGCAGGAAGCGCGTCCGCCGTTCTTGGCTCGCCTTGCGCAAAACGCTCAGGCCACCGTCAAGGAGCGTGCCGCGAAGGTCCGTGCCGATCTGGCGTCTCGCCATGGTTTTCAGAAGGAAACGGTTCGGGCCGAGCCTGTGGAAACGCCTCTGGAATCTCAAATTGGGCGGACCATGGACCAGGCGGTGGATCAGCCCATCAAGCAGAGCATGGATCCGAGCACGCGTCTGAAGACGGAAGCGCTCGCCACGCGTCTGGCGCGCAGGAGCGTCGAGCAGACGCGAAAAAATCTGCCACCGGTTTCGCGGGCCTTCCCGGTAGGCGAGCGGGCTGCGCCACCTTCTCCGGCTGCCACGGTTGACGTGCCGCCGATTCCGCGCCGACCTGCTCAGAATGAGGCGAGAGCGGCTGCAAATGTACAGCTGCCTTCGCTTGCACCCAACACGACATCTGGCAATGAGCGACTGGAGAAACTGGCCGCGGAACTGTTGCAGGATCGTAGCCCCGAGATCGACGCCATGCTTTCCGACATGATGCGACCCATTATCCGCAAATGGCTGGGCGACAATCTGCCGACCCTCGTTGAACGCCTGGTTCGGGAAGAAATCGAACGTGTTTCGCGCGGAAAGAGAGCGTCTTGAGCATTTCCAAGTGTCCAAGTTGACTTGTCTGCCACCTTTGGCTTTACACCGCCTTTGAAAATGCGCGTAAGCGCCATCCATAAGCTCGATCATCTTCGCCTTGGTGGGACGTGCCAAGCTGATCGCGCTTGATCAATTGCGTTCCTGGCGGACACGAAGATGCTTGAAAAGACCTATGATGCAGCCTCAATCGAGCCGCGCATGGCAAAGGTTTGGGAGGAAGCCGATGCCTTTGCCGCAGGTGCAGGCGCGCGCGAAGGTGCCGATCCATTCACCATCGTCATTCCACCGCCCAATGTGACCGGATCGCTGCATATGGGCCATGCGCTCAACAACACGCTTCAGGACATTCTGGTGCGGTTTGAGCGCATGCGCGGCAAAAATGTGCTGTGGCAGCCCGGCATGGACCATGCCGGCATCGCCACGCAAATGGTCGTCGAACGGCAGCTTGCCGAGGACGGTTCCAATGTCACACGCCGGGATATGGGCCGTGAGGCCTTTGTCGAGCGGGTCTGGCAGTGGAAAGAGCAATCAGGCGGGACGATCTTCAATCAGCTTCGCAGGCTTGGTGCGAGTTGTGATTGGTCCCGCGAGCGCTTCACAATGGATGAAGGTCTGTCAAAGGCTGTGCTGGATGTTTTCGTTCAGCTTTACGAGGAAGGTCTGATCTATCGCGACAAGAGGCTAGTCAATTGGGATCCTGTTTTTGAAACCGCCATCTCCGATCTGGAAGTCGAGAATATCGAAGTTGACGGCCATATGTGGCATTTCAAATATCCGTTGGAGGGCGGTGCGACCTATGAATATGTCGAGCGGGACGAGGATGGCAACGTCACCGTGCGGGAGACGCGCGACTATATTTCAATCGCAACGACTCGCCCGGAAACCATGCTGGGGGACGGTGCGGTTGCGGTTCATCCCGATGATCAACGTTATGCGCCAATTGTTGGCAAACTCTGTGAAATTCCGGTTGGACCGAAAGAGCATCGCCGGCTGATCCCAATCATCACCGATGAGTATCCCGATCCGGACTTTGGCTCCGGCGCAGTCAAGATCACCGGTGCCCATGATGCCAACGACTATGATGTTGCCCGGCGCAATGCGATCCCGCTGTTTCGCCTGATGGATGCGCGCGCAACGATGCGAGCCGATGGTGCGTCCTACTCCGAAGCTGCCGCCGCTGCCATGACCATCTTGAAAGCTGGCGAGGAGCCCTCACCGGCGCAGGTTGATGCCATCAATCTGGTTCCCGATGCCTATCGCGGTCTTGATCGCTACGAGGCGCGCAAACGGGTGATTGCTGATATCGACGCCGAAGGGCTGATGATCCGCGTCGAGGACAAAAAGGTCATGCAGCCCTTTGGTGACAGATCCGGCGTCGTCATCGAGCCGATGCTGACCGACCAATGGTATGTTGACGCCAAGACGCTGGCAGAGCCTGCCATCGCATCCGTTCGCGAGGGTCGGACAGAGTTTGTCCCAAAGTCCTGGGAAAAGACCTATTACGAGTGGATGGAGAACATCCAACCCTGGTGTATTTCCCGGCAATTGTGGTGGGGACATCGTATCCCGGTCTGGTATGGACCGCGCATGGGTGACGGCGGCCAGGCCGATTTTGACGATCCGCACATCTTTGTTGCCAAGAGCTCTGAGGAAGCGCTGCGCAAAGCGCATGAGGTCTATGGATTTGCGGTCACCGAATGCGAAGACAGGTTGGCGGCTCAGGGTCTGACCGGTCAGGAACGCGATTCAAGCGCGGCGGCCATCGCCATCTGGCGCGATGAGGATGTGCTCGACACGTGGTTTTCATCGGCGCTTTGGCCGTTTTCGACGCTTGGCTGGCCGGAGCAGACCCGCGAACTCGACACCTATTATCAAACCGATGTGCTGGTCACGGCCTTTGATATCATCTTCTTCTGGGTGGCCCGTATGATGATGATGGGGCTGCACTTCATGAAGGAAGAGCCCTTTCACACAGTCTACATCCACGCGCTGGTGCGGGACGCCAAGGGCGCGAAGATGTCCAAGTCGAAGGGCAACGTCATCGACCCGCTTGAACTGATCGACCAATATGGCGCTGATGCACTGCGTTTCACGCTCGCCATCATGGCGGCGCAGGGCAGGGATGTGAAACTCGATCCCGAACGCGTCGCTGGTTACCGCAATTTCGGCACCAAGCTTTGGAACGCGACGCGTTTCGCGCAGCTCAACGAAATGAGCCATGCGCCCGATTTCAAACCGGTCAGCGCGCGCCATCCGCTCAACAGATGGGTACTCACGCAACTGTCTCAAACCATTGCGGATGTCACCGCCAATATCGAAGCCTATCGTTTCAATGATGCGTCATCTGCGCTTTATCGCTTCGTCTGGAACAGCTTTTGCGACTGGTATCTGGAGCTTTCCAAGCCGGTCTATGCCGAGGGCAGTGCCGCTGAACAAAGTGAAATGCGCCACACCACGGCTTTCGTGCTGGACACGATCTACACGCTGCTTCACCCTTTCATGCCGCATATGACGGAGGCGCTTTGGCGCGACGTGGCGACACAACCGCGCGACACGCTGCTTTGCCATGCAGCCTGGCCGGACTGGAGTTTCGCGGATGCTGATGCGTCCACCGATGTTGAATGGCTGATTGACCTCGTTTCGCAAATCCGTTCGGTGCGGTCGGAAATGAACATCAAACCGGGCGCCACCGTTCCGATCACCATTGTTGACGCGAATGCGAAAACCAAGGACCGGCTGCAAAGTCAGATGTCGGCCCTTCAACGGCTTGCGCGGGTGGAAGCCGCGTCAATCGATGAGACTGTTCCACAAGGATCTGTGCAGTTGACGATCGGCGAAGCCACCGCCTGTCTTGTGCTGAAAGACGTAATTGATTTTTCAGCGGAAACCGCTCGCTTGGAAAAGGAGGCGGCGGCCATAGACAAAGACATAAAGCAACTGACCGGCAAGCTTGGCAACGAGAAGTTTCTGGCCAATGCCGCGGCCCATATTGTTGAAGAAGCGCGTCAGAAGCTCGCCGATGCGGAGCAGAAGAAGGCCAAGAACGAAGAAGCGCAACAGCGCATGCGCGCTTTTGCCGGGTGAATTACGCACTGAGAATTCGTGATACGGCTGCGTCGGATATCGCTGAGATCAGATCATGTCGCGCAGGAAGGTTTTCCCCTTCAGGTAGAAGAACGGCATCGCCTTTGAGGGGGACAACTGCGGGTCATCGCGCAATCGCTTCTGCAACTCGTCCAGCACGGTGAGCGTGATCACGGGCAGTTCGAGGTATTTGGCATCGTTTAGAGTGATCCAGTGCAATTCCTGCAACTCGCCGGAGGGACCGGTGCCCTCCGGCAGGGCATGAAAAATGTGGTCCTTTTTCGTTGCGAAGAACCAGGCGTCGAAGCGCCGCGTGCGGCCCGGGGGAGTGATGGCGCGGGCAATCAGGCGCAACGGATCGAGCGTCGGGGTGATGTTGTGCGCCTCAAATGCCTTCCAGTCATCGTGACGCGCCTTGAAATCGCGGACAGCGCGGGTGCCCAGAAACAGCCCTGCCTCTTCATATGTCTCGCGAATGCACGCCAGACCCAAAGCCCGGGCTCGGCGACGCGTCGGCTTGCGTCGCAGATTGCCGAAGATCTTGTCCTGCGTTGTCGGATCAAGCTCCGTCTGGGCGCGGACAGACCCATCATACCGGTCAACCTTGCCGCCGGGAAAGACGAACAGACCGGGCATGAATTTGTGGTTCTCGTGACGCCTGCCCATCAAGAGCTTGGGATTGTCGCCCTCACCATCAAGGATAATCAGCGTGGCGGCGTCTTTCGGCGGCATGTTGGGGCTGCGCTTAGAGCCGTCCATGGCAGCGGCTTCTTCCATCGCGTCACGCGACATGTTGCCCTTCAAGAGGCCAGGCGTGGAACGTTGATCATCCATCTTTTTCATGATCGTCCCCAAACCCGAACATTTTTAAAGCCCATTGAAGACCAACCACGCCACCCTTTACGGGCTGCAAAAGAGCAAGGGTGAGAACAACTGTGAGCGGTATCCAGACCAAAAGATGGGTGGTCATGCTCCAATCCGTCCGCGCCTCGACGAGCATCAGCGCGGTCACGACGACGTGGCCGACGATGACGATGACGACATAGGGAGGGAAATCTTGCGCGCGTTCGTGATGCAAATCCTGCCCACAAACGCTGCATTGCTGCGAGACCTTTAGCCACTTGTGGAAAATTCGACCTTCGCCACAGCGCGGGCATTTGCCACGCAAACCCTTCAGGATTGCAGGCCAGACCGGACGCTTCTCGATCCATTTGTCGCTTTCATTTTCAATGGTCATGCTTGTCTTTCCAAGTCCACTGTAAAGGCTCAACGCGAACGACCAAACCGGTCAGACCGCTTTGAGCGACGTGGGCGACCGGAAGGAGAGCCCGATTTCGAACGGCGCGAGCGTGGCAGTTCTTTGCTTACTCTGCCGTCGCTAACCATTTCGAACCGAAGTGCCCCGGCCACCGGTGCGGCCTCCACAAGACGAACCGTCACCGCGTCACCAAGTCGGAAGGACTCGGCTGAGTGCTCGGCAGTCACCGAATGCGCCGCCTCGTCATATATGTAATATTCATCACCCAAATGCGAGATAGGGATGAAGCCGTCCGCGCCTGTATCGCTCAAGGTGACGAACAATCCGGCCCGGGTCACGCCATTAATGCGGGCCGAGAATTCCGCACCGATTCGATCCGCGAGATGCGCCGCGATCAGCCGATCAACCGTTTGGCGTTCCGCCAACATGGCGCGTCTTTCGCTGCCGGAGATGTCTTCGGCAATAACGTCGAGCTTTTCTTCTTCTTCTCCAGTGATCCCGCCTTCGCCCAAACCGAGCGCTGCAACCAGCGCCCGATGCACGATCAGATCGGCATAACGTCGGATCGGAGAGGTGAAATGCGCATATTTTCGCAAGTTGAGGCCGAAATGCCCGGCATTGGACGGATTGTATTCAGCCTGACTTTGCGAGCGCAGCACGATCGAGTTGACCATCTCTTCATACTCGCCACTTTTCACCTGATTGAGAATGGCGTTGAACCGAGCCGGTCGCAGCTTCTCTCCTTTGGCGAGCGGGATTGAGAGTGTGCGCAGAAAATCGCGAAGGCTTTCAAGCTTGGCCAGCGACGGCGCTTCGTGAATGCGGTAGATGAGCGGCTGTTTTCTGCTCTCCAGTGTCTCAGCTGCACAGACATTGGCCTGGATCATGAACTCCTCGACCAGCCGATGGGCGTCTAACCTTGGGGGAACAACAACCCGCTCCACGCCGCCTTGTTCATTCAGGATGATCTTGCGCTCCGGCATGTCGAGCTTGAGCGGTTCACGGGCATCTCGACCGCGCTTGAGCACCGCATAGGCGCCCCACAGCGGGCGCAGCACAGCGTCGAGATGCGCCCGCGCGCGCGGGGCGTCCTCGCCATCAATCGCGGCCTGCGCTTCCTCATAGGCTAGTCTGGCATGAGAACGCATCATGATGCGGTGAAAGCGGTGGCGCAGTTTGCGGCCTTGAGCATCGAACACCATGCGAACCGCCATAGCGGGGCGGTCGACATTTTCTTTCAGCGAGCACAGATCGTTTGAAATGCGCTCCGGCAACATCGGCACCACCCGATCGGGAAAATAGACCGAGTTGCCGCGTTTGAGCGCCTCGCGGTCCAGCGTCGAGCCGGGGCGCACATACCAGGAGACATCTGCGATAGCGACGTCAACGATATGGCCACCGGGATTGGTCTCATCGTCATCGGGCTTTGCAAAGATCGCATCATCGTGATCCTTGGCATCGGCAGGGTCGATGGTGACGAGCGGTATGTCACGCCAGTCTTCACGGCCCTGAAGCGATGCTGCTTCGGCCGCATTGGCTTGGTCCAGCACCTCCGGCGGAAAGGCGATGGGAATATTGTGTTCGTGCAGCGCGATCAGCGAAATCGCTTTTTCGCTGTTCATGTCGCCGATGACGCGTTCCACCCGAGCCTGCTTCAGCCCATGGCTGTTGCGGCCAATCGGTGTGACTTCCACAAGATCGCCGGGCTTCGCCTCCCCGAGGTTTTTCTCGTGGACCAGAAGTTCGTGCTGCTTGCGATTCGTCGGCTCGATACGACCGACGAAGCCGTTTTCCGGCTCTGGATATGGACGAAAAACGCCCAGCAAAGTACCGCGATTGCGGTCCAGCACCTTCATGACCTTGCCACGCGGTGAGCCTTTGTCCGGCGTTTCTATGCGAGCGAGGACCCGATCACCGATGCCTGCCGTGGGAGATTTGCCTCGCGAAGAATGGATGATGGAGACGACGGGACGCTTGCCATCGCGGGTCTCGTCCCATTGGACAGGTCGGGCGAGGAGGCCGCCGTCACGATCTCTGGCCGTGATGTCGAGCACGGCGACGGGTGGCAGAGTACCGGGTTTGGAAAAACGCTTGCCGCGGCGTTCGATTTTACCGTCTGCCTGAAGTTCTTTGAGAATGGCCTTCAGCGCAATCTTCTGCTGGCCTTTCAGTCCGAAGGCACGAGCAACTTCTCTTTTGCCATTTTGTTTGGGATTGGCCTCCAGCCAGGCCAGCACTTCCGCACGATCAGGCAAAGGCGCACGCTTGCCCTTGTTCTTCGCTGGTTTTGAAGCCTTGGCCAATCTGTCAATCGCTAGGCTTTTGCAGCCGCCTTTTTGGGCGCGCTTTTCTTGGCGGGCGCCTTCCTCTTGGCCGCAGGTTTCTTTTTCGCCGCCGCTTTCTTGGCAGGAGCCTTCTTGATCTGCGCCTTCGCCCCCATTTTCTCCGCCCGCGCGGCGAGCAGGGGCACAGCTATGGCCATGTCAACAGATTGCGGATCGGTGCCCTTTGGAATGGTCGCATTGACCTTGCCGTGATTGACGTAAGGCCCGAAGCGGCCATCCTTCACAGTCACGGGGCCACCCAGTTCGGGATGCTCTCCGAGCTCTTTCAATGCTGCGGAGGCTCCACGGCGTGGTCCCTTCTTCTCGGCCTCGGCCAGAAGATCGACGGCTCGGTTGAGGCCGATCGTGAACAGATCGTCGAATTCCTCAACGCTTGCAAACTTCTTGCGCGGCTTGGTGTCGTGTTCGACCAACGGGCCGTAACGCCCGTCACGGGCATAAATCATATCGCCGGTTTCCGGGTGCTTGCCAACTTTGCGTGGCAGGGAAAGGAGCTTCAGCGCGCCTTCAAAATCGAGCGTTTCGGGGTCCCAGCTTTTGGGCACGGAGCCGCGCTTGGCCTCTTTGCCTTCGCCGCGCTGCACATAGGGCCCGTAGCGGCCCGTGCGCAATGTGATTTCCTCGCTAGAATCCGGATCAACCCCCAAGACTTTGGGGCCGTCCAGCGCTACAGCATCGCTGTCCGCATCACCACCAAGTTGGCGCGTGAAGGAGCAGTCAGGGTAACGGTTGCAGCCAATGAAGGCCCCGTTGCGCGACACTTTCAAGGACAACTCGCCCTCTCCGCAGGCCGGGCACAGCCGTGGGTTCGAGCCGTCTTCCTTTGGCGGGAAGGCGAGGGGGCCCAGCGCATCGTTGAGGTGGTCGAGCACTTCGGAAATGCGCAAATCCTTGGTTTCCGCAATATGGGCGGAGAATTCTCGCCAAAAGTCGTGCAGCACGTCCTTCCAGACCAGATCGCCGGCAGAAATTCTATCCAACTTGTCCTCAAGGTCTGCCGTGAAGCCATATTCGACGTAGCGGTTGAAGAAGTTTTCCAGAAACGCCGTAACAAGACGTCCCTTTGCCTGCGGAATGAGGCGACGCTTGTCGATCGTGACATATTCGCGCGCTTCAAGCGTGGCGAGTGTCGAGGCATAGGTGGACGGTCGACCAATGCCCAACTCTTCCATTTTTTTGATCAGGGACGCTTCGGAGTAGCGTGCAGGTGGTTCTGTGAAGTGCTGCGTCGCGGTGATTTCCTCACGCGACACGGTTTCGCCCTCTGACAACGGCACAAGCCGCTTGTCATCTTCCTCATCCTTCTTAGAGGATGTGTCAGCATAGACGCTCAAAAAGCCATCAAATTTGATGACGGACCCATTGGCACGCAATATCGCCGTTCTGCCGTCCTCGCTTTTGGCCTCAATGTCGACGGCGGTGCGCTCGATCTTGGCCGACGCCATCTGGCTGGCAATGGTGCGCTTCCAGATCAGATCGTAGAGACGGCGCTGATCATCATCGAGACGGGCCGCGACATTGCCGGGCAGGCGGGCGAGTGAAGTGGGCCGCACGGCTTCATGCGCTTCCTGCGCGTTCTTCGCTTTTGAGGAATAGTGACGCGGCTTGTCCGGCAGATAGATCGCACCATAGGTATCGCCGATCACTTCGCGCGCTTCGGTGACGGCCTCCGGCGCAATCTGCACGCCATCGGTTCTCATATAGGTGATCAGGCCAACGGTCTCGCCGCCAAGGTCGATTCCCTCATAAAGGCGCTGCGCCGTCTGCATGGTGCGAGAGGCAGAAAACCCAAGCTTGGATGAGGCATCCTGCTGCAGTGTAGACGTCGTGAAAGGCGCGTAAGGGTTGCGTGTCGTTGGCTTGGCCTCAACCTTAGCGACCGTGAAGTCAGACCGCATGAGCATGCTTTTGATGTCGTCAGCCTGGTCTTTGGCTTTGACATCGAGACGCTGAATCTTTGTCCCCTCAAACCTGGTGAGGCGTGCCTCGAAATCGGCCTTCGACTTGTTTTTGAATTGGCCGAGGATGCTCCAATATTCTTGCGGCTGAAACCGCTCGATCTCGTTTTCGCGCTCGCAGACGAGGCGCAATGCCACCGATTGAACGCGGCCGGCAGAGCGGGCGCCGGGCAGCTTTCGCCAAAGCACCGGGGACAGATTGAAGCCGACAAGATAGTCAAGCGCGCGCCGAGCCAGATAGGCTTCAACCAGAGGTCCATCGATTTCGCGGGGCCGCTCCATCGCGTCGAGGATCGATTTCCTCGTGATCGCGTTGAAGACAACCCGCTCTACAGGCTTGTCCTTCAACGCTTTTTTCTCATTCAAGGCCTGAAGCACATGCCATGAAATCGCTTCACCTTCCCGGTCCGGGTCGGTCGCGAGGATGAGACCATCGGCAGCCCTGGCCGCTTTCGTGATGTCAGCGAGACGCGGTTTTGAGCGGCTGTCCACCGTCCACGACATCGCGAAATCTTCATCAGGAAGGACCGAGCCATCCTTCGGTGGCAAGTCGCGAACATGCCCGTAAGAGGCCAGGACCTTGTAGTCCGACCCAAGATATTTGTTGATCGTTTTTGCTTTTGCCGGAGATTCGACAATGACCAATTTCATGCTGAAACCGCAATGATGTGATGTGCCGCACGAACGGCCTACTGAGCGGCAGGACATAAGACCGTTGCTTCAGAAACGCAAACGGTCGCTCCTTTCGGGAATGCAAGAATGCATCTATTAAGGGAATAAGATATTGAAATCGCGTTCCGGTTGTGACACGCTGTAGTTGAAATTTGGCACGACAGCACGTTTAGCGAACTTCTCTTCCCGCGTCCAATATATGCAAGATCCTCAGTCCTCACCGCGGCAAACCGCCAACTATATCGAGGAGATGCTCGTAGAACTGGGCAGCATGTCGCGCGCCGCAAACACGCCGGTGCTCACCTATTTGCTCGAAATGGCGGAGGCAGAAGCGGCAGATATCGCCTCAGGTCGCACCCTGCCGGCCAATCAATCACGCAAGTGAGATCCGGTTGCCCCAGTGGCGTTCAACCAGTCCTTCCAGAGCCAGTTGAATGAGGAGCAGTTGCAGGGCGCCCGGCGCGATTTGGGTTTCGTTCAACACGTCGTCAATGTGGACCGGAGTGTGGCTCAAGGTGTCAAGCAGCTTTTCGCGATCACCGGCCTCCGGTTCGGTGTCGTCGCCATAGCTCTTGGGGCCGCCTTCGGACAGAGAATAGGGTGATTGGTCGGCACGGCTGGTCACGGGTTCCAGCGCGTCAAGGATGTCGCGCGCCGACGTGACGAGTGTCGCCCCTTGCTTAATAAGCTGATTGGTCCCATCTGCGCGGGCATCAAGGGGAGAGCCGGGCACGGCAAACACAAGGCGTCCCATCTCATTGGCAAGCCGGGCGGAGATCAACGACCCGGATCGTTTGGCGGCTTCCACGACGACGAGACCGAGCGACAGACCGGCAACGATGCGGTTACGGCGCGGGAAATCCTGTGCTCTGGGTTTCCAGCCCAAGGGCATCTCCGAGACGAGGGCACCGCCCTGGTCAACAATTTCGCGGGCAAGTGCCTCATTCTGTGGCGGGTAGAAAACGTTGAGACCACCGGCGAAGACGGCAATCGTCGTGTGCTCCAGTGCTGCCTCATGGGCTGCGGTGTCGATGCCATGCGCGAGGCCGGAAGTGATGCTGTAACCGGCGATGCCTATGTCCTGCGCCAAGATGCGGGTGAGTTTTTGCCCAGCCACCGAGGACTTCCTTGAACCAACAATGGCAACCGAAGGCATCAGCAGGGCCTCACGCGACCCAGCGACCGACAACATCGGGGGCGGCGTGTCGCCAGCGCGCAAGCTGGGCGGGTAGTCCGGTTCTCCGAAGCAGACGAGCCGTGCATTGATCCGCTCGAGATGGTCCAACTCGGCAATTGCTTCGCTTTCGCTTGCAATTCGCGGAGGTTTGGAAGCGGTGCCGCGCCTCGCAAGTTCCGGTAGTCCTTCGAGCGCAGCTGCCGCTGTGCCAAAATGGTTGATGGCATCGAAGAAGGTCGCCGGGCCTATATTGTCGCTGCGTATGAGACGCAGCCAGGCAATGCGTTGGGCATCATCCAGCTTGATGCCGGCTGATGGCGCGAGTTCGTCGTTACCCTTTGGCACCGATTTTGCTCTCTGTGCCCGCCAGCAGCCGGGAGATGTTTTCGCGATGCATGACGAATGAAATCAGCGTGAGCAGCCCAAACAATGCGGCTACCATCGGCAGGTCAGCGACATAGATGGCAATCGTTGAACACACCGTCGCGCACAATGCCGCAAGCGATGAGTAGCGCGTGATCGCGGCCATACCGATCCAGACCACCGCAAATGTAAGCAGAGCTGCCCAAGAGAAAGCGAGCAGGAGGCCAACAAAGGTGGCGATGCCTTTGCCACCCCTGAAGCGCAGCCAAACCGGAAACAGATGGCCCAGAAAGGCGCCCAGTGCCGCAGGAATTGCCAAGCCAAGCAGGGCGACCGACAGCAGAACCGCGAACGTGCCCTTCAGCGCGTCGCACAAGAGTGTCGCTGCGGCGAGGCCCTTCTTTCCCGTGCGCAGAACATTGGTAGCACCGATATTACCGGAGCCGATTGTGCGAACGTCCCCCGCACCTCCAAATCTCGTGATGAGCAGTCCAAACGGTATCGATCCAAGACCGTAGCCGAGTATGAGGGATGCCAGAGCGGCGAGAGGCGTTGCTGTTCCCGGCTCCATGTCGATTGGCCTAAGCGTGGTCGGGTGTTCGTGAGAACACTGTGCGGCCTGCGACGATCGTGCGCAAGATGCGGCCCTGCATGCGGGCGCCTTCAAAAGATGTGTTGCGGGAGCGGGAACGCAGGTCTTTGTCTCGCAGCACCCATGGCTCATCCGGGTCGAACAGGATCATGTCGGCGGGTGCGCCTTCGGCAAGTCTGCCGCACTTCAGTCCGAGACGCCGAGCAGGGCTGGCCGTCAGGCATGCCAACACACGCAAGAGCGGCACGTCCTCGCTGTGATAGAGGCGCAGGCTGGCCGCAAGCAGTGATTCCAGCCCGACAGCGCCGTCTGCAGCCTCCGCGAAGGGCAGGCGCTTGGTGTCCTCGTCCTGAGGGTCGTGGTTGGATACGATGATATCGAGACTGCCATCGCGTAGAGCTTCCAACATGGCCAGCCGATCATCTTCATGCCGGAGCGGGGGAGATAATCGAAAGAAGGTACGGTAGGGGCCGATATCCTGTTCGTTGAGGGTCAGATTGGCGATCGCAGCACCGGCAGAAACGTCAAGCCCCGCATCCTTGGCCCGCTTGATGATGTCCATCGACGTTGATGTTGACAGACAGGACGCATGGTAGCGCCCACTCGTCATGGCAACGAGGCGCATGTCACGTTCAAGCGCGATGATTTCCGCCTCGCGGGGTATTCCGGGAAGGCCGAGACGGGTGGCGGACAGGCCAGAATTCATGACGCCACCGGAAAGGCTTGGTTCCTGCGTGGCGGCCATGATGAGCGCGCCGAAATCGCCCGCATAGGTGAGGGCGCGACGCATGAGTTGGGCGTTGGCGACCGTTCTGCGGCCATCGGTGATGGCGACCGCACCTGCCTCTTTCAAAAGACCAAACTCACTCATCTGCGAACCGCCCAGGCCTCTCGACAAGGCGGCGGCGGGCAGAATGTTAACGCGAGACTTTTCAGCCGCAGTCTGGCGTACAAATGCAACCAGAGCCGCATCGTCAATCACCGGGTCCGTGTCCGGCATCATGACAAGGCTGGTCACACCTCCGGCCGCTGCGGCCTTGCTGACAGATTTGATGGTTTCTCGATGTTCACCGCCTGGTTCGCCAACGAAGACCCGCGAATCCACAAGACCCGGTGCTAGTACCTGTCCCTCGCAGTCTATGATCTTGAAATCGCGGCCCGCGCCGTCCCGGGGGAGGGACTTTCCAATTTTCGCGATCTTGCCCTTGCGAACAAGCACGTCACCATGGCCGTCGAACCCGCTTTCCGGGTCCAGAATGCGTGCATTGATGAACAGGCGCTCGCGCGGTGGCTTTGAGGAGATGACGCGCTTCATGTCGTGGTCTCACCAGGCGCTGCTATGGCCTCCATGACCGCCATACGAACCGCCACGCCCATTTCGACCTGTTCGAAGATTACGCTTTGAACACCGTCAGCAATGTCTGAAGCGATTTCTACGCCGCGATTCATCGGGGCAGGGTGCATCACAATGGCATCTTTGTTTGCAAGTGCAACGCGCTCGGCATTGAGCCCGAAGAAGCGGTAATATTCGCGCAGTGAAGGAACGAATGCACCCGCCATTCGCTCCACCTGTAGACGAAGCATCATGATCACGTCGCAGCCTGGAAGTCCCTTCTCCATGCTACGATAGGCCTTCACGCCAAGCCCCTCGATGCCCGACGGGAGCAAAGTTGATGGTGCGATCACACGCACCTGGGCGCCAAGTGCGTTGAGCAGATGGATGTTCGAACGGGCCACGCGCGAATGGGCAATATCGCCACAGATCGCCACTGTCAGCCCCTCGATGCGACCTTTGCTGCGCCGGATCGTCAATGCGTCCAGCAAGGCCTGGGTGGGATGTTCATGGGCACCGTCTCCGGCATTGATAACCCCGCAATCCACCTTTTGAGCCAGCAGCTCTGCGGTTCCGGCAGCGCTGTGGCGGACCACAAGCAAATCGGGCCGCATCGCATTCAGGGTGAGTGCCGTGTCGAGCAATGTCTCCCCTTTTTTCACGGAGGAGTGGGCGATGGCCATATTGACCACATCCATGCCGAGGCGTTTGCCCGCAATTTCGAAAGATGACTGCGTTCGGGTCGAATTTTCGAAGAAGAGATTGATGAGTGTGCGGCCTTCAAGGCGTGGTCTTGCCTTCTTCGCCTGGCGCGAGACCGCGATCATGTCCTCAGCTTTGTCGAGCAGATGGGTGATCTGAAACGGTTGAAGACCTTCAATACCCAGCAGATGATCGAGCTTAAAGGGCGGCTGACGAAACGCTTTGGCGGCCGTTTCGTCGATCCGGAGATTTTGATTATCGCTGCTCATCAAAGCCTCTGTGTATGGCATATCTGGCCACAGACAAGAGGCGCATGCACACAAATTGGGGACGCCGCGAATTCGCGCACTTGCCGTGCCGCAAAGGGCGCGCCAATCTATGGTCGGCTCAGAGATGCGGCGACTCACCATGACCAACCAATCCCCGACTTTTGCCGGGCACAATGCCTATGCCAATGATGGCGTTCTGCGCCTGCTGTCGAAATCCTTGTCGCAGGAAACACTGGCCGACATCTCCGCTCACGGCCAATGGGTTGGATCAGCCGAAGCGCAGGAACTGGCCAGAATGGCCAATGACAATCCGCCAAAGCTGCGCACCGTCGACCCCAAAGGCGAAAGGGTTGATGTGGTTGAGTTTCACCCGGCCTATCATGCTTTAATGCGTCGGGGCGCAGCGGTCGGGCTTAATGCCTCGATCTGGGAAACCAATGAGGCAGAGAAAGGTGTGCGCAATGTCGCGCGTGCTGTGCGCTTCATGCTCACCTCGCAGCTGGAGAATGGGCATCTTTGCCCGCTGACAATGACAAACGCCTCGGTTGCGCCGCTGCTTTCGGCGACCACGCTCATGCGCGACTGGACACCCAAGATCGTGTGCCGACACTATGACTCCGCGCAACGACCGCCATCGCAAAAAAATGCGTTGACGATCGGAATGGGCATGACCGAACGTCAGGGCGGCTCGGATGTGCGCGCCAACACCAGCCGGGCGATCCGCGGCAATCAGGGCGGCTGGCGCATTCAAGGCGAGAAGTGGTTTTTCTCCGCACCCATGTGCGACGCTTTTCTCATTTTGGCGCAAACCGAAGGTGGCTTGTCGTGTTTCCTGATTCCGAGGTTGTTGCCGGATGGGACCAATAATGGCATTCGGCTTCAGCGTCTCAAAGACAAACTTGGCAATCGGTCCAACGCTTCATCTGAAGTGAAGTTCGAAAACACGCTGGCCATGTTGATTGGCGAAGAAGGGGCAGGGGTTCGCACGATTCTGGAAATGGTCACTTTGACTCGGCTGGATTGCAGCGTCGGGCAGGCAGGTTTGATGCGCACGGCATTGGCGGAAACCGTCCATCACACGCGCTATCGCTCAACCTTTGGCAAGAAATTGATCGACCAGCCTATCATGACACGCGTTCTCGCGGATTTGACCCTCGATGTTGCGGCTGCGCAGGCTTTGTCCCTCCGGCTGGCACGCAGCTTCGACCTTGCGACAAGCGTTCCCGAGCACAACGCCTATGCCCGCATTCTCACTCCGGCTGTGAAGTACTGGGTCTGCAAAATCGCGCCAGCATTGATTTATGAGTGTATGGAGAGCCTGGGCGGCAACGGCTACATTGAAGAAAACAACATGCCGCGCTGGTATCGCGAAGCGCCGCTGAATGCGATCTGGGAAGGATCGGGCAACATCATGTGTCTGGATGTTTTGCGCGCAATCCGCAAACAGCCAGAAATGCTGCAAAGCGTCCTCGACGGGCTGGCCGAGGATCTGGGGGACGCTGCCAAGCAGACCATTGATGTGTTGCATATCGCCGCGGATATGGCGCTGGAAGATGAAGGATCGGCCCGCATCTTTACTGAGCAACTGGCGCTCACTGCCGCGGCAGCTGAAATGCGGCGCAGCCTGCCTTCAGACATCGCGGAAGCCTTCATTGAATCACGGCTGGGCCGACCATGGCGGCACACCTATGGCATGATGGATTCGCGCTACAATGCTCGCTCCATCGTGGATTTCGCCTTCCTTGAAGCGGCTTAGAGCAAGTCTCGCCCCGATTGAAGCAGTTTGATGGGATGGATTTTTCGATCTGGCAAGGAGAACACCGCAGAGCGATGCTGAGCATCGCGCGAGGATTTCGACGCCGCCAGAGCGACAAAAGACACCCAAGCAAATCGTATGCAAAGCAATGAAAAGTAATTTGCAATCGTTTGAACTTGTTTCTTTGCCCCCTGACTGGGTTGCGCCCATATCCGCAAAGCGCCTTGTGGTGCCCGCACCACTGGTGCCCGCACCACGGCGTCGCACGCGCCTTGTCATGTCACAAATTCACTGCGCTCAAACGACTCAATCGGGGCGAGACTTGCTCTAAGAGGCTGCGCATCGAGCGCGCCCGTTAACCTTAAAGAAGAGTTAGCGTTGTCGCACACAGGTGGTGCAGGCAGGATGGTGATCCAGATTGAAACCCGGCGCCCTCCAGATGCGGCTATTTCTCATATTGTGGATCGGACCACTGGCGCTGCTTGGGCTTTGGTATGGCCTTTCTGTCAACGACATCAATTTCGGCTATTTGATCCTGTCGCGCGAGATCCACGATCAGGTCTTTGAAATTTACGGAAACATTTTGGGCATGGAACCGGAGGCGCTGCCGCCGCTTCTGTTGCGCGCCATCATCGTCGATACGCTGCTGGTTCTGGCATTCATCGCGTTCAGGCGTCGCAAGACCCTCATTCCCTGGATCAAGGCCCGGTTCAACCGTCGCGCACTGCCCGAAGCCGGTCCAGTGCCGACTGTAAAATGACGCCTGCTGCCAGCGCGTCAATTTTCGCAGCCCTTTTTGCCCGGCTCATATTTGCCCCACGCATGGCCTGATCTGCCTCGAATGTAGACAGTCTCTCATCTTGCAATAGCACTGGCAGGTCGCTCAGCGCGAACAGGTTGCGCACAAATGCGCGGGTGGATTGTGCTCGAGGCCCCTCTGAGCCATCCATGTTGAGCGGCAACCCGATGATCAGCCCCTTCACGTCTTCTGTCCTTGCATAACCGAGCAACTCTTGTGCGTCTTGGGTGAATTTGGTGCGCATTAGAGTTCGCACGGGAGAGGCGATGGCCCATGACGAATCGGATATCGCAAGGCCAATCGTTTTCGTGCCCGGATCAAGACCAAGCAGGCGCCCTTCGCCTTGCAATCGGCCAACAAACTCTTCCACAGTGAGAGCAGACAACGCCATGAGGCGCTCTTACAGATTGCGGGGCACAAGATGAAGCTGACATTTCTGGGCCATTCGGCCTTTTACATTCAAACCGACAAAGCGCGCATCCTTATCGACCCGTTTCTGACCGGCAATCCGGTCTTTGACGAGGAAAGCCGTTCGTCAGCGCTTGAGGGATTGACACATATTGCGCTCACCCACGGACATGCCGATCATGTTGGTGATACAATCGATATTGCGAAAGCAACCGGTGCAACGGTGATCGCAAACGCCGATCTGGCAACCTGGCTTTCAAAGAAGGGCGTGGAAAACGTCGATCCCGGCAATACTGGCGGGACGGTCCACCACAAGGGTTTTTCGATGACCTGGGTGCAGGCTTTTCATTCAAGTGCGAGCCAGGACGAAGATGGTGTTTCGCATGATCTGGGGTTGCCGAACGGACTGGTGTTTCATTTTGAAGATGGCCCGACGCTCTACCACATGGGTGATACGGACATTTTCGGCGACATGGCGCTGATCGAAGAGCTTCACAATCCGCAGATCGGCATCGTGCCGATTGGTGATCGTTTCACCATGGGCGGTGCTGTGGCTGCACTTGCCTGCAAGCGCTACTTCAACTTTGAAACGATCATTCCCTGCCATTTCGGGACATTTCCGATCATCGACCAGACTGCGGACCTGTTTCTGGAAGCGATGGACGGTGCCGAGACGGTTAAGGTGATGGATCCCAATACGAGCATGGATTTTTGAGACGCCGCGGTTTGCGCCAAGCTTTCCTGGTCATGCGTTGCAGCCCGCTTCACGCTTGGCTATAGCGGCAACAACCATGCTGATCTTGCAGTTCCGCTGAGGCAGATGAGGGCCCATGTCCGTCGATCAATCCACCGTCAAGCGCGTTGCAAAGCTGGCGCGCATCGCTATCACCGACAATCGGGCCGAAGAACTGCGCGACGAGTTAAACACCATTTTGGGCTTTGTTGAACAATTGGACGAAGTGGATGTGGACGGGGTTGAACCCATGACATCGGTGGTGGACTTCGACATGAAGAAGCGCGCCGATACCGTAAATGATGGCGAAATTGCCGACGATGTGACGGCCAATGCGCCCGCCAAGGATGAGCATTTCTTCATGGTGCCGAAGGTGGTCGAGTAAATTTCGATCAAAACACAACGCCGCTACGCACCCCGACAAGCAAGACAAGAGCAAACATGACCGATCTGACCGATCTCACCCTTGCCCAGGCGCGCAAAAGGCTGGCCGACAAGGATGTCTCTGCCAGCGAACTCACCGACGCGTATCTCGCCGCCATCAGCGAACGCAATGGTGCTCTCAACGCCTACATCTCGGTCACCGAGGATATCGCGCGGGAAGGCGCCGTTGCGTCAGACAAGCGTATTGCAGAAGGGACCGCCGGACCACTTGAGGGCATCCCGCTGGGTGTCAAAGACCTTTACGCCACGAAGGGTACACACACACAGGCGTGCTCGCACATCCTCGACGGATTCAAACCGCCTTATGAGTCCACCGTAACCCAAAATCTGTGGGACGCTGGGGCAGTGATGCTCGGCAAACTCAACATGGACGAGTTCGCAATGGGTTCGTCCAACGAGACGTCTCATTACGGCCCGGTCGTGAACCCTTGGCAGCGCGATTTGATGAATGTCGCGGTTCGCAGTGAAGGCGGGGATGTTGGGACCATCGAGTCCCCTCCCAAAGACGACACGCCATTGGTGCCCGGCGGATCGTCGGGCGGGTCGGCTGCTGCTGTGGCCGCCCGGCTTTGCGTCGCTGCGACTGCCTCAGACACTGGCGGATCGATCAGACAACCCGCGGCCTTTACCGGCACAGTGGGGGTCAAACCAACCTATGGCCGCTGTTCCCGCTGGGGTATGGTGGCTTTTGCTTCGTCGCTTGATCAAGCCGGTCCAATCGCTCGTACCGTGGAAGATGCGGCCTTGATGCTCAACGTGATGGCATCGCCCGACGCGAAGGACACAACCTGCGTGGACCGCCCAGTGCCGGACTATACGGCGACCATCGGCGACAGCATCAAAGGCATGACCATCGGCATTCCTCGCGAATATCGCATTGACGGTATGGCGGAGGAGATTGACGGTCTGTGGTCTCAGGGTATCGCATGGCTGAAGGATGCCGGAGCCAATATCGTCGATATCTCCTTGCCGCACACGAAATATGCGCTTCCGGCCTATTACATCGTTGCGCCCGCCGAGGCGTCCTCCAACCTCGCCCGCTATGATGGTGTGCGATACGGCTTGCGGGTTGATGGCAGCGATATCACTGACATGTATGAAAAGACCCGCGCCGCCGGTTTTGGAGACGAGGTGCAGCGGCGCATTTTGATCGGCACCTATGTGCTGAGCGCCGGGTTTTATGATGCTTACTATACAAAGGCACAAAAGGTTCGCACGCTGATCAAGCACGACTTTGAGATGGCCTATGCAGACGGTGTAGACTGCATTTTGACGCCCGCTACTCCTTCGGCGGCCTTTCCAATTGGCGACAAGGAAATGGCAGCCGATCCGGTGAAGATGTATCTCAATGATGTGTTCACCGTCACGGTCAATATGGCCGGACTGCCCGGCATCGCAGTGCCGGCTGGCCTGTCGGTGGAAGGTTTGCCGCTTGGGTTGCAACTGATCGGCAAGCCATTTGAGGAAAGCGATCTGTTTCGCGTGGGCAGCGTGATCGAGGCCAATGCTGGGCATTTCGCGCCCTGATCGGCGCGCAGCGATCAGCGGTCCGTTTGCTTGGGGAAATAAGCGACGTCGTCAGCTGTGACGTCCATATCGGCAACCTCTGCGCTCCCGGCCCAGCGAATGCGGCGCTCGGCGATGAGCCGCAAAGCGTTGGGATAAAGACGGTGCTCCGCATCCAGCACCCGGTCTCCGAGAGCCTGCGCATCCTCGCCGGGGATCACCTGTACAGCGGCCTGAGCGATGATCGGTCCTGAATCCAGTTCCGCAGTTACGAAATGAACCGTGCAGCCGTGAATGCGGCATCCACGTTCCAAAACACGTTCATGCGTGTCGACACCTCGAAATGACGGAAGCAGGCTTGGATGGATGTTGATGATGCGCCCGCGCCATTCATTGATGAAGCTTTCGGTCAATATGCGCATATAGCCGCCGAGGCAGACCATCTCTGCCTCGCATTCCCTCAATGTCTTGGCAATCTCCGCTTCATGCTCCTCACGCGTTTCAAAGTCCTTGTGGTCGATCACGCGGATTGGAATGTCATGCTCTTGCGCCAAATCGAGGCCGGGGACGTTTGGCCTGTTGGAAATGACCATCACAAGTTCGGCGGGATAGTCAGGATCAATGGCAGCCCTAGCGAGTGCGCCCATATTCGTTCCGCGGCCTGAAATCAAAACGGCAGTCTTCAGTTTCGTCACGGCGCGTCACCCCACTCACCCGTGATTGAAACGCCTTCACGGTCCTCAACGATCTCGCCGATTGGGAAAACCCTTTCACCCAACTTGGTCAACGCGTTGCAAATCGCTTCCGCTTGAGACCGCTCCACGATCAGAGCCATTCCAATCCCGCAATTGAAGGTGCGCAGCATCTCGCTGGTGGCAATGTTGCCTTGCTCTATTAGCCAGTCGAACACTGCGGGCTTCTCCCAACTGGACAATTCAATTGCTGCGCCGAGGCCTGTTGGCAGAACGCGTGGAATATTCTCCAGCAATCCGCCTCCCGTGATGTGGGCGAGCGCATGGATGCCGTTGTGATCCTTCAGCGTCGCAAGCAGTGCTTGAACATAGATACGGGTGGGTGCCAACAGGGCTTCCCCTAGCGTGTTTGCCGTGTCGCCAAAGGGGCAGGGATCGGAAAGACCAAGGCCAGACCGGGCAACGATTTTGCGCACCAGAGAGAACCCGTTGGAATGCAGGCCATTTGACGCGAGACCCAGAACACGGTCGCCAGCGGAAACCTGCTTCGGCAAAAGCCCGTCGCGCTCGACCGCTCCAACGCTGAACCCCGCCAGATCATAGTCTCCCGGTGCGTACATCCCCGGCATTTCCGCCGTCTCGCCACCGATCAGTGCGCATCCGGCGATCTTGCACCCTTGCGCAATTCCCGAAATCACGTCTTCGGCGGTACCGACTTCAAGCTTGCCCGTTGAAAAATAGTCGAGAAAAAACAGAGGCTCAGCGCCTTGCACGACAAGATCGTTAACGCACATGGCGACCAGGTCGATGCCGATTGTCTCGTGGCGTCCTGCTTCGATTGCGATCTTGAGCTTGGTTCCCACACCATCATTTGCGGCCACAAGCAGCGGATCACAATAGCTCAGCGCGCCCATATCGAATGTGCCGCCGAAGCCGCCTATCGAGCCATCCGCTCCTGGTCGAAGGGTGCGTGCAATCAACGGCTTTATTGCTGAAACCAGCGCGTTTCCAGCATCGATATCGACACCGGACTGAGCATAGGTCAGGGGCTTGTCGTCACGCTCGGCCATGGCGTCCTATAGGCCGCAAGCCCGGCGAAAGCACAGCCGCTTTTTCGTTTTCGACAGCTTTCGCGTCAGCTCAAATCGACCCGATGGGCGAAGGTTTTTCCGTCAGATACGGTGATCTGCGTAAAGCCGGTCATCTTTATCAAGTCGAAGAAATTGACCTCCTCGGGATTTTCAAGCTGGCGAAACATCGGGGAAAGCCGTGCTTCAGCTGTCAGAGCAGCGAGCAGACCGCGCATGCGAAAAAGAGTGTCGTAGTGACCATCACCCGTGGCGACGATGATCAGCTTCTGCGATTCTGCGCCCTTGGCAAACAGGTGGTAGGTCGGAGCATAGCCTCGCTTCATCTGAATTGCGTTCAGCCCAACTGTGAAGCCGACGCGGCTGCGTTTGCTGGCTCCCTGGAGGAGCGGATAGGGGGAGAAGTAAAGTTCGCTCGTTTGCGGCTCTGGATAGTAGATGCCGACATGGCGATCCGTGCCTTGTGCCCATGCGGCTGCGGTCATCATCGCAGCAACGACAAACCCGGCGATCTGGAAAAGGCGCAAACTCATCGACGCATCTCCTGCTGTTGGTTGGCCTCAGCGTCGGAAAGCGTTCCCGATATGTCAATCACATACCACTCACCTTTGTGTGTCGCTGTTCCCATCTGGATTGCCGGGCCTGATCGCTGAAACAAGCGCTTGCGTCGTTCTCAACAAGTCGGCATTTTCAATGATCTGCGGAATAGGTCTCTTTTGAGTGCTGCGTGACCATTGCCAACCTCATCACGATGCTGCGCATCCTGCTGGTGCCTGTCATCATCTGGGCGCTGTTAAGTGGTGCGACGGTGTTTGCATTTGTCGCTTTCTTGCTGGCCGGATTGTCCGACGCGGTGGATGGCACCGTCGCCCGAATGCTTGATCAGCAAACTGAACTGGGCACAGCGCTTGATCCGGTTGCGGATAAGCTGATGCTTGTATCGGTATTCGTGCTCCTAGCCTGGCTCGACGAAATACCCCTCTGGCTTGCAATACTGGTTTTGTCGCGCGACGTTTTGATCATTGCGGGCTTCCTGCTGGCCTTTATTCTGGGCCGGGCGGTCGAGATCAGGCCCCTGATGGTGTCAAAGGCCAACACATTTGCCCAGATCGTTCTGGCGGCGTTCGTTATGGGATTGCTGGCATTTGGACTTGAAATGCCGATTGCGACCACCATTCTGGTTTACACGACCGCTGCGCTGACGGCTGCTTCCGCCATTGCCTATACGGTGCAGGGCATGCGTGATCTGTCAGCATCCGAACCGGTTGGGGAAAAACAGGTGACCCGGAGGCCAGCGGCATGAGCGGAGAATCAACCCAGACGGTCCCGCCGCCTCTGTTGCCGCCAACATTGCGACGGCAAGTCTGGTTCTGGTTGATCACCTTGGCGTTCTTCGTTGTTTTTCTGTATGTCTTTCGTTCGATCCTGCTGCCTTTCATAGCCGGGATGGCATTGGCGTATCTCCTGGATCCGGTGGCCGACCGGCTGGAGCGCTGGGGAGCCAGTCGCCTTTGGGCCACCGTGATCATTCTGCTCGGCTTCATCGTTTTGCTGACTTTGGTGCTGATCATTCTGGTCCCGATCCTTTCCAATCAGCTTGCGGGGCTGATAGAGCGTATGCCGGGCTATTTCACGACGCTGCAATCAAAGCTGGCTGACGCCGATAGCGAATGGCTTCAGCGCATCATCGGCGAAAGCGAACTGAACATTCGCGAAAATCTCAACGGTTTGTTGCAACAGGGTGCTGGCTGGGCGAGTTCTTTGCTCGGTTCCATCTGGCAATCGGGCAAAGCGCTTCTTGACGTCGTGTCCCTGTTCGTCATCACCCCAATTGTCGCCTTCTACCTGCTTCTGGATTGGGACAATATGGTCGAACGGGTGGACCATCTTCTGCCTCGCGATCACAAGACAACGCTCCGCACCATTGTCGGCGACATTGATGCTGCAATAGCGGGCTTTGTGCGCGGGCAGGGGTCGGTCTGTCTGATTTTGGGGGCATTCTACGCCATTGGCCTGACGATGCTTGGCCTCAATTTCGGACTGTTGATAGGCATGTTTGCTGGGCTGGTGAGTTTCATCCCCTTTGTCGGCTCTATCATCGGCCTGGTTCTTTCGGTCGGGGTCGCGCTCGTTCAATTCTGGCCCGATTTCTGGTGGGTCATGGCTGTGGCGGGTGTCTTCGCTTTCGGCCAGTTCATCGAAGGCAACGTGCTGCAGCCGAAACTGGTCGGCGGCAGTGTCGGGTTGCACCCGGTCTGGCTGATGTTTTCGCTGTCGGCATTCGGAGTGCTGCTTGGTTTCACCGGTCTGCTGATTGCGGTGCCGGTCGCCGCCGCCATTGGCGTGCTGGTGCGGTTCGCGCTCGCAACCTATCAGTCAAGCGAACTGTATCTGGGCGAGCAGGGGCATGGTGATGATGCCAAAGGTTGATGGGGCGTCCGGTCATGCCGCGAACCAATAGTTCCACGCGACAATTGCCTTTGCATTTGCCTTTGGAAGCTGCATATTTGCGCGACAGTCTGGTCGTCAGCGACGCCAATCGCAAGGCGGTCGAATTTCTGGATGACTGGCCGAACTGGCCGGGACCTGTGGCGATTTTGGCGGGGCCGGTGGGGTGCGGCAAAAGCCATCTGGCGCAGATTTGGGCGTCACGTGCCGATGCAACCATCGCCAGCTTACGATCCACCCATGCGGCTTCCACTGAGCCCGACAGACCGGTGGTGGTGGAAGACGTTGCCAGAGGAGGTTTTAGTGAAATAGCCCTGTTTCATCTCATCAATGCTGTGACTTCAGCGAAGATCCATCTCCTTTTGACGAGCCGTCGCTGGCCGGGTGACTGGGGTATCACCCTGCCAGACCTTCACTCACGGATGAAGCTGGCGACGCTGCTGGAGATGGGCGAACCCGACGATGCGTTGCTGCGGGGAGTGATGATGAAGCTGTTCGCCGACCGGCAGTTGGCGGTTGAACCAGCTGTCATCAACTATCTGATGGTGCGCATGGAACGGTCCCTGGCGGCCGCACAAGACCTTGTCGCGGCGCTCGATGAAATATCACTGGCCGACAAACGCTCAGTCACCGTTCCGCTGGCATCTCAAGTGCTCGAACGGCTTCAAAATGGGAACGATTGATGCTGCACGATTGGCTGTGCGCGTTAACGCAGATCGAGTGCCATCCACTGCCACCTGTTGAGACAAGCAATGCGCTGTGATTGAACATCGCTCATGAGCGATTTTCCTGACAATATCGGCGAACTGCCCGCCAGATTTGTGAACCGGGAGTATTCCTGGCTCCAGTTTAATCGTCGCGTTCTCATGGAAGCTGAAAATGAATCGCATCCTCTGCTGGAGCGACTGCGCTTTCTTTCAATTTCCGCCGACAACCTCAATGAGTTTCTCATGGTCCGCATTGCCGGACTGACGGGCCAGGTGCGTGAAGAGGTGGCTACGGTTTCCGACAATGGCCAGACGCCGGAAGAACAGCTTTCCGTCGCTTTGCGTGAAATTGAGTCTTTGCAAAGACATCAGTTGCGCGTTTTTGAAACACTTGCGGAAGCGCTGGCAGAGCAAGACATCCACATTCTGGCCGGTGAAGGTCTGACGCAATCCGAGCGAGATTGGGTTGAGAACCATTTCCTGAACGATATTTTCCCGGTTTTGACGCCGCTTTCCATCGACCCTGCTCACCCCTTTCCGTTCGTGCCCAATCTGGGACTGACAATGGTGCTGGAGCTTGCCCGCAAGGCCGATGGTCATGCCATGACGGCGCTCATTCGTCTGCCTGATGCATTGAAGCGTTACGTCGCGCTGCCGCCGGAGCGGTCCGAAGACAGCGAGGTCGCACCGGCGCCCAATCGCTTCATCTCGATCGAGGCGATTATCGCTCTTTTCACCGGACGGCTTTTTCCGGGCTATCAGACCCGCAGCAGCGGCATGTTCCGGCTGGTGCGAGACTCCGACATCGAGGTTCAGGAAGAGGCGGAAGACCTCGTGCGGCTGTTTGAAACGGCCCTGAAGCAACGCCGTCGCGGGCACGTTATCCGTCTTGAGTTTTCAGCCGACACTCCGGAGCGGCTGCGCGCCTTCGTGACCAAGGAACTGCATGTCGATGAAGCCGGCATAATCGTGCTTGACGGCAAGCTGGCGTTGAATGACCTGAAAGAAATAGTGTCGGTCGGCAGTAAGGAGCTCCTCTACACGCCATACAATCCGCGTTTCCCGGAGCGTATTCGAGAGCATAATGGCGACTGTTTTGCCGCGGTGAGACAGAAAGATCTGGTCGTTCATCATCCTTATGAGAGCTTTGACGTGGTGGTGCGTTTCATCCGTCAGGCTGCAAATGATCCCGATGTTGTCGCCATCAAGCAGACCCTGTATCGCACCTCCAATGACAGCCCCATCGTTCAAGCGCTTATCGAGGCTGCCGAGAACGGCAAGTCGGTCACGGCCCTGGTGGAGTTGAAGGCACGTTTCGATGAAGCGGCCAATATTCGGTGGGCGCGAGATCTTGAACGGGCAGGCGTGCAAGTCGTGTACGGCTTTATCGAACTGAAAACGCACGCTAAACTCTCACTTGTTGTGCGCCGCGAACAAGGCAAGCTCGTCAACTTCTGCCATATCGGGACTGGCAATTATCACCCGACCAATGCTCGCATCTACACCGATCTGTCGTTTTTCACCGACGATCCGGTCATCGCCATGGACGTTGCGCGGGTCTTCAACTTCATCACCGGCTATGCGGAACCGCAGGATCTCGAAAAGCTGTTGGTTTCGCCGAAGATCCTGCGCAAAAGCCTTTGCAGACTGATCGATGCCGAGCGGGAGCATGCCAAGGCGGGACGACCAGCCCGCATCTGGATGAAGATGAATTCGCTTGTCGATCCGGCCATGATCGATCTGCTTTATGATGCAAGCTGCGATGGGGTGCAGATTGACCTCGTCGTGCGCGGGATTTGTTGTCTGCGACCCGGCGTGCCCGGATTGTCCGAAAACATCAGGGTCAAATCGGTTATCGGTCGCTTTCTTGAGCATGGTCGCATCTTCTGTTTCGGCAATGGTCATGGGTTGCCCTCGAAAAAGGCGCTCGTTTATGCCGGGTCAGCTGATCTTATGCCACGCAATCTCGACAGACGGGTTGAGGTGCTGGTGCCGCTCGAAAACCCGACGGTTCACCAGCAGGTGGTTGATCAGATCATGCTTGGAAACCTCATGGACAACGCCCAGAGCTGGGAAATACTGCCGGATGGTCAGGCGCGCCGCATCACCCCTCAGGCGGGCGAGAATGCCTTCAGTGCGCAGGACTATTTCATGACCAATCCTAGCCTTTCTGGCCGTGGCAAATCGTTGAAAAAAGATGCGCCCAACGAAATCATGCAACCTGAGATGAGAGGCGACCGCGCTGTTGAGACCGGTACCAAAAGCGATCAGGCGCGCGCCTGATGGCACGGACACTGAAATCGGTCCTGCGCGCCCAGGGACGTCTGCGCAAGCTGCATCCTGTTTCAATCATTGATATCGGTTCCAACTCCGTGCGTATGGTTGTCTATGAGGGGCTGTCGCGATCTCCAACACCGCTTTTCAACGAAAAAATACTGTGCGGACTTGGCGCGCATATCGCCTCGACGGGTCGTCTGGACGAAGGAGGTGTGGAGCGCGCGCTGGATGCGCTGCGCCGTTTCCGGGTGCTGTCTCAACAGGCTGGCGCCCGCGACATCTACACGCTTGCCACAGCTGCCGCGCGCGAGGCCGTAAACGGGTCGGATTTCGTAAAACGCGCGCGCAAAGTTCTCGGCAGCAAGATCCACGTGTTGACCGGCAGGGAAGAGGCGAAGTTTGCCGCTCTTGGCATCACATGCGGTTTCGTAAACCCGGTCGGCGTTTCAGGCGATATGGGCGGCGGCAGCGTCGAGTTTTCAGCCATTGACGGCACCCCAACCGGAGAAGGCACAACTCTTCCGCTGGGCGGATTGCGCCTTCAAGACGAAAGCAGCGGTTCCTTTCGCGACGCCAAAGCAATCATCAAGCGTTCCCTGAAGGACAACGACGTGTTGCGTTCGGCCCAGGGCCAAACTTTTTACGCCGTCGGTGGCACATGGCGTGCACTCGGGCGCCTGCACATGGCACGCAGCGGATACCCGCTCAGCGTTATGCATGATTATGCGATTTCGGTGGAGGAGGCGACCAGGCTGTGCAAGCGCTTGACGCGCGACCACGGTGCGGCTGTACGCGGGATCGAACATGTTTCGACCAATCGACGTTCTTTGTTGCCCTACGGCGCCGCGCTGCTGATTGAAATCATGAAAGTCATGAAGCCCGACCGCATCGTCTTTTCAGCACTCGGCGTGAGAGAGGGCTATCTCTACAGCCTGCTGCCAGAGAAGGTAAAGGAGGCCGATCCGCTCCTGACCGCAGCGGAAGAGATGGCGCTTCTGCGGGCCCGTTCGCCAAAGCATGCAAGAGAGATGATCCGCTGGACCCGTCAGGCGTTTCGGGCATTTGGCGTTGACGAAACGGCGGAAGAAACGCGCTTTCGCAAAGCCGCCTGCCTGACGGCTGACATAACGTGGCGTTCGCACCCCGATTATCGCGGCAGTCAGGCGCTCAACATCATCTCCCACGCCAATTTTGTCGGCGTCAGCCATGCAGGTCGGGCCTATATGGCGCTGGCGAATTACTATCGGCACGAAGGCCTGGTCAATGATGAATTGAGCCCTGCCATTCGCGGCATAGCGTGCGAACGCATTGCCAAACGCGCCAAGCTGCTCGGCGCATTGTTTCGGGTTGGCTATCTGATGTCTGCTGCCATGCCCGGTATCTTGCCACAGCTTTCTTTTGAGGCTGAAGAAGAAGGGTTCAGCCTGCGCGTCCCCAAGCAGTTGGCAGATTTTGAAGGCGAACGCTTGTTGAGGCGCATTAGCGGTCTGTCGGATACTCTCGGTGCTTCCGTCAAACTTGCAATCAAGTAGAGTCAGCCTGTCCCGACGCGAGTCGGCTTTCCACGAAGGATTGGAGCGCCGCTCTTTCTGGCTTTGAGAATAACAGACCCTGCTTTGTTCGACGCCACAATATGTCGTCGGCGCTTCGTGCCAATTCCCGCTCAATCAGATAGCGCACTTCCGCTTGCGTGAGTGAAGCACCGAAATGGGTTCCCAAATCCTCCGTTTGGCGTGCATCGCCCAGAATATCCCGTGCTTTTGTCCCATAAAGGCGCATCAACCGATGCGCGGATTGCTCATCGAGAAAGGGATAGTTTTCGAGAAGAGCCGCAACCTGATCAGCGAAATCGCTAACCGCAAAGTCGCCGCCGGGCAATGTCGAATTGGCGGTCCAGGGCCCACCGCGCTTGCCAAGCACGGCTTCGATTTCAGACATCATCGATTCAGCCAAACGGCGATAGGTGGTGATCTTGCCGCCAAAGATGTTGATAAGTGCCGGGTCGCCATCACGTTTCAAAACATAGTCGCGTGTCGCTTCCTGCGCTTCGGTTGCACCGTCATCATAGAGCGGGCGGACTCCGGAATAGGTCCAGACGATGTCGTCCTCGGCGACGGGCTTGCGAAAATAGGAACTGGCGACCTCGCAAAGATAGCTGATTTCTTCCGGCGAGATGGCCGCATCTCCCGGATCACCCTCATAGTCGCGATCAGTTGTGCCAATCAGTGTGAAGTCGGTCTCATAGGGCAGGGCAAAGATCACCCGTCCGTCCGAATGCTGGAAGATGTAGGCCTGATTGCCATCATGGATCTTGGGCACGATGATGTGGCTGCCCTGCACAAGGCGCACATTGTGGGCATCATTCTTGCCCATCGCGTTGTTCAATAGCTTGTCGACCCACGGGCCTGCAGCGTTGACGATGAGTTTGGCCCGAACGCTGGTCCGCTGGCCGTCCCGACCTTCCATCTCAACGGTCCAGGCCCCGTCCTCGCGACGCGCGGCCACAACCTTGGTCCGGCTGCGCAGGTCGGCGCCACGATCAGCGGCGTCGCGTGCGTTCAGGACAACCAAGCGTGCATCGTTCACCCAGCAATCGGAATATTCAAAGCCCTTGACGTAGTCGTCTTTCAGCGGCTCCCCCAGCGGATGTGTCGTCAAGTTGAGTGCCGTTGTGCCGGGCAGGAGCCTGCGAGCGCCTATATGGTCATAAAGAAAAAGGCCCAGGCGCAGCAGCCATGCCGGACGCATGGCCTTATGGTGAGGCAGGACAAACCGTAACGGCCATATGATGTGGGGAGCGCTTGCCAGAAGCACCTCACGCTCTGAAAGCGCCTCCCGCACTAGTCGAAATTCATAATGCTCCAGATAGCGAAACCCGCCATGGATCAATTTTGACGACCAGGACGAGGTGCCGGATGCGAAGTCGTTCATTTCCGCGAGGCAAACCGAGAAGCCTCGGCCCACAGCATCGCGTGCGATACCGCAGCCATTGATGCCGCCGCCCACAATAAAGATGTCGTATTCCTTGGTCATTCGTCTTGAGCATCCAGTGCGAAGAAATCAGCAGATTTCGAAACGGCGCAGGCGAGGAAGTGTTCGTATTGGTCTTTCGGGAGTGCGACAGCGCCGAAGCGAGCCAAGTGCTCTGTGAGAAACTGCGTATCAAGGAGTTCAAAACCGCCGACGCGCAGCCGTTCAACCAGATGCACAAGGGCGACCTTGGACGCGTCACTGACACGCGTGAACATGCTCTCTCCAAAGAAAGCAGCGCCCAGCCGCACGCCATAGAGGCCGCCAACCAGCTCACCGTCACGCCAGCTTTCAACGCTATGTGCATGGCCCATCTTGTAGAGCTCGCCATAGAGCGCTGCGATGCGACCGCTAATCCACGTATTGTCCCGATCTAGCGTGTGTTCGGCGCATTTGGCCACAACCAGATCGAAAGCGGTGTCCACGCGGATTTCAAACTTGCCCTGGCGCACCGTACGCGCCAGCCGGCGGGAGATACGAAATTTCTCCAACGGCAATATGCCACGAACCTTTGGTTCCACCCAGAACAACCCGGGGTCATCCGCTGATTCAGCCATCGGAAAGATGCCGCAGGAATAAGCCTTCAGCAGCACTTCGGGCGTGATTTCCATCATGAGGTCGTCGACCCCGGACATGCGCGCTACTCTTTGTCGCTCAAATATTTTTCCAGCCAATGGATATCATAATTGCCGTCGATCACATCCTTATTGGTCACAAGGTCGCGGAAGAGCGGCAGAGTGGTCTCGATGCCTTCGACGACAAACTCATCCAATGAACGGCGCAAACGCGAGAGGCACTCGACCCGGTTACGTCCAACGACGATGAGCTTGCCGATCAGGCTGTCATAGTAGGGTGGCACGCGGTAGCCTGAGAACACACCTGAATCGACGCGCACGCCCAACCCGCCGGGCGGATGATAGTGCACAATCGTTCCGGGAGATGGCACGAAAGTGCGGGCGTTTTCCGCATTGATGCGGCATTCGATAGCGTGGCCCTGAAACTTCACATCCTGCTGTTTGAAGGACAGTCCCCCACCCGATGCAACGCGCAACTGCTCGTTGACGAGATCGATGCGGGTGATCATTTCGGTAACAGGATGCTCGACCTGCAAACGCGTGTTCATCTCGATGAAGTAGAACTCTCCGTTCTCGTAGAGAAACTCCACGGTTCCGGCGCCGGAATAGCCAAGGTCTGCCACCGCCTTTGCACAGATCGCACCGATTTCTTCGCGCTGTTCCGCGTTGAGGGCGGGCGAATTGGCTTCTTCCAACACCTTCTGGTGGCGGCGTTGCAAGGAGCAGTCACGCTCACCAAGATGAACGCCCGCACCCTTTCCGTCGCCCATGATCTGGACTTCGATGTGACGAGGTTTGGCCAGATACTTTTCGACATAGACAGCATCATCGCCAAAGGCGGCACCCGCTTCGCTGCGCGTGGTTTGCAGGGCGGTGGACATTTCATCTTCGGAATTGACGACCCGCATGCCGCGTCCGCCGCCGCCCGAAGCGGCCTTGATGATGACTGGATACCCAATATCCGCCGCGACACGCTTTGCTTCTGCGTCTTCGGTTATGGCTCCGTCGGAACCGGGTACGACCGGAATGCCAAGCCGTTCTGCCGTCTGCTTTGCGACGATTTTGTCGCCCATCACGCTGATATGTTCTGCGGAGGGGCCGATGAAGTTTATTCCGTGGGCCTCGCAGATTTCCGCAAATTTGGCGTTCTCTGACAGGAAGCCGTAGCCGGGATGGATTGCGTCGGCGCCGGTCACCTCACAGGCGGCGATGATTTCATGAACATTGAGGTAGGAGTCACGAGACGCTGGCGGCCCGATGCAGACGCTCTGATCGGCCAGACGCACATGCATCGCGTCAGCATCAGCCGTTGAGTGCACGGCCACCGTTTCGATTCCAAGCTCCTTGCAGGCGCGCAAGATGCGCAATGCGATTTCGCCGCGATTGGCGATGAGGACCTTGTTGAACATCGCCGAGGCCTATTCCAGCGTGATCAGCGTCTGGCCAAATTCAACCGGCTGACCATCCTCGATATCGATAGAAGCGACAATCCCATCTCGCGAGGCCGGAATCTGGTTCATCGTTTTCATGGCCTCAACGATCATGATCGTCTGCCCTTTCTTCACTTTCGACCCAACAGACACGAAAGCGTCGGCACCCGGTGATGGCGAATGATAGGCGGTACCAACCATCGGCGAAGTCACCGGCACGCCCGATGCAGCCGCTTTGGTCGGCGCGTCACTGGCTGCCGCCGGTGCGGTTGCGGTCGGCGCCGGTGCAGGAGAAGCGGCCGCCACGACGGGGGCAGGTGCTGCAACGGGCGCGACATGGGACGTGCCACCGCGCGTCAGGCGGATGCGCAGATCATCCTTCTCGACTTCGAGCTCTGTGAGGTCTTCCTGATTGAGAAGTTGAGCAAGTTCGCGCACGAGGCTTGTTTCTATGGCAGACTTTTTTGCCGGCATTTAGCTTTGCCTTTTTTGTGGGGCCGCAGGCCCTGAAAACAGAATCACTTTGCGACGGATGGGCCGTCACGCAATCGTTTCAGTGTATAGCGATCTTGCGCTAAGCGGCAAACTGAGCGCACAAAAAGCGGTCAAACCACCAGTTTTGTGTCAACTGCACTGCGTTTTTCCGCAATTGCGCATATTGTCGATCTTTTCGCGCAGAACCTCTTCGCCGAGCGCGCCGAAGACGACCTCATCGCCGATCACATAGGAAGGGGTGCCATTGACGCCCAACGCCGTTGCCAGATCATTGGCCTCGCGAAACGCATCGACAACGTTGTCCTTGCCCGCTTCTTCTTCCAGCTTTTCGATATCGAGACCCATAAGGCCCGCAACCTCGATCGCACGGGCTCCATCCTTCAGGCCTTGCAGGGACAGAAGTCCGTTATGGAACTCACCATAACGATCCGGATACAGCCGATAGACCGCTGTTGAGATGCGGCTCGCTTCAACCGAACCGGTGCTGAGAATTGGCAGTTCTTTCATAACGAAGCGCAGGTTCTCGTCGCCATCGAGCAAAGCGTTCATGTCCTGCATGGCACGCTGGCAGAAGCTGCAATTGTAGTCGAAGAATTCGACAACCGTTACGTCGCCATTGGCATTGCCGATAACACCTTGATTGGGCGAGTTGAAAATCGCTCCGCGGTTTTCCGTCAGTGCCCTTGCAGCCTGTTCCTGCGCCTCCGCTTGTTGCTTGACTTCGAGCGCCTGCTGAACCTCGATCATCAGTTCGGGATTGGCCAACAGATAGTCGCGGATGATCTGTTCGACCTGCGCTTTCTCTGAGTCATCGAGTGCGAGTGCCACCGGGGCCAAGGTTGCTGATGCGAAGAGCAAGGCAGCCGCAGCTGCACCAATACGTATGGGGTGAGTGATGATTGAGATCATGGGGACTGTCTTCCAGATTTGTGGATCACCGCGCTATCACGATGTCTTCGGCGCGCAACCATGAGGGCGAGCCGCGTTTGAAGGATTGTTGTGCTCGCCTTGCATATTGCCGGGCTTCTTTCTTTCGGCCGGTGCGAACGGCTAGTTCTGCCGAAGCCAGCAGTGCGAGCCCTTGATTGCCTTTCTGCCCGTGAGCCATTGCGAGATACTGATATCCGGCCACCGCTGAGGGGTCGCTTGCCAGCCCCTTGTTCAATTCCACGATTGCTTCGTCCAAATCACCCTTTCGCCCAGTCTGCACCAGAGCGTGCCCAAGCTGCACACGGATGAAACCGGCCTTGGTGCGGTCCAGCGCAATGGCACGACGAAAGGATTTTGCCGCCTCAGCAGGTTTGCCGGAGCGCAAGAGGATTTCCCCCTTCATTTCGTGCACATAGGCGTTTTTGGCTTGCGACCGTATCAAGTCATCGATCATTGGAAGGGCGCGCTTGGGCGAACCGTAGAGAAAAGTCGTGATGGCCCGGCCATAGGCACGGGCAGGAGGCGCCAGTTCGTTGCTGGAAAGCAGCGAACGTGCGTAGTCATTGCCGCCGACATAAGCCGCGATCTTAGCGCGCACCATGTCATGGCGCAAACGCAGCGCAGCGCTCGACTTGCTGTCAAAATAGGGGCTGCGTCGCAGCACATCTTCCAGTGCTGCGATGCGTGCATTGGGAAGTGGATGGCTGATTGTATAAGGGTCCACGCGACCGCTTATGATCGACAGGCTGCTGGCCAGGCGTTGCAGCGTTTTGAGCATGCCGCGGCCCGATTGCTTGGTCTTGTGAAGCAACTCAGCCGCCGTTCTGTCCGCTGCCGTTTCCTCACCGCGCTGGTATCGCAACACGTCGCGTAGCGCGAAGCCCTGCGCTCCTGCCGCCACGCCAAACCCGGCAGACGCGCCACTGCGCACGCCGGCCGCGCTTGCTGCGGCACCAAGACCCAAGCCGAGAAGGCTTGTTATCGTAGCGAGGCGAGAGGCCGTCTCCAGCCTCTGCCGCAGACGAATTTGGTGTGCACCGACAATGTGTCCGAGTTCGTGAGCGATGACGCCGATCACTTCTTCCGGCGTTTCTGCGGTCAAAAGCAGTCCCGTATGCAGGAACATGCCGCGACCACTTACGAACGCGTTGAAGGTGCGATCGTTGACGATGTAAAAGTCCACAGAGCCGCGGCGCAGATTGGCAGCGCGCATCAGGGGCGCAGCATAGTCGGCAACGAGCGCCTCGATTTCGGCATCGCGAATAAGCGCCAGGCGCGGCCGTTGCGCATAGGCGGACCCAATGGCGTGCACCAGCATACCGCTTGCCAGCAGGCAAACGGCAATCAGATAAAGCCAGTTGTTGCGCGTTGGGACCATACTCATGACGCGGACTGTCAGGACAATTCGTGGCGTTCTTTATCAGCAACAAATTGTGGCGCAAAGAGCAAGTCTCGCCCCGATTGAAGCAGTTTGATGGAATGGATCTTTCGATCTGGCAAGGAGAATACCGCAGAGCGATGCTGGGCATCGCGCGAGGATT
>JAPPOQ010000018.1 GCA_028817895.1 Ahrensia sp.
GGCCCCCGTCAATTCCTTTGAGTTTTAATCTTGCGACCGTACTCCCCAGGCGGGAAGCTTAATGCGTTAGCTGCGCCACCAAGATGTATACATCCTGACGGCTGGCTTCCATCGTTTACGGTGTGGACTACCAGGGTATCTAATCCTGTTTGCTCCCCACACTTTCGCACCTCAGCGTCAGTATCGAGCCAGTGAGCCGCCTTCGCCACTGGTGTTCCTCCGAATATCTACGAATTTCACCTCTACACTCGGAATTCCACTCACCTCTCTCGAACTCTAGACTGATAGTTTTAAAGGCAGTTCCGGGGTTGAGCCCCGGGATTTCACCTCTAACTTTCCAATCCGCCTACGTGCGCTTTACGCCCAGTTATTCCGAACAACGCTAGCCCCCTTCGTATTACCGCGGCTGCTGGCACGAAGTTAGCCGGGGCTTCTTCTACGGCTACCGTCATTATCTTCACCGTTGAAAGAGCTTTACAACCCTAGGGCCTTCATCACTCACGCGGCATGGCTGGATCAGGCTTGCGCCCATTGTCCAATATTCCCCACTGCTGCCTCCCGTAGGAGTCTGGGCCGTGTCTCAGTCCCAGTGTGGCTGATCATCCTCTCAGACCAGCTATTGATCGTCGCCTTGGTGAGCCATTACCTCACCAACTAGCTAATCAAGCGCGGGCTCATCTATCGGCGATAAATCTTTCTCCCGAAGGACGTATGCGGTATTAGCACAAATTTCTCTGTGTTGTTCCGCACCGATAGGTAGATTCCCACGTGTTACTCACCCGTCTGCCACTCCCCCCGAAAGGGGCGTTCGACTTGCATGTGTTAAGCCTGCCGCCAGCGTTCGTTCTGAGCCAGGATCAAACTCTCAGGTTTGATCTGAGATTTGTTCCGGCTTTTGTCAGTTCACCGCGAACCACAAAGTGGCACTCAATGCAGTGACTGGGTCACGCTTTTCCTGTTTGAAAAAACAGAGAAAAATTATGATCTCCGGGAAAGGAGACCATGAATTGACGAGAACATTTTTTGACACACCTGAATTGGCCGAAAAGCCAATCCGGTATATTTAGTAACATTCTCGAAAAACGTGTCCGCCGAAGTCTCGTATCGAACGGCACTGACCAAAGGAAAAGGCCAATCCGTTCCGCAGCACTCCGCCGCCCACGTTTCTCTTTCTTCATATTCAATTGTCAAAGAACCAACGCGCCCGCAGACGCATCGTCGAACCGGGCGCAACATGCAAAAGCAAACCGCTTACCAGTTCTAGGTAGGTTTTCGCCGAAGCGACGCCTTTCCGGGGTGACCGATGACAGCACAAATCGCGCGCTTGAAGCGCAATGCGTCGTCAGTGGGCGGTATATAGATTGGACGATTTCACCCGTCAACACGGGCAACCATTTTTTTTGCAATTTTTTTGTCCACTCTCATTTGTGTCGTTCCCAGCCCTAAATGGACGCTGCTGTAGCCTTACTGACCGTTGGCCAAGAAGCGCTCACGATGGAGAGCGTGGCACGTTGCAAAGGTTGAAGCATCCCCGGCGATTGTGCATTTTGGAAGAGATTTTCGCTTCAAATGGTTCCGGCTTCCGAGATGAAACTCCCATACGGCTCGCTGTCTAGAATGGCCCTGTCGCAAGACGGAACGCAGGGCGATCCGACCGAACTGGCAAATTCTCTTGGAGATCAGGAGCCGCTTCTCGGCGGGTCAGGCCGCAGGGCGCCTGATAAAAGGCGGGTTAGCGCCCGTTGGATGGTGGGCTCTGTCCTGACCGGCCTGACGTCGGTTGCTCTTATGGGTGGCGCTCTTTACGCCGCATTGGACGGACGACAGCAAATGACCTTGCCGGCCAACGTGGCGGGCAACTACCAATTTGGATCCGGTCAAAACAGCGCTGTGTTGAAGGGCGACCGGCCACTTGCAATTGTGGCGTTGGAACCAATCAACCAGCGAATTATGCAGGTGCCCACCGTTACGCGCACAGACGACGGGACGGTGATTCGCAAACGTCCATTCGCTTACGCATCCGCGCCACTGGCGGCTGTGCCTGCTCAGAAGGTTTCTTATCCTGCATTTGATGCCCTGGCGATCTTCAGATCATCGCGCGCAGACGCCGCAGTTGCTTCCAGCGACTCAATTTACAGTGCCGAAATCGAATCAGATGTCCTCATGAAACGCGTTCCGTTCCCTCTGGGCACGGCAAGTTTCGACGCCGCCACAAGGATCAGCGCTCAGGAAGCCGAAGAGATTGTCCGTTCCGCCCTTCCTAAACTGGAAGTTGGCGCTGTCGAAGTCGCAGCTCTTCCCTATCTTGACCCGACCCGGTTCGATCTTGAGACCACCGATCCAACGTCACCCTCGACGATGGATATCAAGATCGTCGCGGAGAACGTGACCACCCTGAAGCTGGATGACGCCTTTGCCGAAACGGATCGGGACTTTCGCGAAGAAGTCATCGTCGTTCCACCGCAGCAGAACCTGGGCCTCGCTCTAACAGGGCTGGAACTCCACGAACCATCGCTCAGCGAGATGATCGCTGCGTTGAGTGGCAATCTCGGAACGGGTCCCCTGCCGGACGGCACGCGACTTCGGATTGCCTGGGAGCATGACAAGACGCAAGATAAAAAAATCGCTCGACGCATAGGCGTCTATCGCGGCGGATCGCACCTATCGAGCGTCGCACTCAATGATGACGGTCGCGTCGTTTGGGCAACGGAGCCGGCGAGCATTCCCGCCACGCAGGCCAATGAGAACAGACGCGACTCGCAAATCCAAACTGTAGCGCGCACAAACCTTCCCAATGTCTATGATGGCGTCCATCGCGCCGCCTTGTCGCAGGGCCTCAACAAGGATCATGCGAAGAGAATCGTTCGCACTGTGGCTTTCGATGTCGATTTCAGAAGCACGATACGGGCCAAAGACGATCTTGAGATCTTCTATTCCCTTGAGGAAGGCGCCGAAAGCGCAACTGAAGAAAGCGAAATCCTCTATATCGGCCTGACATTGGCGGGTGTGAAGCGCAACTATTACCGCTTCCGGGCTGATGATGATGGGTCGGTCGACTATTACGACGAGAATGGAAAGAGCGCGAAGAAATTTCTTCTGCGTCAGCCAGTTCCCAACGGAAAGTTTCGTTCCGGGTTCGGCATGCGCCGCCATCCCATTTCAAGAACCTACAAGTTGCATTCCGGCGTGGACTTTTCCGCGCCGCGTGGGACGCCAATTATCTCCGCCGGCAATGGTGTCGTAACTCAGGCAAAGTGGTATGCTGGCTATGGGCGCCAGGTGATCATCCGCCACGCCAATGGTTATGAGACATCTTACAGCCACATGCACCGATTCGCCCGCGGCATTCATCCAGGCGCGCGGGTCGCGCAAGGCCAGATCATCGGACAGGTGGGATCGACCGGCTATTCCACCGGGCCACATCTGCACTATGAAGTCATCGTGAATGGCCGCAAGGTCAACCCGATGAAGATCCGCCTTCCGCAGGGACGCACCTTAAAGGGCTCGCAACTCGCCGCCTTCAAGCGCGAGCGCGACCGCATCGACGCATTGCTCGAGCGAGGTCGCGGCTCCGGCACCCAAGCGACATTGGCTGCTTTGAACTGAGGAATCCTGCCCGCATCCATCTTACCTGCATCTATGATGTCAGCCTTTGGTGGCTCGGCTGTGTGAACCACCCAATCAGACCACCAAAAACGGACAATGCGGCGGTCACCAGACAAAGCGCGATCATGGCGTGGTTCATGGCGACGGCGTGGAGTTCGACGGTCGAAACCTGATAGAGCGCGCCCGTCAGTCTTTCACCAAACCCGGCTTCGATCATCAGCGCCTGAATTTCCGTTGGCAAGGAACTGCCGCGCACGATCAACCCGTAGGCATAAGCAACGCCTGCCCCCAATCCAGCAATGGCAAACAAGTTCGACATGCGGGCGAACATGTTGTTGGTACCGGAGGCCGTTCCTGCATCATCGTCTGACACCGCCGACACGGCTGCGACCGAGACCGGGGAAGCGCAAAGCCCAATTCCGACACCCATTACTATTATGGCCGACAGAACCCCATACCAATAGTTCTGCTCCGCAACTGCCCAGGCCAAAACAAGATAGGATACAGCGACAATCGCAGGGCCGATTGTCAGCAGGATGCGCACGCCAAACCTGTCTGCCAAGCGCCCGGCAAGCGGCGAAATGACAGCGATCAGAGCCGAAAATGGCAAGAACAGCCCGCCAGCATATGTTGGCGGCAAGTTCCAGGCTACGATCAGCACCATAGGCAAGAAAAAGATAATCGCGCTGAAACCAGCCCAAACCAGAAAGGTGAGAGCATTGGCTCCAGAAAAGGCGGCCGAACGGAAAAGAGCCGGATTGATCATGGGATCTTGTACTCTGTGTTCCCACAAGACCGTCACCACACAAAGGGCGAGGCCGACCATGATAAGGGCCAACCCGAATCTGATCTCTTCGGTTTCGCCCAGATAAGACAGCCCAACTGCAAATGTCGCAAGCGTTGCGGCCAAGAGAACGGCACCGACATAGTCAATCGACTGCGAGCGATCTCGCAGTCTTGACGGCGGCACTTTTTGAAACAGAAGAGCCAAGACCAACAGTCCTACCGGCAGGTTGAAGGCGAAGATCCATCGCCACGCTTCGGGACCACCATAGGTCAGCAGAACGCCACCCACCAACGGGCCGAGCGCAGTGGTCACCGAAGAACCCGCCACCCAGATCCCCAGCGCCCTGCCCCGTTCCTCTTTGGGAAAGTTGAGCGCGATCAAAGCCATTGAGCCGGGAATCATGATGGCGGCGCCAGCGCCCTGAAAGGCTCGAAAACCGATCAGACTGTTTGCCGACCATGCCAGCGCGCAAAACAGGGAGAAGACGGTGAAGGCTGCAACGCCGAAGCCAAAGGTTCGGCGCATTCCAAATCTGTCGCCTGCCGCTCCACCGATCATGATCAGAGCGGCCAGCGTCAAGATGTAGGAATTGGCGATCCATTGAGCCTGTGTGAAACTCGCATCGAGTGACGCGCGCATTTGTGGAATCGCCACCGCGACAACCGAACCATCGATGAAGCCCATCGCACTGGCCAATATCGCGACGATTAGGACGTATTTGCGCCTGTCGGGTGGACAATGATGCGCCGTTGCTCGTTCTGGCACAGCCTGCGCGAGCTGCTCGGTTGCGGACAATCAGGAAGCCTCCGCGAGTCCCGCATCAATGGCAGACAGTATGGTTTGAACATGCTCGCTGGTGATGACCAGTGGCGGCGAGAGGATCAGATTCGGCCCGGAAATGCGGACCATCACACCAGCCTCGTAGGCGGTTTCGAAGACTTTGGCGACGGTGTCCTTGGCAGCCGGAGCCTTGGTGGAACGATCGCTGACCAGCTCAAGTGCCACCATCAGCCCTCTGCCGCGCACATCACCAACCAACTCGTGCTTTTCTTTCAGCGCTCCTGCACCCTGCAGCAATTCGTCGCCACGTGACGCGGAGTTTTGCGCAACATTGAGTCGCGTAATGTGAGGCAAACAAGCAAGCGCAGCCGCCGCGCCCACCGGATGCGCCGAATATGTGTAGCCGTGACCGATTGCGCCGAAAGCCGTCTCATCCGCTTCAAACACTTCGGCGACCTTCTCGTGAATCATCACGGCGCCGAAGGGGAAATAGCCATTTGTAATCGCTTTGGCAGTGGCCATCAGATCGGGTTGCACACCCCAGAGCCGTGACCCAGTCCAGGCGCCGGTGCGGCCAAAGGCTGTGATCACCTCGTCAGCGATCAGCAAAATACCATGCCTGTCGCAAATGTCCCGCACCAGGGGCATGAAAGTCTCATGCGGTGGAATCACGCCACCGGCACCCAGCACCGGCTCCATGATGAAGGCGGCAATCGTGTCCGCCCCCTGAAAGGCGATTTCATCCTCCAAAGCTTGCGCGCAAAGCTGAGCCAATCGGGCAGGATCGCTTTCGCCGAATGGATTGCGGTAGAGATAGGGCGAGGGAATATGATGGCAGCCCGGCAGCAGTGGCTCGTAATTTCTGCGGAAATTCGCATTGCCATTCACCGAAGCCCCACCAAAATGCGTGCCGTGATAGCCTTTCTTCAGGCTCAAAAATTTGGTGCGGTCCCGGTCTCCCCGGATTTTGTGATATTGCCGCGCCAATCGCAGCGCAGTTTCAACGCTGTCCGATCCACCCGAGGTGAAGAATGACCGCACCATTCCGTCCGGCGCGAACCATTCCGCCAGCATGTGAGACAATTCGATAGCCGGCCCGGTCGTTGTGCCTCTGAAGGCGGAATAATAGGCAAGCTCATCCAGCTGATCGGCAATGGCTTTTTTGATGGGTTCGACCGAATAGCCAAGATTGACATTCCACAACCCGCCCACGGCATCGATGGTTTTATGCCCATCGACATCGGTCAGCGTGACACCTTCTGCACCGGTGACAACCTTTGGCGGATGCGCCCGCATTTCCGCCGGATGCGCCATGGGATGCCACATGAATTTGGCATTGTTCTCCTTGAGAAAGTTGCTGTCATGGACGGTCATTGATCATCTCCGGAAAGCTCGGCCAAACCAAGCAGGGCCAGCGCCGCATTGAAGCCCTTGCGCGGATGGGCCACGTCGAACTGCACCGCTTTCATGCCGAAGTCGAGTGCACCAGCCACATTTCGGCGCTGATCATCGACGAACACGCACTGGTCGGGCGGCAGCTGAAGCGCGTCCGTGACCATCTGGTAGGCGCGAGAATCGGGTTTCATGATGCCGGTATAGGTGGCATCGATGATCACATCGAACTCATGGAGCAATGGCAGCCGCTCACGAAAATCCGGGCCATAGAAGAGATCCAGTTCGTTTGACAGGATGGCCAGTTTTCGTCCGGCCTCAGATGCGCGAGCGATCGCAACACGCGCTTGCGGGCGTATGATGCGGTCGGGTTCAGCGCCACGAATGCGCTGCAGAAAGCTTGGCAGGTCGGTCCATTCTTCTCCAACCAGTGCACCGGTTTCCCGCGCCCGATGATACCAGTAGTCGCGCTCGGAAATCTCACCGGCCTGCATGGACCGCCAAAGCGCATCGCCGTCGGGATCGAACGGCCCGCGCCAGTTCAGCGTACCCGGCGCAAGCCCCAGCGCCCGCTCGTTGTCATCGTGAGTTTCGAACACGGTGCGCGAAATGACTCCGCCAAAGTCAACACAAGCGCCGAACATGCTGTCACGACACTGCGTCCCGCTCTTTACGAAGACGCCAGGCATGCAAGGCCAGCACAAACAGAATGATGCAGAAAAGGATGAAGGCGATTGGCCGGTCGATGAAGTCAAGCGGATCCTTCACCCGGTTCATGGAGGTGCGCAGCTTGGCCTCCATGATGCCCCCGAGCACCATGCCCAGAATGATCGGCACAATGGGCAGGGACAGCCGCTTCAAAATAAAGCCCAAAATTCCGAACACGGCGGCAATGGCACAATCCACAATGCTGTTGCGCAGTGAGTACACACCCACAAAAGACAGGGTGAGGATGCACACGCCCATATAGCGATTGGGAATGCGCACCAGTTGCACCAGATGCCGGGTCGATCCGAGCAGAAACAGCAGCACCATGACATTCAGCAGCAGCAGCGCGATGTAGAGCGCCACCACGAAGTCCATCTGATTTTGAAACAGGCCGGGACCGGGGACGACATTGTGGACGTAGAAGACAGAAAGCATCATCGCAGTCAGCGCCTCGCCTGGGATGCCAAGCGCGAGCAGCGGGATCATCGCGGCAGCCGGCACTGCGTTGTTGGCAGTCTCCGATGCGATCAGCCCTTCGGGCGATCCGTTTGAAAATTGCTCAGGTGTCTTCGATGTCTTTTGCGCCGTCGTATAGGCCATGAACTGCGCAGTGAACTCGCCGACACCGGGTATCATACCCATGACCACGCCAAATGATCCGGAGATGGCTGCCACGCGCGGGTGTTTGAACAATTCTCGAAAACCCTGAAACAGAGACCCAGAAACCGCCTTCAACCGCACCGGTTTGTCCCTGCCAACGAGCAGAAAGAACGCTTGTCCCAGTGCAAACAGCCCGAGCACGACAACGATCAGATCAATGCCGCCCGCCAACCACGCCTGATCGAATGTGTAGCGCTTGGTATATTTGATCGGCTCAAGGCCGATCGTGTTAATGAAGATACCCAAACAGGCCAATGCCGCGGCGATAAGCGTTTGCCCTCGATGCGCGATCACCACCAGAATGATGCCGAGCAGCGCGGCCAGGAAAATCTCGCGCGACCCAAACATCGGCGCGATCTTGGCCAACAGCGGCGACAGTGCAATGAGGCAGGCAACCGAGAAAACGCCGCCAAAAAAGGACGCTGAATAGGCAAGGCTCAATGCACGACGCGCCTCACCACGCTGCGTCATCGGATAGCCTTCATAGGTGGTCAGCGCGTTGACCGCCGTGCCGGGCGTGTTGACGAGAATGGCGGGAATTGCCCCACCATACATGGACGATCCGTAAATCCCCAAAAGGACCGTCAATCCAACGATTGGGTCCATCGAAAAAGTGGCCGGGAGCAGGATCGCAATCGCCACAGCAGGACCAACGCCGGGAATTGCGCCAATGATAACCCCGCCGATTGAACCGACGAGAAGCGCCAACAGAACATCCCACCGCCACAGGATTTGAAGGCTGGCCAACAACAGATCCATCAGAGCACCCGGAAGACCGTCACGCCGTTAAAAGTTCAGGATGAAGAAGCTGCGAACGGCCCCGGGCAAATACTCATACAAGGTCGCCCCCGGGATTTTGACGGACAGAAACCCCTTGAAGGTCACGACCACCGCTACGGCGAAAACCGCTCCCAAACCCATGCTCCGCCGGTCTCGATAGCCGCAGCGCCACAGCAGCAATACGACGAAGACTAGCGTACATGGCAAAAATCCGATCAGCGGCACCGAAAACACGTAGACCATGAACCAGACGGCAAACTCTGCCGAACGCAGCCAGATGGCAACCTCGCGCTGGTCGCCAGCCTGAAATGACTTTCTGGAAAGGGATGCAAAGTGGAGAAGGCCAAACAAGGCCATGCCCGCCAGTGATAGAGCTGACCAGAATGTCGGCTGAGAAAACAGTTTAGTGCGCTCAACCCATTTCGTTTCCTGTCCAATAAAGGCGAGCAGCACCAAAGCGATCACGAGCAAAGCCAGCCCAAAGGCGGCCTGGCCAGCATCCGCTTTCGTTTCAGATGTGTTCCGATCCAACATAAGGTCGCTCATATCGCCATGATCGGTGCAAAGCCCACCCCGACAGTGACCAGGATGGGCTTTGGTACTGGCGACGCGGAAACTGCCTATTGCAGAAGTTCACCGAGCTGACCCAAGGCAGCTTCATCAGCCTTGATCTGCGCGGCAGATGCTTCCGCGTCCTGCCAATAGACTTCGGCGCCAGTGTCCTTGGCCAGCTTTTGGGCGCGCTCGCTCGCCATGGTCTTCTTGGCCACAGCGATGATCTTGTCCCGCACGTCCTGAGGTGTCTCCTTGCGCACAAACAGGCCGTTCCACAAGGCGATATTGAGCCGCTCATCCACTTCGCCCAGTGTCGGGGCATCAGGTACCAGCGGAATGCGCGAGCCGGTCACGGTGGCCAGAACTTTCACATCGTCGAGACAGGGCAGAATGAGCTGAAGCGTCGTATTGATGACATCGGCATCGCCCGAGGCAAGCGTGTTGCAGTCCACCGCATCAAAGGCAGCCTCTGATCCCCACTCGAAACCGGCTGTTTTTGCGTAGGCCAGCGTCACCCTGGTCGGAATGAGCGGACCGCCAAAATGGCCGAGGGCCAATTCGTTGGTCTTGGCATGTTCAGCCATCTCGGCGAGCGTGTTGTAGGGCGCATCACCCGAAGCGGCGATCACGAATGGGTAGGTCAGGAAGATGCCGAGCGGATCGAATTTGGCAGGCGTAAGTTCGGCGATATCGATTTTATGGCCAACAACCGGCACCCCAATTACAAATGACCCGATGGTGTATCCATCAGCATCAGCCTTGGCGACGTCGATCGCGCCCGGGAAGGGCCCTCCCCCTCCGCCCGGCTTGTTCACGACGGCGGTCGGCACGCCATATTCCGCGAAGAAGTCTTCCGCGATCATGCGGGTCAGAACATCTTCCAAATCACCCGGAGGCCACGGAACGATAAACTCGACCGGCTTCTCTGGATATTCGGCAGATGCCGGACTGATCGCGATGCCGCTTATGGCAGTTGCCGCCAAAACGGCTGCAAGAGTTTTGATTTTCATGATGTTGTCCTCCCAAATCCCCTCATGATTGTCAGGCATTTAGTTGCGGTAGTATGCTTGAGGTGTCAACGGTTACGACCTTTCCTCAAGCTCCGCGCCAAACAGCCAGTCATAACGGCTCTGAATGAAACTCGGCGACACGGCACTCGCCAGCGCCATCGGACCGTAGGTCAAAAGCTGGGCATAGAACGAGCGGCGATGAAACATCCGCGCATTGCCTGCCGCCTGTTTTTGGATTTGCGCGGTGCGTTTGATCCGCCTTTGATAGAGGCGCTGACCTGCCTCGGCAGCGCTTTGCGATCTGTCCAGTTCCACCGCCAAGGCATAGGCATCTTCGATAGCTTGCACCGCGCCCTGAGCAAGTGACGGCAGCATGGGATGCGCGGCATCACCGATCAGTACCACCGGTCCGTCCGACCAGCGCGGCAGCGGAGCGCGGTCAAACAGCGCCCAGCGATTGAACCCGTCAGCCGTCTCGATGATTTTGGCGATGGTCGCATTCATGTCCCCAAAATTCAGCTTCGCCTCTTCGCGGCTGCCCGGCAGGCTCCAGCCCTCTTCGCGCCAGTCGATCTGCTCGAATATGCCGATGAAGTTGACCGTGTCGCCGCCGTGAACATAGGTTGTAACGGCGTGCTTGCCCTTGCCGGTCCATATGCACGCGGTGGGTGGCGGTGCGAGATCGCCAAGCCTGTCTCGCGATGCCAATGCCCGCCAGGCGACATTGCCGGTAAAGCGCGGCGTCTCTTCTCCCAGCATCTGCGTGCGCACAGTTGAGCGCAACCCGTCAGCACCAATCAGCAGATCAGCTTTGAGCCTGGTGCCGTCGGCCAGAGTGACGACAACGCCGTCGTCCTTGATCTCATATCCCAAAAGACGGTTGCCGGTTCGGATCTCGCAGGATTTGCAATCAACCAGCGCATCCAGAAGCCCATCTACCAGATCCGCCCGGTGGATATGAATGTAGCGGACACCCCATCGCTCAACCCCACTCTTGCCAAGCGGCAATTCGACAAAGCGCCGTCCAGACGATCCCAGTCGCATTTCAATTGCTAGCGGCTCAAACAACGCCCCCTCAAGCGCTTCCATGACGTTGAGCGCTTCGAGGACCTTCACGCCATTGGGGCTGATTTGCAGACCGGCACCGACCGGTTCGAGACTTTGCGCTTGCTCCAAAACAACGACGTCCCACCCCCGACGCGCGAGACACAAAGCGGTGGTCAAGCCACCAATGCCCGCGCCCGTTATGATGGCTGATCTCGTCAGTTTTCGGTCTCCGGAAATGCTGTGGCTGCATCACAACTCTTGTTTGCCGCACGCTCTTCGCCTTTCATGCGCACCAAGACAACCCTCACTCAGGTCGCATGATGTCCCACCCCTCCGCACTTTATCCGGCGAAATATCGCGACCTGATCGACGAGGAGATGTGGGCATTCATTCACCAAACCAATCGTTGGTATCCACCCGAGACGGCCACCTTTTCAATCCAACAGCAGCGCGAGATCTACTACCGCATGTGCCGGGAGTTCTTCGCAGGATATCCCGGTGGTATTGAGGTTGAAGATGGCGCCATACATCTTACTGACCCTCAGCGCGCCGTCGCGACGCGCAATTATCGCCCCAAGGGTGTCGGTATTATGCCGGGCGACAAACGACCTGATGCCTGGGTGATCTATTTGCATGGCGGCGGCTTTGTTGTCGGCGGTTTGGAGAGCCACGACGATGTCTGTGCAGAATTGTGCCTGGCCACCGGCTGCCCGGTCACCAGCGTCGATTATCGTCTGGCACCAGAGCACACTTTCCCCGCCGATTTTGAGGATGCGGTCGGAGCTTTTAATGCGCTCAGCGATGTGGGCGTTCCGCTCATCGTCGTTGGAGACAGTGCGGGCGGAAATCTGGCTGCCGCCGTTTCTCACTTCATGCGGGAACAGCCGAAACAGCCGGTCGGGCAGGTTCTGATCTATCCGGGGCTCGCAGGTCGGCTGGATTGGGGCACCTTCATCACCCATGCAGAGGCGCCGATGCTCACCACTACCGACACGCAGTTTTATAAGCAGACGCGCATTGGCGGGGATGAACGTCTTCTGACCGATCCCAGATGCGTGCCGCTTGAAGACGATGATTTTTCAGGTCTGCCCCCAACTGTGGTGTTTTGCGCGCAAAGTGACCCGCTTTGCGGTGACGGTGAGGTCTATGCAACGAAAATCAAGGATGCAGGCGGGCGAGCCGCAGCGATGGTAGAACACGGCATGGTGCATGGCTATCTGCGCGCCCGTCACAGCGCTTCAAGAGCCAAAGCAAGCTTCCAACGCATTTGCGAAGCCGTCTCCGCCCTCGGTGCGGGCCACTGGCCTTACAAATGAATTGGCTTTTGCGTGCGCTTTCCCTGTTCGACGCTGACAAAGAAGCATGTCCCGTCTCTTTCCATAACGGCAAAACGCCCCGCTTCAGCACTCTTGATGAGCTTCCTTATTTGATCTGCCTGTCCCACCAGCGTCGGCAGATGATTGGTCGAGACGATAACAAAGGCGATCCCGCTGTCTGAAATGTTCTGTTCATGCGGAAGTTTCCGATCTGCCGAGACGAACACCGAAAAGTGCGATGCTTCAATGCAGCTAATCAGTCGACCGTTTGTCAGACCACGCCAGCCAATCGGAATCGGTTCGACAACAAGCTCGTCATCGCTCAACGTCCGCGCAAGCAACACGGCCAGATTCTCGTCCAGGACCGCTTTTGTCACGCCGCGTGTAAGTCTGCCTCTTGAGGCAGCAGCTTCAAGACAGCCTGCATCGTCTCAATCGAAAGTGACGGGAACTGCTCGTGGATGCTTTCCAAAGAATAGCCGCTGGCGAGATGCTGAAACAGGGTTTCGACCGGAATCCGGGTTCCAGAGAAAACCCACGCACCATGCATGACGTCTGGATCGGATATCACCAAACCATCAAATCGGGTGTTCGAATTCAAAGGTGCTGACATGTTGAGCCTCGCATCCATTGCAGTAATTCAGCCAACAGAATTTGGCAAATGCAGATCGATCAAGCTCTGTCGATGCTGTCTTCATAGACCCGTTCGTGAATGCGCTGACCATTGTGAAACGCCGTCAGTCGTGCGGAAATGTGAAACTGATTGGCATCGCTGGTCATAAGCGCCTTCACATGCGTGCGCCACATGGTGCCTTCGCGACCGCCCGTTTGCTCCCATTCCGCGGTGGCTTTCGCAGAAAGAGGGTCGTCCGGGTAAATGCTCCAGCGCTCCTTCGTCCAACTGCCGGAAACCAAGCCATGGGCTGAATCGCGATTCTCGCCGGAATCGCAGTCGATCACCGTTGTGACCATGCCTGAAGTCTCATCCATCTCAATCCGGTGGGCATAGGCTGCGGGTCGCAACACTTCATGCGGCCATGGTGGTGCGGCCTCCGGTTCTTCAAAAGACCATTCGTCACCCGACGCCAGAGCACGCACAGGCAGTGAAATTGACCCTTTGTGAATACTTATGACGCCAGCGTCCGGGGACGGCCAGATGAAGGGCCAGTATGCGCTGGAAATGGCAACCCGCAATCTGTGCCCGGCAGGCAATCTGTATGCGATCTGATCAAGCGCGAAGTCCAAGCTCACCGCTTCTCCAGGAGCGAGAGAGGAAGGTGCGGCATGCGTGGCGTGATGGGTCAGATTGAATACACCATAGGTGACGAGCGCGGACGTGCCATCCGGGCGCAAGTCGCACAGCCGGACCGCGATCTGACCCGAAGGCCTATCGCTGGAAACGGTGAGCATCACGTGCGGTGCACCGACAAGGTCGATGACATCATCCGCTACATCTCCATCGAAACATGTAGAATGGGCATCATCGGCGCTTTGTTCATCAGGGAACTCGTCAGAATAATGGGCGGGAAAAAAAGACCCGCCCTGCTGCCCGCAATGTTGTGGCGACGAAACAATCGCTGAGACTGCTGCGGCTGTTTGAGTCAGCCGACCTTCGTCGTTCAAATGAAGCACCATGTCCGCAATGTTGGGTGAGGGCCATTGCGCTTCCGCGATCCAACGCCCGGGCCGGTCCGGCAACCATTTTTTGGGTGCAACGGAATCCATCAGCCAGGCGCGATATGACGGGTCGTTATCGACGCCAGTGTCGATGTCTTTGAGCCAGCGGTCCCACCAACGTTTGGCCTCTTGCAAAAACCCGATAGCAGGCTGCGGACCGGCAAAATGCGGATATTTGTGGATCCAGGGACCGACGATCGCCTTGGCGGGGGCCTTCACGTTGGCAATGATGTGAGCGGGCGTGTTGCGATAGCCGTCATGCCAGCCACCGATAGCCAGCACGGCTGCGTCCATGGCGCCATAGTCTTCGCAGATCGAGCCATGCTCCCAATAGGCATCGCGATGTTGATGCCGCAACCATTCAATGAGATGGAACGGCTGGTTTTCTAGCCGCTCAAGCCAGATGTGCTTCCAGTCCGAGCCGACAAGATCACGGTCCGGTGGGCGCGACGAGTAGGACAGCATCTGTGATGCCCAACTGAAATTGGCGCCAAGCAGGCAGCCGCCCTTGTAGTGGATATCATCTGCATATCGATCAGCGGTTGAACAAATCGAAATGACGGCTTTCAGGGGTTCTGGCTTCAACGCCGCAATCTGCAAGCCGTTAAATCCGCCCCAGGAAATGCCCATCATTCCAACATTACCGTTGCACCAGGGTTGAGCGGCAGCCCATTCGATCACATCCACTGCGTCCTGCCACTCTTGATGCGTGTATTCGTCCTCCATTTGTCCTTCCGACTCCCCATTGCCGCGCATATCGGTGCGGATGCAGGCATAGCCGTGCCCTGCAAACCAGGGATGGGTGAGTTCATCGCGCGCAACCGTTCCGTCGCGTTTTCGGTAGGGCAGATGTTCGAGAATCACCGGAACCGGATCATCCAGCGCATCAACGGGCATCCAGATACGGGCAGAGAGTTTCACGCCGTCAGACATAACGATGGAGGCATGCTGCTGATCGCTAATCTGTCTTGGAAAGTCTGAAATTGTTTTCATGGCACCTGATGTAAGTGATGGCCGCATTGTTGCGCTTTGAAGCACCTCTCTTCAAACGCAAAGCGGCGGCGAGTTGCCTCGCCGCCGCTTCATTAGTCAAGCTGTGTAAAACGCCTTAGGCGTTAAACCACCAGCGTTCTGGCGACTTCTCGCCATCCATAGCCCAGTTTGCGGCGACATCTTCGGCATGCGCAACCTTCTTGGAGTTGCCGTGGATGTAATTGGCAAACATTGGCACAATCGCCCCGCCGTCATCGTGGATAAGACGCTGGCACTCTTCATACATGGTGCGACGCTTGCCTTCGTCCAGTTCACCGCGCGCGGCAACAACCAGTTCATTGAACTTCTTGGCGTCCGGCGTGTCTCTCCAGGCCGTGTCGTTCCACTCGATGTCAGCTGTGTAAGCGGAGACAAACATCCAATCTTCCGTCGGACGACCACCCCAGTAGCAGGCGCACCATGGCTCCTTGTTCCACACATTCGACCAGTAGCCATCTTTCGGCTCGCGTTTCACTTCCACAGTGATGCCCGCTTCTTTGGCCGATGCGGCGATCAACTGGGCGGCATCGACGGCACCAGAGAACGCAGCTTCCGAGGTGCGCAAAACGACTGGGCCGCTATGGCCCGACTTTTTGTAATGCTCGGCGGCTTTTTCCGGATCAAATTCACGCTGGGGCAAATTTGCCGCATGGAACGTGTTGGCCGTGGAAATCGGGTGATCATTGCCAAGTGCACCATGACCAAGCAGGATTTTGTCCACCATTTCCTGGCGCTTGATGATCAGCTTTAGAGCCATGCGCAGGTCATAGTTGTCGAACGGTTCAGCAACGACGCGCATGGGGAATGTGTAGTGCAGCGTACCGGTGGTTTCCAGAATGGACACATTGGGATTACGCGCCATCAGCGCGACAGTTTTTGGGTCGACGCGATCAATCGAATCAACTTCACCATTCATAAGCGCATTCTGGCGTGCGGTGGTATCAATCAGAGACAACATTTCCACTGCGTCGAAATGCGCTGCACCTTCCTTGAAGTAGTTGGCATGGCGTTTTGCGGATACCCGCACGCCAGGTTCAAAATCTTCGATGACATACCCGCCGGTGCCGATACCAGCCGTGGGATCGATCTTGCCGTCTTTGGACGGCAGAATGAGGACGTGATAGTCAGATACGAGATAAGGCAGACCGGCATTCGGCCCGTCCAGTTCGATGACGACATCGCCACCATCGTTGCGTATGTCGACGATCGGCGACAAAACGCCCTTTGCAGCGGATTTGGTATCTTCGCCGCGGTGATGGTTGATGGATGCGATTACATCGTCGGCGTCCAAGGTCTTGCCGTTGTGGAATTCAACGCCCTTGCGGAGCTTGAACACCCAGGTTTTCGCATCGTCGGTCTCAAAGCTCTCGGCCAATTCTCCGACAAGCTCGCCCTTATTGTCCACCTCAGTTAGGCAGTTGGCATACAGAAAGCCCATGCAGGTGGTGAAGCTGTTCTCATATGTCGCTGGGTCGAGTGAATCTGTTGTGGAACCGTGACCTCGGCCAACGCGGAATGTTCCGCCTTTCTTCGGTTCAGCAGCAAAAACCCTGTCTGCCATGCTCATCGCCGTGGGCAAAACAACGCCCGCTGCCAGCATGTTGGTGATGAACTGACGCCGGCTGATGCCCTTGCCGGCCAGCTTGGCAGACTGCTCGGCGATAAACGCCTCTTTCATATTACGCATATTTTTCTCCCGTTGCGTAGCAGATCCCAAATTGAGCCACCGAATGCAGCCCAAACTGTCAGGAGCGAAACATATTCCCGGCTGCGATGCAAACGGCTGTCGAAACCAAAAAGCCACCACGAGACGACTGAACATTCCAAGTGTTTCTCCACATGTGGTTTACAAGCTTGGCGCAACTGCATAGCCTTCCAGGCAAGGGGCGGCTTGAGCCGCCTGGAAAACCGGAAGAACGGAGCCTGGTTTGCATCCAGTAGTCTCGACTGTCCTGCAGCGGCTCGGACTTGGCGCGATCACGCTGTTTTTCGTGTCGCTGATTATTTTCGCGTCCATCTCCATGCTGCCCGGCGACTTCACCCAGGCGGTGCTCGGTCAGGCGGCGACCGAGGAGACGGTAGCAGCCTTTCGCAAAGAACTCGGTCTCGATTTGCCTGCTTGGCAGCGTTATTTCGACTGGATTGGCGCCATCGCGACTGGTGATCTCGGCACTTCATTCTCGGGACGCTCTGCGTCTGGAGTCGACAGGTCCAGACCAGTGGCTGACCTGGTGGCACCGAGACTTTGGAATACACTGTTTCTTGCAAGCATGACGGCACTGATCGCAGTGCCGCTGGCCTTGTTTCTTGGCATCACGACGGCCCTGAAGCGCAATTCAGTCTATGATCGGCTGGCCAACGCAACGACGCTGACCACAATCTCATTCCCGGAATTCTTCGTGGCCTACATTCTGATTGTGGTGCTTGCCTCAATCTTTCCGGTCTTTCCTTCTCTTGCCAATGTGACGGCGGACATGCCGCTTGGAGAACGGCTCTACAAAACGGCCCTGCCAGCGCTCACACTCACCCTCGTCATCGTCGCTCACATGATGCGCATGACTCGCGCAGCGATCATCAATCTGCTGGCGTCGCCCTATATCGAGATGGCGCGGCTGAAGGGCGTTTCACCGACAAATGTTATCTTGAAGCACGCCCTGCCCAATGCCTGGGCGCCAATTGCGACGGTGATCGCCTTTAACCTGGCCTACTTGGTCGTCGGCGTCGTGGTTGTCGAGGTTGTGTTCGTCTATCCCGGCATCGGCCAACTCATGGTGGACGCTGTCACGTCGCGCGACATTCCGGTGGTTCAGGCCTGCGCGTTGATCTTCGCTGCGACGTACATATTGCTCAACCTGTTGGCAGATGTGATCGGCATTGTCACCAATCCCAGATTGTTGCACCCCAGATGAGCACCACGAGCGATCAGATGAGCGAAACAGAGAGCAACGCTCAGGAAGAAGCCTACTCCGCAGCCGGAGAGGTGGGCATGCAACGCGTGCGGCGCACCCGCTGGCAACGCATGCGCATTTCACTTTCAAAAGCGCCTTTGTCGGCTTGGTTTGGCATGATCGTGATTGCCGCATATCTGTTCACGGCACTTTTTGCGCCGCTCTTGGCGCCTTATGGCGAGGCTGAGGTCTTCGCTACGCCTTTCGCGCCATGGGGCGGAGATCATGTCTTCGGGACGGACCAGATTGGCCGCGATGTCTTTTCGCGTCTCATCTACGGCGCGCGCAACACGATGGGCATCGCGCTTGCGACCACCATCCTGTCCTTCATCATTGGTGGCGGGCTTGGTCTTGTAGCAGCCATCAATCGAAGTTGGCTTGACCAGTTCCTGTCACGTTTTGTCGATGTTTTGATGGCCATTCCCAGCCTCATCTTCGCTTTGATGCTGTTATCGATTTTCGGATCCACCATTACGTCACTGATCATCATCATTGCTGTTCTCGATTCGACCCGCGTTTTCCGCCTCACCCGCTCCGTCGCCATCAATGTGGTTGTGATGGACTATGTGGAGGCCGCCAAATTGCGCGGCGAAGGGCTGGGTTGGGTGATGCGCAAGGAAATCCTGCCCAACATTATGCCGCCGCTGGTGGCTGAGTTCGGCTTGCGCTTTTCTTTCGTGTTTCTCACTATTGCCGCACTCTCCTTCCTCGGACTGGGCATCCAGCCCCCAACAGCAGATTGGGGCTCGATGGTGCGAGACAACGCTTCGCTCATTCAGTTTGCGCAATATGATCTGACAGCGGCATTCACGCCGCTGCTGCCAGCAGCGGCGATTGCGCTGCTGACGGTTGCGGTCAATTTTGTGGTGGACTGGTTCCTGCATCAAACCAGCGGATTGCGCGATGACCACTGACGAGAACCCCCGCGGGGAAAAGGGCGATGTGCTACTCGACATGCGTGATATCCGCATCGATGGGTTTTCCGACGAGCGCTGGCACGAAATCATCAAGGGAGTAGACCTGACACTGAAACGTGGTGAGGTGATGGGGTTAATTGGCGAATCCGGAGCTGGAAAATCCACGCTCGGAAAGGCTGCAATGGGCTATGCCCAGCCCGGCTGCAAAATCAAGTCCGGAACAATCATGTTTGACGGGCTGGACCTGATGGCCATGAGCGAGCCAGAGAAACAGGCGCTCTGGGGATCCCGCATCGCCTATGTGGCCCAGTCCGCAGCCGCTTCATTCAACCCCGCTCATCGACTTATCAATCAAACCGTCGAGGCAACAGTTGGACATAATGTGAGCGGGGAAGCGGAATCGAAGCTCGATGCCGTCAATCTCTACGAGGCCCTCCAACTGCCCAATCCGGATTCGATCGGTGATCGCTACCCCCATCAGGTTTCTGGAGGCCAGTTGCAGCGCATCATGACGGCCATGGCGATGTCGCCGAGACCCGATCTGATCATTTTCGATGAACCCACCACGGCGCTGGACGTAACCACGCAGGTCGAGGTTCTGGTGGCGATGCGCGACATTGTCGAAAAATTCAATACAGCTGCAATTTACATCACGCATGATCTGGCGGTCGTCGCGCAGATGGCAGATTTCATCAAAGTGCTGCGCTACGGCGAGGAGGTCGAGGAGGCCGAGACACGAAAAATGCTGGCCGAGCCGGAGATGGACTACACCAAGTCTCTTTGGTCGGTGCGTGCTCTGGAAAAGCCGGAAGTTGAAAGCGACGATATCGTCCTGAAGATCGATGGGGTCGATGCCGCCTATGGAAACACGGTGAAGGTCTTGCACGACGTCACAATCGCCATTCCGCGCGGGCGTACCGTGGCGGTTGTTGGTGAGTCCGGCTCTGGCAAGTCGACCACCGCGCGGGTGATTACAGGGCTGTTGCCACCGATGAAGGGTCAGGTCACCTTCAATGGCCAGCCACTACCTGGAGACTTGGAAAGTCGCAACAAGGATCAGTTGCAACGCATTCAGATGATCTATCAGATGGCGGACACCGCCATGAATCCGCGCCAGACCGTGGGCGAGATCATCGGGCGGCCTTTAGAGTTTTATCACGGCCTTCGCGGGTCCGCGCGCAATGAACGCATTTCCGAGTTGCTCAAACTGATCGAGCTTGATGACAGTTTCATCGACCGATTGCCAAGTGAGCTCTCCGGCGGACAGAAGCAGCGCATCTGCATTGCTCGCGCCCTGGCGGCGGAACCGGATGTCATCATCTGCGATGAGGTGACGTCAGCGCTCGATCAGATCGTGCAGGAAGGGATCCTGCGGCTGCTGCTTCGGCTGCAAAAGGAAATGGGTATCACATATCTGTTTATCACGCATGATATTGCGGTGGTGAAGGCGATTTCCGACGAAATCGTCGTCATGTTTCAAGGGAAGGTGGTCGAACAGGGTCTGAAGAGCGAAATTCTGACGCCGCCTCACCCGGATTACACGCAACTGCTTCTGTCATCCGTTCCCGAAATGGATCCGGATTGGCTGGATTCTCTGGTCGCTGAGCGCGCTGAGGCTTAGCCCTGTCAAAGGCTCACGGGGCGGCGATCCGCAAAGTCGCGCTCGCACGCGTATTCCAAATATCCCACAGAAGTAATTGAGTATTGTCATGCAGGGCACTGATTGCTAGCCTTGAGGCTGAGTGGTCTTGCAGTGCCGGAGCATCGGTACCGCCGGGAGTAAACGCTTGAGGTTGTGCGCCGGAAGGCGCCAAGCGAGTTCTCTTGACATTCAAAGCAGATTGCAAACTCATTTCCTTTGGGAGGAACGCATGAAAATACTCAAAACCCTGTCCGCGGCCCTTATGGGTTCAGCGCTCGCGCTTGGCATTGGCTCAGCAGCCTTCGCCGAGACGACAACATTGCGCATCCAAACGCACTACGCGCCTGAAACGCCGTCGGGCAAGCTGGCTGCAGAATATGTCGATGACGTTCAGACCATGTCAAACGGAGAGATCCAAGTCGAGATGTTCTACTCCTCCTCGGTCGTCAAATCGGTTGAGACCTTCGACGCGGCAGCGACGGGTATTCTTGATTGCGACATGACGGGTGGCGGCTACCAGACGGGCAAGAACCCCGCCTTCCAGTTTGTCGGCGACATCATGGGCGGTTATGACACGCCCTACCAGCAACTGTCGTGGCTATATTATGGTGGCGGTCTGGATGATGCACAGAAGCTGTATAACAAATATGACATGGAACTCATCGGCTGGTGGGTCTATGGTCAGGAAAGCTTTGCCTCGACCAGACGGATCGCCAGCACTGAAGACCTGAAAGACTGGAAATTCCGTTCGCCTCCGGGAATGGAAACCAAAATCTTTGAGAAGCTTGGTGCCAAGCCCATCGTGATGGATTTCACTGAAATCTTCACCGCGCTGGAGTCCGGCATTATCGATGGCGCTGATGCGTCAGGCCTCGCCAACAATGTTGGTCTGGGTCTTTACGACATCGCAAAATATGCCAACTTCCCCGGTTTCCACTCCATGCCGTCGGACCATCTGGCCTGTAACAAAGCTGTGTTCGACGCGATGCCTGCTCACCATCAGCGTATCATGAAAGTGGCCATGCAGGCTCTTGCCCTGAAAACGGCTCTGACGTTCGAAAAGAAGAATGCGGAAGCCGCTGCAGAATTGACTGGAAAAGGCGTGACGCTTTCGCAATGGGCGCCTGAGGAGCTCCAGAAATTCCGCAATGCGGCTCAGGCGACATGGCCTGAATTCGCCACAACGCCGGAAGCACAGGCGCTTGTGGAAAGTCACATCAATTATCTCAAGCAGCTCGGTTTGGTCCAAAACTAAGCTCAATTGAGCAAAAAGCTGCAAGGGCGGTCCGGTTGGGCCGCCCTTTTTCGTTGAATCGACAAAAAAGTCGACTCGTTCTGAAAATTGCTGCGACGCTGACTTGGCGGTTCACTGCAGAAATCGCGACACTGAGTGAATTAACTATCGACCAAATCAGCAAATTCTCGCACACTGTCCTGTGGCGAGATGAGAGCGCGGGGAGGCGCAGATGGTCGAGCACGAGAAATCCGGTCCTGTGGACTGGCTGAACTGGACGTTCAGCCGCGTTATGATGTGGGCACCGGCCTTCATCGTTTCCATCATCTTCTACGAAGTCTTCATGCGATACATTCTGTTCCGCCCAACGCTTTGGGTGAACGAAATGTCGCTGTGGATCGGTGGCGCCATTTATGTGACCGCCGGTCTCTACGCCATGCAGCAGCGCAGTCACATTCGCATCTTCATCATTTACGATATGGCCCCGCGCTGGCTGCGCAAAGTGTTTGATACCATGTCGGCAATTTGCGTTTGTATTTTCGCGATGGCTGTCATCTATGGCGGCTTTGGCGAAGCAGCGGCGAAGTTCTGGCGCTGGGAGACATTTGGCACAGCTTTCGATCCACCAATCCCTGCAACCAACAAGCCACTCATCCTTGCAACGCTTTTAGTCCTTGGGCTTCAGGCACTGTCCAACCTGATCCGCGACTGGCCTGCCGCCGCCTTTGTGCGCAAGACCTTTGATGTGCTGGCGGCGGCTTTGCTGGTTGGTCTCTTGATTTGGGGCCTGCCGATCCTGTTCAGCGAATTCACAGATGTCGAGGGCTCACTCAAAATGCCGCTGAAATGGCGCATTGGGGTTGGCGCCATCATGGTGGCCAGCATCATCATTGTGATCTACGGGCTGATCAAGGACTTTAACAAAACACCCGCTGAACATGTTGAAGTCGATGAAATTGAGGAAGAGGCAGCGTTCCTGCGTGAGCAAAACGCTCCCGACGAAGTGCTGACAGGGCGACCGCCGAAAGTTGATGCCGCGAGCGGCAAGATAGAGGGGGATCGCTAAGATGGATATCGGCACCATTTCCCTCGTTCTGCTATGCGGCATGCTCATGCTGCTGGCGATTGGCATGCCGCTTGGCTTTGCCTCCGGCTTCCTTGCCGTCCTCGTCATGGTGATGAAGTTTGAGCCACAATTGCTCATCGCGCCGTGGACTTTTGGCGAAGGCATTCTGACCCGCTCCTTCGGCTCCGGACCGATGAATATTCTGGCGCAGCGCCTTTACGGCATCACGACCAACTATGTGCTGATCTCCGTGCCCTTGTTCATCTTCATGGCAACGCTGCTGGAGCGATCCGGCATTGCGCGCGACATGTATTCCTCCCTCAACCAGTGGATGAACCGCACCCGAGGCGGCATCGCGGTGGTAACCGCGCTGATGGCCATCGTCATGGCGGCGATGTCTGGCATTATTGGGGGTGAAGTCGTTCTGCTCGGCCTGATTGCGCTGCCGCAAATGCTGCGCCTTGGCTACAATCAAAACCTCGCCATCGGGACAATCTGCGCCTCCGGTTCGCTGGGCACGATGATCCCGCCATCGATCGTTTTGATTTTCTACGGGCTGATCACCGAAACCTCGATCCATGCGCTGTTTCAGGCCGCGTTTTTGCCGGGTTTCATGCTAGCAGGGTGCTACATCATCTACATTCTGGTGCGCACACGCTTACAGCCTGAACTCGCGCCCTTGCCTGAGCCGTCTCCAGACGATCTGGAAGTGCGCGAGAAGACAATCCTGCTGTCCACCCTTCTGGCTCAGGTCGTTGCGTTTGTGGTCAGCTTGATCCTGTTGCGCTTCGCTTTTGTGCAGGCTGGTTTTGTCGATATCGAAGACCGCACCTGGTTTCAGGATATCTCCACGCTCTATTGGGCTCTGCCAATCATCGGCGTGGCGCTGGTCTGGTTGCTGAAAGTCGGGCGGGAGCGTTCGAGCGAGGCATGGAAACGCGGCAAAGGTCTCGTCCAGCCGCTCGGCATTGTGGCGGTCGTGCTGGGTTCGATTTATGGCGGCATCACCGGCATCACCGAGGCGGCGGCCATGGGGTCTGTCGCCGTCCTTGCGTTGATCATTGTGCGTGGAGAATTCTCCTTCAACCTGCTGACGGAAGCCTCGATGCGCACCTTCAAATCCACAGGCACGATCATCTGGGTGACCTTTGGTGCAACCGCACTGGCTGGCGCCTACACCATTGCGGGCGGCCCGACCTATGTGGCCAACCTGATCGTTGGCTACGATTTGCCGACCATGGGCGTGTTGCTTGTGATGATGGTCATCTTTCTGTTCCTCGGCGCGTTTATGGACTGGACGGGCATCGTTCTTCTGGTCATGCCGGTCTTCCTGCCAATCGTTCTGAAACTGCCGATTGAGGAATTGGGACTTACCGGCGGTCTCGACACGCGCACGGCCGTGCAGGTCTGGTTCGGAATTCTCTTCTGCGTGAATATGCAGGTGAGTTTCCTGTCTCCACCCTTTGGACCAGCGGCGTTCTACCTGAAATCCGTCGCGCCTCCGCACATAACACTGCCGGATATTTTCCGCGGCTTCCTGCCCTTCATCGCCATGCAGTTGTTCATTCTGGCGATCATCCTGCTAGTGCCTGAAATAACGACGGTGTTCTTATAGTGACCGCAAAGATTGAACGCCTGGAAACAGGCTTCTACCTCATTCCGCTGGAGACTGTTCTCACCGATTCCATGCATGGCGAAATGCGCGGTTTCGAGATCGTTACCGCGCGGGTGACGGACAGTGATGGTGCGGTTGGAACGGGCTACACTTTTACGGTGGGACGCAATGGCGGCGCGGTTAACGATATCCTGTCGCGCGAAATCAGCGAACTCGTCATCGGGAAGGAGGCTTCCCGCATAGAGTGGCTGTGGAACCATGTGTGGTGGCAGATGCATTATGGAGGTCGCGGCGGACCTACCGTGCTTGCCATGTCGGCCTTTGACATCGCGCTATGGGATCTCGCAGCCCGCAAGGCGGGTCAACCGCTCTGGCGGCATCTGGGCGGCTATGATCCAGAAGTGCCCTGCTATGCGGGCGGCATTGACCTCATGCTCTCCGCCGACGAGTTGATTGCGCAAACGGACGACAATCTGACCAAGGGTTTTCGCGCCATCAAAATGAAAGTCGGGCGCGATGTCCTTGCCGAAGATGTCGAGAAGGTCGCGGCTATGCGCGAGCATTTGGGCGACGGCTTCCCGCTTATGCTTGACGCCAATATGAAATACACCGCCGACCAAGCCGTGCGTGCCGCCCGCGCATTTGCCCCCTATGACCCAACCTGGCTGGAAGAGCCGGTCACGCCGGAAGACATTCCAGGCCATGGCAGGGTTATTCGCGAAGGTGGCGTACCGGTCGCGGCGGGGGAGAACTTGCGTACCTTGCAAGACTTCAAAAACTACATCGCCTCCGGCTGCGTGACTTTTCCCGAGCCAGACGTGACCAATTGCGGCGGCATTACCTCGTTCATGAAAATCGCCCGGTTGGCAGAGGCGCACTGCCTGCCCGTCACCTCTCATGGCGCGCACGACATCACCGTGCATCTGCTCGCCGCCTGCTCCAATATGTCTTATCTGGAGGCGCATGGGTTCGGTCTCGACCGCTATATCGACCATCCCCTCCAGATTGTTGAGGGCAAGGCGGTAGCCCCTGAACGACCCGGCACCGGTTTTGAGTTTGATTGGAAGGGGCTGGAAGATCTCAAATGCTGACGCCCCGGCAAGTTGAGTTCTTTGATCGCGAGGGCTATCTCGTCGTCGAAAATGTGCTGGACCAGCCCACCCTGCACGCCGTTCGCGAGGAGTATGCCGAGTTAATCGACACGCTGTATGAGGGCTGGTGGCGCCAAGGGCGTGTGGACCAAAACCCAAAAGGTCTCGGTTTCTGGGACAAGCTTCGGATCGCCTACAAAGCCGGATGTGATTGGTTCCAGCCGATGGACATCTCCCTGCCCGGAGACAAAATCTACGCTGACACGCCGTTTCATTTTGGCCCGGCCGTGTTTGATATGGTCACCAATTCGCGACTGCTGGATATGGTTGAAACCCTCATCGGTCCGGAAATCACCTCAAATCCGATCCAGCATGTGCGCATCAAACCGCCCGCAGACGATCTGGCGCAAGACGAAATCCGGGCGCACATCACCAGCACGGACTGGCACCAGGACCGTGCCGTGGCGTTGGCGGAAGCTGATGAAACCACCATGGTCACCGTTTGGCTCGCCATCTCCGATGCCACATATGAAAATGGTTGTTTGCAGGTCCTTCCGCGCTCGCATCGCGAGGGAATAAAGCCGCATTGCCCCAAAACACAGACTGCCATTGCCGACGGGCAGATTGATGAAAGTGCAGGTCTGCCTCTGCCAGTGCGAGCCGGTGGCGCGGTGCTCTTTCATCCCTTGACGGCACATGCCTCGCTCACCAACCGCACCCCCGACTTTCGATGGTCCTTCGATCTGCGCTACAATGTGACTGGGGAGCCGACGGGCCGCTCCCATTTTCCACACTTCATTGCACGCAGCCGCACGCAGCCAGACCGGGAACTGCGGGATTGGCGCGAATGGAAGACGTTTTGGGAAGACTCGCGGGACCGGCTGGCGCAAAAACCGCACATAGAAATACATCGCTGGTCGTCGGACTCACCGGCCTGCGCCTAACTCGGACCATCAAATGTCAGACCAAAACCATGTTCGCCTCGATCCGAGCGACAACGTCGCCACCGCGATCCGTTCTCTCGAAGCCGGCGCATCCGTCGACGGGGTCAGAGCCAGTGGTCTGATTGCGAAAGGACATAAGGTCGCTACTGCTGAAATTCGACGCGGTGAGGCCATTCGCAAATATGCGCAGGTGATCGGCTATGCCGCGACAGACATTGCGCCCGGTGATCACGTTCACACGCATAATGTGGAATTTCGCAACACGGAGGCCGATTACGAGTTCTCGACCGACTTGCGTCCTGTCAATCCGGTTGCTGAGGCGGATCGCGATACATTCATGGGTTTCAAACGTTCCAACGGCAGCGTTGGCACGCGCAACTACATCGCCATTCTCACCTCCGTAAATTGCTCCGCCACAGCTGCGCGCAAAATTGCAGAAGCCTTCGGCCCTGACCAACTCGCAGACTATCCCAATGTCGATGGCGTCGCCGCGTTTGTGCACGGCACGGGTTGCGGCATGGCCGGCTCGGGAGAAGGGTTCGAAGCCTTGCAGCGTGTCATGTGGGGATATGCGAAGCATCCAAACCACGCGGCAGTGTTGATGGTTGGCCTCGGCTGCGAGATGAACCAGATCGACTGGCTGCTCGATGCTTATGGCCTTGAGCGCGGCCCGCTCTTCCAAACGATGAACATTCAAGATGTGGCTGGACTGCGCCGCACCATCGAAACAGGCATTCAAAAAGTGCGCGCAATGCTGCCATTGGCCAATGAGGCGGTGCGCACGCCCTGCCCGGCTTCCCATCTCACTGTCGCACTGCAATGTGGCGGATCGGATGCGTGGTCGGGAATCACGGCCAACCCCGCGCTCGGTTATGCCTGTGACCTGTTGGTCGCGCAGGGTGGTACCGGTGTGTTGGCGGAAACGCCCGAAATCTATGGCGCAGAACATCTGCTGACCCGTCGCGCGGTCGATGCGAAGGTCGGGCGCAAGCTCGTGAAACTGGTGCGTTGGTGGGAAGACTACACCCACCGCAACAAGGGGTCGATGGACAACAACCCCTCCCCCGGCAACAAGAAGGGCGGCCTGACAACGATTCTCGAAAAATCGCTCGGTGCGGCTGCCAAAGGCGGAACTTCACCCCTTACCGGCGTCTACAACTATGCCGAAACGGTCACCGCCAAGGGCTTCACCTTTATGGATTCGCCCGGCTACGATCCGGCGTCGGTGACGGGCCAGATCGCATCCGGCTGCAATCTGGTTACCTTCACCACCGGACGCGGGTCGGCCTTCGGCTCAAAACCCGCGCCTTGCCTCAAAATTGCGACCAATTCCGACATGTATGCGCGCATGGTCGAAGATATGGATATCAATGCGGGCACGATCATCAGCGACGGTGAAAGCGTGGAAAGCGTCGGCCGAGAAATCTATCGCCATTGGCTGCGCGTGGCCTCCGGCGAGCGGACAAAATCGGAAGTGCAGGGTCTCGGCGATTTCGAATTCGTGCCTTGGCAGATCGGGGCGACGATGTGAGTGATAGCAAAACCAACGAAAGCAAGGTTGGGCGTGTTCTGGGGTGGCTGACCGAGTCTGCGGTGGTGGTTGCACTGGTTAGCGGTGTCGTTGCTTTGGGATTGAACTGGCTTAGCGAAGACAGTTGGAAAAAAGTTGGCAAATTCTATATGGAACTTGCTGAACAGAGATGTGGAGACTGAACATGGAAGAGATATTTCAGGTCATATTTCTTGTGTCCGTATTGATTGCAGCGCTGTCCTGGTCCCTACAACGATGGGTAAACAGACACTGAGGCTGACGCTGGAATCTGAGGGTAGGTGTTCCAAGGCTGCATATTGGGATCCAAGGCTCCGACTGAATCGGCTTCGCCCTGGGACTGATCGAAAACACCGAGGCAAGATTGATCTTGCGGGGAGATGGGTGCTGAGAAATGTCGGAAGTAGTCTCACAAGACCAGATCGCTTTCTATCGTGAAAACGGCTATTTGGTTTTGCCTGGGCATCTGCCGAAAGATGTCATTGCTAAGGCTTGCGATGAGATTGAACGGCTTTCCGCCCACGCAACAAACATCGATGTCAGCGATGATCTAATCGATCTGGAAGACAGCCACAGCCGCAACGATCCGCGCATTCGCCGCATCAAGCGGCCTGATCTGCAATCCACCTTCTTCAACGAACTTATGCGCAGCGATCTCATCCTGGGGCCGGCCCGTGATCTCATCGGTCCCAACATCCGCATGCACACAACCAAACTGAACATGAAAAAGGCGCGATATGGAGCGCCCGTTCAATGGCATCAGGACGTCGCCTTCTATCCCCACACCAATGATGATGTGTTGGCGATCGGTGTGGTGTTTGACGATGTCGAGTTAGAAAACGGACCGCTTCAGGTCTTTGCCGGTTCTCACAAGGGGCCCGTACTGAACCATCACCATGAGGGCGTTTTTTCCGGTTCTGTTGATCTGGCAGAAGCGGGGCTGGACACCAAAGACGCTGTGTCCCTAACCGGCCCGGCGGGCACTATCAGCATTCATCACGGCCGCATTTTGCACGGTTCCGCGCTGAACACCTCCCCACGCGACCGGCAAATCTTGTTCTACGAGATGATGGCGGCAGACGCTTTCCCCATTTGCGGAGCGATGACCCCCTTCACAACGATCGAAGACTATAACTCCCGCATGCTGTGTGGAGAGCCGACAAACGAGCCGCGCATCGAGAACATTCCCATCCGCATTCCCCAGCCGCAGCCGCGGAAAACCGGCTCGATTTATGAGATTCAGTCTCAGGGAAAGGGTGGCTTGGAAACCTTCGAACAGGCTCATGCGAATGGCTGAGCGTGGCATTGCCTTGATGGATCGCCTCAGTCGCAAGCACAACAATTCCAAGGGGGCATCGAAACCTCCTCAACGCCCCTTGGCTTTGCGGCAAGACACATCCCTGCCACCTCCTACGCGGCTGCCGACATGACGGGATTGGTTGCCCAAGCCAGATCTGACAAGGCTTTGACCGGGATCGCGCTGATGCTGTCGGCCTATTTCGCGTTCTCCTTTATCGACACGGGCGCGAAATGGCTGGGAACACTCGGCATCCCAGCGATGCAACTGGCATTCATGCGCTATTTTGGTCACGTCTTCATCTCGACGGCCTTGGTGGCGCGGTCCGGCTTCACGCGAGACAATTTCAGTGCGGAACAGCTTCCGTTAGTGATTCTGCGCGGCGCATTGCTTGCGGGGTCCACCGTGCTGAACTTTGTTGCGATCCAGTATTTGCCCCTCACATTGACTTCGACCATTCTGTTCGCCGCGCCGATCATGATATGCGCGCTCTCTTGGCCATTGTTGGGAGAACGCGTTGGCATGTGGCGCTGGTCCGCGATCATGGCCGGTTTCTGCGGAATTCTGGTAACCATTCGCCCATTTGACGAGAGCTTTCATTGGGCCGTTTTCATGTCGTTGAGCGGCGCCTTTTGTTTCGCGATGTATTCGATTCTGACACGACGTCTCGCGGGTATCGTGGCGACCGATACGCTTCAATTCTATTCAGGCCTGGTTGGCGCCGCCACGCTCCTGCCCTTTGCTCTTTGGGTCTGGAAGAACCCTGCAACCCCCTTCGAGTGGACCGTGATGGTCGCAATCGGTGTGTTTGGATGGTTGGGGCACCAATTGCTGACCACCGCTCACCGTTTCGCTTCTGCCAGCACGCTGACCCCTTTCGCTTATTCCTTCATTGTCTATCTAACGATCTGGAGCATCGTTGTGTTTGACCACGCTCCAGATGCGTTCACGATCAGCGGAGCCGCCATCATCGTCGCTGCTGGACTGGTCATTTGGTTCAGAGAGCGGCACCAAGCGACTGAGCGGGTCTCAGAACGCACCTATTCCAAGAGTTGAAAAGTCTTCCCGCGCATGGTCAAGAGAGGTCGGGAGCGTTTGGAGGACAGCCGGTCATGAGTGATGATGTTTTGCGATTTGAAACCGATGGGAGCGTTGCAACGCTCACGCTGAACCGTCCAAAACAGTTCAACGCTCTGGATGCAGACCTGCGCCGAGCGCTGCGCGAGACAACGCAACGGGTCGAGGACGATCCGGCGATCCGCGTCGCAATCATAAAGGGCGAAGGTCGCGGCTTTTGCGCTGGTGCGGATTTGTCAGCCGGGCTGGAGAAACCGGTCAGTGAGCACATTGAGCGCGAATACAAGCCGTCGCTGGAGACTATCGCAGACGGCAACACCATCTGGATTGCACAGGTCCACGGCGTCGCGGCGGGCATTGGTGCCGCCTACGCCATGAATTGCGACCTCGTGACCATGGCCGATGACGCGACGGTCTATATGGCCTTCGCGGCGATCGCGCTCATTCCCGATGGCGGCAATACTCAATTGCTGCTCAGCCATATGGGCTACCATCGCGCGCTTCAGGCCATCCTTGAGGGCCGCAAGATACCGGCCGATGAGTGCCTGCAATACGGCATCGCCAACAAGGTTTTCACGCCGGAGGAACTCAACGCCAGCACACTCGAATGGGCCAAATCGATTGCAGATGGCGCACCGCTTTCAATGGGCGCAGCCAAGCGGCTTCTGCGCAAGGTCGGCCGGCTTAATTACGGGGCGGCGATATCAGCGGAAGGTCTGGAGCAGAACACGCTGACAGAGTCCGAAGACTTCACCACAGGGGTGAACGCGTTCTTCACCAAGGAGAAGCCGAATTTTCAGGGAAAATAAGCGATTGGCCCGGTATCAGCTTCTTTCGCGTACATAATCTGCCGCCTCCTGTCGCGTTTCGAAGATGTGCGGTGAGATGGAGCGGTTCTTCAAATCCTGCCCCAGCTTCTGGCGCAAGAATGCGCTGGTGGTGTAGCGGGTGGCAGTGCGGTAAAACTCGTTCTCGGTTGTTGACAGGAAGTCGGCGAATTTGCTCGCCATACGCGGGGCAATCGATATGCCATCATAGTTCGAGATCAGATCAATCTTGCGGCCAAGGCCCTGAAGATAAAGGCGGAATGGCACGGCGAAGTCCTGAAGATCATCATCGTTCTCGATTTCCAACCCACTGAGATTGACGAACAGGATGTTGCGGTCTTCGTCGTAAAATAGCCGTTCCTCAATCTCCATGTTCAGCATGTGGCTGCGAAGGCGCATGGGCGCGGGCCGAAAGATAGCATCATCCATCAGCTTGGGGTCACGCACGATCGGCGCAAACGCCATCTGGTCCAGAATGTCTTTTTGCAGGTCGATCCCCGGTGCAATCTCGACCAGTTCCAGACCGTCCTCTGTACGGGCAAACACGGCACGTTCGGTGATGTAAAGCACGCCCTTGCCCTGTTCAGCAGCATATTGGCCGTTAAACGTAATCTGCTCGACGGCCTCAATGAACTTTCGGTTGCGGCCTTCCTGAACAATCGAAAGCTGCCCATCTTCGATGGCAACCTGCAATCCGCCGGCCGTGAAGGTCCCGACAAACAGAACCTTGCGAGCATTTTGCGAGATGTTGATGAACCCGCCAGCTCCAGCAAAACGGTCCTTGAATTTGGACACATTTACATTACCGCTTGCGTCGGTTTCCGCCATTCCGAGGCAGGCGAGATCCAGCCCGCCACCATCGTAAAAATCGAACATGTGATTGGTCTGGATGATGGCATCGGCATTGATCGCCGCGCCAAAATCGAGACCCGATTGCGGAACGCCTCCAAACACACCTGCCTCTGTCGTCAGCGTCACATGATCGAGAATCTCTTCCTCATTGGCGACGGCTCCAACACCTTCGGGCATGCCGATACCGAGATTGACGATGCCGTTGACGGGCAACTCGGTCGCCGCCCTGCGCGCGATGATCTTGCGTTCGTCGAGCGGCATGGGCGCCAGCGAGTCCACAACCCCCTTCATGCGGCCTGTAAAGGCATGCTCATATTGCGTCTGGAACGTCTGGGCATGCGCTTCCCGCGGCGCCAGAACAACGCAATCGACAAGATTACTGGGCACCACGACTTCCCGTGGATTGAGCGAATTGGCCTGAGCGAGCCGCTCTACTTGTGCGATAACAAGACCACCGGAGTTCTTTGCTGCCATCGCGATGGGCAGCATGTCCAGCGTCAGTGCTTCGCGCTCCATGGTGATGTTGCCCAGCCGGTCCGCCGTAGTACCACGTATCAGGGCGACGTCGATTGGTATCGACTTGTAAAAGAGCCACTCCTCGCCTCGCAGCTCGTGCAGTTCGACAAGTTGGTCCACGCAAGTCTCGCTGATCGCCCCGCCCTGCTGGCGAGGGTCGACAAAGGTCCTCAGCCCCACTTTTGAAAACATGCCCGGGCGGCCGGAAGCAATGTCACGATAAAGCTGGGAGATGCAGCCGAGCGGCAAATTGTAGGCTTCGATCTCGTTGCGCACGCCCATGGCGCCCAATTTGGGCACAAGCGACCAATGCCCACCAATGGCGCGTTTCACCAGCCCGTCATGCGCCAGTCGGTTGAGACCGCGGTCCTTGCCATCGCCTGGAGCCGCAGCGAAAAGAAGCGTGATACCGCGGGGTACGGCGTGGTCCTTGAACCGTTCTTCGAGACCACATAGCAAGTGTTCAGGCGTTCCAATGCCCACAAAGCCGGAAACACAAACGGTGTCGCCATCATCAATTGTGGCGACGGCCTCCTCCAGCCGCACAACCTTGTCGACCATGTCTCCTCCCCGATCGGCTGAAGCCGCCTATGCCTTCGTCTTTGTTTTCGCTCTTGTTTTGGTCTTTTTTGTAGCCGACCGCGAAGACGTTTCGGTCGGCTGTCCTTTCGCCCCGGCCGCGGTCAGTTTTCGCTCCATCCACTCCACAAGACCGCCGGCGACCACACCCTGCGCCTTGCCACTCACAAACACGCCAACGTGACCACCCGGGAAGCCGATCTCCTCATATTGATCGTCAGACAGAAAATCGCCGAGCGGACGGGTGCAACTGGCCGGCACGATATGGTCCTGCTTCGCATAAATGTTGAGCACCGGGCAGGCGATATTGGATAGGTCGACAGCTTTGCCCGCGATCTTGAACTTGCCTTTGACCAGATGGTTCTCGCGATAAAGATCGTTCAGCCATTCTCTGGCGGCGGCACCGGGATGGTCCGGGCGATCTGCGATCCACTTTTCCATGCGTAGGAAGTTCAAAATGGCCGCCTCATTGCCGTCCATCCTGGCAAGTCCAAGATTGTACTTGGTCATGGACGTCACAGGCGTCAGCGAAGAAAATACGGCCCCGGTGAGTGCGCCCGGCAACATGCCATACGTCCCGATCAGCAGATCGATGTCATCTTCCGTCAAATTTGAGATCCAGCTGTTGAGGAAGCCTTCACCAGGCCAGAAATTGTCAGGGTCGCCCTTGAAGTCGATCGGCGTGATCGCCAGCGCCAATCCCGCAAAAAGCTGCGGTTGCGCCGCCGCAAGCGCAGCCGAAAAGGTTCCACCCTCACAAATGCCGAACATCGTGATCGGTTTACCGTCGTTCCGCGACGCAAGATACTCGACGCAGGACCGCAGATAGTCATCAATAATGTCATCAAGCGTAATGAACTGGTCCGCGCGCGTTGGCGTTCCCCAATCGACCACATAGACATCCACACCGGCGCTTAACAAATTTCGCACCAGTGACCGGTCTTCCTGCAAATCGATCATGGTCTGACGACCGAACAAGCCATAGCTGATCAAGACCGGAGGAACATCCGTACGCACCTCCGTCAGCGGTTGGTAGCGCGACACGGTCACCTTATCGATGCGAAAAACCTCGTCACTCGGCGTTTCCGCGATTGCGACTTCCAGATCAGTGGCAGAAGCCAGAAATTCGCTGCTGCGGACGGCCTTGGCACCACTTTCAACCAGCGATTGCACGCTCGCAGCCCAAGCCTGCATGGCTTCGTTGAGCAGTTTCTCGGGGTCGGTCTGCGACGCCGCCACCACCGCCTCCTACTGCGCTGCCAGTTGACGTTTGAGCTGGCGAACCTCACGACGCAACTCCTGAACGATCTTGGCAAGATCATCGACTTCCGTGCGCGTCGGCATTTGGTAGGCTTCGCTCCATTGCTCGGCCAGATCGCGTTGCCGGGCTTTGATCTCATTGCCCGCGCGCAACATGCGCCGCTGAGCATCCAAAAATTCAGGAGAACGCTGGATATCAAGCAGTTGCTCATTGGCCGCAGCAAGCCATGCATCCAGCGCCTCACCCGGATCAGGTGCCTTCAAATCCTCCAGCGTGAAGCTCTTGCTGTATTCCTCGTAAGCCTTGCTCCAGGCCTTCTGCATGGTCTTAGCGAAATCCGCAGTTGCCTGCTGATAGTCCAACACCTCCCGCCACGCACCAGCAGCGTCCACTTGCGGCATAGCGAGATCGGCAAAACGTGGGCCGTTGGCAATGCTCATAAGGATATCGCGCAGTTGATCGGGCGCGAACTGCGTCCAATTCGACGCATCAAGCATCGAGAACACATCGTCGCGGCCCATATTGAACATGTTTGTCCGGTTTGGCTGCCCCATCATGGCGGAAGGGTCCCAACCCGGTGCCCAGGACTTGATGAAATCCTGCCACGCCTTCACTCCGCCGCTCATGGTCGACATATCAGCCATGTTGCCGGCCATCGAGCCAGCCATGTCGGCGCCTTGCCCCGTCTGCGATAGCGCCTTTGTGAAGCTGTCTGCGACTTCCTTTTGCGCTTTGAAGAATGCAGCCTGGCTTTCTTGCCAGATATTCATCATGGCATCGAGGCCGTCATCCCGGGTTGCCATATCAGGTTCCTTCCAAGGCGCGCGTGTAGATGTCGAGTGCGGCTTCATACGTCATCTCGCGCGGATTGTTCACCAAAAGGCGCGTCTGCTTCATGGCATCTTCAGCCAGCATGGGCAGATGGTTGTGATTGACGCCGACTTCGGACAGCTTTGATTCCATCCCGAGTTCCGGCCCAAGCTTCATGAACCCCTCGACCATTCCATCAACCGCTGCCGCGTCACTCTTGCCCGCCAGTTCCGGGAAAATGATCGGCGCGATCTGGGCATAGAGCGTTTGCGCTTCAGGCTTGTTGAAGTCGAGCACATAGGGCAGCACCAACGCGTTGGAGAGGCCATGCGGCACGTGAAAATGTCCGCCCAGCGGATAGGCCAGCGCATGCACCGCGGCCACCGGAGCGTTGGCGAATGCCATGCCGGCCAGCATGGAGCCAAGCAACATGTTGGAGCGCGCATCCTTGTTCTTGCCGTCCGTGCAGGCAATGCGGATGTTGGCGCCCAGCAGTTCCAGCGCCTGGCGGGCAAGTGTGTCCGAGACGATGTTTTTCTTGTGCGCCGATGTGTAGGCTTCGATGGCATGAACCATGGCGTCAATACCCGTCGCCGCCGTCACATTGGGCGGCAGACCAAGGGTGAGCTCGGCATCCAGAATGGCCCAATCCGGGAGCAGCTGGTGCGATACAACGCCTTTCTTTTCGTTGGTGCCCGTGGTCACGATGGAGATCGGCGTCACTTCTGATCCCGTACCGGCGGTGGTCGGCGCCAAGACCAGAGGAAGGCGCCAACCTTTAACTAGACCAACGCCATACATTTCACCGATCGGCTGGTCGGAGGCAACTAGAACCGCGATCAATTTGGCAGTGTCGAGTGACGAGCCGCCCCCAACGGATACGACTCCATCGACACCTTCTGCCTTGGCCTTTGCCACAGCGTCCAGCACCATGCTTTCAGGCGGATCGGGAACTACTTGGTCGATGACATGCACACCCAGATTGGCTGCCTTGAAACCGTCAAGCGCGGCTTGGGCAAGACCGAGTTCCAAGATTATCTTGTCGGTCACGAAGGCTACTTTGGTGCATCCCATGTCGGCCATGATCTGCCCCATCTTGGCAGTTGAGCCGACTTCGGCCAGCACCGACTTCGTCGTCTGGAAGGTAAATTCATGCATCTTTGCTATCCTTGTAAGAAGCGAGTTCGGGAAGCCCAACACAAAGGCATCACACCTGCAGAGAGGTTAGCTCTTTGAGTTTCTTCGTCAATTTCATATTTTCGTCATAGTCGACCGGGCAGTCGATGATCGACACGCCACCATCATTGATGGCCGTGTGCAGGATGGATTGCAGATCTTCTGTCTTCTCGACCTTGTAGCCATGCGCGCCAAAACTCTCGGCAAACTGAACGAAATCCGGATTGGTGACGTCGATGTGGCTCTTGCGACCATAATGGCGCAACTGATGCCATTCGATGAGGCCATACTTGTTGTCGTTGAATATGATCACAGTGATATTCAGCCCAAGCCGCACCGCGGTTTCGATCTCCTGATTGTTCATCATGAAGCCGGAATCGCCGCAAACGGCCAGAATGTTGCGCTCAGGATAAACCAGCTTGGCGGCAATCGCGCCTGGCAAAGCGATGCCCATGGAGGCAAAGCCGTTTGAAATGATGCAGGTGTTGGGTCGCTCTGCCTGGAACATACGCGCCATCCACATCTTGTGTGCGCCCACATCGGATATGACGATGTCTTCTGGAGCAAGCACCTGTCGAATATCCCAGATGATCTTCTGGGGCTTTACCGGATGAGCGGTGTCTTCGGAAAACTCGGCGAATTCGGCTCGAATTTTCTTTGTCAACTCGCGCATTGCCGGGCCGGACTGACGCTGACTGCGCGCGCCGATGCGGCGCATCGTGTCGGTGATATCGCCGATCACACCAGCCTCAACGATGTAGTGCGTGTCCACCTCGGCCGGCGAGCCATCAATGTGGATGATCTTCTTGTCGCAATTCGGGTTCCAGTAGGAGGGCGGGTATTCCACCATGTCATAGCCGACGCAGATGATGACATCGGCCTTCTCAAGCCCAAATGCGACCAGGTCGCGTGCTTTCAGACCCACTGTGCCTATGCTGAGCGGATGAGACGACGGTATAGATCCCTTCGCCATGAAGGTCGTGGCAACGGGCGCATTGATCTCTTCGGCAAATGACACCAATTCTTCGGACGCGTTGAAGCGCACGACACCGTTGCCCGCTATGATGACCGGGTTTTTCGCCTTATCAATGATCTCCGCCACCTGCCGGCATTTCCCAACGGGTGCACAGGGAGCCTGAGGTTGCTGCACGCGCAGAGGCTGCGCATTGTCAACCGGCATGTCTGCGATGTTCTCAGGAAAATCAATAAAGGCGGCGCCCGGCTTCTCAGCTTGCGCAAACTTGAACGCCTTGCGAACGATCTCAGGCACGATTTCCGGTTCGCGGATTTGAATAGAATATTTCGAGATCGGATCGAACAGATTGACCAGATCGAGCACCTGATGGCTTTCCTTGTGCATACGGGTCGTGGCGCCCTGCCCGGCTATGGCTACCATGGGTGCGCGATCCATATTGCCGTCAGCAACGCCGGTGACGAGATTGGTGGCGCCCGGACCAAGCGTTGACATGCAAACCCCCGCCCGCCCGGTCAGACGGCCATAGACATCTGCCATGAAAGCAGCCGCCTGTTCGTGACGCGTTATGATGAATTCGATCGGACTATCCAGCAGGGCATCCATAACGGCTATATTTTCCTCGCCCGGAATGCCGAAAATGTATTCCACTCCTTCATGTTCTAGACATTTGACGAGCAGCTGCGCCGCTGTCATCTGATTTGTCGATGTCACCTGAATTGTCTCCGTCAAAGTTCTGTCCGCCGATACTGGATTGTCTGCGCCAAATTATGTCTTAGTCGAATGCCCCATATGGATCATGGTTCCACGGGCACCACATTGTTTCACAAGCCTCGCAGGCTTGGAAGGCCACCGGTCTCAGATACCAAGTGGAAGCATGCGAATCGGGCATCAGCAAGTCCGTGCCGACAGCTGTTTGGCAACATTTTTGTTGCAGCGCAACAAAAATGTTGCATCGCACAATGACCCATGCTATCTGAGGTGCCAAGCGGCAGCGAATCGTTGCCGGAATCACCGAGAGGATCGAATAAATGACCAAGAAAATGGATATGAATGAAGCCAAGGCGCAGTCGCAGGAGTTCCTTTCCAAGGGAATTGCCACAAGCGAAAAAGTGGTCGACGGCATGATCGAAGTGAATGCCGCCATGTTTAAGGGCGGCGAGACCATCGTCAAAAAGATGTATGACAACTATGTCGACAATGTCGCTGCCACATTTGACGGCATGAAAGCACTCAACAAATCCAGCGATATGGGCGAGTTCTTCAAGACCGCGACGTCCAATGCTGCTGCAGCAACCGAGCGTGTTTCCGACCAGACCAAAGGCATGGCTGAGCTGTCCTCGAAGGTTCTTCGCGAGACGGCGGAAGTTGGTCGCAACGCCTTCACCAAATCATTTCAGATGAGTGCATAAGCACCCGGCTCACAGCCGGAAGTAAAAAGGGCCGTCTGTTCGGGCGGCCCTTTTTCGTTGGGAAGCAACACTGCTATCTGCCCCGCTACATCCCGCATTCCGCTTCACGCAATCTGTCTTCTCCTCGACACAGGCAAAGTTGTTGTCTTGTATCGTTCACTGTGCTGCAATGCACAAAAAGGGGAGCGATCTTGGCCAAAAGCACGAGGCATAATACGGGCGCTGAAGAGACCGATGCGGCACTGCCGGTCGTGATCAAGAAGTACCCCAATCGCCGACTCTACAACACGGCGACAAGCAGTTACATCGTGCAGAAGGACATCGAGGCAATGGTGCGCGACGGCACCGCCTTCACAGTTGAAGACGCCAAGACGGGAGAAGACATTACGCGTTCTATCCTGAACCAGATAATATTTGAGCAGGAAACCAAACCGTCCAATTATCACTTTCCGCTCGAGTTCCAGAAACAGTTGATCGCAATGTATGGCGATGGCGCCAGCAATCTGGTGCCGAACTATCTGACTGAGTCGCTCAAGCTCTTTGCAAATGAACGCGCAAAAATGACCGAATCCATGAACTCTGCCGTGAGTCGAAACACCCAGGCCATGCTTGACTACACCCGGGCACTCGCCAGGCAAAATATGGAGCTGTTTCAACGCTCATGGGACATGTTTGGAATGATGGCCGGTGCAAGACCATCATCTAAGCCCAGCGATCACGATGACGAGCAAAGCCGCAAGGAGGAATTGGAGGAAATCCAAAAGACGATCGCCAAGCTTCAAAAGCGCGTCGAAGAACTCAAATAATCGGACCGAGCCTTCATGCCGCATCGCGTTAAGCCGCCAAGCAAGGCGCATTCCAATCACTATCATCTTGGGCTCGGTTTTCATGGATTCCATCGCATCCACTATATGGAGTGGGGAAATCCAAAGCAGTTTCCCCATCAGGAAACATTGTTTTGCGTGCACGGACTGACGCGTAACGCCCGTGACTTCGATTTTTTTGCCGAACGTATGTGTGAGAACTATCGCGTTGTGTGTCCTGATGTCGTGGGGCGGGGAGACAGCGACCACATCACCAGCCCGGACGCCTACAATTATTACCAATACAATGCCGACATGAACACGTTGATTGCTCGTCTTAACGTGACCGAAATCAACTGGATCGGCACATCAATGGGCGGGATCATCGGCATGGTGCTCGCTTCGGTGTCTCAGTCTCCAATCAAGCGGCTGGTGGTCAACGATATCGGCCCGGAAGTGTCCCGCGATGCCCAGATGACCATTGCGCAATATATTGGTCGGACCGACGATTTTGATCGCCTTGACGACGTCGCTGCATGGCTTCGCCAGATTTACGCCGAGTTTGCGCCGATGAGCGATGATGACTGGATGCATATGGCCAAATATTCAAGCCGACGCACACAGGCGGGAAAGTTTCGTCTCAAGGTAGACAGTCGTGTGGGCGAGGCATTCCGCGATTCCATCTCCTATTTCAATGTGGATATGTGGGAGACTTGGGAGAAGATCGCCTGCCCCGTTCTGGTGTTACGTGGCAAACAGTCGAGCTTTCTGACGCAAGAAACTGCGCAAAAGATGCAAAGCTGCGGCCCCGAAACAACTCTCGTGGAATTCGACAACACCGGACACACCCCAACCCTGCGCAATGATGAGCAGGTAAACGTAATCCGTGACTGGTTGGCAGAAACGCGGGCGTGATAGCCTGAAATCGACCGATCAATGGCGGGCAAGTCGATTGGCCTCGGCGCGCTTGAGCGTATCCGAGATGACCAGTTGGGCCATTTTGGCATTGTCGAAGACCAGATCAACGAAGAGAACATGCGATCGGCTCAGCAATGCCTGCTGGGCCGCTCCCATGCGCATGAGGCGCTTTGCGTCCTTTTCCGTGGTCACCAGGGTCAGGCCCTCCCGGTCAGCTTTCGCCATCAGATCACGGCACTCTTCCTGGGTGAATGGATGATGGTCGTGGAACGAGCGCCTCTCGACAAGCTCGGCTCCCGCTTTGGCAAGACTGGCAAAGAATTTTGTTGGGTCGCCAATCGCTGCGAAAGCGAGCACCTTTCGACCTGTCCAGCCAACACCATTGCGGCTGACCATGCGCGCGTTGAGAACAGGCTTTGCCGCCTTGGCGGCCTGACGTACGATTGCAGTTCCCGCTTCTGACTGACCAATCAGCAGGATTGCCGAGGCATGGGCCAATTGCACTTCAAGCGTTGCCCGAACCGGCCCTGCGGGAATGCAATAACCGTTGCCCAGCCCCCGCCCCGCGTCGATGACCGCCAGCGTATAATCTTTGTGCAGGGAGGGATTTTGAAATCCATCATCCATGATGATGAAATCAACCCCCTCATCGATAAGAAGGCGGGCGCCTGCCGGTCTGTCCGGCGAGACGACGCTGACGGCATATTGAACCAGAATGAGTGCCTCATCCCCTACATCATGCGCATTGTGCGAGTTCAGATCGACCACTGTCGGTTTTGAAACACTGCCGCCATAACCGCGTGACAGAAAACCGGGGCGCAGCCCCATGTCCCTTGCGAGCTTGGCCAGCGCGATTGCCGTCGGGGTCTTTCCCGCTCCGCCTGCGATAAAGTTTCCGATGCAAAGCACCGGAACGTCTATATGTGAGCGGGCGGGCAGGTTCATGCGCCGTGCCGCAACACTGCCATACAATTTTCCAAACGGAGAAAGCAGAAAGGCTGCCAGCCCGGGTGGTTTGAACCAGAAAGGAGGTGCTTCACTCATCACATCGGATCACATGGTGAATCATTGTGAAAGCAGCTTTCCGCCACCATGCCGGGACAGGCCGGCATTCACTCGAAGCGGCATGATGTAGGGATCAAGCGTTTCAATGGATCGGTCCAACGCTCCCGTCATCGCCGAGACGGTTTCATGGGCAGCGTCGATCATCGCATCACGGTCAACCTTGTTGCGCAGCAGATGAAGAACATGCCCCGCCAGCATCGCCTCATCCTGCACCAGACGCGCTCCGCCGGACTCAATCAGGGCCTGATAAATGTCACGGAAGTTCTGAACGTAACGGCCGGACAGTACCGCGGAGCGAGTCATGGCCGGTTCGACCGGGTTCTGCCCACCCTCCGCACGCAGCGATTTTCCCATAAAGGCGATCTGAGACAGGCGCAGATAGATCCCCATCTCGCCAATTGTGTTGCCCAGGAAAATATCCGTCTGCGGCTCAATCGGCTCCCGCGAGCTTCGTGTGATAACCTTCAGGCCGCGTCGGGTCAGCATGTCCGATATTTCGTCGCTGCGATCGGGATGGCGCGGCACAAGAATGGTCAACAGATCGGGTTCGTGCGCCTTGAGCATCTCATGCACCTGCGCGACCGCTTCTTCTTCACCGGCATGCGTGCTGACCGCAATCCAAGTTGGCCGATCCTGAATCATCGCCTTGAGGGCATCTGTGTGCATGGGATTGCCGTCTGGGACGCCGACATCGATCTTGAGATTTCCAGCAACGGTGACCCACGGGGCACCAAGGGACCTAAAACGTTCTCCATCAACCTCGGATTGCGCGATCACATGGGACAAACGCCCAAAGATAGCGCTCGCAAGCTGCTTTCGCTTGGACCATCGTCGATTGGAACGGTCCGACATGCGGGCATTGACCAAAATCTGCGGTACATTGCGGTCCGACAATTCCTGTACGGTCGTGGGCCACAATTCCGACTCTGCGAAGATCGCCAGATCAGGTCGCCAATGGTCGAGAAAACGGCGGACGGCCTTCTTCATGTCCATGGGAACATATTGGTGGATGACAGACTTGGGCAAACGTTCTTCCGCAATCGTTGCGGAGGTCACTGTTCCGGTGGTGAGAACCAGATTGATGCCAAAACTGTCGATGCGCTCGATCAACGGCAGAACGGCCAGCGACTCTCCCACACTGGCCGCATGCATCCACACCATTGGGCCGCTTGGTCGCTCATGCGCGGCATAGCCGTATCGCTCGGCCCGTCTCGCTCGGTCTTCCTTGCCACGCCTCGCTCTTGAACGCAGAAAAAGGCCGGTGAACGGATAGGCCACCGTGCCGAATCCGCGATAAAGCCGCAGGGCGGCGCGGGCCCAGATATCGCTCACTTAGAGCAATTCTCGCCCAGATTGAATCGTTTGAGCGCAGTGAATTTGTGGCCTGACAAGGCGCGTGCGACGCCGTGGTGCGGGCACCACAAGTTCGCGCTCAACACAGTCAGGGCGCAAAGAAACTAGTTCAAACGATTGCAGATTATTCTTCATTATCATTGCCTTGCATGATTGGCTTGGGTGTCTTTTCCGCTCTGGCGGCGTCGAAATCCTCGCGCGATGCTCGGCATCGCTCTGCGGTGTTCTCCTTGCCAGATCGAAAAATTCAACCCATCAAACTGCTCCAACCTGGGCGAGACTTGCTCTAGCACTCCGATACGATACTGCGAAAAATGCGTCGTCGACCGCTACGTGGTCAATCAATCTTTTTCAGGGTCGAGCAATCGATGCAAATGAACGACGAAATATCGCATATGGGCGTTGTCCACGCTGGCCTGAGCTTTCGCTTTCCAGGCCTTGCGGGCCGATTCATAGTCGGGAAAAACCCCAACGATATCGAGATCGTCAAGATCGCGAAACTCCATACCCTTTAGCGACGTCAGTTCGCCACCAAAGACCAGATGAAGCAGTTGCTTCTTGCTTTGCGAGTCGGCCATGCCCCAAGTGCCTTTCTGCTCAACTTTCAGGCGACCTTATCCATGGCGAGGCGCGCAAGATCAAGCATTTCGTCGTGACGGCCTTTGGGGCTGGCAACCAGCGTACCGTGCCGAACGTCTCGACGATTATAAGCCAGTTCAGCGCCGTCCAGCGTGCTCAGCCGTCCCCCCGCCCGCTCTACAATCAGGTCAGCGGCGGCAAGATCCCAGTCCTGTGCGCTGCCGCGCGCGAGAGCAATGTCGACCTCACCCGTTGCGATCATCGCCAAACGATAGGCGAGCGAGGGCACAAACGGAACGCGATGCATATCCACCTGACCGATTTTTCCAATTGCGGCCTGAAAACTCCGCGGGCCTGTGACACGGGTTGTCGCGCCTTCGGCACGCAGAGACGCGACAATTGCCTTTCCGTTCAGCTTGGTCTGCCCGTCAGCAGAGGCACAGAATGTCTGTTGCAGTGCTGGACATTCAAGGACTCCGGCAACAGGTCGCCCGTCCTCCACAATGGCGATGCTGACGCACCACTGTTTCTGTCCGGCAATGAAACCGCGGGTTCCATCAATCGGATCGACAACGAAAGTTCGCCTGGTTTGCAGGCGCTCCAGATCATCCTCACTCTCTTCTGACAACCACCCATAGTCCGGCCGCGCGGCGCGCAACGTTTCGCGCAAGAAACGGTCGACCGTGAAATCGGCTTCAGAAACGGGAGAGTCGCCCTGCTTCATCCACACCTGCGGGTCTTGGCGAAACCAGCGCAGGGCGATTGTCCCCGCCTCGACTGCGGCCTCACGCAGAAGATCAAGATCATCTGTGTGATTATCAGCTTCCGGCAACGGTCATGCCTTCAATTGCGATGGTTGGTGCGTTGGTGCCAAGGCGCATATCGAGGTCGTCGCCTGGTCGTAGTCGGCCGAACATGTTGCGCAAATTGCCAGCGATCGTGATCTCACTCACCGGACGGGTGATTTCTCCCTTCTCGATCAAAAACCCACTAGCCCCGCGAGAATAATCGCCCGTGACAAGGCTCACGCCCTGCCCGATCAGCTCGGTGACGAAGATGCCATGTCGAACATTCGCAATCAGCTCTCGCGTAGTGTTGGAACCCGGCATCAGGGTCAAGTTGGTGGATCCAGGCACCGTGCTGCTGCCGGACCGATTGGCCCTTGCATTGGAAGTCAGACCCAACTGCCTGGCCGTGGCTCCATCCAGCAACCAGTTTTCCAGTCTGCCGTCACAAACCAGTTTCAGGTCTTCGGCGACATGGCCTTCGGCGTCAAATGGTCGCGACGCGATTCCTCGTTTCACATGCGGCTCGTCGACAATTGAAACGTCTTCGGGAAAAATCACCGAGCCACGGTCATCACGCAGAAAAGACGTCCCACGAACGACGGAGCGTCCGTTTGTCGCGCTCGCCAGATGCGAAACCAGACTGCGTGCAACCCGCGGTTCAAAGACCACGGTCGCGGTGCCGGACGAAATTTGCGATGCGCCGACACGCTTTGCTGCCCGCTTTCCGGCTTCCAGGCCGATTGTCGATGCCGCGCGGAGATCGCCAAAATGTCGGCACGTATCGAACGCATAATCGCGTTCCATAGCATCGTGCTCACCGGCCACGCATGACATGGATAGTGAAAAGCGGCTGGAACGATAGCTGCCGCAAAATCCGTTACTCGTGACCAGCACCGTACCAGCCACCGCATGACCGCAGGATGCACCGGAAGACTTTGAAACGCCGAAAACGGAAAGCGCCGCCTCTTCGCACTCTAGCGCCAGCGAAGTCATGGTATCAAAGTCAGGCCGCGCATCGTCGTAGAGATCGAGATCCGGAAGCCGGGCACCGACATCACTCAAATCAGCCAGACCGGAGTGAGGGTCTTGCGGAGCAACCCGCGCCATGGCCACGCAGCGCTCGGCCAACGCCGCAGGATCACCCGTCTCATTGGCTGAGACAGACGCAGACCGTTGACCGACAAAGGCGCGCAACGTGAAGGCAGAATTCTGCGAACTCAGCGCTTCCTCAACCTTCGTCTGCCGGATGTCGACATTGCTCGACCATCCAGCGGCCACAACTGCATCGGCCGCGTCGGCACCCGACGCCCTTGCGGCAGCCACCAGTTGCTCAGCACGCCTGCTCAAGGTGTTGAGGTCGATTTCGTCAGTCGCCCTGTCGGTCACACAAAAATCGCTGGGTTTAGGATCAGCTTTGCGACGCACTTAAGCGATGCAGTGTACCCGCTTCAAGATGCTTGCGGAGTTGTTTTGTCGGTGGCATTTGACTTTGGATCAGGACCCGTTGACGGGGTTCAATTCTGTTCGCCACAAAAGGGGAACGCGGATCATGGCTGACGGCCCAAACATGTTGCTGGATGCGGTGGTGCTGCTTGGAGGAGCGGCGGTCGCTGCACCGCTTTTCAAGCGTATTGGACTCGGCACCGTCCTCGGCTATCTGTCGCTTGGCCTCGTTCTTGGCCCCATTCTTAACTACATCCACAATGGGGAGGACGTGCTGCATATCGCCGAACTCGGCGTGGTGATGCTGCTTTTCCTGGTGGGGCTCGAGCTTAAGCCGCAAAAACTCTGGGAGATGCGCAGCGAAATCTTCGGACTTGGCCTGGCTCAGGTCGTGATCAGCGGCATTGTTCTGTCGATCATCGCATGGGCCGTCTACTATCAGCCAACACCAGCCATCGTGGTTGGCTTTGGGCTGGCGCTGTCTTCGACCGCCTTTGCACTTCAGATTTTGGAGGACCGGGGCGAGAGCAGAACAGCCTATGGCCAGCGGGCTTTTTCAATCCTTCTTTTTCAGGATATCGCCATCGCTCCCCTTTTGATCCTGGTGTCGATTCTGGCGCTTGGCCGCGTTGAACTGGACGGGGGTAACATTCAGCAGATCGCGATCGCGATTGGGGCGGTTGTCGCCCTGATTGGGATTGGCCGCTATTTGCTCAATCCTATGTTCGGCATCATCGCGGAAACCGGAGCACGCGAAGCGATGATAGCGGCCGCCTTGTTCGTTGTCATTGGCTCAGCCGTGCTCATGCAATATGCCGGCCTGTCCATGGCCATGGGGGCCTTCATCGCCGGCGTAATGCTGGCGGAATCGAGCTACCGGCATGAACTGGAAGCCGACATCGAGCCATTTCGCGGCATCCTTTTGGGGTTGTTTTTCATCGCCGTTGGACTGGCCGTCGATCTGAGCATCGTGTGGGAGAACATCGTTGCGATATTCGCGCTGGTGCCGGCACTCATGCTGGCCAAGGGCATCATCATCTATGTGCTGTGCCGGATGTTTGGTTCTGATCACAACAACGCCATACGCGTTGCGTTGATCCTGCCTCAACATGGCGAATTCGGCTTTGTGCTCTTTTCGGCGGCGGCCAGCGCTGCTCTCTTGAACGCCGAGGAATCATCGTTCCTGATTGCACTGGTGACGATATCGATGGCCTTCACGCCGCTTTGTGTGAGCCTTGCAACTCATCTCACAAGCGATGACGAGCCTGAACAAATGGAGGAAGATTTTGCAGGCGCCGACTCTCATATACTCATGATCGGCTTTTCGCGGGTCGGGCAAATTGCTGCGCAGACCCTTCTCGCAGGGGGCCTGAAAATAACCGTGCTCGACAATTCAGCAGAGCGCGTGCGGCAAGCACAGCGATTTGGATTCCGTATCTATTTCGGCGACGGCACGCGTAAGGACGTGCTGAAAGCCGCAGGAATCGAGAATGCGAAGTATGTCGCGGTTGCCACAAACAGCCCGGCGGTAACCAACAGGGTGGTCGAACTCATTGCGGACCAATATCCTGGCAAAAAGCTCTTCGTGCGCACCTATGATCGCGGCCATGCGCTTGATTTGCTGGCCAAGCACGATCTTTGGCAAATCCGCGAAACTTTCGAATCCGCGCTCGTGATGGGACGTGCCCTATTGAAAGCTGCCGGCTTTTCCGAGGATGAAGCCTTTGCGATCGTCGATGATGTACGTGCCCGAGACAAGAAACGCCTGCGTCAACAAATGACCGATGGCTTTCTGGCCGGGCGCGAAAACCTGCATTCGGCCCCTGTTCCCGAACCGCTGATCGACCCGCTGCGCCGCAGGCAGTTTGGCGAAAGCTCTGTCGATGATCACGACATGAGGCGGGAAGACGCTCAGAGCTGATGTCACAGGACGGCGAAAAGGGGGTCTTCACACGCGGCAACACGATGCGCCATGTCGTGGTGATGACGGCAACATCGTCCGTTGGCCTTGTAGCGATCTTCCTGGTTGATGCGATCAACCTCTTCTACATCTCGCTGCTTGGGCAACAGGAGCTCGCCGCCGCGATCGGCTATGCGGCGACGATCATGTTTTTCTCGATTTCGATCTGCATCGGCATTGCAATCGCATCCGCTGCACTGGTGGGACGCGCTTTGGGTGCCGGTTCGGTGTCAAAGTCGCGCGAATTAGCGACCGCTTCGCTCATCTATCTGGTGGTGATCGCATCCATATTCGCCGCTGCACTTTATCCGATTTTGCCCACCGTGCTGCATCTGCTCGGCGCGCGTGGCGAGACGCTGGAACTGGCTGCGCAATTCATGCGCATCGTCGTGCCATCCATTCCTATTCTTGGCTTGGGCATGTGCCTTGGCGCCCTACTGCGCGCCAAGGGCGACCCACGCCGCGCCATGTTTGTCACGCTCTCCGGCGGGGCGGCCGCGCTGATCCTCGACCCGCTGTTCATCTTCGGTTTCGATCTCGGTCTGGTCGGGGCGGCGCTCGCTACCTTTTGCGTGCGCATCATCCTCGTTATCGTGGGCCTGCATGGCGTCTGGAAGGTGCATGACATGCTTGGCCCGGTCACGGTCAACGGCCTCAAAGAGTTCGCTGCACCCTTTTTGAGTATCGCCGGCCCTGCAACAGCCACCCAACTCGCAACGCCCGTCGGCAACGCCTATGTGACCAGCGTGATCGCCGGTTTTGGTGACGACGCAGTTGCCGGCTGGGCGATTGTTGGGCGCATCCTCCCAGTGGCCTTTGGCGTGATCTTCGCGCTGTCCGGCGCTGTAGGGCCGATCATGAGCCAGAACTACGGTGCTGCTCTCTACAAGCGCGTCTTGCAGACCTTGCGGGATTCCCTTCTCTTCACGCTTATCTATTGCCTTGCAATCTGGGCCCTGCTCGCACTGCTTGCCGAACCGCTCACCACTGTCTTTGGTGCAACCGGTGATGCGGCAGAGCTTGTGCGCATTTTCTGCCTCTATGTCGCAGGCAGCTTTCTGTTCAACGGCGCACTGTTCGTCGCCAATGCCGCCTTCAACAATCTTGGCTATCCGGTTTATGCGACCCTGTTTAACTGGGGCCGCGCGACCATCGGCATCATACCCTTCGTGGCCGTTGGACAAGCCTGGGGAGCGGAAGGCGTGTTGATCGGCTGGGGGCTGGGGGCCATCGTCTTTGGCGCGGCAGCCATGGTGACCGCCTTCTATCTGGTGCGTCAATTGCCAAGCAAAGCGCGAGCCGAAGATTTGGCCGAGCGGCATGTTCCACCCGCGGCCAATTCGCCTTTCACATCCGGCAAAGGGTCGAGTTGATCACGATTCGTAGTCGCGTTCGTCGGCGATCACCTTCCCGTCATTCGGTAGGCTGTCGACAGTTTCCACGCTGCCGCCAAGCTTGGTGACATCCCGCAAGGTCTGCTCAACTCGCTCCGCGTCAACGCCCTCACCGGTAACACGCAACACCATAGCATCCGATGTGCCCTCGCGCGAAACCACAAGCCGTACACCCGTGATTTCAGGATGACGCGCACGCAATTGCCCGATCTGCTTGGGGTCGACAAACATGCCTTTGACCTTGGTGCGCTGGTCGGCCCGGCCCATCCAGCCACGAATGCGCATATTGGTGCGCCCACAGGGTGACACGTCCGTCATGCTGGCGGAGAGATCACCAGTCGCGAAGCGCACCAGCGGATAGGCGGTGGAGAAATTCGTCACCACCAACTCGCCAACCTCACCTGCTTCAACTGGAATATCCGTTCCGGGGCGGACGATCTCCACGATTAGGTCTTCATTGACCATCATGCCGTCGACAAGTTCGCCTTCATGGGCGCTTTCATAGGCGATCACGCCGAGATCGGCCGTCGCATAGGCCTGCATCACCCGCACGCCGCGCTCGGCATAGGACGCACGCATCGAGGGAAACAGCGCACCGCCGGAGACGAGCGCCTTGGTGATGGATGACAGATCAAACCCATGTTCGTCTGCTGCATCCAGCATTGTCATAAGATAATCCGGCGTACCGACATAGGCGATCGGCTTGAGCGCGGCAGCCGCTTCCACCTGCATTTGCGTGTTACCGGTTCCGGCAGGAAAGACAGTGCAGCCAAGCGCTCGCAGCCCTTCTTCAATGATGAAGGCGCCGGGTGTCATGTGATAGGACAGCGCATTGTGCACGACATCTCCTGCCCGAAATCCCGCGGCAAACAGCGCCCGCGCCGCAAGCCATGGGTCGGCACCCAGCCCCTGCGGCTCCCATATCGGCCCAGGCGACAGAAACACGCGATTTCCACGCAAAGCGTCCGCATTGGCAAAACCGCCAAAGGGCGGATTGGCGGCCTGCGCCTCCATCAGTTGAGACTTGCGCAAGACGGGCAGCGAGGCGAGCGCCTGCCGCGATGTGATGGCAGACAGATCGTGCCCATCAAGGTGGTTAGCCAATCCCTCAGACACAGTCACAGCTTCGGGCAGATGCTGCGCTAGCCGTGCAAACAACTCCGCCTCGCGTTCGGCCCGATCGCGCTGCTCAGCCTCGTCGAAGTATTCGCTCATACCCTCTCCTCACCGCAAAATTCTGATCCACCGCGCCAGATCGAGCAGGCTCGTCAAAGCCTGCGCGACATAGGTGAAGGCGGCGGCTTTCAAAACGCCGCGCGCATGTCCCAAGTCCTCGTCCTTCAGGTAACCGCCTTCCTTCAGAATTGGCAACGCCTTGTTGAAGCTCGCATCATATTCCACCGGCAGCGTGACCAGATGCACCAGAATGCGAATGCCGAGCAGCAGTACGCCGGTCGCAATGAGGCCGAAAAACGCGGCCGGAGTGCGGATCACCGCACCGAGAACGGGCGCGGCCAAAAAGAAGATGGACGCGATCTTGTCCGTCGCCACAACCCAGCCGACGAGCCGCTGGCGCAGGGCCAGACCCCGCTCGCCCTTGTGATGCTGAATGGCATGACCGATTTCATGCGCGGCGACAGCGACGGCGGTCAGGCTTGTCCCGTCAAAATTGTCGGGCGAAAGACGCACCGTGCGCGTTTCCGGGTCGTAATGGTCGCCACCCTCAAAACGCTCCACGCCGACGCCGTTCAGTTCAAAATGCTCAGCCAGATGTTCCGCCAACTCACCGCCGGTTCCGGGAAAATCATCCCGTGGCGTAGCGTGTTTCTTCATCTGGTGGCTGATCCACAGTTGCGGCCCGAACAGCACCGCAAGGCCGATCGAGGCGGCCAATAGACCAAGAACCGCCATCGCCTACGGGTCTCTCATGGAAACGCGCGCATAGGGCAGCAGCGCATCGACCACCTGCTGTGCGCCCGCATCGAGCGGCGCGAGGTCAATGGAAAAGACGCGCGGCCCACGTGTGCCATTTGGTTGCTGCCCAATGGGCTGGCCTGATCTCGGCCACAGCGTAACTTCAAGTTCGAACTCATCCTCGCGGCGGCCCACATTGATGTCCTTGATCTCCTCCCACGGCACGGCCTGCGACGAGTGGCGCGCATAGTACAGACCATCAGGGCGGATCGCGAGAACGATGTCATTGCGCATATATCGCCAGATCATCATGGCAGAGCAGAAGGCGAAAAACACCAGCGCCGAAATGCCGGTGATCCAGTTGGGATGCGCCGCAGCGAGCAACCGCGCCCCGAGCCAAACGAGAAAGGAAACGATAGCCGTCAGCCCCATCGCCGTGACGACGGACCGCTCAAACGATGCCTTGGCGTAACGATACTGATTGGCCATGCGAGGGATATAGGGGTGGAAGGAGGCTGAGGGTAGAGCAGTGTTTTGGTCCCCCAAGATGTTGAAAGCGCGGCCACCAGCTCGAAAGTCACTCCGTGATGGCCACTACCAGTCCCGTTTGACCACGGCTTTCACGCAGAATTGACTGATTTGAATGGGCGCTAAACCGGGATCAAGACGCTCCACCCCGGATCGATGCGCTGCGAGACCTGACGAGCTATTCTTCTCCAGTCTTACGACGTAGTCGCGCCAGGCACGCAAATCACGCTGGGCCTTTGACACGTCCGGCAATTTGGAGCCGAGCCAATCGAGACTGTCCACCGACAATTGATGCGTGCGAAGTTGCGTTTCCAACCAGACCACATCTTCCAAAGCGGGTTTGTAGCGCTCGCACAGCCCCAAATCGTAGAGTTGCACGACGGCCTTGTTGTAGGTTTCCTCTTTGCGGGACGCTCCGATCGGTTGCGGGTGAAAAACAGACACACGCGGCAGGGCAACCGCAAAGGTCTCGTCCAAACCATAGCGGCGGCGGGTGGCCTCGAGAATCGGGATCAATTGAGCATAAGCACGGCAGCGCCTCAGAGCATGCGAGACTTGCGGCAGGATGATCTTTTCAAAACTGGCGCGAATGTCTGCCCGCAGCATGATCGCCTGTAAGTCAGGATAAAGCCTGACAAAGCCTTGCCATTCCGCACTTATGACCGGCTCACACTGACCCAACTGTTGCGCCGCTTTGGAGCGTTCCCGCTCTTGCCCGTCGAGGGCCTCGTGAAATTGCTGTGCAAGAAACTGCAACCACGGGCTGTTTACGCCAACCCAATCGGTCGCGATAGGGTCGGTCTTGGCAAACTCGTCAAATGCGGCCTCAAACGCCGCGTGAGCAGTTGTCTGTGATGGTGACTGCGCCAGCGCATGTTGCGCCACCAAAAGGGCTGACGCCGCAAGCAAAGCCACGATTGGCATTTGCCGGAAACGCGTCACGACGGACTTGAAAGAGCCTTTCATGATGCCATCAAACCGACCGCGAAATTGCGGCCAATTTGAGCCGTCCGGCACGAAGGCTGGAAGCAGCAGACTATCCGCGCCGCCACGTCAAGCCAGCCACCGCTTCCGCCTCTTATAGTGCTTCACGTTCCGGAAGCTGCGGCGACCCTCACCGCCCGTGCCAAGGTAGAATTCCTTCACATCCTCGTTTTCGCGCAGTGCCTTGCCCTCACCGTCCAGCACCACGCGGCCTGATTCCAGAATATAGCCATACGTCGCGTAGCGCAGCGCGATGTTGGTGTTCTGCTCCGCCAGCAGAAAGGAGACACCCTCCTGCCTGTTAAGCTGCTGAACGATCTCGAAAATCTCTTCCACCAATTGCGGGGCAAGACCCATGCTGGGTTCATCCAGAAGGATCATTTTCGGCCTCGACATAAGCGCGCGACCGATCGCACACATTTGCTGCTCGCCGCCGGAGGTGTAGCCCGCCTGCGAGGCCTTTCTGTCGCGCAAGCGCGGAAAATAGGTGTAGACGAGTTCCAGATCATCCGCGATGGCCTTGGCGCCGTCCTTGCGCGTGAAAGCCCCCGTCAGCAGATTTTCCTCAATGGTGAGGTGGCCGAAGCAATGCCGCCCTTCCATGACCTGAATGCAGCCGCGCCGCACAAGATCGTTCGGCGAAAGCGCCTGAATCTGTTCGCCCTTGAAGCGGATATTGCCCTTGGTCACCTCGCCGCGCTCCGCCTTCAACAGGTTGGAGATGGTCTTCAAGGTGGTCGTTTTGCCCGCACCATTTGCACCCAGAATGGCAACGATGCCGCCGCGCGGCACGGTGAGCGATACGCCCTTCAAAACGAGGATCACGTGATCATAGATCACCTCGATATTGTTGACTTCCAGAATGGTCTCGGCGGCGTCAGGCGCTTCGGCAACGGACTCGGCAATGGACTCGGTAGCGGACATTGGCAAACTCTGGGTTCTACGAGAAAGGCCGCCCCCGGAAACGGACCGGGAGCGGCCAAAGCATTACCGGCTTATGAGCATTCCTGCGTCTGCCAGTTTGGCTTGTCGGATATGTAGTTTTCCGCAGCCTCTTCCAGAAGCGGACGCACGACATCCGTCATCGGAGTGATGAGATCGGAAGTGCGCTCCCAGTCGCTGCCGTTCCACTGCTGTATGAAGATCGCGCCAGCGCCTTCATGGTCGGCACAGGAGCCTTTGACCGCACCGGTAAACCCTTCCAGACCAAGCTCCTTCAAGCGCGCTTCGTTGAGATCGAAATTCTCAAAGCCCATGCGCATATCTTCGCCGGTGACGACGTCCTTGCCGGTCATTTCCTGTGCCGTCTTGATGGCTTCCGCGATGAGCACGGCGTTAAACAGGCCACGATTGTAGAGAACGTCGCCAACCTTGTCCGGCTCGACCTGGCTCTTGCCCGCATCGACGACATATTTCTTCACGTCCTGCAGGGCTGGAAAATCCGTTCCCACACCGGAGAAGTTGGCGGCCTTGTAGCCCTTGCCGTCTTCACCGACGGGATCGAGGTCAGCATGCGCACCGGCCCACCAGTTGCCGATGAAACGGTCAAGCGGGAAGCGGATTTTGACAGCCTCACGCACGGCGGTGGCGTTCATTGCGCCCCAGCCCCACATGATCATCCAGTCCGGGCGCTCCTTGCGCACATTCAGCCATTGCGAGGACTGGTTCTGCATGTCCTTGCCGGCGACCGGGAAACCGACCCATTCAAAGCCCAGCTGCGGCGCCAGTTTTTCAAGCAGCGGGATCGGCTCGCGGCCATAGCCTGCATCAAGATAGATGAAGCCGATCTTCTTGCCCTGAAGTCCCCCATTGGCATCGATATATTTCAGGATCGATGACATCTGGCTCCAATAGGAGGTCGGATATGTGAAGGTCCACGGGAACTTCGTGCCGACCGCCGCAGCCGAAAGCCCGTAACCCATGGAAAGAACGGGAATCTTGTCAACCGGCGCCTTGGGAATCAGCTGCAATGTGATGCCCGTCGAAAGTGGGTTATAGACCAGCGCGCCATTGCCCTTGGTGGATTCGTAGCACTCAACACCCTTTTGCGCGTTGTAGCCGGTCTCGCATTCCTCAACCTTGATCTTCACGCCGCCAATGCCGCCGTCACGCTCGTTGAGCATGGCGAAATAGTCGTTGAACCCATTGGCGAAGGGAATGCCACCACCAGCAAACGGCCCGGTGCGGTAGGACAGGTTGGGAATATACAATTCTTTGCCATGTCCATCCGCCATGGCCGCAGTCAGCGGCGCGGCAGCCGTCATTGCGGCGACGGCTCCTCCCAAAATCAGATGCTTCAATTTCATTGCTTCTCTCCCAATTGCGATGCCGAAGGGCATCAAGTTCAAACAGTTGACCGTCGCTAACTGTATGGAAACGGCCAGGTTCGCAGTTTTTCTTTCGTGATCTGCCACAGCCGCGCGAAACCATGCGGCTCAAGGATCAGGAAAGCGATGATCAACGCTCCAATGACCACGCTGGCGATATGCTCCACCGTCGCCGCGCCGATTTCAAGCCCGATGAAACCGGGAAAGGCGCGGATGATGATGGGCAAAGCCCAGATAAAGGCGGCGCCCATGAAACAGCCGATCAGCGAGCCGAGTCCGCCGATGATGACCATGAACAACACCTGGAACGACACGTCGATGTTGAAGCTTTCAACTTCCGCCGCACCGAGCCACATGAAGACCATCAGTGCGCCGGCCACGCCGCAATAATATGACGACATGGCAAAGGCGGACAATTTTGCGTTGAGCGGTTTGATGCCCATCAGTTCGGCGGCAATGTCCATGTCGCGGATCATCATCCAGGAGCGTCCGATGCGCCCGCGAATGACGTTGGACGCGATCCAGGTTAGCAGAACCACAATGGCCAACACCGCATAATACCGCGCCGTGGGCGTGGCTTGCGACCCTGAAATCCCGATGCCGAACAGTGTGGAGTTGGGCACTTCGATCGCGCCGGAATCATTGTAATTGTAGAGCCAGCGAATGCGGATGAAGCACCATTCCAGAAAGAACTGCGCGGCCAGCGTGGTGATCGCCAGATACAGCCCTTTGATGCGCAGCGACGGCAGGCCAAACACGCATCCAACCGCTGCCGCGAAAAAGCCCGATAGCAGGATGTGGATGAGGATGTTCACCTCGGGGAAAATCGTCACCAGCTTGTAGCATGAATAGGCACCGACACCCATGAAGGCGCCTGTGCCGAGCGACAACTGTCCGCAATAGCCGGTGAGGATGTTCAGTCCGATTGCCGCCAGCGAGAAGATCAGGAAGGGGATCATGATCGAATTCAGGAAGAAGTCGCTGCCAAACATCGGCACCAGAAACGCGACCGCCACGATCATGGACAGGCCGACCCGGTCCTGAAAAATCGGGAAGATCGCCTGATCAGCCTTGTGGTTCGTCTTGAACTGCCCTGCTTCGCGGTAGAACACGGCTCACACCCTCTCGATGATCTTTTCGCCAAACAGGCCCTGCGGCCTGAACAGCAGGAAGATGAGCGCCAGCACATAGGCAAACCAGGCTTCCACCCCGCCGCCAAAAATGCCGCCCCAATAGACCTCAAACACCTTCTCGCCGATGCCGATGATCAATCCGCCAACGATAGCGCCGGGAATCGAGGTGAAACCGCCCAGAATGAGCACGGCGAGCGCCTTCAGCGCGATGACTTCCAGCGCGAAAGAGACATCGGACCGTGCACCCCACATGATGCCGGTCACCAGTGCCACGATCCCGGCCGCGAACCAGACAATGGCCCAGATCTGGTTCAGCGAGATACCGACCGACAATGCCGCCGTGTGATCATCCGCCACCGCCCGCAAGGCGCGGCCGATGCGCGTCTTGGAAAAGAAGATGGCCAGGCCGATGACCATCAGCGTAGCGATCACGACAGCAGCGACATCAATATGCTGCAAGGTGACGCGCCAACCTTCGAAAGGCGACCAATCCGTCGATCCCGTCGGCAGGCCGAGTTCTTCCGTCACCATGGCCTTGGGCTCGCCACCAAAGACGGTTTCGCCGACGCCTTGCAAAAACAGTGTCAGGCCGATGGTTGCCATCAGCAGAATCGCATCGTCCTGCCCGACCAGCGGTCGCAACACCGCTCGTTCGATGCCGATCGCCAGAAGCGCCATGATGCCGATGGTCAGGATCAGCGCGATCCAGGCCGGCATGAATTGAGACAGCGACACCAGCGCAAGTGCGGCAAACACCACCATGATACCCTGCGCAAAGTTGAACACGCCGGACGCTTTGAAGATCAGAACAAAGCCAAGTGCGATCAGGGCATACAGAATGCCGGAGACGAAGCCTTCCCAGATGGTCTGCACGAACAGGTCCGGGATATCGGCCATGAGCACGAAGGGCTCGATGAAGATTTCGTTGAGGAGTTCCATCAGTGCGGCACTCCTGCTCCCACCAACTTGCAGACCCCGTCATTCCGGCCCTTGTGACCGGAATCCAGTGCTGACTGACGATATCTGTAAACCCGCGCAACCATCAGTGCGGCACTCCCAGATATGCGTCAATCACGGCCTGATTGGCTTGCACCTCTGCCGGTGCGCCGTCGGCAATCTTCTTGCCATAGTCGAGCACGACAACGCGGTCGGCCAAATCCATCACCACGCCCATATCGTGTTCGATGAGCGCGATGGTCGTGCCGAAGGTCTCGTTCACCTCGATAATGAAGCGCGACATGTCTTCTTTCTCTTCCAGATTCATACCCGCCATGGGCTCGTCCAGCAGCAGAAGGTCCGGCTCCAGCGCCAGCGCGCGGCCAAGTTCTACCCGCTTCTGCAAACCGTAAGGCAGCTTTCCGACAGGCTGGCGGCGGATGTGAGCGATCTCCAGAAAGTCGATGATTTCCTCGACCTTGCGGCGATGCTCAATCTCCTCATCCCGTGCAGGGCCAAAGTAAATCATCTGTGCCAGGAAGCTCTTGTTCATCTTCAGCGAGCGGCCGGACATGATGTTGTCCAGCGTCGACATGCCGGTGAACAACGCGACATTCTGGAACGTGCGCGCAATGCCGGAGGCTGCAGCCTCATAGGTCTTCATGGCGCGGCGTTTTTCGCCACGAAAGGTGATCGTGCCTTCCTGCGGATGGTAAAAACCGTTGATAACATTGAGCATCGAGGTCTTGCCCGCCCCGTTTGGCCCGATGATCGCGCGAATTTCGCCTTTGTTGATGTTGAAAGATACGTCCTCGATCGCCGTCACACCGCCAAAGCGCAACGTGACATCATCAACGCGCAGCAATTCGGCGCCCTCTGCAATGCCGTCATCGGGGGCATGGAGGGTGATATCGTGTGCGGTCACTCCGCAGCCTCCTTCATCGCTTCAGTCGCATAGACCTTGGCATCCTCGATTTTCACGGTCGCGGAGATTTTGCCCTTGCGGCCATCCTCGAACGTCACTTCCGTCTCCACGAATTTCTCCGTTGAGCCGTCATAAAGCGCTTCGATCAACGGTTCATAGCGTTCGTTGATCAGGCTCCGCCGCACCTTCATCGTGCGGGTGAGTTCGCCATCATCGGCATCAAGTTCCTTGTGCAGAACGAGAAAGCGGTGAACCTGCGCACCAGCGACGCGCTCTTCCGAAGCCAGGTCCTGATTCACCTGATCGACGTGCTGCGCCATCATCTCATAGACTTTGGGATGGTTGGCGAGTTCCTGATAGGAGCCATATGCGATGTTGTTGCGTTCCGCCCAATTCGCGACGGGCGACAGATCGATATTGAGCATCACGGCGCAATAGTCGCGGCCATGGCCGATGGCGACGGCTTCCTTGATGTTGGGGAAGAATTTGAGCTTGTTCTCGATATATTTGGGCGGGAACATCGAGCCATTGTTCAGTTTGCCGACATCCTTGGCGCGGTCGATGATGCGCAAATGGCCATCGGTATCGATGAAACCCGCATCGCCCGTTTTCACCCAGCCATCTTCGCTTTTGGTGTCGCGGGTCGCTTCCTCATTTTTGTAGTAACCCATGAAGACGCCCGGTGAGCGGTAGAGCACCTCGCCATTGTCGGCGATCTCGATTTCCACATCCGGTGAAGGCGTGCCGACAGTGTCCGCCGATATCTCACCATCGGGCTGCGCGGTGACATAGACGCTGGCTTCCGTCTGCCCGTAAAGCTGTTTCAAGTTGAGGCCAAGCGAGCGGTAAAAGCGGAAGATTTCCGGGCCAATCGCCTCGCCCGCCGTGTAACCAACCTTCATGCGGCTCATGCCGAGGCGGTTCTTCAACGGGCCATAAACGAGCACGTCGCCGATGCGGTAAAGCAGCCTGTCCATGGCTGACCCGCCACTTTCCTTGTTGAGGATTCTCTCGCCGACTCGGTTCGCGACGCCCAGGAAGAAGTGGAACATTTTCTGTTTCAGCGGGCCTGCATCTTCCATGCGCACCATCATGTCGGTGAGCAGACCTTCGAACACGCGCGGCGGCGCAAAGAAGTAGGTCGGCGCGATCTCGCGGCGGTTCTCGGTCACCGTTTCCGGGCTTTCCGGGCAACACACGCAATAGCCCGCAGTCATGGATTGGCCGTAGGAGAAAATGTGATCACCCACCCATGCCAGAGGCAGATAGGCGATGATCTCATCCGTCTCGTCAAAACTGTCGAAGCGATTGGCGTTGATCGAGGAAATAACCAGATTGTCGAAGGACAGCATCACGCCCTTTGGCTTTCCGGTCGTGCCGGATGTGTAGAGCATAACAGACAAATCGCCGCCCGCTCCCTTGTCGATCTCAGCCAGCCAAGCCTTCTCCGCACCCGGCATCTGCGCCGCGCCCTGTTCCTGGAGATGCGCGATGGAATGCAGATTGGTGTGTTCATAGTCGCGCAGACCGCGTGACTCGTCATAAATGACATGCTCAAGCTGTGGCAGTTGCTCTTTGATGGACAGCAACTTGTCCACCTGCTCTTGATCCTGCGCAACGGCAAAACGCACTTCGGCATGTTGCAAGACGTAGACCATCTCGTCAGCAACACTGTCGGCATAGACCGGGATGGGCACTCCACCCAGCGCTTGTACAGCGCAAAATGTCCAATATAGAGCGGGGCGATTGTCGCCGACGACAGCCACCTTGTCGCCGCGCTTTAGCCCAAGCTGTTGCAGGCCAAGCGAATAGTTGCGGATTTCAACGAGCAGTTCCGCCCAGGTCCAGCTTTGCCAGATGCCGTAATCCTTGTGGCGCATGGCCGGACGGTCAGCAAAGCTTTGCGCATTGCGCAGCAGGAATTTTGGAAACGTGTCGAGTGTGCGCCCGCCATCGGCCATTGCTCAAACGTCCTCCCAAACGTTTGCAACCAGCGGTCATTTCACGCCGCCACTTTGGGCGCAATCTTCCAAAGCCTGTTTCGCTTTGCAAGCAAGACTTTGCGCTTTTGAAGCGATCAGTTGTCGATAACCAGCGCCGATCCGCGCCAATCCAGCCAGCGACCGTGAAAATCTGCTCGCCCGAGCGCGATATCCTGACCGCTTGGCCACAGGACCAGGTGGATACCCGCACCCGGGCTGTCGCCATCGGCCTCGACACGCAGCCATGCCAGCGGGGCATCGGCTGTTGCGCGCGCGCCGGCAGCCCGGATCACGGTTTCTCCTGTCGCCCTCGCTTCGTGCGGCAAATACTGCCAGGCAATCGTGGAATAGATCACGCTGCATTGGCCGGATACGGGCTGCGCCAGCTGCGTGCGAAGCCAGTCCACCGCATCCACTTCGGCGACAATAACCGGATTGGTGCGGGCCAGAGCAAGCGCGCCGTCAAGCCGTGTCATGCGGTCGGCCTGATCCGGCCACAAAAAGGCCCACAGCCGCAAAGCATCGGCATCCGTTAGCGGATCGAGTGGGCGGATATCGCAACCAGCCCTGTCTGCGACAACCGCTTCGTGTAGTGTTACATCTTCGCCGCGCATATCCGGCGCCAAGCGCACTGGAGACCCTTCATTTCCAGGTGTCGTTCCGCCAAAGCGATAGTAGAAGCGGTCCATCTGCAGATTGAGACCCGCCGAAGCCCCGACTTCCAGAAGGCGCAATGGCAGTCCTGACCAGCGCGCAATCGCCATCATGGCAGGCCAAACGATCCCGGATCGTCCGACCTCATTGGTCTGTGGCGGCGACGTCATCCAGTCGAGAAGAAAGGGCTCATGTTCGATCAAAGCTGCTTCAATCACATCCCAAGGCGGCGCTGATGTCGCTTGCGGTGTGTAGAAAGAGGCAAGCCGCTCGTCCTTTCCGGTCAAAACCAGCGCATGAAGTCCACCGCACAAACGAAGCGGAACGCTGTCACCTGACGGGCCGGGATCATTGCCCGGCCAAGTCAGACACAGCTTTCCAACCGCGGTTTCTTCGGTGAGATTCTCGGCGAAGCTTTGGCACAACTCTCCCATGAAACGGGAACCGAGATCGGCGCAAGCTTCGGCCTGGATTGAGAATGTCTGGCGAACCTTGTTCACGTTAACAAAAGACTACGAGATCAACGTCAGCGAAAGAGTCGGCACACGAATAGAACAGAGAAGAGTGTGCATGCACGGCGATTGGACCCAAGGCATCACCACCGGCCAAGACCACCGCTGCCGCCAGACTCATTGCCAGAACGATGTTCACTGAACGCTTCACTCCGCCGCCTCAAGAGCCTCCGCGCGTTGCGGGTTGCGGAACGCAGCAAGCAGCCTGTCGCGTTCGTTCTCGGATTTCTCGACATTGCGCTCTTTGACATGCCCGTAGCCGCGTATGGTTTCAGGATAGCTGGCAAGTGCGATGGCCGCCTCGTGATTGTCCGCATTCAGCGATCCAGCAATCTCCCCGATCAGTTCCTCGTAATCGGTGAGCAACCGACGCTCCATCCTGCGTTCCGCAGTGTAACCGAATGGGTCAAAGGCCGTGTGGCGCAGAACCCGCAACCGGGCCAGCCAGCCATAGGCCTTCATCATCCAGGGGCCATATTTGCGTTTGATCAACTCGCCCTTGTCGTTGCGCTTGGAGAAGAGCGGCGGCGCGAGGTGGAACTCAAGCTTGTCCCAACTGTCGAACTGGCTCTTCAACTGCGCTTCAAACGCGCCGTTGGAAAAGAGCCTCGCCACCTCATATTCGTCCTTGATGGCCATGAGCTTGTAAAGGTAACGAGCAACAGCTTCGGTTAGCCTCGTGTTGCTGCCAAGCTTGCCCTCCGCCGCGCGAATGCGGTCCACGCCGTTCATGAAGCGTTGCGCGCAACCCGCATGCTGGTAGTCCACCAGACGATCGGCGCGGCGCTGGACCATCTCATCAAGATCGTCGGAAAGGCGGCGATGGTCGAGCAGTTCGCTCTCCTCCACCGTGGCTTTCGGCAAAAGCGACATGTCGTGCGCGGCCACCCTGCCCCATTGGAACGCGGCCTGGTTCATGGGGATCGCAACCCCATTCAACTCAATGGCGCGCATGATCGCCTCTTCAGTGACAGGCAAGCCGCCATTTTGCCAGGCGAAGCCGAGCATGAACATGTTGGCGGCAATGGCGTCACCCATCAATTCGCGGCCGTAATGCTCCGCCTCGACGACAGCTGTCCTGTCCGCTCCAGCGAGCGTTTCCATTGTCTTGATGATGCGCTGCGTGGGAAAGGAGAAATCCACATTATGGGTGAACTCGCCTGAAAGCCGCTCGTCGGTGTTCAATACGACTCGCGTGCGGCCCTTTTCGATTGAGCCAAGCACCTTTTGCGTCGAGGCCGTGACCATGTCACAACCTAGGATCAGATCGGCGCCGGAAGCGGCGATGCGGATCGACTTGATGTCGTCGGGCGATGGCGCGATGCGCAGATGGCTGGCCACCTCGCCGCCTTTTTGCGCAAGACCCGCCATATCGATGATCGCGGTACCCTTGCCCTCAAGATGCGCCGCCATGCCGATGACCGCACCAACGGTGACGACACCGGTACCTCCAACACCCGTTGCGATGACACCGTAAGAGCCGTCCAGCAGCGGGAGGCTGGGCTCAGGAATCTTCGGAAAGTCGTTTCCGGCAACGGCCTTCTTGCCCTTTTTCATGACACCGCCATGCACGGTCACAAAGCTTGGACAGAAGCCCTCTGCGCAGGAGAAATCCTTGTTGCAGCTGGATTGGTCGATCTGTCGTTTGCGCCCAAATTCCGTCTCCACCGCACCGACCGCCACGCAGTTCGACTTCACACCGCAATCACCGCAGCCCTCACAGACCTGCTCGTTGATGACGATGCGACGATCCGGATCAGGGAAGGTACCGCGCTTGCGACGCCGACGCTTCTCCGCCGCGCAGGTCTGGTCATAAATCATGACCGTGACGCCCTTGATCTGGCGCAACTCCTGCTGCACCGCATTGAGCTGTGAACGGTGTTCAACCTTGGTGAAGGCCGGCCAAGGTGTGTCTGAAGAATATTTCTCCGGCTCATCCGTGACCACAACGACGCGCTCCACACCTTCGCCTGCAACCTGCTGTGCAATCGCCCATGGGGTGAGCGACCCCTCATTGGGCTGACCGCCCGTCATGGCAACAGCGTCGTTGAACAGGATTTTGTAGGTGATGTTGGTCTTGGTATCGACAGCGTGGCGGATCGCCAGTGAGCCCGAATGGTTGTAAGTGCCATCGCCCAGATTTTGGAATACGTGGTCGCGGGTCGAGAAGTGCCGCTCGCCGACCCAGTTGACGCCCTCGCCACCCATCTGGGTGTAGCCTTCGGTTTCGCGATCCATCCACTGCGCCATGTAGTGACACCCAATGCCCGCATAGGCGCGTGACCCTTCCGGCACATGGGTGGAGGAATTGTGTGGGCACCCGGCACAGAAATAGGGAATGCGCTGCGCAACCCCTTGCGTGAGTTTTAGTGTTTCCTGCGCGTCCTTGAGCCGCTTGACCGCCGCGCCAAGCGCCTTGTCCTTGGCAAATTTGTTCAGCCTTTCGCCAATTGCGATGGCGATCTGGTTGGAATCTAGCGCGCCATGGATGGGAAACAGCCACTCGCCCTTTTCATCTTTCTTGCCAACGACGACTGGCGGCTTCTTGATGCCGTAGAGTTCTTCAACGACTTGTATTTCGACAAGCGCGCGCTTTTCCTCAACCACAATGATGAGGTCGAGCCCTTCGGCAAAGCGGCGCAGTTCGCGCTGCGACAGCGGCCAGACGCAGCCGCATTTGTAAAGACGCATGCCCAAATTGGCGGCCTTGACCTCATCAATGCCCAGATCATCCATGGCCTGACGCACGTCGAGATAGGACTTGCCCGCCGTTATGATCCCGACCTTCGCCTTCGGGCCGCCGGAAATGATCGTCTGGTTGATGCCATTGGCCTCGACATAGTCCTGAATGGCGTAGCGCTTGTGAACATGCAAACGCTCTTCCTGCGCCAGAATCGGGTCGCTTGGTCGAATGTTGAGACCGCCAGGCGGGCGCTTGTCGACCTCTGGCTCGACCAGCGTCATCCGGTCCACCGTGCCGTCGACCACGGCTGTCGATTCAATCGTATCCTTGACGCATTTGATACCGACCCAAACCCCGGCATAACGCGACAGGCCGTAGCCGAAGACACCATAGTCGAGAATTTCCTGCACGCCGGCGGGCGAGAGGATCGGGATTTTCAGATCAAGCAGATGGAACTCAGACTGGTGCGCGGTGGTTGAGGATTCCGCCGTGTGGTCGTCGCCCATCAGCAGCAGAACGCCGCCATGTTTTGACGTCCCGGCCAGATTGGCATGGCGGAACACATCGCCGGAACGATCAACACCCGGCCCTTTGCCGTACCAAATGCCGCAAACGCCGTCGAACTTGCCTTCACCGCGCATTTCCGCCTGCTGTGAACCCCAGATGGCGGTGGCCGCCAGATCTTCATTGAGGCCGGGTTCAAAGACGACATCATTGCGTTGCAGCAGTGTCGTCGCCTTCCACATGGCAAGATCAAGCCCACCAATGGGTGAGCCGCGATAGCCAGAGACATAACCCGCCGTGTTTAAACCGGCGCGCCGGTCGCGCTCCTTCTGCATGAGGGAAAGCCGGACCACCGCCTGCGTGCCAGTGATGAACACGCTGTCTTTGGTGAGGTCGTATTTGTCATCGAGGCTGACCGAACCGAGATTTGGCTGCGCGCCGGAGCCAGCTGATTTCACGACTGTCTTGGAAGCGTTCTTTGGCGTCGATGACTTGGTGGCCATGGCAATCCTCAATTGGCGTTGCGCGGAAACTCTGTCGGAGTTGCCTCATCACTGCGTTTGAAGGGCAGACTCGCGTCTGCCCGCAGTGTCCTACGCCAGACCTTATGACGTCAATCAAAACCGGCTGCGACTTGGCGCGCCTTTCACCGGCCAAGCAGAAGATCGGGCAACCACTGCGCCAGCGCCGGAAACACCATGACAAGCCCCAAGGCGAACATCTGAAGGCCGATATAGGGCACAACTCCGCAATAAATCGCTGTGGTGGCCACGGTTTCAGGCACAACACCGCGCAGATAAAACAAGGCAACCCCGAAGGGTGGCGTCATAAATGAGGTTTGCAGATTGATTGCAATCAACACACCCAACCAGACCGGCGACATCGCACTGCCATCTGCCATGGGAAGGGCGAGCAGAATGGGCGCAACCAGCGGCACCACCATATAGGTGATTTCCAGGAATTCGAGGAAGAAACCGAGAACGAAAATCAGCAGCATCACGCCCAGCAGCGCGCCATATGTACCGCCCGGCATGGCTTGTACCAACCCTTCCACCAGCGCATCTCCGCCAAGCCCGCGAAACACCAGCGCAAAAATCGATGCTGCGATGACAATTACAAAGATCATGGCCGTCAGATGCACGGCCTCAGCAACGGCTGTCATAAGGAAGCCGGTCCCGCGTTCACGGATCAATCCCAAAAACATGGACAACAAAGCACCAAGCGCCGCCGCTTCGGTGGGCGTCGCAACGCCCGTAAGAATGGAGCCGAGCACTGCGAGGATTAGACCGAGGGGTAAGATGAGCGCGGAAAGCATGTTGGTTGGTGAACCGGCGTCGGCGTCAGCAAACTCCTGCGGAGTACTTCGCACTCCGCGCAGTCGCCAAAGTTGGTAGACGACAAACAGTCCAGCCAGCAACAGGCCGGGGACCAACGCGCCGGCAAAGAGATCGGCGACCGTAACGGTTTGCGGAGCAAAGTTGCCCGCCTTTGTCTGTGCGACCTGATAGGCGTTGGACATCTGGTCGCCCAGCACAATGAGAACAATCGAAGGCGGGATGATCTGTCCCAGCGTTCCGGCCGCAGCGACGCCACCACTTGCGAGTTGAAGCGGCACGCCCGCGCGCAGAAGGACAGGCAAACCCAGCAGGCCCAACATCACAACGCTGGCGCCGACTATGCCCGTGGACGCCGCCAACAAGACGCCGACGACGGTAACCGACAGCATCATGCCGTTCGTAGAGCGCGAAAACAGCGTCATAACCGCACCAAACATGTCCTCGGCAAGCCGCGACTTTTGCAGCACCATGCCCATCAAGACGAAAAGCGGCACTGCGACCAAAACCTGATTGGTCATCACGCCATAGATGCGCGAGGGGATCGCGTAGAGAAGTACCGGGTCAAAAACGCCAAACAACGCCGCCAAAAGCGCATAGGCAAGCGACGTGATGACAAGCGCGAATGCCACCGGAAACCCGCTCAGCAGCGCTGCCATGATGCAGATCACAAACAGGATCGCGGGAAGGGAAGACATGCCGCTATATACGCCTCAGTCGCTGGAAGGCCGCCAGCGCGAGCAACGCAAACAGGACTGGCACTAAGCTTTTGACCAGAAAGACACCGGGAAGCCCGCCAAACTGGGACGAGCCTTCCTGCACCGCCCAACTGGACGACACAAAGTTGATTGACAACAGGATCAAGCCAAAGCTCGCAGCAACTATAGCGGCAAGGCCAATACGCTCGACAACGCGCTGCGCCGTCACAGAAAGGCGCACGCGCAGGATGTCGATGCGCACATGACGATCCGCGCTCAATGTCCACGCAATCGCGAGCGCTATGGTCGTCGCATGGGCGTAGATCACGCTTTCATCCAGCCATGGCAGACTGACGGAAAACAGCGAACGCGCAACGATGACAGCGCTTTGCAGGACCAGCACCGTGAGCAGCGCATAGCCCGCCAGCCGACCGACCCAATTCATGAGGCCGACTTTCGCAGCCACGCCAAGCAGGGGCAACCGCGATGTGAAACGGGCGAATTCATGCCCGTTGCGCTATCAGAAGTTCAGCGAAATGTCGCGGTGGTCGGACTGGCAAGAGGCAACGAACAGAGCCTGTTCGCGGGTCATGCCGGATTGCTGGCGCAAGCCAACCGTTTCGCGCAATGCCACCTCATAATCGGCCAGTCCTTGCGTCGCAGCACCCTGCGCCGCTTTGCGCCACTCGGCCTGTTCTCCAAAAGCAACGATCGCCTTGTCGAGTTCGGTGTTCGCCTCTTGCGGATCAGGGTTGCGACCACGCAAAGCCCGGCGCGACTTCGACAGTGCCGATTTCACATCGCCCGCACCAGCAACCGCATCAAATGCGCGCTCCAGGTCCTGAATGACGTCCATCGCGGCATCGGCTTCCTGCGTTACAATCGCCTGCCGAACGGCCTCGAAACGTGATTCAAGCGCAAGAAACGCCTCGGTTGCCTGCAGGGTTTGCGAGGCCTCAAGCGCGGCATTGTAGGAATCGTCCGACGCACGGCGGAAATTTCGACGGATGGTCTCTTCCGCTTTCGTGAGTTCGGCGAAGGCTGCTTGTGTCGCATCCCAGTCCGCAGGAATTTGCGACAAAAGCTCATCGCGCTCAGCTTCCAACTGGGCGATCTCAGCGGTCAACTCGTCGCGCAAAGCTGCATTCTCATCGCCCCGGAGACGCGAGATGCGGGTTTTGATGCGGTCGATACGCTCGTCAATGATGCGTGCATCACGCTGCAAGGCACGCACCACGCTGTGAACGGCGCGATAATCGTCTGAGGCAGCGTCAACTTCTCCTTCGGCCACCTTCGCCTGCAGCAACAGTTCCACAGCCTTGCGCGCATTGTCGACACTGCCCGCAATGTCATTGCGCATGTCGGCGGGCAGAGCAGCGAGATCAAGCGCCTCAACCTGCCCCAATGCGGAGGTGAGCTGCGGCGCACCGGCAGCGAAACGTCCGTGAATGTAATCCTCCACGCAATATTGGATGCGCGGATTGCGTGGCGGCGGCGCAGTTTCGGAAAGGAAGGAAACGCGGTTCGGCAGATAGTTCACCAAAGGCGGATACAGGCCCACGATAACAAGCGCTGCAATCTGCAAACCGATAAAGGCGATCACGCCCTTATACATCTGGATGGTTTTGACCACCGCTGGTGCAACGCCGCGCAGGTAAAACAGCGCAAATCCAAACGGCGGTGTGAGAAACGACGTCTGGATATTGAGACCGATCATGACGCCAAGCCACACCGCTGTGATGTTGGCCGATGGGTCCGCCAGCAGGATGGGTGCGACGATGGGCACGACAACCACAGCGATCTCGATAAAGTCGAGGAAGAACCCTAGAACGAAGATCACCGCCATCACGATGATGAACTTCGTCCAGAAACCGCCCGGGAGCCCTTCCAAAAAGCCTTTGACGAGTTCCTCACCGCCGAAAGCGCGGAAGGCCGCTGTCAGCATGGCCGCTCCAAGCAGGATGATGAAGACAAGTGATGTCGTCTTCGCCGTCTCGATCATCACGCCTTGCAACGTGTCGTCGATACGGTAAGCGCGCCAGCCGCTCCACAGCAGAGCCAGCAGCAACATAATGGTCGCCACCACGCCAAGTGCGATGCCAAATCCATCGCCCTCAGCCCAGACAGCTTTCACATTCATGGGGTAATTGGCGATGGCAAACCCGGCCAGGATGAGCGCGGCTATCGCCAGCAAGGCCGGCCAATAGGTGCGTGCCTGCCCTTCCGTCAGCCTGTAACCCGCCATGATTAAGGCGCCCGCTGCGCCGATTGCGCCAGCCTGGTTCACCGTTGCAATCCCCATGATGATAGAACCAAGCACCAGGAAAATCAGTGCCAACGGCGGAATGAGGATCAGGCAAACCCGCCCCCAAAAGGCCATATCAAACTTGCCCTCATAGGACACAGCCGGAGCCGCTGATGGCCGTAACAGCGCAAAGATGAGGATGTAGGCCATATACAGCCCCACCAGCACCAGACCGGGCAAAAATGCTCCCAGAAACATTTCACCAGCACTGGTTGAGGAGACGTCGAACTGCGACGGCATCGACAACTCGCCAGTCGACGCCTTGTGCAAGGCTTTGCGCGCCGTGGACGCCTGATCCGTCGCGGAAGCAAGCTGGTCGGCAAGAATAATGAGCACGATGGAGGGCGGGATGATCTGCCCCAACGTGCCGGAGGCGGCGATGGTGCCCGTGGCAAGCGGCTTGGAGTAGTTGTTGCGCAGCATGGCCGGCAGCGAAATCAACCCCATGGCGACCACGGTGGCGCCCACAATGCCCGTGGTCGCGGCCAAGAGGGCACCCACAAACACCACCGAAATGCCCAGACCGCCAGGAATTGGGCCGAACAGCTGCGCCATGGTCACCAGCAGATCCTCAGCGATCTTCGACCGCTGAAGCATGATGCCCATGAAAATGAAGAGCGGGATGGCGATCAGCGTGTCTCGATCAACATCCCAATAGACCCCTCGAAGGTTCGTCACCCCCGCCGAGAGCCATTGCGAAGGCCCTCCTGAGTGAAAGTAAGCATCCGGATTGTCTGCAAACAGCCAACCGCACAGAGCCGCAAGACCAATGGAAAGGATGGCAGCACCTGGCAGCGCAAAGGCCACCGGATAGCCGGAGCCAAGCGCCACCGCCATGATAACAACGAGAATGGCGAGAAAGAGCAGTTCCATATCATGCTCTCCTAGTGCGACACCGGCTCATGATCGACATGCCCGGGTTCCTCCCGGTAGTCGGCCACGGCTTCAAACAGATAGCTGACGAACTGAATCAGCATGGTGATGGCGAAAACACCCAAAAAGGCCGCCATCTGATATTTGACGAACATGCCCGTGCCGCCGGTCTGCGTGACCTCGAAATTGGCAACGGGCGAATTGATGATTGACTGCTTGCTGCCAAAACCCATGGCGATGATCACCCAGCAGGTGGACATACCCAGAAGCAGTGATCCGATCGCGTTGACGAAACCTTTCGTCTTGGTCTTGAACCCGGCATAGAAAACATCGACCCGCACATGGCCTTCATCCAGCAATGTGTAGGCGGAGGCAAAAAGGAAGAGCGCGGCGTACCAGTAGCGGACAAGGTCGCCCATTAGCGCTTGTTCGTAAGAAAACAAAAAGCGCGAAATCACGATCAGAAGTTCGGCAACGACGATCAGCAGCGCAAGCCAGGTGAAGCCCAGGGTTCGGCTGAACAGGGCAACGATGAAGCCAAGCAGCACGAGCGGGGTGTGGATGTAGGGCCCAACCCACTGGCCGCGGCCAAACGCACCCGCGGTTTCAGCATCGAAAAAGACTTCGAGAAAGCGCTCAACCCGCATGAAGGCGATGGTCGCGTCCACCAGCCCCACAAACAGTACGGCGAAGAAGAACGCCCGCACCAGATAGATATTGAAATCGCTGATTTTTCGCGCTTCCCAGCGCAAGGATGTGTCTGAATTGCGCAACACGTAAAGGCAGGAGCCGAGGATCGCTATCCCATACAGCACCAGAGGAACGAGCACGGAACCACCGCCTGTAAAGGCTGCTGACAAAGGTGGGTAATCAAAACCGACAACCAGCACATTGTTGATCATGAAGGCGGCAAGAACTGCCAGGGACACCCAACCGAAAATACGGACCAGCGGAGCCGGCGCCCCTTGTTTGGAAATCGTCACCATGCGGCCATCGGCCACCGCCGCGTCATTCATCTCACCGTCCCCTTACTGCCGAACATCGAAACGGTTCCGCAGCCCCAAAATCGGTCTCCAGTCGGAGACAAGTCTCAGCGCAGTTCGAAATTGCGCCAAAGACAAAAGCGGAAGGCAGAACTGAAGCCCTGCCTCCCGCAATCAGTGACCCAAAGCTTAGATAAGCTCGAGCACGCGGTTGCGCTGGTTCACGAAGGTGCCTTCGAAGCGCGCCATGAAACCACCGATTTCCTTCAAGGCAGCCTGGAAGCTGTCATCGATTTCAGCGGCGAGCGGCGAATGCGCGCGCGTTTCTTCAAACACTTCAGCGGCAGCATCACCGAAGGCATCCCAGACATCGTCGTTAAACGCCTTGACCTGCACGCCATGATCGTTGACGAGGCGAGCCAGATAGCCACCATTGTTGGCCATCGCTTCTTCGTGCGATGCGGCATGCTCTTCCATGCAAGCGGCCTCGATGACGGCTTTTTCCCAATCGGAAAGCCCGCCCCACCAGGAAGCGTTCATGCCGAAGGCAAGACCACCGCCCGGCTCATGCATGCCGCCGGTGTAGTAGAACTTGGCGGCTTCGTAGAACTTCATGAAGTAGTCATTGTACGGACCAACCCATTCCGTTGCTTCGATCGCACCGGAGACGAGGTTTTCGTAGATCTGACCGCCAGGCAGCGACACTGTGGAAGCGCCAAGCTTCGACATCACCTGACCGCCGAGACCAGGAATACGCATTTTCAGACCCTTGAGGTCGTCAGCGGAGTTGATTTCCTTGTTGAACCAACCGCCGGCCTGCGTGCCAGTCGAGCCGCAAGGCAGAGCCTTAAGACCAAATTCACCGGAGATCTTGTCCCAAAGAGCCTGACCGTCCTTGAACTTCACCCAGGCGTTGAATTCCGGCGTGGTCATGCCGAAGGGAACGGAGGTGAAATAGGCAAAGCCCGGATGCTTGCCGACCCAGTAATAGTCAGCTGCGATATAGGCCTGAGAGTTGCCGGTCGCGACTTCGTCGAACACGTCAAACGCGCCAACGCGTTCGCCAGCTGCGAAATATTCGGTGGTCAGGCGACCTTCCGACAATTCCGTGATGCGGGCAGCAAGGCGCTGTGCCGAAGTTCCAAGACCGGGAAAGTCGCGCGGCCAGGTCGACACGATGGTCATGGTTTTTCCGCCCTGCGCGATAGCGGGCGTGGCGAGCGATGCAGCACCAACGGTGCCGGCTACGCCTGCCTTCTTGATAAAGGAACGTCTGTCCATGGATATCCTCCCTAAAGTTCGTTCACTGTTGCACAACCGGCGCTGGTGAGTGCCGGAGATGGGATCATGCACTTGAAATTTGTCCGCCTTCTATCGCCGCTTGCGGAGTGCGTGAACACGCAAGCTGTGGCGGCGAACAGACGAAGTGAATGCATGCGCGCGAATACAGAGGAATTATTCCGAAACTGCAAGTGCCTTCTGCCCAAGAGACCCCACCTAAAACGATTTTTGCGGCACTTGCGCCCTTGCCGGGCGCTGCGAAAGTGCCAAAATGCCGCTTCTTCCCATGCTTCGCCCCGGACGGTCCCATGAAGCCGCTGATCGCTGTCACCACCGACGTCAAAGTCATCGATCCGTATCGATGGCATGCGACGCCCTCCAGCTACTTTGACGCCGTCGTCGACGTCGCCGATGGCCTTGCGGTTCTGGTACCGAATCTGGGTGAGCGGCTGGATATCGAAGCGTTGCTTGACCGTGTGGATGGTGTGCTGGTGACGGGATCGCGCTCCAATGTGCATCCTTCCCACTACGGTGCGGAGCCGAGCGAAGACCACCAGCCTTTTGATAAAGAGCGCGACGCGACCACGCTCCCCCTCATCCGGGCAACTGTCGAAAGAGGCGTTCCGCTGCTTGCGATCTGTCGCGGCATTCAGGAGATGAATGTGGCGCTTGGCGGCTCAATCACCGCGGCCTTTCAGAAAGCGCGCGAGATCGAGGATCACAGCTATCCCTGGGAAGGAACGATGGATGAACGCTTCGCGCTGGCCCATGACGTGGCAGTTGAGCCGGGTTCCTGTCTGGACAGGATCTTTGATGGCGAGCTGGTTCGCGTGAATTCTCTCCACACGCAGGCGCTGGATCGTGTCGCAGACGTACTCACCGTTGAAGCAGTCCACAAGGACGGCACCATCGAAGGTGTCTCCGTAACAGGCGCGCCGGGCTTTGCCGTTGGCGTTCAATGGCACCCCGAATATTGGGCGGCGACCGAAACGGCCTCCAACAAGTTGCTGCGCGCCTTCGGAGACGCCGCACGCGACTATGCTGCGGCAAAGTCCGCCATGCCGTTGGCGGCGGAGTGAGCAGGTGAGCGATCACAACCATTCGCATCTGTCGCCGATGGATGCGCGGATGCGCGCGCTTGAATCGCTTCTGACGGAGAAGGGCTATATCGATCCGGCCGCTCTCGATGAAATCATCGAAACCTATCAGCACAGGATCGGGCCGCAAAACGGGGCGGCGGTGGTCGCCAAGGCGTGGACGGAACCGGACTTTGCAGATTGGCTGAGGAATGATGCAACTGCCGCGATCCATTCGCTCGGCTTCACGGGGCGTCAGGGTGAGCACATGATTGCCGTCTTCAATGATGACAGCACGCATCATCTGGTCGTGTGCACACTATGCTCCTGCTATCCGTGGACGGTGCTTGGCCTGCCGCCGACCTGGTACAAGTCGCCTCCCTATCGATCAAAGGCCGTGATCGACCCACGCGGTGTGTTGGACGATTTTGGCACGAAACTGCCCAAAGGTTGCGCGGTTGAGGTGCATGATTCCACGGCGGAAACACGCTATCTGGTTGTTCCACAAAGGCCAGCAGGAACCGAAGACTGGAGCGCGGCGCAACTCGAAAGATTGGTCACCCGAAACTCCATGATCGGCACTGAATTCGCAAAGAATCCAGACGCGGTGCAAGCAGATGGTTGATGCTGCTGATTTGGAACAGCACCTTCTCTCTTTCCCAGAGACGATGAAAAGCGGGCATATGGGAACAATCGACTTCCGCGCACCGAGAAAGATCTTCGCAACTTTACCCGATCCCGAAACGCTACGTCTAAACCTCAAACCAGAACAACAGGCGCTCTATCTGGAAACCCAATCGGAAGTATTTGCGCCCGTCAAAGGTGCCTGGGGTGGGAAAGGATGGACGGAAATTTCGCTCGCCGACTGTTTGCTCGATGACCTGAAGCCGGCCATTTCTGAAGCCTGGCACAACGTCGCCCTAAAACGAATGGTTGCCGCTTTGAATCAACGAGATGCGGTATGAACGGCGGACAAGATCTCGGCGGCATGCAGGGTTTCGGACCCGTTGTCGAAGAAGCAGATGAACCGCAATTCCACGCCCACTGGGAAGCCCGAGCCATGGCCATGGTGGTGGCGCTCGGCGCAGCGGGAAAATGGAACATCGACCAGTCTCGCCATGCACGCGAAAGCCTGCCGCCAGCCGACTATCTGCGCTTTCCCTATTATCGCATCTGGGTGGAGGGTGTTTGCAAACTGATGCTGGAGCGCGGCATGGTCATGCCCGCCGAGCTTGAGAATGGCACAATGCTGGAGGAACCGTTAGAGATCGCCCGGATTCTTCGAGCCGAAGACGTGGAAGCCGTGTTGATAGCTGGTGGTCCGGCAGATCGCCCATCGACAAGCCAACCAAAACTGGCAGTGGGTGATGTCACCACAACGATCAACGCGCACCCTTCCGGCCATACGAGACTACCCCGCTACGCACGCGGACGATCGGGAACGGTGAGTGCAATTCTTGGCCATCACGTCTTTCCGGACAAAGCGGCAAAGGGAGAGGCCGATGTCGCGCATTGGCTCTATCAAGTGCGCTTCAGCGCCCGGGAACTCTGGGGGGCACAAGCCGACCCGCGAGACGGTGTCACGCTCGATCTTTGGGAACCCTATCTTGTCGCCGCCTGATCTGTCGCGACCAGACGCAGGATGGCGCAACCTGGACGGCATCCCTCTGGACGAACATGATCCTGTTTTCGAAGAACCCTGGCAGGCGCAAGCCTTCGCCATGACGGTTGCGCTGTTTGAAGCGGGTCATTTCACATGGGAGCAATGGGCGCAGGCATTGGGAAACGCCATCACCGCCGACCCTGATGCAACCTATTGGACAAGCTGGCAGGTTGCGCTTGAAACCATGGTCGCGCGTTGCGGCCTCACCGACGCCACATTAATCGAGACCCGGACTCAGCAATGGCATGAAGCGGCAGCACGTACGCCGCATGGCGAAGCCATCGAGCTCTAAATCATTATGTTTACGGCAATATCGATCAATCGACGGTCGCTGCCTTTCGGGCCAAGCAGGCTCAACCCGAAGGGAGCGTCATGCACTGTCGCCAGGGGCAGAGTGATCTGCGGAAACCCGCTAAGCCCCGAATGACACAGAAGCCGGATCGCCTGTTCCCGAAACGCCTGCATGTCCTCATGCGTGACACTGCGCAGCGGCGCGCAACTAGGGACGGTCGGAAGAACCAAAACACCGTCCTCACCCAACAGATCAGACAGTTTCGAGGTTATGTCGGCTCGGTCAGACACGGCCTTGTCGTAGGTCTCACGGGACAGCGAGGCTCCGTAGTCGAAACGATCTTTCACCCCCGGTCCAAGATTCGGTTTCGTCTCTGCAATCCATCCGCCCAGAGATTGATGCGCCTCCCAGGCCTGAACATTGCGGAACGCCCAGTAAGCGGTCTCGATATCGTAGCCCAACGGAACCATGGCCCTTTTGGACCCAAAATGCTCCTCGACACGAGCCAGAGCCGGTGCGAAGGCGGCACGCTCTTCATGCCCCAACATCAGCGTATCCAGAACCTCAGCCCCGATCAGCCGAGCAAGCGGGACGTTCGACACATCCTCGCCGAGCAGCAATGCACCAACGGTTGCGTAGTCGGACACGGCACGCGTGAACCAGCCAAAGCAGTCAAGGCTGGGAGCAAGTGGCATGGTGTGATCAAGTGCAATGCGTCCATGTGTTGTGCGAAGACCGACCAGTCCGCAAAAGGACGCCGGGCCTCGAACAGACCCGCCGGTGTCGGACCCGGTCGCAATATCAATGGCGCCGTTGGAAATGAGCGACACGGACCCTGATGAGGAACCGCCGGTCAGTCTTTCAGGCGCGGCACCGTTCGCCGGCATTCCGAAGTGGGCATTATTGCCGGCAAGCGAAAAGCAAAGCTCCTCACATTGGGCCTTGCCGAGCGCCTTTGCGCCCGCATCCAGCATGGCTTGCACCGCAGACTGGGTTTCGGTGTCGATCTGCGCCTGCGCCAGTCTGGAAGGTGATCCCCAGCCATTGCGATACCCGGCCAGTTGCATCAGATCCTTGACGGCAAGCGTCTTGCCAGCGAGCGGTCCCTCGGCGGCATGGGGAACATCCACGTAAGGATAGTCACACCATGCGTTCAAATCACCGCCGGGGCGCTGCACTGTTCACTCTCACTTGCGGTGCTTGAGCACGTAGTCGAGCGAGACTTTTCCTGCGCCGTGCAATGCCAGAATGCCCAGCAGGAAAACCCAAAGCAGCCTCTGATCGAAGATGATGGCATCGGGCAGCCGGTCAAACATGGCGCCGATCGACTTGCCTTCGAGCCCGTGGCCGAACACGTCAACCCAGCTTTGCACGATTACCACCACGATCATGCCTACAGCAGCAATGCGCGTAAACAGGCCGACAATGATAAGAATGGGCAAGAAGAACTCCGCCCAGACGCCCGCATGGACGAAAAGATGTTCAAATGTCGTGAGCATGGAAGGATCGTAGACCACCTCTTCCATGCGCGCGGGAAGCGCGGCTGCATAAGTTCCGTCGCCCACATTGAACAGCCCGATCAACGAGCCATTCATGCCGCTCCATGCCGAGTTCAGATAGTAAACGGCGATGACACTGGCAAAGGCAAAGCGGGCCGCAAGACCGGTGAACCATCCTTCCAAGGCGGTGGTAACGGAGATAACCAGCCCGTCATAGATGCCAAGCAGGCCGGTGCGTCTGTAATATTTGTCGCGAACACCAAACTGGCTCATTTGCTTCCTTCTCCTTGTTCATGCGGCCGGATGCTTCGCCCCAGCGAAGACAGCTGCTTCCAACATGCCGGCTATGTTGCTGGCAAGATCAAACTCCGGCGCATCCCCCGATGCTTTTTGCGCTGCCACACCAAGCGGCTCTCCCGCAATGAGCGCCTCCAGAAACACCGACCCTCCGGGTGGCAAAGTTCTGATTTCAACCACAACATCGCGACGTGCCACCAATGCCTGTTCCGCGCTGCCCATATCGATGCCTGAAAGATCGCCACCCTGCCGATGGCTTGAGACGATGCTGGCAACGGGCCACCGACTGGAAACAATCGCCGCTGCGGGATGCGCGTGAAAGGTCACCTCATGCAAAATCTGCGGGTCGAATCGCGCGAGAACAGCACCATCAAGCGCTTCAACATCGGCGGCATGAAAGGCCTGCAACCAGGCCCATTCGAGCCGCGCAACATCCGGCAGGTAAGGCACGTCCTTCACCGGCTCGAAATGCTCCAGAAAGCCTGGAAACGCCGCTCCGTAACGAAACAGCATCGGTTCTTTGGGATAGTTGGCGCGGTGAAACACCTGCGCCATGGCGTCAAAAAACTCGTCGCCAACGAGCATCTTCACAACAGGAAAATTGTCACCCAAGGCCTCAATGAGACTGGCAGAGACGTTGTTACGATAGACGTTGAAGCGTTTGGTCGAAGGCTTGCGATCCGGGCCGACGACACCAAATGGCGCACTCGCATCTGCCCGACGCAGCGCAGCCGAGAAATCCAGAGCGATGTTTGTGTCGGCTTGAGAGGCACTCATGAAACTACGCGCCGTCGCTCATCAATCACGCCGGAACGGCAACTCGTTCTTGCGGTTGGTGGCGGGCCCTAGGGCGCACCATGAGCGCATTGGCTTTGTCCATCTCGTCCTTCAACACGGGCCATGCCGGAATGTCGCCGTCCCATTCCACAAGTGTGGGTATCAGGCCAGTTCGCGCAATCAAACGCTCATACAGGCCCCAGACAGCATCATCGACTGCTCGGTCGTGTGAATCGATCAGAAGCAGGCGGCCCGCCTCGTCTTGGTCTTGCGCATGACCGGCCAGATGGATTTCACCGACATGCGCGATCGGGAAGGCGTCGAGATAATCGTCTGGATCGGTCTGTTGATTGGTTGCGGACACATAGACATTGTTGACGTCGAGCAGCAGCCAGCAACCCGTGCGTTGCACGATGGCGGAAAGGAAGTCGATCTCGCTCATCGTCGATTGCTCGAAGGCAACATAGGTGGATGGATTTTCCAGCAGGATCGAACGGCCCAAAACCTCTTGCAACTCATCTATGTGATCGCAGACGCGTTCCAGCACGGCACTGTTGTAAGGCACAGGCAGAAGGTCGTTGTAGTAGTTCTCGCCATGCGACGACCATGCGAGATGCTCAGAAAACAGGGCCGGTTCGTAGCGATCCTGCAGGCGTTTCAAACGGGCAAGATGGTCCTTGTTCAGCGGGTCTTCACCGCCAATGGACAGGCCCACACCGTGCATCGAAATCGCATAAGTGTCGCGAATGGATGACAGCTGACGATGCGGCAAACCGCCATCGCCCATATAGTTTTCAGCGTGGACCTCGAAAAACCCGACCTGCGGGCGGCTGCGCAAAATTTCGTCCACATGCTCAGCCTTCAACCCGGCGCCGGCCTTCGCCGGAACCGGGTCGCGTTTCTCAAACTGTTTCAATGCAACACTCATGGCCATCGAAACCGGGGCAAAGCCCCCAAAAACTCCGCGATTAAGCGGGCAGGTCGCGGGTAAGCTCGGTCAGAGAGCCTTTGCGGCCATCGGGCAGGTTGAGAGCCTGATCGTTCGGCTTGATCGGCGAAGCGGATTCGCAAGTGCCTTTTTTGACCAGCGTCCAGGCGTTGCCCTGATAGTCAACTGTGGACGAACCCTTGCATGTGGTGCCAGCACCAGCCTTGCAGTCATTCTGTCCAGCCAGAGAAACGCCGTAGCATTTCACATTTGCGGCAGCAGCCGGAGTGGAGAAAGTTGCGGCAGTCAGTGCGGTAGCAACGGCACCAGCCACGATCATCGGTGTGGTTTTGTTCGACATTGTCATGCTCCTCTTCAAGACCGCCAATGAAGCGGCTCTTCTTTGACCGAAGTAAGGCCGGTCGCGCCTCGTTTGATCTTGCGCAACTTTGCGGCGAAATGAACTGAACTTTGCATCACTTCGCTGTGAGGAACACGCACCGATGACGGTCAAAGCGCCTCAAGAAAGGCTTTCGCAGCTGCTCCATGCTCATAACGCAACCTTTCGACATCAACATTGACGGGCAATGCATCCACAACCTTCCAGTCACCGGCAACCATAACCCGGTCAGCGCTGTGAGCGCCGCACAGAACCAACGCGGCAAGCGGGTCCCCTGCCCCAGAAAAGCGTAACTCATCGAGCGTGAACAGCGCGAGATCAGCCTGTTTTCCCGGCGCAATCATCCCGATATCGTCGCGACGCAGGCATTTTGCGGAACCCTCGGTCGCCCAGCGCAGCGCATCAAAGTGGGTGATGGACGCAGCATCATAGGTCAGCCGGTTGATCATGAGCGCGTGGCGCACGCCTTCAATCAGATTGGAATTGTCGTTGGAGGCGGAACCGTCCACACCCAGACCCACCGGCGCGCCCGCAGCCTCCAACTCCTTGGTTCTGCAATGGCCGGAAGCGAGCACCATGTTGGATGTCGGGCAGTGGCAGATGCCCACGCCGTGTTCTCCCAGCCGCTTCACTTCGGCATCGTTGAAATGGATGCCATGCGCCAGCCAGACACGATCATTCATCCAACCTAGCTCGTCAAGATAATCGACCGGACGGCAACCGAAATGCGCTTCGCAGTAGTCATTTTCATCGTGAGTCTCGCCAAGATGCGTGTGACAGGTGCAGTCATGGTGGTGCGCCAGTGCCATGGTCTCACGCATAAGATTTTTGGTGACCGTGAACGGAGCGCAGGGCGCGAGCGCCACTTGCAACATCGCCCCTTCGCTGCGGTCGTGGTAAAGATTGAGGACACGCTCGCAATCCGCCAAAATCGTATCATCGTCCTGAACGATGGAGTCCGGCGGCAAACCACCATCCTTCTGCGACAGGCTCATGGAGCCGCGATTGAGTGTCATGCGAATGCCCAGCCGTCCCGCTTCATCGGCCTGAACATCCATCGCGTCCTCCAGCCCGACCGGGTAGAGATAGTGATGATCTGAAACGGTGGTGCATCCCGACATCAGCAGTTCGGTCAGTGCCAAACGCGTCGCCAAACGAAACGCCTCCGGTTTCACATGGCGGGCCCAAATCGGGTAAAGCACCTTCAGCCAGGGAAACAGTTCCTTGTTGATCGCCGCTGGATGCGCCCGCGTGAGTGTCTGGAACATGTGATGATGCGTGTTGATCAGACCCGGAAGCACGACATGGCGAGACGCATCAAAAGTTTCATCGACAGGTGATCTTGGCTCCGAATCCCCGGGAACGCATTCGACAATCCTTACGCCTTCCACCACCACGCCACCGGCGGCGCCTTCAGCCAGAATTGCAAGCGGGTTCTTGATCCAAAGTCTCATGACAGGTTTGACCATGTGAGTGCGCCCGCCAAGAAGTCTTAAGCATCGCAGCCGACATCTCAAGCAGGCAACGCATCGTTGGTGAAGTGTTTGTTTATTGTGCTTTCAGTTGGCGGAGTGACAATAGACGCCGGTGCCTCGTTTCGCGTAACATACAGAGCGAAATCTCAACCGCCCCAGTGCACAATTCGGACCATGCGCATTACACTGTCGACCATTGCTGATGATCTTGGCGTGTCCACCGCAACGGTATCTTTGGCTTTGCGAGATTCGCCCCTGGTGGCAGAAGCAACACGACAGCGTATCGTCGAGCGGGCGAAGGAGATCGGCTACATTTACGACCGACGTGCGGCCAGCCTGCGCACCCAAAGGTCAGACATTGTCGGTGTTCTGGTTCGCGACATTATCAACCCGTTTTTTGCAGAGATTCTGCGATCCATCGAGACCGAACTTGGCAGCAACCGCCAGACCTTTTTGCTGTGCAATCACGGCGATGATATCGAACTTCAGGAAAGCTTCATCTCAACGCTCATGCAGTTTTCCGCTGATGGGGTAATCATGTCTCCATCGGTCGGCACCGACGCATCCGACATCGCGCGCATGGAAGAGAACGGGCTAAAGGTCACGCTGGTTGCCCGCACGGTTGACGATGCCGGAGTGCCGGCGTTTCTCGGCAATGATGAAGCCGGTTTCCATCTCGTCACCAAACATCTCATAGACAATGGGCATCGCGACATCGCTCTTGTTGGCGGCACGCGAACCACCTCCACGGGCCGTGCGCGGCGGCGCGGCTTCACCAATGCTTTTCGGGAAGCGGGGCTCGAAGCCCCCAAACGGCCTGACATTGAAACACCTTATGATCGAAAGGCGGGTTATCAGGCTGTCGAGCACATTTTTGCACAGGGACCGGCCCCAACCGCTATTGCCTGTTGTAGTGACACAGTCGCCTTGGGTGTCATGCATGCATTGCGGGAGCGCGGCCTCGAACCGGGTCGCGACATCGCGGTCACCGGCTATGACGATATCGAGGAAGCCGCCTTCAGCGCACCAGCCCTGACCACAGTTGCGGATGGCCACGCCGAGATTGGCCGCCTTGCCGCACGTGCCCTGTTTGCCAAGATCAAGAAGGAGACGCCGTCTACCGATCCGGTCTTTCTGGAACCGGAGCTGAAACTGCGCGGCTCGGTCAATCGGGTGGATTGAGCGGACAAGTTCAATCGAGCCGATCGTCTTCTCTCTCAGGCAACTCGGTCGGGCGTGCCATAATCGCATCGAAAGCGTCGTAATCGGCAGAGGCTGCGCGTCTTTCTAACTCTTCCGCCGTTGCAAGTGGCGCCCCTTCCGGCCACACACCGCCCAGTTCATCCTCGACATGAGCGCGGATGATCGCGTCGAAATCAGCCTCCGCTTCAAAACCAAGCGCAGCTGCGCGGGAGACGTCAAAGCGTCTTGGCCAGTTCGACACGATTGAGATGATCTTGTCATCCGGCTCGTCTCGGATGAGATCAGCGGTCATGTCACCGGCCAGACGGCGCAAAGCGTCGATCTGACCGCCCGTGGTGATCTGAACACCCGGCATGGTCAGGTTCCGGTGCGGCCCGACCGTCGCGCCATCGATCTGCGCGGCATGGATGCAAAATCCGACAGCGGCACGCGGACTTGCGGCCCAATGCATCACATCGCGACCAACCGGCAAAACCGCTTCCTTGCCCGAAAGCGGTTCGCGAATGATGTTTGAGAAGAAGCCGGACGCGGCAAGGTTGGGTTTGCCAGGGCGTACGACGATCGTGGGCAGGCGGATGCCGATGCCATCAAGAAAGCCCTTCCGGGTAAAATCGGTCAGCAGCAACTCGCTGATCGCCTTTTGCGTGCCGTAAGATGTCAGCGGTGTGAGATGGTAATCATCGGTAATTGCGTCGGGAAATGGCGCACCGAACACGGCAATCGACGAGGCAAATACCACGCGCGGGCAATAATCGTCGACGCCTCTGATCGACTCGAACAGCGCCCTGGTCCCGTCCAGATTGATGCGGTAGCCCTTGTCGAACTCTTCCTCGGCCTCACCCGAAACGATTGCTGCGAGGTGAAAAATGACGTCTGGCTTTGTGTCGATCAGCGTCGGAACCTGAGAAACATTACCAAAATCCACCGCGCGATTGTCGATTGCGATGGTGTCATGCGCGAAGTCGGGCACCATGACGTCCGCTGTGACGATTCGGGCAACGTTGCGACCCGCCAAACTGCCGTCGCGCAAAAGACGTTCAACGAGCTTGCGGCCGATCATGCCCGCCGCGCCGATAACCAGAATGTTCATGGCTCTATCCTAAAGCGTCCAGCCGCCATCGATGGGAATTGCCGTTCCCGTGGTGAAAGCGCTTTCATCGCCCGCCAGATATGTCGCCAATGCCGCGATTTCGCGCGCCTCGGCCACGCGGCCCATGGGCTGACGCGAAACGAACATGTCGAGCGCCTTTTGCGTGCTTCCAAGCTCTTTGCCCAACTCTTCCACGCGCTGCTCCCAACTCGGCGAGCGCACGGTGCCCGGGCAGATCGCATTGCAGCGAATGCCCTGTTTGATGAAATCCGCCGCCACAGATTTGGTTAGACCGATCACCGCCGCTTTCGTCGTTCCGTAAACGTAACGATTGGGCGCTCCTTTGATTGAGGAGGCACCGGACGACATGTTGATGATCGAACCTCCACCCCGCTCCAGCATACCGGGCAGAAACGCGCTTATCGTGCGGTGCATGGATTTCACATTGAGATCAAAGGAGAAATCCCAGTCATCTTCGCCGGCCTGAAGCACTGTGCCATTGTGAACGAAGCCAGCAATGTTTGCCAGAATGTCGATGCCACCGATTTGCCTCGCACAGTCATTGACAGCCTGCGTGTCGCGCACATCGAGCACCCGCCCGCCAAGATCGTCCACCAGTGCCGCATCGATATCGGTCGCGATGATCTCGGCTCCCTCTTCGGCAAACATTTCCGCGATGGCACGGCCAATGCCCTGCCCTGCAGCGGTAATGAGCGCCTTCTTGCCCGCCAAACGATCAGCCATGTTTCAATTCCTCCAGCCTTTTCAACTGTCGACCTTCGCCGTCGAAATTGGCCGGGTCAAGCCAGCGCTCAAAGGCGTCGCGCATGGTTGGCCATTCATGATCCAGCAGCGAATACCAGGCGGTGTCGCGATTGGCGCGCTTGATCACAGCCGCCTGCCGAAACACGCCCTCATGGCTCATGCCAAAACGCAAAGCCGCCCGCTTTGAAGGCTCGTTGGCATTGTTGCATTTCCATTCGAAGCGACGATAACCGAGATCGTCAAACACATGACGGGCAAACAGGTAGAAAGCTTCGGTGGTGACAGGCGTTCGAGAAATCCGTCCACCCCAGAAAATGTGACCGGTTTCGATCACGCCGTTTGCCTCATCGATGCGCATCAGCGTCTGACGCCCCTCAACCGTTCCGGTGCGTTTGTCGATGACGGCAAAGTAAAGCGGATCTTCGCTGGATTGAGCCATATCCAGCCAGGGCTGAAAAGCTTCGCGACTTTCTGGCGGGTATTCGGGCAGATAGCGAGAACGCTCTTCGGCATCAGGCAACGTTGCTGCGGCATAGAGTTCGTCACCATGCTTTGCAGCGTCGAAAGGCTCGAGCCTGCAAAATCGTCCCTCGTGGACGATACGTTGCGGAGGTGGACACCCCGTCCACTCGGAGAGATCGGCCATATGCACTGCCTTGCGGTTGAAGACGGTCTTCTGGCTGCCTATGCTTTTTGCTCACGTCAAGAGCGCATCAATGCGTGTCTGCGCCCATCAGAATCAGGCTGAATTCTTCATGACTTTGACCACCATTTCCAGCTTTGACCGGATCGGCGAGGAAAACGCTTTCGCCGTGCTCGCCCGTGCAACGCAACTCGCAACCGGAGGCATGGACGTCATCAATCTGGGCATCGGTCAGCCGGACTTTGCAACGCCCCCACACATTGTTGAAGCCGCCATTAAGGCTCTGCGTGACGGACATCATGGGTACACGCCAGCCACGGGCATTCTGTCGCTTCGCGAAGCGGTCGCAGATCGAACGCTTGAAACGACTGGTGTTGCCGTCTCTCCAGAACGCATCTGCATCATGCCCGGAGGAAAGGTGACGATGTTTGCTGCCATTTTGATGATGGGCGAACCCGGCACTGAGATCATGTATCCCGACCCGGGATTCCCGATTTATCGATCGATGATCGAATTCACTGGCGCCAAGCCCGTGCCGATCCCGATGCGGGAAGAGAACGGCTTTGCCTTTTCCGGCAACGAGGCGCTTTCCTTGGTGACCGACAAGACGCGCCTGGTCATCCTCAATTCACCGGCCAATCCGACCGGCGGGGTAACGCCAAGGTCGGAGATCGACACACTCGTTTCCGGCCTCGACCGCTATCCGAATGCTGCGGTCCTGTCTGATGAAATCTACGATCAAATGACCTATGACGGCGAGGAGCATGTTTCGCTTCTCGGCTATGAATCGATCCGCGATCGCCTGATCATCCTCAATGGGTGGTCAAAAACATGGGCAATGACCGGGTGGCGCATGGGATGGTCGATCTGGCCCGATGCACTCTTTGACAAGGTGCGCAAACTTGCCGTCAATGCCTGGTCCTGTGTCAACGCTCCGGCGCAATATGCGGGCATCGCCGCTCTGGAGGGGCCGCAGGACGCCGTTGCAGACATGATGCAGGCCTTTGATCAACGCCGTAAGCTTGTGGTGCAGCGTGCCAATGCGCTGCCCAACGTCACCTGTCTCACGCCGAAGGGGGCCTTTTACGCCTTCCCCAACATTTCAGGCACCAGCTGGAAGGCCAAGGAACTTGCATCGGCTCTGCTTGAGGAAACCGGCGTTGCGGCAATTGGCGGGCCCGATTTTGGAACACTGGGCGAGGGTTATCTCCGGCTGTCCTACGCGAATTCGCAGGACAATATTGCCAAGGCGATGGACCGGATCGCTCAGTTTCTCGAACAGACCGCACCACCGAAAGCGCAATCGAACCGTCCGATCACGGCATCGCGTTGGCGCGACGAATAGCGCTCATGATGGCTGCATCGCCGTTCACGCGCTCCCACATGGGCAGCAAGACCTCCAGCCATTTGTCTCTCTGCGCTGCGGTCAACAGCCGAACGGGGCGTCCACGCCGCAAGATGTCCAGCATCGCCTGTTCTTCGCTTGAGAAGGTCTGTTCATTGGCTTGATCGGCGGCTCGTGCCGCCGCCTGTTGCATTTGCGCCTTAGATGCTTCTTCAAGACGATCCCACCACTTGCGTGACGCGAGTAGAACATAACCCGAATATCGGTGGTTGCTGAGCGTCACGCCATCCAAAACCTGATCGATCTTTCCCGAAGCGATGTCCGATATTGATGCCGTGATGGCCTCAACTTGTCTCGCAGCCAAGGCCGGAGCGATGTCACCATCCGCGATATCGACCGCGCTGCCACCAAGCAAGTCGGTACGCGAGGTTAGATCCGGCGCATCAGCCCTACGGATGCGCAGACCCGCCAAATCTTTCGGCAGGTGAAGCGGGCGACTGGCAGACATTTGGATGAACCCGTCATGGATCAGCGCCAGGCTTGTCAGCCCCCGTTCGGACAGGGGTGCAAAGAGCGTGACCCTGACAGGGTCGTCAAGAAAACGTTGCAACGCCAGCCTGTCTCGAAAGGCAAATGGAAGGGCAAACACGATCAGTTGCTCCGAATATGCCGTCAGCCGTTCCAGCGGCACGATGGCCAGTTCCAACGCGGCGTCAGCCAGCAATGCAGGCGTGGCATCATCGTCATAGAGCGTCGATGAAGACTTAACCGACAGGCAGGCGCGCCCTTGCAGCGCCGCATCGACAGCCTGCGCAAAAGCCTTAACCACCTCGTCACGTTTCGATTGACCCGAAAGCTGGGGCAGACCGAGGGAATAAACGGTTTCGTCCGGGTCGCAATTGGCTCGTGCCCCCCCTGCGCCGCAAATAAGTGTGGCAGAGAAAACCGCAAGGACAAGCGCCAAGCGTGTCACTGCGAAACGGTCGCTTGGTCAAATTTCAGATAATCAGCCACAGAGGTGGCAGGCAGTCCCTGTCCGTTTTCCATGCGTACAACGCTTGTCGCCAGTGCTGCCACCTCGTCGCTGCGATGAGTCACGTAAACGATTGGAACCGTCAGACTGGCCCGCATGGACTGCAAATATGGCAGAATCGTCATGCGCCGACCCTCGTCGAGCCCGGTCATGGGCTCATCCAGCAAAAGGACATCGGGCCGTGACAGCAATGCGCGCCCTAAGGAAACACGCTGCGCCTCGCCTCCGGACAGATTACGCGGAACTCGCTTAAGCAACGCGCCAAGGTCGAGCATGTCGATAACCGTGTCGAAGTCGTCCCGGTTGCCCTTGGCACCGTAGAGAAGATTTCTCTCCACCGTCAGATGCGGAAAAAGAAGCGCCTGCTGAAACACCGCTCCAACGCCGCGCAGATTGGGTGCTATATCGACCCAGCGTTGCGTATCCAGAAGCGTCTTTTCGCCCAGCTTGATTGTGCCACGCTTGGGACGCCACAGACCGGCGATGGCACGAAGCACGGACGACTTGCCAGTGCCCGAAGGCCCCACCAGTGCCGTCACACCGCGGTCGGCTCCGAACCGCACGGAAATCTCGCGCACGCCCATCGTTCCAGCAATATCGACGCTCAGCATGCTTTCATTGCTCCAAACGCTTTGCCTGCCGCGCTGTGAACCACTCCGAAACCAGCACGGCTAGAACGGAAATGGAAATGGAAATTGCCACCAAGGTCAACGCCGCCGCATCGCCACTTGGAGATTGCAGGAAACTGTAAATGGCCAACGACAGCGTCTGCGTTTCGCCGGGAATGTTGGAAACAAAGGTGATCGTCGCGCCAAACTCACCTAGGGCCTTGGCGAACCCCAGAACCAATCCGGCGGCGATGCCTGACATTGCAAGCGGTAGCGAGATTGTGAAAAAGCGGCGGGTCCGCGATGCACCAAGCAATGATGCCATTTCAGCCAGGCGCACATCCTGCGCTTCAAATGCGAGACGAATGGGCCGAACGATCAACGGAAAAGCCATGACGCCCGCAGCCAGTGCGGCGCCGGTCCAGGAGAAGCTGATGCCAAGGCCGATATCGTGCAAGGCGGATCCGATCCAGCCACTGCGTCCGAAGGCAAGCAGCAACAGATAACCCGTAACAACCGGCGGCATGACAAGCGGCAAATGCACCAAGGCGCTCAGAAGTGCCTTTCCGGGCAAACCAGGACGCGCCAGCAGCTTCGCCATCACAACGGCAAGCGGAAGCGAAATGAGCATGGCGACCAGCGAAACCTGAAGGGAAAGGCCAACAATGCTGAGGACGACTGGGCTGGAAAGGTCCATATCAATCCCCAGCATTCGATACAGGGCCAAAGCCATATCTGGCAAAGATCGCGATTGCAGATGGGCTGGTGAGATAGGCCAAAAACCTGTCCGCCCCCTCGCCGGATTGCGCGGTTGCAGCGGCCCAATAGGTGATCGGGTCATGCAGGTCTTCATCGAATGTGTAGACAGCACGCACATCCGGGTCTGCAGCAGCGTCCGTGCTGTAAACAATCGCTGCCGAGACTTCGCGATGCCCAACGCGTTTGAGGGCGATGCGAACATTTTCTCCGAATACGGCCTGACGCTGCGCCACCTGCCAAAGGTTCAGACTGGTGAGTGCTTGCCTCGCATAGATTCCGGCTGGCACTGAAAGCGGGTCTCCCATAGCGAAGCGCCGTTGAGTGACGAGCGACTCCAGATCAACCCAGTCTTCGGAAAAATGGGGCACGGCCACCACAAGCCGATTGCCAGCAATCTGAGTGACCGATTGAGCCTTCAAAAGCTCGCGTTGGTCAAGCCAATCGACCCAAGCCGTGTTGGCTGAAATGTAGGCATCTGCCGGTGCCCCCGCCTCGATCTGGCGTGCCAAAGCGCCCGACCCGGCAAGGGAGAGCACCGCCTCATTGCCGGTTTCGCGCCGATAGCGATCGGCAAGCTCGCTCATGACCTCGCTCATGCTGGCGGCAGTGAACACCAAAACGCGGTCTGCTGCGGATGCGGCCGAAATCGTAACAATCACCGCCAAGGCTGCCGCAACAGCCCGGCATATGCCGTACCACCAGAGTTTCATCAAAGCCTCGGTTTGTTGGAGCTGGTGCAGTTCTCTAGTCGCCCAGTGCAGCCGCCTCTGCGGCCAGAGCTTCGATACCATCCCAATCACCAGCGACAATCTTGGCCTTGGGCGCAACCCAGGAGCCGCCAACACACGCGACATTCTCGAGCGCGAGATAATCTTCCGCCTTTTCGGCTGTCAGTCCGCCGGTGGGACAAAATCTGAGATCAGGAAACACAGCACCCATATCTTTGAGATAGGCAGAACCGCCTGCCCGCTCTGCGGGGAAGAATTTGAGAAAACCCAACCCCTCCGCCATCATCGCCATCGCTTCGCTCGGAGTTGCTACACCTGGCAAAAGGGGAACGTCTGTTTTCGCGCTGGCTTCGAGCAATTCCTGCGTGACACCGGGAGACACGAGAAATTCCGATCCCATTTCGATGCAATCATGCAGCAGCTGGCGTGTCAGCACCGTTCCGGCGCCTACCACGACGCCTTCAACATGCTTTGCGACCGCTTTTATGCATTGCAACGCCTCCGGCGTGCGCAGTGTTATCTCGATAACCGGCAAACCACCGGCAACCAGTGCCCGGCTTGTCTTGATGGCATCGTCCACATCGTCAAACTGAACGACCGGTATGACAGGCGCCAGACTGAGAATCTCGTCAAGTCGATCATTCTTCGTTTTCATGGTTACGGCGCTCCGCCATCGCTTGGATCGTCGCCTTTTAGAGTTTGTCTCGTCCTTTGTGAACCGCTGTGTTCGTTCCTCCGATGAGACGTAGGAACTTCACAAACCAGCCAGGCTTAGCAACAGGCTTGTTGTGCCTCGGTTTGAAAAGAAGGGCCTCTTCCTGCGCGCCGAAAACCCCAGTCTCCGGCAATCGGCTCGCAGCCTGAAACTGCCGCATCACGGCATCCGTTTTCAAACCGAATATTCCATCCACGCTGATCAGGTAACCGCGCGCTGCAAGGCCTGATTGCAAACGCCGAACCGCAGGGCCGTGCGATCCAAAGCGCAATGTTCCGCGCTCGTCAGACACTTTGTCCGGCTGTGGAAGAACCGGCGTATCCTCCATCTTCGAGTAGCGCTTGTAGGCGTCCCGCATCTTTTGGTCATAGCGGTTTCGCTTGTAAGCCGGACCATTATAGCGGCGCGCGAAACCGGCCCAATCAAGTCGGCGCAACTCGTCATCCAGGCCTGACTTTTCAACAAATCGCGCCATCAATTCCACTTGTCCGGCAACGCCACGGCGCGCCTCGGAGACGAGGGCATCGACACTGCCATACCCAAGCCATTTCCAGTGCGACCCCATCACCTGACCCAGTCCCCAGGAGCAAGACGAAAGGGCGGCGATGCGATCGATCTCGATTGCCTTGTCGAGCAGATCCCACCGACGAGACTGTCCGCGGGGATTTTTCACCTTGCCAGCAGATGGATGCGCGAGCCCTGCCCGGCGGGCCTTTGTGCGCTTTGCGCCCTTCAGCAAGCGGTCGAAGTAATGGCCTTCAAACCGAATGAGCGGCTCGCGGCGTCCGCGAACCGGCGCGCTGGTCCGGCCAGCTGCTTCGACTTCCGCAATCGCCAAAAGGGCGGCAGGAGACACTTTGATGCGCTTGGCAATGGCGGAAATGACGTTTCGGGTGGACAGATCGAACATGACACGGCTCCTTGGATCAAGGCGCCAGTGTCATGTGTAATTTGCCTGCGTGGATAAGCTTGCGCGCGTCCCCGTTTATGGAAGCGCTCAACCCATGGTGGGGATCGTAAACTCCGCACCTTCCTTGATGCCGCTTGGCCAACGAGACGTGATCGTCTTCGTGCGCGTGTAGAACTTGAACGCATCCGGCCCATGCTGGTTGAGATCGCCGAAGCCAGACCGTTTCCAGCCGCCAAAGGTGTAGTAAGCGAGCGGCACCGGGATCGGCACATTGATGCCCACCATGCCAATATTTATGCGCGAGGCGAAGTCGCGCGCCGTATCTCCATCCCGGGTAAAGATTGCAACGCCATTGCCGTATTCGTGGCTCATGGCGAGATCGAGGCCTTCTTCATATGTGTTGGCGCGCACGACTGACAGCACAGGGCCGAAAATCTCTTCCCTATAGATCGACATGTCTTTGGTGACCTTGTCGAACAGGCATGCCCCCATGAAGAACCCGTCCTCATAGCCTTGCATCTTGAAGTCTCGCCCGTCGACGACGAGATCAGCGCCTTCTTTCACGCCCTGGTCGACATACCCCTTCACGCGATTATGGGCGTCCCTGGTGACCAGCGGTCCGAAATCGGCATCGTCACCGGCGGTGTAGGGTGCGACTTTCAACGCCTCGACGCGTGGCGTGAGTTTTTCCATCAGCCGATTGGCCGTATCCTCGCCCACCGGCACTGCGACAGAGACCGCCATGCAGCGCTCACCCGCCGCGCCGTATCCCGCACCCACCAGCGCATCGACCGTCTGATCCATATCGGCATCGGGCATCACGATCATGTGGTTCTTGGCACCGCCAAAACACTGAACGCGCTTCCCGTTGGCGCAACCACGCGTGTACACATATTCAGCAATCGGCGTGGAGCCGACAAAGCCCACAGCCATGATGTCGGGATGGTCGAGAATGCCATCCACCGCTTCCTTGTCGCCATGCACAACGTTCAAAATGCCATCCGGCAAACCGGCTTCGCTCATCAGTTCCGCCAGCATGACAGGTATGGAAGGGTCGCGTTCGGAAGGCTTCAGAATGAAGGCATTGCCGCAGACCACGGCAGGGCAGAACTTCCACATCGGGATCATCGCCGGAAAGTTGAATGGCGTGATGCCCGCGACCACGCCAAGTGGCTGTTTGACCGAATGCATATCGATGCCCGGCCCGGCGCCTTCGGAAAACTCGCCTTTCAGCAAATGGGGTGCGCCGATACAGAACTCGGCGACCTCAAGCCCTCGGATGATGTCTCCCTTTGCATCGGGCAATGTTTTGCCATGCTCGCGGGACAGGGCTTCGGCGAGCTTGTCCATGTCGCGATGCAGCAGACGCACGAACTCCATCATCACCCTTGCACGTTTTTGCGGGTTTTGAGCGGCCCAGTCCCGCTGTGCGGCTTTGGCGTTTTCGATCGCGGCGTTTAGCTCGTCCGCGGAAGCAAGCGGCACCTGCGCTTGCACCTCGCCCGTTGCCGGATTGTAGACATCGGCGGAACGGCCCGAAGCACCCGATATGCGCTTGCCGCCAATATAGTGTTGAATTTCCTGCATAGTCCTCTCCCAGGCGTTCTTATCTGTTACAATCCGTCCACCGGCACTTTGAGATAGCGGCGACCGCTTTCATCTGGCTCCGGCATTTCCCCGGCACGCATGTTAACCTGCACGGACGGAATGATGAGCTTCGGCATCGAAAGCTGCGCATCGCGTTCGGTGCGCATTGTCACATAGTCATCTTCGCTGCGACCGCCGCCGACATGAATGTTGTCATTGAGTTGTTCGCCAATCGTGGTCTCCCAGGCAATGTCGCGCCCACCAGGGCCGTAGTCATGACAGATGAACATGCGCATCTCGCGTGGTAGAGACAGAACCTTCATGATGGAGCGATAGAGCGTGCGCGCATCGCCGCCGGGAAAATCGGCCCGCGCAGACCCGCCATCCGGCATGAACAGCGTGTCGCCGACGATGATGGCGTCGCCAATAACATGAGCCATGCAGGCTGGTGTGTGGCCGGGCGTTGCCATCACAAAGGCATCAAGGCCGCCGATTGAATACGTGTCGCCATCTTCAAACAGCGCATCGAACTGACTGCCGTCACGCTGAAACTCTGTGCCCTCATTGAATATCTTACCGAAGATATCCTGCACTTCGATCACGCGGGCGCCGATGCCAAGTTTCCCGCCAAGCTTTTCTTGCAGGTAGGGCGCGGCGGACAAATGGTCCGCATGCACATGGGTTTCGATAATCCATTCCACGATCAGATCATTGTCCTTGACGAAGGCAATGAGCTCGTCTGCGGACTTTTTGGACGTGCGGCCTGAGGCAAAATCAAAATCCAACACGCTGTCATAGAGCGCGCAGGCCTTCGATGCCGGATCCTCCACGCAATAGGAAATCGTGTTGGTCGCCTCGTCGAAAAAGCCCGTGACGTCAGGCTTTTGTTCAAGCTTCACTGGCCACTGGTCCATATCACCCTCCCACGGCTGTCGTCGACAACCTAGCCGAACTCGCCCGCCCCGCCCACATGCCAATCAACATGGCAGGAAAGAAAGCGGCAATGCCGAAACTCGCCAGCGGGAGCGCAACATAGGCTGGCCCAGGGCAAAATCCGCCAAGGCCCCAACCGATTCCGAAAAGCCCCGCGCCGGTCAGCAATTGTCCGTCAATATCGGACCGTGTCGGCAGATGAAAACGGGCATCAAACAAAGGCGCGGCCCGCCCAAGAACCCATCTGTAGCCAACAAAGGTCACCAGAACCGCAGACCCCATAACGAAAGCAAGGCTTGGGTCCCAGTTCCCGAAAACATCCAGAAAGTTAAGCACTTTGGCCGGATTGGCCATGCCGGATATCACAAGTCCAACGCCGAAAATCAGTCCGCACAAAAAACCCATAGCAATGCGCATCACCTCACCCTCCAATCACATGACGGGTTACGAATACGGTGATCAGCGCCGTCGCCATAAAGGTTGCCGTTGCAATGATTGATCGTACTGAAAGCCGCGACATGCCGCACACCCCGTGACCGGACGTGCAACCGCCTCCGAAAACTGCTCCGAATCCGGTGATTAGTCCGGCACAGATCATCAAAATCGCGTCACTGGAAACGGTCTGTTCGATTGTGCCGCCGGCAAACTGATATCCGACCGGAGCAACCAGCAGCCCCACCACAAAGGCAAGACGCCACAACGCATCATCATCGGCCAGTCCGCGCCGCATATCTTGCACCCAGGGCGGCAGCACCGCGACGCTGATGCCGCTGACACCGGCGATGCGACCATTGAAAGCCATCAGCATGACCGCTGACAGACCGATCAGCGCGCCTCCGAAAGCTGAGGCGAAAGGCGTAAACTCAGTCACTATGGCATCTCCAGAATGATCTTGGGAGGCGCATTGCCTTCGTGGATGTCGAGAAAACTGCGCGCGCCATCGTCGAGCGGACGCAGTTCGATCCAGTCGCGATTTGAGAACAGGCCGCGCGTGAGCAGCTTCAAAGCCGCAGCGAAATCAGAACGTGTGTAGCAATAGGTGCCCGCAAAAGTGACTTCCTGCAATGTAAAATAGCGCGTATCGAGCCCGTCTCCGGCCTCCTGCAGACCGATATGGACGATTGTTCCGCCCGGCTTCACCAAGGACGAAGACGATCTTCGCGTGGCGGGCGACCCAACCGCATCGACAACCAATGCTGCGCTCTGCTCGGGCGGTCCTGCCTGCGCCGGATCATAGGCCTGACAGGCCACCGCCCGCTCCAGCACGGCACGGCGGCCCGCATTGAGTTCGGCAATCCACAGATCGCTACATCCCTGATCGGAAAGCACCATGGCAGTGAGCAAGCCAATTGCTCCGCCGCCCAGCACAACACATCGGCTTTCAGAGATGGGGCGTCTCAATGCCTTGCGTGCAACCTCCACCGCATGCACGCAGACCGCCAGCGGTTCCGCCAACGCCGCGTCTTGGAAAGATAGCGCATCGTCGATTAAGTAGAGATTTCGCTCGGCGATCGCGACCTTCTGCGCATAGGCCCCGGGTTTGAACATGCCGATCAGATCGCGATTGGGGCAGATGTGATCATCGCCCGCAAGGCAATTGTCGCATGATCCGCATGTCATGAGCGGGTTGATCGCCACGCGCTTTGCCGCATGGACGCCGCTTTGGGGAATGCCCACAGCTTCATGTCCCAAAATCATGGGCGGTACGCGGCGCGGGTCGTGACCGTGCCAGGCATGCATGTCCGACCCGCAGATGCCGCAATGGGTCACGTCGACAATGACCTCACCGGCCTTCGCCACCGGATCGGGTGCGTCGCGGATTTCGGACGCCATGGTGCCCGTGTAAAAAAGTGCTTTCATCGAAGAAGACCGGGAGTGACTAGAGCAAATCTCGCCCAGATTGAAGCGTTTGAGCGCAGGGAATTTGTGACCTGACTAGGCGCGTGCGACGCCGTGGTGCGGGCACCACAAGCTCGTGCGCAACACAGTCAG
>JAPPOQ010000007.1:0-67381 GCA_028817895.1 Ahrensia sp.
CAGATCGAAAAATCCATCCCATCAAACTGCTCCAATCTGGGCGAGACTTGCTCTAATCGCCGCGCCGCAAGATCTTGGCAAGCATGTCTGCCATCGGCCCCTTGTTGGGCAGTTTCACCTTTGGACCGGAGTTGCGGGCCTGGTGAACATGGCTTTGCTTCTTCGCCCTGGCACTGCTTTGCCCCTTGGCGCCGGATGGTTCGTTCGATTGTGTGCGCAGCGCCACGCGATTCATGAAACCCGCATCGTCTCCCGCGACCAATAAATGGGCGTTGCGGCCTGTCTCGTCGAGCAATGACTCAAGCCAGCTCTGATCAGATTTTGAGAAATCGCCAAGCACATGCCGCGTGACAAGATCCTTCTGCCCCGGATGGCCAATGCCCATACGTACCCGCCGAAAGCCATTGCTGACATGCTGATCGATGGAGCGAATCCCGTTGTGACCACCGGCGCCGCCGCCCGTCTTGACGCGAATTTTGCCGGGCGCGAGATCCAACTCATCGTAGAATACGACGATATCGCGCGGTTCCAGCTTGAAAAAGCGCATGGCCTCGCCGACCGCCCTGCCGGATTCGTTCATATAGGTCGAGGGCTTGAGAAGCAGAACCTTCTCGTCGCCCATTTTGCCTTCGGCGACACTGCCTTGGAAGCGCTCCCGCCAGGCGGAAAAATCCTCATGGCGGTGAATCTCATCCACCGCCATGAAGCCGATATTGTGCCGCTGCCCGGCATGTCTGGAGCCCGGATTGCCGAGCCCCACCAGAAGCTTCATGATCAGTCGCCAGAGCCGGACTCTTCGTCCGCATCGTCTTTCTGGTTGATGACTTCCGTTTCGACGCTCTGTTCCTCATCGTCGCTTTCGGTCTCCACAGCAGCGCGCGGAACCTGAATGGTGGCGATGGTGAAGTCACGATCATCGATGGTTGGGGTCACGCCATCCGGCATGGTGATGGCTGAGACATGGATCACATCATCGATGTTGAAGGCGGCGAGATCGACATCGAAGCTTTCCGGAATCGCGTCGGCGCGGCAGTTCACCTCAACAGCGTAGCGTACGACGTTCAGCGTGCCGCCGGCTTTCAGTCCCGGAGACGAATCTTCGTTGAGGAAGTTGACCGGAATTTCCACCGTCACCACCGTGCGATCAGAAACGCGCAGCAGATCGACATGCATTACCGTGTCCTTGACCGGATGCAACTGGTAGTCTTTCGGCAGAACCGAGTGCTTTTCGCCATTCACATCGATCGAAAGAACCGATGTCATGAAACCGCCGCCGAAAATGGCCAGCGAGGTTTCCTTGCGCGGCAGCGCAATGGCGAGGGGGGCTTTCTTGTCGCCGTAAATGACGGCAGGCACCATGTCGTTTCTGCGCAATTCGCGTGCGGCCCCCTTGCCTACACGGTCACGCGCCTGGGCCTTGAGCTCGAGAGTATCGCTCATTTCATGCTCCTAAAGCGTAGTGTCAGAGGTCGCCATTCGCCGCGCCAGGGCGCATGCAAAGGCTCGAACCCGTGCTTTATTTCTCCCATGGTCGCCGACAAAGGCGTTACCGCCCAAAGGCTGCGACTGGCGAAGATCAGGAGAGTTCGACCCGCGTTCCCTCCAGGGGTGTCGACGCGGTGGCGTTGCTATAGGGGCAAATGGCTGGCAGCGCAAGGTTTGTGGCGCTTTGAGGGAACGGGCCTTAGTCAAACAGGCTGGAGACAGATTCTTCCAGCGCCGTCCGGTTGATCGCTTCGCCCAGAAGGTCAGCGATGGAGATGACGCGGATGTTGTGCGCCGTTTGCACTGCGGTTGTCGGCTCAATCGAAGACGTGATGACCAGTTCTTTCAGTTTCGAGGCGGTGATGCGTGCCACAGCACCGCCCGACAAAACGCCATGCGAGATATAGGCCGTCACGCTGAGTGCGCCTTCCTCCAGCAGCGCTTCTGCTGCGTTGCACAAAGTGCCGCCGGAATCGATGATGTCATCAACCAGGATGCAGTCGCGCCCCGACACGTCGCCAATGACGTTCATGACTTCTGATTCACCGGGCTTGTCGCGGCGTTTGTCGACAATAGCGAGCGGCGCATTCACCCGCCGAGCCAGCGCACGTGCGCGGACCACGCCGCCAACATCGGGCGAGACGACCATGATATTGTCGACATCGTAATTCGCGATCAGATCGCGGCTCATAACAGGCACGGCAAAGAGATTGTCGGTGGGAATATCGAAGAAGCCCTGAATCTGCCCGGCATGCAGATCGAGCGTCAAAACCCGGTCCGCTCCAGCCTCAACGATGAGATTGGCGACCAGCTTCGCTGAAATCGGGGTGCGCGGGCCGGGTTTGCGGTCCTGCCTTGCATAGCCGAAATAGGGCAGCACGGCGGTGATGCGTCTGGCCGAGGAGCGCCGTGCAGCGTCGATCAGAATTAGCAACTCCATCAAATGGTCATTTGCTGGATAGGAGGTCGATTGCAGGATGAACACATCCTCGCCGCGGACATTTTCGTGGATCTCGACGAAAATTTCCTGATCGGCGAAACGGCGCACTTCGCATTTGCCAAGCGGCGTGTGGAGATAGCGGGCAATATCTTCCGCCAGGCTCTTATTGGCGTTTCCAGAGAAGAGCTTCATGCGGGCCTGCGAACAATGCGTCAGGAAGTCAGGTGGGCGCGCCTTAGCAGGGCTGCGCATCAAGAGCCAGCCAAAAGGCGCGGTTTTCGACAGGCAGGGCGAGTTATGGATAATGTGCAAGCGGTGTGTTGGAGAATTCGCTTTCCACAGCCCTCAAAGAATTGGGCGTTTGTGGTGGTCGATGACACAAAACTGCAGCACACTGTCGTCAGAAGCGGGAAATCGACACAGATGGAACACCGCCAAAACAGGAGGAATGATCGTCATGAAACTTCGCAAGACACTCTTGTCTGCATCCGTTGCAGTGAGCTCGATTCTGGGCACTGCAGCGGCCTGGGCTGAAACGGAAATTCAGTTCTGGCATGCCTTTACCGGCAGGCTGGGCGAACTGGTCGCTGAACAGGTGACAACCTTCAATGGCAGCCAGAGCGATTACAAGGTCGTTGCGGCCCATAAGGGCAACTATTCCGAAACGCTCAATGCGGGCATCGCGGCGTTCCGCGCCAGCGAGCAGCCGCATATTCTGATGGTGTTTGAGGTTGGAACCGCCACCATGATGGCCGCCCAGGGCGCTATCAAGCCAGTCTATGAAGTCATGAGTGAGGCGGGGGCAAGCTTTGACCCCAGTGCCTATATCGGCTCGGTGAAGGGCTATTACACAACGACAGACGGCAAGATGCTGTCTTTGCCTTACAACTCGTCAACGCCGGTGCTTTGGGTGAACCGCGACAAGCTGCGAGATGCCGGGATCGATCCTGACACCGATCTTTCAACCTGGAACAAGGTTGGTGACGTGCTTGGCAAGCTCAAAGAGGCCGGAGTCTCCTGCCCGATGACGACGGCATGGCAAAGCTGGATTCATCTGGAGAATTTCTCCGCCTATCACAACGTGCCTTTCGCAACGAAAGACAACGGCTTTGCCGGTGTGGACACAGAACTCGCGCTGAACGGCCCTCTGCAAGTGCAGCACATTCAAGCCATGGGTGACTGGGCGAAAGACGGCAAATTCATCTATGCCGGACGCCGCAATGAGGGTGGCGCCAATTTCCGGGCCGGAGAATGCGCATTGTTCACCGAAAGCTCTGCCGGCTATGCGGGGATCAAGTCGGAAGCTCAGTTTGAGTTTGCGGTGCGCCCGCTGCCCTATTGGGAAGGCGCGGAAGGTGCGCCGCAAAACACGATTATCGGTGGCGCCTCTCTGTGGGTGATGGAAGGTCATGAATCCGATGAATATAAGGGCGTGGCCGACTTCCTGAACTTCCTGTCTTCCACGGATATTCAGGCCAAGTGGCACCAGAACACCGGCTATCTTCCCATCACAGCATCGGCCGGAGACAAGACCAAGGCTGACGGATTCTACGAGGCCAATCCGGGCACCGACATTGCCGTGATCCAGATGACAGCCAATGAGCCGACGGCCAATTCCAAAGGATTGCGCCTTGGCTCATTCGACCAGATCCGTGGCATCATCGATGAGGAACTGGAAGCTGTGTGGTCCGGCGAGAAGACGGCTCAGGCCGCCCTCGACAGCGCCAAAGAGCGTGGCGACAGGCTGCTGCGCCGGTTCGAGCAGGCCAACCAGTAGAAACTTAGCGAATGCATCTCGGGGGCGGCGTGCTGTCCCCGGTTGCGTGCAAAGTGATCGATTGACCATGGAAAAGCGGGTCACATTCAAAGGTTGGATGCTGCCGCTGGCGTTGGTCTTCCCGCAAATCCTGATTTCGGCGGTCTTCTTCTTCTATCCGGCGGGCCAGGCCGTCTGGCAGTCTCTGTTCATTCCAGACCCATTTGGGCTCTCCACACAGTTCGTGGGTCTCGGCAATTTCGAGTTTCTGCTCACGGACCCATTCTACCGGGCGTCCTTCGTCACCACGGCGATTTTTTCAACGCTGGTTACGCTTGTCTCGATGGTTCCGGCGCTGTTCCTCGCCGTGCTGGCAGACAGGCTGATCAAGGGTGCGGGCACTTACCGCACCTTGCTGATCTGGCCCTATGCCGTAGCACCTGCGGTGGCCGGGGTGCTGTGGCTGTTCATGTTCAACACGCGGGTCGGCGTCGTGTCGTGGTATCTGGGGCAGCTTGGTTATGACTGGAACCATGTGCTTAATGAAGGCGAAGCCATGGGGCTCGTCGTCGTCGCCTCCGCCTGGGGCCGTATCAGCTACAATTTCCTGTTCTTCTTCGCGGCCTTGCAGGCCGTGCCGCGCTCGGTCATCGAAGCGGCTGCGATAGATGGCGCGCATTTCTGGCGCCGGTTCTTCACAATCGTCTTGCCGCTGCTTTCGCCAACCACATTCTTCCTGTTGGTCGTGAATGTGGTCTATTCCTTCTTTGAAACCTTCGGTGTGATCCACACGATCACGCTTGGTGGACCGCAACAGGCGACGACCATTCTCGTCTATAAAGTGTTTTCTGACGGCTTTGTGGGGCAGGACCTTGGCTCGTCGGCAGCGCAGTCCGTTATATTGTTGTTGGTTGTCGGCGCGCTGACGGTGTTGCAGTTCAAGGTCGTCGAAAAGCGGGTGCATTACTGATGGCGGCCCGGGCTGCAAATGCTGTTGCGGAACCGGCTCCGGGCATGGTGGAAAAGCGCGGCGGCGCGCTTTGGCTTACCCATGTGCTGATGATTCTGGGCGTGCTTGTCGTGTTCTTCCCGATCTGGCTCGCCTTTGTTGCTTCAACCGTTACGCAAAGCGAGATCGCCTCGCCGCCCATGCCCTTGCTGCCCGGCGATCAGTTTCTCGACAATTACAGCCGCGCCTTGTTTTCCGGCGTAAATGTGCCGGTTGCCACAATGCTCTTCAATTCAACCATCATGGCGTTGGGCATAGCGCTTGGAAAAATCGCCATATCGCTGCTTTCCGCCTTTGCGATCGTGTATTTTCGCTTTCCGGGCCGAGCGACATTCTTCTGGATGATCTTCATCACGCTCATGCTGCCGGTGGAAGTACGCATAGTGCCGACCTATGAGGTCGTGGCCGGTTTCGGCATGCTGAACTCCTATTCAGGGCTGATCTTTCCGCTCATCGCGTCGGCCACGGCCACCTTTCTGTTCCGCCAGTTTTTCCTGACAGTGCCGGACGAACTGGCAGAAGCAGCGCGGGTCGATGGCGCAAAGCCTATGCGGTTTTTCTTCGACATCATCCTGCCGATGAGCCGGACAAACATCGCGGCCTTGTTCGTCATTCTCTTCATCTATGGCTGGAACCAGTATTTGTGGCCGCTCCTCATCACCACCGACCCTGAGTTCAACACCATCGTGATGGGCATCAAACAGATGTTCCCGGCCGGTGACGACACAGCCGACTGGCCTGTCATCATGGCGACGTCGATTTTGGCGATGATCCCGCCTGTGATTGTGGTGATATCGATGCAAAAACTGTTCATCCGCGGTCTTGTGGACAGCGAGAAATAGGCGAGGGCGCAGATGGCAACGGTTGAATTGCAGGACGTCAAGAAACGCTTCGGCAAAACGGAAGTCATTCATGGCGTGAGCGTCGCTATTGAGGATGGCGAGTTCATCGTCATTGTCGGTCCATCCGGCTGCGGCAAGTCCACCCTTTTGCGCATGGTGGCCGGGCTGGAAAGCGTGAGCGAGGGCGAGGTGCGCATCGGCGGCGATCGTGTCAACGAGAAAGAGCCGATGGAACGCGACATCGCCATGGTGTTTCAAAACTACGCGCTCTACCCGCATATGTCCGTTCGCCAGAACATGGCCTACAGTTTGAAGATCTCCGGCGTGCCGAAGGCGCAGATGGAGGCCAAGGTGGCCGAGGCCGCAAGGCTGTTGCAGCTGGAGGAGTATCTCGACCGCAAGCCCAAGCAATTGTCCGGTGGCCAGCGCCAGCGCGTCGCCATGGGTCGGGCCATTGTACGCGAACCGGCTGTCTTTCTCTTTGACGAGCCGCTCTCCAATCTCGATGCGAAACTGCGGGTGCAGATGCGGTTGGAGATCCGGGAGCTTCAGGCCAAGCTTGGCGTGACAGCGCTATACGTAACGCATGATCAGGTCGAAGCCATGACCATGGCGGATCGCATGATCGTCATGAATGCCGGGATCGCTGAGCAAATCGGTACGCCGCTCGATGTGTATGAGCGCCCCCAAACCCTGTTTGCGGCCCAGTTTATCGGGTCGCCAGCGATGAATGTGCTGGATGCTACGCTGTTGCCGGGGCAGGTCGAATTGGAGAACGGTGCAACGCTCACCTGCAACACGAAGCGCGAGGGCGCGGCAAAGATCGGCATCCGCCCGGAGCATGTGGTGCCGGACCCTGAAGGCCCGCTGGCGCTCGATGTCGCCTTTGCCGAACCGCTCGGCGCAAACACCTTGCTGCATGGTCGTCTGTCCGGCTCACAACAGGCCTTCACGGCGAGCCTGCAGGGCGTTCATCGCGTCGAGCAGGGCGGCGAGGCCGTGCGCCTCATGGTGGAAGCCAGCAATATCCACCTCTTTGATGCCGAAACCGGCCACCGCATCGATTGAAGCGTCCTCTGCGGAGAAAGGGGTGACGGTTTCACCGCAAGTCGCATTGCGCGAAGGGGCTAGTGCTGTATTTTCGCGCCCGACACTTTTGGGGGGTGATTTGGGAGGGACGAGATGGCGTTCATGACGCTGCGAGAGGCGGTTGCCGACACCGTGCGCGACGGATGCAGCATCGCCTTTGAAGGCTTCACCCACCTTATCCCGCATGCCGCGGCACATGAGGTGATGCGGCAGGGCATGAGCGACCTCACATTGATCCGCATGACGCCCGATATCGTCTATGACCAGTTTGTTGGACTCGGGCGGGTCAAAAAAATGATCTTCTCCTATGCCGGAAACCCGGGCGTCGGGCTTTTGCGCCGGGTTCGCGATGCGGCGGAAAACAGCTGGCCGAAACCCATCGAGATCGAGGAGCATTCCCACGCTGCTATGGCCAATGCCTATGAGGCGGGTGCGGCTGGTCTGCCCTGCGCGATGTTTCGCGGCTATCTCGGAGCAGGGCTGAAAGAGGTTAATCCTAACATCAAATCCGTGATCTGCCCGTTCACCGGTGAGGACCTTGCGGCTGTCCCGGCCTTGAAGCCGGATGTCACATTCATCCATGCGCAGCGTGCTGATCGTGCTGGCAATGTGCTGCTTGAAGGGATCGTCGGCATTCAGAAGGAAGCCGTTCTGGCGGCGCGAAAGGCGGTGGTGACGGTTGAGGAGATCGTTGATGATCTGTCCGCTCATCCCAACATGACGGTGCTGCCGCATTGGACCGTGCATGCGGTCTGCAAGGTGCCGGGCGGAGCACACCCGTCCTACGTCCATGGCATGTATGATCGCGACAATGCCGCCTATCTGGAATGGGACAAGATTGCCGCCGACCGGCAGGCCTTTGCGGATTGGATGGAAGAGCATGTGATGCGGGCTTCCTCGGACGACTTTGCCAAACGCATCAAGGGGCTGGAAAGGGCGGCATCATGAGCGATTTCACGCCAGACGAGATGATGACCATCGCTGCTTCGCGCGCGCTCACCAATGATGATGTGTGTTTCGTCGGGATCGGTGCGCCGTCGGCCGCTTGCAACGTCGCAAGGCTCACCCATTCGCCGGACATCACGCTGATTTACGAATCTGGAACAATCGGAACCGCGCCGGATGTGCTGCCGCTTTCTATCGGCGATGGTGAGTTGTGCGAAACGGCGCTCACCACGGTAAGCGTGCCCGAGATGTTTCGCTATTGGTTGCAGGGTGGGCGGATCACTATCGGATTTCTGGGTGCTGCGCAGCTTGATCGCTTCGGCAATATCAACACGACGGTGATTGGCGACTACGCTTCGCCCAAGACGAGACTGCCGGGCGGCGGCGGCGCACCGGAAATCGCATCGTCCTCGCAACAGGTCTACATGACCTGCAAGCAAAGCCGTCGCGCCTTTGTTCAGACAGTCGATTTCTACACATCCTTCGGGCATGGAGACGGCGGAGATCATCGTCAAAGGCTGGGCATCACCACCAAGGGGCCAACGCTTCTCATCACCGATATGGCGGTGTGGCAGCCCGATGAAGAAACCAAGGAATTCACCGTACATTCACTGCACCCCGGAGTTACGCGCGAACAGATGCGAGACAGCGTTGGCTGGGACATTCGTTACGCTGATGAGGTGGTTGAAACCGAACCGCCCAGCGCTGAGGAACTCACCGTTTTGCGTGAGTTGAAGGCGCGCACAAAAGCGGCGCATGAGCGCTCCAGTCGATCCGGAAGCAGGAGCCAGAGCGATGGCTGAAGCCTTTATCTGCGATTACATTCGCACACCCATTGGCCGCTTTGCCGGCGCTCTTTCTTCCGTGCGTACGGATGATCTGGCCGCCATTCCGCTGAAGGCGCTGCGAGAAAGAAACCCCAATGTCGACTGGCAGGCGGTCGATGATCTGATTTTCGGTTGTGCCAATCAGGCGGGAGAAGACAACCGCAATGTCGCGCGCATGGCGCTGCTGCTTGCCGGGCTGCCGATCGATATTCCAGCTGCGACGGTCAATCGCCTGTGCGGTTCCGGCATGAATGCGGTCATCGATGCGGCACGGGCGATCAAGGCGAATGAGGCCGAATTGGTGATCGCTGGCGGGGTGGAATCCATGTCACGCGCGCCCTTTGTCATGCCCAAGGCCGCAAGTGCCTTTTCTCGCAACGCCGAAATCTACGACACAACAATCGGTTGGCGGTTCATCAATCCGGTCCTGAAGGCGCAATATGGCGTCGATTCTATGCCGGAGACCGGGGAGAATGTCGCGGAAGACTTCAAAGTTTCACGCGAGGACCAGGATACCTTCGCCCTGCGCTCGCAGGAAAAAGCGGCGGCGGCGCAAGAGAACGGTCGTCTGGCGCTTGAAATCACGCCGGTGACGATTCCGCAGCGAAAAGGCGATCCGGTTGTGGTGGACGCCGACGAACATCCGCGCGCGACAACGCTGGAGAAGCTTGGAAAACTGCCAACGCCTTTCCGGCACGGCGGCACGGTGACGGCGGGCAATGCATCGGGCGTCAATGACGGTGCAGCCGCATTGATCATCGCGTCGGAAGCAGCAGCCAGGAAACACGGTCTCCAACCGATCGCTCGCATTCTCGGCGGTGCGGCGGCAGGTGTGGAGCCGCGCATCATGGGCATCGGCCCGGCTCCCGCGACGCAGAAGCTTTGCTCAAGGCTTGGTGTGAAACCATCCGACTTCGATGTGATCGAATTGAATGAGGCCTTTGCTTCTCAAGGCATCGCGGTGTTGCGGGAGCTTGGTCTTGATGAGGCCGCAGCGCATATCAACCCCAATGGCGGTGCAATCGCGCTTGGCCATCCGCTTGGCATGTCCGGCGCTCGCATCACCGGCACCGCCGCGCTCGAACTGCAACAAGGTGGTGGCAAAATGGCTCTGGCCACTATGTGCATCGGTGTCGGGCAAGGTATCGCAATCGCCATGGAGCGCGTCCGAACTGCATGAAGCGCGAGCGTACGCAGGTCTGTATCATTGGTGGCGGGCCGTCCGGCCTGCTGCTTGCGCAATTGCTGCACACGATTGGCGTGGACAGCGTTGTTCTTGAGCAGCGCAGTCGTGAGCATGTGCTCAGCCGAATTCGCGCCGGTGTGCTGGAACAGGGCACTGTTTCGCTTCTGCATCAGGCCGGCGTGGGAGCTCGCATGGATGCGGAAGGCTTCACCCATGACGGAACGCTGATCAGCCAGGGCGACGAGATGTTCCGCATTGATTTCACCGCGCTGACGGGCACGCCCGTCATGATTTATGGGCAAACGGAGGTGACGCGTGATCTCTACGAGGCGTGGGACGCGTGCGGCGGGCGAACCCAGTTTCACGCCGAAAACGTGACCATCCACGACGCCGATACATCGGCTCCGCACGTCACCTACAGGGTGGGAGATGCCCAACACCGCATTGATTGCGATTTCGTCGCGGGGTGTGACGGATTTCATGGCATCAGCCGCAAGTCCATCCCTGAAGACCGCAGACGCGAATATGAGAAGGTTTATCCCTTTGGCTGGCTGGGCGTTTTGTCGGAGACGCCGCCGGTCAATGACGAATTGATCTACACCAATTCCGATCGCGGTTTTGCGCTTTGCTCCATGCGCAATGCGCAACTGAGCCGTTACTACATTCAGTGCAGCGCGCATGATCGTGTTGAAAACTGGCCGGATGACGAATTTTGGGCGGAGCTGAAACGCCGCATTCCCGCGCAGACTGCGGAAGCGCTGGTCACTGGCCCCTCGGTCGAGAAATCCATCGCGCCACTGCGTTCGTTCGTGACGGAGCCGATGCGCTGGGGACGGCTGTTTTTATGTGGGGATGCAGCCCATATCGTGCCGCCAACCGGGGCCAAGGGTCTGAACACCGCAGCATCCGATGTGCACTATCTCTTCGAAGGGCTGCGCCAGCATTATCAGGACGCTGATGATGAAGGGCTGGACTGCTATTCCGAACGGGCGCTTACCCGAGTCTGGAAGGCTGAGCGGTTCAGTTGGTGGTTGTCATCGCTAATGCATCGCTTTCCCGACCAAAGCGAGTTCGACCGAAAAATGCAGATTGCCGAGCTGGACTTTCTGCGTACTAATGAGGCCGCGCAAAAGGCGATGGCGCAGAACTATGTCGGTCTGCCATACTGAATTTCCCATCATTCTTCCAAGGCGCGTGTCATGAGCAATAACGAAAGGTCAGAACCCGCAGCCGGGGGCTTTATCGCACGAGACCGTGCCTGGCATCCACCTGCCTTTCATGCGCCTTACAAATCCACACTGAAACGCTCGCCGCAGGCCGCACTGATCTCGCTGCCCACATCGCTGGGGGAAGAGACTGGGCCGGTGTTCGGTCACAGCCTTTTGGGCGAACACGACAATGATCTGCTCATCAATTTCGCGAAGGCCGGTGAAACAGCCATCGGTCCGCGCATCATCATCCATGGCCGCATTCTGGACGAGCGGGGCAGGGGCGTTCCCGGTGCGCTGATTGAGATCTGGCAGGCCAATGCTGGTGGCCGCTATCGCCATAAGAAAGAGGGCTATGTCGCCGCGCTCGATCCGAATTTTGGTGGCTGTGGCCGCACCATCAGCGGTGAAGATGGGAGTTATGTGTTTCGCACAGTTCAGCCCGGACCTTATCCATGGCCAAACGGCATGAATGACTGGCGGCCTGCCCATGTGCATTTTTCGGTTTTTGGGCATGCCTTCGCGCAAAGGCTGATCACGCAGATGTATTTTGAGGGCGATCCTCTCATCCCGCTATGCCCCATTGTTGGGTCACTGCCCACAACGGATGCTGTCGAGACGCTGGTCGCCGCACTCGACAAGAAGCAGACGCTGCCCATGGACGCGCTGGCTTACAAGTTCGACATCGTCTTGCGGGGCCGTCGCCAGACCCTTTTTGAGAACCGCAGGGAGGGTCTTTGATATGGTTCAATCGCTTAATGCGTGGCGCGAAAGCCCGTCCCAGACCGCCGGGCCCTATGTCCATATTGGGTGTACGCCCAATGCTGCCGGTATTGAGGGCATCTATGCGGAAGATCTCGGATCGAGTCTGATCAGCGGCCCGGTTGCTGGCAAACAAATTGAGGTCGTCGGTGCGGTGTATGACGGCACGGGAACGCCTTTGAAGGATGCCATGGTCGAGATCTGGCAGGCCGATGCGGCCGGTCTATTCAACGCCGCCAATGAAAGTCGCGGCAAGGCGGATGAGAACTTCACTGGCTTTGGACGCGCAGCCTGCGATCAGGAGACCGGGGAATTTTCCTTCCAGACCGTCAAGCCGGGCCAGGTTCCGTGGGTCGATGGGCGTTTGCAGGCACCGCATATCACCATGTGGATTGTGGCGCGGGGTATCAATATCGGGCTGCACACCCGCATGTATTTTGACGATGAAGCGAGCGCCAATGCCGATGATCCGGTATTGCAGCGCATCGAGCATCAGAACCGGGTGCCAACGCTGATTGCGTCAAGCGAAGGAGCATCAAGCGAGGGGCAAGCGACCTATCGCTTCAACATCCACCTGCAAGGGCCGAACGAAACCGTCTTTTTTGATATGTAGTTTCGGTGCGGGCGAGATTTGCTCTAATCATCTCGCGCTAGCACGAAGTCGTATTCCACATCGAAGAAGCGACCGGAGAAGCCGTGCTCGGCGGCGGCTTGTTGATCATCGACGGGCTTGAACTCGGCCATCAGACTCTCCTTCACACCAAACACCGCATCGGAGTGGATGTAAGGATCGTCCGGATCGAAAATGTGGGTGGTCAGTGTGTCGAAGCCGTCCTTGGAGATGATGTAGTGAAAATGGGCGGGGCGCATGCAGTGGCGCCCCAGCGCATTCATCAATTCGCCGACCGGCCCATCCTCCGGGATTGGGTAGAATTTCGGCTTGATCGCCTTGAAGAAATAGCGTCCGTCAGCACCGGTGCGAAATACGCCGCGCAGGTTGAAATCCGGCTGAATGCCCTTTTGCTGGACGTCATAGAAGCCTTCATCATTGGCCTGCCAGACATCGATCTTCACGCCTTCCAGCGGATTGCCTTCGGTGTCGAGAATGCGCCCATGAACGAACATCGGTTCGCCCTTGTCGTCGAGGCAAATATTGGCTCCCATCTCCAGTTCCGGGGCATCGGCAACGTGAAACGGCCCAAGTACGGTGTTTTCAGACGCTCCGTTGGGGCGGCGCGAGTTGATCGCATCGACGAGCATGGAAACGCCCATCACATCGGATAGCAGAATGAACTCCTGACGCCATTCATCGCTTTTGTGGCCGGTTTCGGTGAGGAACATGATCGCCTTAAACCACTCCTCCTGGGTCGGTTCGATCTCCTTCACCGCCTCATGGAGCTTGCGGGTCAGCACGTCCATAATCTGACGGATGCGCGGATCGGTGCTGTCGGCCATCCGGCCAATCACCACCTCTGCTGAGTTTTCCTCGGTGAAGTATCCCTGCTCATTGGTCGCCATGACCGCCTCCCTCATGTCACGCAGATGCGCGTGATGACTGCTTCCTCACTGATCATAGTCAACGACGAGACGGTCGGAAACCACAAAGGCCTGACAGGAAAGCACATAGCCGCGTTCAACTTCATAGTCCTCCAGCGCATGGTTGGCGGCCATCTCCACCTCGCCTTCCAGCACCTTGCATTTGCAGGTGGAACAGACTCCCGCGCGGCAGGCATGTGGTGCTTCGAGCGCGTTTTCAAGCGCTGCATCGAGCACTGTGAGGTCACGCGGCATGGCAAAGGCGCGCGACGTACCGTCGAGCGTTACGGTTGCCTCAACCTGCTTTGCGGCCTGCTGGGAAGAAGCAGATTGTGCGCGCTTCGGCAGCCGTCCCGTCTGCGCTGCGGCGAACAGTTCAAACTTGATCTGGTCCTTGGTCAGGCCATGATCCTTCAAGCTCGCCGCAATGGCGAGCATCATCGGCTCCGGTCCGCAAATCAGCGCGGTGTCGACGCTTTTGATATCGATCCAACTGGCGAACAGCGCCTTGCATTTTTCCGCATCGACCCGCCCAGTGAACAGATCGATGTCCTGTGCATCCGTTTCCAGAATGTGCACGATGCTGAGCCGCCCCAGAAACTGGTTCTTCAAATCCTCCAGTTCCTCGCGAAATATGATCGTGTTGATGCCGCGATTGGCATAGACCAACGTGAACCGACTGAGAGGCTCACGCGCCAGAACGGTTTTGAGGATCGACAGAACCGGTGTGATGCCGGAGCCACCGGCAAAACCGAGATAGTGACGTTTCGCTTGGCGGTCGATGGTGATGCGAAATGTGCCCATTGGCGGCATGGCCTCAAGCACATCGCCCGGCTTCATCTCGTCATTCGCCCAGCCTGAAAAGGCGCCATCACCCACCTTCTTGATACCCACCTGCAACACGCCGTCATCGGCTCCGGCGCAGATGGAGTAGGACCGGCGCAGCTCAACGCCATCAAAGGAGCGGCGGAAGGTCAAATACTGGCCGGGCACAAAGGCAAAGGCTTCGGCATCATCCGGTTTGAGCGTGACGACAACAGCATCGCGGATCGTCTTTTGCACGTCGGTGACGGTGAGCTGGTGAAAGCGTGCCATTGTCTTTGTCCGGTGCCGTCAGATGCACTTGAAATAGTCGAAGGGTTCAAGACACGTCTTGCAGCGCCATTGCGCTTTGCAGGGTGTCGATCCGAATTGGCTGATGCGTTCAAGCTCTTCGGCGCGACAATGCGGGCAATGCTGCGGACCACCGGCAGGTTGCGGAGGCGCGATGCCGTAGTCCTCCAGCCGCTTGCGGCCGCGTTCGCTGATCCAGTCGGTCGTCCATGGAGGTGATAGTTGTCGCTTAAGATCGATGCGCGGAATGCCGAGTTCCGTCAGCGCTTTGATGATCTCAAGTTTGATCATCGAAGTGGCCGGACAACCCGAATAGGTTGGTGAGACGGTGACCTCCAGCGTGCCATCTTCCCAGCGTACATCGCGGATAATGCCAAGATCGACCAATGAGATTGCGGGAATCTCGGGGTCTGGCACCTCGTCCAGCCGTTGCCATATCTGCTCAAGCGAGAGGGACCTGTCGCCAAGCGTGATGGTGCTACCAGCTTGCATCGGGATAGGCTCGCTGCAACCACTGCATCTGCGGCAGAATATGGCCGAGATGCTCGCTGTGCTGTCGGCCCGACTTGCCGCCTGAATGCGCAAAGTCAGTATCTGGCACGGTGAGCGTTGCCGCCTGCATGACCGGCGTGATCTGCTCGTCGAAGGCGCTGCGCAAACTGTCTGGAAGCGGTGCGATGCCTGCCTCTTTCATGATTTCATCAACAGCATCGTTTGCGAAGAACTCACCGACATAGGGCAACAACAAATCAAGCGCGGCCTGCATCCGCGCGTGGCTCTCTTCGGTGCCATCGCCCAGGCCGATCACCGTTTCTGACGACCGCTCCTGATGATAGCTCACTTCCTTGATTGCCTTCTCCGCGATCTCGGCAACTTGCGGGTTAGAACTTTCCCGCAATGCCTCCAATTGCAGCACATGCCAGGCGTCAAAGAGATATTGGCGCATGATGGTTTGGCCAAAATCGCCATTGGGCTGCTCCACGAGCAACGTATTGCGGAAATCCCAAACATCGCGGTGAAAGGCCAGCCCGTCGGCGTCCCGCCCGGCGCCTTCCACTTCTCCGGCAAGGCCGAGCCAAAGCTGCGTGTGGCCGGTCAGATCGAGCGCGATGTTCGCCAGCGCGATATCTTCCTCCAGAGTTGGCCCATGGCCGCACCATTGCGACAGGCGCTGTGCGAGTATGAGCGTGTTGTCGCCCATGCGCAGCAGGAGTTCGAACAGCGGATCAGCAGCCATCACATGGCTCCGACATCATCGGGAATGTCGAAAAAAGTGGGGTGCCGATACACTTTGGAGTTGGCCGGTTCGTAGAGCGGCCCTTTCTTGCCGGGCGAGGAGGCAACGATATCGTCAGCCCGCACGGCCCAAATACTCACGCCTTCATTGCGCCGCGTATAGACGTCGCGCGCATTGCGGATCGCCGCTTCCGCATCTGCGGCATGCAAACTGCCGACATGACGATGGTTCAAGCCGTGCTGGCCGCGAATGAAGATTTCCCAGAGCGGCCATTCGTGATCTGCGGCGCTCATTCCGCCGCCACCTTCATGGCTTCACGCTTCTGCGCATGCGCCAGCAATCCATCGCGGACCCATTGATTGTCGTCCCACGCCTTCTGGCGGGCTGCCAGGCGCTCCCTATTGCAAGGGCCATTGCCCTTCAGCACGTCGTAAAACTCGTCCCAGTCCGGTTCGCTGAAGTCGTAGTGGCCACGCTCCTCGTTCCAGGCCAGTTTGTCATCGGGAACGGTGAGACCGAGATATTCGGCCTGCGGAACGGTCTGGTCGACGAATTTCTGGCGCAATTCGTCATTCGTGTTCATTTTGATTTTCCAGGCCATGGATTGAGCCGAATGCACGCTGTCCTTGTCGGACGGCCCAAACATCATGAGTGCAGGATACCAGAACCGGTTCAGGGCATCCTGTGCCATCTTCTTTTGCGCCGCAGTGCCATTGGCCATTTTCATCATGATGTCGAAACCCTGGCGCTGGTGGAAGCTTTCCTCCTTGCAGATGCGGATCATGGCGCGCGAATAGGGGCCGTAGGAGGTGCGTTGCAGCGGCACCTGGTTCATGATCGCCGCTCCATCGACAAGCCAGCCCACCGCGCCCATATCGGCCCATGTCAGCGTTGGATAGTTGAAGATGGAGGAATATTTCATGCGCCCATCAAGCAGCATGCGGGTCATCTCATCGCGCGACACACCGAGCGTTTCAGCCGCGCAATAGAGATATAGCCCGTGGCCGGCTTCATCCTGAACCTTGGCGAGCAGGATGGCCTTGCGTTCCAGCGTTGGCGCGCGGGTGATCCAGTTGCCCTCCGGCAATTGCCCGACAATTTCCGAATGCGCATGCTGACCGATCTGCCGGATCAACGTCTTGCGGTATTCTTCGGGCATCCAGTCCTTGGGTTCAATCTTCTCGCCCGCATCGATGCGCTCCTGAAAGGCACGCTCGCGCGGGTCCATCTCGTCCAGAGATTTGACGCCCGTGCCGGTCGACTTCACCATTTGTGCATACATTGCCTGCTCCCGGTTCGTTGCGTGGCTTCAGTCCCAATGTAGTTCAATCCGCTCGCCGCAAAAAGAGGACGTGCCGCTCGAAGGGTCAACTGCCGATCGTCTCCGTGTTCGAGACGATCTGCTTCAGTCCTTCAATCAAAACTTCGCGGTCTTCGTCGCCAGCGTCGCTCAGCGCCTTTCGCTCAATGGCGTGGCTGAGTGCGAAGAGCTTTTCGACACGGCTGGCGCCTTGCGCGGTTCCGCTTGCGAAGGACGCGCCATCCTGCTCACTTAATCTGCACAGTCCGTCGGCTTCGAGAGATCGCAGAATGTCACCCAGTGACTGCGGATCGAGGAATGTGCGGGCCATCAATTCGCTGTAGCTGCGCGATGCCTCGCCATGCAGGCTGGCAAGTATGCGCCATTCCCCAACGGTGAGGCCGGAGTCGCGCACCGCTTCATGAATGCGATGGCCCATTTGATGATAGGCACGCGACAAGTGGTAAAAGAGCAGGCTGTCTGCGGGGCTGTCCAACCCATCATGATCAGCCGCGCGTCCAGCAGGCGTGGTCAGTGGCGCGGCGACTGCATAGGCGCCTCCGCCGAACACGAGCCCCTCTTTCCTGTTGCGCTCGATACCCTCAACCTTGCCAACGATGATCCAATGGTCACCGCCTTCATAGACAGCCCATTGCGAGCAATCGAAACGTGTCGCGCAATCGGCAAGGACCGGTACGCCGAAAGGGTCAATCTCGTGATCGCAGACAGAAAATTTGTCCATACCGCTTTTGGAAAAAGCGTTCGACAAGGTCGTCTGCTCAACGGACAGAACATGCACCGCAAAGCGCTTCGCGGCCTTGAAGGATTGAGCCGACAGGGCGGCCTTGGTCACGCTCCACAGCACCAATGGTGGATCCATTGAGACGGAGTTGAAGCTTGAAACTGTCATGCCAACGGGGTCGCCATTGAGACCGGGTGCGGTCACGATGGTCACGCCTGTCGCGAAGGTCGACAGCGCCTCGCGAAAATCGCGCTGCGAAAAATCCTGCACCTTAGGGTCAGGACCCATTGATTTTGTCCATTCTGCGCGAGTGAAAAATGCTCGTCTGACGCGGAGAAGCTCGAGAAGCGTAGCCGGTGCTACGGTTGAGAGCTTCGACAAAGTTCAGCAGGCTATTTTTCCCGCGCCCGTTCGGGTTCACCAGAAAGGGCAAATCTGCTGCTTCAAACAGTCTCGCCGTAGCGCAAGCTATGCCTTCGCCTGTTTTCATTGCATCTTCACCCTTTCTGGTGAACAGAATTGAACGAAATCAATGGGTGCTGACCCTAGAGCGCCCCGTACTTAGCTTGCATCATCTGATCGCCGGGATTTTGTGAAGTGGCAATGGCTAATGTCGCCGCAATGTTCGTTTCAGCCCTGCGCCAGCAGGTCGTCGATACGATCGATCTTGGGTTGCTTGTCATAGATGTCGTAATAGGCAGACGCCATCAAAGCAGGAGGTCCGAAGAAGAAGCGTTCATAGAGCGCCTGCCGGTTGCCAAAACCCGACACGGCAACATCATGCGCCAGACGATAAAGCGCAACGCGGTCGCGGCTCTCCAGATTGGCGAGCTGAAAATAAGTCTCGACATCGCCACTCATCTCATTGTGGAAATCGGCCTCTGCCGGGGTTGCCATCAGCGACGACGAGCCGATCAGTTGCAGGATCTCCACCATGCGCGGATACATTTTGGGGAACATGTTGCGAGACGTGTCGAGCGGGCCACGCAGCGGGATGAAGGTGCCGAACTGGTCTTCATGGGCTTGCTCTTCAGCGGCGAAAAGGTGACTGCGCACCGTTTCGCACATCATCATGACTTCTGAAATCAGCCCCTTGGTGTGCAAGTCCTTGTCGCGACCGGATGCGGCTGCGATCTTGCACATCAGTCCGACCATGAATTCGGCCTTTGCGAGCTTTCCGCAGGCCACCTGATGCATCATATGCACAACCGCATTGGTTGCGTTGAAGGCCTGATTGCAGAGTTCCGGCTGACCATAGAGGAAGACACGCTCCCATGGCACGAGCACATTCTCGAAAATCACGACGGCGTCCATCTCCTCATAGCGTGAGGCTAGGGGAGCATCGAAGGTCGATTTGCCCTCATCATAGCTGTCACGACACAGAAGCTTCAGCCCCGGCGTGTTAATCGGCATGGCAAAGGCGAAGGCAAAGGGGATATTGTCTTCGCTGGCGCGCAAAACGGTGGATGGAAAAACCTCGATCTCGTCGGCAAACGGTCCCAGCGTCGCGAGCAGCCGCGCGCCGTTGACGATGACGCCATCGGCGGTTTCTTCTACCACCTGCAAAGCCACTTCGCTGGAAAATTTCCCCTCCTTGGCGCGGGCATGATTGAAGGTGGGATTGACCAGAGTATGGGTCAGCACTTTGTCGTTGGTGCGCACATAATCGTAGAAATCGATCATGTTTTGCGCCATTTGCGCCCCGCCCGGGCCTTTTGTGCCCTGCGTCAGAAAGTCGGACGCGGCGGCAAAGGCCATAACGGACGCATTTTTGTAGTCGGGCGTGCGACCGAACATGCCGTTCGACCATTTGGCCCATTCATAATAGGCGCGTCCCCTTGCCTTCACGTCTTCCTTTGAGCGAGGTCGCTTGAACGCCATGGGGCAACGCCGACCGTCTTCGTCGACATAAGTGATCGCGTCTTGCCATGTCTCGTCGTGTTGCTTGTCCAAAAAGGAGGCCAGCATGGCCGCACCGCGCGCCATGCCGGGTTCCGCCGTGACATCCGCGATACGCTTCCCACGGCTCCACACGTCACGGCCATCGCGTAGACCGGCCAGATACTCTGCGCCGGTCCGAATGCCCGCGCCTAAAGGCATGGTCTTTGCCTGAGCCGCGTCATGAGTTTCAACATCATCGACGATTTGGCGTGCTGCGAGGCTGCTCATGATTGGGCTCCCATTATCCTGTCTTCCGCGTTGACGGCTCTTCGTTCATGTGAGCGGCGATCTTGCCAAGCGTATTTTCCATGCCGCGCCATTCCGCTTCGCTGACGCTGGCGCGCAGTCTTTCATGAATGTCCTCAGCATGGGGCACCAGCCGGTCCTGCAAGGCGCGCCCGGCCTCTGTCGCGACCACGAACGTGATGCGACGGTCATCCACGCTGCGCAGTCGCGAGACCAGGCCTTTGTTCTCCAATCGATCAATGATGCCGACGAGACTGGGCGCTGGCAGCAATGTGCGTGCGGACAGTTCCGCGGAGGTGACCTTCTTGGCTTCCCACAAGACGCGTAGAACCCGCCACTGCTGATCTGTCAGATTGTGGCTGGCGAACAGCTCGCGAAATTCCGGCATCACGGCGTCTAGCGCGCGATGCAGGATCATCGGGAGGGACTGATCGAAACTTGCCATGGACATTCATATGTGCATTATTCACATGTTAAGTAAATAGGCGGTGCGTCGCCGAGTCAAGTGCGCGAAAAGCGTTGCAAAAGGGTGAGGGGGGAGCATCGCGATGGCTCAATTGCAGGACAATATCGACAAGCTTCAAACTTATTTGGCGCGATTTCGCGACACGGGCGTCCTCAACCGCATCGCCGGTGAGGATGCTGAGGCCGCTTCGGAGGAGACGTTCGATAATCATTCGCCCGTCGATGAAGCCTTGATCTGCAAGGTCGCCAAAAGCGGGGCTGGCGATATCGATGTGGCTGCGCAGGCGGCAAAGGCGGCCTTTCCGGCCTGGCGTGACGTATCCGGTGCCGAACGAAAGAAAATCCTGCACCGCATTGCAGACGCCATTGTGGAACGAGCCGAAGAGATCGCATTTTGCGAGTGCTACGATACGGGACAGGCACTGCGGTTCATGTCTAAGGCCGCCTTGCGCGGAGCCGAGAACTTCCGCTTCTTCGGCGATCTCGCTCCCGGCGCGCGGGACGGAAAGCAATTGCCGTCTCAGACCTTGATGAATGTGACGACACGGGTGCCGATTGGCCCGGTGGGTGTGATTACCCCTTGGAACACACCTTTCATGCTGTCGACCTGGAAGATCGCTCCGGCTCTGGCGGCGGGGTGCACTGTTGTTCATAAGCCCGCTGAATTCTCGCCGATCACCGCCCGCATATTGATGGAGATTGCGGAAGAGGCTGGCCTGCCGCCCGGCGTCTGGAATCTGGTCAACGGCTATGGGGAGGAGGCCGGAAAGGCGCTGACCGAACATGCCGATATCAAGGCCATCGCCTTTGTCGGTGAATCCAAGACCGGTTCCATGATCATGAAGCAGGGCGCGGACACTTTGAAACGTACCCATTTCGAACTGGGCGGCAAGAACCCGGTCGTGGTGTTTGAAGATGCCGATCTCGACCGCGCGCTCGATGCCGCGATTTTCATGATCTATTCGCTGAATGGCGAGCGTTGCACATCGTCTTCAAGGCTTCTCATACAGGCCAGCGTGGCGGATGAGTTTCTGGCTCGACTGGCAGAACGCGTGAAGCGCATTCGTGTTGGTCACCCGCTTGATCCCACCACTGAAATTGGCCCGCTCATTCACAAGGTGCATTTCGAAAAGGTGCGCTCCTATTTCGATACCGCCCGCGAGGAAGGCGCCACCATCGCCGTTGGAGGGACCGAACGTGAGGGCGATGGCTGGTATGTCGAGCCGACGCTGTTCACCAACGCCAACAATGACATGCGCATCGCGCGCGAAGAGATTTTCGGTCCCGTGCTGACAGCCATCACATTTGATGATGAAGACGAGGCACTGGCCATCGCCAATGACACATCATACGGCCTGACGGGCTATGTTTGGACCAATGATCTGACACGGGCCATGCGCTTTACCGACAAGCTGGAAGCGGGGATGATCTGGGTGAACTCGGAAAATGTGCGCCATCTGCCAACGCCATTTGGCGGCGTGAAGGCGAGCGGTATCGGTCGCGACGGTGGCGACTGGTCCTTCGAGTTCTACATGGAGCAGAAGCATATCGGTTTTGCGACCGGCCATCACAAAATCCCGCAGCTGGGAGCCTGACGAGATGCCCATTCCAGCCCCCATTCTCGACCCGCCTTTCAATATCGTTCGCCTGTCGCATGTCGAATACACGGTGACCGATCTCGCGGCCTCGAAAGCCTTCTATGTCGATACGCTGGGTCTGCATCCATCCCATGAGGATGACGACAGCCTTTATCTGCGCGCGATGGAGGAACGGGGCCACCACTGCGTTATTCTGCGCCAGGCGTCGCAGGGCCGCGCCCATGTGCTTGGTTTCAAGGTCTGGAGCGAGGACGACCTCGACCTGGCGGAAACCTTCTTTGCTGGCAAAGGGCTTCCAACGCAGTGGGTTGAACGGCCCTTTATGGGGCGCACGCTGCGCACGCGCGACCCCTGGGGCATTCCGCTGGAGTTCTATGCGAGCATGGAGCGGCTGCCATCGATTCATCAGCGTTACAAACTCTACAGCGGCGTGAAACCGCTGCGCATCGACCATTTCAACATGTTCTCGGCTAATGTCGATGCGGCGGTGGAGTTCTATGGCGAGATGGGATTTCGCGTCACGGAATATACCGAAGATGAGGAGACCGGGCGCGTCTGGGCGGCATGGATGCACCGCAAGGGCGGGGTCCATGATGTCGCCTTCACCAATGGGCGCGGTCCGCGCCTGCATCACGCAGCCTTTTGGGTGCCGACACCGCTCAACATCATCGATCTGCTGGATTTGATGGCAACCACCGGCTATGTCGCCAATATTGAACGGGGACCGGGCCGACACGGCATTTCCAACGCGTTCTTCCTCTATGTGCTGGACCCGGATGGCCACCGCATCGAGATCTATTGCTCGGACTATCAGACGGTCGATCCCGATCTTGAGCCGATCAAATGGGATCTCAAAGACCCGCAGCGTCAGACCTTGTGGGGCGCGCCAGCACCGAAAAGCTGGTTTGAGGAAGGCACGTTGTTTGAGGGGGTGGAGCCGGTCGACAGCGTTCTGAAGGCGCAGCCCATCATCGCGCCATGACACTTTCGCAGACACAAATTGATGCTGCGGCGGAAGACTTGTTCCAGGCCGAACGAGACCGCACACAGATCGGCCTTCTGTCGAAGCGCTTTGAAGGGCTCGACATGGATGGTGCCTACGCCATTCAAGACGCTCTGGTTGCTCGCAAGCTCGCGGATGGTCGACACATCACTGGCTGGAAGATCGGGCTGACCTCGAAGGCGATGCAATCCGCGCTTGGCATTGATGTTCCTGATAGCGGTGTTCTGTTTGACGACATGCATTTTGAAAGCGGTGACACCGTTCCTGCCGGGCGATTCATCCAGCCGCGCATCGAGGCCGAAATCGCTTTCATCATGAAGTCCGATATCTCAGGAACCGATGTGACGGCCGAAGACATCATCGCGGCGACGGAATGCGTTGCTCCGGCAATTGAAATTCTTGACACACGCATCGTTCGTGCGGATTCGGAAAATGGCCAGACCCGAAAAGTGTTCGACACGATTGCAGACAATGCAGCCAATGCGGGCATTGTGCTTGGCCAGGAGCGCCATGCCTATGGCAACCACGATCTGCGATGGGTGGGCGCCATCGTTGCACGCGATGGCGAAGTGGAAGAGACCGGGCTTGGCGCAGGCGTGCTTGACGATCCCGTCACCAGCATGGTCTGGCTGGCGCAGCGGCTTGGACAATATGGACAGTCCATCAAGGCCGGACAGGTTGTGCTGAGCGGCTCTTTCATTCGCCCAGTCGAATGCCCTTCCGGTACACGCATCGCAGCGGACTTCGGGACGTTTGGCCGCGTCGATTTGGCTTTTGAATAGGCCTCAATAGGAACGCGGCATGCCCAGCACGTGTTCTGCCAGATAGCTGAGGATCAGGTTGGTCGAGATCGGGGCAACCTGGTAAAGGCGTGTCTCGCGAAACTTGCGTTCAATGTCGAAATCCTCGGCAAAGCCAAACCCGCCATGCGTTTGCACGCAGGCTTCCGCCGCAGCCCATGACGCGTCGGCGCATAGTAGCTTGGCCATATTGGCCTCTTCGCCGGGATTGCCGCCTGATTCATAAAGCCGGAGTGCTTCCTTCAGCATCAGTTCCGCTGCCCGCATCTGGCTGTAGGCTCGCGCGATCGGAAACTGCACGCCCTGATTCTGACCGATGGGCCTGTCAAACACCTGCCGTTCCCCGGCATAGTTTGAAGCCTTTTCGATGAACCATTTCGCATCACCCACACATTCTGCGGCGATGAGAATGCGCTCAGCATTCATGCCCGACAGGATGCAACGAAAGCCCTTTCCTTCTTCGCCGATCAACGCATCGGCGGGCACGGGCATTTCGTCAAAGAAAACCTGCGTTGTGGCGTGGTTCATCATGGTTCGCACCGGTTGGATCGTCAAAGACGAGCCGCGGACCTCGCGCATATCGACCAGAAAGACCGAAAGCCCCTCCGTTTTCTTGGTCACGTCCTCGCGCGGTGTGGTGCGGGCCAGAAGGACCATGAGGTCCGAATGTTCAGCGCGTGATGTCCAGATCTTCTGCCCATTGACGATATAGCGGTCGCCATCACGCCGCGCCGTGGTGCGAAGTGCGCCAGTGTCGGTTCCGCTAGCTGGTTCGGTCACGCCAAAGGCCTGAAGACGCAACGAACCGTCTGCGATGGCTGGTAGATATTGACGCTTCTGCGCATCGCTGCCGTGACGCAACAGCGTGCCCATTGTGTACATTTGGGCATGGCATGCGCCTGCATTGCCGCCGCTGCGATGGATCTCTTCCAGAATGGCCGCACCGGCTGAAAGCGGCAAACCCAACCCGCCATACTCCTCAGGAATAAGTGCGGACAGATAGCCCGCCTCAGTCAGCGCGCTGACGAATTCTGTCGGATAAGCGCGCTTTGCATCGCACTCCCGCCAATAGGGACCGTCAAACTGCGCGCACAGGCGCTCCACCCCCTCTCTTATCTCGCTGTGGTCCAGTTCGTAGCGCATCAGGTTTCGGCAACTCCGCTGAATTCACGGCGAATGGCTTCGCCATGTTGATCCAAGGCTGGAACGTCCTGCAAGCCTTTATGATGCGTTGCAACCGGCAGGGCAGCCATGTGCAGATCATTGCCCGCAAATCGTGCTACCTGTTCATGCAGGAACGGATGCTGCGAAACGTCCTCGACGCTGTTCAGACTGGCATTGGCAATGCGCGTCGCATCGAGCATCTCGGCCACTTGCGCGCGCGACCTGGTGGCGAACGCAGTCTCAATAATTTCCGTCATGACACCGCGATTGGCAAAGCGGTCCGCATTGTCGGCAAAGCGCGGATCAGTGGCCAGTTGCGGTTGCTGCAATACGTCTTCGCAGAACTGGCACCACTCTCGGTTGTTCTGGATCGACAAAAGCACCGCGCCATCGGCTGTGCGAAACGCACCATAGGGTGCGACGAAACTGTGCTCCATTCCGCTGCGTGCCGGAGCGCCGGGACCGTATCGATGCAACAGCAGCGGCATATTCATCCAGTCCGCCATCGCATCGAACATGGAAATGGAAAGGTCGACCCCGCGGTCCGTGCGTTGTCGCAACAAAAGCGCGCGCAAAATGGCTCTGAACGCGGTCAGACCGGTTCCAAGATCGGTGATCGACACACCAACCCGAGCCGGAGCTTCTTGAGTGCCCGTCACAGCGCTGATGCCGCTTTCCGCCTGAACGAGGAAATCATAGGCCTTCTTCTTCGCGGCATCGCCCGTTTCTCCATAGCCGGAGATGGCGCAGGTGATCAGTCCGGGATTGGCTTCGCGCAGGGCAGGGCCGTCAAGACCGTAGCGACCGATACTGCCCGGTGCGAGATTGCTCAGCAGAACATCCGCGCTGCCTAGTGCATTGCGAAGCAGCGCCATGTCCTCTGGAGATTTCAGATCGAGCGCGATGGATTGCTTGCCGCGATTGAGCCAGGCGAAGATCGCGCTTTGCCCGTTTGCTCCACGATCATAGCCGCGAGCGAAATCACCCTCAGGGCGTTCCACCTTGATGACCCGTGCACCGGCATCGGCCAGCAACAGCCCGCAATAGGGTGCGGCGACGGCCTGTTCGAGCGATATGACAAGCGTTCCTTCAAGCTCTGATCCGAGCATGTCATCTGCGCTTTCTGCTGAGCCGGCATCATTCATATGACCGCTTTCTCCAGGAACGGCTCGCCGCGCTCAATGCGGTCAAAGTGGAAGGGCGAAAGATCGAGGCTGCGATATTCGCCATAGATGAGATGCTCTGCCGTGCCCCGCCCCATGGCCGGCGATTGCTGCAAGCCATGGCCGGAGAACCCGTTTACGAAGTAAAAATTCTCAACTTCGCTATGCGGCCCCAGAATGGCGTTCTGGTCAAAGGTGTTGAAGGCGTAATGGCCAACCCAGCTGTTTGTTAGGCGGATCGCGTCAAACTGCGGAATGCGGTGCGCGATCACCGGCCAGACATGCTCTTCCCACAAGGAATGGTCCGCGTCGAAATCGTCATAATCGACCGCCGGGTCATCTGCGCCGGAAATGGTTGGTGGACAGCCCGCAAGATAGCTTGAACCCGTATCGGTGCGCATATGCACGCCGCTCGGGTCGATGGTCAGCGGCAGATCGCGGTCGAGCGGCTTTTCGGCTGTAAAGATGAAGCTGTAGCGCTTTCGCGGTTCAACCGGGATATCAATGCCCGCCATGCGAGCAGTGCGCGCCGCACGAGGGCCGGATGCGTTGACGAGTTTGCCGCAGGCAATGCTTTGCCCGCTGGCAAGTCGGACGCCTTCGATTCGGGTGCCGGACCGATTGCGGTCCATCCCAACCACTTCATTATGGATGTATTCGACGCCACGTTCGCGGGCTGATCGTCGCCACCAGTCAAACAGTGTTCCGCCTTCGAAATAGCCTTCGTCGATAAGGTTGTGGTTGGCCGCGATAATGTCATCGAGAAAGTAAAACGGATAATCATGGGCGATCTCGGCCCGGCTCATATGTTTCGTTCCGGCACCGTTGGCTGCCTGAATGGCCTGGCTTTCCTTCAAAAGTTCAGCGAAATCGGGGTTGTCCGCGAGATACATGTAACCGTAGCTGCGCACCGGAATGTGCGGCACGCGTTCGTCACCCCCGAAATGTTCGGGCATATTGTTCACAAAGTCGGCGGCGAATTGCGAGATGCGCACATTGATCGCCGCTGAAAACTGCTGGCGCATGCAGGAATTGGTGTGCGCGGTGGACGAAAATTCGTAGGTTGGATCGCGTTCCACGACGAGAATGGAGCCGTCAAAGTCTTCATTGCTGGCGGCGAACCAGGCCACGGATGAGCCGTAAATGGCGCCTCCAATGATCACGATGTCGTAGTGACTTTGTTGGGGCTCAGGCGACATCGCAGCCAAATCTCAATTTTGTGGCCGCTTATGCCAGCAATCTTGACGCGAAAGGGTCAGTGCTCGCCGTGTCGAATGCCTGCATGTTTCAACGCGTCCTCGGCTGCGACGAGTTGAGACACAAAGGTCAAAACGCGTTCCGCGTCCACATCACTATTGGCCATGTCTTCGGGCGTGCGACCGTCGAACAGCCGCGACTCGCGTTGCATCCAACTTGCCCCCGCTCTCTCGCCGAAGGCGCGCACCGCACCTGATCTGATTTTTGCAAGCATCTGGCGATGCCCGTCGGCATGTTGCGCCCTCGGTTCACCTGTCACAGACTTTTGCATTGGCGGATCAAGCCCCATCGCGACCAAGAATCGTCGACCGTCACTGTGACAGTCGCTTCATTGACGGGGCAAGTGAAAACCGCTTTTCCACAGTTCGCGCAATGATCTGCACGCAAAGCGTGTAGTGTGGAAACACACTGCGTGCCGCGGTCTCGCGGGAGTAGGGGAAGGGCTTTGTGAGTTTGGTGCGCGGGATGACATCGCTTTTTGACAGTTGCGACGAAAAACTGCTCGCCTCCGGCTCCCATCGGGTCACCGCGGTGGCAGACACGCTCGCCCGCATGCGCCCCATGATGCCCCGCTTTGGCATAACGCGGATCGCCGACATCACGGGGCTTGATCGAATCGGCATCCCAGTGGCGTTGGCGATCAGGCCGAATTCCCGTTCCGTCGCCGTGTCGCAGGGTAAGGGGGAGACGGCCGACCATGCCCGTGCCTCCGCTCTGATGGAGACAATTGAAATCTGGCATGCTGAACGCTTCGACAAGCCGGTGCTCTACGGCAAGGCACGCGATCTGCGGGACAGGCATCAGTTTATCGATCTGGAAAGACTGCCACTGGTGCGCAATGGCCAGTTTGCCGATGACCTGCCGCTCTTGTGGGTGGAAGGGGTTGAAATCGCCTCGTCCGAGCCGCTCCTGGTGCCGTATGAGATGGTGCATGCGGACTACACAAGGCCGGTGCAGCCCTGTCACGGTGTCTTTCCTGCCAGCACCAACGGCTTGGCTTCGGGCAATTCGCTGCTGGAGGCGGTCAATCACGCATTGGCGGAAGTCATTGAACGCGATGCGCTTTCCGTGTGGCATGCAACCGCGCCCGACCAACAGAAGACAAAGCGGTTGAACGTAGAAACAATCACGGCTCCAAGCCTGAAGGCCATGATCGAGAAGGTGACGGGGGCAGGGTTGGAGGTTGCCTTTTGGGACATCACCAGTGATATCGGCGTTGCGACCATATTGTGCCTGATGGACGATCCCGGCTCGCATGATGGCCATATCGGGCTGGGGTCGGGCACCCATCCTGACGCCGCTGTCGCCTTACGACGGGCGCTCACCGAGGCGGCGCAGACACGGCTGAACTATATAAGTGGCGCGCGCGATGATCTGTCTTTGGACGAGTTTGCAGCGGAGGGCATTGCGAGCAAGCACCGTTTCGTACGGGAGATGATGTCTGGTCCTGTTGGCAAGAAGGAAGTCGCGGATATCCCATCGCAGACCCATGAATTGCTGTCACAGGATCTGGACTTCATGATGCGCGGTCTTGCCGCCGCGGGCATCGAGGGAGCGGCCTATGTCGATCTGACCCGACCAGACATCGGCATTCACGTTGCGCGGGTGATCGTCCCGGGCCTTGAGGCGCCGCATGATGACGCCTCATACGTCGCCGGACCGAGGGCGCAGGGAGCAGCTCTTCGATGAAACACCGCACTATCATCTTCGCCGGACCATCCCTGGCCGGGTCGAAACATCCGGTCTTGTCGAAAGTCGATGTGCGCCCACCCTGTCGCCAGGGCGACATCTATCTGGCGGCGTGCGATGAACCAGAAGTCATTGGTATTATTGATGGTTTTTTCGAAGGCCAACCCTCGGTCTGGCACAAGGAGATCTTGTGGGGATTGAACTGCGGTATCCATGTCTTCGGTGCGGCCAGTATGGGAGCCTTGCGCGCGGCCGAACTCGATGCGTTTGGCATGCGCGGCATCGGACGCATCTATGAATGGTATCGTGATGGCACTGTCATCGATGACGAAGAAGTTGCGCTGGTCCATGCACCGCGGGAGATGGGCTATGCGACGCTCAGCCTCGCAACCGTGAATGTGCGTGCGACGCTCGATGCCGGGCAAGACGGTGGCGAATTTGGCGCGAGCATCGCCTCGCAAGCGCTCAGCTGCGCACTGGGCGTGCATTACAAGCAACGAAGCTGGAAATCAGTGCTCACCGCAGCATCGGACGCATCGCAAGACGTGCAAAAGGCATTGCAATGGGCGAGCCAGAACGAGATTGACCAAAAGGCAAAAGATGCCGACGCTCTGCTTTCGCATTTTAAATGCGCTGATTTTTCAAAACCGTTCGTGGCTGATTTCGAGTTTGAACAAACGGAGTTCTGGCATCGCAACACAAGGTTATGGGAAAGGCTGCGCGATGCTGACCAAGGCCAAGTGTCGGATGACCGGGATGAAGAAGAAGGCTACCGACTGTTTGACTGATATGCTAGCTAACCTTCGAAGGGGCGTTGGTTGCGACAGTATCGCAGAGTCGGTGGCGATGAGACGTGTCGCACCGACACCAAAGGAGTGAAGCCAATGGAAGGCACGCGCTTTCGCCTCTATCCGCAACCTCGATTCCTGGAGGAATATGCGGAGCCGGAAACGGTTTATGTGTCGAGCCCTGCCGGCAGTCTGGCTCCCGGGCCGGCAGACCATCGTATGTATACGGTCTATCCCGTCGGCAAGCCGCGCCCCTATGGCATCGCGCCGGGGCCGAACAGCGATGAGAGCGTCCTGTCTCCTCCCTGGACCGGTGATGTGTTGCCACCGGCAATGCCGGATGCCGAAGGGCATTTCGACTATCTGGAGCCGGGCACACCGCAGTTTCTGGCTGCCCATTTGTTCGGAACGGTGCGCTTTGTTCTCGACATTTGGGAAGACTATTTCGACCGCGAAATTCCATGGCACAGCGCGAAACATTTCGATCGCATCGAACTGACCATCCACGAGACGCTGGAAAACGCCTATTCCGGCTACGGATTTCTGGAGATGGGCGGCGACAGCAAAAGCGGCAAGTTTGAGCCCTTCAGTCTCAATTTCGATGTGATTGCACATGAGGTTGGTCATGCCATCATCTATTCAGAAGTCGGTGTGCCTGATCCGACCGCTGCGACAGGCGAATATTTCGGATTTCACGAAAGCGCAGCCGACCTCGTCGCGCTGATATCATCGCTGCATTTCAACTCGCTGGTCGAGCACTTGTTGCGCAACACCAGCGGCAATCTCTACAGGCTCAATGCGGTCAATCGCATGGCGGAGCTTTCAGGCAACAAGCAGATTCGTATTGCCGCCAATGACGAACGCCTTTGCAGCTTCGCACAGGGCTGGGTGAAGGAGCATAAGCTGTCGCAGCCTTTGACCGGCGCATTTTTCGACATTCTGGTGGACATCTTCCACGAATGCCTGGTCGACTACGAATGCATTTCGCCGCAAATGGAGGATCTGTCCGACAAGCTTCTGGCCACGCCGGACTATGCGCCGATCATGCAAGAGCTGTTTGATGAAGCCTATGCGGCCAAGTCCGAGGAGTTCAAGTTGGCGCTCATCGATGCGCGTGACATTATGGGGACTTATCTCGCCGACACCTGGCAATTGCTGGACCGCAATGATCTGAACTTTATCGATGTTGCGCGTGCTTTTGAGACGGTGGACAGGCAGCACACCGGCGGTCGCTATCACACCATTATTCGTGGAAATTTCGAGATGCGCGACATAGGGCTTGTCGAGGTCGGGCCGCAGCTTGAACCCTTGGGCGAGGACAGTCACGCCAACTCCGTGCGCACCCTGCAGCCCTCTGTGTGAAGTGAGGTTTCACACTGTACTAATTTGTGTGGAGTGGGTAAACTACACACCACAGGGGCATATCTGTAAACGCGAATTCACGGTGAAGCATGAAAGAAACACTGAGCAGTCACACAGATGTTGTCCTCTTCGGCAAACTTGTCGAAGACCTGACGATCAAGACAAAAGAGAAAACCGATAAGCCAGGTTTCGCCCGCATTTATGGCTTCAGCTATGGCGGGGCCTATTATGAAATGGCCGTGCCAGTGCTGTTTCTGGTGCATGGCAATGGCACAGCCGCCACGCAGGCGGCTGTTCCCGGACCTGGGCTTGATGATGACGACCCGTTTTACAAGTCGCTGAAGGTCTGGACCTATGATCAGGCCGAGCAGACCATGCGGCTGGACATGGACTCGGGTACATTCGAACAATTGCTGCTGGCGGATGACGGCGAAGGCGGGCCAGGACTTTCCGGTGCCCGTGTTTCCGGCGCCCGCGTAGCAGGTGCACGAGTGTCCGGTGCCCGCGTGGCAGGTGCACGAGTGTCTGGCGCCCGCGTTTCCGGCGCGCGCGTTTCGGGTGCACGGGTCTCTGGAGCGCGCGTTTCTGGCGCCCGGATCAGCGGCGACGCTTCCGACTGATCGCAGTTCGGTTCAAGGAGCTCTAGGTTTGGCGGCGGCGTCGCCAAACCGTTCTGCCGCTCAATCGGGGCGAGAGTTGCGCTACAAGCCGGCGCGCTTTAGGCCTTCCATGAAGTGGCGAACGTCTTCTTCATTCTTGTCCGGCTGAACGGCAGCCCATCGGTCGATATCGAAATTGGGATGTGCCCGTAAAACGTGTGCCGCCTCGGCTTCGGCTTCGCGCTTCATGTTCAACTGGCCATAGCACGCCGCCAAAATACGCCGACCTTCGGTCGGATTCTGCATCGTCTTGATCGTGTTGATCGCTTTCTCATACTGACGCAGATTGAAATAGGCGCCGCCTAAATGCCAAATGTACTGATCAGGGTAGAACGGGTTGAGACGCATCGCCTTTTCTAGCATCTTGACCGCCTCTTCCGAACGCCCGCAATGCGCCAGTGCATCAGCCATGTCCGACATCAGATCGGCATCATTGGGGTTGAGATTGGTCGCGCGCTGATAGGCGGAAATCGCCGCATCGTGCTCTTTGCGGTAAAGATGTGCGAAACCGAGTTCGCCGAATCCGCGCGCATCCAGCCTGTCGCGGTCGATCGCGCTCTGCGCGAGATCTAACGCTCCATCAAGCGCTCGGTCAGGATCATCCGCCCAATTGTAACGCCACTCGAGATTCAGCGTGCGCGACTTGGCGGCCATCGCTCGCGCATAGGCTGGATCGCTCGTTAAAGCGGAATCGTAGAGTTCACGCGCATGGCTCACACCGTCTCTTGTGTAGCTGAAAATGTAGCGTTGCCCCTGTAACACAAAGCCGTAGGCCTCCATGTTGGACGGCGGAAGCTGCTTGAGGCGCGCGATTTCTGAGGATTCAATCTTGGCCGCGGTGGCGGAAACGATGGTTTGCGTGATCTCGTCCTGCAGATCGAACATGTCTTCGATTTGGCGATTGTACTGCTCGCCCCAGATCACATGATCGCGAATGACATCGAGCAGTTGCAGCGTAATGCGCATACGACTGCCGACTTTGCGCACCGATCCGTTGACGACATAGCGCACACCCAGTTCCACCGCCGCCTGTTTGGGGGTCAGCTTGCCCTCATTGAAGATGTAGGCGGATGTTCGCGAGATGACGAAAAACTGTTGGAAACGCGACAAGCTGGTGGTGATGTCTTCGGTCAATCCGTCTGCAAACCAGCTGTCGCTTTGTTCTGAGCCCTGATAGGTAAATGGCAGCACGACAATCGAATGATCGGTCGAACGGTCAGCCTGATATCCCATCGTCTGACGCCGTGTCGCCCGATGCCCGGCAGTCATCGCCGCACTCGATGGCTCGTCATGCACCTGAAAGACGTGCACCTCGTCCTTGATATTCTTGAAGTCCTGCGCGCCCAGATATTCGTAGCCCAGCGCGAGCTTGTTGCTGACGCTGTCGTAGACAGAACCGGAAATGCAGATGCGACCCGGAGCGGCGAAGGATTCGATGCGGGATGCGATGTTGACGCTTTCTCCAGACGCGCCGTCTCCGCTGACCAGCACATCGCCGAGATTGACCCCGAAACGAAACAGGATCTTGCGCTCATTGGGCAGATCCTTGTTCATTTCCTCGATGCGCTGGCGCATCTCCACGGCGAAAGACACAGCCTCGACGGCACTGTCGAACAGCAAAAAAATGCCGTCGCCAGCCGTGTCAACAATCTCCCCGCCATGGCGTTTGGCAGCTTCGGAAAATTCGGCAATTCGAGCCTTGACGGCGATGGTCGTAGCCATCTCGTCCTCGCCCATAAGGCGGCTGTAATTGACCACATCGGCAAAGACGATTGCCGAAAGACGACGTTTCAGGTCTGTTTCGTCTGCCGTGCCCATGCAGTTTCAGTGACCGGCCAAATCGGCGTTGTCAACAAAATCGAATGCCGTGGGCTCGCGATTGGACAAAACCGCCTCACGTCCCGCTTCCCATTCATGATGCAATATTCCAACGCGCATGATGTCGAAATGCTTGCCGTTGCTGTACCAGCCTTCGCGAACTCTTCCTTCATCTTGAAAACCAAGACGCTTCAAGACTTTGTGAGTCCCAACATTGTCCTGTCGATAAAGCGTGGAAACGCGGTGAAGGCGTAATGTTCGGAAGGCCATATCCAGCAAGCGGCTCGTCATTGCCGTGGCCAATCCCTTTCCGCGGCTCGCCTGCGAGACGAAGAAGGGCAGAATCGCGTCGCCATGCACGTAGCTGATGGTTTGCAATCCGCACAGCCCGAGTGGACGATCCTTTTCGGTTTCCACCAAGAACCAATAGTCGCTGGGGGGCGTCTTATAGGCCAACGCGGCCTTCCAGCTTTCCGTCATCGCCTGAAGGTTGACGGGCAGCGGCATGCCCCGGTCAAAAATCGCCAGGTCACGTTGATCGTGAAACCAGTCCATCAAAATGACGATATCGCTCTCGTGCAGCGGTCGAAAGCGGAGCGTGGCTTTTGAAGCGTTCGGCATGTCAAAACCACCTTCTGTCTACAAAAACAACAACAAAATAGGAGCAAGAGATTTTGTTATTTCCATATACTATCTGAATATCAAAAAATCTCAAAATATTGGTCATATATACCACCGTCAGTCTTGTTGTCTGTGACATTATGCGTGCTGTCTGACAATTGAAAGCCAAGTACTTCGTTTATGAAATGTTCACTCGCATTTTCTAGCATAAGCCCGGGCCGAAAGGAATTCACCACAAGGCATGGGTGTATGGCGTTTCTGAATTGGCGCGACGGAAAGGGACAGGCCAAGAAAGTTGTTCCGCCGGAGGCTTCTCCGGCGATCATGCGCGTTCTCGAACCTCGCATCCTGCTCGACGCTGCCGGCTTTGAAACCGCAACATCGCAGCTCAATCAGGTCCATTCCGATCAAGTGTCTGATCAGTCTCTTTGGAGGCATTCCGATGGGGGCGCTGGGGCCGCCCAACATGCTCCTTCGGGCATGATTTCGGATGTTGATGCGTTTCCAAGCCAAACTCAGTCAGGTCTTCCCGAGATTGCCTTCATCGCGCCTGACGTGGAGGACATTGAAACGCTGCTTGGCACCCTTCCGGCGCATGTTGAGACCGTCCTGCTTGAACCGGGTCGTGATGGTGTGGCGCAGATGTCCGAAGTGTTGTCCGGCAGGGCCGATCTCGGTGCAATTCACATTGTCAGCCACGGGTCAGAGGGACAGTTGGAGCTTGGAAATGCCGTTCTAAATGCCTCCTCCATGACCGGAGAACATCACGCGGCCATGATGACCATGGCTCGCTCATTGTCTGCCGACGGTGATGTGCTGATTTATGGTTGCAACTTTGCGGGCGACGCTTCCGGCCGGCAAGCTGTTGAGCTCATGGCTCAACTGACCGGTGCCGATGTCCGTGCCAGCACCGATATGACGGGTCACACGACGTTGGGTGGCGATTGGACACTCGAACATGGCGTTGGGCAGGTGGAAACAACCGTCTTCGATGCCGGTGGCGAGTGGACCTCCTCGCTGAACACGCAGACCGTAACTGCGCATGACGTTCCATTAACGCAGATTGCTCACAGCGAGCAGATCGGATCCGATCGGCGCGTCGGGCAGTCCTTCTCACATGACTCAGGCAACGAGACCTACGCTGTCGACGAGGTGGAACTGGCATTGCGGCAGGTCATCCTTTTCTCGGTTGAACAAGATGTCATCGTATCGATACGCAACAGTTTTGACGGACCTGTTCTGGCAACCGGGAGCATTTCGTCTGAACAGCTGGACGACGCATATGGGTGGCACGCAATCGAGTTGGATGATCCGATCACGCTGAATTCAAACCAGACTTACGTCCTGAGCGTTGAGACGACAGACCCGTTGCCTTCTTCGGTCCGTGTCGGGGTCGACCAGAACTCAAATTATGGTGGCGGCACCTATTTGGACGACGATGGCGATGCAATTGCGCTGCGGGATATGTTGTTTCGCCTCAACAATTCCAACGCTGCGCCAGTGATCACTTCCAATGGCGGTGGCGACAACGCAATCATCGAAGTTGCTGAAAACGAGACCTTCGTGACAATAGTGACGGCACAGCACGAAGATGATGGCGATGACGACGATGATGACGAAAACGAAGAACTGACGTTTTCGATTTCGGGCGGTTCGAGCGCCGATAAATTCACCATTGATGCCCAAACGGGGGAACTGCGCTTCATAACGCCACCAGATTTTGAGAATCCGACGGACGCGATTGGTCAAAACAACAGCTATGGCGTTCAGGTGCGTGTCACCGATGAAGATGGTGATCACGACACTCAATCCATCACGGTCATCGTTACCGATGTGGATGAAGCGCCAACTATCACCTCCAATGGAGGCGGGCAGACGGCCAACATCAAGGTTCCCGAGAACGAAACCTATGTGACGACAGTTACGGCCCAAGACGATGATTCCGACGACAATGAGCTGATCTTCTCCATTTCCGGGGGCGCAAGCGGCGATCGTTTCACCATCGATGCCCAAACCGGCGAATTGCGGTTCCTCGATCCGCCAGATTTCGAGAATCCCACCGATGCGGGCAATCAAAACAACATCTACGGCGTCGAAGTGCGCGCGACGGACGAGTCTGGTGCAAGCGATACACAGCTCATTTTTGTTGAAGTGACGGATGTCGACGAGGCGCCCACAATCACCTCGAACGGAGGCGGCGACAACGCCCGAATTGAGGTTCAGGAAAATCAGACCTTCGTCACGACAGTGACAGCGATTGCCGGAGATGGTGATCCGGGCAACCTGACCTACTCAATTCTTGATGGGGCGAGTGCGGACCAATTTGTGATCGATCCGACCACTGGTGAGTTGCGCTTCGCCGTTCCACCGGATTTTGAGAATCCGACCGATGCAGTGTTGCAGGACAATCGCTACGGCGTGATCGTGCGTGTGACAAATGAAAATGGCGAGCATGATACTCAACGCATCACGGTCGTGGTCACGAATGTTGACGAAGCGCCAGTTACGCGGGCTGACACTTTCACAACGCTGGAAGACCAGACAGTTGCGATCGACGTTCTGTCGAACGACGCTGACCCCGAGAGCGATGTCCTGAGGATTTCGCACATTGATGGTACCGCTTTGGTCAATGGCGGCGACCCGGTAGCAGTGGACCATGGTGAAGTCGCATTGATCGGCGGTCAGCTGTTTTTCACACCAAACGACAACTTCAACGGCGAAGTGACGTTTCAATATGCCGTTGTCGATCCGAACGGTGGTCAGTCCAGTGCCAGGGTTACAGTCGACGTGTTGCCGGTGAATGACCAACCCGTGACCTCCGACAATGTATACGGGCTGGAAGAAGACGAGAGCGTTTCCGGCAACCTGATCGCAGATGACACAGGTGATGGCGTGGATCGCGACATTGATGGCGACCCATTGCGGATTGCTCAAGCCTATGTTGGCGAGTTTCTCACCGTGCAGGGTGGGACTATCATCATCGGAGCAGACGGTTCGTTCATCTATCAGCCGGCAACGGGCTTCTTCGGGGCTGACTCGTTTGAATTTGCGGTAACAGATGGTGCGCTCAACGCATTTTCGAGAGTGAGTTTCACAGTTGCGCAGACCAATGATGCTCCGGTCGCCTTGCCGGACAGATTGGTGATCAATGAAGATAGCGGAACGGTGACAGGCAATGTGCTGACCGGCGAGGGCGGTTTGGGGGCAGACTTTGACCCCGACCAGGACTCGATCACCCTGACGGCCTTCTCCATCGAAGGCATGGATGAAATGTTCGAGCCCGGCGCCACGGTCGAGATTTCTGGCATCGGCCTTCTTCAGATCACAGCTAACGGAGCGTTCGTCTTCGAGCCCTTTGGTGACGTTGCGGGCAGCGTCCCGCAGATTGCCTACACAATTGAGGACGGGCGTGGCGGCATCGCTGTTTCAACCTTCGATATCGAAATCGCACCCGTCAATGACGCGCCGGTCGCATCGGGCGGGTCGCTGGCGACGATCAGCGGTCAATCGATCGTGGTTCCTGCTGACGCCTTTGCCTTTTCTGACATCGAAGGGGACGCGGCCTCGTCGATCACCATCACCGCGCTCTCGCTGGGCGGTGGCGAACTCGTTCATTCGGATGGAACGGTTTTGGTCCGGGCTGGCGACACGCTCACACTTGCGCAACTCTCCTCTCTGGTTTTTGCACCTGGAGCACGGGAGAGCGGCGCGTTTTTTGTGGAGTACACCGTCAATGATGCTGACAGGGGAACCGAAGCCGGTCGCCTGACCATAGATGTAGCGGCAAGCACCATCGTTCGAGAGCCGGAGCCTGAACCGGAGGTGGAGATTGAAGAAGAGGCCGAAGACGGCGACGAAGCCGTGGCCCCGACTCAACCGGTGGAACCTGAGCAGACTGCGGCCAGCGTGGTGGCAACCGATCAGGGCGATTCCGCCTCGAACACGCAAGGGTCACAGGAACAGCGCGTGGTGTTTCGTCCCATCGGCGAATTGGCACCGGCATTTGTCCCAGAGGTGGAGATAGCCCCGACACCCATCGGGCTGCCACTGGATGTTGATGACCCCAACACCCTGGATGCGCCGTCCATCGAAGCGACGGTGACGGACTATAGGTTGTTGCCCATCAACCGGGTTGTGCTTGAAGACAGCCTCGAGCAGGCCAAGCGTGATATTGAATATGATGGCGGAATTCTCGCCACCACCACTGCGAAGGTGACATTCGCTTTTGGTGCGGCATTGGGTGTCGGCAGCGTGTCCTGGCTTCTGCAAAGCGGAATTCTGGCCGCGACATTACTTTCCTCGCTTCCGGCCTGGAGACGATTCGATCCGATTTCGATTGTGACGCGTGATGAGGAAGACGAGACAGGCACGGCGCTGTCCGACATCGAGATGATGCGCCAACAGGTTGAAAGCGCCGGCGAACGCGCGAGAGGGAACAGCTTAACATGAAGCGTTTGAAAACAACACTTTGGCTCAGCTTTGGCCTTGTTTCCGCGACGCTGTGTCTGGCCATGATGGCCTACTCACTTGGTCTTCTGCCCGACGGGCATCGCACAGAACTGGAATCGCGCGCCAAGGTTGCCGAGGCATTGGCCGTGCAGCTTGCCGGAGCCATCAATCGGCGCGACGCGGTGACGGTTGAAGAAACACTGAAATCTGTCGTTGAACGCAATGATGATGTCCTTTCGGTTGCCTTTCGGCGCGAGGATGGTTCTATCCTGATCAGCCAGGGCGATCATGAAGGGCATTGGATTCAGCCTGTTGGGAGCGATTCAACGCCAACGCATGTTTCCGTTCCGCTGGTTGGTCCGCAGGGCCCTCAGGGCCGCATTGAAATCTCCTTTGGCCCGCCGTCATCGGGGGCGCGGCTGTTCGACATCCCGGTTTCCTTCTTCGTGTTTCTCGGCTTTTTGGCGGTCAGCGGATTCGTCGCCTATTCCGTCTTTTTGCGACGATCTCTCAATGAGCTTGATCCCGGGCGGGTTATACCCGAACGCGTTCAAAGGGCGTTTGATACGCTGACGGAAGGGGTTGTTATTCTTGATGAATATGAGCGTATCCTGCTCGCAAATTCTGCATTTGGACGCCTGAGCGGCAGTGAAGATGGAGCGCTGATCGGCTCAAAGATCAACACTCTGCCGTGGCGCATGTTGGATGGGCGTGCAAAGGCGGGCGGCTATCCGTGGCATGCCGCATTACGCGAAGGCAAAGAGAAGCGTGAAGACACATTGAGCCTGCGTGCGGCTGACGGGACGGTGCGCAATCTTGTGGTCAATGCCACTGTGTTTTCCGGCGAGAAGAAGGAAACCATCGGAGCCATCGTCACAGCCGCTGACATGACGGGCAACCAGCAAAATGCCGAACAGTTGGCGAAAGCGGTGCGGCTTCTGGAGGCAACGCAGGCCGAAGTGGACAGACAAAAGCAAGAGCTTGATTTTCTGGCCAATCACGACTCTCTGACGGGCTGCCTCAACCGCAGGGCCTTCTTTGCTCGTTTCGAACAGGCGCTCGAACAAGCGCGCAGAGACGGGCGCAAGACAGCTGTCATCATGGCCGATGTCGATGGATTGCGGTCCATCAAGGAGAATTTTGGCCCCGCCATCGTTGATGCCGTGGTCACAACTGCAGCCGACGTTTTGCGCAAATCCTTGTCTGGGTCGGTTCCGATTGCCCGATATGGCGGGGAAGGGTTTTGTGCTGCTTTGTTCGACATGAACGAAGCCCAGGCACAGCAGAGAATCGCGGAAGCCCAGCACGCTTTTGAGGCGGCGTCCAGGTCGATCACAACCGGCCTCGACGCTGCGACGCTCAGCGTTGGGCTGGCCGTCGATCGCGCCGATGGCAGTTCCGCAACCGAGCTGGTGCGCCGGGCCGATCACGCGCTTCACACGGCGGTGCGAGGTGGTACCGGTCACGTCGCAACCTGGCAGGAAGCGGACGCCCGCATTGAAGGTTCCAACCCGCGCCGGGCGGTTTCCGAAGACAACGCTGTCGAGTCGGAGCAGGGTGAGGCCTCACCTGTTCGAGAGCTGGCCAAACGGTTTGATGCTGTTGATGCACAGCAAGAGTTCCTCGATCGTGCCGACAAATCGATCCTGCGGGCGGAGCGCAATGGGAAGCCGCTCGCCATTTTGAAGGTTGGCGTCACGTCATGGGATTACCTCGAAGAGGCGTTGGGGCAACAACTAAGCCACAGCCTGCTGCGCATGGCTGGTCGGCAGGTGGAGTTGGCCTTGAGAGAACACGACAACGTTACCCTGCTCGCAGAAAGCGGGGAAATGCTCGTCGAACTTTGTGAACTGGATGAAGATGAAGACGTCACCTGGATCGTCAAACGCATTCTTGACGGGATGCGCGACCCGATCCGCGTTGGACAGCAATCCGTTTTCGTCGTGTGCAAGGTTGGTGCTGCGCTTTACCCGCATGATGGTGCGGACGCCGCCACCCTGATTCGTCATGCTGGCGTGGCGATGCGTCGAGCCAAGGAGGACAATCTTCTGGGTGGCCTAAAATACTACTCGGCGGATATGACGCAGAATTCGCTGGCGCGCCTCGACATTGAAACGGGTACGCGTGAAGCGCTTCAAAATGACGAGTTTGAGCTCGTTTTCCAGCCCATTGTCGATGCGTCGACCCGTGAAATCGTGGCGGCGGAGTGCCTGCTTCGATGCAACAGCCCACGCCTGAAAGGCGTGCGGATTGACCAGGTGATCGATATCGCAGAGCGTTCATCGCTGATCTCGGAAATCGATATGTGGGTGCTCACCACTGCACTGGAGCAGATGCAGAACTGGTGTTCCGTTGGCCTGCATCTTCCGAAAATCTCGATCAACCTGTCCGCGAAACAACTCAACAATATCGATTTCATGGACCGTGTTTATGAGCGAATTCAGAATGTGAGCTTCTCGCCTTCGCGCGTGCAGATCGAGGTCACTGAAACGGCTCAGATGGATGATGTCGACGTTGCGGCTCCTCAACTCAAGCGGCTGCAACAGTTGGGCGTGCACATTGCGCTGGATGATTTCGGGACGGGACAGGCGTCATTGACTTATTTGCAGCGCCTTCACCCGGATCTCATCAAAATCGACCGGTCTTTTGTCGATGGCCTCGACAAAAACCACGCGAACGCAACCATGGTCGGTGCCATGACGGTCATGGCACATTGCCTCGGCCTCTTGGTCGTGGCTGAGGGCGTGGAGACCGAAGGGGAGCTTGAATTCCTGCGCGAAACCGGATGCGATTCAATTCAGGGCTATTTGATCTCACGGCCGTTGCGCTGCGAAGACATGACGCAATGGATGAAAACGCATGCGCGGGGCGCTATCCCGCAGGGCAAGCTGGGCTCTGCACAGGCGGCCTGATGGAGTGCCCGCTTCGGTTTCAGGCCGAAGCAGCCAAAGCGGGCCATCGCGGCTGGCTTATGGGTGCGTTCATATAGGCGCACACCGCGTCTTTCAGGCCGTGGCGAACGGAATGATCACGCGTGGAAAAGACGTGATAATCGTTGATCAGATCATTTTGTAGCACGCCCACAATAAGCTGAAAGGCGAAACGTAAACGGATGTGCGTTTCAGCTTCTCCATATTCTGGAAATGAATGGGAAAGCGCGTCGTTCAGAATGGTCGTGATTTCCTGCGCAGACTGACGCATGCGTGCCCAGGGGTCATCGGGGTCGAGAATTCGCAGAAGCGACTCACGCAATACGCCACGATAGCGGCTTGTGAAGATGTCCGACAGCAAATCAACAAGCTGGCCAAGCGCCTCGTTCCTCTCCGACTGTTGCAGCTTATCGACCGTAAAATGCGCAACGAATTCACGGGTGATCGAAGCGATGGCATAGGCACGCAGGGCACCGATAAAGGCATCCTTGTCTGCGAAGCGGGTATAGAAGCTGCCCACCGAGTTTCCGCTCAGTTCGGCCAGATGCGAGACTTTGAGTTCGTCAAATCGCATCTTGTTGAGCGCAGTTACCCCGGCTTCAACAAACTCGTCGCGAATGCGAATGCTGCGTTGTTGAGTTGCGGGCTGCACGCCCTCGATTGCGTCCCAAAAGTCGTCTTGCTCGTCGCCCACTTCAATACGGCTCCCATTCCTGCGGTTTGCGGCAGCGAAGTTCCGCAACGGCTGGTCGCGTTCGCCAATGCAAATCTGCGACGATTACCGATCTCATTTCAAGCTCTTGCCGGACCGGTTTGCGCGGCCTTTTCGTGAATGATGTTGATGAGATCAGCGATCGCTGCATAAAACTCTTCCGGGATCGGTTGGTCGACCACGGCGATTGGATACAATGCTCTCGCCAATGGCTTCTTCTCGAAGATCGGAATGTCGTGCTCCTGCGCGGCTTCCCTGATGCGCATGCACAGATGATCGGCACCCTTGGCAACCACCACTGGCGCATTGTCCTGTCCGTGCTTGTAGCGCAGCGCAATGGCAAGATGGGTCGGGTTGGTGAGGATCAACGTTGCTGTTCCCACATTGCCGAGCATTCTGTGGCGACTGCGGTCCCGCGCCAGAGAGCGCAGCCGCGACTTGACTACCGGGTCACCCTCCGCCTGCTTCAATTCATCGGAAATTTCCTTACGGGTCATCTTAAGCCCGTCGCGCCAACGCTTCTTGCTCCACATGAAGTCGCCAACCGCCACAACGACCATGGCGATCAGGATGCCCGACAGCAATGCACCAATCTGGGAAACCACGAAGTCAGTCAGCAGGGCAGGGGACTTCCACATCAGCGCAACAATTTCGTTGTCGGCGGCACCGAGCACAGAAATTGCGATCACGATTGCTACCGTCAGCTTTACGAGCGCTTTGACAAACTCTGCCAGACCGGCCTTGCCGAACATCCGTGTCCAGCCCTTCAACAGCGAGATGTGGGAGATCTTGGGCTGGATCCGGGTGGCAACGAAGCGGGGCTCGGCCTGAATGAAGGCCCCGGCGAGTATGAACACGAACAGGAAAACAAACAGCACAAGCACGGCTGACACTGAAAACAGGCTCACCGTTGAAAGAAGGATCAGGGCGTCCGTAGACGAGTTGATGTCACGTGTTCCGGCATGCTCGAAAATCGATTTGAGCTTGAAAACCAGCGAGCCGGTTGCATTTGGCGCGACAAACACAAGCCAGGCTGTCAGTGCCAGCATTGAAGCCAGCACCATAACTTCCCGCGACATCGCGACCTGCCCCTTTTTGAGGGCGTCAGCAATGCGGGTTTCGGTGGGTTCCTCGGTTTTGCTTTCCGGGTCGTTGTCGTCGGAACCTCCGCTCATCAGGAACGCTCGGGCAGAGTGATTTCACCTTCTGCCGCCATGTCGAGAGCGGTTTGCGCTATGGCTCGGCGCGCATCGGCAATCTCTTCTTCCTTGGGTACGGCACCGGTTTCCAGTTCCGATTCGACCATGCGGCGCGCGCGCGGGCTGAGTGTTGAAAGAAGCGCGTTGGAGATGGCATCATCCGCGTCTCGAAGAGCCTTTGTGAGAAGGTCATTGCCGACTGTGCCACACAGTTTCGTGCAGGCATCGGCTTCCAGCGACGCAATATCATCAAAGCGGAAAATCGCTCCAACCACCGCGTCATAGGTCTGCTCATCGGTTGCAGATTTCAACTGTTCGGTGAGTGCGTTGCCATCTTCTTCGTCGAAACAGTTGATGATTGAGGCCACTGCCTTCCAATTGCCCGTCTCGGCTTCCGGGGAAGGGGCGTCGCCAAGCTCGCTGGTCAAGCGTTCGGCCAACATGTCTTCCATGCGCTGCGACGCCTTAACGTCCAGCATCATGCGCACTGCGGCACCGCGCAGGTCCGGGTCGAACAGTTTGAGAACCTTGGCCGACTTTGCAGGCGGCAGTTTTGACAAGACGCAGGCGCTTGTGACTGGCAATTCCTGCGACAGATAGTCAGCGATCTGCTGATCGTCGAGCAACGCAATCTTTTCCCATGGATTTTGAGGTTCCGGCAGAGCGGGCACCACTTCTTCCTCTGGCGAAAGAACGTCCGCGCGGGTTTCATTCAAAATGTCGGTGAATGAACGAGCCGGGTTCAGTAAACCCGTGCCATTTGCAAAGGCTTGTTCAAAGCTCTGTGCAACGCTGTTGAGATGATTCTGTGTAAGGCTCGCCAGATTGTCCGTCTGGCGCGACAGCATGGTCACTTCCTCGGCTTCAAAATGCGCAAGCAACCGTGCCGCACGCTCACGACCAACCGTGAGCAGCACGGCCGCGACATCGACAACACCCTGATTGGCCGCTCCAGACATGATATGCGCTACCCAGCCAGCTTCTCAGCCGATGTGTCGAGCAGTTCGATGATGCGAAAGCTCAAGCGGTTGTGCTCGTCCTTTTCAAGCTCAGCCTTGGCGATGACATGTCCGTTGACGACGAGTTCGAGGGGTTCTTCCAGTCCACGATCGAGCGGCAGCACCTGGCCGCTTTCCAGTTCAAGAAGCTGGCGCACGGTCAATTCGGCAGTGCCGAGCATCGCCTGGATATCGACCGCGATGTTCCAGAAAGAATCTCCGCAAATGCGCTGACCGGTGCCGCCATTGGAGCTTCGGATCGTATTCGCAGTGGGACGCATGGTGTCAACAACATCGCGCAGTTCCTCGATGGCGGATTCAAGTTGATCACCACCAGCGTGCGCTTGAGGTGCCGCAGCCGGCGGTGAGGCGGGTGCTTCCTGTCTCACCTCCGCTTGCCCTGGCGCGGCCGGTTGTGGCTGCGCGCTTGTGGTGGCAACGCCCGGTTGATGGTCTGCCGGGGAAGGGGCAACACTCTGAGGCGCAGCCGATTGCTGTTGTTGCATCTGCTCTTGGGGCATGGTCTGCTGCGCTGCTGCGCCTGGTTGCTGCATATTCTCGCTCATACTACGCTGCCCGCTTTCTTCTCTTGTTGCTTCCGCCGGTCAAAACCACTGCCCGATTATCGGATTGTTCACTGACGGACCCGGACGCAATGACGCGCCCTCGGATCGCCAAAAACGTGTCTCCCGAGCATTCAAGACGGTCACCGGGCTTGATATCGCGCAGAAACGCCAGAGACCGCGTCGAAACCGGCATCATGCATTGGGCTTTCAGCACAACGCGGTCGAGGTCGTTACTGCGCGGTCCGCTTTGGGCTTCTCCCATAGCCGCCATGAACATGCGATAGATGACTTTCACGCCTTCATCATCATTTTCCAGCGTGAGGGTCAGGTGGTTGGTATCAGCCGGACTGCGACTCTTGGAACGTCGTTCCGCATGCTCCGAGACGCGCAGTCCGGTGTCCAGAACGTCGTTCAGAATGTTCGCCAGTCCGGTCATGAAATCGGCAAACAGCATACGTTCCATTCGGCTGCACGGGCGTTCCGAAACATCCGTCTCGATGCCGAACTGGCTGTCGACCAGCACCGCCACGCCCGCAATATCCGTTGTGATGCCGCCGACTGAATCTTCTCCACGATACAAAACCGCATTGCAGAATTCCGCGTTCGGGTCGGTGACGATATTGGATGATTCCGTGTCGAACTCGGCGACCCAGGCCTCACCGAGATACTCCGTGATGTAGGCCGCGATTTTCTTGTCGAGGTCGCGACGCTGCGTCTCGGAGATGAGCAAAACGCGGGATGTTCCCTGCTGTTTCTTCGCTTCCGTGCTGGCGGGGCGTTTGAAGTCAGCCAACGCGTTGATGGCGTTGATATGCGCCTGTTTGGAAGACTGCGGAGCGGGGGATTGGGCGGGATCGGTCACGCGGCGGCTCCCTGCGCCATTTGCTCTTCAACCTGCTCCAATGATGGACGGTTGTGGCCTGTGATGGCCTTGCGACCAAACTCCAGAGCGATCTGTGGCACGGCGCCATTCATCGATGCGATGAGCGACTGCTTCACAACGTAGAAGCTGCGCATTCCACTTTCACGGACGAAACCCAGCTTGCCGGCGATGGGGCCGACGACCGCATAGGACAGGAAGATGCCGACAAATGTGCCAACCAGTGCGGCGCCAATCAGTCCGCCGAGAACTTCCGGCGAGGAGTCGATGGAGCCCATGGCTTTCACCACGCCAAGCACGGCGGCGACGATGCCAAGTGCGGGAAGACCGTCACTCATGGTGGTCATGGCGTGCACGGCTTCCATGCGCTCATGACGGATCGTGTCGATGTCTTCTTCCATAAGAGCTTCGATCTCGTGCGGTCGAGCGTTCCCAACCAGCAGAAGGCGAACGTAATCGCAGATGAAGTTGCACAGGTCCTTGTTGTTTAAGACCCGTTCATGGGCCTTGAAGATCTCCGACTCTTGCGGCTCGTCAATATGGGCTTCGACTTCGCTGGAAGGCTTCGAGCGCATTTCCCGTAGCAGGGAGTGCAGCAGGCTCAGCAGTTCCAGATAATCGTCCTGACCCGGAGCGGAGTTTTTCAGCGCCTCCATGAGGCCCTTGCCGGTGTCCTTGACCACGCTCATCGGGTTGGCAACCAGATAGCAGCCGATAGCGGCACCGCCGATGATCACGAACTCCCAGGGCTGGTTGAGAACGCCAAGCTTGCCACCCATGGCCATATAGCCGCCAAGCACGCAGCCGAACGTCACGATCAGTCCGATTATGATTCCCACGGAATGCTCCAGCCTTTCCAACTGCCAGCGCGGCAACCGCCTACGAGGCTTTCGATTCAGGCGATCACTTTGCCAAGGGCACCTTGCCTCTGGCTTGTGTCTGCATTTGCAACAACAGGTCTGCGCAAGGCGCATGTGGTGGGATGGTGGAGTTCGAAGGAGTATTTCGTATGGATACCGGTCTCACCGTCGCTGTTTCCTCGCAGATGGCGCTGGAAAAGCGGCTCAACACGATCGCAGACAATATTGCCAACGCCAACACGCCTGGCTTTCGCGCGACGTCGGTGCGATTTGACGAGTTGGTGGCAAACACGGTCGGCGAAACGGCATCCTTCGTTTCGCGCGGCAAGTCCTATGCGTCGACCGAGCATGCGGGACTGATTGAGACGGGCGGCTCGCTCGACTTTGCCATTCGTGGCGACGCCTGGTTCATGCTGGAGACGCCCTCCGGAAACGCTGTAACACGCGACGGACGATTTACGAGAACACCCGAAGGCCAACTCGTCTCCCTCACCGGGCATCCCGTTCTGGATGCTGGAGGCGCCCCCATTGCGATACCGGGCAACGGCACCGTCGTTGCCGGTGCGGATGGAACGTTGAGCCAAGTCGCAGAGGATGGAACGACACGGCGCATCGGCACGATAGGTCTGTTTGCCTATGACCCGGGAGCCAACTTTCAACGCGTCGGCACCTCGGCCATTCTGGCTCGAACCGACCCGGAACCTCTTGTCGATCTGCCCGGTGTGGGTGTCGTGCAAGGTTCCATTGAAGGATCAAATGTCAACCCGGTTCTGGAAATGACGCGGCTGATCTCGGTACACCGCGCATTTGATAATGTGGCCGCATTGATGCGGGACACCGAACAGGCAACGGATTCGATGATTAAAACGCTGGGTGGCGCACAGTGAAAGCCTGGATGATCAGCGACTGGATTGTGGGCGCCTTCGGCCTGTGCCTTGCCGGAAGCTGCGCGTTTCTCCCCTGGTATGTTTACAACAATCCGCAGAATTTCGGCCCGCCCCGGATGGAGTTTTCCGGCTATAATGGTGGAGCGGCCATCTACGAACCTCAAGACCTGGCTGTTCGAAAGGCAAGGTTCCGGCTGAAGCCCGACGAGCCGGACCTTGATCGCATCGTGACTGGCAGCACCGGCGCCGACCTGGATGGCCCTGTCGACCAGCCTTTCCCGGGCGACGCTACCTATCAGCTTATGTTTGTCGCACCCGGCAGGGCTCTGCTGCATGACGGGCGTGAAATGATCTTCGTCAAAGCCGGAAGCGGTCTTCCCGGCGGGGAACGGATCGATTCGATTTCCCAAAGCGATGAAGGCTGGAAGGTGTCGCTCGATTCCGGCGCTGTTCTGGAGTGGACCCAGTAGCCAAGCGGGCCTTCTCCCAGCAACAATCAGTTTCGCGCAAGCGACTTGGACTACCCTGAAATCGAGTTCGTTTCACGGTGCTGTTTGCGGAGAGTAACATGGATAGTCTTGCGCTTTCCGCGCTCGTGCGTAATCACGCTAACTGGGTCGAAACCCGCCAGTCGCAAATTGCGCGCAACATCGCCCATGTCGATACGCCCGGCGTTAATGCGACGCAGGTCGATCCCTTTTCGAAGGTGCTGGAGAACGCGCGAAGCGGCAAGACACCAGGCATGATGCTCACCCATGCCAACCACATTTCCGCGACACCATCAAACGGGGCCGTTGGTATTCAACAGATGGAAACGCCGCCAGTGCTTGAGCGCGAGATGATCGCGCTCAACGAAACGCGACATGCGCATCAGCTCAATGTTGCCATCGCCAGCGCATTCCATCGCATGCACATCATGGCGGTGAAATCATGAGTATGGACGCGCTTTCTGCTTCGATGAAGGTTGCCGGATCGGCCCTTGAAGCACAGTCGAACCGCATGAAGGTTGTGTCGGAGAACATCGCCAATGCGCGCTCCACAGCAACAGATAGCGCGGGGTCTCCCTATCAGCGCAAGACCGTTGCATTCACCGAAATGCTGGACCGAGCTTCCGGGCTTTCAAAGGTCGAGACGATGCCGGTTCAGCGGGATCTTTCGCCATTTCTGTTGGAGCATGATCCAGCCAATCCGGCAGCGGATGCATCCGGCATGGTGAAAATGCCCAATGTGAACATTCTCGTCGAGATGGCCGATATGCGCCAGACCAACCGGTCCTATGAAGCCAATCTGCAGGTGATGGCTCAGGTGCGCGGCATGATCTCGGCAACTCTGGATATGATGAAAGTCTAAATCATGATTGATGCAGTTTCCGGTCTTGCCGTCCCCACCAATGCGCTTTCGCAGACATCGCTTCCTTCGCTCTCGCAGCAGGGCGGACCAACGGTTACTGATGGTTCGTTCGCTGAAATGGTAAGCGGCTCAGCCCAAGCCCTGATGGCGAGCTTGCAGAATGCCGAGACGATGTCTGCCGCCGGCATGACCGGCCAGGCCGGTGTTCGCGAAGTTACCGATGCCGTGATGAGTGCCGAGCGGGACCTGCAAACCACCATCGCCATTCGCGACAAGGTCGTTTCGGCGTGGCTCGATGTCTCCCGCATGGCCATTTGATCTTGAGGAAAGCGTAGTCAGATGAGAGCTCTATCCATAGCGGCAACCGGCATGAATGCGCAGCAGCGCAATCTGGACGTGATTGCCAACAACATCGCCAACATCAACACGACTGGTTTCAAGCGAGCCAGAGCCGAGTTCACCGATCTGATTTATCAGACCGAACAGATGAAGGGCACGCCCTCCACCAGCAACACGGCCATCGTGCCCGAGGGATCTCATTTCGGCCTTGGCGTACAGACCGCAGCTGTGCGGACGGTCAACACGCAGGGCGGGCTTGCAGCCACCGGCAATCAGTTCGACGTCGCGATAACCGGCAATGGTTACCTGCAAGTCGAAGCCGCCGATGGCACCACGGTTTTTCAACGTTCAGGTGCGCTGAACACAAATGCCGAAGGTGAACTTGTCACGCTGAACGGGCTGCGGATTGCCGATGGCATCGCTGTTCCGGCAGATGCGTTGAATGTTGAAATCAACGCCTCCGGGCAGGTTTTTGCAAAGATTCCTGGTCAAGAAGAGCCACAACTTCTGGGGCAGCTGACGCTCGCCACGTTTGTCAACGAAGTGGGGCTGACCCCGCTGGGTGACAACCTTTTCGCTCAAAGTGCCGCCTCCGGTGACCCAACAACCGGTGTCCCCGGCGATCCGGGATTTGGAACGATCCGGCAGGGCTATCTGGAATCTTCCAATGTCGATGCCGTGAAGGAGATCACCCAGCTGATCGCCGCACAGCGCGGTTATGAGATGAATTCCAAAGTCATCCAGGCGGCTGACGACATGGCTTCGGTCGTTTCGCGGAACATGCGCTAGGGCAGGGCGAATGAAGCGTTTGCTCACAGCCGTTCTCTTGCTGGTGGTGACCACCGTGGCTCAGGCCGCCGAATTGCGCGCCATTGTCGCCAAGCGCGTCATCTATCCGGGCGAAACACTGACCGCGGCAGACCTTCGCGATGTTGCCGTGCGCAATCCGCGTCCCGTGTCCGCGCCTGTTGTGCGGCGCATGTCGGACGCTGTCGGACTTGTCACCAAAAAGACGCTTCTGCCCAAGCGCTACATACGCAAATCCAGCCTGCGCCGTCCCTTTCTCGTTCAGGCGGGCAAACCCGTTCGCATCACCTATTCCAACAGTTCGCTTAACATCTCCATCGTCGGCGCAGCGCTCGAAGCAGGTGAACTTGGTTCTGTCGTCGCTGTGCGCAACACCAGCAGCGGCAAGCGATTGTTCGGTGTGGTGGAAGCCGATGGCAGTGTGAGGGTGCAAGCCCAATGAGCCGCAACGTCTTCGCAGCATTTCTCATCGGGCTGGCTATGAGCCTGCCTCTGCCCATTTTTGAGGGCAGCGATTATCAAGCTCACGCCGCTGGCAAGCCCGGTCCGAACCACGGACGGCAGACCCGCATCAAGGACATCGCTTACTGGTCCCAGGCGCGCGAAAACCAGCTTGTCGGCTACGGCCTGGTCATTGGTCTGCCAGGGACCGGGGACGGAACTCGAAACGCACCGTTCACCGCCGAAACACTGAGCGGCATGTTGCGCCGCCTTGGTATCGCGACAGGCGACCGGCGGGCACAACCGCGCAATGTGGCCGCTGTGGTCGTCACAGCACGATTGCCACCTTTCTCCAAGCCCGGCGCGCCGATCGACATCACCGTGTCGTCGATTGGTGATGCAACTTCGCTGCGTGGTGGCACATTGGTGACCACATCTCTGCTCGGGGCGGACGAGCAGGTCTACGCCGTCGCGCAGGGCAGCGTCATCACTTCGGGCTTTGATGCTGCGGGACAGGCGGAAGCCGTCACCCAGGGTGTCAACACAGCTGCAACCATTCCCGGCGGCGCAATTGTCGAGCGCGCTTCCCCAGCCATCTTTTACGACAATGCGCTGCAACTGCAGTTGCGCAATCCCGATTTCGCTACCGCCGTTTCCGTTGCGGACGCGATCAATGCCGAGGCCAAAAACGCCTATGGCAAGACAGTCGCCCGCGCGACGGATTCGCGTGTTGTCGAAGTCACCAAGCCCCCGAATCTCGGCATGGCCAGGTTCATTGCGCGCATGGAAAGTCTCACCGTTCACACCGATCAGCCCGCGAGGGTCGTGATGAACCAGCGCACCGGCACAGTCGTCATCGGCGCTGCCGTTCGCATTTCCAGCGTCGCCGTTACGCATGGCACACTCACGGTGCGGGTGACGGAGGAGCCGAATATCAGCCAGCCCAACCCATTTTCCGACGGCGTGACGGCTGAGGAGCCCCGTACCATCATCGATGTCGCGCAACCGGGCGGGACGTTCTCACAGGTTGGAGGGTCCGATCTGCAAAGCCTGATCAACGGGCTCAACGCGCTTGGAGTTAAACCCAACGACACAATTGCGATCTTGCAGGCCATCAAGAGCGCCGGTGCGATTCAGGCGGAGGTCATCGTCAAATGAAACTGCTCAACATCGCCTTATCTGCGCTTTTGGTCGTTTCGGCACAGCCCGTCTGGTCGGTCGCTGCATCGAGCAACTCCAATATCGAGCAGTTTTGCGTCAACATAACCGACCCGGCGCGCGAGCGGCGCTATGCGCTCAAAAGGCAGGAACTGGACGAACTGCGCGATCGCATCGAAAAACGAATGGGCGAACTGGAAACCCGAAAGGCTGAACTTGAAGAGTGGGTTGTTCGCCGCGATGCATTCGTGGAGCAAGCGCGCGAGGGATTGGTTGGCATCTATTCGCGCATGCGCCCCGACGCTGCTGCTGAACGGCTCACAATGCTGTCGGACGAACTGGCGGCCGCCATCATCATGAAGATGAAGACCAGCCAAGCCAGCATTATTCTCAACGAGATGGAGAGCAAGAAAGCGGCGGCTATTTCCGTCGTCATTGCGGCATCCGGAGCAGGGTCGAAATCGTGATCCGTACAACTTCCATCTGTGCGCTGCTGATGCTGGTTGGCTGCGCTGACATCCGCGAATTGCGCAACCCTCCTGCCATGACGGAAGTGCGCCCTGAAATCACGTCTCAAGCCTATGCGATTGAGGCCGAACCACCCGTGTCGCGCGGCTCGACCTGGCGCTCCAGCCGGTCAAATCTCTACACAAGCAGCGTTGCGCTTGATGTCGGAGATCTCGTGACTGTGTCGATCTCGATCAACGATCGCGCGCGATTGCAAAATCAGTCAGACCGACAACGCACTGTGGGCCGCAGTCTGGGCGGTGCGATCGACACGGACGTGTTCAGCACTCCGCTGTCGCGATCCGGTACGGCCAATGTCAATTCCAGCACTACGTTTGATGGCAATGGCGGAACGACCCGTTCGGAAAACGTTCAGCTCTCAATTGCCGCAACGGTCGTTGAGCGGCTGCCCAATGATGCCCTGGTCATTGACGGTCGCCAGGAAGTGCGGGTCAACGACGAATTGCGATTGCTGCGCATTCAGGGCGTGGTGCGGCAGCAGGACATCGATCCCAATAACGTCATTTCCTACGACCGCATTGCCGAAGCGCGTATCTCCTATGGCGGGCGTGGGCCTGTTGCAGAAGTGCAGCGACCGCCTTATGGGCAAAGGATCATAGACAAGATCCTTCCCTTCTGATTCCCGCTGATGTCTGACGGAATATGTGATGGCTGAAACGATCGACATGGAAGATGCGGTTGAGCAAAAGAGCTCCAAGGCATCCGTGATTATCGCGCTCGTGCTGGTCACGGCCATCGCGGCTGGGATGGGATTTGGCAGTGCGCAGTTTCTGGCACCCCCGAAAGCAGCGGCGGAAAAGTCTGACACCGGCGATGATTCGTCAGAAGATGCTGCGAAGGCCGCGAATGTCGTTTTGACCGATCTCGCCCCACTGCTCACCAACATTCAAAGCCCGGAAGGGGTCTGGGTGCGCCTTGAAGTGTCGCTGATGTCGAAGGAGCCTGTTGCTGCAAGTCTGTCGACCGCGGTTGGCGAAGACCTGGTCGCCTATCTGCGCACGCTGCGACTGTCCCACATCGAGGGGCCGAGCGGCTTCATTACGTTCCGTGAAGCGCTCAACGACCGAGCGACCCATTTCAGCGAGGGCGCCGTGGATCGCGTGCTCATCCGAACGTTGCTGTTTGAATGACGCGGCTGGTCCTGCTGATAGCTGTTTTGCTGTTTCCCGCCCCAGCAGCGGCGCAGGTTCCTGATCTTTCCAATATTCTGCCTCAGACCGACGGACAGGCAGCCGGAAACATCGTCCGGCTGATCGCACTCATCACTGTGCTGTCGCTCGCACCGGGCATTTTGATTGTCGTCACCAGCTTTACCCGCTTCATCATCGCATTCTCAATTCTGCGCATGGGTCTGGGGCTGCAGACAACACCCGCAAACCTCATTCTGATCAGCCTGGCGCTCTTCATGACCTTTCACGTCATGTCACCGACGCTGGACAGGGCCTGGAATGAGGGCGTCTCGCCACTGACCAGAGGCGAGATTACTGAGGCGCAGGCCTTCACGGCCATAACACAGCCGTTTCGCGAGTTCATGCTCAAACATGTTCGGGAGCAGGACCTGGAGATGTTTATCTCCCTGTCGGAGGAAGTGCGGAATGAAGAGCCGCAGGAGAATATCGACATTCAGCAGGTCGATCTGCGGGCGTTGATACCTGCTTTCATGATCTCTGAGATCAAACGCGGTTTCGAGATCGGTTTTCTCATCCTTCTCCCGTTTCTCGCAATTGATTTGATTGTCGCCACAATTACCATGGCCATGGGGATGATGATGCTGCCGCCCACTGTGGTGTCGCTGCCCTTCAAGATACTCTTCTTTATTCTGATAGACGGCTGGACCTTACTCGTTGGGTCCATGGTGCGCTCGTTCGGTTAACGCCGTCGGGCCTGTTTACCGGCCTCAACCTCCCGGATTCACACAGCTTAACCGGCTGTTAACTGCGCAGGCTGTAAACCTTAGGCGTTAATTGCTCAACAAGCTTTGCGGGGCATTGTTGAGAGACCTCAAGCGTACGAAGTTTCTCGTCGGCATGATGCCATCGTCTTGAACCGGGTTTGGCCGGAATGTTTCAAAGAAAAGTTCAAGTAACGAGGTTGTACCATGAACGGTAGCATCAACACTAACATTTCCGCAATGACGGCTCTGAAGTCACTCCAGATGACCAATGTGAATCTGGAAGAAGCACAGAACCGTATCTCTACTGGCCTTCGCGTTTCGGAAGCCGCTGACAACGCAGCTTACTGGTCGATCGCAACAACAATGCGTTCCGACAACAAAGCTCTCAGCACGGTTCAGGACGCTCTGGGTCTGGGTCAAGCCAAAGTTGATATCGCCTATACCGGTCTCAACGCCGCAATCGACGTTGTCGACGAAATCAAGTCGAAACTGGTTGCAGCTCGTGAGCCGGGCGTTGATCGCTCCAAGATCCAGTCGGAAATCGCCCAGTTGCAGGGTCAGTTGACCTCGATCGCCGACTCATCGTCCTTCTCGGGTGAAAACTGGCTGAGCATCAGCCACGACGTCACCGCAGATGGTGCCTTGTCGGCTGACGTTGTCTCGTCCTTCACCCGCTCTGGCGCCAATGTCTCGGTTGGCACGCTTTCGATCACCGTCTCCAGCATCACACTGTTCAATGCGGACGCTGATGCCGCTTCGGTCGGTCTTCTCGACACGCAGTTCACCACAACTGGTGCCGGCGCCGTGACGACTTCGGTCTCCGCACTCGACATCACCGCTGCCAACGTTGATGACACGGATATCGACGAAATGATCAGTGCTGCTGACACGGCTGTTCAGTCCATGACCACAGCGGCTGCAGACCTTGGTGCCACGAAGTCGCGCATTGAGATGCAGAACGACTTTATCGGTAACCTGATGAGCGCCATCGATCGCGGTGTTTCCGCTCTGGTTGACGCTGATATGTCGGCTGAATCGACCCGCCTGTCCGCTCTGCAGACGCAGCAGCAGCTCGGCATTCAGTCGCTGTCGATCGCCAACTCCTCTGCACAGTCAATCTTGGCACTGTTCAGATAATCTCAAGCCGGAGGCCGTTAAACTGATCGTTGAAGCGATTGGCATAACGGCCTCCACTCACACACAAGTTTACGAGTATATGATGTGAGGGAAGTTTAGCATTCTAGGTTCGTAAACTTGCCAGACCAAATCCGACTCTTTGCAAACAACTTGCAGGCCCTGGGCACCCGTCGGCTTATCATTCTCGGCGGAAGCGTTGCAGCAACCATCGTCGTCCTGGCCGTGCTGGCCATCTGGGCAAGCCGCCCTCCCTTCACCACATTGTACACCGGGCTCCAGCGCGATGACATCAATCGCATGGGTCCGGTGCTTTCGCAGGCCGGCATCGCTTACGATGTCGATTCTGCAGGCGGGACCGTTCTCGTCGAAACCGGGCAGGGCAGCCGCGCACGCATGATCCTCGCGGAGCAAGGTCTGCCGCGTTCTTCTGGATCAGGCTACGAACTTTTCGACACGATGGGGTCGCTGGGCCTCACCTCCTTCATGCAGGAAGTTACGCGCGTTCGTGCTTTGGAGGGCGAGGTTGCGCGTTCCGTCCGGTTGATCGAGGGCGTGCGCGCGGCGCGCGTGCACATCGTGCTCCCGGACCGCACTCGCTTCTCCAACAGACGCAATCAAGCCTCCGCATCTGTGTTGATCCGCGCGGATCGTCGCATGGATTCTGACAAGGCCAATGCAATCCGCCATCTGGTTGCAGCATCCGTTCCAGGTCTCGACAACGCAAATGTCACTGTGCTGGGCGCCAATGGCACTGTGTTGGCGGCGGGCCGCGATCCCGAGACATCGTCGCTGACGGGCGGATTGGCGGTCCAGCGCATGATCGAAGGCCGTCTGTCGGAAAACATCGCCCGCATGCTTGAGCCTTGGCTTGGCGTCGACAATTTCCGCGTCAGCGTTCGTGCCGCTTTGGACACAAGCGAAAAACGTATCGAAGAAACAACATTCGATCCCGATTCGCGTGTGGAACGTTCAGTCCAGGTTGTGCGGGTCGAGGAGGCCAACTCGCAGCGTTCGGCCAATGCGCCCACCACAATTGCAGAAGACTTGCCGGAGGATGCCGGAACCGGTGGCGCCCCGGCAGGCGGCTCGAACCAGTCGTCGGAACGTCGCGAGGAGACGACCAATTACGAGATTAACTCCAAGAAGACCGCTATCGTCCAAAACGGTTTCAGTGTGACAGCCTTGTCGGCATCCGTGGTTGTCAATCTGGACCGGCTCAATGAGATGGCTGGTGGCACGATCACGCAGGAAGCGCTGAATGAGCGTCTTGCCTCGATCCAGAAATCGGTTCTCGCGGCCGCGGGTTTTGATCAGGAGCGGGGCGACATCGTCAATGTGGAGGCGTTGACCTTCACCGATGTAGCTTTTGACGATTCGGTGGCCGCTAACGGCATAATGCATCAGATCGCCGCCCAGACGAGTTCGATCGTGAAGGCATTGGCATTCGTTGCGGCCTTGTTCGTCGTGTTGTTCTTCGGGTTGCGCCCGGCGATGCGCATGGTGATGGAGCAGTCACCTCAGGCGGCGACCGCTGAACTCAAATCCACCGCTGAGCGCAATGCGGCGATTGCAGCGCAATTTACCGGGCCGGACGCGAAGGCTTTGCCGCAAGCGGATCGGTCGATCGAGGCGCGACTTCAGGCATTGGCTGATCAAGATGAGGAGCGTGCCGCAGAAGTTCTGCGAAGCTGGCTGAACAAGGGGGGCGAAGCACCGCAGGCTAGCGCCGTGGCCTCATGAGTTCCCCGTCGCTGAGTAACGAACCTAAGCAGGAAATCATCATTGTCCGCCGCAAGAAGAATGGCGGTGATGGTCACCATGGCGGTGCCTGGAAGATCGCATTTGCGGACTTCATGACGGCCATGATGGCGCTGTTTCTGGTGCTGTGGCTCGTCAATGCGGCCAATGAGGAAACCAAGAAGGCGGTGGCCAGCTATTTCAACCCGGTAAAGCTCGTCGACCGCCACCAGTCGGAGCGCGGGTTGGAACCAGCCGATGGACCTTCCAAAAAGGAAGTGGAAGAGAGCCAGCCCGGAGAGGTTGACATTGAAGATCCCGATGAAGAGCCAGACAACGACACGGAAGCGTCGTTCCGGGAAAATCCGCAGCAATTTCTAGATCAAATCGCCTTCCAGGCCGAAACCGAAGCCGAGCTTGAGCGCGCCATGCGCGACACCAACGGCAAGGCCAATGATCTACGCGACCCGTTCACCAATACTCTGCTGAGTGGCCAACAATCCAATCAGAACGCCGCCGCGGTTCCAAGTGAAGAGGAACCGATCTGGCCCGAATCCTCGGCTGCGGTCATTGATCCTGACGGCCCGTCTTTGAAAAACAGCGACGGGTCGAGCGAAGAAGGTGATGCGACGGGCGACGCCCTTGCAAGGCTGGTTGAAAAAAATCAACTGCCAAAAACGCCTGAAGAACAAGCCGTCGAGAAGTTGCGTGATGACATCGCCAAGGGGGAGCTTGGGTTGCAAGAAGCTGCAGCGCTCAATGTGAGGGTGACAGATGAAGGGCCGATGATCTCCATTCTGGACACGCCAGAATTTCCGTTGTTTCGTTCGGGGTCCCCGGTGCCGGAGGGGAGGCTTGTGCTCCTGCTTCAGGCTCTGGGAGAAAAGCTGAAAGAGCAGACCGGTAAGATCGAAATACGCGGGCACACGGATTCCACACCGTTCCGCCGGACTGGCTATGACAACTGGAATCTGTCGACCGATCGGGCGCACTCAACGCGTCTCATGCTGTTGCGCTCGGGTCTTGAGGAGGAACGCATCGGGTCCGTCGCAGGATTTGCAGCATCGCGACCGCTGGACGGCAGACAGCCGTCGGATCCGCTTAACCGACGCATTGAAATTCTACTGCGGCCGGCCTGATGATGAGACGCTTCTTCACATTGTGGGCAATGGGTGTCTGGTTTGTTTTCGCAACCAGCGCTGCGGTCGCCAAGGTTGATCGCATCGACAGCGAAGACCCGACCGAACTGTTGGCGGTGCTGGCGCAAGTTCAGGATGACGTTGCACAAAATGGCGCGGCCGCCATTGAGTTGCAGACCTTCCTGCTAGAGCGCATCGAAGGCATTTTTCAGGATCGTTCTGCGACCGATCTTTCCGTTCTCATGGTGACGGAGTACGCTCTTTCAGGGGGCAACCCATCAACGGCCTTGCGTCTTTTTCGACTGATGCCGGATGGCGCGCCGCATCAGGATGTTGCCCTTGCCATGCGGCCTTATCTTCGCGGTCGCAGCGAGACGGCGCGCGATCGCTTTGAAAAACTGGACATGAAGTCCGTTCCCGTGCGGTTGCGAGCTCTATTGATTCTTGCCCAAGGCATGCTGAAATCCGCACTCGATGACCCAACATCCATTCGTGAATTGCGTCAGGCCAAGATGATGATGCCGGGTACGCTGGTGGAGGAGGCGGCCTCCCGGCGTCTTGTCGAGATCTATGCGCAACAGGGAGAAACGGACAAAGTGATGCGAGTGGCTGCTCAATATTGGCAGCGCTTTCCGCGTTCGCCCTATAGGAAACAGATGGAAAAGCTGGTCGCCGATCAGATGATCATTGACGACAGTGAGGAAACGCGCCAGTGGGCCAAGCGGCTTGCCGGCCTTTCCAATTTCGAACGCCTGGCTGCGTTCGCAGCACAACTTGCCCGTGCCTCGATTTTTGCTGGCAATTCCGATCTGGCCGACTTTGCCACAAGCCTGATTCCGACATCGAAAGAGGCAGAACGCCTTGCAACGACAAAGAGATCACGGCTGATGCGCGAGATTTCCCGGCTGACATCGGAAGATGTGAAGGACGTTGCCAAACGTCTGGAGAGCTTCGACACCAATGGCTTGCTTGCGAGCGATCGCCGACTGCTTCAGGCGTCGCGGGGCATCGCACGGGCGATCAAGGCGCCGCTGCGCAAGGTCGATGCTTCAGACGTTGACCCTGAAGCCGAATCCGAAGCGGATCCATTCATGCAACGCATGCGCGAAAAGCTGGAAGCCGTAGAAGATACTCTGTCCAAGGAGAGCTCATAATCATGGACATTCGTTCCGTATCGTTGGCCTCCGACACCATGCCCGCAAAGGGCGATGCGCGCATTGAAAAGGGCGATCCGCAAAAGCCGTTCGCCCGTTTTCTGAAGGACGATGGGAACGGAAAGGCATTGACAGCCCGCGAAGACGGCCCACTCGCCGATCCGATGCGGGATGCAGGCGATCTGCGCGCCAAGCTGAAGGCGAACGATGTTCTGCTGGACCGCGCCTCCGTTTTGGCGGCGATGAAGTCTGACCAAAAAATGCCGAAGGGCGAGAACAACGTCCTGGGCCTGGCGAAACCAATCGAAAACCTGCTGACAAGCGCTCGTTCTGGCGAGAAACAGGGCGATCCGGTAAATCTCGAAGGGCTCATCGATGCGCTTCAAACGCCAGATGCCCAGCCAAAAGAGGAAAGCCTGACGGCAGCTTTCGACGAGACCATCGACATTGACAGCATTGGTGATGCGGTCGACGAGATCGTCAATGCCGATGCCATGGTCGATCTCGAACCCGTAATCGATGCCGAAACGGACGCATTTGACGTTCCTCTCGACGATGAAGTGCCGGTTGGCGATTTCATAGAGGAACCGATTGCCGCTGAGCCAGCACCCTTGAGAGTTGAGACAATCCCTGCGGGCGCTGTACCACCAGTCAACGCAGCCTCAAATCGGGTTGATACAAAACCGTTGACCGCAGAAGCCAGCGTGGCCCCGCCCATCGTCGAAGCGGTTGCAGCTGAAAGGCCAGGCGGTGAACGCATTTCACTGACCCCGGAAACCCCGCGTGCGGACATGATGCGCGCTGCTTCCTTCGCGGTCGTTGGCAATAATCAAAACGCAGTTTCTGCGGCTTTGCCTCTGGCTGGGGCCATGTTGGACGACATAGATGCTGCCGGCGCGATATTGCCACCCAACAGTGCGGCACCCGAAATGAGTTCTCTCGCCCCACTTCGTGAGATTGCGGCACCGCGCGCGGCTGGCCCGGCCCAGATGATCGCCACGCTGCTGCCGCAGATGCGCGTGCCGGACACAATTCGAGTTTCTCTCAATCCGGTGGAACTTGGATCGATTCAGATCGTTATTCAGCGCGCGGAAGAAGGGGTTCGTGTTCATCTGATGGCGGAAACTGATGCCGGTTACACTGCACTGATGGCTGAGCGTGAGCGTGTTGAAGACGTAATTAAGGATCTGCGCAACGCTCTTCAGAACCAAGATGGTGATGAAAGGTCATTTCTGGGGTCAGAGCGGCAGATGGATGACAGCCGGTCCGATGCCACTTTCTGGAGCGACGAGACATTCGCTGGAGAAACTGAAGACGCACAGGACGGCACTGAGTTGGCAAGTCCTGCAGGCCAGACGGGCCTAAGAAACACTGTGTAGAGCGTAAAGTGAGGTGAGTGAACCAATACCGAGCATGCTCGGTTGTGAAACCGGTCAACTTGATTCAGGTTGAAAGATGCCGATTCGCAGTCCTGGAGGCGGGGAATGATTGTAATCGTCGACGAGAGAAGTTTGGTGCAGGACGCATATTGCGCCCAACTCACGCGCGAGGGTTACGCGGCGCAGGGTCTGACGTCAAAGCAGTTCGCAAGCTGGATCGAAACCAGTGCACCGAAAGATCTCGAAGCGGTGGCCGGGTTTCTGATTGCACAGAACTGCTTTGAGTACTTGCGTGATGAATCCTCGGTTGGGCCCAACTTTGCGAAAAGTCTAATGGCCCCGGTTCTTGTTCTTGTCGACAAGCCGGCGCTTGACGTGATCCTCAAAGCGTTTGAGACCGGGGCCGATGATGTTTTGCGCAAGCCCATGCATGTGCGCGAAATTCTGGCGCGTGTCGCGGTCATCTCGAAACGCGGCCAAAAGGAAGAACCGGCTCCCGCCAATGCAAATCGGCTTCAAGTGGGGCTCGACGGTAGCGATCCAACAATCGATGGCAAAGAGTTCAAGTTACCGCGCCGCGAACGCCGCATCCTGGAATATCTCGCTTCGATCGGTGAACGCCGCGCGACCAAGTCGCAAATTTACAATGCGATATACGGCTTGTTCAACGAGGGCGTTGAGGAGACGGTGGTCGAGAGCCACATCTCCAAACTGCGCAAGAAGTTGAAAAAAGCGCTGGGATACGACCCGATCGATTCCCAGCGCTTCCTTGGTTACCGGCTCATCCTGGAAGACGACCATTTCGGCGACGCCGATGACCTGCGCAAAAAGGCGTCCAACGATGTGGAGCGCTCAAGTTCGGCAGAAGTCGAGCCGCAGGCCAAGTCTCTTGCTGGGTAATGCGGGCCTCGCCCGACAACTCAAAGCCCGACGACAAGCAGGGCTGGCGACAAGCTTGCCAGCGATAGGTCGACGCAAGGTTGATGCGATATCCTCTCAACAGACGCCACGTATCTGAGAGTATGTCTTATGAGCCTTTATGGAATGATGCGCACCAGTGTTTCTGGAATGCAGGCACAAGCCAGCCGCCTTTCTGCGGTTGCCGACAACATCGCCAACACCGACACGACGGGCTTTAAGCGATACTCAACCGAGTTCTCTCAGTTGGTGCGGCCTGGCCGAGATGCGCTGAACTCTTCACAAGACAATTCCGGCGGTGTGATTTCGGACCTTCGGCAATCCGTCACTCAGGCCGGTTCGCTGCGTTACACGCAATCGCAAACCGATCTGGCCATCAACGGAGCCGGCTTCTTCGTGGTTCAGGACGCCAATGGCGCGCCTTACATGACGCGGGCTGGCTCATTCGTACCGGATGACGAAGGCTTTCTCGTCAACACAGCCGGGTTGAGACTGGCTGGCTACGACGTTCAGGACGGAGCTGCGGCCCCGGTGGCAAATGGTTATGCCGGCCTGGTGCCCGTTACGATTTCGCAAACAGACCTGATCGCAACACCCACCACACAGGGTGTTTTCCAGGCCAATTTACCTTCCGAAGCCGACATTGTTGCAGGTGATACGCCTGCCAACAACACTTTAACCACTGACTTTACGCAAAAATCATCTTTGGCGGTGTATGGTAGTTTGGGCGAAACCAAATTGATCGATATCTACTTCACCAAGACCGGTGCCAACCAATGGGAGGTCACGACGTTCAATGCCGATGACTCGACGGCCGGAGGGCCTTTCCCATATGCAAGCGCGCCTCTTTCAACCGACACGATTACATTCGATCCGCTCAGCGGAGAACTTGCTGCCGCTAGCGCCGACACGATTTCCTTCACCATTCCCGGTGGCGAAACCATGGACCTTTCGTTGGAAGGCATGACTCAGCTCGCGACAGATTTCTATGTTGCCGATGCGCGCACCAACGGCAACGCACCGGAGCCGATCGACGGAATTGATATCGATTCCGACGGCACGCTCTACGCCAGATATGGCGACGGCACGTTCCGAGAACTGTTCAAAATACCCCTGGCTACTGTGACCAGCCCGGACAATCTGCAGGCCCAGACCGGCAGTGTGTTCCTGGAAAGCGCTGAATCCGGCGATGTTCAGATCGGGTTTGCGAGCGAGGGGGTGTTGGGCAGCATCGTGACGGGTGCACTTGAGCAGTCCAACGTCGACATTGCTGAAGAACTGACCACTATGATCCAATCGCAGCGCAGCTACACGGCCAATTCCAAAGCCTTCCAGACCGGCTCCGACCTGCTGGACGTTTTGGTCAACCTGAAACGGTGATTGGACGCTGATCCATGTCGCTTGGTGTTGCTCTCCAGATCAGTCAGAATTCGCTGTCGAATGTATCTCGGCAGACCAACACCATTGCGCGCAACATTTCGGGTGCGGACGATCCAAATTACACGCGCCGTTACGCAGTTGTTGAATCGGAATCGCTTGGGTCGCGTGTTTCGGTCATGCGCGTTCAGATTGAGCAGAATCTGACGCGATCCGGCCTCGAAGCTCAGTCTCGAACGTCAGCTCAAAGCTTGCTGGCACAGCAGTTTGCGCGTCTTGGCGAAACCATCAACGGCGTGGATGGAGAGCGGTCTGCATTTGCCGCTATCGGAGCCTTGCAGGACAGACTTCAGGTCTGGTCCGTTGACCCCAGCAACGGATTGTTGGGCAGCGCCGTTCTTCAAGACGCAAAGACGGTTGTTTCCACGCTGCATTCGGGCACGCGTGAAATCGAACGTATGCGCATCGATGCCGACTTAAATATCGCGCGCGACGTGTCACGGCTAAACGAGTTGCTGCAAGATTTTCAGGCCGTCAATGCCAGGGTCATAGATGGCCAGCAGAGCGGGCTTTCAGATCTCGACGCGTTCGACGAACGCGCGGCACTTCTGAGCGAGATTTCCCAGATCGTGCCGGTGACCACCATTTCTCGCGAAAATGGCGATATGGCGCTCTACACCGGCGGCACCACGCTGTTTGAAACGGTTCCGCGTCCGGTGGCCTTCACACCATCGGCGACGCTTGGTCCCGGCACCACCGGTGGAGTGGTAACAGTTGACGGTTTGCAGATCCGGGCCGGCCAGAACGCAAATTCCACGGCGCGCGGCTCCATTGCTGCCAACCTGCAATTGCGGGACACAGTTCTGCCACAGGCACAGTCGCAACTGGACGAGATCGCCCGTGGTCTCATTGCTGCGTTTTCAGAATCCGGCACCGGAGTGCCTGACCAAACAGGCTTGTTTGACTATCCCGGTGGTCCTGGACTGCCGGCTGATGGCACCGTCGTTGCCGGTTTGGCCGGAACGATATCGATCAATGCGAGCTTCGATCCCGCACAGGGTGGCAACATAAACTTCCTGCGCGATGGCGGTGCCAATGGTGCGGCCTATGTGGCTAATGGCACGGGTGAAGTCGGTTTTGCTGACCGCCTCATTGCCCTGACGGGTGAAATGACCGCCTCGCGCAACTTCGACACGGATACCGGACTTGATGGACAGCAAGGTCTCGTTGCGTTTTCCAGCAGTGCTATTGGTTGGCTGGACGGACAGACAGCCGATGCTGGCCGCGAACGCGATATTCGCCAGGCCGTTCACGAACGTCTTCAGGCGACGATTGCCGATGAGCGCGGCGTGGATGTCGATGCCGAAATGAGTCGGTTGCTTGAGCTGGAGCGTGCCTATGAGGCCTCAGCTCGGATGATCGCGACGGTCGATGAAATGTTAAACAGCCTCTTTGCAGCGACGCGATAGACCATGCAGATAGGCTCCACACCCTTCAATCGCTTTGAAATCATGCGGCAGCAGATTTCCGACATGCAGCGCAACATTACGCGCGCGCAGACGGAGGCAACGACCGGCCGTCTGGCTGATCCCGTGTCGGAACTTGGCAGCCAGAACGCAGACAGAATTTCCTGGAGCGCGGCCAGCGAGCGTCTTTCGGTCATCACAGATTCCAATCAGGTGATCATTGGGCGGTTGTCGGCATCTCAATTGGGTCTTGATGCGGTGAGCGATTCACTCACCTCATTTTCGCAAACGCTCACAGCGACGATCGGCGGGGATGCAAGCAACACCCTGCTGCGCAACGTGTCGACCAGCGCTGTGGAAAGCCTCAAAACCGCGATCAACACCCAGTTTGGGAACACCTTTGTGTTCGGCGGTACGGCAACAAATCGTCCCCCAATCGGCGATTTGTCGGATGCTGCCACAACTTTGGAGACGGAGTTTCAGAATCACTTCGGCTTTCCAACCAATGATCCGCAGGTTGCCGGAATCACGGACGACCAGATGACCACCTTCCTGGAAACCGTCGCCGAACCCGCTTTGACGGGCGCCGCATGGGCGACCGACTTCTTCGATGGTGTTGGCGACCCTATCCGCGCCCGTATCTCACCGGACGAAACGTCGACCGTCTCTATTACAGCCGATGAATTCGCCATGCGCCAAAGCCTGGTCTCGGCCTTTCTGGCGCAGGAGTTGTCGCAGCTTGAACTCAATGATGATGCGGTACGTGCCTTGGCGAGCCACTCCCTTTCTCTGGCTGCCAATGGCTCCGTAGGAATAGCCGAGCTTCAGGGACAGATCAGTGTGGTCGAGGAGAAGCTCTCGGTCACAAATGACAGATTGCTGGCTCATGGGAGCCGACTGCAACAAAGCGCCGACGAATTGGTAGCGGTTGATCCATTCCAGGCCGCAACCGAATTCACGACATTGGTAACCCAACTGGAAACCGCCTATACTCTGACCGGGCGATTGCAGCAGTTGAGTCTTATGAGGTTCATTGCATGATCGATATGCACTACGAAAGCGTCACTGATAGCAGTACGCATGCTCGCGAAATAGAGCGCAAAGCGTTGGCGCATTCGGTCGAGCTTTTGAAGAAGGCGATGAGCGAGAATCGCAAGCCCGCCGACGTCATCGAAGCGGCCTACTTCACCCGCAGCCTCTGGACCGCATTCATTCGTGACCTCGGTTCGGAAGACAACGCTCTTTCGAAAGACTTGCGCGCTCAGCTGATTTCCATTGGCGTTCGCATGATTGATTGCTCTGAAAAGCTGCGCAACGGCGATATTTCGACAGCTGAAGAAATGATCGATGTTTCCGAAATCATCAGCGGTGGGCTGGTGGAATGAAGCTTCGGTTAAAGGCCGGCGAACGGCTCTATATCAACGGCGCGGTTCTGCGCTTTGAAAATCGCACGTCGCTTGAGTTCCTCAACGACGTCTACTTCCTCCTCGAGCGCCAGATCATGCAGCCGGAAGAGGTAAAGAGCGATATCGATCGTCTCTATTTCCTTGTGCAGTTGCTCGTGATTGAACCTCATCAGGTCCACCACAATGTCGAGCAGTTCAAAACGGAACTGGCAGCCCAACTCAATGCGTCAGAAGGCGATCTTCGCTTCGAACTTCATGATGTCGGGACGCTGGTGCTTGAGCGTCGTTATCACGAAGCGATGAAACGCTTGAAAAAGATAGCTGCTCAAAACGGGCAGGGATCACAAGGCGAGGGATCACAAGGCGAAAGGAAAGTCGCATGACAACCGTGCAAGGCGTCAGCGCCGCAACAAGCCTCAGCACTGCCAATTCGACAGCCGCTTCGAGCGCGTCGGTGGATTATGACACCTTCCTGCAATTGCTGGTCACACAGATGCAGCAGCAGGATCCAACCAATCCGATGGATTCCACGGAATATGTTGCGCAGCTTGCCACCTTCTCCAATGTCGAGCAGGCAATTATTACCAACGACAAACTTGATTCCGTGCTGAATGCTTCGATGCTCGCGACAGCATCAAATCTGGTCGGACGAACCATCACCGGCGCAGGCGGCCAGACAGGCGAAGTGTCGCAGATCAGGGTGACAGGCGGAACGCCAATCGCTATTCTGGACAGCGGAGCGGAAGTCGCTCTCAACGGCGATTGGTCGATCAACGGATAGGAATAGCCGCCATGAACGAGGCCGATGCACTTGATCTCGTTCAAAGAGCCACCTGGACCGTTATCATCGGCTCATCTCCCGCCATCGTCACGGCTATGGTGGTGGGGCTGACCATCTCGCTCATTCAGGCGCTTACACAAATCCAGGAAATGACGCTGACATTCGTGCCAAAGATCGTTGCGATCTTTCTGGCTTCGATCGTCGGAGCGACATTCATGGGCGCGCAGATCGGAACTTTGGCTACGACCGCATTTTCCCATATCGAGCGCGGCTTCTGACAACTGGAGCAAATCTCGCCCAGATTGAATCGTTTGAGCGCAGGGAATTTGTGGCCTGAC
>JAPPOQ010000007.1:67391-78877 GCA_028817895.1 Ahrensia sp.
GCATCGCTCTGCGGTGTTCTCCTTGCCAGATCGAAAAATCCATCCCATCAAACTTCTTCAATCTGGACGAGACTTGCTCTAATGTGCCGTGGCGCGTTTCGCGCAAGCCTCGCACCCTAAACTTTCGTTGGAATTCCAACCGCCGAAAGTTTGCGATTCGTGGCGAGCGATGTTGCGCTGAAAAATGGTCATCTGGGTGATGGACTCGTACCGTCCGGTCGCGGCCGAGATGTGATCTTTGCCTGCGGGATCGTCTTCATTCTGGCGATCCTGTTTCTGCCGATTCCGACATTCCTGATCGACATTGGCTTGACGTTGTCCATCGCATTGTCGGTGTTGATCCTCATGGTGTCGCTGTGGATCGCGAGACCGCTCGATTTCTCCTCCTTTCCCACCATATTGCTTGTCGCCACCATGTTGCGGCTGTCGCTCAACATCGCAACGACCCGAACGATTCTGGCTGATGGCCATGAGGGAGTGAATGCCGCAGGCTATGTGATCGGCGGATTTTCCCGTTTCGTCATGGGCGGAGACTTCGTCATTGGCCTGACGGTCTTCCTTATTCTGATCGTTGTCAATTTCGTCGTTATTACAAAAGGTTCAACGCGTATCGCTGAGGTTGGTGCACGCTTCACCCTCGATGCCATCCCCGGCAAGCAGATGTCGATCGACGCCGATCTATCAGCGGGCATCATTGATGACCGAGAAGCACAGGCCCGCAGACGAGAACTGGAGGAGGAGTCGTCATTTTTCGGCTCCATGGACGGTGCCTCAAAATTTGTGCGCGGTGATGCGGTTGCAGGCCTCATCATCACGGCCATCAATATCATCGGCGGCATCGTCATCGGCACGACGCGCCACAACATGGAACTGGTGGAAGCCGTTGATGTCTTCACCAAACTGTCCGTGGGCGATGGTCTGGTGTCGCAGATCCCCGCACTGGTCGTGTCGCTGGCTGCCGGTCTTCTGGTTTCCAAAGGTGGCACGCGCGGGTCTGCCGACCAAGCCGTGTTCAACCAGATGGGCGCGTATCCAAAGGCTCTGCAAATCGCCGCTGCTCTGCTCGTCGTGCTTGGTCTGATGCCGGGCTTGCCGTTCATGCCCTTTGCCATCTGGGCGGGCGTGTGCGTTGCAGTTGCGCGTGCTGAAACCTCGCGCCGCGCGAAGGAGGAGGCGGCGCAGGCGCAGGGAACCGAAGAGGAAGAACCCGATATTGACGAAGAACGCCGCAATGCGGTGCGATCGTCACTCGATACGGCCGAGATCGAATTGGTTTACGGCCAGCATCTGGCACGGCATCTGGCCAAGAAGCAGGACGAAATTGCGCATCGCATGACCCGGATGCGCCAGAAATTCGCCCGCACCTACGGCTTCGTCGTTCCGGAAGTTCACATAACCGAAGATCTCGACATCGATCCCAAAAGCTATGCGATCAAAATCCACGGGACGTCGGTGGCGAGCCATGAATTGCGGCCCGACGATCTTCTGGTTTTGGTGGGCGATGGTGATCCGCCCGACCTGCCGGGTGAACCGACCACGGAACCGGCATTTGGCATCAGTGCGATCTACACCTCCAACGCCTTCCGGGACGAGTTGCTGCAAACCGGGTTCAAGGTTGCTGATAATGTGTCAGTCCTGCTCACTCATCTCAGCGAAGTTATTCGCACCAACCTGCCGCAGCTTCTATCCTACAAGGACACCAAGACCTTGGTTGCAGGGCTGGACCCGGACTATCAAAAGCTTGCCGATGAACTGTGCACCACGCATTTGAGTTACCCCGCTCTACAGGCCATCCTGCGCCTTTTGCTGTCCGAGCGCGTTTCGATCCGCAATCTCAACCTGATTCTCGAATCAATCGCCGAGATTGCTCCGCAGGTGCGGCGAACGGAGACGCTGGTGGAACATGTGCGTATGCGCATGGCTCAGCAAATGTGCGGAGACATCGCCGTCAAAGGCGTGCTGCATGTGCTGCGTTTGGGCGAGCGCTGGGACAAGGTCTTTCACGACAGCGTCACCCGAGACGCCTCGGGCGATGTCGTTGGATTTGACATGGAGCCGAAACAGCTTGAAGAGTTCGGCAAGGATGCGGCGGTCAAACTGGATGAGCAAATCAAGAAGGGACGCAATTTTGCGGTGGTGACTACACCCGATGCGCGCACAACCGTGCGTATGGTGATGGAGCGGCTCCACCCCAATGTCCCGGTGCTCAGCCATGTCGAAATTGCCCGCGGCATAGATGTGCAGGTGATCGGCAGCATTTCATAATGGACCCCTATTTCCTCTCCGTGGTCATTTCGATGTGCCGCGTGGGAGGGTGCCTGATGGTCCTGCCGGGCCTTTCGAGCAGCCGTATTCCGGTTCAGGCGCGCTTGTTCGCCGCCATCGGTATTGCCGTCGCGATCGCTGCTTTCGTGCCCACCACCGGTCTTGTGGTTGAAAGCTCGACCGATCTGCTGGCGCTTATTGGCACCGAGATTTTCATCGGTCTATTCATGGGCCTGATCGGGCGCTTGTTCCTTCAGGCGCTCGGCTTCATGGCGACGACCATTGGCACAGTCATTGGTTACGGCAACATCGTCGGTGCAGGCATTGAAGATGGTGAGCCGCACGCCGCAATCGGCTCGCTCATCACCATGGCAGCAATTGTTGTGCTGTTGAACATGGACTTTCACCATGCGGTGATCATGGCGCTGGTGTCGTCTTACACGTTGATGCCGCCACTCGAGCCGATCGATTTCGCTTTTTCGCTGGAACGCATAACCCATGTGCTGGCAACCGGCTTCATGATAACTCTGCAATTGGCCAGCCCATTTATTGCCTATGCTTTGATTGCCAATCTTGCCATCGGACTGATCAACAAGCTCGCTCCGCAGGTTCCGGTCTATTTCGTTTCATTGCCATTTCTTATCATGGGCGGGCTTTGGTTCATCTATTTGTCCATGCCCACCTTCTTGATGCGCTTCGCCGACGCGTTTCTGGAATTCTATCGCTGAGCAGCCTCCAGCCCGCCGCAAGCGTCGGCAGCTATCCTGCAACCTGGTGCAAGCGTGTTTCAGGATTGCCAGCATGGAAATCACACCCGTCAACGTCGCACTCGACGCCTCGCAGGCCAGGCCGTCCGTTCCGGTTGTGAAGGAGCAATCTGCGGGTGTGAAGTTTGAGTCGATGGTGCTGCAAACGGTTCTGGAAGACATCATGCCCGACCAGAGTTCTGTCTATGGCGCCGGAATGAGCGGCAGTTTCTGGAAGTCCCAAATGGCGCAGGTTGTTGCTGAACAACTGGCGCTTTCGGGATCATTCGGAATCGCAAAATATGTGGACGATAAGGCATGAGCGATACGGCCTCCAGTGTGGCACGCCACCTGATCGAATTCCTGAACGCTGAAACAGGATTGCTGGCGCGTGATCCGCAATTCGATCTTCAAAGATCAAACCTCCAAAAGACGCAGCTTATGTTGGAACTGAGCCGGGCCTTGCGGAGCAGCAATGTGGACGCTGAATTGCTGGACGAGTTGAAAACGGCTCTCGCGCGCAACGCCCGCGAGATCGAGAACCAATTGGCCGCAGTGCGCGAATTGTCCAACATCGTGCTCGATACGCTGCGCAAAGAGCGTGACGACGGCACCTACGGGTTCAGCACCGCACTTGGATATCACCAGTGATAGTCAAGGCCGTCTTTATATCGATCTGGGCTTGTGCGGCCGCAGCCGCAGGTATGTTTGCAGGCACATCATTGAAAGCGGCTACTCCCAAAGGTGCGCCCTCAGAAATACGCTATATGCAGATGCCTTTGATCGCTCTGCCAGTGCTTTCGGAGCGCAAACTCAACGGTCTGTTGTTTTTCAAAGCCGGACTGTCCTGGACAAGCACCATGCCGGACACACCGGATGAAGTGGTTGCCACCGTGTTTCTCGACGCAACCGTAAATGCCGGGTTCGAACGCGCGCTTTCAACGCAAGCCGATGTCGTCAATATGGATGAGAAGGCCTTCGCAGCCGATATCAAGGAGAAGATGGTGGCGATCGGAGCTCCGATCAAAGATGCCGAATTGCTCGTATTGCAACTGGAATACTTCGATCAGGCTGCGCTGCGGTCTCCGACCCTCGACATTGATGATTCCGAGTGAGGGATACCCAAGCGGGTCAGGCTGTTCATTGTGTGCCAAGGCGTCTGCGCAGCAATCTGCCATATTCGAGTTCAAGCTTCACAATTTCAGGCCGCTCCAGCGCCGCCATCAAGCTTCTGCCCAGGCCTTCCAGATCAGGTTCGGCAGACATGAACAGGCTCGGTTCCGCCCGGCCAAGTCTCAGCAGATGACGGATCGCATCATCTTCCAGCGGTATCGTCTCCGCCCGCTCGTCCATCTTGTCCACCGAGACGGTGTAGGTGATGCGCGTTTCGAAATGTCCAAGCGGCTTGCCATTTTCCGAAACCGGCACAGCGAACGTGTTGGTGCGTTCCTGGCGTGTGACGGGAGCGGGTTCAGCCTTTTCCGCATCCATCTGGGGCCGGTTCATGAACCAGCTTGTGCCGGAAAAAACGATGGCGGCCCAACAGGCGATGGCGATCATGGATTTCGGCATGGCGAGGGCATCCGCTTGGTGAATGCGGGAATTGTGAGCGGGCAAGCTTGCCCAAAGCATGTCGCATGACCAGATTTCGTGACTTTCTGCGCTTCGATCGCCCCGTTGGAAGTCCGCACAGCACAGGCCGCCAGGTCACCGCGCTCATAGGCACGACGCACGCACCTTCCGAGCAGGTGGATTTTGAGGGATTTTACGACCTCGTCGAAAGGCAGGCTGTTGGACGACGACCCGTGGCAGACATCAATTTAGACGGTATCGAGCAGCTTTCCGCCGATGAATTGAAGCAGCTGCGTCGCAAGCTGGCGATGGCGTTGCATCCCGACCGATCAAGCCCCTTTCAGCGTGCTGAAAACACCAACAGGCTTGCTCTCATCAATGCCCGCATCGACGCCTTGCTGGCCAAAAAGCAAAGCGCTTGACTGGGATATCGCTGGAAAAATTGAGGTTGTGCTGGCTGGGGAACCTGGATTCGAACCAGGACTAACGGAGTCAGAGTCCGTGGGTCTACCGTTAACCTATTCCCCAACACGCCTGCGCTGCCTGCTCTAGAGCAAATCTCGCCCAGATTGAAGCGTTTGAGCGCAGGGAATTTGAGGCCTGACAAGGCGCGTGCGACGCCGTGGTGCGGGCACCACAAGTTCGTGCGCAACACAGTCAGGGCGCAAAGAAACAAGTTCAAACGATTGCAGACTACTTATCATTTTCATTGCCTTGCACTTCATCTGCTTGGGTGTCTTTTCCGCTCTGGCGGCGTCGAAATCCTCGCGCGATGCTCAGCATCGCTCTGCGGTGTTCTCCTTGCCAGATCAAAAAATCCATCCCATCAAACTGCTCCAATCTTGACGAGACTTGCTCTAGGCATTCGCCGATTGCGGGTCAAGCGTCATGTCCAGTGGGTCTTCATGCGGGTGTCGACCTCTTGCCGGATCACCGCATCATGATACTGTGGCGGCAACTTGAACATGAGCCGTTCAAGCGGGTGGCGTTTCCATGCGCGCAGCTTGAGCGGGAAGGAATGTCCGGTGTCCGACGACGAACGGGGAGTTGCCCCGTCCCAGTGGCCGGATCCGAATGGCGTTTCCATCTTGCCGCAACCGGTGCGCGAGTTGGGAGCGGTCAACCGCAAGGACCGGTTGCGACGGCAAACGCGCAGACCGGGACGCAAAGACGGTGCTTCGGAGGCCACGAGCCGAAAAGCGCAGGTTGAGCCGAGCAACCTGCCGAGCGAGCGCGCCAAGGCGGAAGAGCGCCTGCCGCAACAGCCGGGCCGTAATCAGTCGCGCGCAAAAAGGGGCAAGCCGCATGACCGGCGCGATCATGAAACGCGTGATACGCAAAAGCGGACGGCTGACACCGGCGAAAGCAGCAAGCGAGGCCATAACGGGCACAATCTGAGCGGATCCCTGCCACTTTATGCCGCGCTTGATCTGGGAACCAACAATTGCCGTCTTCTGATTGCCGCGCCGCAAGCGCCGGGGCGTTTTCGCGTGGTCGATGCGTTTTCGCGGATCGTTCGGCTCGGTGAGGGGTTGGCCAGCACGGGTCGGCTGAGCGAAGAGGCAATGGATCGCTCGATCGAGGCCCTGCATGCCTGTGCCGCCAAACTGAAGCAGCGAAAGATTCGCAGTTTGCGGCTGATCGCAACCGAGGCTTGCCGCCGAGCGGCCAATGGTTCCGCCTTCCTCAACAGGGTTCAGGAGGAGACCGGTTTGCGCCTCGATATCGTGGATCGCGAGACCGAAGCCCGGCTTGCCGTTGCGGGTTGTTCTTCCCTGATTGACCGGGACTCCAAAGGTGTCGTTCTGTTTGATATTGGTGGTGGGTCTTCCGAACTCGCACTGCTTGACCTGCGCAAACGACGCAAGCACGATTACAGCAAAGCCATGATTTCATGGACATCTTTGCCTGTGGGGGTGGTCACGCTGTCGGAACGTCACGGCGGCGGGAAGAAAGTCACGCGCTCGGTCTTTGAAGGCATGGTGAGCGAAGTCGAGGAGATGCTCGCTGACTATGAGGGGCGTGATGCCCTCGCGGAAGCGGCAACTGAAGGCGACATCCATCTGCTTGGAACATCCGGCACGGTGACGACACTTGCAGGCATTCATCTGGAACTGCCACGCTACGACCGGCGGAAGGTTGACGGCGTGTGGATGGGATCGCGGCAGGTGGAGCGGATCGTCAATCGGCTGGTGGATATGAGCTTTGAGGAGCGTATGCAGAACCCCTGCATCGGGAAAGACCGGGCAGATCTCGTATTGGCCGGATGCGCAATTTTGGCAGCGATTCAGAAGCTTTGGCCCTATCCGCGCCTGCGTGTGGCCGATCGTGGCCTGCGCGAAGGCTTGTTGATGGATATGATGAATGCCGACAATGCGTGGCGCAACAGGCGTCACGGGCAGCGTCGGAACAGGCGTCGATGAGCCAGAAACGCAAAGGTGGTGGCAACCGATCTGGAGGCGGCGGCGCTGCACGCTCCGGTGCCGGTGGGCGCGGGGTCAATCCGCGCAATATGCACACCAAGGTGAAGACGGCTCGGGGTCGCAAACTGTCTTCCACCCTTTGGCTGCAACGCCAGTTGAACGACCCCTATGTCCAGAAAGCGAAAGCGGAAGGCTATGCTTCAAGAGCGGCCTACAAGCTGATCGAAATTGATGACCGCTACGGCTTGATGCGGCCCGGCCAGCGCGTGGTCGATCTTGGCGCCGCACCGGGCGGCTGGTGTCAGGTGGCGGTCGAGCGCACCGGATCGGACCTCGATAATCCGCGCGTGATCGGTATCGACTATCTCGATATGGACCCAGTGCCCGGAGCGAGGATCCTGAAGAAGGACTTTCTCGATGACAACGCGCCGGATGCGTTGATCGAAGCGCTTGGTGGAGCATCGCCGGATATTGTCCTGTCGGACATGGCCGCTCCCACCACTGGTCATCGCCGCACTGATCATATCCGCACCATGGCTTTGGTTGAGGTCGCGCTGGATTTCGCGTTGAAAGTCTTGCCTTCCGGTGGCCATTTTTTGAGCAAGACGTTTCAGGGCGGCACGGAACAAGGCTTGCTCGATTTGATGAAACGGAATTTTGGCGCCGTGCACCACGTCAAACCGCCGGCGAGCCGTGACGGATCGGTCGAGCTCTATCTTCTCGCGAAATCGCGAAAATAACTTATCCCACGAAAAAGCGCGGTGCGGAGCGCACGCCCTTTTGTTGTGCCGGGCTGCGTGGTAGCGGGGATTGCCAATAGTTCCCGCTCGGTCGAATTGGCATTTGAAGCCGCGTCGGCCAAAACCTTGGCGCACAGGCTAGCAAAATGGCTGAGATCATCACAACTCCTTCCGGCGAGCAGGCGCTCACTTTTGACGATGTTCTGTTGCAACCGGGGCACTCTCAAGTGCTGCCGGCCGAGGTGGATATTTCCACGCAACTGACAGCCGATATACGGCTTTCCCTGCCTATTCTCTCAGCTGCGATGGACACAGTGACCGAATCGCGCCTGGCGATTGCCATGGCGCAGGCCGGCGGACTTGGTGTCATTCACCGCAATCTCACGCCGGAACAGCAGGCGGAGGAGGTTCAGCAGGTCAAGAAGTTTGAATCGGGCATGGTGGTCAATCCGCTCACCATCGGCCCGGATGCGACACTTCAGGATGCGCTCGATCTGATGAGCGCAAATCGTATCTCGGGTGTGCCGGTGGTGGAAAATGGCGGGGCAGGGGGGCGCTCAACGGGACGGCTCGTCGGCATTCTCACCAACCGCGATGTTCGCTTTGCCTCCGATCCGGCGCAGAAAGTCTATGAACTGATGACGCGCGAAAATCTCGTCACGGTGAAGGAGGGCGTCGCGCAGGATGAGGCCAAAAGGCTGCTGCATACCCATCGCATCGAAAAACTGCTGGTGGTGGATGATGATGGAAATTGCACGGGGCTTATCACCGTCAAGGATATGGAGAAGAGCCAGCTCAACCCGAACGCGACCAAGGATGAACATGGCTCGCTGCGAGTGGGCGCTGCCACCACTGTTGGGCCTGACGGGTTCGAGCGGGCCGAACGCCTGATCGATGCAGGTGTCGATCTTCTGGTGATCGACACGGCTCATGGCCATTCGCAGCGCGTGCTGGATGCGGTTGGTCGTATCAAAACACTGTCCAACAAGGTGCGGATCGCTGCCGGAAATGTTGCGACCGGCGACGGCACCAAGGCGTTGATCGATGCCGGTGCCGATGTGGTGAAAATCGGTATCGGGCCGGGCTCCATTTGCACCACACGCATGGTGGCGGGTGTCGGCATGCCACAATTTTCGGCCATTTTGGGTGCGGTCGAGGCAGCGCAGGCATCAGGCACGCCGATCATCGCCGATGGTGGAATCAAATATTCGGGCGATCTCGCCAAGGCTCTCGCAGCGGGTGCGTCGGCGGTGATGGTCGGTTCGCTGCTTGCAGGAACCGATGAAAGCCCCGGCGAAGTCTATCTCTACCAGGGCCGGTCCTTCAAATCCTATCGCGGTATGGGGTCGGTCGGCGCGATGTCGCGCGGGTCGGCAGATCGGTATTTCCAGGCCGAAGTCTCCGATGAACTAAAACTCGTGCCGGAGGGCATCGAAGGGCAGGTGCCCTATAAGGGCCCGGTGGGCTCGGTTCTGCACCAGCTTGCTGGCGGCCTGCGCGCTTCGATGGGCTATGTCGGCGCGGCTGGTTTGAACCACTTTGTCGATCGTGCCAAATTCATGCGCATCTCACCGGCGGGGCTTGCGGAAAGCCATTCTCACACCGTTTCGATAACGCGTGAAAGCCCCAACTATTCAGGACGATAGCCTCTCATGGACGTGCTTCTTTTCATTTATGACTTTTACCCGGCCTGGCTGATCAAGCTGCTTTGTCTGGCCGTTGCGGCGCTTATGGTGCTGACGATCCACGCCTATATGACAATGGCGAATGCAAGGCTTGCCGCTGCGAAGGCCGGTAAGGTGACGGCGGATACGTATAAGGCAACAACGAATGAGCCGGATGAAGTGGCGGTGTTTGCGCGTGCCGTGGCCAATCTGTTCGAGATGCCCGTCATGTTCTACGCGCTGGTGATCATGAGCCTGACCGTGGGCACGGCAAGCTGGATCACCGTCATTCTCGCCTGGGCCTATGTCATTTTGCGCTTCATTCACTTCAAGGAGCTGACAAGCTCCAATGACGTGCTGCGCCGCCGCAAGATCTTTTTCTATTCCACCTATGCCTTCATGGCCCTTTTGGCGGAATTCGTGATCGCGCTTCTGTTTTCAAGCCTGGTCTAGAGCATGCGTCTTGGCGGCTGCGCGCAGGCGGCCATCGATATTCTAAGCGACATTGAGCGGCGCAAGCGTCCGGTCTCGGAAGCGCTGAAGGCCTGGGGGCTGGATCATCGCTTTGCCGGTTCCAGCGATCGCGCTGCGATCGGCAACATCGTTTACGACGCCTTGCGGGAGAAAAGTTCCACGCATTTCCTGATGGACAGCGACAAGACGCGGCGGCTTGTGCTCGGGACGTTGCTGCGCCGCTGGGATTTTGATCCGCAGGCTCTCAATGCTGAACTTTCGCAGGACCGTCATGCGCCCGACCTGCTGACCGATGCGGAAATCGAACCCTTCAAGACGCGCCAGCTGGGTGATGCTCCGGGCCACATTCAGGCCGATATGCCCGAATGGTTGGTGCCCTCGCTTCAGGCCAATTTTGATGCGGATTGGATCGACGAGGCCAAGGCTCTTGCGGGTCGACCTCCGCTCGACATTCGCGCGAATACGCTCAAGACAGATCGCCGCAAGCTGGCGGGGCAGTTGGGCAGAATCAAATTGGCTGAGACCTGCATTGCGCGGCAGGGGCTGCGCGTCGCTGCGGCAAAGGGAGCGGGGCGCCAACCCAATCTTCAGGCTGATCCGGCCTTCCAGAAAGGGCGTTTCGAAGTCCAGGACGAGGGCAGTCAGATCGTGTCCGAACTGGTGTTTGCCCAGCCGAGCGAGCAAGTTCTAGACTTCTGCGCCGGGGCTGGTGGCAAGACCTTGGCGCTGGCTGCTACCATGGGCAATCGCGGTCAGATCCATGCCTATGATACCGACAAGCATCGCCTCAAACCGATCTTTGAGCGGCTGAAACGCGCTGGTGTGCGCAGTGCGCAGGTCCATACGCCCGGCACCGATCTCTCCGCACTTGTCGGCAGGATGGATCGCGTGGTTGTCGATGCACCCTGCACAGGCAGTGGTACATGGCGGCGTCATCCGCATGCCAAATGGAAACTCACCAAGGAAACGCTGGAACAGAGGCTGACCCAGCAGGAAGAGGTGCTCAGCGAAGCTGCACCCTTTGTGCGGCCCGGCGGGTTTTTTGTCTACATCACCTGTTCCATCCTGCCTGAGGAGAATGAGAATCAGGTCGTGGCATTTCTTGCCGACAATGCCGAGTTTGAACTCTTGTCGGCGGGTGAGGTGTGGCAGGATCTTTACGGTTTCGACAAACCGCAGCCCTGGTCGGCAGACATGAAATCGATCACGCTGACCCCAGCATCCACGGGCACGGATGGGTTTTATTTCGCTGTGATGGGAAGGAAGCGGCGGGCATAGCGTTCCGCTTGGACTAACTTTACGTCATGTCTCGTTTATCACCCTCGTCGTCTTGCAAGGTGTCGGCTATGCGCTCGGCACCAGTTTTCGCCCCGATGAGTGGTATGAAGGTCTGGTGAAGCCGTTTTTCCAGCCACCGGGCTGGTTGTGTGGCATTGTCTGGCCGATCCTTTACCTGCTTAGCGCCTTGCCGGTTGGCGTGTCCTGATCGCTGTGGGTGATACGCTGGAGCAAGTCTCGCCCAGATTGGAGCAGTTTGATGGGATGGGTTTTTCGATCTGGCAAGGAGAACACCGCAGAGCGATGCCGGGCATCGCGCGAGGA
>JAPPOQ010000032.1 GCA_028817895.1 Ahrensia sp.
ACCGCAGAGCGATGCTGGGCATCGCACGAGGATTTCGACGCCGCCAGAGCGGAAAGGACACCCAAGCCATCGATTCAAAAGGCTGTTAGAGTGAAGCTCAGTCAGAAATCATTTGAGCTGGGTTCTTTGCGCCCTGACTGTGTTGCGCACGAACTTGTGGTGCCCGCACCACGGCGTCGCACGCGCCTTGTCAGGTCACAAATTCCCTGCGCTCAAACGATTCAATTTGGGCGAGATTTGCTCTAAGGCCGAGCGCCCGTTGCCAAAGCAACGATATTTTCCTCTCGAGTGCCACAACCATGTCCAACATCTTCAAGATGTTTGAGCAACGCATCCAAAAACGGGTGCAAGAGATTGATATTCAAGGTGTTGATGCCGCTACATGTGAGCGCATCGCGGTTGAATTGCCGCGCGATGCAGCCCATGGCGACATCGCCACCAATGCCGCCATGGTGTTGGCAAAGCCCGCACGGAAGAACCCGCGCGAGATTGCCGCTCGACTGGCAGAAGCGCTTGCGCAGGACGCTGACATCGCTTCGGCCGACGTCGCAGGTCCCGGCTTCATCAATATGCGCCTGACGGATGGGTTCTGGCACAACCATCTTGCGCAATTGCTTGATGCCGGGTCGCGCTATGGCGGAGGTTCCACTCGGTCGGGGGAAAAGGTCAATGTCGAATATGTGTCGGCAAACCCCACGGGGCCGATGCATGTCGGGCATTGTCGCGGCGCCGTTGTGGGCGACGTTCTTGCCCGATTGCTGGCATTTGCCGGATATGACGTCACCAAGGAATATTACATAAACGACGCTGGTGGGCAGATCGACGTGCTCGCCAGGTCAGCCTTTCTGCGCTACCGGGAGGCGTTGGGGGAAGAGATCGGCGCCATTCCCGAAGGGCTCTATCCGGGTGATTATCTGGTGCCTGTGGGCCAAGAGCTTGCTCGCAAACACGGCGATGCCCTTCTGTCCATGCCGGACGAGCAATGGCTCCCCACGGTCAAGTCAGCGGCCATCGATGCGATGATGGACCTGATCAAGCGTGATCTGGCCGCATTGGGGGTTGAGCACGAGGTGTTTTTCTCCGAACGCGACCTGCACAAGGATACCAATGACCATAGTGGCGGCGGCAGCGCTATCTCGCGCGCCATCGCTGGGTTGACCGAAGCTGGCCTTGTCTACATCGGCACCCTGCCGCCACCGAAAGGCGCCAAGGATGATGACTGGGAGGATCGCGAACAGTTGTTGTTCCGGTCCACGGATGTCGGCGACGACATGGACAGGGCGCTGAAGAAGTCAAACGGCGACTACACATATTTTGCCGCCGATGTGGGCTATTTCCAGGACAAGTTCGACCGCGGCTTCAAGGAGATGATCTTCATTCTCGGCGCCGATCATGGCGGCTACGTCAAGCGCATGGAGGCGCTTGGCCGCGCCATTTCCGGCGGCACTGCGCGCGTCACCATTCGATTGACGCAGCTGGTAAAGCTGTTTCGCGATGGCGAGCCGGTGAAAATGTCGAAACGTTCAGGCGATTTTGTCACGCTGCGCGATGTCGTCGATGAAGTCGGGCGGGACGCTGTGCGTTTCATGATGCTCTACCGAAAGAACGATGCGCCACTGGACTTCGACTTCGCAAAGGTGACCGAGCAGTCGCGCGACAATCCGGTCTTTTACGTTCAGTATGCTCATGCCCGCTGCAAAAGCGTCATGCGACAGGCGGCTGCGGAGATGCCTTCGCTGGATGTGTCGCCTTCGTCATTGCGCTCGGCGCGATTTGATCTGCTCACTGATGTCGGTGAGCGTGACCTGATCCGCAAGCTGGCAGAATTTCCCCGCATCATCGACACCGCAGCGCGCACGCATGAACCACACAGACTTGCCTTCTATCTCTATGATCTGGCGAGCGAATTGCACGGACACTGGAATGCGGGTCGCGAGCGACCCGATTTACGCTTTATTCACCAAGACAATGCAGGCTTGACGCACGCTCGTCTTGCACTCGTGCACGCTGTTGCGTCCGTGTTGGCCTCCGGGCTTTCTATTGTCGGCGCTCAAGCCCCCGAGGAAATGCGCTGAAGCGGTTCTGGCCGCTATTTTGGCCGCATTTCCAGTGCAACTCTGCCAGGCGAGTGGCCAATCTGCGCATTGCGGATTGAGGGCAACAATGGATGCGCGGTGGGGCCCGCCGGATCGACAGGACGGGTGTCTGATACAGTGCACGAGTTCAATGACAGTTTCCTCATGGGGGGCGTGGCGAGCGACGAACCGCCACGGCTCATCGTCCATTGCTCCATCGAGCGGGACAATACGGATGACCTTCATGAGCTTGCCCGTCTCGTCGGAGAGCGCAACAAGCTGGAGGAGCAGGCGAACCGAGACGATGTTCCATCCTGGACGCGTGTCACCCAGGATTCAGAAGCCCCACGCCTTGAATTTGATCTGGAAGATGAACTGAAGCGCGCGCTTGAGGGCAGCCAAAGTGCCACACAAGATGCCGACACCAATTCTCCCAGTCGCTCGACACCGGCGGATGATTACTCAGATCCGTTTGCATCCTCGCCGGAGCTGGAAGACTCCGCATTGAACTCGCTGGTTTCGGAGGAGTTGGAGAAGGCGCTGCAGGATTTTGACGCAGATGGTTTGGCGGATATGCGCCCAACCGAAGCTTCGACAATCGACATTCCAACCACTGCCGCTCCAGACATGCAGGAGGGTCCCTCCGAGGACTCGCTTGAAACATTTTCCAAGGAGCTCGCCCAACTGATGGGCGAACCGGACCCGGTCGATGACCCGATCGGAGCTACCAGCAGCGCGCAAAGTTCTGCGGCCGCCCAATCCGTATCGGATGCGGCGGCATCCTCTGAAGCTCCCATGCCGACTGAAGCGGTCATGCCATGGGAAGCGCCCGAAATCATCCAGTCCTCCATGGATCGCGCCGAAACTGATGCAGTCGGCGGGGTTCGTGAGGTCGAGTTCGCACTGGATTCAGAATTTGCAAAACATGAGGCGGGTCTCGCTCGTTCGCTCGACTTGCCGCATGACGACGCATCTGCGGCAGATGGTTCAGCGGACAGACTTCGGGACAGGTTGCCGCATATTGCCGTCGCTGGCGCAGTTGCAGGTGCCAGCGCCATGCAGAAATCAGGCGGGCGGCAAACCGATATTGGCGCTGCCGGCACCCAAAATGCGTTGGAAGCTGATCTTGAGGCTGCCCTCTCTCGGGAACTGGACGCAGAACTGACCGTCGTCGCAGATGAAGCGGGTGCGATCGATGCGTCGACTGATGGCGAGTTCTCAACCTCTGACGATGAAGAAAAGACAGGGTTCCCGAAAAGATACGCCATCGCTGCCGCGGCGCTGCTGGTCATCGGCGTGGGTGGATATTTTGCCTGGAGTGGATTTTCGTCCCAGACGGGTGAGCCGGTCACGATTTTGGCGTCACAGGAGCCTGTTAAGGTAGAGCCCGAAGACAGTGGCGGTCGGGTTGTGCCCAATCAGGATCAAAGTGTTTACGAGGCCGTCGATGGCGAAGACGAGACGCCGCCGCAACAGACAGCATTGAACGAGAGCACCGAAGAACCCATTGCGGTCACCACAACGCCATCTGTGGATGAACAGGCAGCCACAGATGCTCAGGCCGGTTCCGACAGCACTGAGCGATCAGCCGCTAGACAGGGTGGTCCCGGACCGATCGTGGCACCGCGTCGGGTCAGAACGGTCGTCGTGCGACCGGATGGAACGATCATCGCCCGTGCTCCGACTGATCAGCCAGCCGACCCGCAGCAGAACAACCAGACTGAACTGGCCTTGGCAACGTCCAACAATGCCCCGGAACCGATTGCAGTGCCCACCACAAGCATTCCCGCGACCGACGCCCCGGCGGCAAGCATTCCCCAGCAAACTCAGGGACAGCCCGCCGACGCCGCTACCGATACCGATAACAGAGTCAATGGTGGGTCCGATCAGACGTCCACGACTGACGCTACCGCAACGGCTGAGGCCGAGAGTCAAACAAACGCTGCGGAGCAGACTGCCGCCGTCTCTGCCGAAGGGCAGGACACACAGGCACAGGCTCCGCAAACTGCGGCGCCATTGCCCAATGTGACGATACCGAAACGGCGTCCGGCGAATGCGCCTGTGCGTGTGTCTCGGGTGCAGCCGTCTGAGTCGCCTTCTCAGCGCACCACGCGTCAGGCAGCCGCGGCAAGAACGTCCGGTGCAAGCGATCCGTTGGCCCCGTCCGCAGCCGCCTCACCGTTCAGGGTACAGGTATCGTCGCGTCGATCTGCCGAGGCCGCTCAACAGGCCTACAATTCGCTCGTTGCACGCTATGGAGGCATAATTGGCGGTCGCGGTGTCGATATTCAAAGATCCACCGTCAATGGAGTCAATTTCTTCCGGGTTCGGATACCAGCCTCGTCGCGCCAGGAGGCACAAACCATGTGCAACCGGCTCAAGGCGCAGGGGGGCGACTGTTTCGTGACACGCTAACGCGCGCGGTGCCTCTGCGAAGGGGTGTATCAAGCGCTCTTCGCCCCAAACTCAACGCCAAACTGGTTTTCAGATCCCCATCAGCACTTAGCTGGGGATTGACGCGTCACCGACATGACCACGCGATAGCATGCTGCCATGAGATGGAAGCCCGGTGCATGCGTGTGTGATATGCTTCCTCGACAGTCCCGGCGAAATTCGAATCGGGTGAAGAGGTAGAATGAGCAATTTGTGGGACGCAATCGCTGTCGAACGCACGGCCTCCGATCCGGAGTTCACCGTCGATGTGGCCGGATATGAGGGCCCGCTCGATTTGTTGCTGACCATGGCTCGCAATCAGAAGGTCGATCTAAGCAAAATTTCGATCCTCGATCTCGCGCGGCAATATCTTTCATTCGTCGAACAAGCCCGAAAGCTTCGCCTTGAACTTGCGGCAGACTATCTCGTGATGGCCGCATGGCTGGCCTATCTGAAGTCGCGCTTATTGTTGCCGGACGATGCCGAAGAGGATGAACCGTCAGGCGAAGAATTGGCAGCGCTGCTGAGTTTTCGTCTTCAGCGGCTCAATGCGATGCGAGAGGCGTCGGCGCGACTTATGGGCAGGCAGCAGCTTGGGCGCGATGTCTTCGCGCGCGGTGCCCCAGAACCGGTGGTGGTCAACCGTTCCAAGCGCTTTGATGCGAGTTTGCATGATCTGCTGAGTGCCTATGTGACCCGCCGACAGGTTGATGTTTCCAGCAATGTGACGATTGAGCCGCGGTCCGTCTGGAGCCTGGCCGAAGCGCGAGATATCCTCTTTTCGATGCTGGGTCGCCTCGATGACTGGACCCGGCTGGACAGTTTCCTGGTTGACTATCTGGTGGATAGGGAAGAGCGGCCTGGCGTTATCGCAGCGTCTTTTGCGGCCTCGCTGGAAATGGTGCGCGAGGGCAGTTTGGAGATGCGGCAGGCGGGAAATTTCGCGCCGCTGCATTTGCGTCGAACAGGTGTGGCTGCTGGCGCACCGCAATCGCTGGAATAAGGAGAGACAATCGTGAGCAATGCCGTGGAAACCAATGTTCTGCCATTTCCCCATCTTCTGGAGCCAGGCGATGATGTTGAGACCCAGCTCGACACGGTCAAGTTGCTGCGCATGGTTGAGGCGATGATATTTGCATCGGCAGAACCGGTCGCGGAATCAGCGCTTTTGCAACATCTGCCGGAGGAGGCAGACCTTTCCAGCCTTCTTGAACAAGTCAAGGCGGCCTATTCGGATCGCGGTGTCAATCTTGTCCGGGTCGGTGACGCCTGGGCGTTTCGCACCGCGGATGATCTGTCTTTCCTCTTGCAGAAGCACGCCGTTGAAACGCGCCGCCTGTCAAAGGCGGCCCTTGAAGTGCTTGCAATCATTGCATATCACCAACCCGCCACGAGAGCGGAGATCGAAGAAGTTCGAGGCGTTGTCACATCAAAGGGTACGCTTGATGTCCTGCTTGAAACCGGGTGGGTGCGTTTGCGTGGCCGCAGAAGAACTCCCGGCCGACCCGTGACCTATGGCACCACCCGGGATTTTCTGGATCATTTCGGCCTTGAAGACATTCGTGATCTTCCGGGGTTGGACGAGTTAAAGGGGGCAGGGCTTTTGCAGGGCAATGTGCCGGCGGCATTCGTGGTTCCGATGCCCGATGATTCGGACGTTCTTGATGCCGACGAAGATGCTTTCACGCTTGAAGATGTCGAAGAACTCGGCCTGTTGCCGCCCAGTGGCGCACAATAGGGCTGCGAGTTCAGTGGTCTCGATCGCGCAAATCACGGACCTGCCGCTGGCTGATCCGAAGTTCACGAAACAATGCGGTGCAACGCTTGATCGAGACGGTGTTCTGGCGTTGAGCGGGTTTTTGACCCCGCACGCCTTGTCCCAACTGCAAGCCGAGGCGGCAGCTGGAATGGACAAGGCCTATTTCTGCACACAAAGCCATTCGGTCTATCTGTCGCCATCTGATCCCGACCTTGCGGATGACCACCCGCGCAATCGCCAAGTGATCTCGTCGAAGGGCTGCATTTGCGATGATGATGTCGCGGCTGATTCCGTATTGCGCCAGCTTTATGACAACCAACAGTTTCGAGACTTCATCATGGCGGTGACCGGCGAGGATCAACTCCATCCCTATGCTGACCCGCTGTCTTCGATCAACATTCACTATGCGAGACGCGGGCAGGAGCTTGGCTGGCATTTCGACAATTCGTCCTTCGCAATCACATTGCTGATCGAGAAGCCCGGAGCCGGTTCGCATTTCGAATATGTGAAAAACATGCGAAACGCGGATGCGGGCGAAATGAATTATGAAGGCGTCGAAAGACTATTGGACGGCAAGATGCCGGCAGACCGACTGCACTTCGATCCAGGCACTTTGGTGCTGTTTCGCGGACGCAATGCGATCCATCGTGTTTCGCCCAATGAGAGCGACGATGTTCGCATGCTGGCGGTGCTCGCTTATAACAACCAGCCCGGCGTCGAATTGTCACCCAATGCCCGGATGACGTTCTACGGACGCCTGAACTAAGGTTGACGAGGGTTAACAGCTAGGCTGCTTCGCCTTCGATCAGGCAGCCAGCTGGTTCGCTTTGCGTCGCTGACAGATTCGCTTCGTACACATAGAGCGTGGAGCAATAGGGGCAGACCTTCTCCGTCTCGTCGCCCATGTCCAGAAAGACGTGGGGATGATCATAAGGGGCGCGTGCACCAACGCACATGAACTCCTTCACACCGATCTTGATTTGAGGAACTCCGGCATCGTTGTGAAAATGGGGTACGACTGCATGAGCCATGGCGAGCGCTCGCAACATTCATCCTGTTGGCACGGGTTTAACCTTTCGGTTCCACATTGCAAAGCCATTCCGGCGCACCATGTTGCACTTGCGCAGCCTCCTGCGATGGGCAAAAGAACGCCAAAGCCTGCCAGAGCAGAATCATGACCGTTGAACCACAGCTCGCCGCTTTGGGCGATCTCGATGTCTTCTATTTCGACATTCCCGGTGAAATTGCTGAAGCGCCGCCGATCGTGCTCATTCACGGCTTCGCCTCGACAGCGCAAGTCAACTGGCTTGGCACGGGCTGGGTGAAAATGCTTTCGGCGGTGACGAGCCGTGTCATTGCCTTTGATAATCGCGGCCATGGGGGAAGCACGAAATTCTATCGCGCCGAAGAGTACGGACCGGATATCTTCGCCGCCGATACGGTGGCCCTGATGGATCATCTGGGCATCCAGCAGGCCGATATCATGGGATATTCCATGGGCGCTCGCATCACGGCCTATTTGAGCTATTGGGCGCCCGAGCGAGTGCGCAGGGCCGTGTTCGGTGGCATGGGGATCAACATATTCGGCAATAAGGGCGGGTACGAGCCGGTTGCGGAGGCACTGGAGGCCGACGATCCATCCACGATCAGCGATCAGCGAGGCTTTGGATTTCGCGCCTTCGCGGACCGTGTCGGCGCTGACCGTCTGGCGCTAGCCGCCTGTATTCGCAAATCGCAGGTGCAGATTACCGCGCAGATCGTCAGCAGCATCACGACACCGGTTCTCATCGCTGTCGGTACGGACGATGAGATTGCCGGATCGCCGCATGAACTGGCGGAATTGATGCCCAATGCCGCGGGGTTTGACATAGACGGTGCTGACCACATGAAAGCCACCGGCGCGCCTACCTACAAAGCCCGCGTAATTGAGTTTTTGAGGCAGGAATGAGCGAACGAAAGCGTGCGGAATTTCGCGGAAGTGCAGACAACCGTCTGATCGCCGACGATTTTTGTCCTGATAACAAGAGTGCCATGAACCGCCCGGCAGCCTTGTTCATGCATGGAGGCGGGCAGACACGACATTCCTGGCGCGGCGCCGCCCAGCAGTTCACGGCGCTGGGCATGAGAGCCCTAAGTCTCGACGCGAGAGGCCATGGCGATAGCGACTGGGTAGAAGACAAGAACTACAGCGCCTTTGCCTTTCGCGATGATTTGCGCGTGGTCGCGGACGAACTGACACAGCAGCATGCCGGGCAGGCGCCGATATTGATCGGCGCGTCCATGGGTGGGATCTCGGCGATGTTGGCGCAAGTGGACGGGAATGGGCGAACCGGAAAGCCGTGGTTCACAGCCATCATTCTGGTCGATATCACACCACGCATGACCTCAACCGGCGTGGACAAAATTCTCGGCTTCATGACCCGCAATGTCGAGAAAGGGTTTGCGAGTGTGGAAGAGGCGGCGGATGTGATCGCGGCCTATCTGCCCAACCGACCCAGACCCAGGAACAATGAGGGTTTACGCAAAAATCTGCGTCAGCGCGATGATGGCCGCTGGTACTGGCATTGGGATCCGGCCTTCGTGAACGGCAAGCGCGCCATCGAAACCAGCGCCGAAGAGCGTCAGCGAAGACTGCTCGATGCCACCGCGCGAATTGACGTTCCCACCTTGCTGGTTCGCGGTTCGAAGTCGGAATTGGTCTCGCAAGAGGCTGTAGAGGAGTTTCAGACACTCGTACCGCATGCGAAATTCGTCGATGTGACGGATGCCGGTCACATGGTGGCCGGGGACAAGAACGATGTTTTTGCCAGCGCGGTCATGCAATTCCTGACCGAAAATGTGCTGAGAGCCGTCAGCGCCCGGTGAATCGGGGCTTTCGCTTTTCTCGAAAGGCGGCGCGGCCCTCGGCATAGTCCGATGAATCGAATGTGTCCGCGCCGAGGCGTTCCGCACGCGCAATATCTCCGCCGAGTGCAGCCGCAATCGCGGCCTTGGTGGCGCGATGGGTGAGGGGGGCAAGATCGGCAATCCGTGTGACTAGGTCCATGACCACTTCTTCAAGCCTTTCCGCGGTCACCACCTGATTGAGAAATCCCATATCCGCCATCTGCTCGGCGTTGAAACGCTCTGCCGTGAACAGAAGATGCTTCGCATTTTGCGCGCCAACCGAAGCGACAATGTCGGCCATGGCTTCAACAGGATAAGCAAGACCAAGCCTGGCGGCTGGTACGCTGAAGCGGGCATTTTCAGCCGCGATCCTGAGATCGCAGGCCGCGGCGAGGCCAAAACCGCCGCCAAAACAGATGCCTTGGACCTTCGCGATCACCGGAAGGGGGCAGTTGCGAAGCGCCGCAAAGGCAGCATCATTTGCGGCCTCGTAAAGCCGTGCCGTTTCAGGATCGGCCCGCAGCGTGTCGAATTCCCCGATATCGGCGCCCGCGCAGAAATTTTTGCCGTCTCCGGTGACGATCAGCACCCGCGCATCGCTGTTTACCGCTTCGGCCACGCGTCGAGGGATCGCCTCCCACAAATTTTGCGACAATGCGTTCAGCTTTTGAGGATTGCGCAGCGTCAGTGTCGCGACCGCACCGGATTTAACCAAATGGACGCCGATTTCTTTCATTAAGGGGCCTGCAGGCAGAAAGTACTGATGGTGTGATTGTGCAGCGGTGGCTTTATCCTATCTAATATGCCACCACTTGAATGCGCAAATTGCCTCAATATCGGCAGGGAGCAGACCATGGCCGCCAAAACAAGCAGTTCGGATGCCGGCTCGAAAACATCCGAAATCGTTGAGCTGAACCCTGTTTGGGAAGCCGTGCGCAACGAGGCAAGAGCGATCATCGATAACGACCCCGCCATGAGTGGATTCGTTTTCGGCAATGTGCTCAATCACAAATCGCTTGAAGAGGCGATCATCCACCGCATTTGCGAGCGGCTGCATCTGCCGGAAATGTCTGCCGACATGATCCGCGGCGTGTTTCGTGAAATGCGCAATGCCGATCCCGAATGGTCGGACATTGTTCGTGCCGATATCGCGGCGGTTTACGACCGGGACCCCGCCTGTACCCGGTTGATCGAGCCAATTCTGTATTTCAAGGGGTTTCATGCAATCCAGACGCATCGGCTTGCGCATTGGTGCTGGAACAATGGCCGCAAGGATTTTGCGCTCTATTTGCAGAGCCGTGCCAGCCAGACATTTCAGGTCGACATCAACCCGAATGCGAAATTCGGTCGCGGCATATTCATCGATCACGCCACGGGTGTCGTTGTTGGGGCCACTGCGGTGATCGGCGACGATGTGTCTATCATGCAGGGCGTGACGCTTGGCGGGACGGGCAAGGAAGGCGGTGATCGTCACCCCAAGGTCCGCAATGGCGTTTTGATCGGCGCCGGTGCGAAAATTCTTGGCAACATCGAGATCGGCAAGTGCTCCCGTGTTGCGTCCGGCGCGATGGTTTTGAAGGCGGTTCCGGAGAAGAGCACGGTGGCCGGCGTTCCGGCCCGTGTGGTTGGTGTCGCCGGATGCGCCCAGCCTTCGCGCAGCATGGATCAGATTCTAACGGACGAAAATTACGTTTGAGGCGCTTCCTCCGGCCCTGATTGGACTACAAGAATGCAATCGACCGAAATTGAACGGCTGACCGCTTACCTCTCCCGGCTCTTCAACTCCCCTGACATGGTTGTGCTCCAGCACCCGGAGGAGGAAGATCAGGCCCTTGTTGTCGTCGGTCGAGAGTTTTTTGCGCGCATCGACAGGGACGACGATGAGGGTGAGTTGTCCTACAGTCTGTGCAAGGAGATTCCAGACGCCCCTCATGAAGAGTTGGACGAGGCCATCAAGACCATGTTCAACTCGAAAGGCGTGGAACTTCGCAAGAGACCGACGAAAAAAGACAGCGCCGAAGTCTATAAGGGCGATGAGTTTCTTGGCGTTCTTTACGATGATGATGAAGAAGCTGAGGGCATGCAAATTTTCAACATGGCCATTCTGGACATCGATCTCGAGCCGGAAGCCGACTGAGCTGCGATTCCTTGGTTTGAGCTTTCATCACGGCTTCAAAAATGTGGTGAGCCGGGCGCGTACCAATGCTTCGATATCGCGCCAATTCGACAACAAGTGATTGGCGAAACGGTATCTGACGACCAGTGTTTGGCCAGCATGAATATCGCGCAGACAGGTTGCGGCCTTCCCCGGCAGTTCGATCTGGCATCGGGCGACCCAACTCTTGTCCTGTGAAACCACGATCACTTCATCATCATAACCGCTGCCGCGTTGAATTTGGCGTATGAGGAGATCAGACCCCGCCTCGTGCGGCTCGCCGACGAACAGTGCCTGATACACGCTGTCGAGCCTTTGCGTCATATCAAGCTCCATCTCGCGCCGCGCTACCGTCATAAAGATGAGATCAGAGGTCGCGCTGTCCTCCAGAAAGCGGTCTGCATTGTCAGCCGAATAGCCTGTTCCTGCGGGCCAGAGCATAGCGAGATCGAGAGTTTCCGCAGTGACCGCATCGCGTTGTTCGGGCCGTCGGATGTAATTGGCCGGGATCTCCAGAATGTCGTTCCCAACCACGATCCGCCGCAGTGCCTGTTCCTTGGTGAAGCCTGACTTGTTGGCTTGGCCCTCAAGCCATGCCGTTGCGCCCCAAATGGCGGCTGCGGTGAGCGCCAGAAGCACAAGCAGGGGAATCGCGATTTTGCCGATCATGTTGGGCTGTTTGGCGAAGCGATGGTGAGATGGCAACTATCTGAAGACATCAAAAAGGCCGGTCCGCTGGAGAACGAACCGGCCTTCGGCGCCTGGTCGGGGGACGGGGAGTGGGATGACCAGGACATTCGGTGCTGAGGGTGCGTGTTCCAGATGAGCTTCGCCCTCAATTTGGTCCCAATTAATAACTCGCCACTTGGCGTCTGTTGTCGTAGATGCGTGCCCACTTTCCGGTGTGTTGATCCGACTGACGCTTCAGGAAGCGGTAACGGGTCTTGTTCCAGGGCAGAATCTTGGTCTGGAGGTTGTCCAGCACATAATCTGCCCGGCTGGTGCGGACTGTTAGGACAGCATGGCCGTCGCCATTTGGCTGCTTTACGACAGTGATCAGCAGGCTCGACTCAGGCCAGCCGCGTTGCAGCAGCATGAAGCGCTTCAGCAAGACATAGTCTTCACAGTCGCCGAAGGTTCTGGGGTAGGTCCAGTGTTCTTCGACACCGTAGCCTTCCTGGTCTGTGACAGGCTCGATCGTGAAGTTGGCGAAGTTGTTGACTTCAACCAGATCGTTCCAGCGTTCGCGGGTGAGTTTGGGGGCTTTCGAGGAAGCGCTGCGGACGCTGCATTCCTGTGGCAGTTGCTGGCAGAACATCGCATGTCCGATGGGCTGCGACGTGATGCTGCCAGTTTTCATGTGGCTGATGCCTTGGGCCGCACTCGGTGTTGCCATACAGGCAACGGCAAATGCGGCGGCGATCAGCGTGGATTTCGTCGATGACATACAAGCAACTCCCAATCATTGGGAGGCAATGTGTCACGGACGATTTTACATCGGCTGAGAAATAAGCCGATGATTTGAAACGAATTTTAGCGATTATTGCAAGACTTTGTTAGCCATGCGCTGTCTGGGAGGTCGCGTTTTTTTCTACGCTGCCGATGCAGTGGACTGGCTTCCATCCTTGAACAGGGAATGGCGCTTGCGCTGAGAATGGAACTCAATTGCGATACCTTCGGCAAAGTGGCGCACAACCTTACCCTTCATGCCGGCAAGATCTACAACCGCGCCAATTTTGGGCTTTACGGGCGTCGACAGGGCTGCACCGGAGATGGAAATGTCGATGATCTCGACCGGATAGTTGCGCTTGTCTTCAAGCGACATGACCGAATTTTTGTTCTTCGGCTCGATGCGCTGATGAGCGCGTGCGTCTTCAACACCGAAATGCTCGTGCGCCCTCAGCCAGTCTATGCGGGACGCCAGGCGCTCACGCTTTCGCATTGTTGCATCAATGTCCATCGCGAAACCATTGCCTGCGATATCCCTTGCGTGGCCTTCCAGGCGGCCAACATGGTCAACATAGACGATAATATGCTCGCCGCGATCGGGCTGGCTGGCGGAGAACATTTTCAGATTGTAGGGGGAAATCTGGGTGATCTGGCACGGCAACTCCAGCCCACCGGGCAGCAGACAGCGTCCGAACAGGGCGACGGTCACGCTGCTATCCGACTCTTCGACGGGGGGGCTGTGAACTTCCTCGGCCGCAATCATGTTAACTCCAATCACCCCAAGAGCTGATACCTACCGGATGATTGATACGCGAAACAGTGTTAATTTACCGTCACCGCGAGCGTTGAAATTGGCAGATCATTTACGATTTTGATCGACCGCCCTGATAAACGCGCAAATGCTGCACCTGTCGGGGCTGATCTGCGCCGTCTTCGAGTGGCGTGATCATCGATGGCGGTCTGGTTTGGCTCAATAGCATTTGAAGATCGGCGTGCGATTGAAATCCGCTGGTGGCTCTGGACCGTTGGGAATCCGCCGAACCAATCGACTTGCTTTGCCAGGGCCGCAGCGTGCGAACGCTCGTGACATTTTGCGGTCCAATCGACTCCTGCCGGGTTCGCATGCGGCGGTCGCAGTCAACGGTGAGCCCGAGAATGCGGTTGGCTTGATCGCTGTTGCTGGCGAGAGGCAGCAAGATTGTTTCCATTGCATGGGGCCGCTCAACACTGTCCAAAGCGGCGCTCGACATGATTGCGATGTAGCCTTCAATGCCTGTGCGAATAGCCCAGTTTTTGGCTGAAATCCGGTCTTCAGAATGGATCGGATCGGTAAATTCCAACCCCTTCAGTTCCCGACCGTGCAATGCGCACAGCCTGGTTCCGGCCAGCCGATAAATCAAACGATCGTCGACAATCTCCAGAATGAACATGTCTCCCAGCAGACTTCTGCATTGTGAGGGGTGCACGCTTCGGCGCTGCGGCCAGATGGGTTGACCGATCATGCCGGGCTGGTTTCCGGTTTCCCAGAACAGCCGCATCCAGTAATCGTATAGTTGCTTTGTTTCTTTCTGACGCATGATCGCTCTGCTCGGAAACGAAAGCAGAGCGCCTCACCAGAACTGGTCCCGTTCTGGCACATGCACATCCACTTCCCGACATATCCCAAGAGGTGATGCAGCCTGTATGCCAGAAACAGGATCGCCTTAATGATAATTGCAAAGAAGTGGTTAACCCTACCGTCCAGTCATGATTGCTAATGAGCGCTTAATGTGGCACTTTGCTTTTGTTCCAATTGTTTGGAGCCCGATCTCCAGCGAGCGCAATCTCAAGCGGGGTTTGCTCAGAATTCGGGTTGCAGCGATATAAGGGTGAGGCAAATCCGTCGGGGGACGGGAAAGTGGCACCAATTTTCTAGCCCGGTATCTTCGCGATACCGGGTTTTTTTTGTGGAGAATGCGGCCCGCGTCTGGCACACCGAGTTGTCTCTTTCCCGATGCGCGACCCAGGCCGTTGCAAGACATAGTTCCCGACAATCCGCCCGCTTTCAACGTTCCAGGGATCATCGTTGGCTTGGGTGCCATTCTGGTCTCCATCCACGCCATCATGTCTTGGGCATCGGATGCACTCTATCGCGATATCCTTCTGACTTTCTCTTTCATTCCAATCTCCTACACGATTTCTGCTGATCAGCTCGTCACCGCCGGATCACGCTTTTGGAGCCCGCTCACTTACGCATTCTTGCATGGAGACTGGGTGCATCTTCTCGTCAATTCGATCTGGCTGCTGGCCTTTGGGAGCGCCGTTGCCCGCCGCTTCGGTGCCTTGCGGTTTGCGGCTCTGTTCGTCTTTGGCGCGATTGCCGGCGCTGCGTTTCACTATCTCTTTCACCCTGTGGGCAATGTTCCCGTGGTGGGCGCTTCTGCCGCCGTCTCCGCTTGCATGGGCGCGGCTGTTCGTTTCGCTTTCAGGCCGGGTGGTGTTGCGCCCGATGTGGAAACAGCACCCGCGTTCTCGCTTCTTGAGTCTCTGAAAAACCGCAACATCATGACATTCGTGGTCATGTGGTTTGCGATCAACTGGCTTTTCGGCACGGGTTGGTTGACGCCCGGGGAGGCGGGAATCGCTTGGGAAGCCCATATGGGCGGGTTTCTTTTGGGTTGGCTTGGATTTTCTGCATTTGATCGCAGAAGCTCGTCCTGATCAAACCAGGCTGCGCGGAGATTTCACCAGTTCTTTCAGCCTTGGCAATTCGCGTTGCACAGCGCTGTAACCGAGCTCAATTGCCTCACCGGCGCGGTGAAAGTCCGCGAGACCGATATTGCCGACAGCCGGGCGAATGGAAATATCCGGCGGATCACCAGCCAAGCGGGAGCGCGCAATGCGGTCCTGAATGATGTTAAAGGCTTCTATCATGACACCAGTGACGCCCAGCGCCTTGTCGATCGCATTTTTGGGAGATTTGCCCTTGCGTTTTGATGCGCTGTGTCCGGTTTCAGGTCGATCCTCGGACCCAAAGTCGTGCACGACCGTGCCGCGGCCATAAACATCCGATGACAGATTGACCGCCACGACCGCATCCGCCTCAAAAGCGCGGCACACTGATACGGGAACCGGGTTTACAAGCGCTCCGTCAACCAGAACGCGCTGCCCAATCGTGACAGGCTCGAAAATGCCGGGCAGGGCGTAGGAGGCCCTTATCGCATCAATGATCGGGCCTTTACGCAACCAGATTTCGTGGCCGGTGTCGATCTGTGTTGCCACGCAGACCATGGGTCGTGCGAGATGCTCCACACGCACATCACCCAGATGTTGCGCCATGCGCTCGGCCAATTTGTAGCCGGAGATGAGCCCGGTTCCGCGCAGGCTGATGTCCAGAAAGCCCAGAATGCGCCGCGGCGTCAGAGAACGAGCGAACTCCTCAAGTTCCGTCAGCTTTCCAGCCAAATAGCAGGCGCCGACCAATGCACCGATCGAAGTCCCCGCAATCATTTTGATGGGCAGTCCCGCCTCATCAAAGGCCTGCAAGACACCGATGTGAGACCAGCCCCGCGCTACGCCACCGCCCAATGCAAGTGCAATCCCGCGCTCCGTAGGTGTTTCGGGCTCGATCTCGATGGGAGGATCATCGTTGGCCGCCTGCTGTGTAACGCCTGCGCCTCGAGCGTCGGCCATGTGGGACATTGAAAACAACATGATCAACAGTGTGCGGCCGTATGGTTAAGGCGGCCTTACGTTGAGGGGCACGAGGCAAAAATTTGGTCTATCTGTGGGGAGAGACCTTCTACAGCTGAGAGTCGATGGGCGGCGAGAGAGAGATGGTCCCGGTTTCGTCGCGCAGCATGTCGCGATAAAAGCAGGATTTACGCCCAGTGTGGCAGGCCGTGCCGTCTCCCTGCACCGTTACGGTCATCCAGACCGCATCCTGGTCACAATCGGTGCGGATTGTATCGATCACCAACACATTTCCGGACGTTGCGCCCTTGTGCCAAAGTTCCTGGCGCGAACGGCTCCAGAAATGCGCCTGGCCCGTTTTGAGGGTCATCTCCAGTGCATCTGCATTCATGTGAGCAACCATCAGCGGCAGGCCGGTGCCTGTTTCGGACACAACTGCCGTCAGTAGTCCGTCAGTTGAAAATTTTGGCCGGAAGTCCGTGGATTCCTCGCCAGCGTGATCGTGATTGGACATGGCCCCGACAGCCGATCTGGTAGCTGGCGCCGCCGCGTGCGGCCTCAGCTGTTCTGATTGCGAATATAGGTCTGAAACTGCGCCTGCTGTTCGGGGTCGTCCTTGAACTCGCCCGTATAGGTGCTGGTCAGCGTTGTTGAACCCTGCTTGCGGATGCCACGCATTGCCATGCACATATGTTCGGCTTCAATGAGCACAGCAACGCCACGTGGCTGCAATTGGTCCTGAATTGTGTGCGCGACCTGAGCGGTGATGCTCTCCTGCGTCTGCAAGCGACGGGCGAACATCTCCACCACGCGTGCAATCTTCGACAAGCCAAGTACGCGACCGTCGGGCAGATAACCAACATGTGCCTTGCCGATGATCGGCACCATATGGTGCTCGCAGTGAGAATGGAACGCTATGTCGCGAACAACGACCATGTCGTTGTAGCCCGCAACCTCTTCGAAGGTTCTGCCAAGAATGGCGCTTTCATCGTCCCAGTAACCTGAAAACAACTCGCCATAGGCTTTGGCGACGCGGGCAGGGGTGTCGAGAAGCCCTTCGCGTTCGGGATCTTCGCCGGCCCAACGCAGGAGAGTGCGCACGGCTTCTTCCGCTTCCTTGCGCGAAGGGCGTTTGTCGATCGTGCGCAGCATCTTTTTGGTGTCGGCGAGAGGAGAATTGTCGAGTGTATCGCTCATGCAGTATTTTCCAGTGCTTGCGGTCGGTTTCGAGAACCGTCGAACCAGCCAAGCCTTTGGTTCTACACGAACGCGGATCGGGCGCTGCGGCTTGAAATGGGTTCCGGGGCCTTGCGGCACGGTGACCGTTTAGAGTTTCAGCATATGTCCTTGTTGGAACTGCGCCCGAGACTGCACTATATAGGCGCTGATGTTCCGCTGCCAAGCCGCAGGGCTGTGGCAATTTGGACGAGACTCAGGACCAGGCCGCATGAGCATCGACGCCATCTATAACAGCAAAATTCTGGACTATGCCGGTAATATTGGCGGCATTGGCAGGCTCGGTTCGCCAGATGGGTCGGCCAAGGCGCATTCAAAACTGTGCGGATCGACCGTGATCGTTGATGTTGTTATGAATGGCGACAAGGTGGAAGACTTTGCACAGGACGTGAAGGCTTGCGCCTTGGGACAGGCCTCGGCGTCCATCCTTGCGGCCAATGTTGTTGGAGCGGATGTCGAGGAGCTGCGCACTGCACGTCAGCAATTGCGATCCATGTTGAAGGACAATGGCCCGGCACCAACGGGACGCTTTGAAGAGCTGAAATTTCTGGAGCCGGTTCGAGACTATCGCCCCAGACACGCTTCCACCATGCTTGCCTTTGATGCTGTTGTCGAAGCGGCGGAACAGGCTCTCGCGACATCAAGGCCAAGCGTTGCCTGAGAAACGGGCCGTGCGGCGGACCCGAAACTATGAAGGGCCATGGCCGCGCACTCCGCCGCGGCTCCTCGGAACAGCGCTGATCCGCCTGTACCAGCTCACGCTTTCCGGCTTTATCGGCCACGGTTGCAGGCACATCCCCACCTGCTCGGAATATGCCTATGAAGCGATCGCTCGACACGGGCTTTTGCGCGGCAGTTGGCTGGGAGCAAAGCGCATCGCTCGCTGCGGCCCCTTCAAACGACTGGGTGCGACCAGCGGTCACGACCCGGTTCCGGATTGAGCATGCGCGGCGTTGCGATAGCCGTTTACCAAACAAGCATTTCTGAACCCGCATTTGCCTTATCAATGCTATGGAGTTTTTGGCGTGGAGAGTATTGGGTGCAATTCCAAACGAATTTCACAAGTAAAGTCTCCCGTATCGATCTGATACAGCGGGGGAATATATGTGGAAGTCGACAGCAATACAGTGCCTGATCGGCACATTTTCGCTGATATTGGCCGGGTCGGCCGATGCCAACCCCACCCCGAAGCCTGACGTTTCCGTGGCCACGCAGACCGCTCAGGCGGCTCCTGCAATGGCTGCCACAGGTGAAACCCGCCACATATCCATCGTTATGGTCGGTGATACGGGCTATGCGCCGCACGGTTTTGCGCCCAAGCCGAATGGCGTCGCAAAACATGGTCGTTGGCTGAGTTGGGAGCAGACAACCCGGCACATTGCGCCGCATATCAATGGCGACATCAATTTCGCCAATATGGAATCCGTCATCTCTGCAAATGTTCGGCTTAGGCGCGTTCCCAAGGCTTTCAACTTTGTCACCCATCCAAACGGTGCCCGGCATCTGGTGAATGTCGGGTTCAATCTGTTTTCGATGGCCAACAACCATTCCTTCGACTTTGGAGCCCAGGGCATTCGCGATTCCGTCCGTCACGCGAATGAGTTGACGCGGCACGGCCTGCTTGCCCATGCGGGTATCGGGCATGATCGTTGGCAGGCGGCGCACGCGCCCACATTCGAGGTCGAAGGTACGAAGTTTGCCTTTGGGGCCATCGGCATTGGCGCGTCCTATGGCGGGCCACCGCGTGCTTCGACCAAGCGACCAGGCCAATTGGGCATCAATCACAATGAAGATGTTTCGTTGCTGATGCATAATCTCAAAACCGCAAAGGCTGATTATCGCATTCTGTCCGTCCATCGCGGGCCGGAGCGCTACATCCGCACGGGAGCGGGTGAGATCAAGGCGATCCGCTCAACCATGTTGAAGCAAGGGGATGTGGATCTGGTAATTGGCCACCATGCGCATGTCACGCGCGGGGTGGAGATCAATGATGGGCGGCTGATCCTCTACGGTCTGGGCAACTTTCTGCATCAGGGCACGGCCAATATGGCTGGCAAGGGCGGTTGTCGCGACTACAGCATCATTGCGCGGGCGCATCTCGTTGCAGATGGCCATGAGAGGCCGAAGCTGGCAGCGCTGGAAATCGTGCCCATCACCGCGACCCATGTTCAAACGAGGGTCATGAAGCCGCGCGCCGCGGCCAAGCGCATGGCTATTCTCAACGGGCTTGCGGCGCAGTTTGATGATGACCGTCATGGGGCGGAAGGTGTGCGGTTCTCGATCCGTGGTGACGGGACGGGGTTGTATTGCACCGCAGCAGCCTGGGATCATGCCGTTACAAAATCCATTTGCCTCGACTACATGCCGGTGCAGCCGAGCCAGCTTTCCACCTATCGCAAGGCGCTCAAAAGTTGCGGTCGCTCTTACCAGCCGCTCGTGGCGGCAAGCCGCTCTGAACCGGCCATACGAAAGTCCCGGCGCAAGGCCAAGGCGATGGTTGTCGCTGCGGCACCAGCGCGTCCTACACAGACGCCTAAGAAACGCGCAAAACTTGCAAAGCCAAGCGTGGAACCTGCCGCCGCAAAAGCGGAGATCCCGGTCGCATCGGGCAAAAAAAAATCTACGATCATGGGCTTTTGCGGCCTGATTTCAGCCGCATGAGCCGCAAACAGCAGGACGCCTACTGGCGCCGTGTCTGGTATGCGAAGCGTGGGCAGGTGCCGCCTGAAGAGCGCGGCAAAGCGAAGGTGCAAAAGGCACAAGTCCGCATTGCCAAGGCTGCTGTCGCTGATCCCGTGGTCAAGGCTCCACCGGTTGAGAAAGCCGACGCGCCCACGCGCAAAGAGCCAGCCGCGAAACCGAAGAGTTCTCCTTCCGAAACGTCTGCGAAACCGGTGAAAACGAAGGTCAAAACCGAAGCCAAAACGGCCCCACCGGCAAAGCACGAAACCGAAATCCGTGAACCCGGTGCGATCTATGATGCCGGCTTGAAACGGCCGGATTTCAGCCGCATGACAAAGCGGGAGATCAAGGCCTATTGGACCCGTGTCTGGTATGCAAAGCGTGATCTGAGGCGCGCCAAACGCTCTGGCAAGAGCTCAGGGTAGCGTCAATCTTGGCTCAAACTCACGCTGCGGCAGGTTGTTGAGGCTGTTCAGCCGCTGCTTTGGGCGCCATGGCCTCATCGACGCTTTGAATCGCCCATTGCTTGATCTTCTCTTCAAGCAATTCGTTGCGCTCCTTTAAGCTGTCCATTTCAGCCATCACTTTGTCGCGTTCTGCCTGTTCGATGGCTTCCAACTGTTCTTTCAGCTGCTGGTTTTCTGCCAGCAGCGTGTCGCGATCCTGGCCACTCAGGCCATCAACGGCGCCCTGCAGATTGGAGATGCGCGTGCCCAGCTTGGTCCGCACATCCTCGATCTTGGCCGTGATGTCGTCTCCGGCATCAGACGCAACAGCGGCCGCACCACCGCCACTCAGAAAAATGTGTGCAAGCGACCCAACCACGAAAAGCAGCAAAGGAATCGCTGCCAGGATTCCCAGCGTGTCGCCAAGGCCGAGACCGGCAAGATCAACGGCCGCAGCGAACAGAACCGCCGCACTTACAACAGCCAGGCTGGCCAGTATTTTCGCGACAAGCTGCATCATCCGCTTTGCTTTCTCGGTTCTTGAGCACTTTGCCTCAATCTCGCGCATCGCGCTTAAAATGCCGTAAATGATGCAGCCGGTCGCTTTCGGTCGCTGACGCGCCTGGCGGGTTTGACGCCAGAAAGCCGTTCACCTAAATGGCGAACTAGAAACGACCCACCCGCTTGGTTTGCGGGACTGGATAGGAGAATCGCCATGGCCGAAGCCGCCCCCCAGAATGTTGAACTATCGTTTCCAGATGGCAGCGTGCGCGCGGTCGCATCCGGCACGACCGGGGCAGAGATTGCGCAAGGCATCTCGAAGTCGCTGGCCAAGAAGGCCATGGCTTATGCGCTTGATGGCGAGTTGTGCGATCTTGCCGACCCGATTTCGCGATCAGGTTCCGTCGAAATCGTAACGCGGGACGATGAGCGCGCATTGGAACTCATTCGTCACGACTGCGCACATGTGATGGCGGAGGCAGTGCAGGACATCTGGCCGGACACGAAAGTGACGATCGGACCGGTCATCGAGAACGGCTTCTACTACGATTTTGACCGCGCCGAACCCTTCACGCCGGAAGATCTGGAGGCGATCGAAAAGAAGATGCGCCAGATCATCGCGCGCAATGATCCCTTCACGAAGGAGTTGTGGTCGCGCGAGGAGGCCAAGGCGCATTTCTCGCATATCGGCGAGGACTACAAGCTGGAACTGATTGATGCGATTCCCGAAGGCGATGATCTGAAAATCTACAAGCAGGGCGAGTGGCTCGATCTGTGCCGTGGCCCCCATGGCGCCTCAACGGGTCAGATTGGCAGCGCGTTCAAGCTGATGAATGTGGCCGGAGCCTATTGGCGTGGCGACAGCGAAAACGCGATGCTGTCCCGCATATATGGTACGGCATGGGCTGACGAAAAACAGCTGAAGGCCTATCTCACGCGGCTTGAAGAGGCGCAGAAGCGCGATCACCGCAAGCTTGGGCGCGAGATGGACCTGTTCCATTTTCAGGAAGAGGGTCCGGGTGTTGTCTTCTGGCACGCCAAGGGCTGGAAGGTCTTTCAACAGCTCGTTTCCTATATGCGCCGCCGCATTGAAGAGCATGGCTATGACGAGGTGAACGCGCCGCAAATCCTCGACAAGGCCTTGTGGGAACAGTCCGGCCATTGGGGCTGGTATCGCGAAAATATGTTTACCACCGTGACGGAGGATGAGCGGCAATTTGCGATCAAGCCCATGAATTGCCCTGGCCATGTCCAGATCTTCAAAAATGGGTTGAGGTCTTACCGGGAACTGCCAGTAAAAATGGCAGAATTTGGAAACGTACATCGCTATGAACCGTCGGGCGCATTGCATGGCTTGATGCGCGTGCGCGGCTTTACGCAGGATGATGCCCATGTTTTCTGCACGCCGGAGCAGCTTGAAGCGGAATGCCTGCGCATCAACGATCTAATCCTGACGACCTATTCCGATTTCGGTTTCGGCGACATCGTCGTAAAACTCTCGACACGGCCCGAAAAACGCGTTGGCAGCGAAGAGGGCTGGGATCGGGCGGAGGCGATCATGTCGAACGTTCTGGACAAGATCGAACAAGAATCGGAAGGCCGCATTCGCACCGAGATCAATCCGGGCGAGGGCGCCTTTTACGGGCCGAAGTTCGAATATGTTCTGCGCGATGCGATTGGGCGCGACTGGCAATGCGGAACTACGCAGGTGGATTTCGCACTGCCGGAGCGGTTCGGCGCGTTCTACATTGATGCAAACTCGGACAAGCAGGAACCGGTCATGGTGCATCGCGCCATTTGCGGGTCCATGGAGCGGTTTCTGGGCATCCTGATCGAGAGTTATGCTGGCCACTTCCCGCTGTGGATGGCGCCGGTGCAGGCGGTCGTTGCGACGATCACCAGCGAGGCCGACCCTTATGGCGAAAAGGTTGCAGCGGCGCTGAAATCAGCCGGGCTGCGCGTCGAAACCGATTTTCGCAATGAGAAGATCAATTACAAGGTGCGTGAGCATTCCCTGACCAAAGTACCAGCCATCATTGCGGTTGGCGCGCGCGAGGCTGAGGAAGGGACGGTGAGCATTCGCCGCCTTGGCTCAAAACATCAAAAGGTGATGTCATTGCAGGAAGCCATCGAAAGCCTCACCGATGAGGCTGTGCCGCCGGATATGCGTCGCCGTATGGCAAAGGCGGCCTGATAGCGGTGGTTCAGGGAGCGTTTGACCAACGCTCCCTGGCTTTGTCATCGGCCTCTTTGGCCTCTACCCAGCCAGCATCGGTGCCATCGACACGACGTTCCTTTTTCCAGAAAGGCGCGTCGGTTTTCAGAAAGTCCATCACATAGCGTGCGCCATCAAAGGCAGCATCGCGATGGCGGCTTGCAGCGATGACCAGCACGATCTGCTCGCCCGGCTCAATGCGTCCATGGCGGTGAATGATGGTCATGCCGTCTATCGGCCAACGCTCCATCGCGGCCTTTGCGGCGGTTTCGATTTGTTTGGCCGCCATGCCTGGGTAGTGCTCCAGTTCCAATGCCGAAAGCGTTTCGCCCTCGCCGCGACAAAGGCCGGTGAATGTCGCAACCGCACCGATGTCGGTGCGCCCATGGGTGAGTGCGGCAACTTCGGTTGTGGTGTCGAAGTCGTCCTCCTGAACGCGAACCTTCAGCACGGCACGCCTTATCCGCCCGTCATGGGCGGAAAAATCGCGATTTCGCGCGCATCGCCAATCAGATCATCGTGGTCGGCATGGTCCTGATCCAGCGCAACGCGGATGACGTTGGAGAACTCGAATGCGTGTGCGAACTCTTCTCCGCGCCCTTTCAGCCAATCCAAAAGGTCGCTGACCGTCGAAACCGAACCGGGCAGCGCTACATATTCCTGCTCGATGCCCACTCGTTCACGAATCCAGGCGAAATAGAGCAGCTTTCTCTCAATCGGCGCGTCTGCCACGGGCTAGACCTCCATGTGCTTGATGCCGGCGCGAAAGTAATCCCACCCTGTGATCATGGTTATGACGGCGGCGATCCACAGCAGAACCAGCCCAAGATCGGTGCAATATGGAAAAACCTGATCGCCCGCAGGGCCGGCGAGCAGAAAGCCGATCGCCACCATTTGCACCGCCGTCTTCCATTTGGACAATTGTGTCACGGGCACTGCGACTTTCAACTCAGCCAGATATTCACGCAGGCCTGACACCAGAATCTCGCGACTCAAAATAACGATTGCGGCCCAAATGGACCAACCCGCAATGGTGCCATCAGCTGCGAGCAACAGCAGACATGCTGAGACGAGAAGTTTGTCGGCAATCGGGTCGAGCATTCGGCCAAGCGAAGATGTTTGCTGCCATGCACGGGCGAAATAGCCGTCGAAGAAGTCCGTAATACTGGCGAAGATAAAAAGACCGAGCGCAGACCAGCGTGCGAGATCAGTCGACTTTCCCCGTTCTTCCAGATCGAAACACAACACCACCAGCGGAACGACCAGAATGCGCACATAGGTGAGCAGATTGGGCAGGCTCCATGGCCCCGCGTTGCGTTTGGGTTTGGTGGCGTCGCTCATGCTTCCACTCAAACCCTATCCCTTCGCTTGATTCAACAGGTCTGCCTTGCGAAACGTAACTGAAACGCGTTGTTGCGACGTTTTGGTGCTTGGAGCCGTCCAATGGAACCTCTGGAAAAGGAAGGTATGGAAGAAAAGGGGCTGGCCCATGTCGTCGCGGCTTTCGGATATTCCATGGCCGGATTGCGATTTTTGCTCAAAGAAGAGGCAGCGCGGCTCGAGATCGTACTCTTTCTGGCTGCTGTGGCCCTGTTTGCAGTCTGCGGCGTGGCCTTCTGGCAATGGGCTGTTCTGGTTGGCCTTTTTGTGTGGCTTCTCATGGTGGAGGCTATCAATACGGCCATTGAACTGATCGTTGATCGGACGTCTCCGGAAATCAGTGCCTTTGGCAAGCACACCAAGGATCTCGGGTCATTCGCCGTGTTCTGCTCGCTGGTGATTTTTTGCGGCTACACGCTTGTCACAGCCGGTTTGGTACTGACGGGATAGGATCAGGTCTCAACTCTTCTGGAAATGATCATAGATGGTTTGCGCCATGGCGTCGGACACGCCTTCGACCTTTTTCAAATCTTCCACTGCGGCGCGGCTGGTCGCCTTGGCTGAGCCAAAATGGTGCAGAATGGCGCGCTTTCGCGTCGGACCAATGCCGGGAATCTCATCCAGCGGGCTCTTGGCCATGGATTTCTTGCGCTTGCTGCGATGTGTGCCGATTGCAAAGCGATGCGCCTCGTCGCGCAGCCTTTGCAAAAAGTAGAGCGTGGGGTCGCGTGCGGGCAAGGAAAAGTCTTTCCGGCCCACCATGTGGAACCGCTCGCGCCCGGCGTCGCGCTCAACGCCTTTCGCGACACCGACCAACGTCACCTCGTCTTCGATGTTCAACTCCGCCATGATCTGACGCACTGCGGACAATTGCCCGGCGCCGCCGTCGATCAAGACGAGATCCGGCCAGGGCGGCATGGCATCATGGTCACCGATATCCTCGGGCCGTGAACCATGCTCTTTCTTGAGCCGGGAGAAGCGGCGGGTGAACACTTCTTTCATCATGCCGAAGTCGTCGCCCGGCGTTATGTCGCTACTCTTGATGTTGAATTTGCGATACTGGTTCTTGGCGAAGCCCTCCGGCCCGGCAACGATCATGGCGCCGACGGCATCTGACCCCATAATGTGGGAGTTGTCATAGACCTCGATGCGTCGGGGAGGGGCGTCGAGATCAAAGACCTCCTGAACGCCTCTAAGCAGCTTTGTCTGGGTGGCGCTTTCTGCAAGACGACGCCCAAGGGCTTCTCGGGCGTTTCTGGAAACTTCCGCGACGATGTCGCGCTTCTCGCCGCGCTGCGGTCGGTTGATCTCAACCTTTCGGCCGGCCTTTGCGGAAAGCGCTTCACCCAAAAGCACAGCCTGCGCGATTGCATGCGACAAGAGGACCAGCTTTGGAATAGGTTTGTCGTCATAAAACTGGGAGACGAAGGCCTCCAGAACTTCCGCTTCATCAAAACTCTTGTCGGCGCGCGGAAAATAGGCGCGATTGCCCCAGTTTTGCCCGGTGCGAAAGAAGAACACCTGAATGCAGAATTGCCCGCCTTCGCTGTGAACGGCAAACACGTCAGCTTCCAGAAATGTCTGGGGATTGATGCCCTGATGGCTTTGAACATGCGACAGGGCGGAAAGCCGGTCACGGTACAAGGCGGCGGTTTCGAAATCGAGGTCCTGCGATGCTTCCTGCATGCGCTGGGAATAGTGCGCTTTCAACTCGCTGGACTTTCCAGACAGGAAGTCGCGGGCCTGTTTGACAAGATCGCCATAGGCTTGCGGAGAGACTTCGCCGGTGCAGGGGCCGGCGCATCGCTTGATCTGGTGCAGCAGGCAGGGGCGCGTCCGGTTTGCAAAGAAGCTATCGGTGCAGGTTCGGACTTGAAAGATACGTTGCAAGGCGTTGATTGTTGTGTTGACGGCGCCTGCCGACGCAAACGGTCCGAAATAGGCGCCCTTTCGCGAGCGAGCACCGCGATGTTTGAATAGGCCGGGCGCCTCGTGATCAGTGGTCAGAAGGATGTAGGGGAACGATTTATCATCGCGCATCAGCACGTTGAAGCGCGGGCGCAACCGCTTGATGAGATTGGCCTCCAGCAGCAGCGCTTCCATCTCTGTATGGGTGACCACGAACTCCATATGGGCCGTTTCGACGATCATGCGCGCCGTACGATTGCCGCCATGGCCGACACCACGCGCGTAATTTTGTACGCGGTTCTTCAGGTTTTTGGCTTTGCCGACATACAGGACGTCACCGGCACGGTTCATCATGCGGTAAACGCCGGGTTTGCTTGGCAGTCGGCGCGCCAGATCGGCGATCAGCTCGGCCCCGATCTTTCCGGCCGAGTCCGGCTTGTGAGCCTCGGTGATGTCTTCCCACATCACATCGCCGGAATCGCGCGGTTTGGCGCGCTCCGGCTTGTCTTCGACAGCCTGCTTTTCGGGTGAATCGCTCATGGCTCCATTATAGGAGCCGTTGCGTCGCGGTTCTATTCTTGGGCCAGATGATCGGGTGTTTCCCAAGCCAAATGTTGCCCGGAATCGAGCGCAATCATCTGCCCGGTTACGGATCGTGCTTCAGCGAAATACAGGATCGTTTTGGCGAATTCGCCGAGATCGGGCGTTCGCTTCAGGATCGTTGCATCAACCTGCTGCTGAAAACTCTCCTGGCTTTGACGGGAGCTCGGCAAAGTGGGGCCGGGGCCGATGGCATTGACCCGCAATTTGGGCCCGAAGGCCTGCGCCATGGTGCGGGTGGCTGTCCACAACGCGCTTTTTGACAGCGTGTAAGAGGGAAATTTCGGCGTCACCTTCAAAACACGCTGATCGATGATGTTGACGACCAGACCTTCTGCATCATCCGGCAATTGCTCGTACAGAGCGGACGTCAGTACGGCGGGTGACTTCACGTGAACGGCAAAATGTGTGTCCCATTTGGCTTCATCGGACACATCAAATCCATCATCTACGAAAGTCGAAGCATTGTTGACGAGAATGCCGATGGTCCCAAGTGCGTCTGTGGCCTTGCCCATTAGTGCGCGCACGGCTTCGGTATTGGCCAGATTGGCCCCGACAGAGGCGGCGCGGCCGCCATTGGCATCAATCTGCGCCACCAGTTCGTCTGCGGCTCCTTGCGAGGAATTGAAGTGCACGGCAACGGCGTAGCCTGCTTCGGCCATGGCAAGGCAAATGGAACGTCCGACGCGTTGTGCACCGCCGGTAACAAGTACGGTTTTGGGAAGGCCCATGGGTAGTCTCTACATGGCAACGGTCGCGACGACATAGCACAGATAGGCGGTCGTCAGAAGCAGACCCAGCAAGCGTCCAATGGTCACGCCCGCAAGGACCACAATGAGAAGGAACCCGGTCACCGCAGCCATGACCCACATGTCGAAACTGACAATGTGAGAACCGGCTTCAACGGTCGCGACGAGCGTGGTGATGCCCATAATGGCTGCAATGTTGAACAGGTTTGAGCCGATCACATTGCCGATTGCCACGGAGGATGACTGATTGCGCGTTGCCATGATGCCTGTCGCAAGCTCCGGCAATGAAGTGCCGATGGCGACGACGGTGAGACCGATAACGTCTTCGGACACCGACCATTTCTTGGCGATCTCAACAGCGGCATCAACCGTTACCTGGGCGCCGATGGGCAAGGCGATCAAACCACCGATCATCAGGGCCGCAATCATCGAGCCGCGGGTCGGCACGTTGTCGACTTCTTCCTCGAACGCTTCGGCCGTGCCGCGTTTGGCGATCTGGATTTTGTAGTATTGCAAGCCCAGAAAGGCGACGAGACAAGTAACCAGTGCAAGCCCGTCCATCCAGTCGATGGGGCCATTCCACATCATCACCATGAACATGGCGGTCAATCCGACCAAAAAAAAGGATGTGGTCTTGACATCGTTCTTGGGGCTGACGATGGGTGCGATCATGGCGGGAATGCCCAGAACCAGCAGAACATTGGCAATGTTGGAACCGACAACGTTGCCGACGGCGAGTCCGCCAAAGCCCTGCCATGCGGCATCTATCGAAATGACCAACTCAGGTGCGGACGTGCCCAGCGCAACGATAGTGAGCCCGATGATGATTGCAGGAATTGCAAGCTTGTCGGCTAGACCAACGGCCCCACGGACCAGCCAGTCCCCGCCCAAAAAGAGCAGGCCGAGGCCACCGGCCAAGAGAAAGTAGACCGCCATTCAACGTGTTGTCCCGCAGAGCATTGCCACCCCATGTGGAGCGGCGTGGCATGAAGTCAAGCGCGCGGCAACAGTTCTGCTAGTTCCGGATGCGCTTTGGCGAAGTCAGCAGCGAAACTGACGAGACGATCGCGCCCGTTCTCCCATTTTCCGGCAAATCTCAATTCAAGATAGCCCAGCGTTGCGGCGAGCGCGATAGAACCCGCATGGAGGTCGGCGCCCAATGGAGGCAGGTCAGATGCGGCTTCGTCGAGACCGCGTTCAGCTTTGCCCCAAAGCCTGTCGATCCAGGGCTGGTGCACGATGTCACCCGGGCGGAAACGACCCTCATACATGATGCCCACAGCACAATCGCAGATCCCGTCACTCAGGGCCTCCATGCGCTCCGCAATCATGCGGTCAGGATCTGGAACCGGGAACAGCTTGCCGCCGGAAATCCGGTCACCGTAGCGGGTGATGGAGCGGCTGTCGAACAGACCTGTTCCGTCATCAAGAACCAGACAGGGAATCTTCGACAGAGGATTGGCTTCGTCGAGCGCCGGATCGCCATTGGTTGCATCAACGCTGACAATCTGAAAGTCGAGCCCGGCAAAGCGAAGCGCCATGGCCGCTTTCGCGACAAAAGGGGATGCGGCCGCGGACAGCAGCTTCATGGGAGTTCTCCTCTTGAATGGTGAGGTTTCAGTAGTTGATGGCGCGGCAAGACCCGTCAAATTCCCGCCATCTGTCGTAGCCAGCGAGGCAAAACTCAACATTGTAGCTGGTTCCTGCCAGCCCTTGGCCGCCCTCGATAAGATAAAACAGCGTGGGATGCTTGCCATTGGTGAGAATGGCGTGCCCCCGGCAATAGCGGCGCGGAATGAGTCGCTCACTCATCGGCGTGTCGAAATAGTCGTCCGTGACGTGGCGTTCAGCAAAGTCGCTTTCGCCCAAAACGGTGCGTTCCCGCGCGCGCCGGATCTCGGTCAGATGAAAACCACGCTTCCAGGTTTCATCTTCTGCCCAGTTGAAGCGTTTGATGACCTGTTTCAGCACTTTCGCATCATGGCACTGGGGAAAGGATGGAAAGCGGATAAGCGGGTCGATCAACGCAGCAGATGCTTTCGCCACGATCAGCGAGGCGAGAGACGCAAAAAAGAGCGCCACAACAGTCTTCATTACGGCCTGCGACATTTGACTGAACCCGAAACCTCAATGTGTGTATATCATTGCGCCACCCGTCATGGCGGGTCAATATTGCGCAGGCATTCTGACCGTTTGGGATGGTGGATGAGTTGAACAAAGCCGTACAAATTGACTGGCAATCGAGTGCTTGTCCGCATGACTGCCCATCCACCTGCGCGTTGGAAGTGCAGGTGATCGAGGGTGGCGCCATCGGGAAAGTGCGGGGCGCAAGGGCCAACAGCTACACAGATGGCGTGATTTGCGCGAAGGTCGCCCGCTATGCAGAGCGCGTGAACCATCCCGAGCGGCTTCTGCACCCCAAGGTGCGACGCGGAGCGAAGGGCGAAGGGGAATGGGCTTCCATTTCATGGGACGCAGCGCTCGACCTGGCCGCCGAGAAACTGCTCGCAGCGGAGGCGGAATTCGGCTCCGAAACGATCTGGCCCTATTTCTATGCCGGAACGATGGGGCTGGTGCAGCGCGATTCCATTCACCGATTGCGCCATGCGAAGCGCTATTCGAACCAGTTTGACACGATCTGCGTGTCGCCAGCCTATGCGGGGTATGCTGCCGGAACGGGCGCTTTGCGCGGCCCGGACCCGCGCGAGATGGCGGTGTCTGACTGCGTGGTGATCTGGGGCACGAACGCCGTTGCCACCCAAGTCAATGTGATGACCCATGCCGTGAAGGCGCGCAAGAACCGCGGTGCCAAGATTGTGGTCATCGATATCTATGAGAACGACACGATGAAGCAGGCTGATCTCGGCCTGTGTCTGAGGCCCGGCACAGACGGTGCGTTGGCTTGCGCTGTGATGCATTGCCTGTTTCGCGATGGTGCTGCGGATCGGGACTATCTGGAGAAGTTCACCGATGACCCCGCCGGGCTCGAAGACCATCTTGAGACGCGCGCCCCGCAATGGGCTGCGCAGATAACAGGGCTTTCGATCGATCAGATTGAAGCCTTCGCGGCTCTGTTGTGGGAAAGGCCGCGCAGCTTTTTTCGGCTTGGCTATGGCTTCACGCGCAGCCGCAACGGGGCGACCAACATGCATGCGGCAAGCTGCATCGCAGCTGTGCTCGGAGCCTGGCAATATGAAGGCGGCGGCGCCTTTCACACCAATTCGCAGATTTTTGCTCTCGATGGCAGTACGATTCAGGGTGCGCATCTGGCGGATGAGCGCGTGCGCTGGCTCGATCAGTCGAAGATCGGCAGGGTGCTGACAGGTGACCGGGAAGCTTTGCAGCATGGGCCACCGGTAACCGCGTTGTTTGTCCAAAACACCAATCCGGTCTGTATCGCGCCGGAACAGACGTTGGTGAAGCGAGGTTTTGGGCGTGATGATCTGTTCACGATCGTGCATGAGCAATTCATGACCGAAACGGCAGAACTGGCCGATCTGCTGCTTCCAGCCACCATGTTCGTGGAGCATGACGATATCTATCGCGGCGGCGGCCACCAGCACATCATGCTGGGGCCAAAACTGGTTGAGGGGCCGGGGGAAACGCGCCCCAATCATTTTGTGATTGAGGAGTTGGCAAAGCGTTTGGGCGTTGCCGACCAGCCCGGCTTTGGAATGAGCGAGAATGATCTAATCGATGACATGCTGCGCAGGAGCGGTCGGGGCACTTTGGAGAAATTGCGCGACAACCGCTGGATCGATTGCCAACCAGACTTTGAAACCAGCCACTATGTGGACGGATTTGCGCATGCGGATGGCAAGTTTCATTTCCGTGCCGATTGGACGGCGGGATGGGCCGTGCGTCCGCCGGACTCGGTCGGGTTGCTTGGCCCACACGCTTCGGCTCCAACTTTTCCCGATCACTGGCAGGTGATCGAGGAAGCGGATGAGCAACATCCTTACCGCCTTGCGACTTCGCCCTCGCGGTCTTTTCTGAATTCCACCTTCAACCGCCAGCCTGGTTCCATGAGGCGGGAAGGGCGTCCGACCGTCAAAATGCATCCGAGCGATGCGCGAACCGAAGGCATAAAACAGGATGACAAAGTTGCCCTTTCAAACGAACGTGGCCGTGTAATCCTTCACGTGACCCTGTTTGATGGTGTGCAACCTGGCGTGCTGATTGCGGAAGGTCTTCATCGCAATGATGCCCATGAGAATGGCTGTGGCATCAACACTTTAACGAGTGCTGACAGTGTTGCACCCCATGGTGGCGCCGCTTTGCATGACACCAGGGTGGCCATCGAGAGGCTGTGACCCTGTTTCGCGCGGCGCTGCTGCCAGTTGCGATTGACCGAACCGGCGATGTGGTTACAAGGACCGCCGATGAGCGATGCTGCCCTCAAAATCAAGAATGACGAAGACTGGGGAACGCCCAATACGGCGGGCGTGTCCATTGCGTCCGATCTGACCTTTGAGGAAGTCGGCTTTAAGGTGGGTGACGCCGAAATTGTCAAAGGCGTGTCGATCTTTGCCCCTTCCGGTTCGGTAACCTGTTTGCTCGGTCCCTCCGGTTCGGGAAAATCGACCCTGCTGCGCATCGCGGCGGGGATGGAGCGGCCCAGTGAAGGACGTGTGCTGAAAGACAGCAAAGAGCTTTGCGGGCCGTCACGATTTGTTCAGCCGGAGCATCGGGGCATCGGGATCGTTTTTCAGGATTATGCTCTGTTTCCGCATCTGACTATCGGGCAGAATGCAGCGTTTGGTCTTGCGCATTTGAGACGGGCGCAGAGACTCCCGCATGCAAGACATATGTTGCAGCGGGTGGGGCTTGATCATCGCTTCGATTCCTATCCGCATCAGCTATCGGGCGGCGAGCAGCAGCGCGTCGCTCTGGCCCGCGCATTGGCGCCGCGTCCGGGCGTGTTGCTGATGGATGAACCCTTTTCAGGCCTCGACTCTCGGTTGCGAGACACGATGCGCGAGCAGACGCTTGGCATTCTGCGCGAAACGCGAGCCACCTCCATCATTGTCACCCATGATGCCGAGGAAGCCTTGCGGATGGGGGACCAGATCGTTTTGCTGCGCGATGGCAAGGTTGAGCAAGCCGGTACGGGTCGCGATCTTTATTTCCGGCCCAAAACACTGTTCGCAGCCGGGTTTTTCTCCGAACTGAACCGTTTCGAAGGCAAAGTTGAAGCGGGCAGGGTGGTCACTCCGCTCGGGCCGGTGCCGATCAATGGGGTTTCAAGCGGTGCGCCTGCAGTGGCGGCCATTCGTGTGAATGCGATTTCGATTTCCGCTGAACTCGACAAGCAGGCGCGCGCAACAGGTCGTGTGCTCTCAGCCCGTTTCGCGGGGGATCACGATATTCTCCAGATTGGCGTTCACGGCCATGAGATGCCCATTCGCGTGCGAATTCCGGCCGGAAGTCTTGGAAGCGAGGCTTTGAATGGCCAATGCGATGTGTTCCTGAACCCAAAGCTCAATGGCAGCTTCGCCTTTGCAGCCTAAGTACGAGCTTCGGCGTGTTGCGCCTTCCACAATAAAGCCACGCTTGTCGCGTTAACCATTGTCACGGCGCGACGAAAGGTGTGTTGCGGGCGCGCAAAACAATGGGCTAGATTAGCTTTAACTTATCAAGGCATTTCCGCCTGCGGGCGGACAGGGAGCACGCGTTATGGGACAGATCGGTATTTGGCAGATCTTGATCGTGGCTGTCGTCGTTATTCTTCTATTCGGTCGTGGCAAAATTTCCGACCTAATGGGTGATGTTGCCAAGGGCATCACGTCGTTCAAGAAGGGCTTGAACGACAAGGAAGAAGATGCGGCAAAGATCGACGACAAAAGCGATAAGGTGGTGGATTCCACCATTCACGAAAAGTCGAAAACGACATCCTGATCGCAGACTATCGCCAGCAGGCAGCGCGCTCATGCGCGTAGCGTGACGCTCATTCAATACGTGCCATCGGAGTTTGGCCTTGTTCGATATCGGCTGGACCGAAATGATGGTGGTTGCCGTGGTCGCCATATTGTTTGTCGGCCCCAAGGAACTGCCGGGGATGCTGCGCACATTTGGACGCAGCGTCAAAAAGCTGCGCGCGATGGCAGGCGATTTTCAGCGCCAGTTTGATGACGCACTTAAAGAGGCTGAGCTTGATGGTGTGAAAGACACCATCAATGAAGTGCGCAACCTCAACCCCGCCAACAAGATCAAAGATCATCTCAACCCGATCAAACAGGATCTGACAGACGCGAAGGAGCTTGTCGAAGAGGCCGCTGATTTCGATCCGCACTCTTTTTCGGACAGCTATCCATCAAAGGCCGCTTCGAGCAAATCAGACGCTCCAAAGCCCACGGCGAATGGCAAATCATCGGATTCGCAGGCCGCCACAAAGGTTGAAAAACCCGCGCCGGCCAAGAAAAGTGCAACCAAAAGAATCGCCGGGAAGCCCACCGCCAAGAAGGCGTCGGCGACCAAGAGTGCCGCTGCAAAAAGCAAGGCCAAAACAGCCAGCAAATCGAACTCCACCGCCAGGAGCACTGCGTCATCCGCGAAGTCTGCAACGTCTACCGGTCGGTCTGCGAAGTCCAAGACAACGCCTGCCAAGACTGCACAAGCCAAGGCAAGCACGGCAAAAGCGCCCAAATCCACAAAGACCGGCACGACCGCGAGAACCAGCGCGAGCGGTGCGCGCAAATCTCGGGCGACAGCCAAAACGGCTGAGAAGGCAGACGGATGAGCCAGGACGATATCGATGGCAGTGCCGCGCCGCTTGTCGATCACCTGATCGAACTGCGCCAACGGCTGATCAAGGCCCTGATCGCCGTCGCGATCGTGTTCGTTATCGCCTTCATCTTTGCGGACCGGATCTTTCAGATCCTTGTCATCCCCTATGAACGTGCCGCCGGGGAAGACCAGAACCTGAAGCTCATCTTCACCGCTCCGCAGGAATATTTCTTCGCGCAGTTGAAGATCGCGCTGTTCACGGCCTTGTTCGTGGCATTCCCGGTGATCGCCTCGCAGATCTACAAATTTGTGGCTCCAGGGCTCTACAGAAATGAGCGGCAGGCCTTCTTGCCGTTTCTCGTTGCAACGCCGATCCTGTTTTTCCTCGGCGCATCGCTGGTCTTTTTCGTGGTGATGCCGCTGGCCATGACCTTCTTCCTGTCGATGCAGCAGACGGGAAGCGAGGTGACGACGATCGAACTTCTGCCGAAGGTTTCTGAGTATCTCGGCCTGATCATGACGCTGATCTTCGCCTTTGGGCTCGTCTTCCAGATGCCGGTCGTGATCTCGCTGCTCGCCCGCGCCGGGCTGGTTTCCGAGGCCGGGCTGAAGAGCAAACGCAAATATGCAGTCGTTTTGACCTTCATCGCCGCCGCCGTGCTCACGCCGCCCGATCCAGTCAGTCAGATCGGTTTGGCGGTGCCGACCTTGCTTCTCTACGAATTGTCGATATATGCGACCCGGTTGATCGAGCGAAAACGACAGGAACGGGAAGCGGCGACTGCTTGACGACACGGGCTCCTTCTGCGGACCCGTTATCCGGCGGGTCGGTCCTTGGCATAAATGTTCGATATCAGATGGATACGAGAGAACCCCGACAGATTCGATGAGGGCATGGCGGCGCGCGGGCTGGATCCGCAGGCTGCCCGATTGGTCGCACTCGATGAAGAGCGGCGAAGCCATATCGGCGAGTTGCAGGCAGCGCAGGAAAAGCGCAACCAGGCATCAAAGGCCATCGGCAAGGCCAAGGCCTCCGGCGACGAGGCCGCTGCGCAGGCGGCAATCGATGAAGTCGCAAAGCTCAAGAGCTTTCTTCAAAACGGCGAGGAACGCGGCCGCGAATTGGATTCTGCGCTGCGCAGAGCGTTGGCGGAGCTTCCCAATCTGCCAGCCGAAGACGTGCCCGCCGGAGCGGATGAATCCGATAATGTCGAGTTGCGCGTGGTGGGTGAGAAGCCCGATTTCTCGTTTGAACCGAAGGAGCATTACGATCTGGGCGAAGCGCTCGGTCAGATGGACTTCGAGACTGCGGCAAAGCTGTCTGGCAGCCGCTTCGTGCTGCTCAATCGTGACCTTGCGCGTCTCGAACGTGCGCTTGGCCAATTCATGCTCAATTTGCACACGCAAGAGCATGACTATCACGAGGTCAATCCGCCCGTCCTGGTTCGCGAGGAGATCCTTTTTGGCACCGGGAACCTACCGAAGTTTGCCGATGATCTGTTTCACACGGATGATGATCGCTGGTTGATCCCAACTGCTGAAGCGCCGCTCACCAATCTTGTGCGGGAGAGCATCCTCACTCATGACTATTTGCCCCGCAGATACACGGCGTTGACCAATTGTTTCCGGGCCGAAGCCGGTTCGGCCGGTCGCGACACACGTGGCATGCTGCGCCAGCACCAGTTTTCCAAGGTCGAACTCGTTTCCATCACCGATGAGGAAAGTTCGAATGCCGAGCATGATCGCATGCTCGCCTGCGCTGAAGAGGTTCTGAAGCGGTTGGGCCTGCATTACCGAGTCGTCACTTTGTGCAGTGGCGATATGGGGTTTTCGGCACGCAAGACCTATGACATCGAGGTCTGGTTGCCGGGACAGAATGCCTATCGCGAGATATCCAGCTGCTCCAATTGCGGAGACTTTCAGGCGCGGCGCATGGATGCGCGCTACCGTCTCGAGAGCGAGAAACAAACGCGCTTTGTCCACACATTGAACGGATCCGGCATTGCGGTCGGACGGGCCTTGATCGCGGTGATGGAAAACTATCAAAATGCAGATGGATCGATCCGCATTCCGCAAGCGCTGACCACGTTGATGGGTGGACAAACGGTGATTCAATCTCGCTGATGCGTATTTTGCTCACCAATGATGATGGCATTCACGCTCGTGGTCTGGAGGTGCTGCAAGAGATTGCGCGCACTCTTTCTGATGATGTGTGGACGGTTGCGCCGGAAACAGATCAGTCGGGTCTCGCCCATTCGCTGACGCTGAGCCACCCTTTGCGGGCCCGGAAGGCGGGTGAGAAGAGTTTCGCCGTCACCGGCACACCTACGGATTGCGTGATCATGGGCGTGCGTGAACTCGTTGACGGACCTGTCGACCTGGTTCTGTCGGGTGTCAATGCCGGCCAGAATATCGGGGACTACATCACCTATTCGGGAACGGTTGCCGGGGCGATGGAGGGGTGTCTGCTCGGCATTCCGTCCATCGCGCTGTCACAACAGTTCTCCTACACGGACACACGGATAATCCCGTGGGAAACCGCACGCAGCCTCGCACCATCGCTTCTGCAACAATTGGTCAAAGCCAAACCTCCCCGCGATACTTTGCTCAATGTGAATTTTCCCAACTGTCCACCAGACGAAGTTGCCGGGGTGAGCGTGGTCGCGCAGGGCAAGTTCGAGCATGGTCTGGGCGTGGGAAGGCGGGCTGACGGCCGAGGCCTCCCCTATTACTGGCTTGAATTTATTGGTGAACCTCCAAAGCACCAGCCGGGAACCGATATTGAGGCGCTCAACGACAATCGCATAGCGGTGACGCCTGTTCGCATGGATATGACCGATCACACCTATCTGGGCGCGCTGGACAAACAGCTTGGCCAGGGTCGAGACGGCGATGGCTGACCGAGCCGCACGAGCGTCGGAGGAGCTGGCGGCTCTGCTGCTCAGTGTGCGCAAATTTGCACTTGACCGTCCGGATCTGGTGGAAGCGTTGGAGAAGCTTCCGCGGGAAAAATTTCTGCCGACGGATCAGATCTCGGTCGGGTGGCGACCAATTTCCGTCCCCATCGCTTGTGGCCAACGCATGCACGACCCCGAACTCACGCTGCGCCTGATCCATTCGCTCGATCCACACACTTCGCTAGCGACGCTGGAAGTTGGAACGGGAAGCGGCTTTCAAACAGCAATACTCGCTCGCATGTCGAAAAAGGTGCATTCGATCGACCGCTATCGCACCCTGCTCGAACGGGCGCGGTCCAAGCTTCAGGATATCGGTGTCACGAATGTAACGCTGGCACAGGCCGATGCACGCCGCGACGGGGGAGATAGCGGGACTTATGATCGCATCATCGTCGACTCGTGTTTTGAGGAAATGCCGCGTCACTTGCTCGACCGCCTCGCACCGGGTGGCATTGTTGTCACGGCCATTGGCGGAGCTGACGCGGAGCAGGTTGCCGTGAAGCTGACCAAGATCGGCAATCGCTTTGATCGGCAGGACCTGTTCCCTGTCCGGTTTTCGCCGTTGGAGCACGGTGTCGCAGCTGCACTTTGAAGCGAATTTGGCTGGCCCGGGCCGCCCTGACTTAACCGGCAATTAAGGTTGATATGGCGTAATTGCATGCTTCAACGTCCAGCAGTCCGGGAATTGTCATGCGTCCGCCCGCCCACGCCAGCCGTCTTGCAAATTTCAATCGCGCTGGAGCCATCCTGGCCATCGCGGTTCTTACAGCTTGCAGCTCGGATGCGATGCGGTTTGAGGATCAACTCACCACAGCGACAACGCTGACTCCCAATCAGCAGGCGATCATAAAGAGCCAACAGCGCAGTGCACAGCCCTATCCGGCCGATGTCGTGCGCCAGCAGGTCTCGCAGCCAATCGCCACCCAGCCTGCTCTTGCTCGCCAGCCATTGCCCGCTGCCAATGCCCCGATTCGTCAGCCGCAGCAGCTCAATACAGTTGCCGCTCAGCCACAGGCCACGCCTCCGCCCGCGCGCAGCGTGACGTATGCGCCCGCCGCTAATGGCGGTATCGTGCTTAGCCCAGCTCCTGCTCAGCAGCCCACATTGCGTATGGCGGGTGTTGACCCGGCCAGTACTGGATCAGTTGCTCAAGCTGCACCGCAAGCATCGGTTCCTCAGCCGCAACAGCAGCAGCTGACCACGATTGTGCAACAGGCTCAGGAAAGCCTTTCCCAAAATTCGGAACCGCAAAAGCGTGGCTGGACCAAAACCGGCGGCACCTGGGTAACGATCGGGCAAGGCGAGACCTTGTACAATTTGTCGCGCCGCTACGGAGTGCCGGTCAAGGCGATTGCTGAGGCCAACAACATTGCCGATCCAAAGTCCGTTGCGATGGGCAAGAGGGTCATCATCCCAACCTACAATTTCGCATCCGGCGTGCCGGTTTCAGCTCCCGACAGCGACCCAAAAACCAAGGCCAGCCGGGCCTCTCGCGGTTATCAGGGGCAGTTGCGTGACGGTGGTCGCATTGCACGCCCGACAACGCGGACCGCACGTGCCGTTCCCACAGTGCCGCAGCCAGTTCAAAAGCCAGGCCGGAATGTCGATCCCACGACAACCGCAAGCGTTCCCACCAAGCCGACCCACGCGCGACGTACGGTTCGTGAGGCGGTGGACAATTCGCCGCGTACTTTGACCGCGAAGGCTCAGGAAGCTGTAGAAACGCCCAAAAAGACGTCTGTTGGCTCCTTCCGCTGGCCAGCCGACGGGCGTGTGATCTCCAAATTCGGCGAACGCAAGCCAGACGGCACCAATGACGGTATCGATATTTCGGTTCCGGTCGGCACGCCCATCCGGGCGAGCGAGAACGGCACGGTGATTTATTCGGGATCGGAGCTGGAGCAGTTCGGCGACTTGATCCTCGTCAGCCATGCCAATGGATGGGTGACCGCCTATGCCAATGCGAGCTCACGTCTGGTCAAGCGCGGCGACAAGGTCCAGCGCGGCCAAGTGATTGCAAAATCTGGTAAAACCGGGAATGCCACGGTTCCGCAGGTGCATTTCGAACTGCGCAAGGATTCCCGCCCAGTCGATCCGCTCAAGCATCTGTCGCGCAGCTAAACGGATACACCCTTTCGCCCCGCAAGGTCGGTGACATATTGCCAGGCGACACGCCCGGACCGACTGCCACGTGTGACGGACCATTCCAGCGCTTCGGCGCGGATGTCATCCATCGCAATATCGAGATTGAGGTGCTGCACATAGCCTTCGATCATGGAGAGATAGTCGTCCTGCGTACAATTGTGGAAGCCGAGCCACAGTCCAAAGCGGTCTGACAGGGACACTTTTTCCTCGACCGCCTCCGATGGCGAAATCGAGGTTGAGCGTTCGTTCTCGATCATGTCGCGCGGCATGAGATGGCGTCGATTGGATGTCGCATAGAAAATGACATTGGCCGGTCGGCCTTCCACGCCGCCGTCAAGAGCGGCCTTGAGTGCCTTGTAGCTCGTATCGTCGTGGTCGAACGACAAATCATCGCAAAACAGAATGAAGCGATGATCGTCTTCGCGCAACAAGGCGAGCAGCTGGGGAAGGCTGTCGATGTCTTCGCGATGAATTTCAATGAGTTTGAGAGGCTTCCCGCCCTCAGCAAGCTTTGCATGGACCGCCTTGACAAGGGAGCTTTTGCCCATGCCCCGCGCGCCCCAGAGCAGCGCGTTGTTTGCCGCAAAACCATTGGCGAAGCGCTGTGTGTTGTCGAACAGAATGTCGCGAACGTGATCAATACCCTTGAGCAGTTCGAGATCAACGCGATTGACGTGCCGCACAGATGCAAGCGCGTTGTGAGCGGGGTTCCAGACAAAGGCTTCGGCCCGGCCCGCATCAAGCGCCTTTGGCGCTGGTGGCGCCGAGCGTTCCACTAGTTCGATCAGGCGATCAAATCGCTCCACCAGCCTCTCGACTCCGTCCTTCAACTCTTGCTGCGACATTGCTGGAACGAAACCTCACTCACCAGGCACCTGCCAGCCAGCTAACACGGTGCGTGCGCTTGTGAAAGCGAAGTCGAAACCGGGCTGATCGCGTTGCATTGGGCCGTGCGATCTCTATATTCCCCCAAACTTTGAATCGGCGCCCTGCGTCGGCCTTCACGCGAACTATCGGAGCGCTTCATGTTCATCACTCCGGCCTATGCGCAAAGCGCGGGCGGCGCCGGCGGCGGCATTCTCGAACTGCTTTTTCCGCTCATTCTTGTGGGCGTTATCATGTGGTTTCTGGTCATTCGTCCGCAACGCCAGCAGGCCAAGGCACGCGAGGAGATGCTTGGTGCGGTCAAACGCAACGACACCATTGTCACCGGCGGCGGTGTGGTCGGCAAAGTGACGAAGGTTGTTGATGACAGCGAAGTCGAAGTGCAAATCGCGCCCGATGTCAAAGTGCGCGTGCTGCGGTCGATGATCGCCGATGTGCGTGTGAAGGGCGATGTTGCCAAGGCAGAACCGGCGGCAAAGGGCGGTGGCGAAGCCAAACCCACTCGCGGACGCAAGAAGAAGGCCAAGGCCACCGACGAAACGACCGAATAGGCTTGGTGGCTGAAGTGGCCACACGGCAAAATCGGCGTAGGAAAGACAACTGATGCTGCATTTCTCCCGTTGGAAAATGATCGCAATCCTGCTGGCGGTTACGCTTGGCGTGTTGCTGGCCGTACCCAATGTCCTTTCGGAAAATGCCCGTCAGACGCTGGCCTCAATGGGTTTGCCATCCAGTGCGGTATCGCTTGGCCTGGACCTTCAGGGCGGTGTGCATCTTCAGGTGAAGATCGATCGGGAAGATATTGTCGAGGAGCGATTGGAAACGCTGGTCGGCGACATTCGCTCTTTGATGCGAGATCGCGAGCAGGGTCAGATCGGATATGCCGGTATCAGCGGTCAGGAAGATACGGTAACTCTGCGCCTTTTGGGCGAGGGGGACAATGAGCGGGCGCGTGAACGCTTGTCGAGCCTGCTGGAGCCTGTCACGTCGACCGGGACCCTTCTGGGTGGTCTTGGTGTCGTCGAGGTTTCCGAAACCCAGGTTTCGCCCACGGTTTTGCGCTACCAGCTGACACCTGATGGCGTCGATGAGCGCCTGCGCTCCGCCGTGTCACAATCGATCGAGGTCATCCGCCGTCGCGTGGACGAATTGGGCACGACCGAGCCGGTGATCCAACGCCAGGGCGTTGACCGCATCATCGTTCAGGTGCCGGGTTACAACGATCCAGAGCGACTGAAGGAATTGATCGGCAAGACCGCGAAGCTCAACTTCCATATGGTGGACGAGGCGATGAGTGCGCAGGACGCGCTCGCCAACCGTCCGCCCGTCGGTTCCGAAGTCATTCCGACCAATGAGCCGGAATCGGGCGAACCCAATATCCTGATCGAAAAGCGGGTGCGCATTCCTGGCGGTGATCTCAACGATGCGCAGCAGGGCTTTGACAGCCGGACAAACGAACCGATCGTCACCTTCCGCTTCAATAACAAGGCCTCGCAGATTTTCTGTCGGCTTTCCTCCGCCAATATTGGCAGCCGCTTTGCGATCGTTCTGGATGATGTCTCGATTTCCGCGCCTGTCATCCGCGATGCGATTTGCGGTGGGTCTGGCCAGATTTCAGGCAATTTCACCGCACAATCCGCAGCTGATCTCGCCGTTTTGATGCGGGCAGGGGCCTTGCCGGCTGATATTTCCTTCACCGAAGAGCGCACTGTTGGCCCTGGACTTGGTGCGGATTCGATTGAAGCGGGTCAAAATGCGTCCATCGTTGCCGCGATCCTGGTCGTCATCTTCATGCTGCTGGCCTATGGCAAGCTTGGCATCATCGCCAATATCGCTCTTGCGGCCAATATCGTCATCATTATCGGGCTTCTGTCGCTGATTGGCGCGACACTCACTCTTCCGGGTATTGCAGGTATCGTGCTGACGATGGGCATGGCGGTGGATGCCAATGTGCTCATCTATGAGCGCATCCGGGAAGAACGACGAAACGGGCGATCGCTGGTTCAGGCGATCGACAGCGGCTTCCGTCAGGCCATGGCGACCATTCTTGACGCCAACATCACCACGCTGATTGCGGCCTTCATCCTTTTCTATCTCGGCTCCGGTCCAATTCGTGGCTTTGCCGTCACGTTGGCTATCGGGATTTTGACCTCGGTCTTCACAGCTTTCACGGTGACCCGGCTTATGGTCGCGCTGTGGCTGCGCTGGCAGAAACCAAAGGAACTGCCCGGCTCGATCATCCGGCTTGTGCCGGCTGTCACCAATTGGCGGTTCATGATTTTCCGCCGTCTGTCGTTTCCGCTATCGGCTGCGCTGCTCATGGGGTCTTTGGCCACCTTCGTGGTCGCCAATCTCAATTACGGCATTGATTTCCGTGGCGGCACCATCGTTGAGTATCAAACCAAGCAGGGCAATGCGGATCTGGCCGACATTCGGGGCCGGTTGTCCGAACTGAACCTCGGCGATGTGCAGGTTCAGGAATTCGGCGCGCCCAACGAAATTCTCATTCGAATTGAAAGCCAGGGTGCTGGTGACAATGCCGAACAAAGTGCGCTTGCCAAGGTGCGCGCCGCTATGGACGATGACCACACGTTCCGTCGTCAGGAGGTTGTGGGTCCAACCGTTTCCGGCGAATTGGCGCGTGCGGGCACCATTGCCGTTCTCGTCTCGCTTTTGGCCATCATGGTCTATATCTGGTTCCGCTTTGAGTGGCAGTTTGCCATCGGCGCGGTGCTGGCTACCATGCATGATGTCATCTTGACCATCGGCATGTTTGCGGTGTTGCAAATCGAGTTCTCATTATCGTCCATTGCAGCCATTTTGACGATTGTCGGCTATTCGCTGAACGATACGGTGGTGGTCTATGATCGAATCCGTGAAAATTTGCGAAAATTCAAGAAGTTGCCGATCCGTGATCTGCTCGACAAGTCGATCAACGACACACTGTCGCGAACAGTCATGACCTCGGTTACCACCTTGCTGGCGCTGTTCGCGCTGTACTTCCTGGGCGGAGAGGTTCTGTCGGGCTTCGTGTTTGCAATGATCTTCGGTGTTATCGTTGGCACCTACTCGTCAGTCTTCATAGCGGCGCCGGTGCTCATCCTGTTCCGCCTACGTCAGGGTGCGATGGATCGCAATGATCCGTCGCCCTACACCGGTCAGGAAGCGCAGGAAGTCGGCTGAGTTGAGCGAAACGGAAGATCGCGCAACGCGGGCCGAGCATGGCATCCAGCTGAAGCCTGCGCATTTTCCAGGCCGCGCACCGATCGATTCCTATGGTGATGGCGGGTTTCGCTTTGCGGAGATGTCTCATCGCGGAAGCATCTTATGTTTGCCGTCCGGCATTTACGCCTGGGCACCGCAGACGCCCGCCGACCTTGAACCGTCCAGCTTTGAAACGGTTCTGGACGAGGATGGGATCGAGCTGCTTCTCATCGGAACAGGTGTTGATCTGGTGCCTCTTCAACCTGCGTCTCGTGAAAGGCTCGAGGCCCGCGGTATGCGTGTTGAAATGATGGGGACTGGGGCCGCGGCCCGCACCTTCAATGTGCTGCTGGCGGAGGGCAGGGCGGTTGCCGCTGCACTTCTTGCCATTAAGTGAGTGTGATGGAGCGGTTCAGCACAGTTTCGAGGGACGATCTCACCTTTTGTCTCCAACAGCTGCGCATTCAGGCGCGTGACGGCTATCTTGCAAGCCTGCTCGTGCCCGACCCGCACCGCGATGCCGTGACCGTGCTTCAAGCGCTTCACGCGGAGATTGTCGGGATCGCACTTGCCGCACCCGAACCGCTTGCGGGTGAGATCCGTTTGCAATGGTGGATCGAGGTGTTGGAACGAAAACGTGACGACGAGGCCGCCCAGAACCCGCTGGCTCGTGCTCTTTTGAGCGTTCTGACAAAGGCTGAACTGCCGGCCAAGCCGCTGATTTCGAAATGCGAAGCGCATATTTTCGACCTCTACAGCGATCCGATGCGCGAAACGTCCGTTCTCGAAGCCTATTTCGGCGAGACCCGCTCCGTGCTGTTCCAACTGTCCTGCATGGCGGTGGACGAGGCGTCGGCAACAAAGGCGAGCGATGCAAGCGGTCATGCGGGCGTCGCGACGGGATGCGTTGCTTTGCTGGAGCATCTGGCTCGACATCGCGTGCAACAACGGCTCTTCATACCGTCCGATATTCTCCAACATCGCGGCTTGTCGCGAGATGCTTTTTTTGAAGACGTTGGAGAGGCGCAGGCCTCTGCGGTTCAGGATATTGCCAATATGGCTTTGGAGCATCATGGCCGCGCGGCCTCAGCGCTTGATGCACTTCCTTCGGTGCTGAAACCGATTTTCGCGCCGCTCGCCCTGGTTCCGCTTTATGCAAAGCGTGCGGCCAAACATCCGCAAGACACTCTCGCCGGCCTACCAGACATGCCGCAGTGGCGAGTCCAATGGGCCCTGTTCCGCTGGTAAGACTTTGCCTTATCGAGCGGCGACCAGCGCGGTCTCCGCTCCTATCCAACGCTCGACATCCGCCAAGGCTCGCGACGTGACGGCGTGTTTCTTGGCGGCCGCCTTTTCCTTTCCCCGCCATCTACCCTCATGACCGTCGGGCTTGGCGATCTCAACTGGCGGAAACAGCCCGAAATTGACATTCATCGGCTGGAAGGATTTGCGCCCGCGATCTTCCTCATAGGCGATGTGGCCTTTGGTGATGTGGTTGAGCAGCGCGCCAAACGCCGTTGTCTCGGGCGGCAACACCGGCGCATGGCCCGCCAGTTCCTCACTGACAAAACGCCCCGTCAGCAAACCAATCGCTGCAGATTCCACATAACCCTCACAACCGGTGATCTGCCCGGCAAAGCGAATGTGCGGATGCGATTTCAAGCGCAACGTTTCGTCCAGCAGGTCCGGCGAGTTGAGATACGTGTTACGGTGCAGACCTCCCAATCGGGCAAATTCTGCCTTCTCCAGCCCAGGAATCATGCGAAAAATATCGGCTTGAGCGCCATGTTTCAGCTTCGTCTGGAAGCCGACCATGTTGTAGAGCGTGCCGAGCGCGTTGTCTTGTCTGAGCTGAACGACCGCATAAGGTTTGACATCCGGCTGGTGCGCGTTGGTGAGACCCATCGGCTTGAGCGGACCATGGCGCAAGGTCTCGCAGCCGCGCTCGGCCATCACCTCGATCGGCAGGCAACCATCGAAGTACGGAACATCCTCCCACTCCTTAAAGGCGGTCTTTTCGCCCGCAAGCAGGGCATCAATGAAGGCCTCATACCCGTCACGATCCAGCGGGCAGTTGATATAGTCCTTGCCGTTACCGCCGGGGCCGATCTTGTCGTAGCGCGACTGGAACCAGGCTTTGTCGAAGTCGATCGTGTCGAAATGAATGATGGGCGCAATCGCATCGAAGAAGGAAAGCGCCTCTTCGCCAGTGGCATTGGCAATCGCGTCAGCAAGGGCGCTGCCTGTGAGCGGGCCGGTCGCGATGATGCACGGTCCCCAATCCTGCGGAGGCAGCTCTGAAACCTCGCTGCGTGAGAGCGTGATATTGACGTCGGCCTCGATAGCTTGGGTCACCGCGTTCGAAAAACCATCACGGTCCACCGCAAGCGCTGATCCGGCCGGGACTTTGTGTGCGTCGGCGCAGCGCATGATCAGCGATCCGGCGCGCCGCATTTCCTCATGCAGCAATCCAACCGCATTGGCCGTGTGGTCGTCGGAGCGGAACGAATTGGAGCAGACCAATTCGGCCAGACCGTCCGTTTGATGGGCTGCCGTGCCGGTCTCGGGGCGCATTTCGTGCAGCACAACGCTGTTGCCGCGCTGGGCGATCTGCCAGGCTGCCTCGCTGCCCGCCAAGCCACCACCGATAACGTGAACTGGTTTGCTCATGAACTATGCGTCGATCCCTGTTGGTCTTCATGTCCCCGTGCCAGATATCACGAATGCACCTGGAAAGCAGCGGTCACACGCTTGTTGGTTTTCTTTTGGCAGGCAGATGTTAAACCGTATGTCTGATTGACCCGGAGACCATCCGTGCCCCGTTTCGCCCTTCTGATTTTTGGATCGATTCTGCTTTCAGGCTGCAATGCAACCGTAAGCACGACGTCGACTCATGGCTTGGCAGTCGAAACACTGAAAGTCTGCTCAGGCTATGGATGCAAAATCAGCGACACGTTTCAGCCCAGCGAAGAAGACGTTGAGCGCTTAGTCGCCATTATGAAAGACGGCGCAGCGTCGCCGGAAGCGGAAAGGACCGCCATCAAGCGTGCGATTGCCGAGTTTGAGACGACCGCACGTCGCCATCTTCGCTATCAGCCTGATGTCAAAAAGGCGTATCAGAAACATCTGGGCAAGCGCGGGCAGATGGATTGTGTCGATGAATCGCTCAACACGACCGGATATCTGGCCTTTATGGCGCATCGCGGCCTGTTGAAGCACCACCGCGTGCGCAAGCACTATGCCGAGCGCGGGCTGATCGTGGACGGGCGTTACCCGCACAAATCTGCCGTGATCATCGATTCTGCCGAAACAGTCTGGACCGTCGACTCCTGGTATCACGATGACGGTGTGGAGCCGGAAATCATGCGCCTTTCGGCTTGGCGCAAAGTGCGCGACAGCTTTTCGATCTGAGCACTTTCGATGTGAGCAAAGAAAAACGCCTGTCGGGGGAGGAGTTCCGACAGGCGTTTCATGTTGCATTCAGCGGCTTTGGGAGGAGGATTAGCTGCTGAATGTGTTCACCGGGCTGGGAGGAGAATGCCCGCTGAATCTCGTTATTTCTTCACGGCGCGGCGAGCCACAAGCGGAATATCGCCACGTGAGATACCCAGATCGTCCAACTCACGGCTTGTGAGGCTGTAGAGTTCGTTGCGCGTTTGGCGGACGCGATTCCAGCTGCGGATGCTGTCAAAGATACCCATGATCTTCGTCCTTTCGGTCTTGCCTCGGTGAGAGGCTGTTGTCTGTTTCGGAACCACCTCGTTCCGTTGAAGCCAAGATATGTTGCGCCGCACAAATTACCAGCGCAAAGCGTTCAAAAGTGATATGCATTAGCTGCATGCCTCTTTTCACGGGTCTGTAACAATTCGCTGGTAGCGCACTGATACCCGCTCGAATTTGCGCCATCGGCTTAACCGAATGTCAGGCCTGTTGTCGCACTCTAGCGCGCATCACACCCCTCGATGCCATCGGATCGGCGCCAATGCTGGAATACAAAGAGCTCAAGCTGCTTCTGGCGCTCGTGCTTTTCCTGCCTCTTCTGGCAATCTTCGTCTGGTTGGCTGTATCACCTGTTGATCTTTCCGCGGGCACGGTTCCCGCATTGGCAAAGCTGACAGTGAGCGTGGTTGTGCTGTTTGCGGTGAGTGTGTGGATCAGACATCGCTTGAGAGATGATGAAGACCGTGTTGCGATTGGACTCAAGCGTGTTTGCAAGGCCTTTCACCTCATCTGCTACGCGACGCTGCCCTTGACGATGAGCAATTTCTACATGCTGGCGGGCAGTTATTTGGGCGCCGACTATGCGCCACCGATCATCGACCCGCTCTTGGCACATTTCAGCTTCGCGATTGGCTTTGACTGGGTCGCGACGGTCTCATGGATGAACGCCTCGCCACTGGTCGCGCAGAGTCTGACTTGGGCCTACTGGTCAACGCTGGTGCAGACACCGCTGCTGATCTTCGTCCTGGCGGCGCTTGGACGCGCAGACCGGCTGCTTGAATATATCAGCCTCTATGCGCTGACGGGATTCGTCACCGTTCTCATTGCCATTTTCTATCCGGCACTCGGAGCCTATCCGTTCTATCAACCGGACTTTTCCGTGTTCTCAAATTTTGGGGCCGGAACGGGAGTCTATCACATGCTGGAGGTGGAAGCATTGCGCGGCCCGGGTGCGGCGCCCGTGAATCTCGTCGAGCCGAAGGGCATCGTAACCTTCCCGTCTTTCCACACGGTTCTCGCTATCATCGCAACCTGGTCCATGCGAGACATCAAATACGTCTTCAAACCGCTGCTTGTGCTGAACGTCTGGGTCATAGTCTCAACTATTCCGGTCGGCGGGCACTTTCTGGTCGATTTGCCAGCCGGGGCAGTGCTGGCGGCCGCTGCGATCTGGCTGACCGCCCGGCTCATGTCACCGAAACCTTCTGACGTGCGCAAGCCTGCTGCTGTTCCGATGCCTCAGCAGGCTTAGCGCAAACTTGGACTATTCTGCCGCTTGCAATGAGGCGCCGCCGCGACGTCCCAAAAGGTCCTTCAGAAACTGTCCTGTGTAGGATCGCGGCTCCTCGACAATGTCTTCTGGTTGCCCCTGAGCGACCACTTCGCCGCCACCATCGCCGCCTTCGGGACCAAGATCGAGGATCCAGTCAGCCGTTTTGATGACTTCCAAATTGTGCTCGATCACGGCGACGGTGTTGCCGGTATCGACAAGTTCATGCAGCACGTCGAGAAGCTTCGCGACATCATGGAAATGCAACCCGGTGGTCGGTTCATCGAGAATGTAGAGCGTGCGACCGGTTGCGCGTTTCGACAGTTCCTTTGACAGTTTCACGCGCTGTGCCTCGCCGCCCGAAAGCGTGGTCGCCTGCTGCCCGATCTTGATGTAGTCGAGGCCAACACGCTTGAGTGTCTCCATCTTGTCACGAACGGACGGAACGGCTGCGAAAAACTCACAGCCCTCTTCGACCGTCATATCGAGCACATCGGCAATGCTTTTGCCTTTGAACTGCACTTCCAGTGTTTCGCGATTGTAGCGTTTGCCGTCGCACACTTCGCAGGTGACATAGACATCCGGCAGAAAATGCATCTCGATCTTGGTGACACCATCACCCTGGCAGGCTTCGCATCGCCCGCCTTTCACGTTGAAAGAGAAGCGCCCCGGCTGGTAGCCTCGCGCCTTGGCTTCGGGCAGTCCGGCGAACCATTCGCGGATCGGCGTGAATGCGCCGGTATAGGTGGCCGGGTTGGAGCGTGGTGTGCGCCCAATGGGCGACTGGTCGATCTCGATGATCTTGTCGAGATGCTCTAGGCCAGAAATCGCCGCATGTGGCGCGGGCAGGGCGCGCGCCTTATTGATGTGACGCGCCGCTGCCTTATACAACGTCTCGATCAGGAAGGTCGATTTGCCGCCGCCTGAGACGCCGGTCACGCAGGTAAACGTGCCAAGCGGTATGCTGCCATCGACATGTTTTAGATTGTTGCCATGCGCGCCCTTGACCTTGATCTGCCGCATCTTGCTGATTTTGCGTCGTTCGGTGGGCAACTCTACCTGCAACGCACCGGACAGATATTGCCCCGTAAGCGATGATTTCGTAGCCATAATTTCATTTGGCGTGCCTTCAGCCACGATCTGCCCGCCGTGAATGCCGGCACGTGGGCCGATATCAACGACATGATCGGCGGTCAAAATTGCATCTTCGTCATGTTCAACGACGATGACTGTGTTGCCGAGATTGCGCAGATGCCGCAGCGTGTCGAGAAGGCGTGCATTGTCTCGCTGGTGCAGCCCGATGGAGGGCTCGTCGAGGACATACAGAACACCGGTAAGGCCTGACCCGATCTGCGAGGCGAGGCGAATGCGCTGGCTCTCGCCGCCCGACAAAGTGCCGGAATTGCGCGACAATGTGAGGTAGTCCAGTCCAACATCATCCAGAAACCGCAAACGCTCGCGGATTTCCTTCAACACGCGAACGGCGATCTCGTTTTGACGGTCTGAGAGGCGTGAGGGAAGGTCTTCAAACCAGGCATTGGCCTGTTTGATCGACATCAATGTGATTTCGCCGATGTGAAGCTTGTCGATTTTGACCGCAAGTGCCTCTGGCTTGAGTCGGTAGCCGTTACAGTCCGGGCAGGGCATCCGCGACATGAACTTTTCGATTTCTTCGCGCATCCAGGCGCTGTCGGTTTCCCGCCAGCGACGTTCCAGATTGCCGATCACCCCTTCGAACGGCTTGGTTGTCTTGTAGGTCCGCAGCCCGTCATCATATTGGAAGTTGATGGTTTTCTTGCCGGTTCCGAACAGCACTGCTGTTTGCGCATCAGCGGAAAGATCGTCCCATTTGTCCGATATCTTGAAGCCGTAGACCTTGCCGAGCGCCTGCAGCGTTTGGGCATAGTAGGGCGAAGGATTGTTGGACTTCGACCAGGGCGCAATCGCACCTTTGTTGAGCGCCAGCGACCCGTCCGGTACGACCAGATTTTCGTCGATCTTTTGTTGTGTCCCCAACCCGTCGCAGCTTGGGCAGGCACCAAACGGATTGTTAAACGAGAACAGCCGGGGTTCGATTTCCGAGATCGTGAAGCCCGAAACCGGACAGGCGAATTTTTCGGAGAAAATCAGCCGCTCATGGGTTTCGTTTCGCCCCTTATTGGCCGCACCGCCTTCGAGAGTCTCCTCTTTCGGCAATGGCTTGTCAGCGAGTTCAGCGACGGCCATTCCGTCCGTCAGCCGCAAGGCGGTTTCCAGCGAATCCGCAAGGCGCGTTTGCATGTCTTCGCGCACGACGATGCGATCCACGACCACGTCGATATCGTGGGTGTATTTCTTGTCGAGAGCCGGAACGTCGGCGATCTCATGAAAGGAACCATCGACTTTGACGCGCTGAAACCCCATTTTCATGAGTTCGGCGAACTCCTTCCTGTATTCGCCTTTGCGACCCCGGACGATGGGCGCCAGCAGGTAGAGCCGTGTGCCTTCTTCCAGCGCCATGACACGGTCCACCATCTGCGAAACGGTCTGGCTTTCGATGGGCAGTCCGGTTGTCGGCGAATAGGGCACGCCGACGCGAGCGAAGAGCAGGCGCAGATAGTCGTAAATTTCGGTGACTGTGCCTACAGTCGAGCGCGGGTTTTTCGATGTCGTTTTCTGCTCAATCGAAATGGCCGGAGACAGGCCGTCAATCTGATCGACATCCGGTTTCTGCATCATCTCCAGAAACTGTCGTGCATAGGCGGACAGCGATTCCACATAGCGGCGCTGGCCCTCAGCATATATGGTGTCGAAGGCGAGAGACGACTTACCCGATCCCGACAGGCCGGTCATCACGATGAGTGAATCGCGCGGCAGGTCGATATCGATGCCCTTGAGATTGTGCTCACGCGCGCCGCGAACGCTGATCAGCTTGTCGGCATCGTTCCTTGTCGTGCTGTCCGCTGCATTTCGGGATGTCTTACGCGTCGATGTCTTCGCCATGAGGTCCAACTTTTACGCCCCATATCGGGTGAGGCCAGAAGCATATGTGGGACAAGCCGCAGAACTGTCCAGTGGTTCCAGACATGCAGCTGCCAATTGTGGACAGCGACTCGCGAGCTTGTATATCTGAGTGGCATTGTTTAGAACAAAAAAAGAACAAACAATCAAGGCTGGTTTGAGTCAGCTGGCGGTTCGGTACATTTGTGGACAACAGCGTTTGGCGCGCGCCGAGTCTCATCGCTTGGGTTAGGACAGCTGCAATTGCATATTGGTGGAGTGTTGAATCATGGCGGGCAGCGTCAACAAGGTCATATTGGTTGGAAATCTCGGGCAGGACCCGGAAATGCGGCGCACGCAGGACGGCAAGGCGATTGGCACATTTTCGGTCGCAACGTCGGAAAGCTGGCGTGACCGCAACACCGGTGAACGGCGTGAAAAGACCGAATGGCACCGCGTCGTGTGTTTCAATGAGGGGCTGAACAAAGTCATTGAGCAATATGTGAAGAAGGGCTCGAAGGTTTACATCGAAGGACAGCTTCAGACCCGCAAATGGCAGGATCAGCAGGGGCAGGACCGTTACACAACGGAAATCGTGCTGCAGGGCTACAACAGCAATCTGACGATGCTTGACAGCCGCAATGCCGCGGGAGGCGGCGATTATGGCGGGGGCCAGTTCGGTGGCGGACAGATTGGCGGTGGCAGCAGCGCGGGTGGTCAGGGCATGAGCGGTCCTGGCGGGGGTGCAGGTGGCGATATCGATGATGAGATCCCGTTCTAGATCGGGCTCGACCGCGGAACGCACCGATGAGTTCGCTCTTTGAACGTCTGAAGCTGGACTGCGCCGAAGAATGGCGCGCCTACACGCAGCATGACTTTGTCACCGGCATGGGAAACGGATCGCTGCCCGAAGCGGCATTCCGCGATTACCTGGTGCAGGACTATCTGTTTCTGATCCAGTTCGCGCGCGCTTATGCGCTCGCGGTTTACAAGGGCCGTTCGCTCGCCGAGATGCGTCAGGCTCTTGAGGGCTTGAAGGCCATTCTGGATGTGGAGATGGATCTGCATGTACGCCTATGCGCGCGGTGGGGCCTTTCCTCTGAAGATCTGGAAGCTGCACCGGAAAAGACGCAGACCGTTGCCTATACGCGCTTTGTGCTCGATGCGGGGCAGGCGGGTGATCTGCTCGATCTCTATGTCGCGCTGGCGCCCTGCATGATCGGCTATGCTGAAATCGGCTCGGCCTTGGCGCAGAGTGCGGGCGAGACAAATTCTTATCGCGAATGGATCAAGGAATATGCGGGCGAAGAGTATCAACAACTCGCAGCCGCCACGATCGCCAATCTGGACGAGCTTGCCTCAGAAATGATGACGGAACGCCGCTATCCAAGGCTCAAGGCGTTGTTTTCTGCTGCTACTCTTTTGGAAGCCGACTTCTGGCAGATGGGGCTGGAGGCGCAATGAAGCAGGCACTCGCGCACGTGATGGTCGTCGTGAGAGATTATGATGAAGCCATCAGCTTCTATTGCGATAGGTTGGGTTTCAACCTTGTCGAAGATACATATCAGCCCGAACAGGATAAACGTTGGGTTGTGGTGAAGCCACCGGGCGCCGGCGGTTGCTCACTTGTTCTTGGTCGCGCTTCCAAGTCGGAGCAGGAGTCCTTTGTTGGCAATCAGACAGGCGGACGGGTGTTTCTGTTTCTGTCCACCGACGACTTCCAGCGAGACTACGAAAATATGAGAGAGAAAGGCGTCGAATTTGTTCGTAGTCCCTCTGTTCATGACTACGGTACGGTAGCGGTTTTCAAGGACATCTACGGAAATCTCTGGGATCTTGTACAATTCTTTGATGCAGCAAAACTGCCATCTTGAGGATTCGTGACGCGACCCATTTCAGTGTCTAACGGATGGCGACAAGAACATGAATGTTGGCGAATTGGAGAGCAAAATGAAGAAACTGATGCTGGCTGCGATATTCCTGAGCGGCTTTGCGACTGCTCAAGCCGGTGAAGCTGACGTTACAAATGCGCGCGCGACCAATACAGGCGGTGATTTGTGGAACTTCTCCGTCACTGTTCAGCATGCCGATGAGGGATGGGATCACTACGCTGATAAGTGGGAGGTCGTCGCGCCGGATGGAACGGTTCTGGCGACGCGCGTTCTCGCGCATCCTCATGTCGATGAGCAGCCCTTCACGCGTTCAAAAAGCGGCATTTTGATACCACCGGGCATCGCTGAAGTCACCGTCAGAGCAGGCGACAATGTGCACGGCATTGGCGGACGCGAGATCACGATAAAGTTGGAAAAATAGGGCCAGCCCAACCCCTGCGTTCAGCTCGACTTTCGGCCATTTTCGCTGCATGGAGGCTGAAGAAAAGGCGACTTTGTGAATCGGGCTTCACAGCAGAGCATTGTTTATTGTTTTCAATTGCTTAAATCTTTTTGTTTGAACCGTCTCATTTGAGGATAAGACCTGTCTCGCGTATAATGCGGGTTACGTTGCGATTCTTCGCATGAGCATTGGAAGCTGCCGCTTTGGTTGACAACGAAACTCCCGAAAACGATCCGCGCAGGAGTGGTGAAGACAGCATCGCGAGCGCTAGCAACAATGTTGATGATGCGATTGATGGGCCAACGGAAACTGCCGATAGCAACAGTGGTTCAGGCGACGTTGGTTCAGGCGACGTTGGTTCAGGCGATGGTGGTTCGGGCGGTGGTGATGACGGTTCGGATGACGGTGCTCTAACGCCATCTGAGCATGAGCCTGTTTCCATCGTTGAGGAAATGCAACGCTCCTATCTCGATTACGCGATGAGCGTGATCGTTAGCCGTGCTCTGCCGGATGCGCGCGACGGGTTGAAGCCGGTTCACCGCCGCATTCTCTACGCCATGCACGAGATGGGCCTGGACCATTCCAAGGGCTACCGCAAATCGGCTGGTGTCGTCGGTGAGGTGATGGGCAAATATCACCCACATGGCGACTCTTCCATTTACGATGCGTTGGTGCGCATGGCGCAGGACTTCGCCATGCGTGAGCCATTGATCGACGGGCAGGGCAATTTCGGTTCCGTCGATGGCGATAAGCCCGCAGCGATGCGCTACACGGAGTGTCGACTGGAAGAGATTTCCGGCAGCCTTTTGGAGGATATCGACAAGGAAACCGTCGATTTTCAGGCCAATTATGATGGTCGTGAGCGCGAACCCATCGTTTTGCCGGCGCGTTTTCCAAATCTGCTCGTCAATGGTGCGGGCGGCATTGCTGTAGGCATGGCGACCAACATTCCACCGCACAATCTTGGTGAAGTGATCGATGCCTGCCTTGCATTAATCGACGATCCCGCCTGCACACTGGATGATATTTTGCAGGTGATGCCGGGGCCGGATTTCCCCACTGGCGCGACGATTCTCGGTCGCGGTGGCATTCGTTCCGCTTATGAGACCGGTCGCGGTTCCATTGTCATGCGCGGCAAAGCGGTTGTTGAGGACATCAAGAACGACCGGCAAGCCATTGTGATTTCGGAGATTCCCTACCAGGTCAACAAGGCGACTATGGTGGAAAAAATCGCGGAACTTGTGCGTGAAAAGCGCATAGAGGGCATTTCCGACATGCGCGATGAAAGCGACCGTCACGGGTATCGCGTTGTGGTGGAACTGCGCCGGGACGCCGTCGCCGATGTCGTTTTGAACCAGCTCTATCGTTTCACGCCATTGCAAACCTCTTTCGGCTGCAATCTGGTCGCGCTCAATGGCGGGCGCCCGGAATCGATGACGCTCATTGATCTGCTGCGTGCGTTTGTCGATTTCCGTGAAGAGGTTGTCACGCGGCGCACCAAGTTTCTGCTCAACAAAGCACGCAGCCGCGCCCATGTGCTGGTAGGACTGGCCATTGCGGTGGCCAATATCGACGAGGTCATCGCTCTCATTCGCCATGCGCCTGATCCGGCAACCGCCCGTGCGGGGCTGATGGAGCGGCGATGGCTTGCCAAGGATGTCGCGCCGCTGATTGCGCTGATTGACGATCCACGGCATCGGCTCAACGAAGACGGTACGTATAATCTGTCAGAAGAGCAGGCCCGCGCTATTCTTGATCTCAGGCTGCAACGGCTTACGGCGCTTGGTCGCGATGAAATTGCTGATGAATTGAACCGCATAGGCGAAGAAATTCGAGACTATCTGGACATTCTCGCTTCGCGCGAGCGTGTTTTGACGATCGTGCGCAACGAGTTGCACGAAATTCGGAACGCTTTCGCCTCTCCTCGTCGCACGGAAATCGTGGATGGCGGGTTCGAGCATGACGATGAAGACCTCATCGCGCGCGAAGACATGGTTGTGACGGTTTCGCATGGCGGCTACATCAAGCGCGTGCCGCTTGCGACCTATCGAGCTCAGGCCCGCGGCGGCAAGGGCCGCAGTGGCATGAGCACGAAGGACGAGGATTTCGTCACACAGATTTTCGTCGTCAACACGCACACGCCGGTGCTGTTTTTCTCCTCACGCGGCATCGCCTACAAGTTGAAGGTGTGGAAACTGCCGCTCGCAGCCCCCCAGGCGCGCGGCAAAGCGTTGGTCAATATCCTGCCATTGCAGGCGGGTGAACGCATCACGACCATTCTGCCGCTTCCGGAAGATGAGGACAGTTGGGACACGCTCGACATCATGTTCGCGACCACCACGGGTACGGTGCGCCGTAACAAGCTGTCGGACTTCACCAATGTGAATCGCAACGGCAAGATCGCGATGAAGCTCGACGAGGGCAGCGATATTGTGGGCGTCGATACATGCAGCGCCAGCAATGATGTGCTGCTGACCACCGCGCAGGGCCAGGCCATTCGCTTTAGCGTTGAGGATGTGCGCGTCTTTTCAAGTCGGGATTCGGTTGGGGTTCGCGGTATCAAGCTGGGCAATGGCGATGCGGTGATCTCTATGGCCATTATGCGCGGGTTCGAAGCGGCTCCGGCTGAGCGGCTGGCCTATCTGAAGCGGGCGGCCTCAGATCGTCGCGCTTTGGCGGGTGAAGGCGTGTCGGAGGAAGGTGCCGCGGACGTTGCCGACGATGAAGACGAAGGGGCTGAGGAAACCGCACTCGATGTCGAGCGCTATGCGCAGATGGGGGCCGCCGAGCAGTTTGTGCTCACCATTTCCGATCAAGGCTACGGCAAGCGTTCATCGAGCTATGATTTTCGTGTATCCGGCCGGGGCGGCAAGGGGCTGAAAGCCACAGATCAGTCGAAACTCTCCGAAATCGGCAAACTCGTGGCCGCATTCCCTGTCGAAGATGATGACCAGGTCATGCTGGTGGCCAATTCAGGACAGCTGATCCGCGTTCCCGTGCACAATATTCGCATTGCCAGCCGTGCCAGCAAGGGTGTGATCGTCTTCAATACAGGTGAAGGCGAGTCGGTCGTGTCGGTTGAGCGTGTCCGTGAGGCGGATGATGGCGACGCAGAAATGAACGACGACGGTACCGCGCAAGATTGATGAGCGAAGAGTACTCCTAAACCTACAACCGCTCATCCGAGTAAAGCGTGTCACGCACACCCAGTGTGGTTCTGCCGGCACGCGACGCCACCGCCACGGAGGCGACGATTGCGGTGATGACGACGATTATTCCAAAAGCCATGCTGATCATTGGTCCGTTCCTCAAGCAAGTGATAGCGTGTTGGTCCGCTTTTTGATGATCACTAGAGCAAATCTCGTCCAGATTGAATCGTTTGAGCGCAGGGACTTTGTGGCCTGACAAGGCGTGTGCGACGCCGTGGTGCGGGCACCACAAGTTCGTGCGCAACACAGTCAGGGCACAAAGAAACAAGCTCAAACGATTGCAGATTATTCTTCATTTTCATTGCCTTGAATGCGACTTGCTTGGGTGTCTTTTGTCGCTCTGGCAGCGTCGAAATCCTCGTGCGATGCCCAGCATCGCTCTGCGGTGTTCTCCTTGCCAGATCGAAAAATCCATCCCATCAAACTGCTCCAATCTGGGCGAGACTTGCTCTAGATAGGCAATGAGCCGGGCGGAAACAGTGACTTTCATCACGCTTCGATCACGCCGAGATGAAGGCGCTTGAACTGACCGATACAGGAATGCGTTGCCGCGATTCTCGCAAGAGACTTGAGCCAGCGCTTTTCTTCCTTTAGGCGCATGCAACCGCATTGCGAGAGCACGTTATGAGCAAGCGAACTGCCCTGTATCCTGGTTCATTTGATCCGTTTACCAACGGGCATCTGGATATTCTGTTGCAGGCGCTTGCCGTTGCCGATGAAGTGATCATCGCCATTGGCGTTCACGCTGGAAAAACTGGCTTCTTCAGCTTCGATGAGCGCCAGTCGCTCATTGCACAGTCGCTTCCCGAGGAATTGCAGGCGCGCGTGAGCGTCGTGTCCTTTGACGATCTTGTTGTGGATGCCGCACGTCGCAATGGTGCGACGCTCCTGCTTCGTGGCCTGCGAGACGGCACCGATCTTGACTACGAAATGCAAATGGCGGGCATGAATGGTGCCATGGCAGATGACGTTCAAACGGTGTTTCTGCCGGCAAGCCCGGAAACAAGACCCATCACCGCCACATTGGTGCGCCAGATTGCAAAAATGGGCGGCGATATCTCATCTTTCGTTCCGACACAGGTTCAACAGGCCGTGGCCGAGAAGCTGGGCCACGCGACCTGATTTCATCAATTTTTGGAGAGCTGACATGACCTTTGCGAGATTGATCGCAACCAGCCTGTTTTCGTTTGCCTTGCTGGTGGCAGCCCACGCAGCCGGACCCGCCGATACGTTGGTCATTGAACTGAAGGACGGCCCGGTGGAGATAGAGCTTTACCCTGACGTTGCGCCCAACCATGTGGATCGCATCAAAACGCTGGCCAATGAGGGCTTCTATGATGGCGTGAAGTTTCACCGTGTCATTGAAGGCTTTATGGCGCAGACCGGCGATCCAACCGGCACGGGTCGCGGCGGCTCTGAGCGGCCAGACTTGAATGCCGAATTTTCCAACCGCTCGTTTGAACGCGGTGTGCTGGGCATGGCGCGGGCGCAAAATCCAAACAGCGCGAACTCGCAGTTCTTCATCATGTTCGCACCAGCCCCTCACTTGAACGGGCAATATACCGTCTTCGGCAAGGTGACGTCCGGCATGGAGGCGATCGACAAGATCAAGCGTGGCGATGGCCCCAATGGCATGGTGAGCAATCCAGATGTCATGGTCAAAGTGCGCACCAAGGACCAACTCTGAACAACCCGATTCAAATCGACAGGACAAGCAAGTGGCTGACTACAAAGACCCCGAAAACACGCTTCTCATGGACACCAGCCAGGGGCTGGTCGTGATCGAATGCATGCCCGACAAGGCTCCGAGCCACGTCAAGCACATCAAAGAACTGGCGCGTGAAGGCTTTTACGATGGCGTGGTCTTTCACCGTGTGATTGACGACTTCATGGCGCAGGGTGGAGACCCGACGGGCACCGGCACGGGCGGTTCAGACAAGCCTAATCTGAAAGCTGAGTTCAACGATGTGCATCATGATCGCGGCGTGTGTTCGATGGCCCGCTCACAGAACCCGGACAGCGCAAACTCGCAATTTTTCATCTGCTTCACCGATGTCGGTTTTCTCGATGGTCAATACACGGCCTGGGGCAAGGTGATCGAAGGCATGGAGAATGTTGACAAATTTGCCCGCGGCGAGCCTGTCAGGAATCCAGACAAGATCATCACCATGACGGTGGCCGCTGACGCGGCCTGACGTTCGGTTCGGTCGGGCGGATTGCAATGCGGGTTGACGCCTTCGACTTCGATCTGCCGCAGGAGCGCATCGCGCTGCGCCCCGCATCGCCGCGTGATGCCAGTCGGATGCTTCTGGTTGGCGGTGATGAAAGCGTTTCCCTTCAGGACCGCATTGTTCGAGATCTTCCTGATGTACTGCGTCCGGGCGATTTGCTGGTTTTCAACGATACGAAGGTGATTCCAGCGCGTCTGATTGGTCAACGGCATCGCGGCGGCTCTGTCGCAACCGTTGAAGCAACGTTGCACATGCGCGTGTCCGCAAGCCGCTGGAAGGCATTTGTGAAGGGCGCCAAAAAACTGGCGGTTGGGGATGAAGTCGCATTCAACGACAAGCGGATCATGGCGCGTGTCGAAGGCAAGGGGGATGCAGGGGAGGTGGAATTTTCTTTCGCGCTTTCCGGTCCCGAACTGGATGAAGCTCTTGTTCAGCACGGCAACTTGCCTTTGCCGCCCTATATTGCGGGAAAACGTGAGCAGGACGAGCAGGACAAGCAGGATTATCAGACTATCTATGCCAATGAAGCGGGTGCTGTCGCAGCGCCGACTGCGGGTTTACACTTCACTGAAGACCTTATGCGGCGTCTGGCGTATGCGGGCATCGACCACTGCTTCGTAACCTTGCATGTCGGCGCGGGGACCTTTCTGCCGGTCAAGGCGGAAGACACCAAAGACCACCGCATGCATCATGAGATGGGGACAATATCGGCCGCCGCTGCCCAGTCGATCAATGCTTGTCGCGATGCGGGCGGCCGGGTTGTGAGCGTTGGGACGACGAGCCTTCGCCTGTTGGAGAGCGCTGCGTCTGCGGATGGACGTGTGACCGAGTGGCGCGGTGCCACTGACATATTCATCACACCCGGTTTCCGCTTTCGGGTTGTGGACGTACTGATGACCAATTTTCATCTGCCGCGCTCGACCTTGTTCATGCTTGTGAGCGCATTTTGCGGACTTGAGACCATGCGGGGGGCCTATGCTCACGCTGTCGAGAAACACTATAGATTCTACTCCTACGGAGATTCGTCTCTGCTGTTTCGTTCAAAGTAGAGCTTGTGTCCGATTGTGCCGGTCCTGCGTTGCCACATCGTGATACGAATGTGAATCGGACTTCATATAAATTAAACTTCGTTTGCTTACCGGGTGTTACGCTTTGTCAACGTAAAGCGGAGCAACGCCGGGCAACACCGTGTTCTGTTTGTCAATCCCCCAATTTGGGGTGAGGCAAAAAGCGACAGTTACGCCCTCACACCTGCCCAATAGGCTTCGCGCACTCAACTCGCCGGTCGGCAGTTGAGTGTTGGGAGGCATGGTCGGCAATGCGAGGAGAGGTATGTCGAGGATTGAAGTCTTCGCACCATGCTTCGCGAGCTGTTTGGTGGCGGACGGTCCGCATCGGACCGTCTCGGATAGCTGGCGTTCAGAGGGCGACAGAAACGCTGGCGGGGGGCATGGTTTGTGATGCGGCAGCCATGCCCCTTCTGCGCGTCGTGTGCTTAGAATTCTGAAACTTCGCAGAATGCTGGGTCAGCTGCTTGGACAAGCTGGGCATGCTAGAGCGTGTCACTTGCTGACTGAATCTGTTTCTGATTCAAGTTGAACGTCGGCATGGAGGCGGCGTTTATGGTGAAAGCTTGTTCAGATGATTTGCGTCAGCGTGTTGTTGCCGCTGTTGAAGAGGGTGCTACGGTTCGCTCGGCCGCGTCGCGTTTTGGTGTTGCGGTGTCTTCGGTTGTGAAGTGGCATCAGCTTTTCCGGCGCAGCGGTTCAATTCGACCGGTCAGCACAGGCGGGCGAAGAGGTTCGGTTCTTGAAGGGGAGCGTGACTTCATTGTCGGTCGTGTTGCCGAACAATCGGATGTGACGGTGCGGGGGCTGCGTGATGAACTGGCGGCGCGCGGCGTGAATGTCTCGCATAATGCAGTCTGGTTATTCCTGCGCCGTGAGGGGATGACGCACAAAAAAAGACCTGCGGGCTCTGGAGCGCTCCAGACCTGACATTGCCCGCCGCCGCAAACGCTGGAGAGACTGGCAAGGCCGTTTTGATCCATCCCGCCTGGTCTTTATCGATGAAACCTGGATCAAGACCAATATGGCCCCCTTGCGCGGTTGGGGCCGCAAGGGCAAGCGTGTGCCCGCCTATGTTCCCCACGGGCACTGGCGTACCCAGACCTTTCTGGCCGCTCTGCGGGTCGACGAATTGACCGCCCCTTGCGTCTTTGACGGCCCGATCAATGGGCAGTGCTTCCTCGCCTATGTCGAGCAGATCCTCGTTCCAACGCTACGGCCCGGTGACATCGTAATCATGGACAACCTTGGCAGTCACAAAGGCAAGGCTGTCCGTCAGGCCATCAAAGCCGCCGGAGCAAGGCTGTGGTTCCTGCCGCCGTACTCACCAGACCTGAACCCGATCGAACAATGCTTCTCAAAGATCAAACACTGGATGAGGCAGGCCCAAAAGCGAACCGTGACCGACACATGGAAACACATCGGCAGACTTTGCCACACAATCAAACCAAGCGAATGTGCAAACTTCTTCAAAAATGCCGGATACGCTTCAATCAATACGTGACGCGCTCTAAGGCTTGAAACCCAGTCTCCGTTTGAAACCCAAGTGCCGTTTGAAACGTTGCTGACATATGCCAACAAAGAGGGAGTCCAGATCCATGCCGGCCTTTCATCGAACGTCACGAATTGCGGCTGCCATCTGGGCTTTCGTTTTGATGCTGGGCGTCAACATGCCTCAAGTCTGGGCCGAAGACGCTCCAAACCCTGCTGCACAGGCGGTTATTGACAGTCAGATCAAGAGCTTTCGATCCGGCGATCATGATGGGGCGTTCAGCCATGCTTCGCCCAATCTGCAAAGGATGTTCGGCAGCACGGACAGCTTCATCACTATGGTCAAGCGTGGATATGGAGCGATCTACGCTGCGAAAAGCTGGGCTTTCGGTCCGTCGCGCAACGTGTCGGGCACCTACTATCAGGAAGTGCAAATCGTCGGTCCGCAGGGGAACAGCTGGCGGGCGCTTTACACCATGCAGCAGCAAGCGGACGGAAGCTGGAAAATAACCGGTGTCCAGATGAAACGCGGTGTGGCCAAATCCACCTGACATTCGCTATCGTGGAGCGATATCTCCGTCTGCCCAGCCGCGCTGTGCTTCTTCCATGAAGCTCATATATCGACCTGCGTCGATCGCGCTGCGCGCTTGCGCCATAAGGCTTTGATAATAGGCGAGATTGTTCCAAGTGAGCAGCATACCGCCCAGCGCTTCATTGGCCTTCACGAGATGATGCAGATAGGCGCGGCTGTAATCGCGTGTGGCGGGGCAGTCGCTCTCCTCATCAAGCGGCCTTGGGTCTTCCGCGTGGCGAGCGTTTTTCAAATTGATCTTGCCGAAGCGCGAATAGGCGGTGGCATGGCGACCTGCCCGGGTCGGCATAACGCAATCAAACATATCAACGCCGCGTGCGATGGACTTCAGCAGATCATCCGGCGTACCAACACCCATGAGATAGCGCGGCTTTTCGTGCGGCAATGCGGGGCAGACGGCATCCAACATCGCCAGCATCACGTCCTGTGGCTCGCCAACCGCGAGACCTCCGATTGAATAACCTTTCAAATTCAATGATTTGAGTGCGCTGGCTGATTGCAGCCTCAAATCCTCGTCATCACCACCCTGAACGATACCAAACAGAGCCCGCTTTTCGTGATCGGGCTGAGTCAGGAATGCAGTCTTCGAGCGCTCCGCCCAGCGCAGTGACAGGTCCATAGCGCGTTTCATCTCATCGCGCGGCGCAGGCAGGGCGATGCACTCATCGAGCTGCATCTGGATATCGCTATCGAGCAGGCCTTGTATTTCGACAGAGCGCTCTGGGGTCAGTTCAAACTTTTGACCATCGATATGCGATTTGAAGGTAACGCCGCTTTCATCCAGTTTTCGCAATTGCGCCAGCGACATGACCTGAAATCCGCCCGAATCCGTGAGGATTGGCCAGGGCCAGCTGGCGAAATCATGCAATCCACCCAGACGCGCCACGCGCTCTGCACCGGGCCTCAACATCAGGTGGTAGGTGTTGCCAAGAACGACGTCGGCACCGAGGTCGCGCACCTGATCCATATACATCGCTTTGACCGTGCCTGCGGTGCCAACGGGCATGTAAGCGGGCGTGCGAATCGTGCCGCGAGAGGTGATGACGGCGCCGCGGCGGGCCGCTCCATCTGTGGCCTTCACGCTGAAAGAAAAATGGTCGGCGGTTTGATCTCGCTCCTGCATGAGTGTTCTGCCTGTGACTGCGGAACCGCGTTAAATGAGAGGAGAAAATGGTGAGCCCGCACGGATTCGAACCGTGGACCGCCTCATTAAAAGTGAGATGCTCTACCAGCTGAGCTACGGGCTCTTGAGGACCATGGCCTCAACGCGAAAGGCAATAGGCAAAGGCGCCTTGCCGGTCAAGCACTGTGGCCTGACTTGAGTAAACAAATTGCCGCGACTGGTGCCGAGACTCAATGTTTGGGATGGCCTTTCCGGTCGCGCGGGAAGGTGGCCAGAACCACGCCTCCCAAAACCAGCATCGACCCCCACACATGGTAGGCGAAGACTTCCTCTCCGAGCAGGATGACGGCGAGCGCAACACCATAAATGGGCAGCAGATAGAGGAAAATTCCCGCCAGCGATGAACCAAGCACTTTCACCCCGTGATTGTAGGATGAGAACGCGATCAGCGAGGAGAACAGAATGATACCGGCAATGTTGGCCCAGAGCAGTGCACCTGTCGGTGCAGACTGGGTGACAACTGTCTCGGCGGCGGCAAACGGTGCCAGAATCGCGGCCCCGAAAGCCGCGATGAGTGCAAAGAGCGGCATGGTCGGAAGGGCTTGGAATTCTTCACCGCGTAACAGGAAGGAATAGACAGCCCAACTCACCGATGCGACCACGAAAAGAAGATCGCCCGCGTTGAAAGACAGGCTGAGAAGAATGTCGAGGCTGCCGCGCACGACAATCGACACGACACCCACGATGGCAAGCAGGATGCCGAGTGCTTCCAACGCGCTGATCACTCGACCGCGCAACACGCGCTCAATGAGAATGATGATGACGGGCGACGAGGTGTAAATCAGAGTGCCGTTGGTTGCGGTTGTGTATTTCAGTGCCAGATAGACAAGGGCACCGCACACCCACATGCCCAAAAAACCCATCAAGGTCAGTGGTTTCCAGAGGGTTTTCCAGTCAATTGACGCGGATTTGATGTCACCCCAAACAAACGGAGCGAGAATGGCGGCTGCCAGGCTCCAGCGTAGAAAGGCAAGGGTAAATGGCTCCGCTCCCAGCTGAATGGCCGCTCGACCAAACACCATGTTGCTGGAGAAAAACAGCGGCATGATGAGAAGGATGAGAAAAGCGCGTTTGCGCTGACCCGAAGTGGCGGACATATCAGTCTGACTGTTCATGGGTCGCCAGAGCCGGAAAGGGTCACAAGGGTGAACCTGAATAGGCGGATTTGGCGCAATCCATGGTCAGCTGCAAGCGCATGCTGCGGCAGAAGCGCGACAGATCGTCGGCATCATCAAAAGGACCGGCAATGAGGCGCGCTTCCAGCCGACCATTCACCTCGTGCAGGCTGACCAATGGCGCGAGATTGGAAAAAAGGTCCGGCGCACGCTTGCGCAAGGCTGCCAACTGGCCGCGCAGCTCTGGCACGCTGTCTGACGCCGCGATTGCTGCGCCCAACGGATTGGCTCCGGGATAGGATTGATCAGACGATGGTGAGGTCAGCGCATTGGGAGACTGTATCCGATCAGAGGTGGAAGCCGTCGTTTGTGGATCGGTTTGAACAGCCTGACGCTGAAAATGATCTATGAGGGAATGAACTTCCGCCTGCCGCGATTGCGCACTGTGCTCTCTGTCAACGGGCTGGGGCGACATGTGATTGTCCGTAGATGAAAACAGACCCAAAGCCATGAGTGACACACTCGCCAGCGCCACGACCGCCCAGGCATATTGAGCCAATGCCCCGGAAGAAGCCAAGGATTCGAGAGGTTTCAACTGCAAGAGACGCGGTTTCATCGAAGCAAATGTGCAAAGCCGACGGGTTCTGACCAGAGTCGATCGCTCTTAACGCGTTGCACGAATCGCAACAATCCACCAAGCATGCGCTTCGAGCCAGCCCAACTTGCGTTGCCCATCGTAAAGGAGACGTAAAGGATATGAACCAGCCGGACATTAAGCGCAGCTGCCTTGTCATCATTCTGGCTGCCGGGGAGGGCAAGCGTATGGCCTCTAGCCTTCCCAAAGTGCTGCATCCGGTTGCCGGATTACCGATGGTTTGTCACGTCATCGAGGCCGCACGAGCCGCAGGTGCAGATGCCATTGCCGTCGTGGTGGGCAATCAGGCCGAACGCGTTGAGGATGCCGTGCGATCGCATGATGAAGGGGTGGAAACCTTCATTCAGCATGAGCGCAAAGGAACGGCCCACGCGGTTCTTGCGGCGAGAGATGCGTTTCAGGGTGGTTTTGATGATGTCGTGGTTTTGAACGGCGACACACCGCTCATTCAGGCGGACACCATCTTGGCATCAAGGGAGGTGCTGGCAGCGGGTTCGGCGGTCACGGTGGTCGGCTTCAAAGCGCAGGATCCAACAGGGTATGGACGTTTGATCGTCGAAGATGGTGCACTGATTGCGATCCGCGAACACAAGGACGCGAGCGAGGCGGAACGCCAGATCGATTTCTGCAACAGTGGTATAATCGCGTTTCGTGGCGATTTGGCAGTCGGTTTTCTCGAAGCCGTGGAAAATGACAACAGCCAGGGTGAATACTATTTGCCCGATACGGTCGCGATTGCGCGACAGGCAGGTCACGCAGTCTCGGCAGTTGAGGTGGCAGAAGAACAGACGCTTGGAGTGAATGATCGGGCTCAACTGGCCGCTGTGGAAGCGCTTTGGCAAAACCGGCGCCGCAATGCCGCTTTGCTGGGTGGCGTCTCAATGGCCCATCCCGCGTCGGTGATCTTTCAACATGATACCGTGGTTGAGGCCGATGTAACTTTGGAGCCCAACATCGTGTTTGCGACCGGAGTTAAGGTGCGTTCCGGCGCCACGATTCGCGCATTCTCGCATCTTGAATCGTGTGAAGTTGGTCAAAACGCGGTCGTTGGGCCCTATGCGCGCCTGCGTCCGGGAACGCATGTTGGTGAAGGGGCCAAGATCGGCAATTTTGTCGAGACCAAGAAGACCCGCGTCGCGAAAGGCGCGAAGATCAACCATCTCTCTTATATTGGCGATGCTGACGTGGGTGAGGGGGCCAATATCGGCGCGGGGACTATCACCTGCAACTATGACGGTTTTGGCAAACATCAAACCATCATCGGCGCCGGGGCCTTTATCGGCACCAATACGGCCCTCGTCGCGCCGGTTTCGGTTGGACAAAATGCCAACACCGCTGCCGGCAGTGTGGTGTATGAGGATGTTCCCGCGGACGCATTGGCCATTGAGCGCTCAAAGCAAGCCAATCTGGAAGGCAAGGCGAAGGAGCTTCGCGAGCGATATGCTGCGCGCAAGGCCAAGGTCGCGCAGTGACATTTGCACCTTTGAAATCTTTCTTGATTAGGGCTGCTTCGCAAAACTGATTACAGCGCGTGGAAGAACGCGAATTTCAAGCAGGATCGATTGGCATGTGTGGAATTGTGGGCATTGTTGGGTCTCGAAGCGTTGCACCGCTGATCGTGGACGCGCTGAAGCGGCTGGAATATCGCGGCTATGATTCCGCGGGCGTCGCCACCTTTGTCGATGGCAAGCTTGATCGCCGTCGTGCCGAAGGAAAGCTGGTTAATCTCGAAGCGCGGCTGGCGGATGATCCTCTCCCCGGAAAGACCGGCATCGGCCACACGAGATGGGCGACGCACGGCGCGCCGGTTGAGGTCAATGCGCACCCGCATTTTTCAGATGGCGTTGCGGTTGTCCATAACGGGATCATCGAGAATTTTCGTGAACTGCGTGAGGAGCTTGAAGCCGACGGATTTTCCTTCGCGTCGCAAACCGACACGGAAGTGGTGGCCCATTTGGTTGCCAAAGGGCTGCGCGACGGTCTTGATGCCAAGGGCGCGGCGGGGGCGGCGGTGTCCCGCCTTCGCGGCGCCTATGCCCTGGCCATCATGTTTGGCGGTGACGATGGGCTGATCGTCGGCGCCCGCCATGGCCCGCCCCTCGCAATTGGCCATGGTGGGGACGAGATGTATCTGGGATCGGATGCGGTGGCTCTTGCACCGTTCACCAACCAGATCACCTATCTGGAAGATGGTGACTGGGCGATCGTCCGACGCCACAGCGTTGAGATATTTGATGCTGACGCCAACCCGGTGGAACGCAAGATAGACGTTTCGACCGGTGCAGCCATCGTGGTCGACAAGGGCAATCACCGCCATTTCATGCACAAGGAGATGTATGAGCAGCCGGAAGTCATCGGCCACACGCTGGCAAATTATGTTGACTTCAACGAGCAGGCCGTGGTTCTGCGCGATTCCGGCGATGCCAGCAATCCGGTAGACTTTGCGGGCCTACCGCGGCTGAATATCACGGCCTGTGGCACTGCTTATCTCGCTGGGTTTGTTTCGAAATATTGGTTTGAGCGGCATGCAAGACTGCCCGTCGATATCGACGTGGCGTCGGAGTTCCGTTACCGCGAAGCACCGTTGCAAGATGGTGGCCTGTCTCTTTTCATCTCCCAGTCAGGCGAGACGGCGGACACTCTGGCGGGTCTGAAATATTGTGCCGATGAAGGCCAGCACATCGCATCCATCGTCAATGTGCGCGAAAGCACCATGGCGCGCGCCTCGCACAGTGTGTTTCCAACGCTGGCCGGGCCGGAAATCGGCGTGGCATCGACAAAGGCGTTCACTTGCCAGTTGACCGTTCTGGCCTCGCTTGCGATCGCAACCGGTGTGCAACGCGGGCACATTGACCGGGCGACTGAAGCAAGGCTCGTTGGGGAGCTTTCCGAAGCACCGCGCTATGCGACCGATGCGCTGAAGATGGAAGAGCAGATTAGAACGCTTGCCCATGATCTCGCCGGGAAGAAGCATGTCCTTTATCTCGGCCGCGATACGAACTATCCGCTGGCCATGGAAGGGGCGCTCAAACTGAAGGAGCTTTCCTACATCCACGCCGAAGCCTATGCGGCCGGGGAGCTGAAACACGGTCCCATCGCGCTTGTTGACGATGAGATGCCGGTTGTTGTGATCGCTCCGCATGACCGGATCTTCGAAAAAACCGTGTCCAACATGCAGGAAGTGGCCGCGCGCGGCGGACAGATCATCCTGATTACCGATCAGCGCGGTGCCGAAGAGGCTGGCATGGAAACGTCGCGCACGATCATCATGCCCGACATGCCGGAACTTGTGACACCGATTGTCTATTCAGTGCCGGTGCAGATGCTCGCTTATCACACGGCGGTTCATATGGGCACGGATGTCGATCAGCCGCGCAATCTGGCCAAGTCGGTCACCGTTGAATAGATGAAATTTTGCCCCACGGGCTTGTAATTTTGCCCGTGAGGTTCATGTCAGTGCGGTGACCCGCATGTGCGGTGTCAACGACAGAGCAATTGGCCGTTCCTGAAAAATCGAACCTTGAAAATCGAAACGCCCCCGGCGCCAAAAAAACAACGTCTTGCGACCCGGATGAGGAATTACTTCTTCACAGGTCTGGTGATTTGTGCGCCTTTGGCGATTACCGCCTACCTAACCTGGACGCTCATTCAATGGGTTGACAGTTGGGTGAAGCCCTACATTCCGGCGGCCTACAATCCGGACGAGTACCTGCCCTTCTCCATTCCAGGTTTCGGTTTGGTGGTCGCGCTCATCATCATCACCTTGGTGGGTTTCCTGACGGCCAATCTAATTGGGCGCTCGATCGTCAACTATGGCGAATATTTGCTGTCGCGCATGCCGGTCGTCCGCAACATCTATTCGGCTTTGAAACAGATTTTCGAAACCGTCTTTCGCGAGGGGTCCGACAGTTTCGAACGGGTCGTGCTGGTCGAGTATCCGCGAAAGGGCATCTGGGCGCTAGCCTTTGTTGCAACGGATACGCTCGGCGAAACGCAGGCGCGGCTCAACGAACCAGCTGGCAAGACTGTCAGCGTCTTTTTGCCAACAACACCGAACCCGACCTCGGGCTTTTTGCTGTTTGTTCCTGTGGCCGACATAATCGAGCTGGACATGTCGGTTGAGCAGGCCGCCAAGCTCGTCATATCGGCTGGCCTGGTCGCCCCTGAATTTCAAGCCGCCAAGGATGAAGCGCTCAAAAAACGCACGGAAGAACGGGTCGAAGTCGACGCAGCCGCGTCATAGCAACTGCATCGGGGCAATTGCATCGGACCCGGGTTTTACCCGGCGCGCAGAAGCCTCACAGCTTCATCCTTTGAATGCAGGTACAGCAGCATGCGTAGCGCAGCACCGCGCTCGCCTTCCAGATCCGGTTCTTGGTTCAGGATCAAGCGCGCATCGTCTCTTGCGAGTTTCAGAAGGTCGCCGTGATGCTCCAGTCGAGCCAGATTGAAGCCGGGTTGGCCGGACTGGCGAGTGCCAAGAATTTCACCTTCGCCTCGCAGCCGCAGATCTTCCTCTGCGATGCGGAAACCGTCCTCCGTTTCGCGCATGATTTCGATGCGTGCTTTCGCGATTTCGCCGAGGGGTGGCTTGTAGAGCAGGATACAGCTTGAGGCGGCGTCACCTCGGCCAACGCGGCCGCGCAATTGGTGAAGCTGCGCAAGACCGAAACGTTCAGCGTGTTCGATCACCATGATGGTCGCGTCGCGAACATCCACACCCACCTCGACGACCGTTGTCGCCACCAGCAGTCTGGTGCGTCCCTCAACGAAGTCGCGCATGGCGGCGTCTTTCTCAGCCGACTTCATACGACCGTGCACCAGGCCAACATTTTGACCCAGGAGCTGTTGCAGGCTTTCAAAACGGCTTTGTGCGGATGTGACGGGCAGTTCCTCACTGTCTTCCACCAGCGGGCAGATCCAGTAGGCCTTCTCGCCACGGCCAATGGCCGCCCGGATACGCTCCACCAGATCGGGTAAACGATCCAGTGAAATCGCATTTGTGGTGATGGGTTGACGCTCGGTAGGCTTTTCATCCAGTCGCGAGACATCCATGTCGCCAAAATGGGTGAGAACCAGCGTGCGCGGGATCGGGGTGGCCGTCATGACCAGAATGTCGGCCCCACCGCTCTTGGAGGCGAGCGCAAGGCGTTGATGAACGCCGAACCGGTGCTGTTCATCGACAACGCCGAGTGCGAGATTGTTGAACTCCACGCCGCTTTGAAACAATGCATGTGTGCCGACCACGAGATCAATGTCGCCATTCACCAACTGCGCGTAGATCGTTTCGCGCAGGGATCCCTTTTCGCGACTTGTAAGGATTGCGGTTCGAATGCCCGCCGGTTCGGCAAGTGTTGATAGGGTTGCATGATGTTGGCGGGCGAGAATCTCCGTGGGTGCCATGATGGCCGCTTGCCCGCCTGCTTCAATCGCGTTGGCAGCCGCCATCAACGCAACCAGTGTCTTGCCGGAGCCGACATCGCCTTGAAGCATGCGCAGCATGCGTTCGCCCTTGGCCATGTCAGCTGTGATTTCGGCGATGGACCGTCTTTGTGCTTCAGTGGGAGAAAAGGGTAAGGCTGCCATGATCGCAGCGCGCTTTGAGCCGTTGCCCGCCCATTTCTGCCCTTTGCCCCTTTTCATGCGACTGCGCACCAAGGACAGCGCGAGTTGCCCTGCCAGCAATTCATCGCAGGCGAGGCGTCGCCAGGCGGGAGCGCTGGGGGAAATGTCGAGTGCATCGCGCGGATGATGGATTGTGTTCAACGCGGCGTTGAAACTTGGGAAGTGTTGGCGGTCCAAGACACTTGGTTCCAGCCATTCCGGCAGATCGGGCAGGGATGTCAGAGCGGATTTGATGGCCTTCGAGACGACCTTTTGCGAAACTCCGGCTGTGAGCGGATAAATGGGCTCCACCAGCGGAAGGTCATCGATCTTATCCGGTGCCACAATGTGATCGGGATGCACCATTGTCGCGCGTCCGTTGAACCATTCCAGGCGTCCTGACACGAAGCGTTGTTCACCGACCGGCAATTGTGCTTCCAGCCATCTCGCATTGCCGCGAAAGAAGGTCAGCGCGAGTTCGCCGCTTTCATCATGCACCAGCACCTTGTACGGCACGCGATGGTTGCCTCTCGGCGGTGGGTCGTGCCGGTCAACACGCACATCAAGGGTGACGATCGCGCCTTCGGTTGCGTCCATAATGGCGGGCCGGTTGCGCCGGTCGATCACGCCGGTTGGAACATGCAGAAGCAAGTCGATCACTGCCGCGGTTTGAACAGCGTCATGTCCCTTCAAGAGGCCGGTCAGAAGGCCGGCAAGCTTGGGGCCAATGCCGGGAATGCTGGTGACAGGGGCAAAGAGCGGGTTGAGACGGTCCGGGCGCATGATGGCAAAAGGTGCCAAGGCGCGCCAAACGACGCAAGGCTGAAAGTCAGTGCTGACAAGGGGTTTGCACGGCCCTATACAATGCGCAGCACGCAGATGAGTTCGGATAGGCAATCGGGTGAGCGAGACCATGCGCAGCAGCGTCGGGCTGGATGATCGGCGCAAGCGGCTCCTTTATCGCGCCTGGCATCGTGGAATCCGCGAGATGGACTACGTGCTGGGCAGTTTTGCCAATGCCGCGCTGGCGGATATGGATGACACCGAGCTTGAACAATTCGAGATGCTGATGCAGGTGCCGGACCCGGATATGTACAAGTGGCTGTCGGGCACGGTTGCGGTGCCTGCAAATTGGGACAACGCGCTCGTCCGGCGCATCCGCAGCTTCCACATCGGTGACTGACCGTATCCATGGCTTTAGCTCAAATTGAAAAACTGGCCGCCTGGTTGCAGGAACCTGGAACCGTTCGCCTCGGCGGCGTGCCGGACGGATATGAGGCGTTCATTCTGTCGCAGCTTCTGGCCAAGCGTGCGGAGACTGGGGATCAGGCCGAGCTCGTTTATGTTGCGCGGGACGGTCAGCGGGCGGGCGACATTGCAGGGCTGTTTGGGTTTTTTGCGCCATGGGCCGATGTGCTGCACATTCCAGCTTGGGATTGTTTGCCTTACGATCGCGTATCGCCCAGCAACGATGTTCTGGCGCAGCGTATTTCCGCCCTCTCGACGCTCGCGCATGGGCAGGAGTCCAAAGTACCGCGGTTGATCACCTGCACGCCAAACGCTTTGATGCAGAAGGTGCCGCCGCGCAGCCATATGGCGCAACAAACCTTGCGCCTCGCCCCGGGCCAGACGTCGAAAATCGATACTCTGACAGCTTGGCTCGCCGCCAATGGCTATGAGCGCACGCCTACCGTGCGGGATCGGGGCGAATATGCCGTGCGTGGCGGCATTCTCGATCTGTTTCCACCCGCAGATGATGATCCGATCCGGCTCGACTTCTTTGGTGACACGCTGGAATCGCTGCGCCGTTTTGATGCCGAAACGCAACGTACCAATGCGCAGCTTGCCGAACTGGTTCTTTCACCCATGAGCGAGGTCAATCTGGACCCCGAAACCGTCGCTCGCTTTCGTACCAACTATCTCAAGACCTTTGGGGCCGCCACGCGTGACGATGCGCTCTACACGGCGATCAGCGAAGGTCGTCGCTATGCCGGGCTGGAACACTGGTTGCCACTGTTTTTTGAAGAGCTGGGGACCGTGTTTGACTATCTCGGCGATCGGCCCGTATTTCTCGATCATTTGGTTGGCGAGGCGCTTGGCGAACGACAGGCGCAGATCGAGGATCACTACGCGGCGCGCAAGCGCGGTCTCGATGCCGCCAATGTTGAAGGCGCAACGCCTTACAAACCCGTTGAACCGCACACGCTTTATCTGACCGGCGATGCGATTGCTGACGAGATGCAGCGTGTCGATATTGTGCATCTTTCTCCCTTCGAAACGCCAGAATTTGCCCAAGGCGAGCGGCGACTGTCTCTTTCCGCACGCGTTGGGCGCTCCTTTGCATCGGAAAGAACCGCCGGCAATGTCAACATCTTTCAGGCGCTCAGCGATCACGCCGCCGATCTGCGAGAAGGGGGGAGACGCGTCGTCATCGCCTCCTGGAGCGAAGGCGCGCGGGACAGGCTCGCCCAAGTGCTGGACGAGCACGGTCTCACCAATGCTCAGCCCATTGCCAATATGGGCGAGTTGGAGGGTCTCGCATCGGGCGTCACTGGTCTGGCGGTGCTTGGGCTGGAAGCCGGTTTCGAGGATGACTCACTCGCCTTCATCTCCGAGCAGGATGTTCTGGGTGACCGGCTGGTCAAACGCCGGCGAAGCAAGCGCAAAGGATCAGACTTCCTCGCCGAAGTCTCCAGTCTCGCAGCGGGCGATATCGTGGTGCATGTCGATCACGGCATCGCGCGTTTTGCCGGTCTGGTGACGATTGAGGCCGCCGGTGCCCCGCATGACTGTCTGGAACTGCATTATCACAATGATGACAAGCTGTTCCTGCCGGTTGAAAATATCGAACTTCTGTCGCGCTACGGATCATCCGACACCGAAGTGCAGCTCGATCGACTGGGTGGCGCGAACTGGCAGGCCCGCAAGGCGAAGTTGAAGAAGCGCATTCTGGAAATGGCGGGTCAATTGATCGCCGTCGCCGCCGCCAGAATGCTCAAAAGTGCTGAACCGATAACCCTGCCAGAAGGGGTTTACGGCGAATTTGCCGCGCGTTTCCCCTATGAGGAGACGGATGATCAGATGAACGCCATTGATGCCGTTCTTGATGATCTCGGATCCGGTCGACCCATGGATCGGCTCATTTGTGGCGATGTCGGCTTCGGCAAGACGGAGGTTGCTCTGCGGGCGGCCTTTCTGATTGCCATGGCGGGCAAGCAGGTGGCCGTGGTCGTGCCGACAACTTTGCTGGCGCGCCAGCACCACCAGACCTTTGTGGAGCGCTTTCAGGGGCTTCCGGTGAATATCGCGCAGGCATCGCGGCTGGTGGGCAGTAAGGCGTTGTCGCAGGCCAAGGTCGGAATCAAGGACGGCAGTGTCGACATTGTGATTGGCACCCATGCGCTGCTTGGACAATCGATCGAGTTTAAGCGCCTGGGTCTGCTGGTCATTGATGAGGAGCAACGCTTTGGTGTCAAGCACAAGGAGCGATTGAAAGAACTGCGCACGGATGTGCACGTGCTCACCCTGTCCGCGACGCCGATTCCGCGTACGCTGCAGCTCGCTTTGACCGGGGTTCGCGAACTTTCCCTCATCACGACGGCGCCGGTGGATCGCATGGCGGTGCGCACCTTCGTCACGCCGTTTGATCCGGTTGTGATCCGCGAGGCGTTGCTGCGCGAGCGCTATCGCGGCGGGCAGAGCTTTTATGTGTGCCCGCGCCTGTCCGATCTTCGCGGGCGCCAGGAATTTCTCGCCGAGCATGTGCCGGAACTGCGCGTGGCGGTTGCCCATGGTCAAATGCCGCCGAGTGAATTGGAAGACGTCATGAATGCTTTCTATGAGGGCCAATATGACGTTTTGCTTTCCACCACGATTATCGAATCAGGCCTGGATATCCCAACCGCGAACACGTTGATCGTGCATCGCGCCCACATGTTTGGGCTGGCGCAGCTCTATCAGATGCGCGGGCGGGTGGGGCGCTCTAAGACCCGCGCCTATGCGCTCATGACCCTGCCACCGGATATGACGCTTACCCCGACTGCGGAGCGTCGTCTCAAAGTGTTGCAGTCGCTGGACACGCTCGGCGCCGGGTTCCAGCTTGCGAGTCATGATCTGGACATTCGAGGAGCGGGCAATCTTCTTGGTGAAGAACAGTCCGGCAAGATCCGCGAAGTGGGCTACGAACTGTACCAGCAGATGCTGGAAGAGGCGGTTGCTGAACTGAAGGAAGGCGGCGAAGCGGAACTCGACGGCAAATGGTCGCCGCAGATCACGCTTGGCGCGACGGTGATGATCCCGGATGGTTATGTGCCGGATCTGACGGTGCGGATGGGTCTCTATCGGCGGTTGGCGGAACTCGACAGTGCCGAAGAGATCGATGCATTCGGAGCTGAACTAATCGACCGTTTTGGCCCGCTTCCAGAAGAGGTGGAGCACCTTTTGAAGGTCGTGTTCATCAAAGCGTTGTGCCGCAAAGCCAATATCGAAAAGCTGGATGCTGGTCCAAAGGGAGTGGTCATTCACTTCCGCAATCGCGAATTTGCGGAACCTACGAAGCTTGTCTCCTGGATTGGCGAACAAGGCCGCAACGCGAAAATCAGGCCGGACCAATCCATCGTTCTCGTTCGTGATTATCCGACGGCCGACAAGCGCTTGCGCGGCGCGGCAGTCGTAACAACGCAACTTGCCAAAATGGTGGCGTTGGAGTGCCTTTTCTGAATTGGTCCACCGTTATGTTTAGGAAACGGAGGACAGA
>JAPPOQ010000006.1 GCA_028817895.1 Ahrensia sp.
ATTGGAGCAGTTTGATGGGATGGATTTTTCGATCTGGCAAGGAGAACACCGCAGCGCGATGCTGAGCATCGCGCGAGGATTTCGACACCGCCAGAGCGTAAAAGACACCCAAGCAAATGACATGCAAGGCAATGAAAATAAAATGTAATCTGCAATCGTTTGAACTTGCTTCTTTGCGCCCTGACTGTGTTGCGCACGAGCTTGTGGTGCCCGCACCACGGCGCCGCACGCGCCTTGTCAGGTCACAAATTCCCTGCGTTCAAACGATTCAATCTGGGCGAGATTTGCTCTAGGGCAAATTCGAGATAGAGCGTGCGTTGCAGCGGCCAGTGATTGTCGTCCGATACCAGGCCGATCCGGATTGAGCCGTCTGGCGCTTCAAACACAGACAACCCCTCCATATTGTCGATCTGCCAGTCACGATTGAGGTCGAGCACGACTGTCCCATCGAGTGGGTCGCCAGTCGGGTTTCCCTGCCAGGCAATGCGACGCAACCGCATATGGGGACCAAGGGCGGGTGAGAATTTGCGCTCCAGCAAGAGTAGCGATCCGTCAGGCAAAAAATCGGCATCAGTGATGGCAAAGCCATCACGTTGAGCGACCGCGATTTCCTTCACAGAATTCGCCGTGATGATGAAGGCGCGATGATGCGTCTCTCCCCTTGGTGGCGTTTCGGCGATGGCCAGAAGCGCGCCGGCAAAGGAAAGGTCGACGGGAATGGTTGCCAGCGCCTCAAGGCCGCGATTGTAGGACAATTGCTCGCCGGGCAATGGCGGCCCGAAGCGCGTCGATGCGGCGGTGAGCAGATCATCACCGATCGCATAGCGCATGACGCGCGTGTCCTGCTCCGTCCCGACATAGGCTGCCGCGCCTTTGAATGTCAGGCTTTCCGCATCGCCAAACCATTTGGCAGAGAACGTTTCGCCCGCCTCGTTAAGCAGCGGAGCCATCCGGGCCTGCTGAAGAGCAACAGGTCGACCACCTGCGTCTCGGTTGATTTCGGCGCGCAGCCAGAAGCCTGTGTCTGTAACGCCGGTCAGCAGGCCTTGGTCTGTCACCCGCAATCCCGATAGCGCGCCGAAGTCGGGGTCATTTGAACGCAGGACAAGGCCGCCGGTGAATCGAAAGCTCGATCTGTCGGCCTCGATCGCAGGACCGAAGTCCTCGACGGAAATTGGTGTTGCCTCAATCGAAATGGAGCGTGCATTGCGCCATGCACCATCGGTGCGCGTGAGAAAGGTGCTGCCGAGGGCGGCAATCAGGGCGACGGCGATCGCGGCCGCCAGCAGTCGGATCATCCAATCAGACCGGCGGCGCGCTGGCGCTTGGGTCTGCGCTTGCGCTCCTTGGCCGTCTGCTCTTCAAACAAGGAGGCAAGTTGCTCCGTCATGGCGCCAGCCAGTTCCTCTGCATCGACGATGGTCACGGCGCGGCGATAATAGCGCGTGACATCGTGGCCAATGCCGATGGCCAGAAGTTCCACCGGTGAGCGCGTTTCGATCTCTTCGATCATATGGCGAAGATGGCGCTCAAGATAATTGCCCGGATTGACCGAAAGCGTGGAATCATCGACAGGCGCGCCGTCGGAAATCATCATCAGAATCTTGCGCTGTTCGGGCCGCTTCAGCAGTCTTTGATGCGCCCAATCCAGCGCTTCTCCGTCGATGTTTTCCTTAAGCAGGCCTTCGCGCATCATCAGGCCAAGATTTTTGCGTGCGCGACGCCAGGGGGCATCCGCGCCCTTGTAGATGATATGGCGAAGGTCGTTGAGACGGCCGGGATTTGCAGGTTTGTTGGCCTTGAGCCAGGCGTCGCGAGACTGTCCGCCCTTCCATGCTTTTGTGGTGAAGCCGAGGATTTCCACCTTTACGCCGCAGCGTTCCAAAGTGCGGGCGAGAATATCAGCGCAAGTTGCGGCAACGGTAATCGGCCGCCCGCGCATCGAGCCTGAATTGTCGAGCAACAAGGTCACAACAGTGTCGCGGAAATCGGTGTCTCGTTCCATTTTGAATGACAGGGGTGCCGTGCGGTCCGTCACAATGCGGGGAAGGCGGGCCGGGTCGAGATAGCCTTCTTCGAGATCGAAATCCCAGGCACGGTTTTGCTGCGCCATGAGGCGGCGCTGCATGCGGTTGGCAAGCCGACCGACCACGCCTTGGAGATGAGACAATTGCTTGTCGAGGAAGGCGCGCAGCCTTTCCAGTTCGGCATCGTCACACAATTCTTCGGCTCGGATCTCCTCGTCATCCTTGGTGGAAAAAATCTTGTAGTCAGAAGTTGGCGGCAAATTTGAAAATGGTATCTCAGGACGAGGTGCCTCGCCGGGTGTTTCTGCCGGGTCTTCCTCGTCGTCCTGCATCTCATCGCCGGTGGCTTCAGATGCCTCCATCTCACCGGCCTCTTCTTCCTCGCCGCTCGCCTCCTGCTCGTCGGGAGCGGCTTCATCGGAACCGGTTGCCTGCTCGTTTTCACGTTCCGCATCGTCGGCAGCTTCCTGCTGTTGATCGTCGTCCTCGCCCTGATCATTGTCATCATCGGGCAGGTCGGAACCGAGTTCATCGCCCATTTCAAGATTTGTGATGAGGTCGCGTGTGGTCTTGGCGAAGGCATTTTGATCATCCAGACAGTCGCCGAGGTTTTCGAACGCTTCGCCGGCCCGCTCCTCCACCCAATCACGCCACAAATCGACAATGTTCTCGGCCGACTTTGGCGGCGCCCGTCCGGTGATCTTTTCGCGCACCAGCATCGCCACCGCCTCTGCGAGCGGTGCATCGTCGCGGTTCATGGCTTCGGAAAAGCTTGAACGAAAATATTTGTCCTCCAGCATCTGGGCGAGATTATCACCCATGCCGGTCATCGCCTGGGACCCGATCGCCTCAACGCGCGCTTGCTCGACCGCGTTGTAGACCGCTCGGGCATTCTCGCCCGCTGGCATATGCTGAGCATGCACGCCGCTGTCATGTTTGGCACGGCGCAGCGCCATGGAATCCGACAGACCGCGCGTGACGGCAATCTCGGTTTGCGACGGGTTGCGTGAAGGCTCGGGCAGTCGAACACGATCTCCTGCGATCCCCGGCTTGTCCTTGCCATAGGTGATCTCAAGCTCGGCATCCTGCGCAATTGCGCGCATACACCCGGCCACGGAGGACTTCAGCGGCTCGACATCGGACATGGAAGCGGTGTTGCGCGAATTATCGCCAATGCGTGACATGAACATACTCGGTCAACGGGTCTCGACGCTTGTTAGCACAGCACGGTGCTGAGTCGACATGTTGTGACAGTCGGACGGCCCATCAAGCGTCTTCACAAACGACCTATGGCAATTCTGCTTCATCAATGAGGGTATGATGGAGTGACGGCTTGGGAATATCTCTCCCAAGCTCAAGCGCCTGATCCAACCAGTCGCGCGCAGCGGACCGGACATCTGCTATTGCCTCCGCTTCCGTCTCGCCATCGTCCATCCAGCCTGGCAAATCGGGTAACGTCGCCATCCATCCGCCACCTTCATCGGAACTCAATTGTTGAATGAGAACCAGATATTCTTCGATCTGCGCCATGTCTTCGATTGTGGTCATTGGCTCACTCACTGGCGCAATCAACGGGTCCTGACCCTAGATACACGACGAGCTTTCTGATGTAGACGGGCTTGATTGGGCGTCTTGCTGGGATCGTCAAAATAGCATGCTCTCCGGGGAAATGCACTTTGTAGTGTGAACCGCCACCCGATGGCGGTCTGCACGTTGCCCCCAACCTCATTTCCTGCTTTCTCGACATCCTGAACGCGCCAATTTGCGCGTGGATTTTGGCGCATTTTCAAAAGTGTTTTTATCGAGATCTTCCGCGGCAAAAAATTTGGCGGTCTGAAAGACCCATAATAAACAGCGACCGAAACTGCGGATGCTTTATCCCCGATTACTCTCACCTTTTGTGTCCAGTTCAGTGTCATCACCTGCTTTTTGATGGCTTGTCGGAAGCCACACTCACCGCGCTTTCCTTCTGTTACTCTTCAAAAGAGTATTGGCGGAACTCCGCCAAGGACAAGCCGCTCAATTCCGCCTTGGGCGAGGAGTTTTCAGCGGCACTTCTTCGCCTTAAGATGCGGGAGTGGAGCAGCTATGCGAGCCACTTCCGCCAATGGGAGAAAGAGCACACCCTTTATGTATGACCGCGTTGATTGAGTTGTCTCGATTCCGGCGGTGATTTGCTCTGGCCCTCAGTGGCCCCAACGAAAGGTCGTCATTCATGCCACTCGAAGCTCAACTAATCCTGTGTCCGGTAAATCTTCGGCATGCGAAGTTGGATCTGAGAGCCTTTGAGGAGGCGGCTGCGATGGCGTTTCGGAGGCAGGCCGATCTCCTCGTCGCGACGGTTGCACCAGAGATGGAACGCAATTTAAACATCCGCGACTCCGTTGCCTACTGGACAGAAAAGCTGAACGAGTTTCTGGAAGAGAACGCGCCGGCGGATGTCAATGTCGAAGCGGTGGTTAGGACGGGCGCTGTTCATCGTCAGATCGTGAGATTGGCCGAAGAACGACAGGTCGATGTGATTGTGATGGAATCCGCCAATCCGAAAATCCAAGACTATCTTCTCGGTACGACTGCAAGCCATGTCGTGACACATGCGCACTGCTCGGTTTTTGTCGTGCGGGGTTGAGCGAGGCTCCGGCACGTCAAAATGACATCCCCCCGATGTCACCGGGGGATGTCAGGCCAAACGATCACCTTAGATTTTGCGGTACTCCTGCCGCAATGCAAGCCAGAGGCAGTAGCACATCACCAAGATCACCAGGGTGAACGGAATGCCCATGGACACTGCGGCACCCTGAAGCGCGTTCAATCCCCCGCCCAGCAAGAGAGCAATCGCGACCAGACCCTCCAGCGTGCACCACCAGACCCGCTGCACAACGGGTGCATCAAGCTTGCCGCCAGCAGTGATGGTGTCGATCACAAGCGAACCGGAGTCGGACGATGTAACAAAGAAGATCACGATTAGAACCAGCGAAATCGGCGCTATGACAGAGTAGAGCGGCAGCTCTTTGAGGAAGCCGAACAGGGCTCCTTCAGGTGCATAGCTGTCGATCACCGTAGCCCGAACGCCTTCGGCTCCACCTGCGTTCAGCATGTCGATTGCGGCACCTCCAAAGGTCGACATCCACAGTGCGCAGACACAGGTCGGTGCGATCAGAGCGCACAGCACGAATTCCCGCACCGTGCGACCTCGGGAGATGCGCGCGATGAACATGCCCACGAAGGGCGACCATGCGATCCACCAGGCCCAGTAGAAGGTTGTCCAGCCATGGAAGTAGCTGGTGTCCTCGCGCCCGAATGGGTTGGACAGGGCCGGCAGCATCATCACATAGTCGACCATCACGGAGAAGTAGCGCGAAATCGCAGTCGCTACGCCGGTCATCGCGATCACGAAGATGAACAGGCCTACGGCCATGATCATGTTGATTTCGGACAGTCTCTTCACACCGGCATCCATGCCCAGAAGAACCGAGCCCAATGCGATCAGGGTGATTCCCACAATGATGATCACCGTCAATGTAGGTGATTGCGCTATTCCGAATACCTCGTTCAGGCCGGCGGCGACCTGTTGTGCACCAAGACCCAACGATGTGGTGAGGCCAAACAGCGTGGCAAACACGGCCAACGTGTCGATGACATGCCCCCAAAAGCCCCATACGCGCTCGCCCAGCAAGGGGAAGAATGCGGAACGAAGTGTCAGCGGCAAATTCAGATTGTAAGCAAAGATCGCCAGCGAAAGACCGACGGCCGCGTAGATCGCCCATCCTTCGAGACCCCAATGGTGGATGGTCCCGACAATGCCGGCATACTCATTGCCCGGCTGGTTGATATCAACACCTAGCGGTCGTGCGTTGCCGCCTTCCGCGAAGTTGTAATAGACGGGCTCCATCACGCCGAAGAACAGCAATCCAATGCCGATTCCGGCAGCGAACATCATCGCGATCCACCCGGCGTAGGAATAGTCTGGCTTGGCATCCTTGCCGCCAATTCTCACCTTGCCGACCGGCAAGACGATAAGCGCCAGACAAAACAGGGTAATGCCGTTCACCGAAAGCACGAGGTACCAGTCAAACGTGCTGGTTAGCCAAGGCCTGAGCCAACCAAAAAAACTGGCCGCTGCCTCCTGATTGGCGAGCGCGGCAATCACAAATCCAAGGATCAACAATCCCGAAACGATGAAGACCGGATTGTGAATGTCGAGTCCCAACGGCCGGATATTGTCCTGTCCCAGCTTGTACTTGGTTTCAAAATCCCAAACCCGTGGATCAGGATCGAGCATCTCTTTCGCATCAGTTTCCGACATTTGTGCTCCCCATCACTTTGTCCTCTCAATGTTAATTTCCAGGACATCGACTCTATACATATTCAATTTTTGGCACTCTGGACAGTGCATTCCTCCTTTTTGTTGCTGCCTTGTGCAGAAGTTGCCGGTCCTACAAGCGATGTGCGCCGTTGCTGCGCTCGTTTCACAAGGTTCAAAAATTGATGAAAGCTGGTGAACTTCTGGTCGCTCGGTGGCCTCAACATACAGCGCGCTGAGCGAGGGCCTTCGAACGGCCTGGGACGGGACTCGGCCCAGGCGACGTTCGCTGGTCCATTTCTGCCGTGGCGGGGCGTTTATAAGTGATGGCTGTGCTTCACCACCGCTCATGCCGCCAGGCAGGTCGGTCAAAGTGACCAGACCGCTGCTGCGGTCAATTGGACTTCGTCGGAGAAATCCTATCCCAAGGCGACATTCACCGCGCTTTCCTTGAGCTCTTCCCCGAATGCGCGCTGGTAGAACTCCGCAACCAGTGTTCGTTCCAACTCATCGCATTTATTGAGGAAGGTGAGGCGGAAGGCGAAGGGGATGTCGCCGAAGATGATCGCGTTTTCAGCCCAGGTGAGCACGGTGCGCGGGCTCATCACGGTTGAAAGATCACCATTGATGAAGGCGGCTCGCGTCATATCTGCAACGCGCACCATATTTGAGACGATCTCGCGACCGTTCTTGTCTTTCCAGTCCTTCACCTTGGCGGCGACGATGTCAGTCTCATGGTCATGTGGAAGATAGTTAAGCGTCGTTACGATCGACCAGCGGTCCATCTGCCCCTGATTGATCTGCTGGGTACCGTGATACAGGCCGGACGTGTCGCCGAGGCCCACCGTGTTGGTCGTCGCGAACAGGCGAAATGCCGGATGCGGGTGGATAACGCGGCTCTGGTCTAACAGCGTAAGGCGTCCTGCCACTTCAAGCACACGCTGAATCACGAACATCACATCCGGGCGGCCGGCATCATATTCGTCAAACACGAGGGCGATGTTGTTTTGCAGGGCCCAGGGCAAAATCCCGTCCTGGAATTTCGTGACCTGCTGGCCGTCCTCCAGAACAATCGCGTCCTTACCCACCAGGTCGATGCGAGAAATGTGGCTGTCGAGATTGACGCGCACGGTCGGCCAGTTCAGTCGAGCGCCAACCTGTTCGATATGAGTTGACTTGCCGGTGCCGTGATAGCCGGTCACCATAACGCGTCGATTATGCGCATAACCGGCCAGAATGGCGAGTGTTGTGTCCTTATCGAAGAGGTAGTCATCATCAACCGTGGGAACGTGTTCTGAAGGCTCGCCATAGGCGGGCACTTCCATGTCGGAATCGATGCCGAATGTTTCCCGAACCGAGACCTTGCGGTCCGGCATTGCGTCTTGCTGGTTCATGAAAAGTCTCTCGCAACGTGCGGCGGCTGGCGCTACCGATCTTACTCTCGTCTCAAATTTCGCTTTGCTTTAGAGCAAGTCTCGCTCAGATTGAAGCAGTTTGATGGGATGAATTTGTCGATCTGGCAAGGAGAACAGCGCAGAGCGATGCAAGGCATTGCGCGGGGGTCTCGACACCGTGCGAGCGACAAAAGAAACCCGAGCAATCCGTTTGCAACACACTCAGAGTGAAACAATCTCCACAGTCGTTTCAGCTTGGTTCTTTGCGTCCCGACAGCGCCGCGCCCAGGTGTGCGAGATGTCTGGTGGTGCCCGCGCCACGACGTCGCACGCGCGCGCCTTCGATCACTGTATGTCAGGCTACAAATTCCATGCGCTCTAACGGTTCAGTCTGGGCGAGCTTTGCTTTGGCAGACGCGCCGAAAGGCTCGAAAGAACATGGCGCAACATTCCGGTGAAGCCGATGCGTACAGGTGTGTATGAGGGGTGTGGGAAGCGTCACCCTCAACAAAGGCCTGATTTCTTGAGAACCTTGTAGGCTGCCAGCACCTGTTGGAGCCGCTGCTCAGATGAACGGTCACCCTTATTGCTGTCGGGATGGTTCTGCTTCACCAGATCCTTGTACTTCTTGGTGATGTGTTCGGCTGAGGCCGTCGAAGGCAGGCCGAGATCGTGCAATGCCCTTTCCTCGAGTCGCTTCAGCTTGCGCGGCCCCTTTGTGGTAGGGATGCGCTTGCCATCGGGTGTGTACCGGTTGCGCACCTTGGCGTGCCATCCCGGCGTGGCACGCAGGGTGGATTCATCAACCGGTTCGGCCTTGCGGGTTCCCATTTTCCATGTGGGGCGATGGCCAGTGAAGTTTTCCTTCTGGTAACGGGCAATCTCATCGTCGGACAGACCGGAGAAGTAGTTGAAATTTTTGTTGTATTGACGAACGTGGTCGATGCACAATTTGATGTACTGGCCTTCGCGATTGCGCCCCATGGGCGCTTTGTGCGTGCCGGGCTGCTCGCACCCCTCCCAAGCGCATTGGGTAGCCTTCTTGGCAGCCTCTTCTTTCGCTTTCGCGCCGCGCGGCTTGATGCGAATTTTCTCAAAAAGATCAGCGTTGGAAGCCATAGGCTGTCAATGTCCCTCTGCCTGCTCGCCCTAAGCGGCGTGAAAGTCGCTCGCACGAATTGCGACCTGTTGCGCCGGTCACTCAAAGGCGCGAAACGGTAAGCGCGATCGTGCAATTGGAAGCGCATGTGTATAGTGCAAGGTGTTTCAAAATTCCAGTGTGGAGTGGACAGTGACTGGCGATATCTCATCTGGTAAAGGCAAGGGGCCGTTGATTTCGCTTTTGGAAACAAAGCTTACCGAGAGATTCGAGCCGAGTTCCCTGGAGATCATCAACGAAAGCCATCTTCACGCGGGCCATCAATCCGGATTTGACGGCCAAGGCGAGAGCCACGTCCGCATTCGCATTGTTTCGCGGCATTTTCGCGGAATGAACCGGGTGGATATGCATCGCGCGATCAACACTGCTTGCGCGGACGAACTCGCCGCAGGGCTTCATGCTATCGCCATCGACGCGAAGGCTGCGGTTTAGGCGACGTCGGAGAGCGCGTCATCGTCCCAGCAGATGTTCGACATTCCGCATAGTCTTGCCTGGCGCGCGAGTTCGCCCTCCAGTCGTTTGCGTCGATCCGATCCGAATTTGACCTTGGCTTCCAGCCACAAGCGCCGGACCCGCAAGCAATCGGCCTTACGATCCGCGCGCATATCGATGCGGCCAATCAGTCGATCATCTTCCAGAAGCGGAAAGATGTAGTAACCCCAGATGCGCATTTCGGCGGGCACATAGATTTCGATGCGATAGTCGAAACCGAACAACCATTCCAAGCGCTTGCGGTCGCGTATGACCGGATCAAACGGCGACAAGACCCGCAACCGCTGCGGAGCCTCGCATATTTCATCGAGAAGCGAGGCAATGTCGGCGCGTGCAACCATCGCCCGCCTGCCACCGTCGACAGTTTCGACGTCTACGGATGAAACTGTGTTGCCCCCGCCTTTCTCGACCCAGTTCTTTGCTTCTTCAATGCTGACAAGATCGAAATAGCGCGCAATGTCGCCGGGCGTAGCAAAGCCCAAACGTTCAAGAGCGGAGCGGCAGGCCCAGTCGATGAACTCTTCTTCACTCACCCTTGCGTTGAAGTCTTCTGCGCCGATGCAGTTTTGGGCCAGATCATAGACCTTCTGGAAGCCTTCGCGGCGCGATATGGCGAGCGAGCCGGTCAGCCAAAGATATTCAAGGGCAGCCTTGCCGTCGTGCCATTGCCACATGGGCTGCTTTTCACCTTTTGGCCGTTCCAGGTCGCGGGCGCGCAGCGGCCCAAATTCGGCGATACGGTCCAACAATATGTCGCAATGATCCGCATAGCCTTCGCCCTGCCATTGCGTAAATTTGGCAGCGAGTTTCTCGCGTTTGCGCCGGTGTCGGTGGCGCCAGTAGCGGTAAAAGCGTGACGGGATCACGGAAGCATCATGCGTCCAGCCCTCAAACAGCAATCGGTCGCGTTCCAGCATTTTGGCGAGTTGCGGAGGTCGATAGGTCTGGTTGCGCGCAAACAGGGTCATGTGATGGGCACGCTCGACCCATAGAATGGAATCGAGCTGCACAAAGCCGAGCCGCTTGATCAGGCCGTAAAGTTGGCTCTGCGTCTGTTTGCGTAACGGATCGTCGCACAAGCCTTGCAGATGCAAAATGACATGGCGTGCCTGGCGGTTGGAGATGCGCACGATTTATGCCCGAACGGTGATCGCCTTCATCGCGGCGAGAAAGGCGGCGACTTCCTGCGTTGTGTTGTAGTGGCACAGCGACACGCGCACGCAGGATGGCAGGCCCAGCGGTTCCAGAATATTGCCGGAATAGTGGTCGGCCTTGCGGATGTGCACGCGGATGCCGTGCTGACCCAATTGCTCCACCAGATCGGCATCGTCCTTGTCCGCAAGCGTGAAGGAGACCAGGCCTTCGCGGCGAGAATTGTCCACCCCGCCGATCACTATCACGCCCTCCAATTCCGCAAGCCCCGGCAGGTTGCCTGTTCCATGCAGCATGGCATGGGTGAGCATGGCTTCATGATCATGGATGGCAGCTGCGGCAGCCAGAATCTTCTCGCGGCGGGTGCCGTCAGATTTGAACTTGCTGCCAAGCCACTCAAAATGGTCAATGACATCGATGAAGGTTGCATAGGCGCCCGTATCGCGCGTGCCGAGTTCCCAGTTTTCAACCGGTCCACCCACCAGCGATTCATGCGGCAGGGACGCAAACCGGTCCGATATCCAGCCTATGCCGTATCCGTGGCGCGAAAAGACCTTGTAGGATGACATCACATAGGCATCCACATTGGCGGTATCGATATCGAGGCCACCATGAGCGGCGTGCTGGATGCCGTCCACAATGATGATGCAGTCGGGGGATGCCGCCCGAATGGCCCTTGAAACAGCGGCAATATCGACACCCATGCCCGTCACGGGAGACGTGTGAATGATGGTAGCGACCTTTGTGTCGGGTCGGACTGCATCTGCATAAGCCTGCGCATCGACAGAGCCGGTCTCGTCATCATGCGCGATGAGAACATGCTCATGCCCCAGCCGCTTCGACCACAGCATTGCGGGGCTCCGGGTCGCGGGATGTTCAAGCGTGCTGCCTACCACGCTGCATCTTTCTGGCGTGGCGGCGATTGCGGTTCGGATCAGGCGAAACAGAAGTTCAGTGCCGCTTTCTCCCAAAAACACCTGACCGGACGACGCGCCGAGAAACTCTTTCGTGTCAGCGCGCATTTTTGCAATGACGTCCATGAGCGCATGCGAGGCGTCGTTGGCCCTGCCCTGATTGTCTGGGATCGCTGCGAATTTCGCCGATGTCTCGACCACCGATTTCAGGGTAAGGGCGCCGCCGGCATTCTCGAAAAACACGCGCTCACCGGTGAAGGGGCAGGAGGAGACGTGCGCGAAGCGCTCGCGGACCTGATCCATCAGGCCGGGTTGTGATTCAAGCATGGTTCAAAGGACGTATGAGCTTCGTGTTGCGGCAATCTACAGCGAGCGCTGAACTTGGCAATCACCTGCTTTCATGTGGTTGAGATAGTGCAGTCTGAACACCCTTGGCACGGTTTCAAAACCTGATAGGAATGCGCAATGATCGTATCCCGTCGCTCTCGTTTGGTTATGTGCGCGCTGTTTGGCGCGGTCCTGTTGACGGCTTGCGGCCGTGCAGGCGCGCCATTGAAACCTTCCGAAGCGGCAAGAGAGCAGGCAAAGGCAAATGATCAGCCTTTGCCGCCAAGACCGGTCCCCAATGCCAAAAACCCCGACAAACGCTTCATTCTTGATGGCCTGTTGGAATAGCGCGGCAACAAAAAGCCCAGCACCATGAACCATTTTGATTATCGCGACGGCATCCTGCATGCCGAAGACGTTCCCCTGCCGTTGATCGGTGAAGCGGTCGGCACGCCGTTTTATTGCTACTCCACCGCGACTTTGGAGCGTCACTACACGGTTTTTGCCCGCGCTTTTGAGAGCATCCCGTCCATGGTCTGCTATGCGATGAAGGCCAATTCCAATCAGGCGGTTCTGGCAACGCTGGCGCGGCTTGGCAGCGGTGCGGATGTGGTTTCCGAAGGCGAGCTGCGACGGGCACGCGCCGCGGGCATCCCACCCGAAAAGATCATGTTTTCAGGCGTTGGTAAGACCGCAGCCGAGATGGACTATGCACTGGCTGAGGACATTTTCTGCTTCAATGTGGAATCTGAGCCTGAACTTGATCTCTTGTCGCAGCGCTCTGTTACGGCCAACAAAACCGCCCGGGTTTCTTTCCGCATCAATCCGGATGTCGATGCCCGCACACATGACAAGATTTCGACCGGCAAAAAGGGCGACAAATTCGGCATTCCCTGGAAGGACGCCGTTCGAGTCTATGCCAAAGCGGCGCAATTGCCGGGCATCGAGGTCACCGGGATCGACATGCATATCGGCAGCCAGATCACGGAGCTGGAGCCTTTCGACGCGGCATTCGGGCGTCTGGCCGAACTGATTGGCGCCTTGCGCGGCGAAGGCCACGAGATTGACCACATCGATCTGGGTGGTGGACTCGGCATTCCCTATCACGACGACAACAATCCACCGCCCGATCCGGATGCTTATGCGCAGGTCGTGACCCGCCATGTGCGTGATCTCGATGCGCAGATCATCTTCGAACCCGGCCGACTGATCGCCGGAAATGCGGGTGTGTTCGTCACGCAGGTCATTTTCGTGAAAGAGGGTGAAGATCGCATTTTCGTCATTGTGGACGGTGCGATGAATGATCTGATCCGCCCAACGCTTTACGACGCGCATCACGAAATCCGGCCTGTTGATGTCGGGCGCGCGTCAACAGGCCGCATCAAGGCCGACATCGTGGGACCCGTCTGCGAATCGGGCGATTACCTTGCCAAGGATCGCGATATTTCTCTGCCGCGCCGCGGCGATTTGCTCGCCTTTGGCAGCGCCGGAGCCTACGGAGCCGTGCAGGCGGGGACCTATAATTCGCGCCTTTTGGTGCCGGAAGTGCTCGTACATGGCGACCGTTTTCACATTGTGCGCCCAAGGCTCAGCTATGAAGAATTGATCGGCCTCGATTCCATGCCGGATTGGCTTGATTAGACCATCGTAAGTCGGTCAAGGTTTAGTCTTCACGTTGTGGCGAGCGTCTCGCCTTTGCCGCCTTTGATGTTATGATCACGCCAAGAGCGAAAGGCGTGTCATGACTGAAGGTCTCGACTTATACACCTCCAAGCGGCTTGCCCGCATTCGCCGCACGGCATGGGTGGCGCTGGTTTGGGAACGGCTGTGGCCGTTATTGGTGCCAGCACTGTGCGTGGTGGCGCTTTTCCTGTCGGTGTCCTGGCTCGGATTGTGGCCACTGCTTGGTTCGCCCTTGCAACGGGTCGTTCTGGCGCTGTTTGGCTTCGCCTTCCTGGCGGGCCTTTATCCGCTTTCGCGGTTTCGTATTCCCACGCGCGAGGCGGTGGACAATCGTATTGAATTGAAAACTGCCCTGCCGCATCGCCCCGTTACGGCGCAGGCTGATCGTCAGGCCCAAATGCCGGGTAGCGATGATCCATTCGCGCTGGCGCTTTGGCATGAGAGCCGCAAGCGCGCAGCAAAGGAATTGCAAAACCTCCGGGCAGGAGTTCCCGTCCCAAAGGTTGCACGCTGCGATCCTTTCGGTGCCCGTGCAGCCGTTGTGCTCTTGCTGTTTGTTGCCGTCATGGCTGGTTGGGACAGTCTCGGGAGCCTCACTGCGGATGCGTTCCGCTCGCATGAGGTTGTAGCTGCGGCCGACACCGGTCGCATCGATGCCTGGGTGAAACCCCCAGCCTATACCAACAGGCCGCCAATATTCCTGACAAGAGACGAGCAGGGTGGCACCGATCTGGCACCGTCGCGATCACTCACCGTGCCGGAAGGTAGCGAAGTGGTTGTTCGCGTGCTGGCTCTGGAAAACGCATCCGTCCATCTGGTCGCAGACGGACTGGCAAGACAGATCGATGTGCAGGCTCCCGCGAATGGGGAAACGGTTGCTAATATCGGAGCTGACAGCGCTCCGCGGGACCGCGACAGTGCCAGTCAGACCTTCACGGTCACATTGAACGATGCTTCATCGGTTGAATTGCGGTCGGGTGAACAGACAATTCGCAGTTGGGACTTTGCGGTCATCCCCGATGAGGCGCCAAGCATCGCCTATGTTGAACAGCCCAAGGGCTCCAGCCGTGGCGCTTTGGAATTCGCCTACGAAGTCAAAGACGATTACGGCGTTGTGCGCGCCGAGGCAGACATCGTTTCCGCGATGGATACCGACTCGGAAGCGCAACCGCTCATCGAAGCGCCGCAGGTTGTGTTGCCGCTTCCGTCGCGTCGGGCCAAGGACGGCGTGTCGCGCACCAGCCGCGATCTGACCGCTCACCCATGGGCGGGCGCTGAAGTCACCATGACATTGACCGCTCACGATCAGGCTGACCAGACCGGGGCCAGTGAGGCGGTCACCTTTACATTACCGCAGCGGGTTTTCGTGCGGCCTCTGGCACTGGCAATTGTCGACGAGCGGCGCAATCTGGCGCTGGACAAGCGCAACCGTGAAGAGGTTGCGCAGATGCTGGATATCATCACATCCACCCATCCTGACGAGTTCATCAAGAACAAGAGCGTCTATACGGGTTTGCGCGTCGCCTACCGCATGATCGAGCGCAATGAGAGTGATGACGAGTTGCGCGCCTCGCTCGATCTGCTTTGGGACATCGCGCTTTCGGTTGAGGATGGCGATTTGTCCGCAGCCGAGCGCCGGTTGCGGGATGCGCAGGAGCGGCTTGCGGAAGCGCTCGAAAATGGCGCGACAGATGAAGAAATCTCCAAGCTGATGGATGAATTGCGTCAGGCCATGAACGATTTCATGCAGCAACTGGCCGAGCAGATGCGCAAGAATCCCGAGCAGCAGGCCATGCCGCTTGAACCCAACGCGCAGGTTTTGCGTCAGCAGGATCTGGACCGGATGATGCAGCGCATTGAAGATCTTGCAAAGTCTGGCTCTCGCGATGCCGCGCGTCAATTGCTCCAGGACATGCAGCGCATGCTCAACAATTTGCAGACGGCACGTCCCGGTCAACAGCAGCAGCAAAATGACCAGTTTGGCGAGCAGATGAACCGGCTCGGCGAAATGATGCGTCAACAGCAGGAACTGATGGATCAGACTTTCGACATGCAGCGCAGGCAGCAACAGCAGCAGAATGGCCAGCGTCAGCAAGGTCAACAGCAACAGCAGGGTCAGAACGGACAGCAGCAGGGGCAAAACGGGCAACAGCAAGGTCAAGACGGCCAACGGCCCATGACTGCGGAAGAATTTGCCGAAGCCATGCGTGAATTGCAGCGTCAGCAGGGCGAACTGCAACAGCAAATGCAGCAGATGCAGGACGCCATGCGTGGCATGGGCATGGAACCGAGCGAACAACTTGGCGAAGCCGGTGAGGCCATGGGTAATGCCGAAGGCGAACTCGGTCAGGGCCGCACCGGTCCGGCAACAAACGAGCAGGGGCGGGCGTTACAGGCCATGCGCGAAGGCGCCCAGCAGATGATGCAGCAGATGCAGAATCAGGCCCAGCAGGAAGGCCAGGGTCAGGGCGAAGGTCAACAGCGCGGCGACCCATCCGGCCAGGCGCGCAACGATCGCGACCCGCTTGGCCGTCCCAGCCGGACACAGCAGCCGCAGCTCGGCAGTGAAACCAAGGTGCCGGGTGAAATCGACGCGCAGCGTGCCCGCCGCATTCTGGAGGCCATTCGCGAGCGTTTGTCAGACCCGACACGCCCCGCTCTTGAGCTTGATTATCTCGACCGGCTCCTGCCAACGCGATAGCCGTCGGCGCTCGGCTTAGTCCAGAAAGCTTGTGAAGTCGCAAAGATCCGCGCGTTCGGTCTGCAGGCCGTTCTCGACCGCGCTTTCATCGGCATAGCCAAGCGCCATACCGGCAACGAGAACCTCATTCTCTTCCAGCCCGATGATGTCGCGAACCGCTTTGTGATAGGGGGCCCAAGCGGCCTGCGGACATGTATCGAGCCCACGACCGCGCGCCGCGATCATGACATTTTGCATGAACATGCCGTGGTCGAGCCAGGAGCCGATCTCCAGATTTTTGTCGATCACGAAAAACAGGCCGACCAGCGCATCGAAAAATAGATAGTTGCGCTTGTGTTGGGCAAACATCTTATCGCCCTCGCCTTTCGCGATCCCAAGCAAGCCGTAAAGGTCCAAACCGACTTTGCGGCGGCGCGACAGATAGGGTTCCACGAAGCGGTCGGGATAGTATTTGTAGGTTTCTTCCGGCCCGAAACTGCCGTCTGAAAAGGCGGCAACCGCAGCCTCCTTGACGGCGTCAAGCGTCGCGCCGGTGCATATCACAACCTTCCAGGGCTGCGTATTGGTGCCGGACGGTGCCCGGGACGCCACGCGCAGTATGTCTTCGACCGTGTCGCGCGGAACGGGTTTGTCAAGAAAGGCGCGTACAGAACGCCGCGACGTGATCGCCGCGTCAACGGCAGTCTGACTGTCCATCGATCAGCCGAAGCCTTTCCGTTCCAGCATGTTGATGATCCAGGCGCAGACGATGCCGTAGAGCACATGGCCGATCAGCGCCACCCAGGTGATACCGGAGAAGCCGAGGAACCATGGATTTCCGGCAACCAGCGGTCCGGCCATGATGCCGATGGCGAAAACGAACAGGCCAAAGCCATAAATCGCTGCCCCAATGAACCAATGCAGTCCGGGCAGAACTTTCTCAAAAATGGGTCGGAAGATGAACAGGTAGCCCAGCGGATAGCCGATCAACCCGACCAGAAACAGATGCATGAAATGCCCGCCGGCCTTGGAGTTGATGTCGAACAACACGCGCAAGGTGGCTTGTGCCAGTGGCTGGGGGGCCAAGGCGGCCCAGCCCAGCACGCCCGGGCTGATCACCTGCCCCCAAATGTCGAAGAAAACCGTTGCCACCGAGCCGGATATGATCATCAGCATCAGGGTGGATGTTGAAATCGATGGCATCGATCCACGCATCCGGCTTGTTTGGTTGGTGGACATGGTGGCGCTCCCGCATCTGGCTTGGGCTTTTCAATGGATATTCGACTAACCCACGGAACTCGCTTGTGTAAATATCGACATTGGTTCTGCGCCTGCTCTGTCTGGAGTGCTCCACAGCCCTCGGCACGGCGCGAGCGACAATCGCTCGTGAAAAAATGCTGGAAATTTTCACGAATTGTGGTTTTGTGCAGGCTGGCGCCGAGCATCCGGGGTCTTGGGAAGAGCGTGAACCATGTTGTCGAGCGCAGTGACATCGGACATCGGGAATGGCGTCGATTGTTCGGGCGATGTTATGACATCGGGGCTTGGCCGCGATGTGCGGGGCTTGCGCAAAACGCGCGGGATCACGCTCAATGCTTTGGCGCAAAAGATCGGTCGGTCCGTCGGCTTTCTCAGTCAGGTTGAACGCGATCTGTCTTCCCCCTCCATCGATGATCTGCGGCTTATTGCGGCAGCGCTGGATGTGCCGATGGGTTGGTTTTTTGATTCCAACCCGGAGGACGAGCGCGAACGTGGCGTTATCGTCAGGGCTGGCAATCGCAGAGCGCTGGGAACGCGCGATTCCGGGCTGGTGGAGGAACTTCTGTCGCCCGATCTTGGTGGTTCGTTTGAGATGCTGCACTGCGAGTTCCAGCCCGGTGCGGAACTGAAGCGGGACATCATGCGCGAAACCGAAGAAGCCGGTTATGTCGTGTCCGGCGCTCTTGATCTGTGGATCGATGCGCAACGCTTCGCCCTCAAGGCGGGAGATTCCTTCCGCTTTCACCACAAAGCCTATCGTTGGAAGGTGGTGGGAGACCAACCGGCTATCCTCATCTGGGCCGTCAGCCCTCCAGTTTATTGAGAGACATTATGAGCGACCAAACACATTCTGATCCGTCCGTTGCCGATCAACCCAAGACCAAGCTGCCCTCGCAGGCGCGGGTCGTCATCATTGGAGGCGGTGCGGTGGGCGTCTCCAGCCTGTTTCATTTGGCCAAGGCCGGTTGGACGGACTGCGTGCTTATCGAAAAGAACGAGTTGACGGCGGGTTCAACCTGGCACGCCGCTGGCAATTGCCCGAATTTCTCAAACTCATGGGCGGTGCTGAACATGCAGCGCTTTGGTCTGGAGCTGTATCGAGGTCTGGCCGAAGAGGTTGACTACCCGATGAACTATCATGTGACGGGATCCATTCGCCTGGCGCATTCCAAGGAGCGGATGCAGGAATTTGAGCGTGTTGCGGGCATGGGACGCTATCAGGGCATCCCGATCGAGATCTGCACGCCGCAAGATCTGAAAGAGCGCAATCCGTTCATCGAAACCCATGATCTGCTGGGCGGATTGTATGATCCTTTTGACGGCGACATTGACCCGGCACAGCTGACGCAGGCTATGGCCAAGGGTGCCCGCGACCTGGGCGCCAAGATCGTGCGGTTTTGCCCGGCAACTGGTGTTTCGCGTCAGGGTGAGCAGTGGATCGTTCATACTGAGCAGGGCGACATTTCTTGCGAATATGTGGTCAACGCGGCCGGATATTATGCACAGCGGGTTGGCGAGTGGTTCAAGCCCTATGGTGGGCGCACGGTACCCATGGTGGTGATGAGCCACCAATATTTTCTGACCGGGGAAATTCCTGAACTGGCCGCATGGACCGCCGAGAAGGGCCACAAGATGCCCCTGGTGCGTGATGTCGATATTTCCTACTATCTGCGGCAAGACAAGAACGGGCTCAACCTTGGTCCCTATGAGCGCAACTGCAAGGCGCATTGGGTCACGCCGGATGATCCGCTGCCGGATGATTTTTCGTTCCAGCTCTATCCGGACGATCTGGACCGTTTGGAATTCTACATTGAAGATGCCATTGCCCGCATGCCCATTTTGGGCACGCAAGGTGTAGAGCGCGTCATCAACGGCCCCATACCCTATGCACCGGATGGGCTGCCGATGATCGGACCCATGCCTGGCGTCAAGAATGCGTTTGAAGCGCATTCCTTCACATTTGGCATCGCGCAGGCCGGCGGGGCCGGGAAGGTGCTTTCAGAATGGATCGTGGACGGTGCGCCGCATTGGGACATGTGGGCAACCGATCCGCGTCGCTACACGGATTATGCCGACCACGACTATTGCTACACGAAGGCCATGGAGACCTATGGCCACGAATATGCGATGCACTTTCCGCATCACGAATGGCCAGCAGGGCGCGACAAGAAACACTCACCCGTTGATGCAAAGATCAGAGCGCTGGGCGGCCAAATGGGCGCCTACAATGGCTGGGAGCGCGCCAATTGGTTTGCCAAGGAGGGTGACGACACGTCGCTGGAAGCCACTCACACCTGGGAGCGTTCTGGCCCATGGTTGCCTCGCGTGAAGGAAGAGGTCGAAGCAGTTCGCGACGGATGCGGCGTGCTCGATCTGCCGGGCTTTTCGCGCTTCGATCTGGAAGGTGAGGGAGCTGCCGACTGGCTGCACGAACAGATTACCGGAGGCTTGCCCAAGGTCGGGCGCATGAATCTGGGCTACTTTGCCGATGACGGCGGGCGCATCGTCACGGAAATGTCGATCATTCGCCGTGGGGAGGATGTCTTCACGCTGATCACGGCTGCGATGGCGCAGTGGCACGATTTCGAATGGCTGGACAAACATCTGGCAAGCGGTCTGACCCTTACCGACCGAACAACGGAGTTCTCCACCTTCATCGTGACCGGTCCGAAATCGCGCGACGTGCTGTCTTCCATCGCGGAGGCTGATTTTTCTCTCGGCTGGCTGACGCATCAAAAGGCAAAGGTGGCGGGGCAGGATGCTTATCTCGCCCGCGTTTCCTTTGCCGGCGAATTGGGGTGGGAGGTTCACGCCCGCATGGACGCCATGCCTGCAATCTATGACGCGTTGCTCGACGCTAGCGCGACGCCATTTGGCATGTATGCGCTCAATTCGATGCGTCTTGAGAAGGGCTATCGTGCCTGGAAGGGCGATCTGTCGACGGACTACACTGTGCTGCAGGGCGGACTTGATCGCTTCGTGAAACTCGACAAGGAAACGTTCCGGGGCAAGGCTGCGTTGCAGAACGAAAAGCAGCAAGGCGTTTCAAAACGCTTCGTCACCATGACGGTGGATGCCGGTGAGTTTGATGCGCCGGGTATGTCCTGCATCTGGCAAGGTGATGAGATCGTCGGTGAGGCGACCTCGGGCGGTTGGGGTTTCCGTATCGAAAAATCCATCGCGCTTGGTGTCGTGCGCGTGGATTGTACGGCACCGGGAACGCAGCTCCAAATCGAGATGTATGGCCAGCGTTACAAGGCAACCGTTCAGGAAGACGAGCCGCTTTGGGATCCTGCCAATGAAAGGCTGCGCGCGTGATAATTTCGGATGCAGCAAGAGAGATCATCGAACAGTTTCCCCTCGGATTCGTCGCTACCGTGACAAAGGACGGCGCGCCGTCCTTGTCGCCCAAAGGCACATTTCTCGTGCTCGATGATGAGACCCTGGCTTTTGCGGAAATACGGTCTCCGAACACGATGGCGAATCTTGCCCATCGGGGAGAGGCGGAAGTCAATTTCATCGATATCTGGAAGCGTAAAGGGGTTCGCGTGTTTGGAAATGTCCAGTCTATCGAGCGCGGCAGCGAAGACTTCGACGCGCTTTACGTCAATTGGGAAGGGCCGTTTCCGGCGCTCGCCCCTCGCATCAATGCCGTTGTGAAGATCGCCTGCGAGCGTGTGAAGATCATGACTACACCTCCTTATGATGATGGCGTGACTGAGGAAGAGATGATCGCGCTCTACAAGGCCAAATTCGCTGAGATTTACCCGTGAGCAGGATTGTCCTTCTCGATGGTGGGATGGGTCAGGAGCTCATTGCCCGCTCCGCGCATCCGCCGTCTCCGCTTTGGTCTGCCAATGTCTTGATGAATGAGCCGGAAATCGTCGAGGCCGTTCATCGCGACTACATTGATGCCGGCGCCAAGGTGCTCACGCTCAACACCTATTCGGCGACCCCGGAACGCCTGGCCCGCGATGCTGATGAGAGCATGTTTGAACCGCTGCAGAACAAGGCGATGGAAATCGCCAAGCGTGCGAAATCCGATCGGGATGTTTCAATCGCCGGGTGTTTGCCGCCGCTTTTCGGCAGCTATCATCCCGAATGGGCGCCGGATCATGACACGATGCTGGCGACCTATCGGCGAGTGGTGGCTGTCGAGACGCCGCATGTTGATGTTTTTTTGTGCGAAACGCTCGCCTCCGTGAAAGAAGTGAAGGCTGCCGTAATGGCCGCCGTGGAAAGCGGCAAGCCGGTCTGGTGTGCGATGACCGTCCTGGAAGAAGACGGCACCTTGTTGCGGTCTGTCGAACCGCTTGCTGATGGTATCAAAGCTGCGGTCGAGGCCGGTGCGCATGCTGTGTTGGTGAACTGCTCGAGACCCGAGGCGCTGACCCAGGCGATGCCGCTGTTGGCAGAGACCGGCAAGCCATTTGGCGGCTACGCCAACGGGTTCACCAAGGCCGATGATCTCGAGATCGGCGGAACCGTCGACGCGCTGTCAGCCCGCACCGATTTGGGACCCCAGGCCTACGCTGATCACGCAATGGCGTGGGTCGATGTGGGTGCAACCATTGTCGGCGGGTGCTGCGAGGTCGGTCCTGCGCATATTGCAGAACTGGCTGAACGGCTTCGGGCGGCAGGATTTGAAGTTTCAGGAACACTGTGATGGCTGACAAAACTCCTCCAAAGAAAGCTCGTGCTGTCATCATAGGTGGCGGTGTTGCCGGCTGTTCCGTCGCCTATCATCTGGCCAAACTTGGCTGGACGGACGTTGTTCTACTTGAGCGCAAACAGCTGACCAGCGGCACGACCTGGCATGCTGCCGGGCTGATTGCGCAATTGCGTGCAACCAAGAACATGACGCGCCTCGCCAAATACAGCCAGGAACTTTATGGCGAGTTGGAGGCTGAAACCGGTGTCGCGACCGGCTTTCGCCGCTGCGGGTCGATTACGGTCGCGTTGACCGATGAACGCAGGGAAGAGATTTTCCGGCAGGCCTCCATGGCGCGTGCCTTCGGGGTTGATGTCGAAGAAATTTCTGCGGCTGAGGTGAAGGGGCGCTATCCGCATCTCAACATTGATGATGTGACGGGTGCCGTCTGGCTTCCACTCGACGGACAGGGCGATCCGGCGAATATCGCGCTGGCCATGGCCAAGGGTGCACGAATGAATGGCGCGCAGGTTCTGGAAGGCATCAAGGTCACAGATGTTCATCGGGCGGGCGATGGTGCACAGGCGCGCGTCACCGGTGTTTCATGGCAGCGCGATGGCAGCGATGAGGTCGGCACGATTGACGCCGATATCGTGGTCAATTGCGGTGGCATGTGGGGTCATGAAATCGGGCGCAAGGCAGGCGTTTCGGTGCCGCTGCATGCCTGCGAGCATTTCTACATCGTCACCGAGGCAATTGAGGGATTGACCCAATTGCCGGTGCTGCGCGTGCCGGATGAATGCGCCTATTACAAGGAAGATGCGGGCAAGATGCTGCTTGGGGCATTCGAGCCGAATGCCAAACCCTGGGCGATGAATGGCATTCCCGATGATTTCTGCTTTGACCAGCTGCCGGAAGATTTCGATCATTTCGAACCGATCCTGGAGAATGCGGTTAACCGCATGCCGATGCTCGCCGATGCAGGTATTCACACCTTCTTCAACGGGCCGGAGAGCTTCACGCCGGATGACGCCTATCATTTGGGCGAAGCGCCCAATCTGAGAGGGTTCTGGGTCTGTGCCGGGTTCAATTCAATCGGTATTCAGTCATCAGGCGGGGCGGGCATGGCGCTGGCGCACTGGATCGAACATGGCCACCCGCCTTTCGACATTGGAGATGTCGATATTCGCCGCATGCAACCCTTTCAGGGCAACAAGACCTATCTGTTCGAACGCGCCAAGGAATCGCTTGGCCTGCTTTATGCCGACCATTTCCCCTATCGCCAGATGGCAACGGCACGTGGCGTGCGCCGCACTCCCTTTCACGAACATCTGAAAGCGCAGGGCGCCGTGTTTGGAGAAGTGGCTGGTTGGGAACGTGCCAACTGGTTTGCTGATGAAGGGCAGACGCGGGACTATGAGTATAGCTGGAAGCGCCAGAACTGGTTCGACAATGCCCGCCGCGAGCACGAAGCGGTGCGCGGCAATTTGGGCATGTATGACATGTCGAGCTTCGGCAAATTGCGCGTTGAAGGTGCGGACGCGGAGGCCTTTCTCAACCACATATGCGGCAATGACCTTTCCGTGCCGGTGGGCAAGATCGTCTACACGCAGTTCCTGAACGAGCGCGGCGGGATTGAAGCGGATGTCACGGTCACGCGCCTTGCCGAACAGGCCTATATCGTCGTCACGCCCGCCGCGACCGTGCAACGCGAGCTTTCCTGGATGCGCCGTCATTTGGGTGATCGCCATGCGGTCATCACCGATGTCACCGCATCGGAAGGTGTGTTGGCCGTTATGGGTCCGAATGCGCGCAAGCTTCTTGAGAAAGTTTCGCCGCATGATTGGTCAAACGACAATCACCCCTTCGGCATGGCGAATGACATCGAGCTCGGCATGGGCCTCGCCCGCGCGCATCGCGTCACCTATGTGGGTGAGCTTGGCTGGGAGCTTTACATCTCATCCGACATGGCAGCCCATGCGTTCGAGGTTCTGCATGAGGCGGGTCAGGATATGGGGCTGAAACTTTGCGGCATGCATATGATGGATTCGCTGCGCATCGAGAAGGCGTTCCGTCATTTCGGCCATGACATCACGGAAGAAGACCATGTGCTGGAAGCCGGTCTCGGCTTCGCGGTGAAGACGGCGAAAGACGCCTTCATCGGTCGCGATGCCGTGTTGCGCAAGAAGGAGAGCGGGCTTGATATGCGCATGGTGCAGTTCAAGCTCACTGATCCCGAGCCGATGCTCTACCACAACGAGCCGATCATGCGTGACGGCGAGATCGTCTCTTATGTGACTTCGGCTAATTATGGGCACACACTCGGCGGCGCCATCGGCATGGGCTATGTGCCCTGCAAGGGCGAAACGGCGGATGAATTGCTTTCAAGCAGCTACGAAATTGAGATCGCCGGGAATCGGGTGGCGGCGGAGGCCAGTTTGCGGCCCATGTATGATCCGAAGAGCGAACGGGTGAAAGTGTGATGGACCAGTCTGAAAAATGTGAGTTGTTCCGCCGGTTGCATGTGCCGGGTGATCCTTTCTTTCTGGCCAATGTGCATGATGTCGGCAGCGCCAAGATGTTTGCCGCCATGGGTGCCAAGGCCATCGCGACGTCGAGCGCAGCCTTCGCCTTCACCATCGGCAAGCCGGATATGGGTCATGTCAGCCGTGACGAGATGCTGGACCATTGCGAAGACATCGTCCGCGCGGTCGACCTGCCCGTCCAGGGTGATCTCGAAAATGGCTACGCGCATGACCCGGACGGTGTGGCTGAATGTATCGAACTGGCCGACGAAGTTGGCCTTGCCGGGGCCTGCATTGAAGACAGCACATTTGAAGACGGCAAGCCCTCCTATGACTTCGAGGTTGCTGTCGCGCGCATCGCCGCTGCGGTCGAGGCGGCGGAAGCGATGCCGCATGACTTCACGCTCACCGCGCGGGCCGATGGGGTGATGATCGGCGCGTACGATGTCGAAGAGGCGATCCGCCGCGCGCAGGCGTTCGAAGAGGTTGGCGCACACTGCATCTATGTACCGCTGCCGCCAACCATGGAAGATGTCGCAACGATCTGCGCTTCAGTCTCGGCGCCTGTGAATGTGTTATGCGCTGGCAAATTCACCAAATATGGCAGAGGTGATTTTGCCAAGGCGGGCGCTGCACGCATTTCCATCGGATCAGCGCTTGCCCGCGCGACGCATCGTATCATTCTCGAAGCCGGGCATGCGATGATCGATGATGGTGATTTCACCGCATTGGCCAAGAGCGTCAACGGCGCTGAGATCGACCGTCTTCTAAAGGAAGGCGGCGCGGATTAGCCGTTTTTCGGCAGAACCGAGATAATCGGCCCGATGGATTTCCAGCCACTTTGAGAGAACCCGTCTGCCTGGATGGACGATACCGTTCCGTCCAGAAACAGCGCGTTATGCGCCTTCAATTCTCTTTGAAAAAGGTGGCCGAAGTTCCAGAAGTTGATCGGTCTGCGCGAGATCGCAAAGTGCAGCATGCTCCCGTCTTTCGACACGCCTACACCGTTTCTGATTTTCAAACTGTCTGAGTCCTTTAAAAATCGTGGATGCAGCTTGCCGTCGATCACAAGCATCGGCCCGGATTGCGTTGCCATGTCAGGCCTGATCTTGCGGCGTGCGAACGCTCTGGTCTCCGTCACGCTGGCGCGACCGTTCTTCACCCAGAACACACCATTGGGCAGAAGATGAAAATTGCCCCAGCCATCCTTGGTGGACAGGCTCTGAGCTTTCTCGCCCGCTTCAACATAAAGGCCCACGGGCGACAGATCGTCGTGATACATGCCGCCATTCATCAGCATCAACGGATCAGTGCTGAGCACGCCCTTCAAGGAAGACAGCCGCGCATAGGGGCGCCCGGTCTCGTCGTTCAAATGCACGCGAACCGACACCTCGTCTGCCCGAAAGCTGCACACAATATGTTCTACCTGTGCATACTGAATGTCACGGCAATGGGTTGGCTCCCGGCAGATGCCAAGGAACCCGCACAGCAAAGTCAGCAGAAACTCCCACATGCAATGTCACCAAAAGCAAGTCGCGTGTTCTGGCTTTTAGAGGCAAACTGTGGTTGGCAAAAGATTGCGCTGATGTTCGTTTCTGCTAATTCGGCTTTGAAACTGCACGGAGTTCACCATGGCAGAGGCACAGTTCGGCCGTTCGACGCAAACTGACAGCGGATCGACCCGACACGCACGACTTCCCTTTCAGTTTTTTGGCTCCGGCAGCGAATATTTCGGCATCTGGATCGTCAACGTCCTGCTGACGGTTCTGACGATCGGCATTTATTCGGCCTGGGCCAAAGTGCGCAACAAGCGATACTTTAACGGCCAAACCGAACTGGATGGCTTTCGGTTCGATTATCACGCCCGCCCGGTTCAGATCCTGAAGGGCCGCATCATCGTCATTGTGGTGCTCATCGTCATGGCCATCCTGAACCAGCTTCATCCGATATTGGCGGTGGCCGTGTTGGTCTTTTACGCGGTTGCGCTGCCCTGGGTCATCATTCGCGGCCTGCGATTCAACGCCAATATGACGAGCTACCGCAACTTGCGGTTTCATTTCGAGGATACGAAGTGGCGTGCCTTCAAGGCCAATATTCTGTGGCCATTCCTTGCGACGCTCAGCTTGGGCCTGCTCATGCCCTTTGCCTCGCGTGCAAATGTGCGCTTTCTCGGCAACGGTCACCGTTTCGGGCAGTCGCGCTTTTCTGCCGATCCCAAACTGAAGCCGTTCTATCAAGCGTTGGGCGTGGCGATGGCCATTCTCATTGCCGCAACGGCGCTGGCAGCCTTGGGGGCCTATACGACCTTTTCACGTGTCACACTCATCGACCCGAACAACACTGATCCTGCTGCATTCCTCGCCTTTCTGTTCCAGGCTGTCGTGTTCGTTCCGTTTTATTTGGCCTTTTTCGTCGCCAGTGCAGCCTATGCCGCACTGGCACGCAACGCGGCGTTCAATGTGCTCGCGCTGGAGGGTGGTCACGAGTTTCGCTCCACCGTTTCTGTCGGGTCCTATTGTTGGATCATCGTGACCAATCTCATCCTGACGATTGCCACAATCGGACTGTTCATTCCCTGGGCCAAGGTGCGCATCGCGCGCTATCTGGCCGACAACACGACCATGCTCGCCAAGGGTGATCTGGATCGATTTGTCGAAGACCAGACGGATGATCGCGGCGTGGCGTCTGGCGAGTTCCTCGACATAGAGGGCATCGATTTCGGCTTCTGATCGGAGGATGCAGGCGTTGGATGAGCGCGTTATCATCGAAGGCAACTGGCTCGCCCGCGGTACATCGCTTGCCCATTCGGCAAGGCTGGTGTTGGCGCATGCAAATGTGACTGCCGGCATCGTCGAGTTTGACGATGCAGCGTCCGAACCGGTTGAGATCGAAGCTGTGTCCGACAGGATTGGAACCGTGGACCGGCGCATCGAAATGACGGACGGGTCGGTATTTGTTACGTCTGACAATGCTGCCATCGACCGCCTGACCGCTGCCCGCGGCAGTCTGTTTTCACGTGTCTTTTCGTTGGAAACCGTCAGACCACGGCTTTTTGTCTTCGCATTTGCGGCCGTCGTTATGGTTGCGGGCCTGTTGCGCTACGGGGTTCCGGTACTGGCGCAGGTCGCAGCGTGGGCAACGCCCATCGAGGTAGCGCAAGTGATGGACGCCTCCGCACGAAACACGCTGGAAAGTCTCTTCTTTTCCCCCAGCAAGCTGGAAGAGCAGACGAAAGGGGCTTTTCAGGCGGATTTCGAAAGACTTGTGGAAGCCAGTGGTGATGAAGCCAACTACACGCTCTTGTTTCGTGATGGCGGTCGCCTTGGCCCCAACGCGCTTGCTCTGCCAGCCGGCACCATCGTCGTGACGGATCAGCTCGTGCGCCTGGGAACGCATGAGGAGGTGGTAGCGGTGCTCGCCCATGAAGTCGCGCATGTGATGCATGATCACAGCCTGCAACAGCTCTACCGTGCCTTCGGCTTTGCAGCGCTCGTCACTTTGATCGCGGGCGACATCGGGGCCGCCGGTGAAGAGATATTGGGAGGCGGTGGTGTGCTGGTCGCAATGGCCGCATCACGCGAGATGGAAGAAGAGGCTGACGCCGAAGGCGTTCGCTTGGTGCAGACGATCGGCGGCAATCCAACGGCACTCGTCACCGTGCTGGACAAGATTTACGATGCGGTGTGCGGAGACGTCGCGCGCGACGTATGCGAGGAGACGAGCTGGTGGTCCACCCACCCTGGCGCAAAGGAAAGGCGCGAAGCTCTGCGTGCGGCAATTGATGCGCTTCCGTAAGGTCTGACTTGGGCTTCAGCCGCCTTGACCTTGATTTGATTGCTGCGCATATCAGCGCCGAAAGACGGGACCCGCAACGAATATCGGGATTGGGAAAATGAGCGCACGCACTCTGTATGACAAGATCTGGGACGACCATCTGGTTCATGAGGCCGAAGACGGCACAAGCCTGCTCTATATTGACCGTCATCTCGTGCATGAGGTGACCAGCCCGCAGGCCTTTGAAGGGCTACGCATGGCCAACAGGCCTGTCCGCGCACCTGAAAAGACGCTCGCGGTGGTTGATCACAATGTGCCGACCACAGATCGCAGCAACGGCATCTCGAATGAGGAAAGCCGCATTCAGGTGGAAGCGCTTGCTCGCAACGCAGCCGATTTCGGTGTGGAATATTATTCCGAAACGGATCGCCGTCAGGGCATCGTTCACATCATCGGGCCGGAACAGGGTTTCACTCTGCCCGGCATGACCATCGTATGCGGCGATAGTCACACCTCCACCCATGGTGCTTTCGGTGCGTTGGCGCATGGCATCGGTACGTCCGAGGTCGAGCATGTTCTGGCAACACAAACGCTGATCCAGAAGAAGGCCAAGAACATGAAGGTGGAAGTCACCGGCGGTCTTCCGGACGGTGTGACCGCAAAAGACATCATTTTGGCCATCATCGGTGAAATTGGGACCGCTGGCGGCACCGGCTATGTGATCGAATATTGCGGGTCTGCGATTGAGGCGCTGTCGATGGAAGGTCGCATGACCGTGTGCAACATGACCATCGAAGGAGGCGCGCGCGCTGGCCTTATCGCCCCGGACCAGAGGACTTTCGACTATATCAAAGGCAAACCAAAGGCACCCTCCGGCAAGGCCTGGGACATGGCGCTCGACTATTGGAAGACGCTGCACACTGATGAAGATGCGCATTTCGACAAGGTTGTGACGCTGGATGCCAACAATCTGCCGCCCATCGTTTCTTGGGGGTCATCGCCGGAAGATGTCGTGTCCGTTCAAGGTGTTGTGCCGAATCCTGATCAGATCGAAGACGAAAACAAACGCGCATCGAAAAAGCGCGCTCTGGCCTATATGGGCCTGGAAGCGGGAACGAAAATCACGGACATCGCGATTGATCGCGTTTTCATCGGCTCATGCACGAATGGCCGAATCGAAGACCTGCGCGCTGCCGCTTCGATCTTTGAGGGCAAGAAAGTGGCCGATCGAGTTTCTGCCATGATCGTACCGGGCTCCGGTCTGGTGAAAGAGCAGGCTGAGGCAGAAGGGCTCGACAAAATCTTCATTGAGGCGGGTGCGGAGTGGCGCGAGCCGGGATGCTCCATGTGCCTGGCCATGAATGATGACCGGCTGAAACCGGAAGAGCGTTGCGCCTCGACGTCAAACCGAAATTTCGAAGGAAGACAAGGCTTTAAGGGGCGTACCCATCTCGTCTCACCGGCCATGGCCGCGGCTGCTGCAATCGCCGGCCACTTTGTCGACATTCGGGAGATCTGAGCGGTACCTGCCTAGTGGTCAGTTTCGCGCAAGGTTTGCAACAAACCTCGGGCAAATCGAACACGGTTAACGCCGCTTTAAGCCCCGGACTGTAGGACGGGAGGGTCTGCGCCCGCCCGGAAGTTGTCAGTGACCGGTTCGTCCGTTTACCAGCTGTTGCAACCGCTGACCCTGCTGCTGTATGCGCTGGGTTTCTGGGTCATATGGTTCTACATCCGCAACATATCGGCAGCCGCCTATTTCGCTGCGGCCTATCTCGTGGGTGGCATAGGGTACTGCCTCGACATCTACAGCGATGTGCTGGGTGCGCCCGCATCCTATTTGGTTTTGGGCTTTTATTGCCTGACAACAACGCTCATGAGCGCGGGGTTGTTCGTTCGGGTCGGGCGGCCCATGCCCTGGAGGCTGGTTGCGGTCCTTCTGGCCACGACGGTGCCCTTCTTCTGGTACTTCCGTGAGGTTCTCGACAGCATCGTCGCGCAGTTGATGCTCGTCAATCTGGTCAATGCCGTGCTGGTCGCGCTGCCGCTGCCGGCTTTGCGGGGACGCCAGCATATCCCGATCGACAGGGTGATCTTCTGGCTGCTGACATTCATCGTGGTGCAGGTGCTGCTGCGCACCTTCGTCACCCTGTATCTGGATGCGGGAACGTTGACGCAAGAGACCTATGAAATGTCGATCACGGGTGTTGCGTTTTATTTCACAACATCGCTGGCCGCTGCCGCACTTTCTCTGACGCTCTACGTGGCGCTGGGAATCGACATTGTCCACACGTTGAAGAAACAGTCAGACACGGATGCGATGACTGGCCTCCTCAACAGGGCGGGCTTTGAAGAGAAAGCTCAAAAGGTGATGGCCTGGGCCGCTATTGAGAGGCGCCCGGTCTGCATGATCATCACGGATCTCGACCATTTCAAGCGGGTGAACGATACGCTGGGCCATGCCACGGGCGATGTGGTGATCAGCTTCTATGGCCGTATCTTGCTCAACATGTCGCGCAGCACGGATGTTGCCGGCCGTGTCGGGGGTGAGGAATTTTGTTTGCTTCTCAGTGATTGTGGCGTCGCGGACGCCGAGGATCTGGCCGAAGCCGTGCGCCACAGTTTCCACACCACAGACATTCCGGGTACCAATCCTCCCTTGCGCTGCGCTGCAAGCTTCGGCATCGCCATGCAGCGCGGCGACGAGCCGCTCGCTGAACTCTACAAACGAGCCGATGCCGCCCTCTATGCGGCCAAGGAGGCAGGGCGAAACTGCGTGCGCACCATTGACAATTACAATTGGCGCCCGCAGCTTGATGCTCCGCCAATGCAGCCGGATCTGGCGCGACGTGTCGGAGACCGCATGTCGGCCTGACGTCTCAGGCTGCGTCCAGTCCCCGCCGGTCCATCATGGCATGGGCGCTCGGCATCTTTCCGCGAAACGCAAGATAGGCGTCCTCCGCATCGACCGACCCGCCAACAGTGTAGATGTGGTCGCGCAGCTTCTGCGACGTGTCGGGATCGAACACGTCTCCGGCCTCTTCAAAGGCGGCAAAGGCGTCGGCGTCCAGAACTTCTGACCACATATAGCTGTAATAGCCTGCCGAGTATCCATCGCCTGAAAAGACGTGCGCAAAATGTGGCGTGCGATGGCGCATCGCAATGGCACTTGGCATGCCGATCCGGTCAAGCGTTTCCCGTTCAAAGGCGACTACGTCCTGCACAGGTTCGGCATGGGCGGCGTGAAAGGCCATGTCGACCAGGGCCGAGGCTGTGAATTCCACGGTTGCAAATCCGGCATTGAACTTTTGTGCTGCGATGAGCTTGTCGAGCAGATCTTGTGGAATGGCTTCCTCCGTTTCCACGTGACGTGCGTGTTTGGCCAACACTTCCGGTGTTGTCAGCCAATGCTCGTAAAGCTGGCTCGGCAGTTCCACGAAGTCGCGGGCCACCGCTGTGCCTGCCACCGAAGGATAGGTGACGTCGGACATAATTCCGTGCAGCGCGTGGCCAAACTCGTGAAACAGCGTGCGCGCATCATCGCTCGACAAAAGGGCTGCTTCGCCCTCCGGCGGTTTGGCAAAATTCATGATGTTGAAAATGATCGGCGAACGGCCCTCGCCCAATGCATGCTGTCCCTGCAATGCACTCATCCACGCACCGGAGCGTTTGGATGCTCTTGCGAAATAGTCGGCCAGAAACAATGCCCGGTGCGAGCCATCGGCATTTCTCACCTCGAACACGCGCACATCTTGATGATAGGTGCTGATATCAGCGCGCTCGTCAAATGAGATATTGAACAGTCGGTTGGCGACATCAAAGGCAGCGTTGATCACCGCATCGAGTGCGAAATACGGCTTCAGCTGTGCGGCATCGAGGTCATATTTCTTGGCTCGCAGTTTCTCGGCGAAATAGCGCCAGTCCCATGGTTCAATTGCGTGATTGTGCCCGGTTTCCGCCGCAAGAGCCTCCAATTCCGATTGTTCGCGAGCGGCGGTTGCAACGGCCCTGGACCAGACGGTTTCCAACAGCTCATTCACCGCAGCAGGCGTCTTTGCCATCTGATCTTCGAGCTTAAAGTCGGCAAAGCTTGCATAACCGAGCAGCTGTGCCTTCTCCTGCCTCAGCGCCACGATTTCGCGCACATTGTCCCGATTGTCGGTCGGGCCATCATTTTCGCCGCGCGCCTGCCAGGCTGCGAAGGCTTGCTCGCGCAACTCGCGACGGTCGCTATAGGTCAAAAAGGGTTCGATGATGGATCGAGACAGGGTGACAGCATGCTTGCCGTGCTCGCCAAGTTCGCTGGCCGCTTTGCTCATGGATTGGCGCAGAGACTCCGGCAGACCGGCGAGCTCCGCCTCATCGTCGATGATCAGCGACCAGTCAGCCTCGTCAGCCAGAATGTTTTGAGAAAAAGAGGCGCCGAGTTCAGCCAAACGTGCATTGATATCGGCCAGCCGACTCTGCTCGGCCTCAGCCAAGGCGGCGCCACCGCGCACAAAGCCTTTCCAGTGACGCTCCAGAACGCGTTTCTGCTCAACGGTCAGTTCGAGTGTGTCGCGCTGCTGCCAAAGAGTGTCGATGCGGGCGAACAGCGCCGCGTTGGCAGCCGTTTGTGACATGTGCTGCGACAGCTTTGGCGCGATATCGCGCTCCAGACCACGCAGGGTGTCGTCGCTATTCGCACCGATGAGGTTGAAAAAGAGCGAGGCGGTCCGAGACAGCATCTCGCCTGACAGTTCCAGCCGTGTGATCGTATTGTCGAAGGTCGTTGCTTCATCCTGCTCGGCGATTGCGTCGAGCTGCGCACGATCATCCTTCAGCGCGATTTCAAAGGCGGCGGCGTAGTCCGCACTGTCGATGGTTTCGAACCGGGGCAGGCCATGTGGCCCCGTCCAATCGTAAATGGCGGTGTTGATGGTCAAGGCGCTGCTCTTTGGCTGGTGGAGACTTGCCTAACGCACTTATGTCGCGGCGGCGTCAGTCGCAAGATTTGTCGTTGCTCCTTGCAGCCACCGGGCATTGGCTTTGCTGCGGCTTCCACCTATTTGAGGGCATCGTTTCTGAACCCCTTTTTCTAGGCAGCGACATGCAGCAAAAAATTGCTGGCATCATCACGAGTCGACCCTTCGAATATTCCATCATCGCCCTGGTGGTCATCAACGCGATCATTCTGGGTCTGGAAACAAGCCCGGCTGTAATGGCGGCGATTGGTCCGGTTTTGCTTGCGCTGGATAATCTGATCCTGGCGATTTTCGTGGTCGAGCTGTTGTTGCGCTTCTTTGTCTACCGGTTTCGCTTCTTCCACGATCCGTGGCGGGTTTTTGATTTTTTTGTGGTTGGCATTGCGCTCATTCCCGCAACGGGTGGGCTTTCGGTGCTCCGCGCCTTCCGGGTGCTGCGAATCCTGCGCCTGCTTTCGGTCATTCCCTCCTTGCGCAAGGTGGTGACAGGACTGGTTGCCGCTTTGCCCGGCATGGGATCGATTGTCGTGTTGATGTTGCTGGTCTTCTACGTTTTCGCGGTGATGGCGACGAAGTTGTTCGCACCATCCTTTCCTGACTGGTTCGGGTCGCTGGGAGCCTCGGCCTATTCGCTGTTCCAGATCATGACGCTTGAGAGCTGGTCGATGGGCATCGTGCGCCCGGTCATGGATGTCTATCCCTGGGCCTGGGGTTTCTTCATCGTTTTCATCATGTCGACGACCTTCACCGTGTTGAACCTGTTTATCGGCATCATCGTCTCGGCAATGCAGAAGGAGCACGACGAAATCGCGGCAGAAGAACGCGGCCAATTGCATTCAGACCAGGAAACGATCCTGAAGGAAGTGCGGGCATTGCGGGCCGAACTTGCCGAAATGCGCAAGCAGCAGAGTGCTGGTTAGACGGGTTCAAGCGTTTCCGGGTCGATACCGCCCATGCGGCACACTTCGGCCCATTCATCCGCTTTGACCGGTTGAACCGATAGGCGCATCGACGTCACCAAAGACATGTCGGCAAGCTTCTCATTGGCTTTGACCGCTTTCAGCGTGACGGGATTGGGCATGTCGGCAAGCGCGCGGATGTGAACACAGTCCCAGCGTTCATCATCGGTGGTCGAATCGGGCGCAGAGAGTTTGTTGACCTCAGCTATTCCGACGATCTCCAACCCTTCATTGGAGTGGTAGAAGAAAGCCCGATCCCCAAGTTCCATGGCTCGCATATTGTTGCGGGCCTGATAGTTGCGAATGCCGTCCCATTCCTCGCCCGCTTCACCCTTGGCCTTCTGCTGCTCCCAGGACCACTTGAAGGGTTCGGATTTGAAGAGCCAATATTGCATCAGGATGTCTCCCCGGATCTGTCTGCGGCCATCAGTTCTTCCGCCTTGAGCGGCCTTGCCAAAAGCTGCGCCACCGCTTCGCGCGCCGTCAATGTTGTGTCGAGCACCGCGCAGACGGTTTCCACAATCGGGGTATCAACACCTGATCTTTGCGCCAGTTGCAACGCCATGGCGGCTGTGTGAACGCCCTCGGCGAGTTTCAGGGTTGTGACATCGCTGCCCTCGCCAAGCGCGACACCATAGGTGAAGTTGCGTGATTGGGTGCTGGAACAGGTCAGCACGAGATCGCCGAGACCGGACAGGCCGGCAAGCGTCTCAGGTCTTGCCCCGAGAGCGAAAGCCAGCCGTTGCATTTCGGCAAATCCGCGCGCGATTAGAGCTGCTTCAGCGCTCGCACCGAGCTTCAAACCTCGAGCAATTCCAACCGCCAGCGCGAGCACATTCTTCAGCGCGCCACCAAGTTCGACGCCCAGCAGATCGTCGCTGGCATAAATGCGAAATCCCGGTCTGGCCAAGGCCGCGCAAAGTTGCTGCGCTGCGGCAAGGTCATGCGCCGCAAGGCTGACAGCCGTTGGCAGGCCATTGGCGACATCATGTGCGAAACTTGGTCCTGACAGCGCGGCGACCCGTTGCGATTCGATGTGTCGAACAGCCAATTGATGCGGCAAGAGACCGGTCTGACAATCAATACCCTTGCTGCACAGGATGAGTGTCGCGTCGCTGGAGAGGGAGCGCGCGATTTCCGGCAGCACTGCACCCAGACTTTGGGTCGGGATTACGCAAAGCACGATCTTAGCGTCGAGCGCCTGCTCGATTGCGCTGGTGGCCGCTATCGATAGTGGCAGCGCGATGCCGGGCAAATGGCGGTCATTGCGATGATGGGCGTTTATGGACTGCACCGTCTCCTCATCACGAGCCCAGAGGGTCACCTGGTCTCCATCTTGTGCCATGACGCTCGCTAAGGCCGTGCCCCAAGCGCCACCGCCAAGCACACCGATGTTCATGCTTTGGCCCCTTTGCGGCCAGCACCGACGCGCGATTTCGCGTGCATATCGAGCGGCCAGCGGGGGCGGATGCCGGTCTGGCCCCCGCCGGAACCGTCTTCGTCGGTGTCAAACAGGCCCGCGCGCAGGCGCTCCACACCCGCCCAGGCAATCATGGCGGCATTATCCGTACACAGGGCCGATGGTGGGGCGCAAAGCGACCAGGACCGGTCCTCGCAGAGCGTTTCGAGACGATGGCGCAGCGCCGCGTTTGCAGCGACGCCTCCGGCGATCACCAGATGTCGTTCCGCGCCAAATTGCGTTTCATAGCGCTGCATGGCTCGCTCCAGCCGATCCGCCAGAACGTCACCAACGGCCTGCTGAAAGGAGGCGCAAATATCAGCAATGATGTTGTCATCCAATTCCTGCGGTTCCAGAACAGCCTTGCGAACCGCCGTCTTCAGCCCGGAAAAGGACATGTCGAGCGTATCGCGCCCCGAAAGAGGTCTTGGAAAAGCATGAGCCTGCGGACTGCCGTTTTTGGCAGCCATTTCGACTTGCGGGCCACCCGGATAGGGCAGGCCGAGAAGCTTTGCCGTCTTGTCGAAGGCTTCGCCGAGCGCGTCATCGATGGTCGTCGCCCATCGCTCATACTGGCCAACGCCCCTCACGAGCAGGATTTGCGTATGCCCGCCTGATACGAGCAGCAGCAGATAGGGGAAGGCCAGCCCGTCGGTCAGCCGGGCGGTGAGCGCGTGGCCCTCCAGATGATTGATCGAAAACAACGGCTTGTCGTGAACGGCTGCGAGTGCACGAGCCGTCATCGCTCCAACGATCAACCCTCCGGCCAATCCGGGGCCGGTGGTGACGGCAATCGCATCGAGTTGAGTGAGCGATGTGTCCGCCTCTTCCAGAGCAGAGACCACGATGGAATCAAGCGCTTCCAGATGGGCGCGGGCAGCAATTTCGGGCACGACGCCGCCAAATGGAGCGTGATCGGCGATCTGGCTGAGTATGCGGTTCGACAGGATTTCGCCGGGTGAATCGACACTTTCCGATCCGCGCACAACCGCTGCGGCGGTCTCGTCACAGCTGGTTTCGATGCCAAGCACAATCATGGAAACCGCTTAACCGATGCATTGCAGCGCAACAATGGGGCGAGCAACCATGGGGACAGGGGTGGCAAAGGCTGGACCGCTTTGCGAAGCCACGGCATGAAGCTTTCAAACCGCCTCCACCCAGTTTCACACCATGGCTATTGCATCCCGCTCCATCCCCGCGCCTGACCGCGTCACCATCAAACGTGCCCTGATATCCGTTTTCGACAAGGCGGGTCTGGTTGAGCTGGCGACCGCGCTCGCTGAACACGGCATCGAGATCGTATCGACCGGTGGGACCTACGCTGCGCTGAAAGAGGCCGGCTTTGACGTGACCGATGTCAGCGAAACGACCGGCTTTCCCGAAATCCTGGATGGGCGGGTCAAGACATTGCACCCGAAAGTCCATGGCGGGTTGCTTGGAATTCGCGATGCTGACGATCACCGCGATGCAATGCAGGAACATGACATTGAAGGGATCGATCTTCTGGTCGTCAATCTCTACCCGTTCGAGCAGGTGCTGGCGGGCGGTGGTGCGCCGGAAACGGTGATCGAAAATATCGACATTGGCGGACCCGCCATGTTGCGGGCAGCCGCCAAAAACCATGCCTATGTCAGCGTGCTGACGTCGCCCGATAACTATGCCGGTTTCATCGCTGAACTCGCGGCAAATGGGGGTGCAACCTCATTGGCGACCCGGCAAAGATTGTCGCAGGCCGCCTTTGCGCGCACCGCAACCTATGATGCTGCGATTTCCAACTGGATGGCGGATCACTTCAATATTGAGACACCACCACATCGGGCGATTGGCGGAACGCTGGTTCAAACGATGCGCTACGGTGAAAACCCGCATCAAAAGGCTGCGCTTTACTCAACGTCGGAGCAGCGCATCGGTGTTGCATCTGCCCAACAGGTCCAGGGCAAGGAACTCTCCTACAACAACATCAATGACACAGATGCGGCGATCGAGCTTGTGAGCGAGTTCGACCCTGACACGTCAGCAGCTGTCGCGATCATCAAACATGCCAATCCATGTGGAGTTGCGATGGCGGAAACGCTGGACGAGGCCTATCGCGCCGCTTTGACCTGCGATCCGGTTTCGGCCTTTGGTGGCATCATTGCGATGAACCGAACGCTCGACGCTGATGCCGCTTCGGCAATGGTGGAGATCTTCACCGAAGTCATCGTGGCGCCTGATGCGGATGACGAAGCAAAGGCTGTTCTCGCGGCTAAGAAGAATTTGCGGCTCATCCTCACGGGCGGTCTGGCCGATCCGCGTTCGGCGGGGCTTTCGGTGCGCAATGTGGCCGGTGGATTGCTTGTGCAGGACCGCGACAGCGGGTCGGTCATGGCTGATGATCTCAAAATCGTCACCAAACGCACGCCGAGTGAGGCGGAACTGGCCGATCTGCTCTTTGCGTTTCGTGTCGCCAAACATGTGAAGTCGAACGCGATCGTCTATGCCAGGGATGGCGCGACGGTGGGGATCGGAGCAGGCCAGATGAGCCGGTTGGATTCTTCGCGGATTGCGGCGCGTAAGGCGGTGGATGCAGCCGAGACGGCGGGCTGGGGTGAACCCAAAACGCGAGGATCGGTCGTTGCGTCTGACGCGTTCTTCCCCTTTGCCGACGGGTTGCTCGCGGCTGCGGAGGCGGGTGCGACGGCTGTGATTCAGCCCGGCGGGTCCTTGCGCGATGATGAGGTGATCGCCGCCGCTGACGATGCGGGCCTGGCCATGGTGTTTACCGGCATGCGTCACTTCCGGCACTGACATGCTTCACCGTCATTCCGGCCCTTGTGGCCGGAATCCAGTGCGGCGAGAACTTCTGGATTGCGGGAACAAGCCCCGCAGTGACGGGGGAGGCGGGAGCGGAGGACTGGGGGCTGCGAAGACTCGGGCGGGTGCTCAGCGCGATGTTGGCGCAGTCTGCGCAATCTCCTCGATCAGGCGGCTGAAGTTTGCCACCATCATCGACATGATGTCTTCGCCCTGTTCGGCGCTTGCTGAAGCCGCATCGCCGACGACACCGGCGGCGTTCAGATCCTGTGACAACCAGGCAATGTTGGCGTCGCTCGAATGGTAGCCGAGATGGCGATGGGTGGCTTTCAACTTGCTCTGGCTGCTCGCAAAATCCCGCGCCTTTGGCATTTCGACGAGATCGGGCCGCAAGGCGAGCATGATGGATGTCTCAAAGTCGCCGCCATGAATGTCGACGAAGGCTGAGCCGTCCTCCGGCTCTTTCCGCGGCGGGCCAAGCTTCTCCCAACTGGTTGTGACGACTAGCATGTCATGGTGCGCCCGCAACTCGCGCGCGACGATCTCCATGGGTGCGATATTGCCGCCATGGCTGGTTATGATCAGCAATTTGCGAAGACCGGCACGGGCAATGCTGTCACCAATATCGAGCCAGGATTTGATCGTTGTTTCCCAGTCCAGTGTCAGCGTACCGGGGAAAGTGATGTGCTCATTGGACTTGCAAATTTGCTGGACCGGCAGAAACACTGCCGGACTGTCAGCTGGCAGGGCTTCGGCGCTTCGCTCTACCAGTCCTTCGGCGATGATGGAATCGACACCAACCGGCAAATGCGGCCCGTGCTGTTCGATGGCAGCGACGGGGAGGACAGCGATCCATTGCGAGGTATCGCCGTTAAATGCCGTGGTGGGCATATCGCGCCAGAAGCGCTGCATGGCTGGTACTCCGTCGAGACTGTTCTAGTCGCCGTAACCAGAATAGCTGAAAAAGCCCGCAGAACCATTGGCCGATAGCCAGTCCGGCAGCCACAGGGCGAAGCCGGGAAACAGGAAGATCAGCGCAAGGCCGATCACCTGGATCACCATGAACTGCATCATGCCGAAATAGATGTCCTTCAAGTCCCATTCCGGGACGACGCCCTTCAGGAAATAGGCCGACAGGGCAACGGGCGGCGACAGCCAGGCCGTTTGAAGATTGACCGCAACAAGAATGGCGAACCAGACTAGGTTGACGCCAAGGCTTTCCAGAAGCGGCACGAGAATGGGGACGATGATCAGCACGATCGGCACCCATTCCAGCGGCCAGCCAAGCAGGAAGACCAGCGCCATGACGAAGATGAGCATGGCGGCGGTGGAGAGCTCAAACGACAGCAGCAATTCAGTGAGGAATTTCGGCGTGCCAAGATTGGAGAACACCGCGCCGAAGAAGTTCGATGCCGCGACGAGGAACATGATCAGCACGGTGATTTCCAACGTCTTGATCAGCGCATCGTAGAAACGGGTCAGGTTGAACTTGCGGTAACCCAGTGAAAGAAGGATGGAACCCAGCGCCCCACAGGCGGAGGCTTCCGCCGGAGTAGCCCAACCTGCTAGAATGGACCCAAGCGCGAAGGCGATGAGGATGGTCGGCGGCACCAGTCCCATGAAGAATTCGTACCACAGGTCGGAGAAGTAAAATCCGCCAGGTCGAGCGCTGCGCGACCAGCGATAAACGCTGAACATCACGCCGATCCAGAGCACCGGTGCCAGCAGACCCGCGAGCGGGAAGATCGCGAGATCGCCCGATGCGCCCGCAACAATCAGCCAGACCAGCATGCCAAGGCCAATGCCCACAAATGCGACTTCAACGAGATAGTAGTCGGATGTGTCAGGCTGTTCATCGGGCGGCAGAATCGGGCCAAGCGATGGATTGATCCAGCACCGGCCCAGCGCATAAACCATGTAAAGAACGGCGAGCAGAATGCCGGGGATGATGGCGGCGCGGAACAAATCCGTGACCGGCACTTCCAGCACTGGCCCCATCACGATCAGCATGATGGAGGGTGGAATGAGGATGCCAAGCGTTCCGCCAGCCGTGATCGTCCCGGCGGCAAGACGCACATTGTAGCCCGATTTGTTCATGGTCCGCGCGGCCATGATGCCAAGGATGGTCACGGATGCGCCAACGATACCGGTGGCGGCGGCAAAGATGGTGGAGACGAACAGCACGGCGATGAACAATGCGCCGCGGGTGCGACTCATCATCAATTGCACAGCTTTGAAGAGCCGCTCCATCAGCCCGGCCTGTTCCATCATGATGCCCATGAAGATGAACAAAGGCACCGCGACAAGCTGATCATCCATCATGGTGGAATTCACTTGCAGCGTCATCAGGAAGAAGGTGACGGCACTGTTTGCGCCCCATGCCCCAAAGGTGAAGGCGAGGAAGATCAGCGTGAAGGAAATCGGGAAGCCAACAAAGATCGAAAACAGCATCGCTGCCAGCATCAGAAGGCCGATGGTGGGCTTTGAGTAGTCGAAAAGGCCGGACCCCTTGGCCGCTGCATCCCACCAATCTCCAAACGGCACGACATCGGAGAAGAAGGTGGTGGTGAAGACCACCAGAAGGATGACGAGATAGACCGGCAGGAAGCGCAGGAAGATGCGTTCACGAGCCTTGCCCATGTCGTAAAATGCGCGGAACAGTTCCGGTATACCCTGCAGAAGCAGCAGAAACGCGCCAATTGGCATGGCCAGACGTGCGGGCCACAGGATCGGAGCCCAGGTAGAATCCATCGTGGTTTCGTTCTTGACGAAAGCGTCCCACCAGAAATCCGCCGCCGTCCAGGTGAAGAACAACATCGCCGGGAAATAGAAGGCCAGATACAGGATCGCATCGACCGTGGCCTGCGTCTTGGTTGACCAGTTCCGGTACAGAAAATCGGCGCGGATATGCACGCCGCGCATCAACGCATAGCCCGCACCGAGCATGAAGATCACGCCGCCCGTCATGCGCGAAATGTCATAGGCCCAAAGCGTTGGACCGAGACCCAGCGCGCGGGCCGTATCGTTCATGCCCCATCCGGTCAGCGTGCCGAAAAGGGTTCGCGAGATGACCTCAAACACCATCACGCCGATCAACGGCACCAGCATGAGGCAGGTGATCCGTCCGGCCCACAGATTGATCACATCGATCGTTGCCGTAATCGGGCGTTGCCACGGTGTCATGTCGGCAGGTGTTTGACCGGGCTCTTCCGCCCGGCGTTCCGCAATCAACTCATCGGTGATGTCGAGTTCGTCCGGCTTGACGTCTTCGGCCATATCACGTCCTCCCCAGACGATTTGCCCTCACAGCCATCCTCTCCCCTTGAGGGAGAGGACGGTTCATCACTGCGATGCCAAGCAGAGCAGATGTTGAACCTGGAGAGGGGTTGGCATGCTCATCAGGCAACTGCGCTTTCAGCGCAACCCCTCTCCAAGACCAACTAACGCTCGCTGCGCGTCGCGAAGGTGGTCTATCCTCCCCCGCAAGGGGGGAGGACAGGAAACGTTCAGCCCTGAGGCTTACTTCTTCAGGCTGTCGGCATAGGCCTTGCCGAGCGCGGCGTTGGACGCCTGAGCACCGGCCCAGAAGGGCACAGCGATCTCGGCAAAAGCCTTCTGGCTGTCATAGACAGTCTTGAAGAAAGCGTTTTCCGAAGCGTTCTTCTCAAGCAGAGCCTTGGCGGCGTTCATGTAAGCCGGGAAGTAGTCAGCCGGCGTGTCATGCAGGATGACGCCATGGTTCTCGGTGAGGTCCTTCAGAGCCTTGCCGTTTTCATAGATGCGGTAAGACATGGCTTTGGAAAGCGACGCATTGGCGGCAACTTCCATGGCCTTCTTCTGATGGTCGGTCATCGAGTTGTAGATGTCGCCATTGATGTACAGATCGGCGTTCACCACGACCTGGTGCAGGCCCTGCAGATAGTAGTGCTTCAGCACTTTCTGGAAGCCGAAGACGGAGTCAGGCTTCGGGCAGCACCATTCGGCAGCGTCGATCGTGCCCTTTTCCAGAGCGGGCAGAATGTCGCCGCCGCCCATGGCAACCGATGCAACACCGATATCCTTATAGGCCTGGCCGGGAATGCCGGGAGGCGTGCGGAAGCGGTATTTGCGGAAATCATCCATGGAGGCGATCGGCTCTTTGAACCAGCCCAGAGCCTCTGGACCGACCGGCTGCAACATGAAGCCTTTCACATTGACGCCCATTTCCGACCACAGCTGATCGTAAAGCTCCTTGCCGCCGCCGAACTGGAACCAGCTCAGGAAAGCCAGATTGTCCATGCCGATGCCGCCGCCAGCGGGCGGGGAACCGAACAGAGCCGCAGCCGGATGCTTGCCCGACCAGTAATGCGTCCAGGCAAAACCGCCTTCGACGAGACCCTTATCGACAGCGTCAAGCGTTTCGCGCACGCCAACCACAGCACCGGCAGGCAGCACCTCGATGGTGATTGGATCATCCTTCGTCAGGTCGGCAACGTCCTGAGCGAAGTTTTTGAGCATGGTCACTTCGTCAGCTTTCGCCGAGATCACAGACTGCACGCGAATGGTGATTGGTTCCGCCAGCGCAGCGGTTGTCACCGTCGCGGCCAGCGCAGTTGCGGCAAAAGCCTTGCCGAGTTTTTTAAGAACAGACATGTGTTCCTCCCAGTTGCTTTGTCCTTCAGATGAATGCGATGGCGACATCACCCCTGCCGAAGGCGCAGGATGCCGGTTTCTCATCGCAGTTTCTTCTGGCGAAACCACTTCGCCAAAACTCTATCCCGTGACCGCGGGCACCGCCCCTCCCGTTGCATTGAGCCAGGCAAGAATGCCGCGGTCAGGGTCGAATACTCCCTTGTAAAGCATCTCCACCGCAACCCAGATCAGCACGATCAGGCCGATCCATGAAATCACGGGGTAACGCGTCAAAAGATGCATGATGATGGTGGCGAAGAACGCCATGGCCATGATGGCGATCGCCAGCCCCACGACCAGCTTGGTTGAATCTCCGTCAGCAATTGCTGCAACAGCCAGAACATTGTCAATCGACATTGAAACGTCTGCGACGGTGATGGTCCACAAGGCACCGGCAAGGGAACGCCGCGGCGGGCCGGTATAGCCCGCCTCAGGATCTTCTGCCCTCTCCAGTGCCTTTTCGGCTTTTGCATCCAGATTGGCACGAATTTCCTTGTAGAGCGTCCAGCATACCCAGAACAACAACAAGGAACCGACCAGAAGCAGCCCCGGAACGGCCAGCAATTTGGTGGCGATCAGCGCAAAGAGCACGCGCAGCACAGAGGCAACGACCATTCCGAAAATGATCGCCTTGCGGCGAAGCTCCGGCGCCAGCCCGGCTGCCGCCATGCCAATGATCAAGGCGTTGTCGCCTGACAAAACGATGTCAGCGACGATGATGCGTCCGTAATCAAGAACCAGATCCCACATCACGCTGCATCCTCAAGAATGAAATCGGACACGCGCTCACCAATCATGATGCAGGGGGCGTTGGTGTTGCCCGATACGATGGTCGGCATGATGGAGGCATCGGCAACTCGCAGGCCCTCAACGCCGCGCACTTTCAGCCTGTCATCAACAACGGCCATCGGATCGGAGCCCATTTTGCAGGTTCCGGTGGGGTGATAGATCGTGGTTGAGGTATTGCGGGCCCAGTCCAGCAAGCCATCGAAATCTTCATCTGCGATGGCTTCTCCCGGCGCATGTTCCTCAATGATTTCGGACCTGGCCGGTTCATGTCGGGCGATGCGGCGGGCAATGCGGATGCCATCGACAATGGTTTGGCAGTCGAGCGGTGTGGACAGATAATTGGGGTGAATGATCGGATGGTCTTCGATGTCAGAAGAGCGCAGTGTCAGATGTCCCGTGCTTTCGGGCCGCAATTGCAGCACCGAGGCGGTAAAGGCGTCAAAGCCGTGGGTGGCGGTCCCCACTTTTTCAGTCGAGAAGGGTTGCAGGTGAAACTGAATGTCAGGCGTGGCGAGTTCGGGCCGCGTTTTCAGAAAGCCCGTGCCGAGACTGGCTGCCATGGTCATCGGACCGGTTCTGCGCAGCGCATATTCGATGCCGATTTTGACCTGTTTGAACCATGAATTCGTTTCCGTGTTGATCGTCGAGGATTTGCATTTGAAAACGGGGCGCGCTTGCAAATGATCCTGGAGATTGCGGCCAACGCCAGGCAGATCGACTTTCGACTCAATGCCGTGCTGTGTCAGATCCTGGCCCGGCCCAATGCCGGACAGCATGAGGATCTGCGGTGAGCCGATAGCGCCCGCACACAGGACGATTTCCTTGCGAGCGGTGAACTGTGTATCGCCATTGCGCCCGCGCGCAACCACGCCGGTGGCCCGGCCGTCGCTCATCTCCAGCTTGCGTGTCTGGTAGCCGGTGAAGATGCTCAGATTTGGCCTTGAGCGCGCGGGTTTGAGATAGGCCACCGCTGACGAACATCGTCGTCCATCCTTCGCCGTCAACTGAAAGTACCCGACGCCCTCCTGAGTTGCGCCATTATAGTCGTCATTGTAGGCGAAACCTGCCTGTTGGGCGGCTTCGACATAGCGGTCAATGCTCGTGCGCTGAAGCCGGGTCTTCGACACCGAAAGCGGGCCAGCCCCCCCGCGAAGGTCGCTTTCTCCACCCTCCCAGTTCTCGGAGCGCTTGAAGCAGGGCGCAATGTCGTCCCAGCCCCAACCACGATTGCCCAACTGCCTCCAATGGTCGTAGTCCTCGCGTTGTCCGCGCACATAGAGCAATCCGTTTATCGAGGATGACCCGCCCAAGACGCGCCCACGCGGCCAGTTGAGACTGCGGCCGTTTAGTCCGGGATCAGGCTGCGTCTTGTAGCGCCAGTCGATCTGCGGGTGGTTCATCGTTTTGAAATAGCCAACGGGAATGTGAATCCAGGGCGAGGAGTCGCGACCGCCGGCCTCGATGAGGGCGACGCTGTATCGGCCGCTTTCCGACAGTCGGCTTGCAAGCGCGCAGCCAGCCGATCCTGCGCCGACAATGACATAGTCAAACTCCACCCTCTGCTCCGGTCCCCTCGCCGAGTTTGCCCTGCCGCGCCCAATCAACGCGCGCAGTTGACAAGAAAGTTAAAAAATGAGACTTCTCTTCTCGAAAATTAAACTAATCATGAAACCAGAGCGGTTGCAATGGCTGCCAAGGCGAAAGTGATTTCCGGCACGGCGCTTGATGCGGGCGAGGAAGCAACCTTTTCCGAAACGGTCCCTACCGCTCGGGATACGGGCTCAGGTCGTGTCGCGACCAATATGAGGGCTTGCTACATCATGGAAGCGGTGGCTGCCGCGCCAAACGGGCTGACGCCAAAGGAAGTGGCGGACAGCCTCGATCTGCCAAAACAGACGGTTTATCGCGTGTGCCATTCGCTGGTCGATGAGCGATTTCTGTTTCGAGCGTCGGACGGGCGCACACTGCTGCCCGGCGACAGACTGCAAGCTCTGGTTTCCAACGTTTCGCAATCGTCGCGCAATCACATATTGCGGCATCAGATTCTCGAACGCGTCGCACGTGCGGTGGGTGAGACGGTCAACTTCGTTATGCCGCAGGAGAGCGGCATGAGCTATGTTGATCGCGTGGAGACGGATTGGCCGTTTCGAGTGGAGTTGCCCATTGGATCAAGCGTTCCGTTTCATTGCACGGCCAGTGGCAAGGCCTGGCTGGGGTCTCTGCCTCACGCAGAGCGCGCGCGCATGATTGGCGCCTTGCAGTTGGACCGGTACACCGAGCGCACCATTTGCAATCCGAATGAGCTTCTCGCTGCTGTGGAGAAAGTGACCCTTCTGGGATATTCCACCGACAATGAAGAGTTCATGGATGGAATGGTTGCGGTGGCGGTTCCGGTCACTGATGATCAGGGCCGCTACTACGCGTCGCTTGCATTTCACGCGCCGACCGTGCGCCTGGATATCGATCAGGCGATTATCCGCCGCGATATCCTGTTGGAAGCAGCACGCGACCTCTCAAAAGCACTGTTTGTTAGCGATTGACCAATTTCATCGACATTGCCGATCTGACCAAGACATTCGCCGATGGTCAAACCGCATTGAAGGAGGTGAGCTTCTGCGTCCAGCGCGGTGAGTTCGTTTCACTGCTTGGTCCATCGGGATGCGGGAAAACGACCATTCTTCGCACGATCGCCGGGCTTGAAGAAGCGTCCGAGGGAACCGTCCAGGTCGATGCTGATGGGCGACGGCGCGGCGGCACCGGTCTTGTGTTTCAAAATGCCGTCCTGATGCCTTGGGCCAGTGTTTTCGACAATGTCTGGATGCCATTGCGACTGGCGGGGCAGACGCGGCATGAGGCTGGTGAGGCGGTGCAAGCCATGCTGGCCCTGGTGGGTCTCACTGACCGCGCCCAATCCTATCCGCGTCATTTGTCGGGTGGCATGCAGATGCGCGTCGCGATAGTGCGTGCCTTGATCACGCAACCTGATCTTTTGCTGCTGGATGAACCCTTTGCCGCGCTCGACGAAATCACCCGCAACGAACTCAATCGCGAGCTCCTTGAACTGCACACCCGGCACGGGTTCACGACCGTTTTTGTCACCCATTCGGTCACAGAAGCCGTCTTTCTGTCGCAGCGTATTGTGGTGATGGCGTCGAAACCCGGGCGCGTTCATGCTGAGATCAACGTGGCACATGAAGGCCCTCGCGATCTTGACTATCGATCGTCGTCCCTGTTTGCCAAACGTTGCGGCCAAGTCTCAACCGCATTAGTCGAAGCAACAGCCGTTGCTCAGAGCTTCGTTTGACGTACCGTTCAGGTAAGGCGCGGTGACTGGGTTGACACCAGATGAGCCGAAATAGCATCGGGGCCAAACTCGCCTTCGCTGGAGAGATCCAGATCGTTTAACAAGCGTGATCGAGCCCGCGAGACACGGCTTTTGATCGTGCCGATCGCAACATCGGCAATCTCTGCCGCTTCCTCGTAGGAAAAGCCGTTGGCGCCGACCAGCATCAGCGCTTCTCGCTGATCGTCTGGCAGCGCTTCCAGAGCAGTGCGAAAATCAGCAAGGTCAAGATGCCCTTGTTGCTCGGGATGGGTGGACAACTGAGCCGCAAATACGCCTTCGCTGTCCTGCACTTCGCGGCCACGCTTGCGCATCTGCGAGTAAAACTCGTTGCGCATGATGGTGAACATCCACGCTTTGAGATTCGTCCCTTCCTGGAAAAGGTGAAACTTGTTCCACGCCTTCATCAGCGTTTCCTGAACAAGATCATCGGCGCGATCAGACGTTTTGGTCAGCGACACGGCGAAGGCACGCAGGTTCGGGATCACCGCCAGCATCTCGTTTTTCAACTCTGTTGAAACCGTCATTTCCCTGCCGCCCCCTTGGCGTCTCCCGGACTTTATCACACCTCTTTCTTGACCCGCTTAAGTCTCGTTCCGGCCCGGTGGTTGATGCTTCTCGAGTTGACTCAACAATTCGACAAATCTGTCTGGAACGGGCTCGTTGAGAACATCAGCATAGGCTTCTTTGAGTTTCTCACCAAGCCTTGTCTGTATATCGCCCGTAATCGGCAGATCCGTCTTGCCGTCGTCGTCGATGTCATGCGTCATCGCTAAACTCTTTTGCAGTCACAAGCCTCAGCCCCGGCCTGTCCGAACACTCGCTTTGAGCGATAATGACATGAACGCCCAATTGGTTCCGTACTCTCGGACAGATGGCTCATCTGCCGCTGCTGGTGCAGGAACCAATTCTGAGGCCAAGCGTTTTCGCGAAAAGTATCGCGCATTGAGTTGATCAGTCCATGTCGCTTGCACGGCAAATCGCACCCCATCTGCCGCAGTTGCGCAGATATTCTCGGGCCCTGAACGGAACGCAAGACGCGGGAGATGCCCATGTGCTTTCCCTGCTGCAAGCGCTAGTTGATGATCCTGTCGGTGTGCAGATTGGCAATGAGACAGCCGTTGATCTGTTTAAGGCCTACACAATGGTCTGGAAATCGGCCGATCTTGGCGACGGCAGTGAGGGCCCAGCGAGTGGTGCACAGAAGAATCTCGCAAAGCTGACCCCGATTTCGAGACAGGCTTTTTTGCTGACGGCTGTGGAAGGATTTTCGCCAGGGGAAACGGCACGCATTCTGGACGTCTTCGAAGACCAGATTGGCGACCTGATTGATCAGGCGGGTCGCGAAATTGGTGAGCAGGTCGCAACCTCGATACTCATCATCGAAGATGAGCCACTCATCGCCATGGACATCGAACAGCTTGTCATGGGTCTCGGCCACGAGGTGACCGCGATTGCGCGCACACAGAGCGAGGCGGTTGCTTTCATCGAAGATCGCAAGCCGGGAATGGTTCTGGCCGATATTCAGCTTGCTGATGGCAGCTCAGGCATTGACGCCGTCAACGAGATTCTGACCAAAATCAATGTTCCGGTTATCTTCATCACCGCCTATCCGGAGCGTTTGCTCACCGGTGAGCGGCCAGAACCTGCCTTTTTGATCACCAAGCCTTTCATGCCTGATATGGTGACGGCGTTGATCAGTCAGGCACTCTTTTTTGAGCGCAATGCAGGTCAAACCAGCTGAGCCGCTGGTCTTCACTCTCGTACCAATTGACGATGCATGGGTGTTACAAATTGTTTGGACAATCCTTGTAGATGGGAGAGTATGAATTTGGAGGAGTTTGTGTGTGATGAGTATAGGGCCATACGCGCAGCTTAAGCGGGTGGAGCAGCTGACGCGAAATTCAGGACAATTGGAGTTGGTCGAAGACATTTCAGTTGTGCGCCGCAACAAAAGCAATGTTGCGGCGCAACGCTGGGCATATTTTGCTGCAGCCCTTCTTGTCCTGTTCACAATAGGATATTTGCTGGTTCTCTGACGAGCCACTTCGGCTCAATTCGGGGATTGCCCCCGGGAAGGGATTCATCCCAGGGAGTCGGCACGATGACGAACCATTTGTATGATGGGCTGCTTGCCAATGCTTCGGGCGAGCGTCTTTTTGCCACCATTCCCGGTGCCAAGCCGCGCTACTACTCCTATCAGCATGTGAGTGACGTTTCGGCGAAACTTGCCAACCAACTGGTCGCGCTGGGTGTGCGGCCCGGTGATCGGGTTGCGGCTCAAATCCCCAAGTCGATCGAAGCCCTCATGCTTTATCTGGCAACGGTTCGCGCCGGTGCTGTGTTCCTGCCACTTAATACGGCCTACACGGCTCACGAGGTCTCCTACTTCGTTGAAGATGCAACGCCGCGGGTCTTTATCTGCGACCCAAAGGACACGGCGGCCTATTCGGACATGGCCGCCCGGCTCGGTTCCAGGCTTGAAACGATGGGCGTGTGGCAGTCGCCGGATGAAGATGCCGGAAGCTTTCTCGCCGATCCTGATGGTTGGTCAAACGAGTTTGAAACTGTGCCGCGCGGCCAGGACGATCTCGCCGCAATCCTTTACACATCCGGCACGACCGGGCGTTCAAAGGGCGCGATGCTCACTCACGGCAATCTGCTTTCGAATGCCCGCACCCTGGTGGAGCTTTGGCAGTTCACACAAGATGATGTCTTGCTGCATGCGCTGCCTGTTTTTCACACGCATGGCCTCTTCGTTGCAACAAATGTTCTCACGCTCGCTGGCGGCTCGTTGATCTTTCTGCCCGGCTTTTCGAACGACACCATTTTGGAGCATATGCCCAAATCGACCTGCCTGATGGGCGTCCCGACATTCTATACACGCCTTCTCGACGATGAACGCTTCACGCGTGAAGCCGCAAAGGATATGCGCCTCTTCATATCCGGCAGTGCGCCGCTTCTGGCGGAAACCCATGCGGCCTTTGAGCGCCGCACAGGTCAACGCATTCTTGAGCGCTACGGCATGACCGAGACCAACATGAACACGTCTAACCCCTATGACGGGGATCGGCGTGCCGGGACGGTCGGACCAGCTTTGCCTGGCGTTGACGTGCGCATTTGCGACGACAATGGCGAAGAACTGAAGCGCGGCGACGTTGGCATGCTGGAAGTGCGCGGACCAAATGTTTTTAATGGCTACTGGAATATGCCGGAAAAGACGGCCGAGGAGCTTCGCCCGGATGGCTGGTTCATCACCGGAGATCTCGCAACCATGGCCGAAGACGGCTATGTCACCATTGTCGGTCGCGGCAATGACCTCATCATTTCCGGCGGCTACAATATCTATCCCAAGGAAGTTGAACTGGTGATAGACGAACAGTTGGGCGTGCGAGAATCCTCCGTGATCGGTGTACCGCATCCCGACTTTGGCGAGGGCGTTGTCGCCGTCATCGTCGTCGATACGCAGCCCTTTGATGTCGAGCTTCTGCAACGCAGCCTTGGCGAGAAGCTGGCTCGGTTCAAACAGCCCAAGCGCATCGTCATTCTTGACGAGTTGCCGCGCAACACGATGGGCAAGGTGCAAAAGAACGTGCTGCGCGAGAGCTACAAGGACAGCTTTGCCTGACTGGCAACTGTCAAGCGCTCAGCCTCTTTCAAAGCGAAACGTGCTGATCTGTCGGGACTGTTCGCCCGGTCTTAACACGCAGTCAGGGAAGGTCTCGTGATTGGGTGAGTCCGGCCAAAGCTGCGGTTCCAGGGCAATGCCGGAAAACGCATCATAAGGTTTGCCAGCCAATCCGGGGACGGGTGTATTGAGCTTGGACCCGGTATAGACCTGCAGGCCCGGTTCTGTGGTGGCAACGATCATGGAAAGTCCGTTTGCTTCCTCGCGTAACCAGGCCACGTCCCGCAGCGGTCTGCGTTCGTTCGCCAGGCAAAAATTGTGGTCATAGACACCATTCTCATGTGCGCCAATGCGGCGCCTTGTGCGAAAATCAAAGCCTGTTTCTTCGACGTTCACAATCTCGCCGGTCGGGATTAATTTATCATCGACCGGAAGATATTGGTCCGCGTCAATGCGCAGCGTGTGATCACGCATGTCGCCACCGTCCAGCGAGAAATAGGAGTGCGGAGCCAGATTAACGATTGTCGCTGCATCGCATGTCGAAGTAAGCGCGATATGAAGCGTCGCGTCGTCCTTCAGCGTATAGCTGCAAACGTGCTCACAAGTGCCGGGAAAGCCCATCATGCCGGCCGGATCGGTGAGCGTGAACGTCACATGCGATGTTCCCAAATCAGCAATTTGCCAGTTGCGCTTGCCAATGCCCTGTTTGCCGCCATGCAGCGTGTGTTTGCCCAGAAAATTGGTGTCGAGCTGATGTTGCGTGCCATCAATCGCGCAGCGTCCGTTCGCGATGCGATTGGCGAACCGGCCCGCAACCGCACCAAAATAGGGCGAATGAACGGGGTAATGGTCAAAAACGTCATAGCCGAGGACAAGCGGATGGGGATGGCCTTCCAACCGCAGGTCCTGCACCAGTGCACCCCAGGTCAGCATGCTGGCGCTCAGACCACCACCGCTCAAATGAACGCGTGTGACCGTTTCACCCTGCGGATCAACTCCCCAGCTCTCGCTTATCGCGACCACGGCTAGAGCACCTTCACGTCTTCCGGCGTGATGATCTCTATTTTTTTGTCTGCAATGAGGCCCTCGGCACCATCGCGCCAGGCCACCAGATGTGGTTCGACGAAATGGGCCTTGATTGCATCCATATCTCGCCAGCGTTCCACAAAGACCAAAGTGTTCTCATCGTTCACACTGCGGTGCAGGTCATAGGACAGACAGCCGTCTTCCTTGCGCGTGGCCTCGATGCAGGGCGTAGCGAGCGCCATAACCTGATCGAATGTGCCGGGTTTTATGGAAAGTGTCGCGATGATGTAGATCATGGGTGCCGGTAATGCGGTTATGTGCTGGCAAGCAGCGTGTCGTAGCTTTGCGCACTCCGCAAGAGCCGTGGCGCACAGGCTTGCGATGTTGTAAAGCAGGGCGAACTCAACTCGTTTCGAGCCGACCATGAACTGCGTGTTTGTCCAGCTGCGTTGCCATCCGGGAAAAACCTATCAGGTGGCAGATGAAATCTATGATCGAGAGATCGTCTCCGAACTCTATTCGACGAGCGGAGATTTTGACCTCCTGGCCAAGATTTACATCGAAGAGGGTGAGGATATTGGACGTTTCATCAATGAACGCCTGCTCGATATTGAAGGTATTGCCCGTTCACTGACGACTTTGACCTTCAAAGCCTTCTGAGACACTCCTTTAACGACCCGATTAACCGAAAAATTGCGGTTTTGTGGTGTGTAGCTGACCGAGTTGGACAAGCGACGGGTCGGGGGATGATGCGGCAATGTCATCGAACCAAAACGAAATGACGACAGAATCCGGTTCAACACATCGGGTTCTGAAAACCTATATTATGTGTGGCGGGTCGGGCACGCGGCTGTGGCCTTTGTCGCGGGCCGATAATCCTAAGCAGATGCTGCCGCTGCTTGACGAAAACTCGATGCTGGCCAACACGATCTCTCGTGCTGCATCCATGCCACTGGATGCTGTCACGGATGTCAGCCTGATCGGCGCGGCCTCGCATCGCAATGACCTCATCGCCTTTGCACCCTCGCTTGATGCTGTGCTGGTGGAACCGATGGGCCGCAACACGGCGGCGGCCGTGGCATTGGCGGCTCTGCATGCCGCTGAGCAGGGCGATCCACACGTGTTGGTGCTGCCTTCGGATCAGCAGATCGGAACGGTGGAGCAGTTCGGTGAGTCGGTCGCGATCGGTATCAAAGCGGCGGATGCGGGCGACGTTGTCACCTTTGGCATTACCCCGGATCACCCTGCCACGGGCTATGGTTATGTCGAAGCTGTGAGCGATGACACGGCCTGCAAGGTCGCTCGTTTCGTTGAAAAGCCCGACCTTGAAACGGCCAAATCCTATCTGGAGACCGGTCGATACCTTTGGAACGCAGGCATCTTTTTGTCGCGTGCCTCGGTCCTGCTTGATGCGCTTGAGCGTCATGCGGGTGACATTCTGGAGCAGACCAAACTGGCCTATGTTACGGCAAAGCGGGATGGCGTGGCGCTAGATTTTGACGCTATCGCCTATGGTGCAATCCGGTCTCAATCGATCGACTTTGCGGTCATGGAGCAGGCGGACAATGTCAGCGTCGTTCGGGCCGCTTTCTCGTGGAGCGATATCGGTTCCTTCCGTGCCTTGAAGGAAAATCTGGCGCCGGAACCTGCAGACAATGCTGTTCAGGGGGATGTCATCGCGCTCAACACGAGCGGTAGTCTCATTCGAAGCGAAGGTCCGCTTGTCACCACGCTTGGCGTTGAGAAACTGGCCGTCATCGCGACGCCGGATGCCACCTTTGTCGCGCCGCTGGAGCGGTCCGAGGAGGTGAAGTCGATCGTCAATGTACTGCAGGAGCGCAAGCGCCGCGAATTGGTGCAAACACGCTGGAAGGCGGAAGGCGGTGCGACGCCGGGCGGCATGGCCGAAAAGTTTCGGTCCTGGCTGTTTGATGCGGCACTGCCCTTTTGGTTGAAGCACGGTCTTGATTCGACCCATGGTGGCTTTCACGAGGTTCTGGATTTTTCCGGCAGCAGCACCGGAGCTGACAAGCGCCTGCGGACAATGGCGCGGCAGATCTATGTGTTCGCCAAGGCCAAACAGATGGGATGGTCGGGCGATGCCGCTGCCGCTGTCGAGCATGGTCTGGCATTTTTCAATCAGGCAGGAGAAGCCTCATGGGGAGGGTGGTTCAAGACATTTGACGCGACCAGCCAGCCGCTCGACCTCAACGAGGACGTCTACGATCACGCGTTCATTCGACTTGCCATGTCGCAGGCGAAACTGGCTGGTTTCCGGAATTTGGATGCAATCTCGGATCGAAACGATGAGTTCTTACATTCGATGATTGTCCGTGACGGCGGAGGTAGTCAGCTGGGATATCAAGAAGATAGCGCGGGCACGCTTCCGCGTCGTTCTAACCCTCACATGCATATGCTGGAAGCGGCGCTTGCCTCATATGAAGCAACTGGCAATGAAGCGAGCTTGCAGACCGCGGCTCACATTGCCGATCTCTTTGAGCAGAAATTCTTCTGCAAAGATCGGCTGATTCTGCTTGAGGCGTTTACGGCTGATCTTGGGACGGATGCCACGACAAGCGCCGACTGGGAGCCCGGGCATCATTTCGAATGGGCCTGGTTGTTGTGGCGATACGGTGAATGCGCCGGGCGCGACATGACGCCTGCCATGCTCAAATTGATGGCGTCGGCGAAAGGGTTCGGCGTCAATCCGGTGTCGGGCCTCGCGCATGATGTGATCCAGCCTGATGGTTCCCCGCGTCACCAGTCCGCGCGCTGCTGGCCTCAGACGGAATGGCTGAAGGCCGAACTGGCCCTGGCACGCAGCGGTCAGCGCCATGCGGTCTATGCCGCCGAGCGGGTGGCGGAGCGCTTGTGGTCGCACTATGTCGAACCGGCGCCGGAAGGATTATGGAACGATGTATGCGATGTTGCGGGCCAACCGATCTCGCAAAGCGTCCCGGCCAGCACCTTCTATCACATTATCTGCGCGATGGATGAGTATCTGACATTTCACGCTGGTGAATGAGGCAAGCTGGCGACAAAGGTCTGGGCCTTGACCGAGGCAAGCTACTTCTCTGTCAGTTTCAGTTCGATGCGGCGGTTTCGGTCGCGCGCGTCCTGTGTGTCAGCGGTATCGAGCGGCTGAAACTCTCCGAAACCAGCCGCCACCAGCCGGTCGGCAGGCACGTTCTCACTGATGAGGTGCTTCACTACCGAAGTCGCTCGCGCAGACGACAATTCCCAATTGTCGCGATAGCGCCCCGTTCCGGACAGCGGAACATTGTCGGTGTGGCCGTCGACCCTCAAGACCCAATCAATCTCTTCCGGGATCTCCTGGGCCAGTTCGATCAGCGCGCGTGCCAACTGGGTCATTTCGCCAAGGCCGGCTTCATTCAAGTCTGCTCCGCCGGAGGGAAACAGCACTTCGGACTGAAAGACGAAGCGATCACCGACGATGCGGATGTCCTCGCGATTGCCGAGGATTTCCCGCAAACGACCAAAGAAATCCGATCTGTATCGGTTCAATTCCTGCACGCGTTGCGCCAGCGCGACGTTCAGCCTTCTGCCCAGATCGGCGATCTTGGTGGCGCTTTCGCGGTCTTTCACCTCGGATGCGTCCAAAGCGTCCTCAAGAGCCGCAATCTGGCGGCGCAAGGCTGTCAATTGCTGGTTCAGCAGTTCAACTTGCGAAAGGGCGCGACGGCTGACGCGGCGCTCCTCATCAAGCGTTTGCGACAATTCATCGGCACGCTGCTGCGCTTCGCCCGCAGCTCCTGACCCTTCGTTGAGAAGCGCCTGAAGACGGCTCTGCTCGGAACGGGATGTCGCCAGATTGGCCGTCAGTGCGCGGATTTGGTCTTCCAGATCCTGGCTGTTGGAGCGTTCCAACGCCAACAGATCGGTCAGTTCGTTGATCTGGTTGTTCAGCCTGTCGAGCACGGTGTCCTTGCCCGAAATCTCCCGGCTCAACAGGAACTGCGCCAGCACGAAAACCGAAAGCAGAAACATGATGGCGAGCAACAGCGTCGACAGCGCGTCAACGAATCCCGGCCAGTAGCTGGCCTGGTCGCGTCTGGCGCGCGAGCGGGGTCCATGCATGGTCTTACGACTTGTCCCGGTTGGCGGGCGGGCGGGTCAGGCTGTCGCGGTTGTTGGCCGACATGGTTCGGTTCAACTGCTCCAACAGCGCTTTGACCTCGCTCTGGCTTTGGCTTTGCGAATCAACCCAGTCTCGAATGAGCTGCTGTTCGTTGCGCATATGCTTGACGAGGCCCTGAATGCCCTCGGCAAGGCTTGCCATCGCCGCCGTGGTGCGCGCGCCGCCGCCGCCATCGCGCACCTGCGCGGAAAGGCGCTCCACCGCCTCATTCATTTTGCTGGTGCTTTCACCCGATGTCGCAGTGTCGCCGGTCAGATCAGTCACCGAGGAGAGCCAGTTTTCCAACTCAAGGTAAAAGCGGTTTTGTGCCTGGCCGGATTGCAGATCGAGGAAGCCCAGCACCAGCGATCCAGCAAGCCCGAACAGAGAGGAGGAGAAGGCCGTCCCCATGCCATCCAGCGGGGCTTGCAGGCCGGATTTCAGTGAATCGAGAATGTCACTCGAATCGCCAGACCCTGGGTCAAGAGAACCAATCGTATCGCCAATCGAGCCGATCGTCGTCAGCAAGCCCCAAAACGTGCCCAGCAGGCCCAAAAAGACCAAGAGACTGATCAGATAGCGCGAAATTTCGCGCCTTTCGTCCAGCCTGTTGCCGATGGAATCGAGAATGGATTGCGTGGAAATGGCCGAAAGCGCGCGCTGCGAACCGCCGATTTCCTTGTCGCCGATCATTGCCGCCATGGGCGCCAGAAGGACGGGATCGCGACTTGTGTGAGCGCGATTTCCCCGCCGCATCGCATTGGCCCAGGAAACCTCCGGCATCAGGCGGATGACCTGAAGAAAGGCGAGGATGATACCCACCAGCAGCACACCGATGATCAGCCCATTCAGGCCCGGATTGGTGGCGAAAGCTTCAACGATCTGCCGGTTCAGGATCAGAACCAGAAAGCCCACTAGCGCTGTGAAGATGAGCATCGACAAAAGGTAGACGCGCGGTGAGGAGAGTTGGTGAGGATCGAAATCACGCGCCATCATGTTGCCCCGGCTCTTTGCCAAATCGGGTGCGCCGCCCTTTGGCGATCACGGCCCCGCAAATCACGGCTTATGCCGGATCGAGCGGTAGCTGAAAACAGATTTGCGCGCAAATCATGGCGCCAACCCATTCGTCAACCGCGCATGCCTTCCGGCAGAGGGCGGTTCAGGATCTCGCGCATTTTCGCATGCACCGTCTCGTTGCCCGCAATAAGACGACCAGTTTCATAAATCGATGCGGACGGATCCGGCTCGCTGACAAATCCACCGGCCTCGCGCACCAGCAACATGCCGGCTGCTACATCCCAAGGGCATAAGCCGGTTTCCCAATATCCGTCGAAACGCCCGGCCGCCACATAGGCCAGCGCCAGCGCCGCTGAACCGGTCGCGCGTATGCCGGCCACCTGGCCCATCACATTGCGCTGCTGAAACAGCGCGACACCGTGCTTACCTTTGTTGAGCGCTGGGATGCCGGTTGTCAGAAGACACTCATCCATATCGCGCCGGGCGGCCACGCGCAGGCGGCGATCATTCATAAAGGCGCCGCGACCCTTTTCGGCGGTGAACAGTTCTTCCGCGACCGGGTTGTAGATGACACCCGCGATCAGTTCTCCGGCCCGTTCAAGCGCCAGCGAAACGGCAAACATCGGGTTGGAATGCAGAAAGTTCGTGGTTCCATCGAGCGGGTCGATGATCCAGCGATAGTCTGACCCCGTATCGATTTCACCGCCTTCTTCCATGAGGAAGGAATAGCCGGGCCGCGCCTTGTTGAGCGCGGTGCGCAGCGTCTTCTCCGCTTTCAGATCGGCTTGCGAGACGAAATCCCCGGGCCCTTTGCGGGAGACCTGAAGGTTTTCAAGCTCGTTGAAATCTCGCGTCAGCGATCGCCCGGCCTTGGTGACCGCTTCGACCATCACGTTGAGAAGGGCGGAACGGGCCATGAGACATCAAGCCTCGGCGCGCTTCACATAGGTGATCTCATTTGTCTCCACGACGATTTTTTCACCCGCCTCGATGAAGGGAGGCACCATCACCCGCACGCCATTGTCCATGACGGCTGGCTTGTAAGAGGAAGAAACCGTCTGTCCCTTCACGACGGGATCGGCCTCGACGATTTCCAGCGTCACGAAGTCTGGCAATTTTATGCCGATCGGTTTTTCTTCATACATTTCAACGGTCACCTGCATGCCATCTTGCAAGAAGGCTTTGCGGTCGCCAACGAAATCAGCCTGAAGTTCCAGCTGTTCGTAGCTTTGCGTGTCCATGAAGACGAGCATCTCACCCTCGGCGTAGAGATATTGGAAGTCCTTCTGTTCAAGGCGAACCTTCTCCACCGTTTCAGATGCACGGAAACGCTCGTTCAGTTTTGTGCCGTCAATGAGGTTTTTCAGTTCAACCTGATTGAAGGCCCCACCCTTGCCGGGTTTGACCGCATTGGTCTTGACAGCAACCCAGAGCCCGCTTTTGTGTTCGATCACATTGCCGGGCTTGATCTCGTTTCCGTTGATTTTCATCGCGCGTTGTCGCCAGCTGAATGCAGAATTTGCGTTCCTTGATCACACTTTGCAGGCCCGTTCAAGCCGGTGCGAGACGCGGTCAGGATGCGATGCGACTGTCCAGCTGATTGGCGGCTTCAAGGGCGCGCTTCCGATCGATGTCCGGCAGTTCACGAAAAAACCGGTCGAGGTCACGGTCGCTGAAACCGGCGCGACTTGAGATTACATGCCATGCGGCAGCGCGGATTTTGTCGCGCGGCGTGCCAACTCCAAAGGCATACATGCGCGCAAGGCGATTCTGCGCGATGATATTGCGCTGCGCAGCGGCCCGTTTCATCCAGTTAAAAGCGGCTTCAGGGTCTTTCTTTCCACCACGGCCATTGGCGAGCCAAACGCCCAATTCCATCTGTGCGGTGTCGAACCCTCCGATCGCAGCGCGGCGCAGCCATTTCAGCGCCTCTTCATCATCGCCGTAATTGACGCCCTTGGCCTCGGCATGAATGTTAGCCATCGCATATTGCGCGTCGGCCAAACCGCCTTCAGCCGCCTGCCTGTACCAGGGCAGGGCGTTCTTGAACCCCGCCCAGGTCGGGCGGTCCGATGTGATCAACTGCGCCAGATTGAACGCTGCGCGCACGTGACCGGCCTTTGCGGACATTTCCAGAAATTTGCGACCCTCTTCCCTGTTCAATTCTATGGAGGTGCCCTGTAGCAGTGCATTTCCAAGCGCAAATTGCGCATCCGGATTGCCGCCTTCCGCGCCGAAGCGATACCACTCCAACGCCTTTTTGACGTCGCGGGCGACGCCGTAGCCGTTGGCATAAAGCTCACCAATCAAAGTCTGCGCGTTTGGGTCGCCCGCTTCGGCCCGCGGCAGCGCGAGCGAAAAGGCGGTGAGATAGTAGCCGCGCTGAAACGCACCGAAGGCTTCATCGATCTTGGCTGCCTTGGGAGCATCCTGCGTCCCGAGCTGCGGTTCGCCTCTCTCGCTGTCCAATGGTGTTGCGAAAGCGGGGCCTTCGACCGGCGTTGCGAAGGTTTTGGCTGTTTGGTTGTCGGCGAGGGCAAGGGGCGCAAATGCCACATATGCGATGACAGCAGCAAGCGCAGGCAGCCTGAGCCAGCAGTGCCCGGCAGACAATTTACTGCGGTTCTTCAAATTGCGGTGCATGCTCGTCCAACAGGCGATTGATCGTATCAACGGTCCCGGCCGCTTCAGCCAGGTCGATGCCATCACTTTGCGACCCAAAAACGGCATGGTCCACGGCGACGAACTCAGCGCCACATCGCGCGACGTCGATGACGCTTTGTGGATTGCCCCCGGCTAGAACAATGCAGGGTATTTCGATCATTGCCGACCACCATCGGCCAAGTTCGAGGTTTTTTGGATTGGCCTCGTCATGCGTGTCGCCGCCCGGTTTGCCGAACATCACATAGTCGGGCTGCAATTCGCCGAGAACCAGAGCATTGTGTCGCGTTTTCACGCCGCTCGCGCCGACCATTTTGGTGGGATGGAGACTGTCCATAGCGGCCTTCAGATCGGTCGGATCGGCCCCCAATTGCAGGCCGTCGGCGCCAAGGCGCCCGGCGATTCGTGAATTGTCGTGAATAAGTGCGGCGACGCCGCTTTTCTGCGCGGTAGAAACAAGCGGGCCGGCAAGCGCCTGAAACTGCGCCTCTTCCAGCGATGATGCGTAAAAGACTGCGCTTGCGATGTCTCCCGCCCGGAGGCAGGCTTCCCAGCCTTTGAGGCGCTCAGCTTCGGCAACCAGAGCCAGCCTCGCAACATCGACCATCAGCACAAGGCGGCAGCGATTCATGACAAGATCAGTGGGAAGTGCTGGTTAAAGAATGTGCTGCAAACGGCACCACCGGCAGAGCTTGGCGAATCACCATCACTTTGCAATCAAACATTAGAGTTGCAATCAAATTCTGAGATTGGTCGAGCGGTGCGATTGGGTTCACACCGCCCTCTTTTTGGTGCGGCAGCAGGTCGCAAAAGATCGCTGAATGCCGCTTCAATCGGGGTGATACTTGCTCTAATTGGCCGCCGACAGTCGGTTGATTTCATCCTTTAGGCGCAGTTTCTGCCGTTTGACTTCTGCAAGCTCTACGTCGCTTGCGGAGGGGCTGGCAATAAGGCTGGAGAGCTGCGATTCAAGGGCTGAATGACGCTCTCTGAGCTGCTGCACATGCGCTTCTACGGACATAAAATTCCTCCTGTTCCGGTTGAAGAAAGCTCCAGTGGTAAACGCTCCGACGCAAGAAATCCGGTGTCACAAACCTGCCACATCACGACTGAGCTGTCGAGCAAGGCAAAGTGTAATCGGACAGCGGTGAATTCTCTCTCAACGCGAACCGCCTATTTGTTGCTGTTTGAACCCCCCGCGCTTTCAACTTCACACATTTACAGATATGTCGGCATCGGTGAGCCGCAAGGCTGTTGATGTCAGTTTGTGACGGTTGTGACGATGAGCGACGACCAGCAGGATGCCGAAAGGCGGATGACCTTTGCACGCCTTCAGCTTGAACATGCCGATCTGAAAGCCGCAATTGAGGCCATGGTCGCACAGGGTTCGGATCCGTTGCGCATTCAACGGCTCAAAAAGAAAAAGCTGGAATTGAAGGATCGGATGGAGAAGCTGTCCTCCAAAATCATCCCCGATATTATCGCATGAGCATCAGCAAACCATGAGCGCTGATGTCGCCATCATCATGGGCAGCCAGTCGGACTGGAGCACCATGCGCCGTGCCTGCGAGATGCTCGATCGGCTGGGCGTGTCCTTTGAGGCGAGGATTGTGTCCGCGCATCGCACGCCGGACCGGCTCTATGCGTTCGCCAAAGGCGCGAAGGCCGAAGGCTTCAAAGTCATCATTGCCGGTGCAGGCGGTGCCGCGCATCTGCCGGGGATGGTCGCGGCGCTCACTCCCTTGCCGGTCTTTGGTGTGCCGGTTCAGTCCAAGGCGCTTTCGGGGCAGGACAGCCTCCTGTCGATTGTCCAGATGCCTGCTGGCATACCTGTTGGCACTTTGGCGATAGGAGAGGCTGGAGCGGTCAACGCAGCCTTGCTGGCCGCGTCTGTGTTGGCTTTGGCGGATGAGGCACTTGCCGAGCGGCTCGACGCCATGCGTAGCGAGCAGACGGATGCCGTAGCCGACGAACCGCATGGCTGAACCCGTGTCGTCACTGCTGCCAAATGCCACAATCGGGATTATTGGCGGCGGACAATTGGGACGCATGCTTGCGTCGAGCGCAGCGCAGCTTGGCTTTCGCACCATCGTGCTCGAGCCGCAGCCGGAATGCCCGGCCGCACAATTGTGCAATCGGCAGATCGTTGCAGCCTATGATGATGAAGACGCGCTCACCGAACTTGCTCAACTCGCCGATGTGGTCACCTATGAGTTCGAGAATGTTCCGCTGACCTCGGCCGACATTGTGGCGCGGCATGTTGCACTTTATCCGCCTTCAAGGGCCTTACAGGTTGCGCAGGACAGGCTGGCTGAGAAGAAATTCCTTGATGATCTTGGCGCTGCAATCGCCCCGCACCGGCCCATCGCCACGGTGGACGATCTGGAACATGCCCTTAGTGAATTGGGGGGTGGCGTGCTCAAGACCACCCGCATGGGCTATGATGGTAAGGGTCAGCATGTCTTTACGCGTGATCGAGCAGTTTCCCGCGCCGAATTGCAGGCGACGCTTGAGCAACTGGGCGGCATCACGGGTCAGCGCAACTGGGTGCTGGAACAGCTAATCGACTTTGAGTTCGAGTTCTCCATCGTTGCGGCGCGGAGTATCGATGGCGCCGTGGTTTCCTTTGATCCGGCGCGCAACACCCATGAGAACGGCATATTGCGACGCAGCCATGTGCCATCCCGCCTATCGAAGGACGATGAAAAAATGGCGGCTGGGCATGTAGAGACGATCATGAAAGCACTCGACTATGTCGGCGTCATCGGCGTGGAATTCTTCAAGTCTGATGAGGGCATTGTGGTCAATGAGATCGCTCCGCGGGTGCACAATAGTGGGCATTGGACGGTGGAAGCCTGTGCAACGTCGCAGTTCGAACAGCATATTAGAGCAATCGCCGGGCTACCGCTTGGCAGTCCACATCGTCATGCTGATTGCATCATGACCAATCTGCTGGGGCATGAGGCCGACGACATCACACAAGCTCTCGCTCAGGCGCAAACGAAGGTGACACTGTACGGCAAGGCCGAGGCGCGGGATGGACGCAAAATGGGCCACATGGTGCAAGTGTTGCCCTGAGAATTGCAAGACTCTGCCAAATCAGCCGATTCTCGACGCAAATGATGTCGCGATAGCTGGACAAACGAGGTTATGCTTGCTAGGTCCAAGGCACTTGGTGAAGGATGTTGTCCTTCGCCTAGTTTTGCGCGCCTATTGGCTGCCTGCGAAACAGTCCACATGCATTCGTGCCGAACCTGCAGTTTCTGCAATGCCAGCATTTGTGCCAAATGAACAAAGGAGCGCGGTAACCGTGCAAGTCGTCGTACGTGACAACAATGTCGATCAAGCGCTGCGGGCGCTGAAAAAGAAGCTTCAGCGTGAAGGCGTTTTCCGCGAAATGAAGCTGCGCAACTTTTACGAGAAGCCGTCGGAGAAGCGTGCGCGCGAAAAGGCCGAAGCGGTGCGTCGTGCCCGCAAGCTTGCTCGCAAACGTGCACAGCGCGAGGGCCTTCTGCCCAGCAAGCAGGGCGGTCGCTGATCGCATTTGCAGATATTGCCGACGCTGATGCGCCGCGATTTCGCCGAAATGATGTATATTGAGCAGTGGCAAGGGCGGTCAGGTGATGATTGCCCTTGTTTTGCGTTTGGCGTCGAATCGGGCGATGATTGAGTGTGCCGCGCACCACATTGATTGCGAAAATGGCGGTGGGACATGAAGCGTTCGGGAATGCATGGGGCCGTGATGTCTGTCAGTTTTGACCCTTTGAAGCGCGGCATCTTCTCGGCCTGCCAAAATTCGCTCCGGCCAGCCATGACCGGCGCTGCAATGATTGCCGCGCCTCTCATGCTGACAGCTTGTGTGGGGAACGATCCGCTTGAGACGGTGAAACTGGACGCCGCGCAAGGCTCTTCTGAAAACATCAGTTCGCTGACAGAGGTCGTCAATCGCAATCCGCGTGACGCCAATTCCTATAATGTGCGTGGAGCGGCCTATGGAAGGGCCGGGCGCTATTCCGCGGCCATTCAGGATTTCAACACAGCGCTGCGTCTCAACCCTCAGTTTGCTGATGCGCATTCGAATCGCGCTCTTGTCTACAAACGCCAGGGCGACAGCCTGGCGGCAAAGCGCGACTATGATGCGGCGCTGCGCATCGATCCCAACAATGACGACGCTCTCGTGGGTCGCGGTGATCTGTACAGGTTGTCCAACCAGCCACAGGATGCATTGCGCGACTATGATCGTGCCATCGGCAACGGCACGACCGAGCCGCGTGCCTATTACGGTCGCGGGTTGCTCTATCAAAAAAACCGCCAGCACGATCAGGCTATTGCAGATTTTTCCAAAGCCATTTCATTGGCCGACAGGACACCGCAACCCTACAACACCCGCGGGCTGTCCTATCTTGCCCAGGGTGCAACACAAAATGCGCTGGATGATTTCAACACCGCGCTGAAGCTCGACAATCGATACGCAGAGGCCTGGACCAATCAGGCGCTTGTTTACGAGCAGCGCGGTGAGTTCAAGCGCGCGTTCCGCTCCTATTCGCGCGCGGCATCGCTTAACCGCGACTATCAGCCGGCACGAGACGGTATGGCTCGCACACGCGGCAAGTAAGTCTGTTCCAAGTGTGAAAAACGGCGTTGGTGCCGCCTCGCATTCTGATCAGGCGATGATCTTTGCAACAATCATCAAAACGATGAAGATGAGTGTTCCACCGATAAAGCCCGCGCCCATGAAAAAGCCCGCGGCCATCGCAACAAGCAGGGCAATATTGAACAAAATGCCCCATTTGGTCAGCCACAGAAACATCGAATAGGTTGCTTCATGCTCCTTATAGTCCATTGGAGCGCCCTGTTCGTTGTTCACATCATAGGTCTGGTCAGCCATTCACTCTTCTCACGGCAAGCGGTGCATCGATCATGCTTGAAGGAAATCGATACACCAGCCCGGCCTCATGGCGCAAGCATTACGATAGGTCGCAGGGTCAGCTTGCGCCGGTGCGTTGTAAGCTGAATGTGCCGCCGACCGTGGGCGTGCAGGTCATGCGGTCCGGCGCGCTGCGCTGACAGGTCGCGGTAATGCGCTTTCCGCTCGCCGCACCGACAAAGTCCAGCTCAACACCTGTTTCAGATGTCACGCGATACGACCCTTGCGCAATTGCCGCATTGGACTGCGGATCACGCGATACGAAGGAGCCATTGTTGAACTGCGCGTAGTAGGCGCCGCGCGTGGCCTCATCTGTTGGAATCCAGCGCCCGTTGATGGCCGCTGCACTGTTGACCGCAGCAGGAGGCGGCGTTGTCACCGCGACTTGCTGGCCAGTGCGCGTGCTGCCTCCAAATGGTGACTGGCAGGCTGCCAACGCAAAACTCAAAAACACCGCCGCAGCGGCGGGTGCCAACCTATTCATCATACTGTCCCCGTACTCTCATAAACCTGGTCTGGATGGTCTGATGACCGCATCTGCAAGCTCTTTATGGCAGAAAACGTCCCATTTGGCGATTCGACTGCTGATGGCAGATGTCATGCCGCCTCGATCGTCTCCAATTCGTCGATCATGGCTTCAATCACACTTAACCCCTGGTGCCAGAAATCCGGGTCGCTGGCATCCAACCCGAAGGGCTTCAGTAATTTCGAGTGGTGTTTGGATCCGCCCGCTTTCAGCATGTCGAAATATTTCTCCTGAAAGCCGTTGGGGGAGGACTGATATACCGCATAAAGCGAATTCACGAGACAGTCCCCGAACGCATAGGCATAGACATAGAAAGGCGAATGAATGAAGTGGGGAATATAGGTCCAGAACGTCTCGTAACCGGGGCCGATCTTCACTGCGTTGCCCAGGCTCATTTCCTGTACCGATAGCCAAATCTCTCCAATTTGATCAGAGGTCAGTTCGCCGTTTCGGCGCTCTTCATGAATGCGGCGTTCAAACAAGTAGAAGGTGATCTGACGGACAACCGTATTGATCATGTCCTCAACCTTGGCGGCCAGCATTGTCTTGCGCTCGTCTGCCGTTCGGGTTTGCTCCAGAAGTGAGCGGAAGGTGAGCATCTCGCCGAAGACGCTCGCCGTTTCTGCAAGCGTCAGCGGTGTGGAGGCCATGAGTGCGCCCTGCTTGGCCGCCAGAACCTGATGCACGCCATGACCCAATTCATGGGCCAGCGTCATCACATCGCGCGGTTTGCCCTGGTAGTTCAGCAAAACATAGGGGTGAACATCCGGCACCGTGGGGTGGGCGAAGGCGCCTGGGGATTTGCCGGGTCTGACGGGGGCGTCAATCCAACCATTATCGAAGAAGTCCCTTGCGATCTCGGCCATTTTCGGGTCGAAACCGGCATAGGCGTCGAGCACGGTTTCGCGTGCATCGGCCCAATCGATCACCCGTTGATACGCGGTCGGCAGCGGCGCATTTCGGTCCCAATGGTTGAGCCGGTCAATGCCGAGCCATTTTGCCTTCATCGCATAGTAGCGGTGAGAAATGCGCGGAAAGGCGTCCTGCACCGCGCTGACCATCGCATCTACCACGGGGCCTTCAACGCGATTGGCCAGATGTCGGGAATCGGCAACATCATTGAAGCCGCGCCATTCGTCACCAATCTGTTTGTCCTTTGCCAGCGTGTTGGTGATGAGCGTGAACAGCCGCACATTTTCACCAAACGTCTTGGCCAGCGCCTCAGCAGCAGCTTTGCGCCTTGACGGGTCGTGGTCCTGCAAGAGGTTCAGCGTCGGCTCGATCGCCATATCTTCGCCGTTCACTTCGAAGCGCAGGGACGACATGGTTTCATCAAACAGCCGGTTAAATGCGCTGCGCCCTGTCGATGATTTCTCCAGGAACAGACGCTCAAGCTGTTCATCCAGCTCGTAGGGTTTGTCCAGGCGCAGATCGTCTAGCCAAGGTCTGAAGTAGGAAAGCCTCTCGCTGCCGGAAATCGCGGCATTGAGTTCGGCCTCATCCAGCTTGTTTAGTTCCAGCGAAAAGAACAGCAGATGGCGGCTTGCGAGTGTCAGACGCTCTTGGACATCGCCATAAAACTTGGCGCGCACCGGGTCAGCCGAATTGCCTGCATAGAGCAGGCCCGCATAAGAGACGATTCGACCAAGTCGTGCCTCAATGGTCTCAAAGTCCTTGATTGCAGTGGCCAGATCGTCGCCATTCTTGAGCAGTGCGACGAGTTTGCCTTTGTATTTTGCTTCAAAGGCTTCCGCTTCGGGTACGGCCGCTTCAAAGGCTTTCTTGAAGTCGGGCGATTCCATGCCGGGGAACAGATCGTCGAGATTCCACTGCGGCAATGGCCCGAACTCAGTGTCGACGGCATGGCTCGCCTCTGCATCGTAATGGGAAAGAGGGGTCATCTTTTGCTCCGCATGAAGATCTGGGCCGCTGCGCTGAATTGGTTAGCGGCGATTAACATCTCGTTGACGTGCTGTGTGCCATTTTGGGCCGAAGAGACTTAACGACTCACAAAGCCGCGCTGCCAATGAATGCAACCGTTCTTATCGTCGACGACGAACCGGCACAACGCCGTTTGCTTGAAAGCCATCTTGGCAAGATGGGATACAGGGTTTTGGTTGCAAGCGATGGCGAAGAAGCCATCCATTTGCTGCAAAGCGAAAAGGGCCGCGAGGTGACCGCGCTGGTGCTCGATCTCATCATGCCGGGTCTGGACGGCATGGGGACGCTTGGGCGCATGAAGGAATTGGGCCTTCAACGACCAACCATTGTGCAGACGGCGAAAGCCGGCATCGACACCGTTGTAAGCGCCATGCGCGCAGGAGCGACGGATTTTTGCGTCAAGCCTGTGTCGTTCGAACGGCTCAAGATTTCGCTCGCCAATGCGATCAAGCTTGATGCGATGGAGCATGCGGTCCGCAAGGTGGAACGTTCCAAAGCGGGGACGTTCAGCCTCTCGGACATGATCGCCAACAGCCCGGCCATGGAGCAGGCGCTAAGTCTTGGAAAAAGGGCTGCGGCGTCAACGATCCCGGTGCTCATCGAAGGGGAATCGGGTACAGGCAAGGAAGTGCTGGCGCGCGCCATTCACGGGGCGGGGGATAGGAGCGGCAAGCCTTTGGTGACGGTCAATTGCGGAGCTTTGCCGGAGACCCTCGCGGAAAGCATTCTGTTTGGTCACGAGAAAGGTGCCTTCACCGGCGCCACGTCCAGCCATGTTGGAAAGTTCAAGGAAGCTGATGGCGGCACGCTGTTTCTCGATGAAGTGGGGGAATTGTCGCCTGAGTTGCAGGTGAAATTGCTGCGCGCCATTCAGGAGGGTGAGATTGACCCCGTTGGTGGGCGTTCAACTGTCAAAACGGACTTTCGGCTGATCTCGGCCACCAATCGCGATATGATCGACTTGGTCACCCAAGGCGGATTTCGCGAAGACCTGTTTTACCGCATCAATGTCTTTCCGATCCGGTTGCCCGCCTTGAGGCGCCGCAAGGAAGATATTGCAGCGCTCGTATCGCATTTCATCGCCTCGCTGTGCCTGGAACAGGGCCGCCGCAACATCACCGGCATACGTAGCGATGCGTTGAACATGCTCGCGGCCTATGACTGGCCGGGCAATATTCGCCAACTGGAGAACGCCATCTTTCGGGCCATCGTGCTGTGCGATGGGGACGAACTGACGATTGGCGACTTTCCGCAAATCGCCCAGGCCACAGCAACGGCGATTCCCGAAATTGCGGAACGGCGCAGCGGCGAGCGCATAGATGTCGGCCAGGCACCGCCGCTGGAGGCACAGCAGCCCCTCGGGACACTCCACATGCTGGCGCAATCCGGCAAGCCGCGATCCCTGGCACAAATCGAGGAAGATGCGGTCCGCTTTGCCATATCGCATCACAAAGGTCGAATGACCGCCGTGGCGCGCAGTCTCGGAATCGGCCGTTCGACGCTCTATCGCAAGCTCAAAGAATATGACATCGACGCCGAGGACGCCGCCGTTGCGGACAGCGCATTGGTAAGTGACAGCTGACCCGTTCTGCCGTTCGAAAAAAGGGCCTTTTTGCCGGTCAAGCTGCTCGGTTGCGTCATCATTTCCACTGCCCAAAAGGCCAGTCTGTGCGGTTTGTCACAGGCGCCGAAAGGATATATTAACGCTAAGGATAAACACTAAAAACGCGCCAACAATTCACCTCAATCTTGGCGCACTGTAAGGCGTTCATGCGGGGCGAAACGGTCTGATCGGCCTTGCGCTGTCAAATCGTCGTTCGAGACTACTCTTCGGAACCCTCTCAAGGTACTTTTCAGACACAACATGCCGACCGTGCCGCACCCCATCACTTTCCAGCCAATACAGAAGGGCAGGCCCGTATTTGCACGTGCTGTTCTTGTGTCGCTGGTGCTGGTGGCCATATGGTTCGTCAGCATTGCATCGGCCTATGCGGAAACCCGCACATTGCGGATGTATTTCACGCATACCAAGGAGAGCGCCACCATCACTTTCAAGCGCAATGGGCGCTACGTGCAGAGCGGATTGCGCAAGGCCAACCGTTTTTTGCGTGACTGGCGGCGCAAGGAACCGACCAGGATGGATCCGGAACTGCTGGATCTCGTCTGGGAGGTTTATCAGAAGAGCGGGTCGAAAAAACCGATCCATGTGGTCTCCGGATACCGGTCCCCGCGCACCAACAAGATGCTGCGTCGACGCGGACGCGGCGTTGCGCGCAAGAGCCAGCACACGCTGGGCAAAGCGCTCGATTTCTTTTTGCCGGATGTCAAGCCCAGCAAGCTGCGCGCCATCGGGTTGCGTATGCATCGCGGTGGCGTGGGTTATTATCGCGGTGGGTTCGTGCATCTCGACACCGGTCGCGTGAGGCACTGGCCGCGCATGAGCCGGAGACAATTGGCTCGCGTGTTTCCTCGCGGTCGCACAATCCATGTGCCCACCAATGGAAAGCCGCTGCGCGGTTACAAAACTGCGATGGCCAATCTGAAGAGGGGCCTCAATGCCGATGGATCGCGTCGTGGCACGACCATTCGCGGCGGCACATCGCTGCTGGCGCGGCTGTTTCAGGGCGGCGGTCGAACGACGGACGATGATGGGGACATCATCGAAGCGGCGAAACCCAAAAGCAATCCCCGTCGCAAGCCTGAGCCGCAGAGTGCACCGGAGCCGGTTGCCGTTGCCAAAGCTGAGCCTCCCAAGCTGGAGCGCAAGCGCGGGAATGATCCGTTTGCCACCGAGGCGGAGGCGGTTGGCGAAACGCAGGACGATGCTGCACAACAATTGGTGGCGGCACTGCCTCCAAGTCGCATAGCGATTCCGATTCGCCGTCCGGGTGGCGCGGTCGCGCCCTCAGTTGCTCCGGCTGACCGTCCTGCCGTCGCGGCTGCGACTGAACTGGCTCTCGCTTCGCCACCGGCGACCCGGCAGATTTTGAAACGTCCAAGTCTCGATGTGCCGTCAGCAGTCGAGTCGCCCACGGCAGTACTGGCTCGTGCGCAGACAGACGAGCGCGCTGCTCAGTTGAAGCAGCGTGTGACCACGGCGCTCGCCCAAAAACGCAACTCGACCGTTGCCCAAAGGGCTGCCGAGGCCCTAGTCGTTCCGAGTCCGCGCGCCAATGTCGGTCAGCAAAACGAACCGCAGATTCGCCTGGCTTCTTTGGATCTTGAAGCATCGGGCAATGACCCGGCGGTTTCTGCACGTCAATTGGCCGCAAGGCTTGCGGCGCAGCCAACGCAGCTTGGTGCGACGCGACCCAGCGAGCCTCTTAATGCCGTTGCACTGCAGCCGCTCGAAAGAGCCGCTGTTGAAACCTTCCGCCCGCAACTTGACGAAGCCGTTGTGCTCGCTGCCCTGAGCAGAAGCAGTGCAAATACCAATCGGGCCAATGTTCTTGGACGTGAAGCTGCCGAGGCATTGCGTCAAAAGAGCAGCCAGATTCAAACAGCGAGTGTTCCCCTGCCGCGCCCCGAAGTGCCTGCAGCTGTTGAACCCAAAAAGCCGAAGCGGGCAGTTGCCGCACCGCAGCGCCCGGTTGGCCTTCTGGGCAATGCCACCTCTTCAAACATAAAGAGTGAACTGGCGCTCGGCGATCTGGACGGAAACGCCGTTAAGGAATGGGCTGTCGCGACATCAACACGTATTGGCCCGCTGGCTCAGTTGCGCGCGCCAACATACAAGAGCTCAGTGACCCGCCTGGCCCCCAATCATGTGCTCGGTGACGGATTTACGAATAAACGTCAGGCTATTCGTGCCGATCGTTTCACGGGCAAGTCGCTGGCACGCACCGCATTTGCACGGCTGGCAAGTCTTTAGGAAAAGCGGCCGTACAGGCCTCCTTAATCACTGTTCGACTGAATGGCGATGCGTTCAGCGTTGCAGCAACGAACTTACAACAATGCGTCAGTTTCTGACCTGCTGGAACGCGCTTTCAAGCATCGCTCGCTGAAGGGCAACGGGATTGTCGCTCTGGCGCGATTCATCGCTGCGCGCTTCGTAGATTTCCTCGTCAAGCGAGATGATGCGGTTTTGTAGGCTCACCGAGCGGCTGATCAGGTCGATGAAGGTATCGGGAAGTTCG
>JAPPOQ010000008.1 GCA_028817895.1 Ahrensia sp.
CGGTGTTCTCCTTGCCAGATCGAAAAATCCATCCCATCAAACTGCTCCAATCTGGACGAGACTTGCTCTAGCGGGTGTGTCGTCTCCTCTGCCGCAATCTCGCCCGCAGGCCATGCGACCAATGTCGGTATGGCGCGGCAAAGCGAAGAGATGATGGCTGACAGCAGGGCATCGGCAGATAGCACCGAAGCGTCGGTGACCTTCTATGAGAGCCTGCCTGTGTTTGAGGATTTCGGGACGCTTGCGGTCGCTGACCCCTATTCGCCCCTGCCGGAAGACTGGTTTCTGGGCATCGCCGATATTGAGGATTCCAGCGGACTCATCGATGCCGGAAAATACAAGCTGGTCAACACGATTGGCGCGGCGGTGATTTCCGCGCAGATGAACGCCTTTCCCGATACGCGTTTTCCCTTTGTGTTCGGCGGAGACGGGGCCGCCTTCGCCATGCCGGGCCTCTGGCTTGAGCGTGCCGAGAGGTCGCTGGACGCCTTGCGCAAATGGGCCTTGCGCGAATTTGACGTGGTGTTGCGCACCGCAATCGTGCCGCTTGCCGACATTCGCGCAACGGGCCGCAATGTTTTTGTCGCACGACACGCACCCAGCAGGAGCGTCGACTATGCAATGTTTGCGGGGGGCGGAGTGAGTTGGGCCGAACGGGAGATGAAGCGCGGGCGCTTTCATGTGCGCGACACGGGCATGCAAGACGATCCTGACTTGACCGGGCTTTCCTGCCGTTGGACCCCTATCGAGGCGGTCAATGGCGATATTCTGTCGGTTGTGGCTGCACCTCGCGCAGGGTCGGACCCGAAAGCGATCGAACGTTTGATGTCTGATCTCGTGTCGATCACCGAGGGTCTGCGGCGGTCCGGTCACCCCATGCGAGCCGAAGGACCGGGGTTTCGCTGGCCTCCGGAAGGACTTGATTATGAAGCGCGCACGCGGGATGCGTCCATTCCGCTATGGCGACGGCGTCTCACCCTCCTCTTTGAAACGTTCATAGCCCATATCTTTTTCAAGACCGGGCTGCGGCTGGGTGGCTTCGACCCCGATCACTACATCAAAACGACCAGCGCCAATGCCGATTTTCGCAAGTTCGAAGATGCGCTGTTGATGACCATTGATTGCGACGAACCGACGCGCAAGAAACTGGAGATGCGCCTGCAAAAGGCGCAGGATGAGGGCCTCGTCAATTACGGCATCTCGAAGCAATCCGGTGCACTCATGACCTGCATCGTTCCTTCCGTTACACGTGACGACCACATCCATTTCATCGATGGCGCGTCGGGCGGCTATGCGACGGCTGCCAGCCGCATCAAGCAGGTGCGTTCCAAGTCGACGCAGGATACATAAACTATTCTTTATATGGCTTGCCAGATGAGCGCGCGACTGATAGACCGCACAGCAAGATCGGGCGCCGATGATCGGCTGGGCCCGAACCTCCAATCCAGTTTCATATGAGGAGCCATCTCATGGCTGAGCACGACCATATCGTGAAAGACATCAACCTTGCCGAATATGGTCGCAAGGAGCTTGATATTGCGGAAACCGAAATGCCGGGCCTGATGGCGCTTCGCGAAGAATTCGGCGCCGACAAACTGCTGAAAGGCGCACGGATCGTCGGTTCGCTGCACATGACAATCCAAACGGGCGTGCTGATCGAAACGCTTGTTGAACTTGGTGCAGATGTGCGCTGGGCGTCCTGCAACATCTATTCGACGCAGGATCATGCCGCCGCGGCAATCGCTGCTGCCGGCGTTCCCGTTTTCGCGGTCAAAGGCCAGACCCTTGAGGAGCACTGGGATTATCTGGACAAGTCCTTCCTGTTCGATGACGGCCCAAATCTGATCCTAGACGATGGTGGCGATGCTACGCTTTATGTCCTGCTCGGTGCCCGCGCCGAGGCCGGCGAAGATATCATCCCCGTGCCAGCGTCCGAGGAAGAAGAGGTCATCAAGGCGCAGATCAAGAAGCGCATGGAAGCGAGCCCCGGCTGGTTCACCAAGACGCGCGACCAGATCATCGGCGTGTCCGAAGAGACCACCACCGGCGTTCACCGCCTTTACGAGTTGCAGAAGAACGGCCAACTGCCTTTCCCTGCCATCAATGTGAATGATTCCGTCACCAAGTCGAAATTCGACAACAAATATGGCTGCAAGGAATCGCTGGTCGATGGCATTCGCCGCGCGACTGATACGATGATGGCCGGCAAGACCGCCGTCGTCTGCGGCTATGGCGATGTCGGCAAGGGCTCCGCCGCGTCATTGCGCGGTGCCGGTGCCCGCGTAAAGGTGACCGAAATCGACCCGATCTGCGCCCTTCAGGCTGCGATGGATGGTTTCGAAGTCACGACGCTGGAAGACACCGTTGCTGACGCGGACATCTTCATCACCACGACCGGCAACAAGGACATCATCCGCATCGAGCATATGCGCGAGATGAAGGACATGGCGATTGTCGGCAATATCGGCCATTTCGACAATGAGATTCAGGTCGCCAATCTGCGTAATCTGAAGATGACCAATATCAAGGATCAGGTGGACATGTATGAGATGCCGTCCGGCAATCGTATGATCCTTCTGTCACAGGGTCGTCTGCTGAACCTCGGCAATGCGACGGGCCATCCAAGCTTTGTTATGTCAGCCTCCTTTACCAACCAGGTGCTCGCGCAGATCGAGCTTTGGACCAAGGGTGATGAGTATGGTAACGAAGTCTACATCCTGCCGAAACATCTGGATGAGAAAGTCGCAAGGCTGCATCTGGAGAAAATCGGCGTGAAGCTCACCGAGCTGAACAAGGACCAGGCCGATTATATCGGCGTGACGGTCGAAGGCCCTTACAAGCCCGAGCACTACCGCTACTAAGCAGTCCAGAGCAAGTCTCGTCCAGATTGGAGCAGTTTGATGGGATGGATTTTTCGATCTGGCAAGGAGAACACCGCAGAGCGATGCTGAGCATCGCGCGAGGATTTCGACGCCGCCAGAGCGGAAAAGACACCCAAGCAGATGAAGTGCAAGGCAATGAAAATGATAAGTAGTCTGCAATCGTTTGAACTTGTTTCTTTGCGCCCTGACTGTGTTGCGCACGAACTTGTGGTGCCCGCACCACGGCGTC
>JAPPOQ010000044.1 GCA_028817895.1 Ahrensia sp.
CAGTTTGATGGGATGGATTTTTCGATCTGGCAAGGAGAACACCGCAGAGCGATGCCGGGCATCGCGCGAGGATTTCGACGCCGCCAGAGCGGAAAAGACACCCAAGCAGATGAAGTGCAAGGCAATGAAAATGATAAGTAGTCTGCAATCGTTTGAACTCGGTTCTTTGCGCCCTGACTGTGTTGCGCGCGAACTTGTGGTGCCCGCACCACGGCGTCGCACGCGCCTTGTCAGGCCACAAATTCCCTGCGCTCAAACGATTCAATCTGGGCGAGATTTGCTCTAGCTCGCTCTCGCAGGAAGCGTGTTCTTTCTCCTCGCCAATTTCGCCTTTCTCTTCGCGATCTGGCGTGAGCGTCACTCCGGCTAAGATGATTTGCGGAAGGGCCCATGATCCGCGATCAGCTTGCTTTCGCGTTCGACCGCGCGGCGTTCATGGTCGAGATAATCTTCAACAGCTCTACGAAAATCCGGGTTGGGTAGGTAATGCGCTGAATGGGTGAGGGTTGGCATATAGCCACGGGCCAATTTATGCGCGCCCTGTGCACCGGCCTCAACGCGCGAAAGCCCATGAGCGATGGCGTAGTCGATCGCTTGATAATAGCAGACTTCAAAATGCAGGAAGGGATGGTCCTCAACGCAGCCCCAATGTCGGCCAAACAGCCTGTGTGACCCCACGAAATTGATGGCGCCAGCAACATAACGGCCTTCGCGCTTCGCCATGATGAGCAGAATATCATCTGCCATGGTCTCACCAATCATCGAGTAGAATTGGCGGGTGAGATAGGGACGCCCCCATTTGCGTGACCCAGTGTCCATGTAGAATTCAAAGAACGTGTCCCACACGGCTTCGGTGAGAGCAGCGCCGGTCAACCATTCGATGCTGATGCCGTTATTGGCGAGCGCCGAGGCGCGTTCCTTGCGGATGGTCTTGCGCTTGCGCGAAGAGAGGGCGGTCAAGAACGCATCGAAATCACGATAGCCATCATTGACCCAGTGAAACTGCTGATCCGTGCGCTTCAAAAAATTGTGCTGTCCAAGCAGATCCCATTCGTGCTTCTCCATAAAGGTGATATGCGCGGATGAAACACTGTGACGGTCACAAACCTCCTGCAAGCCATCAGCCATCAGGAGGCGACGCGAATCGGCGTCTTCGCCATTGCCGACCAGAATGCGCCGCCCCGCTGCGGGCGTGAACGGCACCGTCGCCTGCAATTTGGGATAATATCGCCCGCCTGCACGTTCATAAGCGTCAGCCCAGCCATGATCGAACACATACTCGCCCTGGCTATGCCCTTTCAGATAGCAGGGCAGAATGCCGATGATTTCGACGGCGTCGGCGACCTTTCGCTCCATGACGAGGTGTTGCGGCAACCAGCCCGTCTCGCGCCTTGCCGAACCGGATCGCTCCGCAGCGCTGAAAAAGGCATGGCGCAGAAACGGATTGCGATCATAGGCAGCGCTGCCTTGCGGGTCTGCCGGATTGGCCAGCGCATCCCATGCCTGCGCGTCGATGGCGTCTGCCGCATCGACAACGCGAATGGTGATATCGTCACGCTTGGTTTCAGCTGTCATTCGCCGGGTCGACTTGGCGCGGATCGAAGCCTTCAAAGGTCATCTGATCGGCAAAGCGGCGCGTCAGTTGCCGTTGCGCCGCGTTGCGCACCGTCCAGGTGATGACAGGCAAACCGGCTTCCCGCATGCGTTGCACGAAGACGTTTGGTAGGGCGTCGACATGATAGGAGACAAATCGCAAATCAAAATCCCGCATGGCTTTCTGGTGTATGTCGGCGCAATCATCGGCGCCCTCGGCAGTCAGACCACGAGAAACATGCGGCATCAACGTGGCAAATTGTGCGCAAATCCAGTGATCAAACGACATCACCGCAGCCGGGCCATCATAGCCGGACAGCGCGTCAGCCACGCCCTCGACAAATCCCGCATCTTCGCCCTCGACCCCCTTCAACTCGATGATGATGGGCACCTTGCCCGCAACGAGATCAAGATGCTGTTTGAGTGTCGCGATCGTGTCGCTGGTGTCGGCCAAAGCGAGCGTCGCCAGCTTATCGGGTGTTTTGGATCCTACGGTGCCCTCAACGCCGGTCATGCGCCCCAAAACGGGATCGTGGAATACGACCGGTTCGCCGGTCGCGGTCACCTGGACGTCGCATTCAATGGCAAAACCGGCCTCAATCGCCGCGCGGAAGGCCCCAATCGAGTTCTCCGCGCGCCCGGCGGTGAGGTCATGATAGCCGCGATGAGCAATGGGGCGACTGACGAGCCAGTCCGGTGCAGCAATCAACGTCACGATGGCTCAGGTCATCTCGATGACAGCATCAACTTCAACGGCGACGCCGCGGGGCAGGGAGGACATGCCAACAGCGGCGCGCGCGTGCTTTCCGGCATCGCCGAGAACATCAACCAGTAGATCGGAGGCACCGTTGATAACCTCTGGATGCTGGGTGAAATCCGGCGTCGCATTGACGAAGCCCTGGATCTTGATCACCTGCTTGACCTTGTCTAGCGACCCAAGCGCAGCCCTGGCCTGCGCCAGAATGTTGACAGCGCAAAGGCGCGCAGCCGACCGACCAAACGCCACATCGGCGTCATCACCCAGTTTGCCAATATATTGCGGTCCATCTGGTCCCATTGGGATTTGCCCCGAAATCGTCAGCAGTTTTCCAGCAATTGTATATGGGATGTAGTTGGCGGCTGGCGCTGCCGGGTTGGGCAGTTCAAGGCCAAGGTCTTTTAGGCGTTGGTCAATGGCATTTTTTGGCATGGTGAAGACCTCATCGTGATGCTTATGACACGTGCCACATCTGGCCGTGAAGCGACGTGCCGGACGCGAAAGAGGTAGCGCTTTCGCGAGCGTGATGAAAGAGTGGCTCTTACGCCCTTTTCCCAGGAGCAGATTTTCATGATTCGAACGCTGTGCACATGCCTTTGCCTGCTCGTTGCCGCAACGCTTGCAATTCCCGACCACCTATTTGCTGCACCAGCTGCCGGCGCCGACAAGTTGCGTCCGCATCGAGCCGTGTATGATCTTAAGCTGAAGACGGCCAGTGATCGATCCGGCATATTGGGGCTCAACGGACGCATTGTGTACGAGATGCGCGGTTCGCATTGCGAAGGTTACACGACCAGGTTTCGATTTTTCACCCAGGTTCGCACTCGCTCCGACAGCCTCACGAATGACCAACAAAGCTCCAACTTCGAGAGTGCTGATGGCTCGTCGTTCAACTTTGTCACCAAGTCCTTTCTCAACGGTCAGTTGGAACAAGACCTGCGTGGCGAAGCCCAGCGCAGCGATGACGGCTTGGTTGTCGACCTGTCGAAACCCGAAGAGCGATCTCTTGAATTGGACGAGGCGCTCTTCATGACGCAGCACATTGCCGCAATGATTGATGCGGCAAGGCGTGAGGAAACCTTTCTGACAGCCAAAGTGTTTGACGGTTCAGAAGGTGGCGATCAGGTCATCGATACAACCGCAGTGATCGGCAAGATGCGACCTGACGCCACGGCGATAAAAGGCGAAGAAGAAGACGTCGCGGAGAGTTTTGATGGACAGACCGCCTGGCCGGTGACCGTCAGCTATTTCTCCACCACCGATGAGGCGGTTCAGAGTGAACGCTTGCCGATCTACACGGTTTCATTCCTGATGCATGAAACGGGTGTGTCGCGCGATTTGACGATGAACTATGCCGACTATGCGCTGAAAGCGGATTTACGACAGATCGACTATTTCGATGAAGCGCAGGACTGCGAATAAGGTGCTCCCACCACCCGGGTGATGCGGCGGGCCCGGGGGCAGGAGCGGTACAGGATGAGGTTTAGAACCATCGTTCCCGTGCGCTCTATTTGCATCATCGGGTCTTCGGTTACAAATCGAAAGCGAATTAGTAGTAAAGCGTTAAGGTAAAGCAGTCTGCGGCGCTAAAATGCACTCCGCAGGGCCTTCTATGCGGCTTCGGAGACGACCTTGTTGCGGCCGTTTCGCTTGGCGTTATAGAGCGCCTCATCTGCCCGCTTCAACATGCTGGACAGCGTATCGAATCGCCCTTCGATCGAGGCGATTCCCGCGCTGACGGTTATCGATATCTCGGCACCATCTTTTGTGGTGATGGGCGTTGCTCCAACATCCTGTCGCATGCGGTCTGCCACAACATAGGCCAGTTCCTTGTCCGTGCTTGGCATGACGACCACAAACTCCTCACCACCAAAGCGATAGGCGAGGTCCTTCCCGCGCACATTTCTTGAGATGCGGTCGGCAAAACACTTTAGAACTTCATCTCCCGCCTGATGTCCGTGGGAATCGTTGACCGCCTTGAAGTGGTCTATGTCCAAAGCGATCAGCGACAGGGGCTTGCTATCGACCATCGCCTGATCGAACAGATTGCTGACATGGCGGTCAAAATAACGTCGGTTGTTGAGGCCGGTGAGCGGATCACGAACCGCGGCTTCCATGGCATTGTGAACGCTTTCGCGCAGCTTGTCGTTCAAACGCTTGCGCTTGACCTGCGTTTTCACGCGCGCCTTCAATTCAGCCGTGTCGATGGGCGTGTTGATGTAGTCATTGACGCCAAGGTCTATGCCGCGCACCAGCTTTTGCTCATCGCCCTGGCCAGCCAGAAGCAGAATTGGAAGCATGCGCGTGCGTTCCACGGAACGCAGCTGCGAGCAGAGACGCAACCCGTCATAACTGCGCATCGAGAGCGATATGATCGCCAGGTCGAAATTGTTGTCGGCACACCGATAAAGGGCCTCCTGGGGGTCTGGTGCGAGTTCCACAGTGTGCTCGCGACCCAGATGCTTCATAAGCCTTTGGTTCTCACTGGTCAGATCATTGATGATGATGATTTGGCCATGCAGCCCATTGATGGCGGCGAAATCGCGCTCCGACACCTGGTCAAGACCAAGTTGGCGACCGCTGGTGATGCGCAACTGCAATTCATCGGTGACCATCTTCATACGGGCGAGGCTCTTGACACGCGTGAGCAGGGCCAGGTCGCCTGCCGGTTTTGTCAGGAAATCATCCGCACCCGCCTCAAGACCGGTCAATCTGTCCGATGGCTGATCCAGCGCTGTCACCATGACAATGGGCAACTGCATCGTGCGGCTGTCGGATTTGAGCCGACGACACACTTCATAACCGTCCATGCCCGGCATCATGACGTCTAGCAGCACGATGTCGCACAGCCCGTCCTTGCAAATTTGCAGGGCATCAGCGCCATTCGACGCGGTTATGACTTCAAAATACTCGGCTTCAAGACGAGCCTGGAGCAACTTCACATTGGCTTCAATATCGTCGACGACGAGAACACGGGCTGACAAATTCACAACTCCAAAAACGCGCCTGGCGAGATCCGCCCCCGTCAGGCGACGCCAAGATAAGACTTTACGGTTTCCAGAAATTTAAGAACTGAAATCGGTTTGGAGATATAGGCCTCGCAGCCGCCTTGCCGAATACGCTCCTCGTCGCCCTTCATGGCGAATGCTGTAACGGCGATGACGGGAATGCGGGAGAGTTCAGGGTCTTCCTTGAGCCACTTTGTGACATCCAGCCCCGACACTTCAGGAAGCTGAATATCCATGAGAATGAGATCAGGCTTGTGCGTGCGGGCAAGTTCCACCGCATCATTGCCACTGGAGGTCTGTACCGTCTCGAAACCCTGGGCTTCCAGAAGGTCGTTGAACAGCTTCATGTTCAACTCGTTGTCCTCGACAATCATAACCTTCTTGGTCATTGGATAAATACGTCGGTGGCGCTTGGTGAAATGATGATTCGGCTCAAGACGATAGATGATATCGCTAAGCCAAATGTTAACGAAGGTTTATGGGCTGTGGTGAAGCAGGCACAATGACGCAAGAGGAAGCCGAGCGCATTGCGATAGTCGCCCTTGGTCGTTTGGCCGCTGATGACGAATTGTTGATGCGATTCAGTGCTCTGACGGGCGTCCCGCGCAACGATTTCAGGGCGGCGGCGGGCGAACCGGGCTTTTTGGCAGGTGTTCTGGATTTCTTTGCCGGACATGAGCCAGACCTGCTGGCCCTGGCAAATGCAAGCGACATTTCACCGGAATCAATCGTTGCGGCGCAGATGGCGCTTTCAGGCAACAACCAACAGGAATTCATATGAGGCGTAGACGGTGAAGGACTGGAAAGCCGATGGCGACACATTGGGGCAGCTCAACCAGCTTGGCTATGTGTCAGACGGGCAGGGGGAGCGAAGTTTTCGCCCTCTGCTGATCTGTGACGTCGATGAGGTCGTCCTGCATTTGGTAGCTCCTTTCGCGCAGATCATGGAAGAGCGCGGCTTTGAACTGAGGCGTCATGCCTTCCAACTCACCGGAAATGTGTTTGACCGATCCACGGGAGCGGAAGCGACTCAGGATCAGGTGAGGGCCGTGCTTTGGCAGCTTTTTGAAGAACAGACTTTACGTCAGCATCTCGTGGAAGGGGCGGTGGAAGCGCTCAATGATCTCGCGCGCGATATCGACATCTTGTTTCTCACCAACATGCCGCACGACTTTCGTCATGTTCGCATCAACCACCTGTTTGAGAACGGGCTTGACCATCCGCTGATCACCAATACGGGCTCAAAAATGCCGGCCATCGACATCGTCAAGGCGCATCGTGGCGCGCCGATCGGTTTCATCGATGACACGCCCAAGAACCTTGAGCATGTGCGAGCAGGGGCCCCGGACATTCATCTGTTTCATTTCATGGCCGACGAGACCTTTCGCGATCTCGCCGGTGACATCGACGGCGTCGAGATTTCAACCAGCGACTGGACCGAGGCACATCGCTGCATAAGAAAGGTTCTCGTGGAGAACCGAGCGTGAACATGCTATCTCCGGTGCATGGAGATGGCGAGACACAGCGATGCCGGCGGCCTGTGCCGTGATTGTCTGAACCCGCAATACGGGGCCGCGTCGCGTTGCGGTACTTGCGGCAGCCCGCGCCTGCTGCGTCATCCCGAGTTGTTCGAACTGAGCCTGGCGCATATCGATTGCGACGCGTTCTATGCGGCGATAGAAAAACGCGACGACCCGAAGCTCGCAGACAGGCCGGTCATCATTGGAGGCGGCAGGCGAGGGGTCGTCTCAACCTGCTGTTACATCGCGCGTATTCGTGGCGTTCGCTCAGCCATGCCAATGTTCAAGGCGCTCAAATTGTGCCCTGAGGCGACGGTTATCAAACCCCGCATGGATCACTACGTTTCTGTCGGCCGACAGGTTCGCGATATGATGAAAGCGCTGACGCCGGCGGTTGAGCCGCTTTCGATCGACGAGGCCTTTCTGGATCTGTCAGGAACCGAGCGGCTGCATCACGCGCCACCCGCCCTGACGCTGACGCGCTTTGCCAGACGCGTGCATGACGAGATTGGCATTACGGTTTCGGTCGGCCTGGCACCCAACAAGTTTCTGGCAAAAGTCGCATCCGATTTGGAAAAACCGCGCGGATTTTCCGTCATCGGAGCGGCAGAAGCCTTTGATTTTCTCGCATCAAAGCCCGTTTCGCTCATCTGGGGCGTCGGCAAAGCCATGCAATCGCGACTGGCCGCCGACAATATTCGACTGATCAGCGATCTGCAGACCGCCGACGAAACTGAACTCGTTCGCAACTACGGATCGATGGGGTTACGCCTAGCCCGGCTGTCGCGAGGTGAAGATCATCGTGACGTGACGTCGCGACGCTCGGTCAAAAGCGTCAGTTCGGAGACGACTTTCAACTCCGATGTCGCTTCATTCGAGACCCTGGTGCCAATTTTACGGCGCCAGTGCGAACGCGTCGCAACGCGGCTCAAGGCGAAACATCAGGCAGGGCAGACCGTCGTTTTGAAGCTCAAGACGCGCGACTTCAAATCCCGGACGCGAAACACAACTCTGCCGGATCCCACGCAGCTCGCGGACAGGATCTTCCAGATCGGTCGCACGATGTTGCAGCGCGAATGCGACGGTACTCAGTTTCGCCTATTGGGTATCGGTGTCAGCGACATTCAGTCCGACGAGACAGCCGATCCGGGCGATCTCATTGACGAGGCCGCCGAACGCAGGGCGGCGGCAGAACGGGCTATGGACAGCGTGCGCGAAAAATTTGGCGGCAAAGCTGTAGAACTTGGCCTTACATTTGCCGATGGGAACCGATCACCAAAGGCAGACAAATCAGAAAAGCCAGAGCACCGCTGACAGCAACGACAGCGACGTGCAGAGCGTTACTTGATCTTCCCTTCCTTGAACTCGACATGCTTGCGCACGACAGGGTCGTATTTGCGCATGGAGAGCTTCTCCGTCATTGTGCGCGAGTTCTTCTTGGTCACGTAATAAAAGCCCGTATCAGCAGTCGAGTTGAGCTTCACCTTGATGGTGGTTGCCTTGGCCATGGTCTCAGTCCTGGAAAAATGCATTCGAAGGGCGATATTGCGCCATTCGTTGCAGGCTACTTAAGGAAAGGGGCTTGGAAGTCAAGCGATCCATGCCGTTCATGGCAGCTTGAAGTGGACTGATATGGACTTTTCGGCCACTGAGACAGCAGTTGTCATCACCATGGAGACACGATCATGTCGCTAAAGCAGCATGAGCAAAGCGGAAATGTCTGGCACCCCAAGGAACACAAAGCTGAAGGGCATTGGCGCATTGAGGCCGACGGTGATGCACTGATCCTGCATCTGGAAGATGATTTTCGCACTGACTCGGGCCCTGATGTGAAGCTCTATCTGAGCCGAAAGTCGGTGCACGACATCGGCAATCAGGAACGCGTTGAGGACAATGGTGTGTTGATTGCCTTGTTGCAGTCCTTTGACGGCGCACAGGATTACACACTTCCGAAAGTCGACGATTTCGGTGTGTTCAAGTCGCTGATGCTGCATTGCGAAAAATACACCGCCGTGTGGTGCGGCGCGGAACTGAAGCCGTGAGATCATCCAACACTTGCGGTTCTTGTTACGCAGCGCGAATGCCTCTGGCCGTGCAACTCACTAATTGACTTGGCCGAACTGCAAAAGGCGCGCATTGCACCCTGGCATGCAACAGGTTGGCAAGCCTTGGGAGTTCACTGCTGCTGGTCTCATTCCACAACAATCCGCAAGCACAAAATCTGCATAAGATATATTATGGAACATTCTCGTCGACTCAGTCAGGCGAAATGACGTATATCAACCCTCAGCTAGATAGCATAATGAATTGATAAATATACATTTATCCAATTCGTTCTCCAACACAACCAAACACAGCGCCTTGCGGGTCAATGCCACTGATCGAATATTCGCCGCCGGGTATCTCGATGGGACCAACGAGGATTGTACCGCCATTCTTCGCAGTGAAGTCAGCGGCTTTGTCGATATCTGCAACGCGGAAATAGAACTGCCACATGGATGGCATGCCATCTGGTGCCTCCATAAAGCCACCGAAGTTGAAATCGCGGTCGCTGCCATTCTTGTAAAGCCCGTATGGTCCCATCTCTCCCAAATCGATTGTCTCGGCCTTTTCCCACCCAAACAGATCCGCGTAGAATTTCTCCGCGGCGACCAGATCGGTGCTCGCCAATTCGTTCCAGGCGCAATGGCCAACACGCGGTTCACGCGCAGCGAAGCTCTCGCTTGGTTCTCCGGTCATGCCGCTCATAATGTAAAACAATGCGCCATCCGGCGCTTTGACGAAGGTTATGCGTCCAACGTCAGGAATGTCCCAGGGCTGCATGAGAATTTCGCCGCCTGCGGCCACAACGCGCTTGGCAGCAGCATCGGCATCATCGACGGCGAGATAGGCCGCCCACATGGGTTGCGCGCCGCCAGCCAACATATCTGAGGTGAGTTCCAGAGCGCCGGCGATCATGGCTCCCCGTGCGCTGAACATGCCGTAGGGTCGATCCGGCATGCCAGCATCAGACGCGGTCCAATCCATGAGACCTGAATAGAAGACGTTTGCCGCGCTGATATCGGTGGTGATCAACTCATACCAAATGAAATCGCCGTCCCGTTCCTGCATGGTTTTTTCCTCCCGATGCGTGATGACGCGTCTGCGTCACGAAAACTCCATGGTCAGGCCATCGTAGCACGGTTCGACGTTGTCTGGCGTTGCTTCCATCACAGCATCATAATCAAGCGGCGTGTGCATATGGGTGAGCAAAGCGCGCTTGGGTTTGAGCTTCCCAATCCATTCCAGCGTCTGGTCCAGGCTGAAATGACTACGATGCGTGTGGTATTGAAGCGCATCCACTATCCAGATGTCGAGATCGGCCAGATGCGGAAGTGCGCGTTCATCCAGCTCGCTGACATCGCTGCTATAGGCCATATCCCCGACGCGAAAGCCGAGCGAGATGATGTCGCCATGCGGCTGTTCAAACGGCAAAATCTCAATGGAACCGCCCTCACCTTCCACAGTGAACGTCTCGCCGGGATTGATGCGGTGCTCGTCGAGAATGGGTGGATAGGACGAGCCGGGCGGCGTCTCGAAGCAATAGCCGAAACTTTCTCGAATCCGTTCCGACGTGGCCTGCGTGGTCCAGACAGACACACGCTGTCGTCGATTGATGACGAAGGATCGCAGATCATCGATGCCATGAATGTGGTCGGCATGCGCATGGGTGTAGATAACCGCATCGGCCCAACCAATATTGGCATCGATCATCTGTTCGCGAAAATCCGGGCCGCTATCGACCACCACGACTGTTCTTCCGCTCTCTCCGAATTGCTCGATGAGAAGCGAAGCCCGGCGCCGACGATTCTTCGGATTTTGGGGATCGCAGTTTCCCCAATCATTGCCAATGCGCGGCACGCCGGGTGACGAGCCGCAGCCGAGTATTGTAAAGCGCTTGGTTCCGGGCTTCGGCTCACTCATATCGATCGGATCGCCACCTTCCGTCATGCCGCTAGCGATTGTGGCTTAGGCACCTTGGAGAACAGTCGAAAGAAATTCTCGCTCGTGCGTTGACCAATCACATTCTCGCTTTCCTCCCAAACCTGCGCCAGCACGAATGCAGTGTCAGCCGTGAAGGCGGGTTCATTGCGCTTGCCCCGGTTTGGCACGGGCGCGAGATAGGGAGCATCCGTTTCCACGAGCACCCGATCGCGCGGCATGTCGCGCGCAATATCACGAATATCTTGGCTGTTCTTGAATGTCAGGATCCCGGACAAAGAAACATAGAGACCTAACTCAATACCACATTCTGCGAGCTTTCTTGTCGAAGAAAAGCAATGCAGAACAGCAGGAAAGAATCCGTTCTTCATTTCTTTTGTAAGGATTGATATCATATCGTCATCCGCGCTCCGTGCGTGAATAACGAGCGGCAGGCCGGTCTCGCGGGCGGCCTCGATATGCGTGCGAAGACCGCGTGCCTGTGCATCACGGGGAGACTTGTCGTAATGATAGTCAAGCCCTGCCTCACCGATCGCCACCACCTTGGGGTGGCGTGACAGATCGACAAGGTGCTGCGTGGAAACATCCAGTTCATCGGCTGCATTGTGCGGATGCGTGCCAACCGAACAATAGACATCATCAAATCGCTCAGCGACCGCAAGAACGGCGTCGAAGCGCTTCACACGGGTGCAGATCGTGACCATGCGCGCGATGCCGCGATCACGCGCTCTTTGGACCACATCATCAAGCTCATCGGCGAAGTCCGGAAAATCAAGATGGCAGTGGCTGTCGACAAGCATAGTCAATTACGCCGCTTCCGGTTCGATGAACCGTGGGAAGACGCCTTGTGGCTTGTCGATCACCGTTGCCGGGTCGAGCCGATTCCGCGCTCCGAGTTGAACGAAATCGCGCGCCTCTTCGGCGATCTTGAGTTGATCGAGCAGCTTCGCAGCGCTCTCCGGTAAGAAGGCCTGGCACAAAATCGCGACCTGACGCACAGTTTCCGCAGTGACGTAGAGAACCGTGCGCATGCGATCAGGGTCGGTTTTTTTTAGTTCCCAAGGCGCCTGCTCATCGAAATAGCGGTTGGCGTGATCCAGCACGGCCCAAATTGCGTCGAGCGCCTCGTTGGGCAGGATGCGGTCAATCGCTACGCGGCATGTGTCCAGCAACGCATCGGCATCTGCCAGCAAGCGTTGGTCAGCATCCGTCAACTCCGCAACCGGAGCAACCGCCCCATCGCAATTCTTGAAAATCATGGAAAGCGACCGCTGCGCCAGATTGCCGAAATTGTTGGCAAGGCTCGCATTGGTTTGGTTGACGATGTCCTCGTGGCTGTAGCTGCCATCGGAACCAAAGCGCACTTCTCGCAGGAAGAAATACCGCAACTGATCAACCCCGTAGAGCTTCGCCATGTCGAATGGATCAACGACATTGCCCAACGACTTCGACATCTTCTGTCCGCTGTTGAGCAAAAAACCATGCCCGAACACGCGCTTGGGTAGCTCGATGCCGGCGGACATCAAGAAGGCGGGCCAATAGACGGCATGGAAGCGGGTTATGTCTTTGCCGATAATGTGGACATCGCAAGGCCAGAACCGCCAAAGATCGCTTTGCGTGTCGGGATATCCCGCACCGGTGATGTAGTTGGTGAGTGCGTCGAGCCACACATACATGACGTGTTTTTCATCGCCGGGCACTTTTACACCCCAGTCGAAAGTGGTGCGCGAGATGGACAAATCGTTCAGGTCGCCTTTGACGAATGAGACGATCTCGTTCTTGCGCGAGGCAGGGCCGATATAGTCTGGTTGCTCCTCATATAGAGCCAGCAGTTGATCCTGATAGGCGGAAAGTCGGAAGAAATAGCTTTCCTCATCCACCCATTCCACCGGTGTGCCCTGAGGGCCGATGCGGGTCCCCTCCTCCGTCACCGAGGTTTCGGATTCGTCGTAATAGGCTTCGTCCCGTACCGAGTACCAGCCGGAATAGACATCCTTGTAGATGTCGCCATTGGCTTCGATCGCCCGCCAGATGGCCTGACTTGCTGCATGGTGATCTTCATCCGAAGTTCGGATGAAGCGGTCGTAAGAGACGTTCAGGAGGTCCGTCATCTCCTGAAACACGTCGGAATTCTTGTCGCTCAACTCACGTGGCGAAAGGCCCAGATCGCGCGCGGTCTGCCACATCTTCTGGCCGTGCACATCGGTGCCGATCTGAAAACGCGTGTCATAGCCATCGAGACGTTTGAAACGCGCAAGCGCGTCGCAACACACGAATTCATAGGCGTGGCCGATATGGGGAGCGCCGTTGGGATAAGAGATTGCGGAGGTGAGATAGTAGGTGCTGGCCATAAGACTGTCCGTTTGCCCCGAAAAAGGTGAATGTGCCATTCAACGCAGCGCAAAGCGCCGCCAAAACAGTCACATTCGACGGGCGTTATGCGCGAACAGATTGGAAAAAAGCGTCAAGATCACCTGTTTTCGGTCCAGATTATAGGCATCCGCGAGGCGGATCGACTGTGCCGTCTTTTCCCACACATCCGCCCACCCCGCAAGAACCGCAAGGCGCCGATCATCGCCGCCGCGCGGCTGTTCCGCGATCCATCCGCTCACCATGTCGAGAAACTGCCAAAATGCGTCTTCCTGGCCCTTGGCTACCAATTGATCGGCAAGTTTGTGAGCGGCGACCCAATCACCCGCCTCGCCCTTTGCATGTCCTAACTGTTCAAAGGCCTGCCAGGCCTTCAATGTGCCGCCCTGCAAGACCTGCAGAGCCTGGCGCGCGGAACCGCCAGAAAGTGCAGCCGCTTGCTCGATGCGATTTCGCGAGGCCTCAACCTCAAGAGACTGCAAGACACTTACCACCTGCGCCTCGGATAGAGGCGAAAGCGCCAAGGCCTGACAGCGCGAGCGTATCGTGGGCAGGATCGCGCCCGATGCGTGCGAAATGACGAAGAATAGCGATCGTTTTGGCGGCTCTTCGAGAATTTTCAGCAGCGCATTGGCCGCGCTTGCATTCATCTCGTCAGCTGAGTCGATGATACAAATACGCCAACCGCCGCTGGCCGACGTGAGGCCGTAAAAGCTCTGTGTGCGGCGAATCTCGTCGACGGAAAGCTGCGTCTTGAACCGCTTTGTCTTGCTGTCCCAGGGCCGGGTGAGATGCAGCAATCCGGGATGGGCGCCCTGCGCGATTTGACCGAGAACGCGCGTATCAATACCGCTGGCTGCGTCCGTCCTGCCGCTTAAGAGCCGTTTCGCCAGATGAAAGGCCAATGTCGCCTTGCCGATGCCCCGCGGCCCGGAAAGCAGCCAGGCATGATGGAGCCTTTGCGAGGCCCAGCTTTCAAGAAAGGCCTGACGAGCGGCATCATGACCGACCAGAAAATCGGATTCAGCGGGTGTTGCGATGCCGTCGAGCCGATCCGCAACAGGCCGTTCGTCTTCTTCAATCATGATGCGGCGGAGACCTCGAACCGGTCCAGATAGGCGTCAATCACAGCGTCCACTTGCTTGGAAACATTGTCCAACGCTTTGGACGCGTCGATAACAACACATCGATCCGGTTCCAGTTCGGCGATTTCCAGAAAGGCATCGCGGCGAATGCGTTGCTGGTCGATATCCTCCGCTTCAAACCTGTCGGGCCCATCGCCGGCCCAGACTTTGGCGGCGCGTTTCAACCCTTCTTCAGGCGGCAGATCAAAAATCAGCGTCAGATCAGGTCGAGCACCTTCGGTAACCGCCTGTTCCATTGAGAGCAGAAATACCATGTCGACCCCGCCGGAAGCGCCCTGATAGACACGGCTCGAATCGATATATCGGTCGCACAGCACGGTCATGCCTTTGGCCAGGGCCGGCTTGATGATCTGCTCAACATTGTCGCTGCGCGCCGCCGCAAACAGAACCGCCTCCATGTTGGTTCCAAAAGGCTTTGCGGCTCCGGACAGGACGACATGACGGACCGCTTCCGCACCCGGGGAGCCGCCAGGTTCTCGCGTCACCAGAACTTCATGACCGAGCCGTTCAAGTCGGACCTTCAATCGCTTGATCTGTGTGGACTTGCCGGCCCCCTCCCCGCCTTCAAATGTGATGAGATGACCGCGCAAAGCGGCTACTCCTCAAATATGAACAGACCGATGATGAGTTCCTGCATGGCATCAACCGCACGCTGGGTGATGCTGCCAACGCCGACATCCTCTGCCGTATAAAGCGGTGTTTCCTGCGTGATCTTGCCATTGACGGTGACCTGGAGCATGGCGACCTGCTGACCGGCTTCGACGGGTGCCTCAATGGGCCCGCGAAAAACGATGTCGGCCTTCAACCGATCACGAAACCCAATCGGCACAAAAATGCTGAGTGGTCCTTCCGCCTTCAACGCAACGCCAGACTTCTCGCCGCCGTAAAGCGTGGCCTCCCCAACGATCTCCCCGTCGTCAAACAGATTGATCGTCTGAAATGCCCGAAAGGCCCATCGCATCAGTTTCACCGCTTCGGCAGAACGGTCCTTCTTCGAGGCCATGCCGTTGAGTACCATGATGATGCGGCGCCCGTCGCGCGTGGCGGAGCCGACCAACCCATAGCCCGACGCCTCTGTGAACCCGGTCTTCAGCCCATCGGCACCTTCTACGCGCCCCAAAATCGGATTGCGGTTGCGCTGACGGATGCGATTCCACGTGAATTCCGGCTCGGAATAGATCTTGTAGTATTCCGGGTATGTTTTGATGATATGGCGCGCCAGATAGGCAAGGTCGCGTGCGGTGACCAGCTGCTCGGGATGGGGCAATCCCGTTGAATTGCGAAAGGTGGAATTGCGCAAACCGATTCGACGAGCACGCTCATTCATCAAGCCGGCGAAACCGACCTCAGACCCGGCCATGCCTTCGGCGATAGCGATGGAAGCATCATTGCCGGACTGCACAATCACGCCACGCATCAGATCGGTCAGGGCAATGTCCGAATTGAGCTTGGCAAACATGGAAGAGCCACCGGAATTGGTACCGCCGCGCCGCCAGGCATCTTCTGAGATCGAGAAAAGCGATTCCTCGGTCAATTGCCCACGGGTAAGAGCGTCGAACACCACCTCCATGGTCATAAGTTTGGCCATGGAAGCCGGAGGCATCGGCTGGTCGGCATTCTTCTGAAACAAAACCGAACCGCTGTCATAATCCATGACAATCGCCTGTTCGGCCGATGTCTGAAACTCTTGTGCCGTCGCAGCCGCAAGACCGGCCAGCCACATCACCGCACTCAGCGCGAAAGACCTGGCCAGCTTCAGTTGGAGCGTATTCGCCATGATGCAGCCCGACACGTTGATCAACATGCTCGAGAATTACCGCAAAGGCTGGCCGCCTATCAACAGCACATTTGCCGGAGTGAACGCCTGTGGGTTTCTTTCACAAAGGCGGGCTAGAGCAAGTCTCGCCCAGATTGGAGCAGTTTGATGGGATGGATTTTTCGATCTGGCAAGGAGAACACCGCAGAGCGATGCTG
>JAPPOQ010000026.1 GCA_028817895.1 Ahrensia sp.
CGGTGTTCTCCTTGCCAGATCGAAAAATCCATCCCATCAAACTGCTCCAATCTGGGCGAGACTTGCTCTAGAACAGACCCTCGATCAGCCCGTCTTCATTGAGCATGATGGTCTCTGATGCCGGTTTGCGCGGCAGGCCAGGCATGGTCATGATCTCACCGCAGACCACCACGATGAAGCCCGCACCGGCCGACAGGCGTACCTCGCGTACCGGTACGGAATGGCCGGTTGGCGCGCCCCGCAAATTCGGATCGGTTGAGAAGGAATATTGCGTTTTCGCCATGCAGACCGGCAGATGACCGAAGCCGTCCTCTTCCCATTTTTTCAACTGATCGCGGATCTTCTTGTCGGCGAGAACTTCATCCGCACGATAGATCCGTTTGGCGATGGTTTCGATCTTCTGAAACAACGGCATGTCGTCGCCATAGAGCGTGGAGAACTGCGCTGTATCAGCGTCCACGATTTCTACAATGCGCTTGGCGAGTGCCTCCGTGCCCTTTGAGCCATCTGCCCAGTGTTTGCACAGGATCGCTTCGGAACCCTGCGATTCCACAAAGGCGCGGCAAGCTTCGATCTCGGCTTCTGTGTCACCGGCAAAATGGTTGATGGCGACAACGGCGGGAACGCCGAAGCTTTTGATGTTCTCGATGTGACGACCCAGATTGGCGCAGCCTTCCTTGACCGCATCCACATTTTCTTCCGCAAGGTCTTGTTTCAGCACGCCGCCATTCATTTTCATGGCACGGATTGTCGCCACGATAACGACGGCAGACGGGGCGATCCCGGCCTTGCGGCATTTGATGTTGAGAAATTTCTCTGCACCCAGATCGGCACCGAAACCGGCTTCCGTCACCACATAGTCGGCGAGCTTCAGCGCTGTTTTCGTGGCAACCACCGAGTTACAGCCATGCGCGATATTCGCAAACGGGCCGCCATGCACGAAGGCCGGATTGTTCTCCAGCGTCTGCACCAGATTGGGCTGCATCGCATCCTTCAGCAGCACGGTCATCGCACCATCCGCCTTGATGTCGCGGCAGGTGATTGCCTTGCGGTCGCGTGTGTAGCCGATGATGATGTTGCCCAGGCGCTCCTGAAGGTCTTCCAGATCATTGGCCAGGCACAGGATCGCCATGACTTCGGAGGCGACGGTGATGTCGAAACCGGCCTGCCGGGGAAAGCCGTTGGGTATTCCGCCAAGCGAGGTGACGATGTCGCGCAGGGCACGGTCGTTCATGTCCATTACCCGTTTCCAGGTGATGCGACGCAGATCGATCTCCAGCTCGTTGCCCCAATAAATGTGGTTGTCGATCATCGCCGACAGGAGATTGTGTGCTGAGGTGATTGCGTGAAAGTCTCCGGTGAAGTGTAGGTTCATGTCTTCCATGGGCACGACTTGCGCATAACCACCGCCGGCCGCGCCGCCTTTCATGCCGAAGCACGGACCGAGCGAAGCTTCGCGAATGCAGATCGCAGCCTTCTTGCCGATGGCGTTGAGACCATCGCCGAGACCGACGGTTGTTGTCGTTTTGCCTTCACCGGCCGGGGTCGGGTTGATCGCCGTGACCAGGATCAGCTTGCCGTCTGGCTTGTCTTTCTGCGCGGCAATGAATTCGGCAGAAATCTTCGCCTTGTCATGGCCGTAGGGCACCAGATCGGCCATGTCGATGCCGAGTTTGGCGCCGATTTCGCCAATGGGTTTCTTGTTTGCTTCGCGAGCAATTTCAATATCTGTCTTGGGCATGGAAGGTCTCACAGTTGAGGGGGGTGCACCAGCGATTTGCCGCGACCATAGGAGCGAGGCCGGTCTGGCAGGTATGGAATCGCGACGGCAAAAGGCGCATGTGCGACGCGGCCAGACTACAATCCGCCCTGCGCCTTCAGAAAGTCAACAATGGGCGCGATGCCCTCGCCGCCGCGCAGATTGGTGAAGGCGGTCGCTCGCTTGCCGCGCGCGGTTGCGGCGTCAGCCTTCATGCGGTCCAGATCGGCACCGACATGCGGCGCGAGATCAGTCTTGTTGATGATGAGAAGGTCGGAGCGCGTGATGGCCGGGCCGCCCTTGCGCGGAATATCCTCCCCCTGACAGACCGAGATCACGTAAAGCGTGATGTCCGCCAGATCGGGTGAAAAGGTTGCAGCGAGATTGTCACCGCCGGATTCGATTAGCACCAGATCAAGGTCATCGTGGCGTTGATTCAATTCCGCGATCGCTTGCAGATTGATCGATGCGTCTTCCCTTATGGCGGTGTGTGGGCAGCCACCCGTCTCCACACCGATGATGCGATCGGACGAAAGGACCTGCGCCCGCACCAGCGCATCGGCATCTTCGCGCGTGTAGATGTCGTTTGTGACAACGCCGATTGAATGGTCACCTGTCATCGCACGGCAAAGCTGCTCTGTCAGCGTCGTCTTGCCCGAACCGACCGGGCCGCCAATGCCAACGCGCAGCGGCCCATATTCAGAGCGTGTCATGTGCGAAACATCCTTCCCGATAGGCCTTCATGCTTCATGGCCATGATGTCGGCCATAAAGGCGGCGTTGCCAAGATCATCCAGAGTGCTTCTCGCGGCGGCCTCGGCGGCGCCGACAATCAAGGCCTCAAGCGCAGACATGCTGACCGCCGCCTCATTCTGGCCGATCAGCGAAAGACGAATGGCGGCCTGCAATTGAGCGTTGATCGTGCTTTGCAGCATGGCGGTCAAGGCGGCTTCCGGATCGATTTTGCTGAACCCCGCTGCCGCGCCCACGGCCACACTGAGCGAGCAGGGGTCTGGCAGGGCTAGCGCTCGCATATCGGGCCAATTGGCGAGGGCGGCTACAAAGGCGTTGCCCTGCGCCGTCATCTCCAGATGGCGACCGTGACTGCTTGCCAGTGCGAGGGCGAGATCGGCCAGGTCTGCAAGTGCCTGGCCATCATCGTGGCGGCGCCAGGCTTCAGCAAAGATGATCGCATCATTGCGCAGCGCGCCGTGTTGCAGGCTTCCCGCCAGCCATTCGTTCAGTTCCGTCGCGTCTGTCACCGACCCCGACGCTGCGGCAGCTTCAAGACCGGAGGAATAGGCAAAGCCTCCCGTGGGAAAGACCGGCGAGAGCCATGTCATCAAGCGGGCGAGGCCGAGCGTGTCAGTCATGGCTGTGACGGTGTCCGCCATCGTGGCCGTGGCTATGGCCGTGCGAATAGGCGCCGCCTTCCGGGTCGAAAGGCGCCTCAATCTCGGTAACTTGCGCTTCCAACCCTTCCAGCATGGTGCGGATGACCGGGTCACGACGAATCAGCAATCTACCCTCCTCGATCTGCGCTTCCAGATGCCGGTTGCCGATCTGCCAGGTGAGCATGAGCAGATGGCGTGTATCGCGGCCTCGCACTTCGTAGAGGTCTTCCGGTGCCGCTCGCACTTCGATGATGCGGCCATCGTCCAGTTCCAGCCCCTCACCCTGCCGCAACAGCCGCGCCTCTGGCAGATCGAGCAGAAATTCTATTCCATTGTCGGATTTCATAACCGTGCGGCGGCGATAGCGCGCGGTGGAGTCGAGGGTGATGGTGTCGGTGGCCTGATGGCCATCGACAATCGATAAAACGCGCTGCACTGTCAGTCTCTCGAAAGCTCTTCCGGTTTCCAGGGTTTCCCCGGCATGAAATCGTCTGACAGAATGTCTTCCACTGAATAGCTTGGCGTTTCCGGAAACGTCTCCAAAGGCAATCCGGTTTCTCTGGCTGCTCTACGTCGCGCCCAATTCCATGCCCATTCCAGGGATGCCGCAGGATGTGATTTCAGGCTCGGACTGTCTTCAATCTTGCCCTGGATGTGCACGCGCTGTTCCGAAATGCTGGACTGCCAAGAGTGGCCGCGCCGTTCCGGCTGGTGCTCCCATTTGAGCAGATGCAGGACCAGTTGGCCGAGGCGGCTGCGGATTTCTCCACGCTCACTTGTTCCCACGCTTTCAAGCTCCTCCGCTGCGTTCTCCCAGTCAATTTCATTGTGTGCACGCGCGCGAAGCTTGGCCGCCTGATCTTGTGTCCAGGCAAAAAAGTCATCCTCGTAGCGAGGGCCATCCATGCTGCGCGAATTGTCCATGACCAAACTCTAAAACAAAAAATATCGCTGTGCCATTGGCAGCACTTCGGCGGGTTCGCAGGTCAGCAACTCGCCATCCGCGCGCACTTCATAGGTTTCGGGGTTCACTTCCACCTGCGGTGTTGCGTCATTCAAGATGAGCGATTTCTTGGAGATGCCGCCACGCGTGTTGCTCACCCCCAGCATCTGCTTCTCGACGCCAAGCTGCTCGGCCAGATCGCTTTCGGCGGCAGCTTTTGAGACGAATGCCACCGATGAATTTGTGATCGCCTTGCCGAAGGCGCCGAACATGGGGCGCATGTGAACCGGTTGCGGTGCGGGAATGGAGGCGTTGGGGTCCCCCATGGGTGCGGCGGCGATGGTTCCGCCGATCAGCACCATGGCGGGTTTGACACCGAAGAAGGCGGGATCCCAAAGGCAGATATCGGCCCGCTTGCCCTCTTCGAGTGAACCGATCTCATGGCTGATGCCATGCGCGATCGCCGGGTTGATGGTCACTTTCGCGATGTAGCGGCGCACGCGGAAATTGTCGTTGTTGCCGGTCTCCTCCGGCAAAGCGCCGCGCTGCTTCTTCATCTTGTCGGCGGTCTGCCAGGTACGGATCAGAACCTCTCCGACGCGTCCCATGGCCTGACTGTCTGACGCGATGATGGAGAACGCGCCCATGTCGTGGAGAATGTCTTCGGCGGCAATGGTTTCGCGGCGAATGCGGCTTTCGGCAAAGGCGATGTCTTCAGGAATCGACTTGTCGAGATGGTGGCACACCATGAGCATGTCGAGATGCTCTTCGAGCGTGTTGACCGTGTAGGGCCGTGTCGGGTTGGTGGAGGAGGGCAGGACATTGTCCAGTCCGCACACTTTGATGATATCCGGCGCATGGCCGCCACCAGCACCTTCCGTGTGGAAGGCGTGAATCGTGCGGCCCTTGAAGGCGTCCACCGTATTCTCAACAAAACCGGATTCGTTGAGCGTGTCGGTGTGGATCATCACCTGCACATCGTGATCGTCTGCAACGCTCAGGCAATTGTCGATCGCCGCAGGCGTCGTGCCCCAATCCTCATGCAGCTTGAGTGCGCAGGCGCCGCCCAGCACCATCTCTTCCAGCGCCTTGGGTTGTGATGCATTGCCCTTGCCGGAGAGGCCAATATTCATCGGGAAGGCATCAAAGCTCTGGATCATGCGCCCAATGTGCCAGGCGCCCGGCGTGCAGGTTGTGGCGAGCGTGCCATGTGCCGGGCCGGTGCCGCCGCCAAGCATTGTGGTGATGCCGGAATGAAGCGCTTCCTCGATCTGCTGCGGACAGATGAAATGAATGTGACTGTCGAACCCGCCGGCGGTGACGATCTTGCCTTCCCCCGCAATGGCTTCCGTGCCCGGCCCGATGATGATGTCGACACCGGATTGCGTGTCGGGATTGCCCGCCTTGCCGATCTTGGCGATGCGCCCATCGCGAATGCCGATATCGGCCTTGTAGATGCCGGTATGGTCGACGATCAGCGCATTGGTGATGACGGTGTCCACCGCGCCGTCGGCTCTTGCAGTTTGCGACTGCCCCATGCCGTCACGAATGACCTTACCGCCGCCAAATTTCACCTCCTCACCATAACTGGTGAGGTCGCGTTCCACCTTGATGATCAGATCGGTATCGGCCAGGCGCACCGTGTCGCCCGTGGTGGGGCCGTACATGGCGGCATAATCAGCGCGGGGCAGTGTGGCTGGCATGGTCAAGTGCCTCCAAGCAGGGTGAATCCGTCATGACGAGCGGCTTTGCGGTCATTGGTGAGGGTTTGCGAAACACCTCTGGACCGATTGCCGTGTATCAAAAGATAATCGGGCAGATCAGCAGGCCCCAAGCGAAAATCCATCAAAGCCATCTCCAGCACTTGCCTGTTGTCAAATCTCAAAATCGGATCTGCCAAGAGCCGCTCAAAGGTCAATGCGATCTCTTGCCTTGATTTGCGAAATGAGGATCGCAGCACCCAAGCGACCTCGGCGAGAACCACTGTTCCAATGTGATAGGCGGGGTCTTCCAAAACGTCTTCCAGACCTTCGTCAAAAAGCAATGAGATGATGATATTTGTGTCGAGGCCCTTCAAGATGTCTTGCCCGCTTTGCGTTCCTCCAGGAACTCCTCGCCTTCTCCGCGTCGAGCCGCATGAACCAGATCAACAACATCTTGAGTGGAAAGTGGCGGGCCATCATGTTTCAGGATGCCCCGCAGGTCATCAAGCGTGTATCGTTTCGCGACCACCTCGAAATTGCCCTGCTCCGTCCGTCTGAAGTCAATGCGATCGCCGGTTTTCAGACCCAGTTCTTTGCGCAAGGCAGCGGGCAGGGTGATCTGACCTTTGGAGGTGAGTTTAGCCTGATAGGTCATGGATTGCCTCCTTACATTTCATAAGAAAAGTAAGGAATAACGAGCGTGGTGACAAGGCGCCCATCACATCAGCCTCCATGACCAAGCGTGTCGCGCAGGTCCTTTGTGCGCTCGCGAGTGAGGCGGGCAAGACAGAGAAGTGAGGCCATGCTCGCCCCCGTTCCACCTTGCCAGAGCGACGTCTCATAGTCGCAAGCCTTGTCGCGAAATGTGATCCAGGCGCGCTGCGCTTCCAGCAGGAGGTCCGCCGCAGATTGGTTGTTGTAAGGGCCGGCACTGGCGTCGAAATTCTTGGCCTCCGCACGGACGCGGGCGTAGATGCGGTTCAGTTCCGTGTCTGCCGCCTCATAATCCTTGCCGGCGCAGAAGGTCATTTCAACCTGGCTGGTTGGATTGTCGCAATTCGGTTCAAAGGCCCTTGAAGGGCCGCTGGCAGCGATAGCCAGAAGAGCGATAAAGCCCAGTGAGATGACGAATGCTCTCACAATGCGCCCATCACCTTGCCGTTGAAGCCGAACACCTTTCGCGCGCCGCCAAGGGGAACCAGAGTGACATCGCGTTCCTGTCCGGGTTCGAAACGCACGGCGGTGCCAGCCGCAATATCAAGGCGCATGCCACGCGATGCATCGCGATCAAAGGACAGGGCAGGGTTGGTCTCGAAGAAATGGTAGTGGCTGCCAACCTGCACCGGGCGGTCGCCCGTATTGGCGACTTTCAGCGTGACCGTTTCGGCACCCTCATTGAGCGTGATTGTGCCTTCTCCCGTCAAAACTTCACCTGGAATCATGTGTGATCCTCCTAGCGTATCGGCTCGTGAACGGTGACGAGCTTCGTGCCATCCGGGAAAGTTGCCTCCACCTGAATGTCGTGGATCATCTCGGCAATGCCCTCCATGACCTGGTCACGCGTGATGACATGCGCGCCTGCTTCCATGAGATCGGCGACCGAACGGCCATCGCGCGCGCCCTCGACAACGAAATCCGTAATCAGGGCAATGGCTTCGGGATGGTTGAGCTTGACGCCGCGCTCAAGCCTCTTGCGTGCGACCTGTGCGGCCATGGCAACCAGAAGCTTGTCTTTCTCACGCGGGGTCAGTTGCATCGGCTAGAGTGTCCACACTTTCGGCAAGGGCGTGCCATGATTGAACAAATTTATGAGCGGTGTCAGCCTTTGCCGCAAGTGGTAACTGTCGTCAGCGATCAGTCTGGCGACGAGACGGCCTTCAAAAAAGCTTGCATCTCCGGCCCGTCCCAGAATTGCACGCGCGTCGTCAACCAACGCTTCCGCATCATTTGAGATGAGCAGCAGCGAGGCAAATGCAATTTTTGACCCAGCGACGGCACGGTTGGAGACGATTTGAGCCAGATTGCTCGAGAAGCGCGTGTCTTCGGCATGAAGCAGTTTACCAGACTTTCGGATGCGCCAGCGGTCGTGCAGATGCCCTTGGGTCACATGCTCATCCATGGCCTTTCGGCCGAATATGAGCGGTTCCACCATGAGAAGGCGCGAATCAGCGTCCATCTCGACATGAATTGACCGTTCGAAAGCGCCCTTTTGAAACAGGATGGTTTCCTGCGGCAGCCAGGCCAACTGCGCGCCTCGCTCCAGCTGTAAGGTGATGCGGGATTTCGCAGACCCGCCAAGTGAGGCGTAGATCCGCTCGCAGGCTTGCGATGTGACGGTGAGCGCGGCGTCCTTGGCGACTTCAAAATCCCAATCGAGTTGGTCGCCTCCCGTCAGCCCACCCGACGTGTTGACCATGACAGCTTGTAGACCGTCAGCGCCCTTTGGCAGCCGAAGCTTGGCACAGCCTGCCTGATAAAGCCGCGCAATGCGGCTGGCGCCTTCCACTCTGCGTACACTCAGGCGACCAGCGCCACGGCTGCGTTGCATGCGAGGCGTCTCATCGTGCTTCGTGAGCATTTCCACCGTCATGAGCTCTCATCCGTCCGGCTGCGACCATGGTTTGCCATGATGTTTGAGATCGCCAAGAGCCGCTCGTCCCTGCTCATGTCTTCCACGCGGGCTTGATATCTGCGCCGCCAGTTGGGATGTTCGTCAACCGTGCCAGGTAGATTTTGTGCCTCGCTCTGTTCCTCGACATCGTCCCATTGCACGGAGACCATCGCGGCAGGAGAGGCAGCAAGCGTGGTGTGGACGGAGCAGGAGAGCGGGTCGAGAACGCCCTTCGCCCAATCGTTCACAGGTGCCATGGCACAAAGATGCCGAGCATCTTGCCTGCGCCGGGAGCGCGCCTGCCGGGCACCGTCTCTATCCGTCCATCCAAGCTTCTCCCACCAATCGATGTCGCGGCCTTGCGCGAAGCCTTGAAGGGTTGGCGTATCGTGTGTTCCGAAACAGGCGAGGGACTGTGGTCGCAAAGTCTCGCCCGCGATGAAGCGATCATCGACGCCGCGCTCATATTGCAGAACGGAAAAGGAGTAGAGCCCACTATCGCGCAGGGCATCGCGAAATCCATCCGGCACAAGACCAAGATCTTCTCCGATCACCACCGTGTTGTGACGTCGTGCTTCGAGGCGGATGATCGCGAGCAGCGCTTCGAAATCTTGACGGATATAGGCGCCCGGCGAGCCGTCATCGGGGATCCAGTAGCTGCGGTTCAACCCCAGAATATGGTCGATGCGCAGCAAACCGCATCTTTTCATGTTGCTGGCCAGGATGGTTCGAAACGCCCGGAAGTCCGTCAACGCCAGTTTGCTCGGCGCAAAGCCGGTCAGGTTCCAGTTTTGACCGGCAGGGCTGAGACGATCCGGCGGCGCACCGATGGATACACCTTGGGCGATGCTGCCGCTTTCAATATGGGCTTCGGCTCCATCCCGACGCGCGCCCACCGCAAGATCAAGATAGAGACCAAGCGCCATGCCGGATTGCTTGGCTGTTTGCTGTGTCCGTCGCAATTGACGATCAGCCTGCCATTGCAGCCAGCAGTGAAAGGTCGGGTCATCGCCCGAGCGGCTCGTACCGTGTTGCGCCTCAAAACTGGCAAAGCGCTGCAAGGCCTCGCCTTGCTCCCAGCAAAAGTCGTCGAATGCGGCACACATGTCTTGATCGGCTTTTTCGCAAAAGTCGATATAGAGCGCTTCCAAAGCCCCGCGATGGTGGTGCGCATGGGTGGCGTAGTCGATGAGATCGGTTTGGTTCTGCACCATGGACGCGCTGTTCAATGAACTCGCGTTAACAGTCGGCTTGATTGTGTCGAGAGCCAGATGGTTGCTGTTCAGAAAGGCACGATGCGAGGGCGAGTAGGGGCTGGAAATGTCGGCGGTCTGCCACCCCATCGCATGAATGGGATTGATGCCGAGATAATAGGCCCCGGCTCCGCCGACAGCCCGTATGGCGCCTTCCAGATCGCGATAGTCTCCCAGACCCGAGGTGCCGGCCGAGTGTAGCCCATACAGCGCCAGATTGACGCCCCAGACACGTTCGCGTCCGGTTGCCTCTGCGATGGTTGGGGCGGCACGCGGGGCAACGATCAGGAGCGTCGATTGCCACACCTTGTCCACTTGCACTTCAATGCGATGCAAACCAAGTGGCAAAGGACTTGTCGAAACGAGGTCCGGCCCGCGCCCCTCGCGCAGTCCGCCATCTTCGAGGGTCAGCCTCCACACGCTGTTCGATGAAAGCGGCAATGGCGCGATGCACTCTGCATCCAGGATGATACGCTCGGGCAAATGCCGACTGGCGTTGCGCGCGTCCCATTCTTCAAGCTGATCGCGCATCACGGCGTCATTGTCGGCGTTAAACCCGTTGGCACGCAAAAGGGCGCGCTTGCTGTCGCTGTTGGTGATATGTTCGATGCCAGCAAGATCACGAAAGGATGACAGGATACCGGACTTTTCTGCCAGTCTGTCGATAACATCTTCGCTCATGAGGAGGTCGCATCCCTTGGGGTCGGGACAAACGCCACCACACTTTCTCCTTCAATGCTGACCGGATCGTTTTCGGCTACGGCTTCGGCAGGCACGTCAAGCTGCGCGGTATCGATGGTGCGTAGCCAGTGATGGTCCGGCGGAGGAGGTGGAAGCGTGATGTCCGCATCTGTCGCATCGCGATTGAAGAAGACAAGGACGGTGTTGTCTTCCGTTTCGTTCGCATGTGCCTGTGCAGACCACCGCAAGGTCAGGCAAAGGCTGGACAGTTCCGGGTCATCCCATGGCACTTCAGTCCCCTCCAATCCTCGCCATTCAACATCGGGTTGACCATCCTTGAGGCGTATGCCGCCATGCAGAAAGCGGTCCTGGCGCAAAGCCCGGTGTTGCTGACGAAAGCGCGACAGACGGCACACGAATTCGCAGAGTTGCCAATCAGCATTCTCCCAGTCGATCCAGCCGATCTCATTGTCCTGCGCATAGGCGTTGTTGTTGCCACTTTGCGAGTTGCCGATTTCGTCGCCAGCAAGCAGCATGGGTGTGCCTTGTGATAGAAACAGCGTGGCCAGCAAGTTGCGCTGGCGCTTCGCGCGGCGTTTCATGATGTCGGCATCTTCAGTGTCTCCCTCGACACCAAAATTGTCGCTCAGATTATCCGAATGCCCATCGGCATTGTTCTCGCCATTGGCTTCATTGTGGCGTTGCGCATAGCGTGTGATATCGGCCAGCGTGAAGCCATCATGAGCCGCTATGAAATTGACGGAAGCCGATGCGCGTCTCCCGCTGTGGTCGAATGCATCGGCTGAACCCAGCAAATGCGCTGCGAGAGCTGGGGCGCTGTTTTGGTCTCCGCGCCAGAAGCGGCGAACCGCATCGCGATAGGCGTCGTTCCATTCGCGAAACTCGAGCGGAAATTTGCCCAATTGATAACCGCCCGGTCCGAGGTCCCACGGCTCGGCGATCAGCAGGGCATCCGCCAGTATCGGGTCCTGCCGCAACGCATCGAAGAAGCCGCTGTGCTGGTCGAAGCCGTGCTCTTCGCGACCAAGCACTGTGGCAAGATCAAAGCGAAATCCATCGACACCCATATGCTGATACCAGAAGCGCAGACTGTCCATCACAAGGCGAAGAACGAAAGGGTGCGACACGTTGAGCGTGTTGCCGCAGCCCGTATCGTTGACATAGTAGCGCGGTTGGTCCGGCAGGAGCCGGTAGTAAGAGGCGTTGTCCAGCCCACGAAAGCTCAGCGTTGGTCCGCGCTGATCGCCTTCGGCGGTGTGGTTGTAGACGACATCGAGAATGATCTTGATGCCAGCCTCATGGAATCGGTCCACCATCGCGCGAAAGCCGGCAAACCCCGCCGGGCCGAAATAGCGTGGTTCGGGCGCCAGAAACCCGATCGTGTTGTAGCCCCAATAATTGCGCAATCCCCGTTTCAACAGGAAAGCATCGTCAATCATTGCGTGGACCGGCAAGAGCTCAATCGCGGTGACGCCAAGCTTCGTCAAGTGCTCCAGCATGGCAGGCGTGGCCAAGCCGTCATAGGTTCCACGCAGGGCTTCGTCGACGCGCTGATTGAGCCTGGTCAAACCCTTCGGGTGGGCCTCATAGATAAGCGTGTGCGACCAGTCTGGCGTGGTCTCTCTCTTTGGCGGGTCAAACAGATCGGGTTCTGAGACAATCGCCTTCGCAACATGGGGTGCGCTGTCTCGTGTATCGAAGGTCAGATCATCGAGGGTCTTTGTCTTGATGAAGCCGTACGTAGACGCGTGATCGGTCCAGCTGCCGATCATCTGGCGCGCATAAGGGTCGAACAGCAATTTGTTGATGTTGAAGCGGTGCCCGTGCTGCGGCTCGTAGAGTCCATCGGCACGAAACCCATAGGGCGTGCCAGGCATCACTCCCGGTGCATAGCCGTGCCAAACGGAGCCCGTTCGCTCCGGCAGTGCAATGCGCTCAACCTCACAGCTTCCGTCTTCGCTGAAAATGGAAAGATAAAGCTGGGTCGCGTGGTGTGAAAAGACGGCAAAATTCGTGCCCTCGCCATCAAAGCGAGCGCCCAGCTGATTGGGGCGTCCCGAACGCAGATGCAGTGCCATGATTGTCTCGGTTCAACTGTCCGTCATGCTCTCATAGAGCGCCAGATAGGCCGGAGCCGTCTGCTCCCAACCCACCGAGTATCGCATGGCGTTCAGCATCATGGAACGCCAAACGTCGCCATCCGCAAACAACGCGCATGCGCGAGATATTGCCCGGGCGAGAGCGTCCGCCGTGACGGGTTCAAACTGGATGCCGGTGGCCTTGCGTCGCTTGATGCTCTGCGGCGTTGCGTTCACCACCGTATCGGCGAGCCCACCGGTGCGAGCAACCACAGGCAGTGTGCCGTAGCGCAAGCCGTAAAGCTGCGTCAGCCCGCAAGGCTCGAAACGCGAGGGCACGAGAATCGCATCGCTGCCGCCTTGCAGCAGATGGGAGAGCGCTTCGTCATAGCCGATAAGGGTGCCGACTGTGCCGGGATATCGATCCGCAGCTTCGCGGAAACCCTGTTCAAGGTCCTTGTCGCCGGAGCCGAGCAAGGCAAGCTGCGCGCCGCTCTCCACCAGATGAGGCAGCACCTCCAGCAAGAGATCGAGACCCTTTTGCCGCGTAAGACGGCTGATCACGCAAAACAGAGGCGCATCCGTTCGCGCTTCAAGGTGAAACCGCTCTTCGATTGCAGCACGGTTCTTGGCGCGGCGCTTCAGGCTGCGTGACGTGTAATTGATCGCCAGATGCGGATCCGTCGCCGGGTTCCATATGTCTGTATCGATGCCATTCAACAGTCCTGACAGATCGCCTCGACGGGCTTGCAACAGCCCTTCCATTCCCATTCCAAAGTCGGGCGTCATGAGTTCGCGCGCATAGGTCGGGCTGACGGTGGTGATCTTGTCGGCGAAGGCGAGACCCGCTTTCAGGAAGCCGAACTGCCCCCAATATTCGGCACCTTCATGCGTGAAGAAATGATCGGGAACGCCGAGAATATCTTTCACGCTCCAATGAAAATTGCCTTGAAACGCGATGTTGTGAATCGTCATCACGCAGCGTGGCGGATCGTTGGGATCGGCCATGCGGATCAGCAAGGGCACCAGCCCCGCCTGCCAGTCATGAGCGTGAACGAAATCCGCTCGCCAGGTCCCGGCTTCATGCGTGAGACCCCCGCAGGCGATATCCGCAGCGACCCGGCTCAGGGCGCCGAAGCGCAGATGATTGTCGTCCCAATCCTGGCCGTCTTCATTGAGATAGATGCTTCCGGGTCGGTCATATAGATGCGGCGCATCGAGCAGCAAAAGGGACAACCCCTCCGCCTCAACGCTGATAAGCCTTGCTCGCCCGCCGAACAGATCGTCGAAATCACGCAGAGTGGTGCCGCCTTCAAGGTGCTGTTTCAGTGCAGGATAGGCGGGCAGCAAAATCCGCACGTCGGCTCCCAACGGTTCCAACGCCTTGGGCACGGCCCCGATCACATCGGCCAGACCGCCGGTTTTGACGAAGGGCGCGCATTCCGACGCCACGAACAGGACATTCATTGGGTTATCTCAGACTTCCAATGAGTTGATCATGTTTTGCGTGATCAGCGTGACGCCATTGTCGGATCGGCGGAACCGTTTGGCATCCGCCTCGGCATCTTCGCCAACGATGAGCCCTTCGGGGATATTGGCCCCGCGGTCGATCACGACATTGGTGAGGCGCGCATTGCGGCCAATCTGCGCGTAAGGCATCGCCACCACGCCTTCGAGAGTGGAATAGGAATGGCATCGAACGCCGGTGAACAGCAGACAACGCTCAAGCTCGGAACCGGAAATGATGCAACCGCCCGAGACAAGCGATGACAGAGCCTGCCCTCGCCGCCCTTCTTCGTTGTGAATGAACTTCGCTGGTGGCACGAGTTCCGAATAGGTCCAGATCGGCCAGTCGCGATCATAAAGATCGAGCTCCGGCGTGAAATCGGTGAGGTCGATATTGGCCTGCCAGAAGGCGTCAACCGTGCCAACATCGCGCCAGTATGGCTCCTTCTCCTTGCCGCTGCGCACGCAGGAGCGGCCAAAGGGATGCGCTACCGCTTTGCCGTGTTCTACGATGTAGGGGATGATGTCTTTGCCGAAGTCATGGTTGGAGTTCGGATCTGCTCCATCGCGGCGCAGATGCTCGCAAAGCACATCGGTCTTGAAGACATAGATCCCCATGCTCGCCAGAGCGAGATCGGGATGGCCCGGCATGGCGGGTGGGTCGGCAGGTTTTTCAATGAAGTCGATGATCGTATCATCCTCATTGACATGCATCACGCCGAAGCCCGTCGCCTCCATTCGCGGCACTTCTATGCAGCCAACGGTCACGTCAGCGCCTGACTCCACGTGATGCTTCACCATCAGCGCGTAATCCTGCTTGTAAATGTGGTCGCCCGCCAGAATGATGATGTACTCCATTCCGTGGCTTTCGATGATGTTGACATTCTGTGTCACGGCGTCTGCGGTGCCGCGATACCAGTTCTCCTCATCGAGCTGTTGTGAGGCGGGGAGAATGTCGAGCGATTCATTGCGCTCTGCCCGGAAGAAACTCCAGCCGCGCTGCAAATGGCGGATCAGGCTGTGCGCCTTATATTGCGTGGCGACGGCGATGCGCCGCATACCGGAATTCACCGCATTCGATAATGGAAAGTCGATGATGCGGCTCTTGCCACCGAAATAGACGGCCGGCTTGGCGCGTCGTTCGGTCAGTTCCATCAGCCGACTGCCGCGACCTCCAGCTAGAATGAAGGCCATCGTCTGTTGCGCAAGTCGCCTGGTTTCCCTGTCCATCGGCTTTACCTCCCTGCCGTTTGTTTCATCCATCTTCGCGTTGAAAGAACAATGTCGTCAAAGGCGGAACGGTGATGGCAATGGAATGATCACATCCGCCACTCGCCACTGGGTCGCTCATCACACCGCCCAGATTGCCACGGTCCTGCCCGCCATAATGTTTTGAATCCGTGTTCAATCGCTCCACCCATCGGCCAGCATGCGGAACCCCGATGCGGCGCGAGCTTCGTTCCACCGGCGTGAAATTGGAGACAATAAGAACCGGCTCGGTTCCCTCGTCGTCATGGCGCAACCAGGCGAACAGCGACTCCTCGCTGGCGCCACCTTCCACCCATTGGAAGCCTTCCGCCTTGCAATCGAGTTGATGGAGGGCAGGCGTCGATGTGTAGAGACGGTTGAGGTCACGTATCAGCGTTTGCATGCCGCGATGGCTGGAATGGTCGAGCAAGTGCCAGTCGAGACTGCGTTCGTGGTTCCACTCATCGTGCTGCGCAAACTCGCTGCCCATGAAAAGCAGCTTCTTTCCCGGATGCCCCCACATGAAGCCGTAATAGGTGCGCAGATTGGCGAAACGATCGTCCAGCTCCCCCGGCATTTTTGCGAGCAGTGATCCCTTGCCGTGAACGACCTCATCATGGCTGAGTGGAAGCACGAAATTTTCCGAAAATGCGTAGTGCAGCCCAAAGGTCATCTTGTGATGATGGTGCTTTTTGTGGATCGGATCCTCGCTCATGTAGGAGAGCGTGTCGTTCATCCATCCCATATTCCATTTGAAGCCGAAGCCCAGCCCGCCATGCTCGGTGGGAGTGGAAACGCCGGGAAAGGCGGTTGATTCCTCCGCAATCGTCATGATGCCCGGCATGTCGCCATAGACTGTCTCATTCATCCGTTTGAGAAAGTCGATCGCTTCGAGGTTCTCGCGCCCACCATGAATATTGGGCACCCATTCGCCCTCCTTGCGCGAATAGTCCCGATACAGCATTGAGGCGACGGCATCGACGCGCAGCCCGTCAATATGGTGCTCACGGCACCAATAGATCGCGTTGGCGATGAGATAGTTGGCGACTTCCCGACGACCATAATTGAACAGCAGCGTGTTCCAGTCGGGGTGGAAGCCTTCACGCCGGTCTTCATGTTCGTAGAGCGCAGTCCCGTCGAAGCGGCCCAGTCCATGCTCGTCTTCTGGAAAGTGCCCCGGCACCCAGTCAAGGATCAGCCCGATATCGGCCGCATGGCAGGCATCGACGAATGTACGAAACTCATCCAGCGTTCCATATCGAATGCTCGGCGCATATAGGCCGATGGGTTGGTAGCCCCAGGAGCCGTCAAAAGGGAACTCCGAGATCGGCATCAGCTCGATATGGGTGAAGCCCATATTCTTCACATAGGGCACAAGCTGTTCGGCATGTTCCAGATAGGACAGGCGTCGATTGTTGTCTTCAGTGACGCGTTTCCAGGATCCCAGATGCACCTCATAGATAGAGATGGGCTGATCGATGCCGTGCCGACAGGCACGCTTGTTCAGCCAGTCTTCGTCTTGCCATAGGTAGCGCTCAAGCGATCGAACCACAGAGGCGGTCTTCGGTGGATGTTCCGCGCCGAAGCCGAAAGGGTCCGCCTTTTGCGGCAGCGCATGCCCAGCTCCGTCGCGCAACTGGAACTTGTAGATCTCACCTTCCGCGAGGCCGGGAATGAAAAGCTCCCAAATCCCGGTTGAACCGCGCATCGCCATTGTGTGGCTGTCGCCGTTCCAATGGTTGAAATCGCCAACCACGCTGGCGGAACTGGCATTGGGTGCCCATACGGCAAAATTTACGCCCTCAGGTTCGGCGCCATCCGCGGAGTGCACGACATGCGCGCCGAGCGCCTCCCAAAGGCGTTTATGATTGCCTTCCGCGATGAGGTAATCATCGAGATCACCAAGTATGGTCCTGCTGACATTTCGAGCCGTGTTTTTCGGTTGGGCAGTTGCTCTTTTCGCCTGCGATGCGGTGGCTTTGTGATCAGGCATCAATCAAGCCGTGCGCCTGCCAGATGTCATGGGCATAGCCAGCGATGGTTCGGTCGGAAGAAAACCAGCCGACCTGCGCGGTGTTGAGGATGGCGCGTCTCGTCCAATTCGCCTCATCCTGAAAGTCGCCATCCACTCGCCTTTGCGTCTCGTAATAATCATCAAAATCGCAGGTCACGAGGAAATAGTCGTGGTCCCGCAACCGCTTTACCAGCTCAGTGTAGCGATTTGGCTCGTCAGGGCAAAATGCACCGCTCTCGATCTGGTTGAGCACGCGACCGAGGCGCGGACTGGCGCCGATGGCATTGCGGGCAAAATCCGGTTCCACGCGCCGCGCGACAACCTCTTGTGCCGTCAGCCCGAAGAGGTAGAAATTGTCGGCTCCCACATGTTCGCGGATTTCCACATTGGCGCCGTCAAGTGTGCCGATGGTCATGGCACCGTTGAGCGCAAATTTCATATTGCCCGTGCCGGAAGCCTCTTTGCCGGCAGTCGAGATCTGTTCTGACAAATCGGCGGCAGGAATAAGCATCTCCGCCATGGTGACATTGTAATTTTCTGGATAGACGATCTGCAACAGGTCGCGTGTGGCAGGGTTCGTGTTGATCACCGCGCCAACATCATTGATGAGCCGGATGATCTCCTTGGCAACAACATAGCCGGGCGCAGCCTTACCACCGAAAATCTTGGCGCGTGGCGTCCAGCCAGCGCCGGGGCTGTCACGCATGTCATTCCACAGCGCCACCGTCTCCAGCAGATTCATGAGCTGACGCTTATATTCATGGATGCGCTTGATCTGGATATCGAACATCACGTCGGGGTTCAGCGTGATGCCATCACGCTGCTTCAACCAATCCACCAAACGCGCCTTGTTGGCATTTTTTGCTTCCCGGAAGCGATACTGAAAGCCTGTGTCGTCCGCATGGCCTGCCAGCTGCGAGAGCTGTTCAAGATGGTCCGGCCAAGCTTCGCCGATCGTCTCATTGATGAGATTGCGCAACGGCGCATTGCAGGAATACAGCCAGCGGCGCGGTGTTATTCCATTGGTCTGGTTGACGATGCGCTCCGGGAAAACGGCATGCAGATCATTGAACACGGTTTGCTTCACCAGTTCGCTGTGCAGCGCTGAAACCCCATTGACACGGTGCGCCATGACGAAGGCCAGTTCGCCCATCTTCACCGCGCCATGTTCCAGAATGCGAATGTCGCTGCCGGTTGCGTCCATGTAAGCGGCTTCGATGTGCCGGATGATCTGAAGATGTCGCGGAAGAATGCGCCCAAACAGTCCCTCATCCCAACGCTCCAGCGCCTCCGGCAAGAGCGTGTGGTTTGTATAGGCGAGACAGTCGCGCGCAATGGCGATGGCCTCATCCATCGCCATACCGTGCTCGTCGACAAGCAGCCGCACCAGTTCCGGACCTGCGATGGCAGGATGCGTGTCGTTGAGTTGAATGGCTATATGATCAGCAAGTTCGGACAGTTGCTGGTTCTCGGAAAGGAAGCGGCGCAGCAAATCCTGAATGGAGGCGGCGGTGAAGAAATATTCCTGCTTCAGCCGCAATTCCTTGCCGGTCTCGGTCGTGTCGTCGGGGTAGAGTACGCGCGAAATCGTGCGCGCCAGGGCTTCCGGTTCGGTTGCGGCGAGATAGTCGCCACGGTTGAAACTGTCGAGGTCAAACAAGCGTGTTGGCTTGGCCGCCCATAGTCGCAACGTGTTGGCCCAGCGTCCCTGCCAGCCGATGATCGGTGTATCATAGGCAGAGGCGAGCACCACCTCTGCGGGGCGCCAGATGGTTTTCCCATTGTCGTCATGAACTGTGCCGCCAAAGCCGATACGGTAGCTAACTTCCGGGCGTTCAAATTCCCAGGCATGGCGTTGCGCGAGCCACCCTTCGGCGGTTTCGATCTGCCTGCCGCCTTCAAAATGCTGCTCGAACAGGCCATGCTCGTAGCGTATGCCATAGCCATAAGCGGGAATACCGAGCGTCGAGAGGCTGTCCAGAAAGCAGGCTGCCAAACGGCCGAGCCCGCCATTGCCAAGTGCGGCATCGGGTTCGTCAGCGATGATGGTTTGATAGTCCTGACCAAGCAATGCCATGGCTTCGGCGGCGATGTCGTCCAGGCGCAGATTGACGGCGACATCCTCCAGAAGGCGGCCGATCAAAAATTCCATCGAGAGATAGTAGACGCGCTTCGCCTTCGTTTCATAAGTCTTGCGAGTGCTGGCGAACCAAGGGTCCATCACGGCGTCGCGCAGAGCAAGCGACAGGGCCATGCGCCAGTCATAGGTCGAGGCATGCGCTTCATCCTTGCCCAGCGAATAGGTGAGATGACGGAGAATATCGGCACGCAGACTTTGCGCGCTTGGTTTTGGCGTGTTCATGAAATGACCGTATCGGGCCTCGTCTGGATGTGCTGTGTAATGGCTTGGCAGCATTTTTCAATCGATTAGCCCTGTTGGTTTTCGATAGCTGCCCCTCAGGCCGTGCATCGCTTGTTCAGTGGAAGTCGCGGCTCTTGGGAATAATGCGCACATTGCGCGGATGGCGGCCCTGATTCACGGTTGGCGGTCGCGCGCGGTCCTGTTGGTCGGCTGGTCTGGCGCGCACTGCAAAGCGCTTTGCATCCGGTGAATCGATGGGCCAGCCATCGCGTTCGACTTGGGGATGCAGCACCTCGTCGGCGCGCGACAGTTCAATGATATTGGCGTTTGAAGTTGGCGGTTTGAGTTCAGCAATGTCGCCCTGTGCCGTTTCACCCCGCGCCGCCAGCCGTTCCACCTTGCGTTTCATGGAAGAGGTTTCGGGCAGCGGCGATTTGACGTGATCGGCATTGGCGAAAGTCAAATCGAAATGATCGTCCGACAACGCATCGAGATCGGCAGTGCGGTCGACCAGTTCATAGGCCACGACATGGATGATATCACCTTCCCGCTGCACCTTGCCGCGCACCGCCATCAGCCGGGCCGCCATGATGGTGCGACGGTACTTTGCCATCAGCTTCGACCAGACGACGACATTCACCGTGCCGGTTTCATCTTCAAGCGTGATGAAGACGACACCCTTGGCCGTGCCGGGCTTTTGCCGCACCAGAACGACACCAGCCACCGTGACCCAATGGTTCTGGCGGGTTTCGAAAAGCTCCTGTGCCGTGAGCGCGCGTTGCGGCCTCATGCGCGCAAAGCATTTCTCGGCAAGGGGAACGCCTCGATCAAACAGCGGGCGCAGGATCGCCATGGGGTGCGCTTTCAGCGAAAGGCGATGCGTCTGATAATCCGCAACCACATGCTCGCGCAAAGGCATTTGGGGCAGAGTGACATCCGGGTCCGGCCCTAGCGTGCTTGCCTCACTTGCCTCAAACAATGGCAGTTGATGATCGCTCACCAGACCACGCACCGCCCAAAGGGCCTGACGGCGATCAAGCTTCATTGAGCGGAAAGCGTCGGCGGCGGCCAGTCTTTCAAGTGCGGCAAGGGAAAGTCCCGTAATTCGGCGAGCATCGTCGATGGTTTTAAAATGTTGACCACGCCGCGCCGCGAACGCCTCCATCTCCTCCCTCTTCATGCCGTTGACCTGGCGGAAGCCGAGCCGCACCGCGAAACGGCCATCCTCCATGGGGCCTTCAAGCGTGTTGTCCCATTCGCTTTTATTGATATCGACGCCCCGCACCTCGATGCCATGCTCGCGCGCATCGCGCACGATCTGCGCCGGAGCGTAAAAGCCCATGGGTTGCGAATTCAGGAGAGCGGCGCAGAACACGTCTGGAAAATAAAACTTCAGCCAGGAAGAGATGTAGACAAGCTGTGCAAAACTCGCCGCATGGCTTTCGGGAAAGCCGTAAGAGCCAAAGCCCTTGATCTGTTCAAAACAGTTTGCGGCAAATTGCGGTTCATAACCGCGTTCGATCATTTTTGAGACCATGCGTTGTTGCAGCAAATGAATGGTGCCGACATTGCGAAAGGTCGCCATGGCGCGGCGCAATTTGTTGGCTTCCTCCGGTGTGAACTCAGCCGCATCGATGGCGATCTGCATCGCCTGTTCCTGAAACAGCGGTACACCAAGCGTGCGGCCTAAAATGTTGCGCAACTCATCCTTGCGGTTGGGAAATTTCTGCGGCCATGGATAGCTCACTGCTTCCTTGCCGTCGCGGCGGCGCAGATAGGGATGCACCATGTCGCCCTGGATCGGCCCGGGGCGTACGATGGCAACCTCGATGACAAGATCGTAAAAGCAGGCCGGTTTCAGCCGCGGCAGCATGTTGAGCTGGGCCCGGCTTTCCACCTGAAACACGCCAATCGCATCGGCCTGTTGCAGCATGCCGTAAACGGCCGGATCATCCTGTTCGATATTGGCCAGGGTGCAGTGTTGGCCGTAATGGGTTTTGATCTCAGCAAAACATTTGGCGATGCAGGTGAGCATGCCGAGCGCCAGCACATCGACCTTCAGGATGCGCAATTCGTCGATATCGTCCTTGTCCCATTCGATGAAAGTGCGATCCTCCATCGCCGCATTACCGATGGGCACCATCTCCTCCAGCGGGTCTTCGGTGAGCACATAGCCACCGACATGTTGCGAGAGGTGTCGCGGGAAGCCGAGCAGTTGCTGCGTCAGATCGACGGTCATTTTCAAAAGTGGATCGTCAAGATCAAGCCCCGCTTCCTTGATCTGATCCTTGGGGATGTCGTGTCCCCATGAGCCCCAGACGGTGGAAGCCAAAGTGGAGGTGACATCTTCCGACAGGCCCATCACCTTGCCGATTTCGCGCACCGCCGAACGGGGCCGATAGGTGATCACCGTTGCGGCAATCGCGGCACGGTGGCGGCCATAGCGCCGGTAGATATATTGCATCACCTCCTCGCGCCGCTCATGTTCGAAATCGACATCGATATCGGGCGGCTCCTTGCGTTCGCGCGACAAGAAACGCTCAAACAGAAGCGATGATTTAGTAGGATCAACAGCGGTGACGTTGAGATAATAGCAGATCGCGGAGTTGGCGGCCGAGCCGCGCCCCTGGCACAAAATGCCCTTGTCGCGGGCCCAGGCGACGATGTCATGCACGGTTAAAAAATAATGCGCATAACCAAGCTCTCCGATCAGGGCGAGTTCCTTGTCCACCAGAGCCTGCACCTTGTCGGGCACGGTCTTGCCAAACCGCTCCTGCAAACCGGTTGCCACGAGATCTTCCAAATGAGCCTGCGCCGTCTTGCCGGGTGGCACCGGCTCATTGGGATAGTTATATTGCAACTCGTCCAGGCTGAACGAACACAGCGCGGCAATCTCCTGCGTGGCGGCAAGCGCCTGCGGATAATCCTTGAACAGCCGCGCCATTTCCTGCGGCGGTTTCAGATGCCGTTCGCCATTGGCTTGAAGCAGATAGCCGGCCTTGTCGATCGTGCAGCCTTCGCGAATGCAGGTCACGGCATCCTGCAATTGGCGACGGTCACTGTGATGATAAAGCACGGCATTGGTGGCAACGAGAGGCACCCCCTGTGCCTTTGCCAGGGCGGCAACGGCGCGCATGCGCCGCCTGTCATCTCCACGAAACAGCCAGTGCAGGGCAAGCCACAGCCCTGCCGGTTGCGCGGTCTTCAATTGATGGAGCAGATCGGCAAAACGTAAATGCGTGTCGGGCGCATGTGGATTAGCCAGATCATCCGGCGGCAATGGGATAAGCACCTGGCCCTGCGCATGGCGCACAAGATCGCAAATTTCAATGTGACAAGCGCCCTTTTCAGCCGAGCGTTTGCCGTCCGACAACATCTTGCACAGCCGCCCATAGGCCTTGCGATCAACCGGGTAACACAGGCACGAAAATCCTTCCATCAGATCGATGCGCGCGCCGACCAGCAATTGCATGTCTTCGCGCTTGGCTTCGGTATGGGCGCGCACCACACCGGCCAACGTGTTGCGGTCGGCAATGCCGATGGCGGTATGGCCGAGCGCCTTGGCCTGAATCACCAATTCGCCGGGATGCGAGGCGCCATGCAGGAAGGAAAAATTGCTCACACATTGCAGCTCGGTATAGGCGGGCGCGGTGGGTTTTGATGCGGGCGGGCGTTTTCCTGTGTCAGGTCGCTTGAAGGTGATGGGCGGGTTTTCGCGCGGGCGGGACATGATGGGTGTCGCGGCTCAAAACAGGCCATGCACGAACCATGCGATGCGTCGGATGGTCTGGACCGACGTGTCATCATCCTGTGTCTCGTCCTTTTCCTCAAGACTGTTCTCCATCACTGGATCATCGCGCGTTGCGCGAAACAGCCAGTAGCGCAGCCCCCGTTCGTCCTCGACATCGTAATAGTCGCGAAAGCTCGCGCCGGGTTTGGCCTTGAAGCTGTCCTTCCACCATTCCGGTAAGATACGCTCAGGCCCGCGCGCCCGCACGACACGCCGCAACACCTTGCGCCACACAAATTGCGCGGGGGGGCTGTCCGGCAGGGCTGCTGTCACATCGGCTGGTTCGGGCCTTGGCAGGAGGCGCAAGGGGCGGCTTGAAAGTGCGGGAAGTTGTGCGGCAAAGGCATCGCCTTGCGTTTCAACCTGTGCAAGGGCGACGGGCCTTTGCGCCCGTTCCGGCACATGGCTCTGGCGCATTTCATAGCGATGCACACGATCCGGCCCGGCCCTGTTGTTGACCGTATCGGCAAAGGCGATCAGCGAGGTTGTGTTGTGCTGGCCATTACAGGCCGACACCATGCTCCCCTGCGTCGTATCAAGCTGTGTCGCGTCAAGCTCTTGCACTTCACCCGCCTCCAGCGCGAACAGATCGATGCCGTAACCGCAATCTATTGCCTGCAGATGTTCGCGAAACAGCCTTGCGATCATGGCCGGTTGACGCACCGGTTGCGACAGTCGCACCTGCGCACTGCTGGTACCACCATCGGCGCGATAGGCGGTGAGGCGAAACAGGCGACCACCCTTCTGTGCCGCCTCCAATGCAAGGCAAAGATCATTCAGCAGTCGACGCAAGGCTTCTTCAACCGCTTGTTGATCAAGCGCAAGATCGGGGCATTGCAGGCTCATCCGAAAAGGCTGCGGCGTGGCGATGGGCTGCATGGGTTCGGCCAAGGTGCCGCAAAGCTGGTCGAGCCGCATCTGCACCGACTGGGCTGCATGGCCTGCCGCCTCTTTCTTGCCTGTGTCTTTCGTTTTCTTGCTGGTGGCTTTCGTTTCACGGAACCGTCGCTCCAGCGCCGCCCGGGGGAGCGGCCGCACATCCCCGATCCGCTTCAGGCCAAGGCGCTTGAGCAGCAGCACGCTGTCATCATCCAGCCGCAACGCCTCGACCGGGAGATCATCAAGGCATTGCACATCATGCCCATGCGGCAGAACGATCAACGCGCTGCCGCCATAATGAGCCGCCGCAATGGCAGCTCCCGGCGTGTCGGCAAATGCGACTTGCGCGGTGAAACCCAGTTGCGCCAGCCGTGCCATGATGCTGCGCGCCATCGCCTCTTCACCACCAAACAGATGGTCACATCCCGTCGTGTCGAGGACAAACCCCCTGTCGCCGTAAAGTGAAACGCTGGGCGACCAGCGCATCATCCAATGGGCAAGCCTGTTTTGCGCGCGCCCATCTGCGGCCTTGTCATGCTGCTCCACGTGAATCAGCGGCACCATGGCGCGTGCATCGGCAAGCTTCATATCCGGCCACAGGCCAACCGCCAGGGCCTGCGGGCTGGACGCGCTGATGCGAGTTCCCTTCGCCCCGTGATCGACCAGAACAAGCGGCGCGTCTTCGTTGTTTTCATCTTCCGGCGCGTCATCCGGTTCTTCCCACCAGGGCCGTGGTGTAGCTGCCAGACTGGCCTGCATTTTCTGGAACAGCTGTGTTGGAAAATGTGGAAGCCTCACAAAAAGAAAGCGTCTGCTCATTCCACACGATCCTTCTGGGTTGCGATGTCTGCCTGCCGCCGCGTGATCGTGCCAGCGCCACAGACCATGTCGGCAGGCCGGGGCCAAACGGGTCGAGCGGGTCTGTGACGCCGGGCAATGGCTGCACCTGCCAGCGTGTTTGCGCGGCCGACCCCTTGCCGTCGCCGACTTGCGGATTGAGCAAAAGGCAGGGGCGGTTGTGGGTTTTTGCCAGCAGAGAAAGACGTCTTGAACCGGTGAAATCGGGCAAGGGGCCTTCGCCCATCACGGCTGCCACGCCATCGCTTTTCAACGCCTCTTCGAGCGCAAAATGCAGATGCAGCGGATGGTCCACTTTGGCAAAAATGATCTGCGAGGGCGACAGGCCGTAGCGTTGCAGCCCATAGGCATAAAGATGGCCGTAATCGCCAACCTGACGACTGGTCACGCACCACACGATGGGAGCCATGGTGAACAGGCGCGACAAAAGCGCGAAGGCAAAACCGGTCAGGCAAGGCATGTCGGTTGCCCGCAAGGGTTCAATTTCATGCAGCGCCGCTTGCGACAGGGCTCCCTGCGGGAGATGCGCATCGAGCACAGCATGGCCGCTTGTCCAGCCGGGTGCAGGCGAGTCCGCGCCTGACTGATCACGCGGCAGATCGTGAGCCGTCTCATTGGCTTCAAGACGATGCGCCAGCATGGTGCGGCCTCCTGCTTTGCGTGAGGAATGGGATTATGTTCTTACTTTGTTCTAATTACAGGAGTCAATTATCCCTATCCGAATTTTTCGCTAGCATGATGGTGAAAAGACCGAAGTCGCTATCCGAGCGTGCCGAGCACGGGGAAGGTTTCCAGAAGCCAAAAGGCGGTGCGTTCCATTCCGCCGGTCAAAAACAGCACGCCTGTTAAGACCAGCAATCCGCCGGTCACCTTTTCAACGGTGTCGAGACGTTTCTTGAAACGCGCCAGGAATTTCATGAAAGACCCGATAAAGGCAGCCGCCAGCAGGAAGGGTATGCCAAGACCTGCCGAATAGACGGCCAGCATCAATGCACCTTCCGCAACGGAATCACGCGCACTGGCGAGTGCGAGGATCGCACCCAGAACCGGTCCAATGCACGGTGTCCAGCCAAAGGCGAAGGCCAGCCCCATCAGCCAGGCACCGAAGACGCTGCCGCCTTCTCCGGCCTGAAAACGGGCCTCCTTGTAGAGAGTGGCGATGCGAAACACGCCCAGAAAATGCAGACCCATAATGATGATCACGACACCTGCGACCACCGCCAAGACCTGTTGATACTGACGCACCAGCAAGCCGATGGTCGATGCGCTGGCGCCCAATGCGACGAACACGCAGGAAAAGCCGATCACGAAGAACAGCGCATGCAATAGAGCGCGCCGCCGCGCCTCTGTCCTGGCTTGCGTTTCCGCCTGCGACTGTGCTTCGTCGGTTAGTGTAGTGATCGAGGCACCGGCCAGATAAACCATATAGGGTGGCACAAGAGGCAAAACGCAGGGCGACAGAAATGAAATCGCCCCGGCGGCCAGTGCCGTCAGATATCCAATATCCGTCATCGCCAAAGACCAGAAGTTTCGGCACTCAAAACGTCAATCTGCATAGATCAAAAGCCTCGCCCGCTGCAAAGGCATTGCGGGCATTTTGCAAACACAGAATTGATGCCGAGTGTCATCATTGCGGGGTGGATCGCCAAGAAGCCGCGTCGTTCAACCGTCAGACTTTCGCTCGACTTTTTCCGGGGAACCGAATTCGGCATCAAGATCAGGATAAAGGCGTTGCAACTGTTTCACTTCCTCATGCGAAAAACCAATATCGTTCGCGGATTGGCGAAACCCGTCCTGGTTCTGCTCAACTGCATAGTCGTGCCGTTTGCCAAGCAATTGCGGCTCATTTCCGATCGGCTTGCCAGACGCCATTGTGAAATCCTCCAGGGCCGGATGATGCATGACAATTGACAACCGGAACCGCCGACCAGAACCCAGCTCCGAAAGCACGCTATCAGCCTGGTCACAAACTAGTATCAGCCCTGCGCATCGCGAAATTACACTGTCTCACATTATGGTGAGGCTTTGGGTTCGCAGATCGAAGCGGCAAAGGCCGAACCACAATTTGCGGCCCGGCCTTCCCCGGCAATTTAAGTTATGAGCTGCCGAAACAGTTCGGTGACCCAAGATTGCGCTATGCCATCACATCAGACGATGAAATCGTCGGCAGCCGCCAAGACCAGCTCGTAATTGTTGAGTTGAATGCGCACACCATCATCCAGTGTGAAGATCGTGTTGTGCCCGGACTGGCGACCAGCGGCGAGCAGATCGTCAACTGAACCAAGGCTGAACCAGCTGACATCGAGCGTGTCTTCGGCCTTGAAGTCGCCGATCACGTCACGCTCACCGGCCAGGAAGTCGGACATCACGAACGTATCGGAGCCCGATCCACCGAAGAGCTTGTCGTTGCCGGAGCCGCCGATCACCAAGTCATCGCCTGACCCGGCATTGAGGTAATCATTTCCGACACCTCCTTGAAGTTTGTCTTGGCCGGACCCTCCATAAAGACGATCATTGTGTTCGCCGCCTGAAAGAACATCATTTCCCGAACCGCCGATAAGATGGTCGCAACCGGAATCGCCCTGCAAGGCATCGTCACCGGTGTGGCCATTGATCACATCGCTTCCAAATCCACCAATGAGCTTGTCATTGCCGGAATTGCCGTTGATTACATCGCTGCCATTGCCACCGAGGATGGTGTCATTGCCGGAATTGCCGGAGAGTTTGTCATCTCCACCATTGCCTTCGATGCGGTCATGACCGCTTCCGCCCGATGCTTTGTCATCACCATGGCCGCCATACAGGCTATCATCTCCTGAATTGCCAGAAAGACTGTCCTGCCCCCTCCCACCGATCAGCTTATCATTGCCGGAATGTCCAAAAAGGGTGTCGTCGCCGGAGTTTCCGTGGAGGATGTCATCACCGGAGTTTCCGGAAAGGTCGTCATTGCCACGTCCTCCATAAATGACATCATTACCAGAGACGCCATGGATTTCATCATCACCATCTCCCCCATAGAGAAGATCGTTGTCAGGCTTGGTTTCTTTGGATGAACCGCCGAGGGGAAGTTGGGCAACGATATTGGCTTTGCCAAGATGGACATTGATGATTGTGTCGTCGAAGTCGCGATCACCACCGTTGAAAAGATCTTCGAAACCGATCAGCAGGTCGCCTGTCACAGCGCTGGCTCGACCGACAACATGCTGAAAATTGTCCGGGTTGAGGCCGAAATCGTTTTCAGGGCTTACAGCGGAATGAAAGGTCGCTGCGTCGAACTGGCTGACAATACGATATTCGCTGCCAGAAGCATCGTCGACATGCCAGAGTTCGACGGGTCTGCCATCAACGGAACCAAGCTCACCGGAGGCAGTTCGCAATTCGAAGCGGCCCGACTCCGAATCCAACGCATCTCTGTTCTGAATTCCCTTGCCGTAGCCGTTCGGGACAATGAAGAAGCCCAGTTGCGTCCCAGCAGACACGTTGAACTTCACCGCACTTTCTCCCGCAATCAAATCACCGCCGCTTCCAGCCTTTGAGGCGTTCGCAAACAGGATTTGCACATCCTGCATAGTGCCATCCTTTCCGATCTCGTAGACGCCCAGAGCGTTGCGAAAGCCGGCGCCCTCATTCACGAAGGTGACAATTGCGGTGGTGCTTTGCACCATCTTCAAATTTGACATGTCGACATATGTTGGCTGACCATTGCCATAAATTATGTCGTTGCCAGCCTGACCAAAAATACGGTCATTTCCCGTTCCGCCGAAAATTTCATCATGCCCGCTGAGGCCCTGGATCCGATCGTCACCTGCGGCACCAGAAAGTACTTCCGATCGTCCCGTTCCGATCAAATTGTCGTTGCCGTTGGTCCCTAAGCAGGGCGTGATGTTCATGGGAGTGTCTATGCTCATTGTGTTGTTCCAATTCCATGATTCTGGGGGAGTGGGGGAGGTGGAATGCTGCGGCTTACCAGCCGATGCCCTCATAGGTTTGGATCGACGGCGCTTCGCCAAACAGTCGCACCAGATCGATCACTTTGACCCGGCCAAGTCGTGAGCCGACTTGTTTCAGGATGTCTTCGGAACGCTGCGTGACAACGACCACATCGCAGTCGTCGAGTATTGAAAGGGCGTCGTCATTCAGAAGCGAAGGCAGGGCCTCGACCACAGGTTCGAGATGGGGACATACATGGCGGACATAGGAGAACTGATTGTCCACTCGTGTTTCGGCATTGATAGCCGGATCATGTGCAGCAACGTCATAACCTTCGGTGATCAGCGTGTTGATTACTTCCAGGATCGGGCTTTCGCGCAAATCATCCGTGCCAGCCTTGAAGGCCAAACCGAGGAAACCGATTTTCTTGCCGCCTGAACGGCGCACCATCTCGGTTGCAGTCTCGATTTGCGTCTTGTTGGTTTCGGCAAGGCTGTTGATCAGCGGTGTTTCAATGCCGAGGTTTTCGGCAAGGTGAGCAACAGCGCGCACTTCTTTGGGCAGGCATGAGCCGCCATAGGCAAAGCCAGGCTTCAGATAATAGGGCGACAGGTTCAGCTTCGTGTCCTGCACGAAGATGTCCATCACCTTGTGGGAGTCGATCGCCAGCGGTTTGCAGACACGTCCAACCTCGTTGGCAAAGCAGACCTTTGCTGCGTGCCAGACATTGTCGACATATTTGACCATCTCAGCGACTTCAATGGATGTCGTGATGATGTTGTCGTCAACTGGGGCATAGACGGCCTTGAGCATGTCGGCTGCGCGCTCATCATTGGCGCCGATCACCGTCTTGGGCGGCTCGTTGAAGTCGGCAACCGCTGTGCCTTCGCGCAGGAATTCAGGGTTGAAACAAGCGCCGAAGTCCTCGCCCATCTTCAAGCCGGAAGCGGCTTCGATCTCCGGCACCATCACATTCATTGTGGTTGCCGGGGGAATGGAGCAGCGCATCACTACGACGTGGTAGCTGTTCTTGCGCGCCAGACCTGCGCCAATGGCGCGCGCCGCAGACTCGATGTAGGTGTAGTCGCAGCCACCATCTTCGCTTGTCGGTGTGCCAACGGAGACGAAGGTGATGTCCGTTCTTGCGACCGCGTCGGCGACGTTGCTTGTCGCGCTGATCAGGTCGTTCTCCACGCCCTGGGCCAGCAACTCACCGAGACGAGCCTCGTGGATCGGCGAGACGCCACGGGCAATCTGATCGGTTTTGATCGCGTCCACGTCACACCCGATGACTTTGTGACCCAGGTCGGCGAGGCAGGCCGTGGACACAGCGCCGACATAACCCAGCCCAACGATAGAGATCGGTCGCAAGATATGCGGTGCCGCTGCCGGAGCTGATTTTGGAGCGTCGTTGACCGGTTGAACAAAGTCGAAAGTGTTTTGCAGAGCGAGAGCGTTCATGATGTTGATCCGTTGACTGATTGATCTGTCAACGAGATTTCAAGTCGCGTGCCAAATAGAAAAATACAATAAAATCAAATAGTTATGAGTTTTCAGGCTTACTATCTCGCGGCTTTGTTTGCGTATTGCGAATTCAGATTCGCATTTCGGTCAGCTTTGGCTTTCGCGATGTGGAAACTGTTCAAGCGAAATGAAAAAGAGGCTCAGGGCGTCGCCCCAAGCCTCCTCGTCAAACATGCCGGTGGCGTCAAAAATTGAAGTAGATGAACTCCGTCATATCGTTGAGCCTGTAGAGCTGAATCAGAGCCACGACGGCGACTGCGGACATCGCCACACTCCAGGCCGGTCGCGGGGTCCACAACAGTGCGGCACGTTGACCAAAGCTGTTCGACAGCTCTTTTGCCGTATCGATGACTGGTCGATAGCGACGTGTGATTTCGATGCTGTTGGGCATTGCCGTCACGATGATCCACATGATGGCGATGGCAAAGACGGCGAATGCCGCATCGCTGAACAGGACGACCGATTCGACTACGAGTGGAGATTGGGACGGAACAAACATGGCGTGAAGCATCGCCACGGCACCACCAAAAGTCTCGGCGCGGAAGAACACCCATGCGATCACAACGGCCAGCATGGTGAGGAACCATGAGCCGATCATAGCGATCGGGGTGGGCACGATCGCGAGCAGCTGGTAGCGCCCCTTAAGGTCACGCCAGAAATGGTTGATGACCAGATAGCTGCCATGCAGCCCGCCCCAGATGACGAAGTTCCAACCCGCCCCATGCCACAAACCGCCCAGCAGCATTGTCGCCAACAGATTGCCGTGGCGACCGAGGATCCCGGACCGGTTCCCGCCAAGCGCGATGTAGAGATAGTCCCGCAGAAAACGCGACAAAGTGATGTGCCAACGCCGCCAGAAGTCGCTGATCGAAAGCGCCTTATAGGGCGAGTTGAAATTGATCGGTAGCTTGATGCCAAACATGCGCGCAAGGCCCAGCGCCATGTCGCAATAGCCGGAGAAATCAAAATAGATCTGGAATGTGTAGGCCAGGGCGCCGATCCAAGCTGCGTCCATTGCCAGAGTCTGTCCGCCATCGGCTGCTGCGAAAGCTGCATTGGCAAAGGGTGCGATACCATCCGCCAGGACAATCTTCTTGAACAGGCCTATGCAAAACAGTGCCGCACCAACGAGCAGGTTAAGACCGGTGCGGCTGACAAAGTTCGAAAGCTGGAACTGCGGAATCGTGTCCTTTTGCAGCACGATCGGACCGGCAATCAGTTGCGGGAAGAACGTGACGAAGAGGACGTAGCGCTTGAAGTCGCACTCCTCGAGTTGACCACGCCACGTGTCCAGAAGGAATGAGATCTGCTGGAACGTGAAAAAAGAGATCGCCAACGGCAAAACGACTCCGAGCGCCTCGTGACTGCCTCCAAATGCTGCTGCGATGTTTCCAATCAAGAAGTCTGCATATTTGAACCAAGCGAGCAGCGCCAGATTGCCCACAATGCCGACGACAAGCAGCGCCCGCGACCTCCTGCGTATCAAAACGCGGTGCAGCGCGTAGTTCGCGCCAACCGAACCCAGCAGCAGCAGCAGATGCAACGGGCTCCACCAGCAATAAAAGGCCAGCGACGCCGCGATCAGCCACCAGATGATGGCGTTTTCCATCCGCAGCCAACGCAAGAGCAGGAAGATGCCAAGCACCGGCGGGAGGAACAGATAGATGAATTCGAGCGATGAGAAGACCATGCCGCTAGCTCTTTCTTCCAAAACGGGTGATAACCGTCGCGCCGGTCAGCGGTAATGTTTGTGAAGGCTCGTCAATGAGCGTATCAGCGGATGTTGCGTTTGGCCCAAGTATCGCTTCGTTGACTGTGAACTCAGATTGCGGTTCAGCTTGTTGTGCCTGTTTGGCTGTCCGCGAAATCGGTTCGACACTTGCCGGTACCTCTGTTTCAGGCTGTGCAAATACCGCGGACCGAAGTTCGACCATGTCCGGCGCGACGACGGTTCTGGCCAATAGGCCGCGCGACCCTGCGTGGCCGAGCCTCGAGCCGTGTTCCAGAAGTTCAACCGCTCGGGCTGGATCTTTCTCGACCAAATCGCCGGCAAGATACAACTTTGCCAGTTCAACCATCGAGCCGGGATGGGTGGCAGCAGCGCCCCGTCTGAGCAGTTCTACGGCTTCAGGCCGGGGCAGACCGAAACGCTGGAGAAGGTGAAGGCGCCCCAGATCGGTCAGTGCCCCCGCATGATTTACAGCGGCGGCTTCGTTCAGCAAACGCAATGCTTCCTGGGCGTCCGGGCCGTCTTTCGCTTTTCTGAGCAAGAGCCTTGCCAGTTCGGCCTTTGCTCCAGCGTCTCCATAGTTGGAAGACTGGCGAAGCCAGAAACGAGCTTTGACCAAATCGAGAGGCCTGAACTGACCACGCAAATAGATCCGCCCCAAAGCCTTTGCAGCCGTAGCGCGCCCGGCATAGGCTTCCTTTTCCAGGAACGGCAGCACATTTTCGACCAGCCCGCGTATGTCGGGCAGGTTTTCCGCCAGCCGGGCATCCTTGGACACGGCGTCAAGGAAAGACTGCACCGTTCTGGTGGAGCTGCTGCGCGCTGCTACTGTAAAGTGCTCCAGTGCCTTTTCATTGTCTACCGGGACACCTATTCCTAAAGCATAGTGTCTTGCAATTTTTACATGGGCCCTCTGAAAACCGAGCTTGGCTGCTTGGGAAAACCACTCGAAAGAGGACTCCAGATCGTCCTTGTCAGATGATTTGCCAAGCAGTCTGGCCAGCTCAAATGCGGCTTCACCATTTCTCTTGAAGTTGTGCTTTGCAGCAAGAAGCAGGGTCCTGCGTGCCTCGTCGACATTGATCGCTACGCCTTTGCCTCGTTCAAGAAGCTTGGCATATTCCAGCATGGCTTCGGGGTTGGACTGGTCTGCGAGTTCTTTGAATGCGGTTGCGGCCTCTGCCCAGTTTCCCTGCTTGCGCAAAGTACGCGCCTCGCTGAAGGCCTGTTTGGTGATCTCGCTATTGAGATCGCCGACGCCGGACCGCGTGGAGGGATAAAGCAGCGCGGAACAGCACAGAGCGCCCAGAAACCCTGCGATGATGATGGAGCGTTTGGCTGTGCTGAGATGTGTCTTCGTTTCTGCGTTAGCCATGGGTCACCTCAGTCCACACACGGCAGGACTGCCCTTCAACAAAGCTGTCCGCCGCGGGTGTCAAAGTACGCTCCGGTGACGGGCAACGCAGTGTCTTGCGTCTCCTTTCAATGCGCTTGGCCTGCTGTTCGTTAGTGCCAAGCACAGTCATGATTTCGCCAACAATTCGCCGGGCCACTTTTGAGTTGAAATGATAGGCATCGGTGAAGTTGCCGAGGTCACGTGTGATCGCGCTGTCGAAGTCGAGGTCGATTACCGGAGCCAGGGCAGTCAGTTCACGACGAAACAGATCGTTCATGCGCGTCAGACCATAGGCGTCGATCGTGTGCTGCATTTCGATAACCGTGGGCGGAATGACAAAGATCAGGCGGCGATCGGGGCGAGCGTCCGCCCATTGTGCCATCTCTTCCACCATGCCCATATATCGGCTGGAAAACTGAAAGCCCTTCCAGTCGGAACGGGCGTTGCGCGTCACCTGCCGTTCAAATTTGGGAGGCAGTTCACGCGCCGGCAAATTTGACGCGTTTGCTGAAACGACATCCGGCAGCAACAGTGTGTCGGCATCGGCCTGGCCCGGCTCGCCCAGACTGGACGCCAGGACGTCGTTCACAAGCGACGGGGTCAGCGTTTCCATGGTTTTCGCCAGCCAGGGATTGCGTTCCTTCAAGACCCGCCAGGACTGCTTGGCCACGAACCAGTTTTTCAGATAGGCGACAGGTGACGCAGTTGCCTTGCGCGCTTCAGGCACGCGATTGAGACCGCCCTTATGCGTTTCATCCAAGCTGCGCAGTTGGATGCCAACGACCAGCGTCTTGAGTTTTGGATCGTTCTTGATGGCTTGGAAAGTGGAGTGAATCTCGGGGATCGTGCCGCCGCCATAGGCAAAGTTGAAGGCCGGTGCTGCGCCATATTCGTACCAGTACTTGTCGCGCAGCGCACGAGCGCGGCTGTCGCCAAGAATGACGATCTGTGCATCGCGCTTGTAATGAGCGAATTTCCAAAGCGGGTAGTGTTTCTTTTCAGCTGTTTCGCGCTGCGCCTTGCTGAGCTGCCCGCTGCGAAACATCTCATAGGGATCAATGGAGTAATTTAGCCATGCCGGTGTAGCGCCGAGCATTACGGCGGCGAGCAACAATCCGCCGCAACTGGCATATTGAAGGCGTTTTGAAGTCCGACCGGGCATTGTTGGCTTCCGCGCGTAAGAGAGGATTTGCAACACGCGATGCAAATGTTGTGCCATCAACGGTCAAAAATATTCGACGTTTTTTCAATATGTTATATGCTTTTTATGTCGTGTCGGCGCACGGTCTCGCATTCTGCAATTGCGATTTGCAAGCTCACAGCGAAGCAAGGGTAGGCAAGATATCGCGCAGTTCCTCAGCCGAGGGCAGGTCCACCAATGTTGTGTAATGAACCGTGCCGACAAACAGCAGGGTGACGGCAACCATGGTGCACCAGCGAGCCATCCACATGCGGTACAGCTCAAGAAGCTGCGAGCCGTCGCCGCCTGCCGTTTGGTTGCCGCGGTTGGACCAGCGCTGCTTCGACAAGCGGAAGATACAGTAGACCTTCACCGAGGCATTGATGAGCTGATTGAGATAGAGAATCCATGGGTAAGACATCTCGACGCGGCGCGAATAACCAAACAGAAACAGCGACAGCAGAAGGCGGCTCAGAGCGATCAGCACAAGATAGCCAATGATGTAATTGAAGCCGGAAAGGAAGGTCGCGGAAACAGCCAGAACCGGGCTCACAAGCATCGTCCACATGGAAAGACGTTGGTCGACCAGGCACCACCAGATGAAGAAGGGCATCGCGCGTGGGCCAAGCTTGATGGCGCGTGAACCATTGCGCAGCATATTGCCCGACCAGCGTCGAAAATTCTGTACCATGCGCTCCATACCGGAGCCTTCGATCACCTCGATCGTGTAGCCAAGCGCATCGGGTACGTAGCGCATGTGGCTGCCCTGTTTGAGCATGTAATACCAGGTGCTCTTGTCGTCGCCGGAAAGGAACCGGAATTTTCCAGACAACCAGTGCTCCAGATGATCTGCTTCCAGCAGACGAATGAACTCAAGCTGTTTGAGATTCTTGGCGCGAAAAACCGACATGCGGCCGGTTAAGGTGAGAACGCGGCCGGAAAGCGCGTGGCTTTGCATGGCCAGGCGGCGTTGCGAGAAGCGCATCTTCAGCCAGGTTTCGATCCAACGCGGGCCGATGCAGATGACCTCTTCATCCGTCGTGCAGGCCTGAAGATCCGGATAGAGCTTGAACAGCGGCATGCAACGGCTCACCGCGCCCTCGGCAAGCACGAAATCACCATCCATGAAGATGACGAGATCATCGTCCAGAACGGGCAAGCGACACATTGCCCTCAGCACCAGACCGATTGCGGCGCGCTTGCCGGATACATTCTGGCGAATGATGCGCAATGTGATGTCCACATCTCGTGCTTCGCGGTACAAAAAGTCCTGAATGATGTCTTCGTCATAGCGATCAGAGGACCCAAGCCAGATGGTGCCTGGAACGCCGGAGGCCACAATCTCCTTGACGATGGAGCGCACAACCATCTCAGTGATTTCGCGATGCTCGCGATAGGTGGTCATCATGAAATGCATGTGACGTGGTCGCCAACCGCTGTTCCAGATTTTCTGGCCCTCGCTGCGCATTTTGGGATAGACGAACCGGCCATAGATGGTTGCTCGAACCGCATGGGTGAACCACCAGCCATAGCGCCACAGCCCCAAGCCACCGATTGTGAACGTCACGCTCAGCGTGACCGGGTCGAACAACGAATTGGGAATCGTCAGAAGAATGATCAGGCAGACGGCAACATAAAGGAAAATCTGAAACAGAATGGCCGGCGTCCATTTCTGCAGACCTTTGGGCCAGTAGGTCGGATCATCGACATTGCTTGCCGTATGGTAGCGGACCCGATCAAATCGACTGTCCATCGAATTGCTCCCTGCCGGACCAGGTCAGGACTGAACTGATGCTGTGATAGATGTCGTTGGTCTGGCGTTTTGAAAACACCACCACGGCAGGCAGGCCGGCGCTGATTTCATCGCGGGGGATTGCCGACAGGTTGAGTCGCAACGAAACAGCGGCGCTCTTCTCACGTCCGTCCTTCCAAGAGTAGTGCGAGCGGTCCGAATTGATGAATGTCGAGTTTCGGTCGATCATGGTGACTTTGGCTTCGATGTGCTGGCCAAGTGACGGCAGGAAAACCTTGGCTTCGTCATTAAGACCAACATTGAGCACCTGTTCCTGATCCAGAAATGCGGTGACAGTCGGTTCCACGCGCTGCTCGATGGTCAGGAGGGGAGCGTTGCGCAGCACATTTGTGTGCGCGGCCTGTTGAAGCGAGACGATCTTGCCATCATAGGGAGCCAGGATCGACATCGCTGTGCGCTGACGCTCCAGCTTCTCCAACTGCATGTGAATCGTTTTCACGCGCGAGTTTGCTTCTTCGATTTCAAGGGCAAACACATCGAGATCGGCCACAAACTCCTTGTGATTGAAATGCTTGCGGCCCGAGACGGAATCCATGGCCGTTGTCCGCTCAAGCTCGTATTCAGCATCTTTCAGCCGGGATTCGGCCTGTGCCCGTTCCTTCGTCGCAAGTTCCAGCTTGTTGGCCGTCACAAGCTTTTTCTTGTAGAGCTTGGCAAGGCGCTCATAGGCTGTGTCAGCGGCCTCAAGCGCTTCGCGAGCGGACGTCACCTTTGCTTCAGCAATTTGCCTGTCGGTGCGGCTGATCACCTGATACAGCTTCATGCGGTTTTCTTCGATGCGATACTTCTGTTGAGCGCGGCGCTGGTCGCGAAGGGCCGCATCCAGCTCGATACGCTTCTCGGTCAGATCGCTCTCAAAGCGCGCATTTTCTATGCGGGCGATTTCCTGGCCTTGCTCAACACTTGCGCCCATTTCGAAACGGACCGGGCGAATGATCCCGTCAATGGGCATCTTGATGGTTGCGAGCGGTGCAGAAACCACGGCGGAGCGCACTTCCATACGCATCGTGTTTGAATACATGAGGACGCCGAGATAGCCGAATGTCAGCAGACCCAGGATCGAGTAGAAGGCCGTCATGACGATTGTCTTGACCGGTAAACGGTTGACGGGAGCATCACTCGCCGGGTTTGGGTCGGGCTTGGTGGAAATCGGTGTGACGGGAACGTCAATACGGCAGATCGTGTCATCGACGCTCGCCATATTGCCGCGCACAAGATCATCAATAAAGTGGTTGAGCAGGTCGCGAGCGCGTTCGCTCAGCTCACCAAATTCGTAGCATACGCCGTGGCTTTCCTTGATGACGCGAACCACATAGGCGTCGACCTCAAAGGAGATGTCAAAACCCTGAAAGGGAACCTGAAGGGTGAGAGTCTGTTTGACCTTGTTGGCGGGCAACTCCAGAGGATAGCCGTCAAGGCGCAGGCCTCCAAGGCTCCAATCCGTAGCTGTGAGCACGCTTCCATCGTCAAGTATCACCTTCATCGGCGCATTGACGCGGTGGTGGCGACGCTGGCTAGGTTTCTCTCTGACGACTTTCATGCCGAACTCCGCTTGAGGGGTCAACAATTATTTTGCAAGAAGTGTGCCAGAGATAAAATCCATATATTACATAGTGTTGTGGTGTTCTTCAGTCTGCCAAAATGCAAACCGCAAAATCCAATTTGCATTTTGAAGCGGCGTTGCGGACGGTGTTTGCTTTACACTCCCGCCCAGCTTTCCTTCTTGCGATAGACAGTTGAAGGGCTGAGTTGCAGAAGCTCTGCCGCTCTTGGAATGCTCCCGTCACAATGCGCGATCGTCGCTTCAATGAGATGCCGTTCCATGGCGTCATAGGGCTGTCCGATCTGCAGCGTGATTTGTGGATCTCCATCCGTCTCGGGTGCAGATTGGATTTGCGCGAAGCAGCCTGCCGTTGCCCCGCGCGGCCCGAAGGACAGCATTTCGGCAGTCAGGGTTGAACCTTCGTTCAAGATCACAGCTTTTCGGATCGTGTTTTGCAGCTCACGCACATTGCCGGGCCAATGATGCGCCTTGAGTGCCGCTTCCGCATCGGCGCTGAACTCCTCAAAATCCTTGCCTTCTTCCGGCGAGATCTGAGTGAGCAGAGATTTTGCAATTTCAACCACGTCATTGTCGCGTTCGCGCAGCGGCGGCAGCTCTATCGAGACGACGTGCAGGCGATAAAACAAATCTTCGCGGAACCTTCCCCTTTCCACTTCCTCTTGCGGATCGCGATTGGTTGCGCAGACGATTCGCACATCCACCTTTTCGACCTTGTCACTGCCAACCTTCTGAACAGTACCAGTTTGCAAAAACCGCAGAAGTTTGGACTGCAGGGCCAGATCCATCTCGCAGATCTCATCGAGAAACAGCGTTCCACCATTGGCGGCCATGGCTGCACCCTCGCGGCTGGAAGTCGCTCCCGTGAAAGCGCCTTTGAGATGCCCGAAGATTTCGGATTCCATAAGGTCTTTGGGTATCGCCGCGCAGTTGAGCGCAACGAACGGCTTGTCCTTGCGTGCTGACGACAAATGTATCGCCTGCGCACATACCTCTTTGCCGGTGCCGCTTTCGCCGGTCACAAAGACGCTGGCATTGGAGCGTCCCACCGCCTCGATCATCTTGTAGACTGCAATCATCGGCAGGGATGAGCCGATGAAGCCGCCCACATTGGCCCGCTGATACGGCCTGGTGATTTCTTTAACTGCGCTTTGAAGTTTCTCGCGCTCCATGGCGTTTCGGACCGTCGTCAGCAACCGTTCCTGCGCGGCCGGTTTGACCACATAGTCATAGGCCCCCGCCTTCATGACATCGACGGCCGTCTTGATCGATCCGGTTGACGTGACGACAACGACGGTGACGGGAATGTCTTCGGCGCGGATGACACTCATGATCTCAAAACCATCAATGTCCGGCAATTGAAGGTCCAGCAGGACGGCCTTGAACGTGCCATTTCGCAGTTGATTGAGTGCTTCTTCGCCAGTCGCAGCGTGAAGGGAGCTCAATCCAGCCCTTTTCAACCAGGATTCGTAGGTAAGCGCGATGGAGATCGCATCTTCGACAATGAGAATATCAGCGCTGGATTGTGTCATGACGCGACCTCCTGCGTTTCAAGAGCACGTGTTTTTATGGAAGCCATCATGGAGTGAGCGCTGCTTTCGATTTCGGGCGCCGCAGCAAAGGCATCAGCCGTATTGCCGTTGCGCGTATCTGTGTTGGCTTTGGCTGCAAGTTGAGACAATTCCAGCCCGCCAAAAGTGCCACTCACGCCTTTCAGACCATGCGTTGCACGCTCGAAAGCATCTCTGTCTTTGGTTTGGGTGGCTTTGAGCATCGCGTTCAAATGTTTCGTGATGTCGTTCTCGAATTCCGAGATGACGCGTGCCTGCAATTCCTCATCCATATCCGACAGGATGTTTTCGAGGACCAGTTCATCGTAAAGCGGTGGCACATCTTCTGGCCCAATGTGTCTCGGGGTGCTGCTGGACAATTGCCTGGCGATGGCTTTTGCAAGCTCCATTCGTGCAACGGGCTTTGCAACGAAATCGTTCATACCTGCGTCGAAAACGCGCTGCCGGTCTTCGGCAAGGGCGTAAGCGGTCAGCGCGATAATGGGCACGTTTGACTTGGAACCATCCAGGGCCTTGATCGCACGCGTTGCCGCGATGCCGTCCATTTCAGGCATTGAAACGTCCATCAGCACCGCGTCATAGTCCCAGTCACGCACGCTCTCGACGGCTTCTCGTCCGTTCTCGACAATGTCGACGGAGCATCCCAGCCGTTCCAAAGTGTTGCCGATCACCAGCTGGTTGGTGGCGTTGTCCTCCGCCAACAGCAGTTTGATTCCGCCGAAGGGTGTCAAAATTGCGCGAGCTGCGTCGGCTGATGCATCATTGTTTGGGATCTCTTCATCGCCCTCTTCGAGCGGCAGTTCGAACCAGAACACCGATCCAACCGGGTCGTTGCTTTTGTATCCAATGCTGCCGCCCATCGCTTCGGTCAGTGCTTTGCAGATGGACAGGCCCAGCCCTGTGCCGCCAAATTTGCGCGCATAGCTGGAATCGATCGTCGCGAATTCGGCGAACAGCTGGTCGTGCTGATCTTCGGGAACGCCGATGCCCGTGTCGCTGACACAAAAGACGATGAATTGGCCGCCCCGATCGTCACGAAGATCGACTTCAATGGTAACGCTGCCGTCTTCGGTAAATTTGATCGCATTCCACACCAGATTGAGAAGAACTTGACGAATGCGGTCCTGGTCGCCCCTCAGTGTTGGCGGGATGTCGTCTGCAATCGACACCGAAATCATCAGTTCTTTCTGCTCCGCCTGTAGTCGAACGAGATTCTGAATGCCTTCAACCAGGGAGTGCAAGGCAAATGAGCTCACCTCGAGACCAAAATGACCGGCTTCCAGTTTTGAGAAGTCCAAAATGTCGTTGATGATTGCAAGCAGGGCCTGACCGGAGCTTTGTGCGGTGGAAATGAGCTTGGCGTTTTCCGGTTTCGTATCGGTCTCCGACAAAAGGTTCAGGATTCCCAGAACACCATTGAGCGGTGTTCGAATCTCATGGCTCATCATGGCCAGGAAGCTGGCCTTTGCGCGGTTGGCGATTTCCGCCTGTTCCTTGGCTTCGACCAATTCCTTCTCGGCTGCCCTTTTTGCGGTGATATCACGCATATAGCCGAAGAACCGGCGCCCCTCTTCTCCATAGGTTTCACGGATCACAAGCTCGACCAGAATGGACGTTCCATCCGCCTTCAGCGCATCCAGTTCGACCCTGCGATTGAGAACACGGGCCTCTCCGGTTCGCAGAAACCGCCTCATGCCACGCTGATGCGCTTCGCGATGATGCTTCGGGACAATCGTGTCGGCCATGTTGTGGCCCACAATATCGCGGCTGCTGAAACCGAATATCTCCTCCGCTGCGGGATTGAACTCGACGATGGTTCCTTCCTCATCGATTATGATGATGGCGTCCATCGCTGCGTTCACAACGTCTTCAAATTTTCCCAATGCAGCACGTTCGCTGCTTTGCGCGCGCACCCTTTCGGTAATGTCGCGGATGATGCCGGTGAACCTGAACTCGCCAGCGATAGTGAGATCGCTGATCGTCAATTCGATAGGGAAGGAACAGCCATTGCTCGCAATTCCCTCGGACTGAAAGGGTTTTCCGACAAGGTCCGAATGGCCCGAGCGCACGAAACCGTCAATGCTCGCTGCCAGTTTTTGCGCGTTTTGGGGCGACATGAGAATCGCGACGCTGTTTCCAATAAGTTGGCATTTGGGATAGCCAAACATGTCTTCCAGCGCCGGATTGACCTGTTCGATCATGCCGTGCTGATCGACGACAACAAGTCCGTCTCTTGAAGATGCGAACATGGCGGCTTGTCGCACCGCAATCGCCTCAGCCTCTTGCTTGGCCAATTCGAGGTCTTTCAGATCCGCACTCCCGGCAAGAATGCGTCTGGCATAGGTTACCGCTGCCATGAGCGCCACGAGCACGGCAGCGTAGCCCGCAGCAGTTTCCACATTGGCACCAATGAGCAACGTGCCTTCGGTGATGAACTCCCGGTATGAGGTCGTGACCTGTGCGCCTGACAGGACCGACATCGCCAACAGCCCGAACCAGCCGGTCAACACTGTGATGCCTGCAAAGAGAACGGGAACCGGATCAAGCTTGATGACCCGCGCAGCGGTGTAAAGGAGCAGAAAAATCAGTGACGGCGCCTTGAATGTGGATTCAAGAGGCAGAGAATATGCGAAACTGTAGGAAACGATCAGCGAATAGATCAGCGCACCGTCTACGATGGTGAGCAGATTGAGCAGACCTTCGGGCAGTGTCTTGCGTCGCGCCAGAAGCCAGCGCAGTGCGCAGGCGATCAGAATTGCGCCGGCAGCCAGCAGCGTGATTGGACTGAAGCTTGACCACTCATTGCGCAGGGCGGAGGCGAAGTGAAACGCAAAGACGATGAAGGCGATCAGTGCCTGAAACAGCGCAATCGCACGCTCGCCGCGCCGATCGTTTTCGACCAGCACCGCCCTAAGATGAGGACTTCCTGGTGCCATCATCATGGCTGCCGCATACCTTTCGAGCCGACGCTCTCCAGGAAAGCCCTACAGACAATGCAATTTAGGAACCGTTAATGCAGTCCCAATTGTGATCTTGCGGTCATACCGCTTCGGTTGTTCCGCCGAGTTTTTCAGAGAAGTTCGTGAAGAACTCATTGGCTAGTTTCTTGGCTGTTGAATCGATCAGCCTGGAACCGAGCTGAGCGATTTTGCCGCCGACCTTCGCTTCTACACTGTAATCCAGCTGTGTGCCGCCATCGATCGCCGTCAGCGTCACATCGGCGCCGCCCTTCGCAAAACCCGCTATTCCACCCTTGCCTTCGCCAACGATGGTGTAGCTCTCCGGTGGATTGAGGTTTTCGAGCGTGACCTCTCCCTTGAAGGTGGCCTTCACCGGACCGACTTTGGCAACCACCGTGGCCGACATCTGATTGTCGGATGTCTTCTCCAGTTCCTTGCAACCTGGAATGCATTCGCGCAAAATGTCCGGGTCGTTTAAGGCCTCCCAGACGCGCTCTCTTTCGGCCGGGATCATGTGGCTTCCAGACATTTCCATTGGGCGGGTCTCCTCTCTCTTGGCCGCTTGATTTCACATAAACATCGCTTTGCGGCGATTGCCAATAGGCGACACGGTCAGGACACCGACACACTCACATGGCCAAGCCTGCATTCAAGCAAAATCGCAAGCGTCCGGTGAAGACGTCGAAAGTCGCAGAGCACGGGAAAACGGCATCGTCTGCCGAGACGTCTTCAAGGCCTGCGGAAGCCCAGCGCGCGCCGCGTGTTGCTCGTGCGGGTGCCCGGCTTCCAGAGACCATCGGCCTTGTCGAGGAGAGCGCCGCGAGTGAGGATTATGCACTCATCGATACCGGGCATGGCGAAAAGCTTGAACGCTATGGAAAATTGCTGATCAGGAGACCGGAAGGGCAGGCCATATGGGCCCCCAGCCTTGGCAAGGAGGAATGGGCCAAGGCGGATGCTCATTTCTCCGGTGACACCGACGAAGAGGGGCGTGGTCGCTGGCGCTATCCCAAGCTTTCAGGCCATGAACAATTGCCGGAAACATGGCCACTCGCCTTCGATGGTCTGAACTATCTGGGGCGCTTTACCTCCTTTCGCCACACAGGCGTCTTTCCCGAACAAGCGGCTCATTGGCAGGGTTTGCAACGTGCCATCACCAGGGCCGCACCAGACCAATCCGTGCGAGTGCTCAATCTGTTTGGCTACACTGGCCTCGCGTCACTGGTTGCAGCGCGTGCCGGAGCGCATGTCACCCATGTTGATGCATCCAAGAAGGCGATCGGCTGGGCACGGGAAAACCAGTCGGTCGCACGGCTGGACGACAAGCCGATCCGCTGGATTTGCGAGGACGCCGCCAGATTCTGCGCGCGTGAGGTGCGGCGCAGAAACACATATGACATCATTTTGCTGGACCCGCCCGCCTTTGGTCGCGGACCCAAGGGAGAAGTCTGGCAACTCTTTGAAGACTTGCCCTATCTGCTCGACGACGTGCGGGCCCTTCAATCAAAACAACCGATTATGACCGTGCTGACGGCCTATGCCATTCGTGCCTCGCATCTCGCCATTCATGAAGCGATGCAGGAGGCCTTTGCCGGGATGAGCGGGCGCCTGGAATCGGGTGAACTGATCCTGCGGCAACAGGTTGACGGTCGCGCTTTGTCGACATCGATGTTTTCACGCTTTGTCGGTGAGGCTGTTGCCTGGGACAGTGAGCCATGACGATGAGAGAAGCGGGGCGCGTCGAAGAGATCACCTCCACGGCCAATCCGCGCATCAAAGCCATCCGCGCGCTTTCTATGAAAAAGCACCGCGAACGGGAAGGCCTATTCATCGCCGAAGGGCTGAAACTCGCGGCCGATGCGTTGGAGGGCGGCTGGACGATCCGCCAACTCATTCGCAGCAAGCCTGCTGATACGGATATGGAACTTGCCAGGCGCATCGATGATATCGCAGCTCGATCCCGCGCCCAGGGCGGTGACATCATTCTCGCCAATGCGAAGGTTTTGAGTGCCATCACGCGGCGCGATAATGCGCAGACGGTCGTTTCGGTCATCGAACAGAAAATGGCAAAGCTCAGCGATGTGAAGCCTCACAAGGATGCGCTTTGGGTTGCGCTTGATCGCGTGCGCGATCCGGGAAATCTCGGCACGATCATCCGTGCCGCCGATGCGTTTGGTGCGAGCGGTATCATTTTGGTGGGCGACTGCACCGACCCGTTTTCGATGGAGGCCGTGCGGGCGACGATGGGGTCGCTTTTTCATGTTCCCATTGTCACCGCTGATGTGGATGCCTTTCAGCAATTTTCTGATGACTGGCGCGGCAAGGGCGGCAACATCACCGGTACGCATCTGGAGGCGGCGACGGATCACCGCAGTCTGGACTATGCCTCTGCGCCGGAGATTCTCCTGATGGGCAACGAACAACAGGGCCTGCCCGCGGAACTCGTACAATCCTGTTCGCGTTTGGCACTGATTGCTATGAACGGCCAGGCGGATTCGCTAAACCTAGCCGTCGCCACCGGAATCATGGTGTTTGCGGCGCGCAGCCACGCACTTGGCCCAACGAAGTAAGGCTCTTCATGAAATTGCGAAGAACGCTTTTCATCATCGTGTTTGCGCTCGTCATCGTCGATCAGCTTACCAAATATGTTGCTGAAACCACTTTGGAGTTTGGTGTTTTGACACCGATCGCACCGGTCTTTTCGCTGGTTCTGGCGTATAACAAGGGCGTTGCCTTTTCCGCGCTAAGCTGGGTGGGCAATACCGGCCTGATCGTGATGACTTTGGTCATTTTGGCGGGCCTGTATTGGTTGTGGCGAAAAGTTCCGGTTCACAAGCAGCTTGCCCATCTTGGCTTTGCGCTGATCTTCGCCGGAGCAATCGGCAATCTGATTGATCGAATGGCGCGAGGTCAGGTGGTCGACTTCTTCTATTTTCACACACAGAATTGGGCCTTTGCGGTCTTCAATGTTGCCGATTCATTCATCACCATCGGTGCGATTGCCATCATCATCGATGAATTGTTCTCCGGCCGAAGTGGCGAGCCGGACAGAAAGAGCGAGTAGGACTGTCCATGTCAAAATTCAAAGCCATTCTCATCAGCCGTGATGAGGACAAGAAGCAATCGGTTGAAATGACCGAAATCGACGACGCCGACTTGATGGACGGTGATGTCACCATTGCCATCGAAGCGACGACCGTCAACTACAAGGATGGGCTGGCCATTACCGGAAAATCGCCCGTGGTTCGCCACTGGCCCATGATTCCGGGCATCGATTTTTCGGGCAAGGTGATCGACTCGTCCCACGAAGATTTTGCGGTTGGCGATGATGTCATCCTCAACGGCTTCGGCGTCGGCGAAACCCATTGGGGTGCCTATGCCGAGAAGGCACGGGTAAAGGGTGACTGGCTCATCAAGCGTCCGGCCAACATTTCGGCCAAGGAAGCGATGTCCATTGGCACCGCCGGCTATACCGCCATGCTGTGTGTGCTGGCCTTGCAGAATCATGCGATCACGCCGGATCGCGGCCCAATCATTGTGACAGGTGCCAATGGCGGGGTCGGTTCGGTTGCGATCTCCATTCTGGCGAAGCTTGGCTATCATGTCATCGCGTCTACCGGCCGCCCGCAAGAAGAGGCCTTTCTGAAAGACCTTGGTGCCGGCGAGATCATCGATCGCAACACCCTTTCGGAACCGGGCAAGCCTCTGGGACGTGAAAATTGGGCTGGCGGGGTGGATGCGGTTGGGTCCCAAACGCTGGCCAATGTTCTGGCCCAAACCAAATATGGGGGTGCGGTCGCGGCTTGTGGCCTTGCACAAGGGTTTGATCTGCCCGCCACGGTGATGCCGTTCATTTTGCGTGGCGTGAGCCTGTTGGGCATCGATTCCGTTATGGCGCCCAAATCGATCCGCGAGGAGGCGTGGTCCAGACTGGCAAGCGATCTGGACCGCGATAAACTGGCCAGCCTGACGACAGAGATTTCCTTCGAAGATCTCATTCCAACCGCGCATGACATAGTGGACGGAAAAGTGCGCGGGCGAGTCGTCGCCATGATGGGAGCCTAAGTATGAGCGATCAAGCCAGTGATGATGTGATGCAAGGCGTCACCGTAGTCGATCATCCGCTCGTGCAGCACAAATTGTCGATTATGCGTAATCAGGAGACCTCGACGGGGTCTTTCCGTCGATTGCTGCGTGAGATTTCGCTTCTTCTTTGCTATGAGGTGACGCGCGATCTGGAGCTGACCACTAAGTCGATCCACACGCCGATGGAGGCGATGGATGCGCCTGTGCTGAAGGGCAAGAAGCTGGTTTTCGCCTCAATACTGAGGGCAGGTAACGGATTGCTGGAGGGTATGCTCGATCTCGTGCCCTCAGCGCGCGTTGCGCATGTGGGGCTCTATCGTGACCCGGTAACGCTGGAAGCGGTTGAATATTACTACAAGGCGCCGACGGACTTGTCCGACCGTCTTGTCATCGCGGTCGACCCGATGCTTGCAACGGCCAATTCCGCAACCGCGGCCATTGAGAAGCTTCAGGAAAGCGGTGCAAAGAACATCCGCTTTCTGTGCCTTCTGGCCGCTCCGGAAGGCATTGCCAGTTTCCGCGAGAGGCTGCCAGATGTCCCCATCTACACGGCTGCCATCGACAGCCATCTCAACGAGAAAGGCTACATCTTGCCCGGCCTTGGCGATGCTGGCGACCGCATGTATGGCACCAAATAGGACTTTGACCCATGAGTGACATCGCAACCTATCCAAGCCTGCGCGACAAGACCGTGATCGTGACCGGCGGTGGCAGCGGCATCGGTGAGGCAATCGTGTCGCGCTTCGCTGAACAGGGCGCGCGTGTTGGATTTGTGGACATTGCCGAGGAAGCGAGTCAGGCGCTTGTCGAGCGGCTCGTTTCGGCAGGCCACACGGTCAAGTTCGTGGCTTGCGACATAACCGACACTGAAGCTTTGAAGGCCGCCATCGGCTCAATTCGCGAGAGGTTCGGTCCGGTCGGTATTCTCATCAACAATGCAGCCCATGATCAGCGGCACAAGTTTGAAGACATCACGCCGGAATTTTTCGACGAGCGCATCGCCGTCAACATCAAACATCAATTCTTTGCGGCTCAGGCTGTGATTCCAGACATGCAAGCGCTTAGCGGTGGAACTATCATCAATATGGGCTCAACCTCCTGGATGGTCGGGCAAGGCGGTATGGCCTGCTACACGGCGGCCAAGTCTGCGGTGCTCGGCCTTACCCGGTCGCTGGCGCGTGATTTTGGCGGTGACAATATCCGCGTTCTTTCCGTGGTGCCGGGCTGGATTATGACCGAGCGGCAAAAGACGCTCTGGCTCACCGAAGAAAGCGAAAAGGACCTGATGAAGAGCCAGTGCCTGAAGCGTCATCTGCTTCCTGACGACATTGCGCGCCCGGTGCTCTTTTTTGCGTCCGATGAAGCAGGGGCGGCAACCAATCAGGCCTATGTCTTCGATGGCGGCTGGATTTAGAGCAAATCTCGCCTTTAACGCACCCTTAAGGATAATGAGCGGTTTTCCTTTGCGTTCACTGAACTCTTAAGTTCCATCGTTGACAGTGCCAACCGGACAATTTTGTGTCGAGGTTGTGCATGTTCAGGGTGCTTATGGGAGCAGCGCTTGCCGTTTGTGTGGCCGCAGCCTTTCCCCAGCATTTCGGTCTGATGCCCGATCGGCAGGCGCAATCGACGGACATGGTTCAAGCGGCCAAACTGACCGCCGCTGAAGAGCCGAGCGGTGATCGGCGCGCCGTGGGTTACCGTCGCAACGGCCAGTTCACGTTCAACGCGCTGCTCAATGGTCGCAATGTGCGCGTGTTGGTTGATACGGGTGCGACATCCGTCGCCATCAATCGCAGCACGGCCCGCCGCATCGGCATTCGGTTGAACGACAGCGACTTTCGCCACACAGCCACGACGGCTAATGGCAAAACGAAATTCGCCACGGCCACAATCCGCAAAATTCGTATCGACGGTGTTGTTGTTCGCAATGTTCAGGCCGCTGTTCTCAGCGACCATTCGCTCAACGGAACGCTGCTGGGCATGAGCTTTTTGAACAAGCTGAAAACCTTTGAGATCAAAGGCAACACGCTGACGATGGTGCAGTAGTCTTCGCCCAATCCGCAGGACCGTGGGTTTATCCCTTGTCGGACGCTTTCAGATCCTCAAGGCGCGGCATAGACACGGTTGAATAGCCGGAATCCACGAAATGCACTTCGCCGGTCACGCCGGATCCCAGATCGGAAAGCAAATAAAGGCTCGACCCGCCGATTTCGTCCAATGACACCGTTCGGCGCAAAGGCGCGTTGCGGCGCTGATAGTTGAACATCAGCCTTGCGTCGGAAACACCCGCTCCAGCAAGCGTGCGCACCGGTCCGGCCGAAATCGCATTGACGCGAATATTGCTCGGACCGAAATCTGTGGCCAAATAGCGAACGGATGCTTCAAGCGCTGCCTTGGCAACACCCATCACATTGTAATTCGGCATCACCCGGGTTGACCCGCCATAGGTCAAGGTGACCATTGATCCGCCGTCCTTCATCAGCTGCGCAGCACGCTTTGCCGTCTCAGTGAAGGAGAAGCAGGAGATGATCATGGTGCGGGAGAAGTTCTCGCGCGTCGTATCCGCGTAGAGGCCCTTCAACTCGTTCTTGTCGGAGAAGCCGATGGCATGTACGAAAAAGTCGAGCGATCCCCACTCGTGACCCAGCGTGTCGAACACGGCATCCACGGTTGAAAGGTCTTCAACATCGCACGGTAGCAACAGGGATGATCCGACGGCTTCGGCCAAAGGTTTGACACGTTTGCCAAACGCTTCGCCCTGATAGGTGAAGGCAAGCTGCGCCCCATGCGCTGCCAGCGTTTTGGCGATGCCCCAGGCGATCGAATGGTCGTTTGCGACACCCATGATCAGGCCACGCTTGCCTGCCATGATATTGGACTGCAACTCACTCATGACGCTTGACCACCCGTTACGCGTAACGCTGGAAAACCAGCGAGGCATTGGTTCCGCCAAAGCCGAATGAGTTGGACAGGACCGTGTTTACTTCAACATTGTCCCGGCGTTCGCGCACGACTGGCAGGTCGGCAAAGTCAGGGTCCAACTCTTCAATATGCGCGCTTTCGCAGATGAAACCATTGTTCATCATCAGCAGAGAATAGATCGCCTCCTGTACCCCGGTCGCTCCCAGGGAATGCCCAGTCAGTGATTTGGTGGCGGAGAATGGCGGGCAATTGTCGCTACCGAACACTTCGCGCAGGCCTTCGACTTCCTTGGCGTCGCCGACGCCGGTCGAGGTGGCGTGCGGGTTGATGTAATCGACCGTCTCGCCAACACCTTCGAGAGCCATTTTCATGCAGCGCACCGCACCTTCGCCAGACGGAGCAACCTGATCATAACCATCTGATGTCGCGCCATAGCCGACGACCTCGCCGTAAATCTTCGCACCACGCGCCTTGGCATGCTCAAGTTCCTCCAGCACCAGCACACCCGCGCCGCCGGCTATCACAAAGCCGTCGCGATCAACGGAAAAGGCGCGTGAGGCCGTTTCAGGCGTGTCGTTGAACTTCGATGACATGGCTCCCATTGCGTCGAACAGATTCGACATCGTCCAGTCGAAATCTTCGGAGCCACCGGCAAAGACGATGTCCTGTTTGCCGATCTGGATCGTCTCATAGGCGTTGCCGATGCAGTGGTTGGATGTCGCGCAGGCCGATGAGATCGAATAATTCACACCCTTGATCTTGAATTGGGTGGCAAGAACAGCCGATGCCGTGGAGGACATGGCCTTGGGTACAGCGAGCGGGCCGATCCGCTTGGGCGAGCCGGAGTCGATGGTCTTTTGTGCGGCCTCGACGATGGTTCGCGTGGACGGGCCGCCGGACCCCATGATGATGCCGGTGCGAGGGTTATCTACGTCCGACCCCTCAAGCCCAGCATCCTGTATGGCCTGTTCCATGGCGATGTAGTTCCAGGCGGTTCCCTGCGACATGAAACGGGCGGTGCGGCGATCGAGAATCTCAAATGGGTCGAGATCGGGCATTCCGCCGACCTGGGAGCGGAAATTGTGTTCAGCAAAGCTCGGCGAATGCGAAATACCGGATTTCGCTTCGCGCAGCGAGGACAGCACCTCCTGCGTTGAATTTCCGATCGAGGACACAATCCCCATTCCGGTAACCACGACGCGTCTCATGCTTCGCCCTCTCTTTTGCGATTGGCGGCACATATAGGTGCCAAGCGCCGACTCTCGCAAGCGAATGCGAGCAGACCGGCTGGCTTCGCTTGCTGCAAAATTGTGGTCAAATTACTGGAACAGCGCGACACGCAGGTCCTGCGCGTTGAAGACAGTTTCTCCGTCCGCCTTAACCCAGCCATTGGCGATGCCGAGAACCAGCTTGCCGCGCATCACACGGCGGAAGTCAACACCATACTCAACCAGCGTGGTCGCGGGGGTGATTTGCCCGGTGAATTTGACTTCGCCGGTGGAGATTGCGCGACCCTTGCCCGGTTCGCCAAGCCAACCAAGATAGAATCCGGTCATCTGCCAAAGCGCATCAAGCCCCAGACAGCCCGGCATGACCGGATCGCCCTGAAAGTGGCAGGGAAAGAACCAAAGATCTTCCCTGATGTCGAATTCCGCGCGGATATGGCCCTTGCCATGTTCGCCACCGTCCTCAGAAATCTCGGTGACGCGGTCGAACATCAGCATCGGAGGAAGAGGCAGTTGCGCATTTCCAGGGCCAAACAGTTCACCGCGCCCGCAGGCCAGCAGATCTTCATAGTCATAGCTGGATTTTTGCTCGGCCATGCCCTCATGCACTTTCCGGGATCAGACTCATCAGCGTTCGGCTTACATGGCGCGCATATTGCGGTCAAACGTCGAATTGATGACGTGAGTGGTATATTGCGACGATGCGCGCTCTGGCTTATTCTGTCTGTCAGGATAAAGCCTGTGCTGGGTGGCCTAATGCTGCGGCATGAATTGAGAGTTGCCAGTTGAGTGAACTGACGTCACAGGATGCGGTGCAGGACGAAGCCTTGCAACAGAGGCTGCGCGATGCCGGTTTGCGCCCCACGCGCCAGCGGCTTGCGCTGGCCGAGTTGTTGTTTTCCAAGGGCGATCGGCACGTCTCGGCAGAACTGCTGCATGAAGAGGCCGTCGCCGTCGGCGTGCCAGTGTCGCTCGCTACGGTCTACAACACGCTTCACCAATTCAATCAGAGCGGGTTGTTGCGGGCCGTCTCGGTTGATTCCACCAAAACGTATTTTGACACCAACACCAGCGACCATCACCACTTCTTCATTGAAGAGGAGAACCGTGTGGTCGATGTCCCGGCATCTCACATCACCGTCAGCGATTTACCTGAACCTCCGCAGGGCATGGAAATTGCCCGCGTCGATGTGATCGTGCGATTGCGGGAAAAGGGATAGTTTGAGCAGGGATAGCGCGGATCAATCCGGCACTTTTTCTCCGGGGTAAACTCCCCAAAGCGACGTCTGGTCGATCCAGAAGGAAACGGTTTCGGCCTTCACCTCGCACCACAGGCCATCACACTGAATGATATCGACCTGAAGCCCCGGTTGAAGACGAGCGACGATGGCCGCGCTGTTGGCGGCATGGGATCTGCCGTCCAGAAACGATGCCTTGATAACATTGCCTGAGGTCGAAAAGCCGGATTTCGCGGCTTGGTTCTGCCTACGCCATGGCGCAACGATTGCACTGCGCTTTCCTGTCAAGAGCGTGTGCAGCACCCATCCGGTCGTGCCATCCGCGTCGCGCACGCGGCGCCACTGGTCGAATTCCTGAATCACCTCGACGGGAAGATAACGGCGCCGATAGTTCCAGTGGATCGGATATTTCCGACCTGGTCCTGCTCGCAGATTGACCGAATCCCGTTTGAAGCTGACAAAACGAGGCAGCGGAAGGCCTGTTTCTCGTCCCACCTTGTCGCTTGTCTGGGCGGCATGAACGGCGCTGGCGATGTCTGCGAGCATCAGTCCGGTGAAGATCATCAATCCCGCAAACGCAATCTTGATGAGAGTGATTGCGGGATGGACAGTCCGTCGTGAAAAGGCAGGCAAACGCTTTACTCCTGGCGCAGAATGGCAACGCCCATTGCGCTGCGCCTTCCGTCTGATAAGACTGAGCGGCCTGCGGGTGCACGCCTCGTCCGATCTTTCAAGCTTCGCCCAAGTCGGTTAAGGCAAGCCCAAAAAACAGCGTTAAGGAGAGATGAAGGCGCCGGATCGGTACCCTCATCCAGCGCGAGACGGGAAGGTGATGCGTCGTATGAGTGCCAACAAACCGCGTGTCATCGTGACCCGAAAGCTGCCGGACGCCGCTGAAACTCGTATGCGCGAATTGTTCAACACGAGCCTCAATCTCGACGACACACCTTTCACGCGGGAACAGCTTATCGAGGCGGTTGCGACGGCAGATGTGCTGGTGCCAACGATCAGCGACGATATCGATGCCGAATTGATCGGTAAGGCGGGAGAGCGCTTGCGCTTGATCGCCAATTTCGGAAACGGCACCGACAATGTCGATATCGCGGCCGCTACGGCCAAGGGCATCACTGTCACAAACACGCCCAAAGTACTCACTGATGACACCGCCGATATGATCATGGCCATGATAATGGCTGTTCCGCGCAGACTCGTTCAGGGCGCTCAGGTCATGATGAGCGAGGAAAGCTGGCCCGGCTGGTCACCCACCTGGATGCTGGGTCGTCGCGTCACCGACAAACGTCTGGGAATCATCGGCATGGGCCGCATCGGTTCGGCAGTTGCGCGGCGCGCACGCGCCTTTGGTCTTGCGATCCACTATCACAATCCACAACCGGTGCATCCTGATCTGGAAGCGGAACTGGAAGCGACTTACTGGGACAGTCTCGACCAGATGCTGGCGCGGATGGACATCATCTCGGTCAACTGCCCCTACACCCCGGCCACTTATCATCTCTTGTCTGAAAGACGGCTGAAACTGCTTCAGCCAACGGCCTATGTGGTTAACGCCGCCCGCGGTGAAATCATCAATGAAGAAGCATTGATCGATGCGCTTGAGGCCGGATCGATTTCCGGCGCGGCGCTCGATGTGTTTGAAAATGAGCCTGCGGTTTCCGCTCGCATGCGCAAACTGGCCGAGGTCGGAAAGCTCGTCATGCTGCCGCATATGGGGTCTGCCACTGTGGAAGGCCGCAATGAGATGGGCGATAAGGTCATCATCAACATCCGCACATTTTTTGATGGCCACCGACCGCCGGATCGGGTGCTACCCAAAAGAGCGTAGATTTTGCTACAGACGCGCCAGAAGCCTTTTGCGCGTTGGCTCGTCGATGAAGGCTGCCTCGATGGCCGTTTGCGTGCACCGGTCAATCGCTTCGGCCCCAAGACCGCAATCCCGTTCCGCAGTCTGATAGTCATAGCTCAGCGTGGTGTCGAAAAAGGGCGGATCATCGGAATTAATCGTTAAGGATACGCCAGCATCAAAGAGCCGTTTGAGGGGATGCGCTGCAAAATCCTGATAGACGCCAAGCGCGATGTTGGAGACGGGGCAGATTTCAAGCACGATCTCTTCATCGACAAGGCGGTCGACAAGCTTTGCATCCTCAATTGATCGAACGCCGTGTCCGATACGCGTGACGCCAAGATTATCAAGCGCATCGTGCACGCTTTCAGCATCGGCGAATTCTCCGGCATGGCATGTCAGACCAAGCCCGGCGTCAGATGCAATCTCAAAGGCGGGCGCAAAGTCCTCCGCAGCAAAGGCACGCTCATCGCCACCCATGCCGAAACCCGTCACCATGGGGTGTGGACTGGCTGCCACCGTTTCTGCCACCGCGATTGCAGCATGAGGGCCGAGATGGCGCACGCAAGTCATGATGATGCGTCCCTCGATGCCGCTTTCCTGACGAGCATCGTCAATCCCTGCTGCCATGGCGTCGACGAGATCACCATAGTCGACACCCATCTGCGCGGCATGATCGGGTGAGCCGAACACTTCACCGTAAATGGCACCCTGTTCGGCGAGACGACAATAATGATCATAGGTGAGCAATCGATAGTCTTCCCGCGACCGAAACACGGACGAGGCGCGGTCATAACAGTTCAGAAAGCTCGTAAAATCAGTCCAGATGTAGCGACCATCGCGGATCGTATCGGACAGATCGACATCATATTTGCGCGCCAAACGCTGAACGAGCGCCGGATGCGCGGCGCCTTCGATGTGACAATGAATTTCAGCCTTCACCATCGCTACACGTCAGATCAGGCTTTTGCCATAGGGGCCGACAGCAACCCCCAGATGCTGCGCAACCGTTGCGCCGATATCGGCAAACCCGTCGCGCAGCCCAAGATCACCGGTGGGAAGGTTGGGCCCGGCAATGAGCACCGGCACGCGTTCGCGGGTGTGGTCCGTGCCATGCCAGGTCGGGTCATTGCCGTGATCGGCGGTGAGGATCAGCATGTCGCCGGACCGCAGCTTTGCGAGCATTTCGGGAAGCCTTGCATCGAACCGTTCCAGGCAAGCGGCGTAGCCGGCCACATCGCGCCGGTGGCCATAGATCTGGTCGAAATCGATAAAATTGGTGAACACGAAATCGCCATCGGCGGCATCATCCATGGCCTGAAGCGTCGTGTCGACCATCGCGTCATTGCCATGTGCCTTGCGCACATCGGTGACACCGCGATGCGAAAAAATATCGGCGATTTTGCCGACAGCAAAGACTCCGTGCTCATCGTCCTCCAGTCTGTCGAGCAGAGTGGGCAAGGGGGGTGGTACGGAATAGTCGCGCCGATTGGGCGTGCGTTCAAAACTCTCCGCAGACTTGCCGATGAAAGGCCGGGCGATCACGCGGCCTATATTGTAGGCATCTGCCAGTTCGCGCGTTGTCTGGCACAAATCGTAGAGACGGTTCAGCCCGAAGAATTCCTCATGCGCTGCGATTTGAATCACGGAGTCGGCTGACGTGTAGATGATTGGCTTGCCGCTGGTGACATGCCCAACGCCAAGCTCTTCAATCACGCCTGTGCCTGATGCGTGCTTGTTGCCCAGAATGCCGGGAATGTCTGCGCGTTCGATAATGGCTTTGGTCAACGCTTCGGGAAAAGCCGGTTGCGTGTTGGGGAAATAGCCCCAATCCTGTTGCAGCGGCACACCAGCAATCTCCCAATGGCCGGTGATCGTGTCCTTTCCAGCTGAGTGCTCCGTGACCGCCGCAAAGCCACCAGTTGCTGGCCCGTCAAATTGAAAACCGGCAGGCCGTTCGCCGGTTGCAAGGTCGCAAGCCAAGCCCAGCCCCAGCCTCTCCATATGGGGCAAGGAAAGTGGGCCATCGCGCTTACTGTTGTCAGCTTTTCCCTCGGCGCAGGCGGCCGCAATATGGCCAACCGTGTTTGCACCTTCATCGCCAAATTGGGCGGCATCGGGTGCGCCGCCAATCCCCACCGAATCCAACACAAACAAAAAGGCGCGCGCCATGCCAATCTCCAGAATGCTGCCCGAGTTTGGCAGGCAAGGTGGGTGCCGTCAAAGCGTCAATAGACAACGCCGACAAGATAAAGCCCGTGTGGCGGCGCAACGGGTGCGCAGGCGCACCGGTCCTTCGCTTGCAGCGATGCTTCAAGGTCGGATGCCGTCCATTTGCCTGAGCCGACTTCCTTTAGCGCTCCGGCAATCGACCGTACCTGATTGTGCAGGAACGAACGGGCGGCAACATCGATCTCGATGACCGCCGGTAACGCCTGCGTTTCCTTCTCGCGAACCGCGATGCGATCAAGCGTCTTTACCGGCGACTGTGCTTGACATTCCGTGGAACGAAACGTTGTGAAGTCGTGCTCCCCAACCAGAAGCTGCGCTGCCTCATGCATGGCGTCGACATTCAACGCCTGCTTTACATTCCAGGCCCGCCCGGCATCCACGGTGAGCGGCGCACGGCGCGCCATGATGCGGTAGATGTAGTGGCGCTGTGTTGCGGAAAAGCGCGCATGAAAACTGTCATCGACTTCCGAGCAGTCAAGAATCGCGATTGGTTCGCCTGCATCGCGCAGATGAGCGTTCAGTGCTTCCATCACCCGAAAGGGAGCCCAGGGTCGTTCCAGATCAGCATGGGCGACTTGCGCCAGTGCGTGCACGCCCGCATCGGTGCGCCCCGCGCCATAGACCGTTGGCGCGCTCTCGCCCAGCCGGTTTAGCGCGGCTTCCAATGCGCCCTGAACGGAACGGCGGTCATCCTGACGTTGCCAGCCGCTATAGGGCGCACCGTCATATTCAATGGTGAAACGATAGCGCGACACAGTTCAGGTCAGCACTGTGCCGAGCGCAAGCGCATTGCCAAGTGCAAACTCTTGGCTGGACATGGGCTTCGCCCCGGCCTTTTGCACTTTGGACAAGCGAACCGCGCCGTCCTGGGTTTTGATGGTTAACGCTCCGATAACGGTGCCGTGGACCGCCGTACTGGCCTCATCCACGATCTCCGCCGCCAGCACTTTCACCCTGTGCAGCTTTCCGCCAAGCGGCAGTTCACACCACGCACCCGGAAAGGGCGACAGGCCATGGATGTGCCGCACGACGTCTTTGGCTGACCTGTTCCAGTCAATGCGCGCTTCTCTCTTGCTGATCTTGTCAGCGTAGCATGCGCCGTCATCTGGCTGATCGACAAGCGACAGAGTTCCAACCTCCAGGGCGGCCATCGCATCGACCATGAGCTTGGCAGCATGACCGGCGAGAGCATCATGCAGTTCACCTGCCGTGGTGTTATCGTCGATCGCGACACGCGTTGTCAGCGCCACTGGACCCGTGTCGAGACCAACATCCATTTTCATGATCATGACACCGGTTTCTTCATCGCCAGCCATGATCGCGCGTTGAATGGGGGCGGCGCCGCGCCAGCGCGGCAGCAGAGATGCGTGCGCGTTGTAGCAGCCATGTTTGGGCGCATCGAGGATCGCTTGAGGAAGAAGCATCCCATAGGCGATGACCACGGCGGCATCGGCATTCAACGCATGAAAGCGCTGCTGATCACTTTCGCCTTTCAACGAAAGCGGCGTGGAGACCGGAATGCCAAGCGCTTCCGCGGCCTTCTGAATGGATGAAGGCTTGAGATCCAAACCGCGGCGCCCCGCCGATCGCGGCGGCTGGGTGTAGCAAGCGATGATCTCATGACCGGCGTCATGCAGCGCATGCAGGGTCGGGACTGAAAAGCTCGGTGTCCCCATGAAGACGAGGCGCAGCGACATTTGCTTAACCCAGAAACTTCGTGCGGTTCTGCCGGGCGATCTTCGTGAACTTGCGCACCACCATATCGCGCTTCAGTCGAGACAAATAGTCAATGAACAGCTTGCCATTGAGGTGATCAATCTCATGTTGAAGGCAAACGGACAGCAGTCCATCAGCTTCCAGCAGCTGCTCCTTGCCGTCACGGTCAAGATATTTCACCGTGCAGCCGGCCGGTCTTTCCACCTCGGCGAAATAGTCTGGGATCGACAGGCAGCCTTCTTCATAGCTGGATGTCGTATCGCCTAAGTTGACGATTTCGGGATTGATCAAAAAGATCGGATCGCGCTCCTCCTCACCCGTTTCGCCGCGTTGCGGTGTGCCGTCTCCGTCCTCTTCATTGTCCGCACGTTTGGTGCAGTCCATCGTGACGACACGCAGAGGTTCTCCCACCTGAATCGCCGCAAGGCCAATGCCGGGCGCCTCATACATGGTCTCTAGCATGTCATCGAGAAAGGCGTGCAATTGGGCATCGATGCGCTCCACAGGCTTCGACGTGACGCGCAGGATGGGGTCAGGCAATTTGACGATGGGAAGCGAAGACATGAGCCCGAGATAGGGCGTGCCGGAAGGGTGGTCAACCAAGCCATCGTTCGGTCGGCTGCGGATAGGAAATTCCGCGCAAAGGCGGAAAGTCAGCGTAACGGTCTTGGCGCTGTTTCAGGGGTTCGTCTGGCTCCTGACCGGCACGAAGCAGCAAGCCTTTCGGAGCGATGTAGGAGCCGATGGACTGCTGCGGCGCCTCGCTCCATGTCAGGTTGAAGGCGGCAAGTTTCGGAAAGAAATACATCTGCGAGTAAGGCAGATGGTCATGGACCCACCAGGCGAGATCACGCCAGTCGCGCCCTTGCTCGTAACGATCGGCAAACCACGGTACGACCACGCTTACACACGCGCCGAGATGTCCATTTGCATCGCGCTGGTCCCAAATGTGGTTTGCGACTGTTTTCTCATTGCTGGAGCACTTTTGCGGTTTCACCTGCGTCGCGCCGAAATGGTTGAGCACCTGTGAGCGCAAGCCGGAGCGGACTTCAATGGGACCGAAGGTTTCAACCAGCGGGTCGAGCAGATGCGTTGCCAAGCCACGACCGGCAGCGATGGCGGTATCGGGATCGTCTGGAATGTTGGGCTTGCCAAAAAAGTTGCCAATCTCCGAATACAAAAAGTTGCGCATGAAGAAGTGGCGCGAGAGTCGTACCCGACCAAGCTCCTCCAGAGCGGTGTATGAGCTGGGTCTGCGCATGGTTCCAACCCTTGTCGATTACTTAGAGGTGGCCCTGAACACGCCATCCCAGTTTTCAGGAACACCTTCTGTTTGCATGGTCTCGAGCCGTTCTTGAAGGCGGTTGTAGAGCGTGTCGAGATTTACATCCGGCAGTGATGTTGAGGCTTCACGCGCGGGCCCCAACGCCTTCAGAGCGCTCTCCAGATCGGCCGCGAAGTAAAGCTCCATCACCCGGTGATGGGCCTGCTCGGCTCTTTCGACCTGTTCGGCTTCCATGGAGGCCTTCGGTCCAATCAGAGTGTGGACCGACAGAGGCTCGCGCCGACCGACGACGCCAACCCGGTCGACCATCAATACGAGCATCTCGCCATCTTGCGTGAGGGTTTCCTGCGAAACGAGATTATCGACGCCATACAACTTGGTGAGACCTTCAATGCGCGAGGCTACATTGACCGCATCGCCAATCGCCGAATAGCTGAAGCGTTGCTGTGACCCCAGATTGCCGACGCAGCACAGACCGGTATTGAGACCAATTCCAATACTGATCGGTCGCACCGCATGCATGTTGAGCGCCGCAAGCTCGTGTCGCATGTCAAGGACAGCCTGCGCGGCAAGGTTGCGATGGTCTAGCTGATCGAGAGGCGCATTCCAGAACGCCATGATTGCATCGCCCATATATTTGTCGATTGTCGCCCCACGTCGCAAAAGCGCATCCGTCATAGGCGTCAGAAAATCATTGAGCAGATCGGTCAACTCGGTCGGTGCGAGACCTTCCGACAGCGAGGTGAAACCTCGAATATCACAGAACAGAATCGTGAGTTCGCGGTCTTCGCCACCCAGGGTCAGCGCATCCGGGCTGTCGGCCAGTCGCTCAACCATGGTTGGCGACAGATAGTGTGCGAAGGCGTTGCGGACAAAGGCGCTTTGCCGTTCTGTTATCAAAAGCTTAACCGCCACCCCGCTGCCATAGGCGGCCAACAGCGAAAGCAAAGGCACGGTGGGGCTGAACAATTGGCCATATTGCGAAAAGGCAACCCAGCACCCCGCGACCACGGCTGCTGCAAGCGATGTAGCCACAATCGAATTGCCCACCGGATTCAAGACCGGCATGAAGGCGAGCAACAGCAGGACCGCAATTACGGCGGCAAAGCGTTCCACGCCGCGAGCAATATCGGCACGGTTGATGTGATTGCCGGAGATGATCTGGTCAATGATATCGGCGTGAATGGTGACGCCCGGCACAACCGGCTGCAAGGTTGTGGCTCTCAGATCCAAAAGACCGGGGGCTGATGTGCCCACCAGAACGATATGGCCGGCGAAGGCCGCTTCCAGATCGGCTGCGGTAAGCCCGTGCTCTTGCGGGAACAGAACCCGACTTGCGGACATGATGGGCTTTGCATCCGAGCGCGAATGATAGATCGTCAGCGCCCCATCCTCGTTCACCGGAACTTCAAGGGCGCCCACCTGCATGGATACAAGCGCGAGATTGCCCGTATCCGCCTGCCCGCTGCCGTCACTGCTTTTCATGATCACCGCGCCCGCCCCCTGCGCGACACGCAGGGATTCGACAGCGAGCGACGGATACCACCGACCGTTCATGCCCTGCATGAGCCTGACGCGGCGCACGACAGCATCATTCTGCCCTTCAAAGGCGAAGTTGAAATTGCCGATGCCCAAGGCGGCATTGTCGAGCGATTCAAGATTGCGCACTGCCTGAATGCCCTTTTGCATCAGATGCGGCGGTTCGGAACCGACAAAGGCCTGTCCAGCCTTCGGTTCAGGAGGCGCCGATGTCGCGGATGGGTCAAAAATCAGGCCGGTTACCACCCTGTATCGCGCAAAAACCTCAGAAAGATATTGATCGTGATCGAGCGTCGGCATGTCGCCGGGCACCTCGATATCCAACCCTCTTTCACGCAACGTTTCGATGGTCTTCACCGGAGACGTGCGGTCGGACTCGGAAAAAATCATGTCGAAGGTAATCGTCGCCGCACCAGCATCGCCGATGGTTTGCGTTAGCTCGGCAATTGTGGTTCGCGGCCAGGGCCATTGGCCCAGCCGCTTGATGGACGTCTCGTCAATGTCGACGATTTTGACGGCGGACCCGGCCCACTCGCGTGGCTTGATCTGTTGATAGGCGTCGAACACCAGCGTGTCCAAGCGCTGTAGCGGATCGGTTGGCCAAAGCGCCAAAATCCAAACTGCGACGGCGCTTGCCATCCCAAAGGTCCATATCGTGGCGAATTTGTTGCGAAAAAAACGCAGCTTTCGAAAATTCGGCCAGTTATCGCCAGGCAATCCTACAGACCTCCCTTGACTCCCGTTAAGCACTTTAAAACAAGAGCGTGGGGGCACCAATCGCTGATTTGGTGGTTACGGTAATGGTTCAGCTGATGAAACGCATTTTTGTGCGAAGGAGCAAGTCGGTCGCTATTGCCGCTTTTGCTGCTTTGTCGTTGTCGGTCGGGCAATCGGAGGCCCGCAGCATCACCTACCAGCAGATTCTAGCTGCTCCCGACGATGTTGAACTGAATTTCGCCTATGCGCGACAAGAGGCCAGAACGGGTCGTTTGCAGCAGTCTGCCGCCGCACTGGAGCGCATCCTGCTCGCGCAGCCCAACAACGATTCCGCTCGCTTGTTTTATGGCGTGGTGCTGTATCGGCTCAACGATCTCAAGGGAGCCGTTCGCGAGCTTACCCTGCTTCTCGATCGTGATTTGACGCCGCGCCAGGAACGGGATCGTGACCGTTATCTCGATCTTGCCCAGAAGCAGGACAAGTTGTGGCGCTTCTCCGCTCGTTACACGCTGGGTGGGCGTTTTGACACCAATCCCGGGCGATTCTCTGAAAGTGCGCTGGCGGTCGGACTGGCTGAAGAGGAGTCGGATGGCGCTGCTGTGGGCATCAGCCGCTTCCGCGTGGAGCGGAGCCTGGAAAATGGACGTGGCGATTTCGCCTTTCTGGAAACCAATACGCGCATCAACGAATTTATCGACACCGATACAGCCGATTACATCACCTCGCGCAGCAAATTGGGGGCCACCTTTCACGGCGCGCGTCTAAGCGTGTCACCCTTCGGCTATTATTCGACATCCTTTCTTCAGCATGAGCGTTTTCGCAACCGCTATGGCGGGGGCGTCGACACTGTGCTGTCTCTGAACAGCCAGGTCGATCTGTTGCTGTATGGTTTCGCGGCCTATGAGGACTATCGCCGCACCGATTTCAGCACGATTGGCGATTTGCGGGACGGTTGGTACGGAACGGTGCGGGCTGGGGTGAAGTGGAAGGCGACTGATCGCCAGATCTTCCGACTTTACGGACGTATCGCCGAAAAAGATGCCCGCGATGACGGCTATGACTACACATCATACGGTATCAGAGCGAGTTCGGTCAGCCTTCTGGGCGAGGGTCGCTACGTGACGCTCACAGCGGCCTATACGCGAAACGATTTTGATGAGCCTGACAATCGCCTGTCCAGAACGGTGGCACGCGAGGACAATCGCCTCTATTTGCGGGCATCCGCCGGCGCCCCTCTGGAGACCCTGTTCAAGTCTTCAGATATCGATGTTCCTGAGTTTTTGGCGGATGTGGTCGCCCAGGTCGGTGTGACCTATTCCACACAAAATTCCTCCATTCCGCTCTTAGAGTACAGCAATTTCTCGGTGGACCTGCTGTTCACCAAGCGCGTGACGTTCTGAGGGGGTTGAGATGAACATCCTCCAGATGATGCGTTCGAAACTTTTGTGCGGCGTCGCCGCGACGTCCTTTCTGCTCGCTGTTCCGGCGCAAGCCGCTCCTGAAATCGGAACAAGTTCCTCGGTACGCGGCAGCGTTTTTGTGACGACACAAGGTGCGCAGCGCAAAGCGCAGGTTCGCCAATCCATCCGATTGCAGGATGAGGTGCTGACCAAAGACGACAGTGCCTTGCAAATTCTGCTGCTGGACCGTTCCACATTTACGGTGGGGCAGAATGCGCGGCTGACGATCGACCGTTTCGTTTACGACCCCGATACGAATGTCGGTTCGATCAGCGCCCAGGCTGCGACCGGCGCCTTCCGTTTCATGAGCGGCCGGATTGGTCGCAACAACCCGACGAATGCGAGCGTTTCGACCCCGGCCGCAACGATAGGCATCCGTGGGACGTTCTTGGAAGGCATTGTCGGCGTTGATGCAATTGCGCTGGCCGGTCTGGCAGGGTTGGATGTTTCGGATGCCTGTGTCGAAGAGGCGAGCATTGTGATTTTGCGCGGCCCCGGTCGCCGCCGCAACACGCTTGATCGCACCGGAACCATTGAGGTTTCCAATTCGGCCGGCCGCACTTTGATTGCCGAACCAGATTATGCGGTTTTCGTGCCCTGCGAAGGCTCGGTGCCATCTGCGCCGTTCAAAGTTACTCAGCAGATGAGCGACTATCTCGACTTTTTCCTTCGCACTGTTCCCAGTGGTCCGCCAGTCAATCCACAAGAGGAAGAGGCCACGGGAGGCCAGCTTTCCGGTCAGGATGACCGTGGCGATCCCATCGACCCGGGTGATGAGGAGTTGGAAGAGGTGGAAGACGGCTTGCGAGACCCGCTTGCGCCGCCATTGGATCCTGAGCCTCAACCGGAGCCTCAACCTGAACCCGAGCCTGAGCCAGAGCCTGAGCCGGAGCCTGAACCTGAACCGGAACCTGAGCCCGAGCCGGCGAAAGAGACAGAGCCGGAGCCGAAGCGCGAGCCTGTACGTGGAGGAGCGGCGGCGGGAGGGGGAGTG
>JAPPOQ010000036.1 GCA_028817895.1 Ahrensia sp.
TAGTGTAGCCGCTCAGAAAACGCAGGCCAACAGCAACACTGCAAAACTGGCATAGCAATTGTATATCGACGATCCCGGCATTATGGGACACCGTCGGCACGCTCATCGACGCCTTCAGGCCCGACGACCGCGCAAACCACTTCATCGTCGCCGGATATGATCCGGTTCAACGTAGACGCGCTCTGAGTTGGTTTCTGAGTTATTCTCCGGTTCCTTCAGGTAGTCGAACGCCCACTCGCTGTACCCGCCTTCGCCGCGATACCACACAACGTCTTCACCAGGCTGTTCCCCGTGGTTCCAGCGCGGCGGAATTCCATGCCGTTGAGCCTCCACGATCAAACGCCGTCGCCGCTGGCTCAACAAAATCCTGGCCGTCAATTCGTTTTCGTCCCACTTGCTGTCAACCTCGTCCTGAAACCTCGAAACCACTTCCTGACAGTCAGGCCTATCTGCAAGATTGATCTGTTCATTCGGATCGGCCTCGACATCAAAGAGCAAGGCTGGATCCTTCGAACTGCTGATATATTTGTGAGCTCCCCGTCGGATCATGAAAATCGGCGCAAGCGTCGCTTCGGCCAGGTATTCGGCGTAGATCGCGCGGGTTGGCTCCGGATTACCCCGGTCTAGCAGTGATGTGAGATCAATACCCTCAAGGGGCTCTGCTGTCGGCTCCCAACGGTCTCCAATAGCCAAGCCGTTGAATGTGGGCAGCAGATCAACCAGCGAGGCAAACTCGGAAACGCGTTGTGGTTTCATCCACGGCGCGTACATTAGGAGCGGAATGCGCAACGATGGTTCAAAGAAGTGTTTCTTGAACCACATACCGCGTTCGCCGAGCATCTCGCCATGATCTGATGTAAAGACGATGGCCGTGTTCTTCTCAACACCGGTCGATTTCAGGGCAGCCAGAACCTTGCCGATCATCTCGTCTAGATAGGAAATTGACCCGTAATAGGCCCTTCGCGCGCGCAGGACGTCCTCGTCTTCAAAACCGAAATCGAGCATGCCGAAATCTTTGAGCAGTCGCACCGAATGAGCATCGTGCTGGTTTTCGCGCATCGGCGGAACGGATGGCAAAGGAATGTCGGCATCATTGTACAGATCCCAATATTCCCTGCGACACAGATAGGGTTCGTGCGGATGGGTGTACGAGACCTGTAGAAAGAACGGACGCTTGTCCGAAGATCGGGCCATGTCATAGATGTGACGAACGGCCCTGAAGGTGACCTCCTCATCAAAATCAATCTGGATCGAGCGTTCGCAAATGCCGGAAAGCAGCACTGATCGCGGATCGTTTGTGTCTCGCTCACCCTCATCGGCCCAGTTCGGCACCCAGCTGAAATCTGCGGGATAGAGGTCTGCGGTCAGTCGCCGTTCAAATCCGTGAAACTGGTCGGGGCCAATGAAGTGCATCTTTCCAGAGAGTACTGTCTGATAGCCCATACTCCGAAGATAGTGAGCATAGGTCGGAACTGAGGCCGGCATTTCTGCTGCATTGTCAAAGGCTCCGATTGTGGAGCAAAGCTGCCCAGCGGCCATAGAAAACCGTGAGGGTGCGCAGAGCGGAAAGTTGCAATAGGCAGTTTCAAAGACAATGCCGTTTTCAGCCAATCGATCGAGGTTCGGTGTTTTGGAAAACGTGTTGCCGTAGGCCGCCAGCGAATTTGCCAGCATCTGGTCGACCTGGATAAACAAGATGTTCGGGTTTCTCACACCAACGCTCACAATCCACAGCAAACTGTAACATTGTCGACAACTCTATGGTGTCGCGTTAGCCTTGACCAGCGGCTCGGTGCCGACAGCGTAGGGACTGCGAAGGACGACGGATGGTCGAGTGGAATTTCCTGGCAGTCTTTTCAGACTTCGATCTGCTGATGATCGGTCTGAGCAACACCCTGAAGGTTACGGCGCTCGCTCTCCTATTCGGAGTTCCACTTGGCCTGGTGTTTGCGGTTATGCGCCTGTCGACCACGCGCCCGCTGTCAATGGCAGCTGCATTCATCATTGAGTTCTTCCGAACCACGCCGCCTCTGGTGCAATTGTTTTGGTTCTTCTTTGCTCTGCCTATCCTCATTGATGTGCGCATGACGCCGTTCATTGCCGCCATCGTTACGTTCTCAATCCAGTCCTCGGCGTTCTTTGCCGAGATCTTTCGCGGCGGCATTCAATCCATTGACAAAGGACAGTGGGAAGGCGCCAAGGCCATCGGTATGAATTATCGGCAGTCCCTTCAACGGGTGATCCTGCCACAGGCCGTGAAACGCATGATCCCTGCATTCATGGAACGATCAATTGAACTTCTGAAAACAACCACGCTTGTCTCCACCGTCGCGTATGCCGATCTGATGTTTCAAGCAAACGATCTGGCGCAAAAAACGTTTCGACCACTGGAAGTCTACACCGTGGTCGCCGTTATGTATTTTCTGCTGATTTTTGTTTTCAGCCAGCTATCCATCGCAGTTGAGCGTCGCCTTGCTCAATCCGGCGAAAGCACGGTGCGCTGACATGACTCACACTTGGGATTTCGCAACGATCATTCAGAACTGGCAGGTTCTTTGGGTTGGCCTGAAAGGCACGGTCCTGATCTTTCTTGTAACGGTCGTTCTCGGACTGGCTGGCGGACTGTTGGTGGGAATTGCCCGTTACGCGCGAAGTCGTTTCTTGAACTGGCCCGCCATGGCTTTTGTCGAAGTGTTTCGTAACACGCCAGTGCTCGTACAGATCATCTGGTTTTACTATGCGTTTCCGATCCTGACGGGAATCGAGGTCAATCCGTTTCTCGCCGCCGTCCTTGGCATATCCCTTAACACGATGGCTTTTTCCGCAGAAATCTATCGTGCCGGAATTCAATCAATCGACCCAGGTCAGTGGGAAGCCGGTAAGGCCATCGGGATGACTTACAATCAAACCCTAAGGCGAATTATCCTGCCGGTGGCGATCAAACGGGTGCTGCCCGCTCTCACCAACCGCGGTATCGAGGTTTTCAAGATGTCGACACTTGCCTCGGTAGTGGCCTATGTTGAAACGCTCAATCAGGCGAAGCTGATCGCAGACCTGAATTTCAATCCGATCGAAGCTTACACGGCTGTCGCGTTGATCTTTTTTGTTGTTCTCTATCCCGTCGTTCAGGGCACATATGTCCTTGAACGGATTTTGAAGAAGGGGGACTGAGGATGAGCGAGATTGTCCAGATCAGTGATCTCCACAAAAGTTTTGGAGACCTTAACGTTCTGAAGGGCATCGACCTCACTGTGCAGTCTGGCGAAACGGTTGTCCTACTCGGGTCCAGCGGTTCGGGCAAAAGCACGCTGCTGCGTTGTGTCAATTTTATGGAAGAGCCAACTCAGGGTTCGGTGTCATTGCATGGTGAACTGATCGGCACGGAAGCCGGTGGGAAAATGCAATATCGCGAGAGCGAATTGTGCGCGTTGCGCACTCGCATCGGCATGGTCTTTCAGCATTTCAACCTCTTTCCGCACATGACAGTCGAGCAAAATGTCATGGAAGGGCAAGTCACGGTTTTGAAGCGGAGCAAGTCAGAAGCCCAATCAAAGGCGATGACGCAACTGGAAAGGGTTGGACTTGCGGACAAAGCTTCAGAATATCCGGCGCGGTTGTCCGGCGGTCAGAAGCAACGTGTCGCCATCGCCCGAGCACTCGCCATGGATCCGGATGTCATGCTGTTTGATGAGGTGACTTCGGCGCTCGACCCGGAACTGGTTGGTGAAGTTTTGAAGACCATGCGCCAACTGGCCGACGAAGGCATGACCATGCTGGTCGTCACCCATGAGTTGGGGTTTGCCTACCACGTCGCCAATCGCGTGCTGTTTCTGCACGATGGGAAAATTCTGGAAGAAGGGAAGCCACAGCAGGTTCTCAAAAACCCTCAGACACAAAGAATGCGCGAGTTTCTCGACGGACACTCGCTCTTCAAACTGCCGGACTGATTTCGGCGGTACACTTCAACGGGAGGAAAAAAATCCATGAAAAGAATTTTCGGAAAGATAGCATCCAGCTTGATGGCTTTGACGGCTATCTTGCTGATCACCGTCGTTGGTGCCCAGGCTCAGTCGACCTGGGACACAATCCAGTCAACCAAGAAACTACGGATGGGTGTGACACAGGCGCCGCCATGGTATTCCAAAAACCCAGCGACCGGCGAGTGGGACAGTGGCCTGATTGTCTCGATAGGCAAATCCATGGCCAAGGAGCTGGAAGTCGAGCTCGAGATGGTTGAAGTGACTTGGGCAACGGCTATTGCCGCCCTGCAGGCCAACAAGATTGACATGATGTTTCTCGACGCAACGCCGAAACGAGCAATCGTTGTCGATTATCCATTCCAGCCGCTTCTCTACATCTCGCTGGCGGTGTTGGCGAATGATGATCTACCGGTGGAGAAGTGGGAAGATCTCAACAAGCCGGAAGTGAAAGTCGCGGTTCCCCAGGCAACCAGTATGGATGCTTTCCTGACCCGCACCATTCCAAACGCCGATATTCAGCGTTTCCCGGACAATGGTGCTGCACTGGCGGCTTTTCAATCGGGCCGGGTTGACGCGGTGTCGCTATTTCATCCGCCACTGCTTGCCGCACGCAAGAAGTTCGGTGCCGGAAAGCTGGTCATTCCGACTCCGGCATTCAGCTCTCCTTCGTCGATTGCGGTGCGCCGCGAAGCGGACAAGACATTCCGCGACTGGGTCAGCCACACGATCTTCTACTATTATGAAACCGGTCGCACTCAGCGCTGGTATGAAGAGTTTCTGGCCGAATTTGGTCTCGATCCGAAAGCCTCGCCCGTTATTCAGCGCGAGCTGCTCTTCGCAAAGTAAGTCACGCTGACAGGTGGCGGGACTCATCCCGCCACCGACCAAGTGGGCGTAGCAATTGACGAATAAATCAAACGAGCACGTTTCGACGCATGATGCGCTCGAAGACGAGCGCAATGCCAATATCATGATTTATGTCGATGGACAGATTGTTCACCGGGATGAGGCCGTTGTATCGGTCTACGACAGCGGCTTCATGCTGGGAGACGGTGTCTGGGAAGGGCTGAGGCTATACGACGGCCATCTGGCCTTTCTGGACGAGCATCTGGACCGACTCTTCGAAGCGGCGCTCTATATCGATCTTGAGATTGGCCAGTCGCGTTCCGAACTGACAGATGCGATCTGGGAGACTTTGAACGCTAACGACATGCAAACGGATGCCCATGTCCGTCTCATGGTCACACGCGGCAAGAAGCGTAAACCGTTTCAGCATCCTCATCTCAGCGTTTTCGGTTCGACGATTGTCATCATTGCCGAGCATTCCAAGCCGGACGACGCGATTATCGAGCGGGGTATTCGCCTTCACACAGTTCCACATCACCGCGGGCTTCCGCTCACCCAGGATGCGAAACTGAATTCCCACTCGAAGCTGAACTGTATCATTGCGCTCAATCACGCGATCCGCGCTGGAGCAGATGAAGCGTTGATGCTCGATCCATTTGGTTTTGTGAACACGACAAATGCCTGCAATTTCTTCATCGTTCGAAGCGGAGAGGTTTGGACGTCAACGGGCGACTACTGTATGAACGGCATTACCCGGCAGAAGGTCATCGACCTTTGTCAACGGGACGGAATACCGGTCTTCGAACGCAATTACTCGCTTGTCGATACCTACAGCGCGGATGAGGCGTTTCTCACCGGCACATTTGGTGCGCAGACTCCTGTCTTTGAAATCGATGGGCGGGTGATTGGTGGTAGTGTGGCGGGGCCGATATTTCATCGTATTCGTTTGGCCTACAAAGAACTCATTCAACGGCAGTAAGGCCGGACGCGATGACCAGTATGACGGTGTCGAAATGGTGTCATGAGATGAAGGTCAATTAGACGGGAGTTGGAGTTCCCCCCGGGTTTTGTAGGCGGTGATGGACTGGCGGATTCCAGTGCTTCAACGGCGTTCCTTTCGAAGTTTGCGGGTGATTGATATCCGAGCGCAGAATGACGCCGGGTTGGGTTGTACCATCCCTTGATGAACTCGAAAAAAGCCATGCGTGCTTCGGCTTTGGTTTGGAACTTTCGCCGGTCGAGCAGTTCGCTTTGGAGTGTGGCGAAGAAGCTTTCACACATTGCATTGTCATAGCAATCACCAACCGACCCATTGACAGGCGCACACCCATTTCTTTGCATCGCAAACCAAAGACCACGCATGTGTATTGTGATCCCTGATTGCCGCCGAAAAACTCGATTCAGGCGGTGCGCCGCAGCGCACCTTCGGGGAGTTGTTCGAACTCGCGCTTAAATTCCTGTCAAACCCCAATAAACTCTGGGCTTCTGAGCGTCTGGAGGATAAGCGAACGCTGCTCAAATTGACCTTTGACGAGCGTCTGGCATACAACCGGAAATCAGGACTTCGAACCCCAAAACCCACCAGTCCGTTCAATATGTTAGGGGATGTCGGCGGGGCGGGATGCAAAATGGCGGAGTGGAAGGGATTCGAACCCTCGAGACGCTTCCACGCCTACACCCTTAGCAGGGGTGCGCCTTCGACCACTCGGCCACCACTCCGCCGCCGTGGTTAAGGGAAAGCCGCCGATCGATCAAGCCGGAATTATCGCCCGCTGATCGAGACCCTCAAACACCATGAAATTCACGGTACCAGGCCACAAATCGGGCAATCCCTGCCTCCAGCGGCGTGTCTGGCGCAAAGCCAACCACATCCTGCAAAGCGCTTACATCGGCTGAGGTTTCAGCAACATCCCCCTGCTGCATGGGCAGCATATTCTTCACCGCCTGTTGGCCTGTCGCCTTTTCGATTGCGGCGATGAAATCCATCAAGGCAACGGGCTGCGAATTGCCGATATTGAAGATGCGATAGGGCGCCGATGATGTTGCGGGATGGGGTTGCGCGGCATCCCAATTCTCATCAGCCGCCGCGATATGGTCCATCACGCGGACTACACCTTCCACGACGTCGTCGATATAGGTGAAGTCCCGCGCATGGTGGCCATTGTTGAAAATGTCGATAGCGTCACCCGCCATGATTTTCTTGGTGAAGCTCCAATAGGCCATGTCCGGCCGTCCCCACGGGCCATAGACGGTGAAAAAGCGAAGCCCCGTCACCGGCAGATCGTAAAGATGCGCATAGGAATGCGCCATCATCTCATTGGCCTTTTTCGTTGCCGCGTAGAGACTCACCGGATGCTCGGTCGAATGGGCTGTGCTAAAGGGCTGAGCGGTATTGGCGCCATAGACGGAACTGGACGAGGCGAAGACCAGATGCGGAGTTTTCGCGCGTCGGCACGCTTCCAAAATGTTGAGAAAACCGTTGAGATTGGAGGCCGCATAGGCCTGCGGATTGTCGATACTGTAGCGCACCCCGGCCTGCGCACCCAGGTGAATGACGCGATCGAAGTCGTTGCGTTCAAATATGGCGCTGACCGCCGCCTCGTCGGCAAGATCGCATTCATGAAACTCAAATGCCTGGCTCGGCACCAGCGCGTCGAGCCGCGCTCGTTTCAGGGCCGGATCATAATAGCTGTTGAGATTGTCAAGACCGACAATGCTGTGGCCCTGCTCTATCAGCGCCTTGGCGACATGCGCGCCGATAAACCCTGCGGCACCAGTGACAAGAACTTTCAACACGAGACACTCTGGCAATCAAAACAGCCCGCTTTATTGGCGAGACGGAGAGTCTTTGCAAGGTTCAAGGAAGTCTGAGATTCCTCGCTCTGGCCCTAACAGACGCCGCCGGGTCCGTTTGCGCCCGTTCGACAGCTGCAAGAGCAGCCGCTTCAAGCTCAGGGTCGCGATGCGCCAGGGCGACAAGCGCATCGAGCGACCACGCACGCAGGAAGGGGCGGTCGTGGGCAAGAAACCCCTGCACCCAGTTGCCCAAAGAGCGTGCTTCGCCCGGCGCGAAATCGATCATCGCGATGCACTGACAGATGTGCAACTGCGCGGACCAACTCGTCAGGACCTCAACGCGACGTACCAGTTCGGATGCGACGACGTCCGGAGCAATATGACCCTTCACAAGCGCGTGCTTGAGCAACCAGGTCGTGCCGCTTTGAATTTCATCGCGTTCATCGGCCATCGCAGCAAGCAATGTTTCAACATAGCGGGGCTGTTCGTGAAATTCGTGGGCGATCTGCGACAAATGCGTGGTGGACTTGCCGTCAAAGTTGGCAAGCCTTTCGAGCAGAGAGGCGGGATCGTTGGTCACTCCAGCGCGCTTTCGTTCGGATGGCCCTTCAAGTCTCAGGCGGTTTTTGTCGCCTGATCACTTGGCCAAAAGGTCAAAGACGCCCCGGTTCTGCCCATCATGATGATGGAATCCTCGCCGTCTGCATGATTGTTGGACCTGCGGCCAATCTGCCGAAAGCCGGCCTTTTCATAAAGATCCAGCGCAGCAAGATTGGATGGGCGCACATGCAGTCGCATGAAAGGCCGCTGCGCGTCGTCAAGTGCCTTTTGCACAAGTCCGCCGGCGATTCCGCGACGGCGAAATCGCGGATCAACGGCAAGAAAGGCCATGGTTTCCCACGGAAGGTAGCTTTTCTGTCTGCTCAGGAGGTAGCCAGCAAGGGAGTCGCCGCATCGCGCAACATGCAGTTGGCCGCCCTGCCCACCGCACACAAACATGAACTCTTCCTGCAACAAGGCTGTCGGGTCGTCCCTAAACATCATTTGCTGGAGGGCCGCAATCGTCGGCCAGTCGTCGAACGAGGCACCGCCATATCTGATCGATGGGTCCATTGGTGGCTCCGTTCGACGGTACCGGCCGCTTACTGCGACCTGGCCCAAACACGCCCTCACGCTTGCATTTCAGTCATTTCGAACAGATAGCTTGCCTCAATCGACTTGCAAGGCGGTTAACAAGCATGATCAAGGCCATTTTGTTCGACAAGGACGGCACACTCATCGATTTTGAGGCGACCTTTGCCCCGGCTACAGCCAATGTCATCGAGGCCCTTGCAGAAGGTCAACCAGACAAGATGGCGGCTCTCGCAGATGCTGTCGATTTTGACCTGGAAGGGCTGGTGATTTCGCCGGGCTCGCAGCTGGTCGCGGGAAGTCTCGACAATATCGTGTCCTGTTGGACACCGCACATGCCTGAAGACCATGCCGCGCTGTTGGCGCGTGTTGACGCGCTGTATGTGCAAAATTCGCTCGAAAGCCTCGCTCCTGTTGATCGATTAACCGAAACGCTTGGTACGCTTATGTCACGCAGTCTCCAGCTTGGTGTCGCCACGAATGACTCCCACCAGGCCGCGCATGCGCATCTCGACCAGCTTAGCATTGCGCACATGTTCGGCTTCGTTGTTGGCTTTGACAGCGGATTTGGTGAGAAACCACAACCGGGCATGGTGGAAGCTTTCATCAACCATTGCGGCCTGTCACCAGACGAAATCGCCATGGTTGGCGATTCTGTTCACGATTGCGCTGCCGGCCGCGCAGCCGGTGCTGTTGCTATCGGGCTGACAACCGGTCTGGCAACGCAGGACGACCTTGCACCCCATGCGGATCACATTCTGCCCGCCTTGTCAGACCTGCCAGAATTGATCGATCGGATGTGAAAAGGGATCAGTAGAGCGTTTTGGCCTGCCTATCCTGCAGCTGGGCATCATAGGTTTCAGCGTCAAAATCTGCCATCGCGGATTTGACCAGTTCACCGGCGGTTGGAAGCGCTGCCGGCTCGAGCTGCGCGTCTGGTTCCCACAGGCGAGCTCGCTTGATCGCCCGCGCGCATTGGAAATACATTGTCTGGATTGTCACCAGCACCACCGTTGCCGGGCGTTTGCTATTCACCGCAAAACTCTCCAGCAGTTCTGGTTCCGTGGTTATCATGGCCGAACCGTTGATCCGCAGACACTCGTTCCAGCCTGGAATGAGAAACAGCAGTGCGACGCGCGGGTCGCCAACGATGTTACGCAGCGTATCGAGCCGGTTGTTGCCGCGACGATCCGGGAAAGCGATCCTGTGTTCATCAAGAATGCGCACCGTGCCCGGCCCATCGCCGCGCGGCGAACAATCCATACCTTCTGGACCAATGCTCGCGACAGCAAAGAAGGGCGCAGCCTCAATGAGCCTGCGATATGGCTGCGTGATTGTGGCAGTCTCCTTCAACATGGTCGCGGGAGCAATGCTATTGACGCCGGGATAGTGCGCCTCGAGATCGGCTATGGATGTGATGAGGTGGGTCATTTTTCGTTGAGCAGAAGCCGCTGGAGCAAAGTTCTTACCTGTCGCATCGGTTCAGCTCCCAGCAGATGCTGCGTCACTTCAATATGGCGAGTTGCCTGATCAATGGACTTCAGTTGATCCACCAGAATGGCGCCCCCGATTGCGCTATCCTGTGGCAGAAAAACTTTCCACGGCCACGGCTTTCGGCTGTTCGTGACAGGACAGATCAAGACAAAGCTGGAATTGTTGTTGTAACTTTCCGGCGACACAACCAGCGCCGGTCTGCGCCCAGCCTGTTCATGTCCGATTGCTGCGCCGAAATCGACCCAGATGAATTGACCGGGCCGAAAGCTCAAATCAGCTCCCGACCTTTGGGACCATCGTCAAAAGACTCCGGCTGCTCCTGCCCCTTCATCTGCTCAACAAGCTCTTCAAGCGACGGCACATCATCAACGGGCGTCAAAACAACTGCACCATTTTCGATGATCAGATCGACCTTGCTTCCCTCACGCAGATTGAGCGTTTCCACCGCCATCTTCGGCAAGCGGATCGCGCATGAGCCGCCCCATTTTCCGATACGGGTCTGCATAGCAAACTCCTCTTGCCGGTGCGTGGATCGAAACCATTATGATCTACAATATAGATCAAACGCAGCGTATGGCAAAGTTTGGCCGCAAAACCGCGGCGGTTACATGTTGGGATAGACCGGCCCTTCCCCGCCCTGCGGCGGAACCCAGGTGATGTTCTGATTTGGGTCCTTGATATCGCAGGTTTTGCAGTGAATGCAGTTTTGCGCATTGATCACGAATTGCGCATCATCGCTGCCGGGCGTCGCTGCATCACCATCCTTGTTGACCCACTCATACACGCCGACGGGGCAATAAAGGCGCGACGGCCCGGCATAGGTTCCCCAGGCGGATGATTTCTGAAGCTGCATGTCAGCAACTCTGAGATGCTTCGGCTGGTTCTCTTCGTGATTGGTGTTGGACAGAAACACCGAAGAAGAGCGATCAAATGTGAGCACTCCATCGGGCTTGGGATACTCGACTGGCGCATGCTGAGCGGCAGGCTCCGTGGCCTCATAGTCCGCCTTCTTGTGCTTCATCGTGCCCAGCGGCGACCAGTTCCACGCGATTGAATTGATCCACATTTCCACTCCAGACACGACCGTACCGAGCACGGCCCCGAGTTTGGTGACGAGCGGTTTAACATTGCGAACAGGCTTCAAATCCTTGCCGATGTCGCTTTCGCGCCAGGCATTTTCGTAAGTATCAAGCTCATCATTGGCGCGTCCCGCTTTGAGCGCGTCGGCCACGTGCTCCGCCGCCAGCATGCCGGAGAGCATGGCGTTGTGGCTGCCTTTGATCCGCGGAACATTCACAAACCCGGCCGAGCAACCCAGCAAGGCCCCGCCGGGGAAGGAGAGGCGCGGTACGGATTGCCACCCGCCCTGCGTGATCGCGCGCGCGCCATAGGAGATGCGTTTGCCACCCTCCAGCAAAGGTGCGACCGAAGTGTGAGTCTTGAACTTCTGGAACGTCGCAAACGGGTTGAGATATGGGTTCTTGTAGCCCAGCGCAACCACATACCCCACATAAACCTGATTGTTCTCAATGTGATAGATAAATGAACCGCCATCCTGACTGCTTTTCAACGGCCAGCCGAGCGTGTGCATAACGCTGCCTTCATCGTGCTTTTCTGGATCGATTTCCCAAAGCTCCTTGAAGCCGATCCCGTATTTCTGCGGGCTTGCGTCTTTGTCGAGATTGAATTTTGCAATCAGTTGCTTGGCGAGCGAGCCGCGCGCGCCCTCGCCGATCAGCACATATTTGCCGTGCAGTTCGACACCGCGCTCATGGTTCGGACCGGGCGTCCCGTCGGACTGAATGCCCATGTCGCCGGTGGCAACACCGATGACCGCGCCGTCATCGTTGAGAACCAGTTCGGCGGCGGCAAAACCGGGAAACACTTCAACACCCAGCGCCTCGGCCTTCTCAGCCATCCAGCGGCACACATTGCCCAGCGAGACGATGTAATTGCCGTGATTGTTCATCAAAGGCGGCATGGCCCAGGTTGGCAGCGGTATTTTGCCCGCTGGTCCGAACAGATAGAACTTGTCGCTTTTGACGGGCACTTTGAAGGGGTGATCGTCCTCTTCACGCCAATCCGGGAACAGCCGATTGATCGCGATTGGGTCCATCACCGCGCCCGACAGGATATGGGCACCAATCTCCGGTCCCTTTTCCAGAACGACAACGTTGAGATCAGCATCAAGCTGTTTCAGACGGATGGCAGCGGCGAGCCCGGCGGGGCCGCCACCCACGATGACAACATCAAACTCCATGCTTTCGCGCGGTTCCAACTCTTGCGTCATGTCTGTCTCCCTGGCGACGAATTGCGTTCGCCCAAGTGAATTTCAGGGGGTGTTAGACCAGCAATAGCCGCCGATCAAACGCTTTCGGGCATGGCGAAAAGGTCGGTGTCATCTGTTTTGCAGCCCGCAGCGGTGAGCATGGCATGCACCTGCCCGCGATGGTGTGTCTGGTGGTTGAAGAAATGTAAAACACAAAGCGCCAACGGTGTGGTGACGTTGCTTTTCAACACCCCGGAATACCAGGACAGCTCGCCCTCCAGATCACTCATTTTCAATCTCGAAGCCCAAGAAATGATCGCTTCATCGAGGATCGGGCGCGCATCGGCCAGGGTCTGCCAATCCTCAAACTCGTACGCGGATTGCCGGCCGGGTCGCGAGGGTTTTGCCACCGAGGGGTCAAACCTGTTCATCCAGATCGAGTCACCCCAATAAAGATGATTGAGCGTGTGACGAATCGAACCAAAAAACGCTCCGCGATCGAGATCGCGCGCTTTGTCATCCAGCGTTTCGGCAGCCTCGAAGGCGCAACGGTTTTGCCAGCGATTGTAGCGCGCCATCATCATCGCATAGTCGGGCGTGATCATGCATTGTCTCCCGGACTGGACTGTGGCTTAACCGAATGCAAAGCCTCAAGAAAGGACCGACACCAGGTGACGACATCACCGTCTTCAACCTTTCCGGACAGCGCCTGAAACCGTTCCTGCCTTTCTTCGAGCGGCATGGTCAGCGCGCGCTGCAACGTGTCGGCGGTCGCCTCCACATCATACGGGTTGACCAGCAAGGCCTCCGTCATCTCCTCTGCGGCACCAGCAAATTGCGACAGAACCAACACGCCGGGGTCATCGGGTGGCTGCACCGAAACATATTCCTTCGCGACCAGATTCATGCCATCACGCAGGGGCGTCACCAGTCCTACTTTTGAGATGGAAAAGATTGCCGCAAGCCTCACCCGCGCGACCTGGCGATGGATGTAACGGACCGGTGTCCAGTCGATTGTCGCAAACTCACCATTCACCGCGCCTGACAACTGCTCCAGTTCCTGCCTGATATCGGCATAGGCATCGACGCCTTCACGCGTTGGCGGCGCGATCTGAACCAGGGTCGAGACCCCGATATTGTCAGGATATTTCCGCAAGAGACGCTGAAAGATTCGCATGCGGTCCGGCAAGCCCTTGGAATAGTCGAGCCGTTCCACACCCGTGATCCATTTGCGCCCGCGTGCCTTTTCGCGCAGCCTTGTGATCACCTCCTGCGCTTCTTCTTCATCGAGAAGTGCGCGAAACTGATCGACATCCATGCCGATGGGAAAACTGCGCGCCGTCACGGTTCGCCCAAAGGCCGTGACCTGATCGCCATCCTCAACCGGCACGTCGAGGCGCCGCTCGGCGTAAAGCTTGAAGTTCGTGACATCCGCCTGCGTCTGAAAGCCAATGAGGTCGTAGTAAAACAGAGTGCGCATCAGCCACACCCCATCTGGAATGGCGGCTGCAATCTGGCTGGGCGGAAAGGGGATGTGAAGAAAGAAGCCGATGCGGTTTTTCAGCCCCAGCGCCCGCAACTCCATGGCCAGCGGAACCAGGTGATAGTCATGCACCCAGATCACGTCTTCCGGTTCAACCAGTCGGGCAATGTGATGCGCAAAGGTGCGATTGACGCTGCGGTAAAACTTGTCGAATTCCGGTTCCGTGCTGACCAGATCCAGGCGGTGATGAAAGGCTGGCCACAGAACAGAATTGGCGTAGCCAAGATAGTAGTTGTCATATTCCGCCTGATTGAGATCAATTCCGGCCAGTTCCACCTTGCCCACCTGCCGGACCGACAGTTTGCCATCACCATCGGCCGTTTCGGAGATATTGCCGCTCCAGCCGACCCAGACCCCGCCGATCGTGTTGAGAGCACCGTTCAGCGCAACCGCCAGCCCACCCTTTGCGGGCTTTGACGGATCACCCAAACGATTAGATACGACGATCAGTCGGCTCATGTCGCCATTCTTTCCAGAAACTCATAGACGGAATCAACATCGCCTAGTCTGTGATCGGCGCACGTCTCGCCATTACCGACCTTGATCGAAACACCGCCGACAGCGTTGACCGCGCGGTGGCCATCTTCATCCGTAACATCGTCGCCGATGAAGATGGGGACGCGGCCTGCATAAGGAGCCTGCGCCAGAAGCCTTTCAATGCCGACACCCTTGTGAACGCCGCTTCGCCGTGCCTCCCACATCATCGCGCCGGACATGATCTCAAAATCTTCGCGCCCGGCAAAGGCATCGAATATGGCCAAGCGCGCGGTCTCCTCGATCTCCGGGGCCTGCCTGAAATGCAGCGTGAAACCGGCCGATTTTTCCTGAAGGACCACGCCGTCATGCTGCGCAGCGAAGGCGCGCATGGCGTCGCGCTCAACCTCGAAAGGCGCACCTTCGACCACTTCAACCGCAGCACCGCCAATCCGCCATTCGGCGCCATGCACCCCGACAGCATCGAACTCTGAGGTTCCGATCAATTCATCGAGATTGTCGATGGCCCGGCCGGTTACGAAGGCAAGTGCGCTTTCATGGTTCCGGTGAAGCTTTCGCAGCAAAGGCACCAGCCGGTCGGGAACATCGACACCATTCGGTGTGTGCGCAAAGCCGACAAGCGTCCCGTCAAAGTCCAGAAACAGGGCGGGCTTGTCCGGCAAAGATATCATGAGGTGGCAATTGGTTTTTCGTATAACGGCTTGTCGTTGCTAACGCATAAGCAAGCCATTTGTTCGTCTTGTGATCCGTGACGCACCGATCATCCAACCCTTTTGAACACGCCGCTGCCCGTCGCCAGCAGATCACCATTCTCATGGCGCACTTCACCCGCCGCATAGACGATCGAGCGCCCCGCATGGGTGACGCGTCCGGTGGCGGTAACGCGCCCCTCTTTGGCTGCCGCCAGATAGTTGGTCGTCAGCGACAGGGTGACGATCAGCTGATTGCCGTCGTCAGACAAGGCACGGCTCGCCGCAAATCCGCAGGCGCTGTCGAGCAGGATGGCGTGAATGCCGCCATGCAACATGTCGCTGCGATTGGTGTGCTTGGCCTCGATATCGACATGCGTCTCGCAACGATCCGCATGAAGGTGATTGACGTAGCCGAGCGCCTTTTGCAGGCCGGTCTCACTGGCAATGATGCGCTCTGGCCTGTCGCTCATCTCGCAGCTCAAGCCGCCTTTGCGCGGCCCATCTCGATAAGTCTTTCGGTGTGATGGTCCACATCGCCGAACAGATGGTCGATCATCACGATGCGCTTTGAGTAGTGCCCAACCGCATATTCCCACGTCATCGCGATGCCACCATGCATCTGGATCGCCTCTTCTGCGATCATGCGACCCGAGCGACCGATGAGCTGTTTCGCGGCGGAGACGTGCCAATCCCGCTCCTCACCTTCCAGATGCCCGGCTGCGTTGACGATATTGGAGCGGATCATTTCACGCTCGGTCATCATATCGGCCATGCGATGCTGCAAGGCCTGAAACTTGCCAATAACGACACCGAACTGTTTGCGCGTTTTCAGATACTCAAGCGTCATATCGATGGCGACATCGATAGCGCCGAGCGCTTCGGCGGAGACGGCGAGCGTTCCTGCGGCGGTGGCCTTTGCAAGCGCGTCATAGCCCTGCCCTGCCTCTCCGATCAGCGCATCACTGCCGACCTTCACGGCATCCAGTGTGATCTCCGCTGCGCGGTAGCCATCAACGGTCCCGTAGCCGCGGCGGGTCAAGCCATCGGCATTTGCGTACACAAGAAATAGTGAAATGCCATCTGTGTCCGCTGCATCGCCGGAGGTCCGTGCTGACACAACGAGATGATCGGCACTGTCACCGCCCATGACAACGGCCTTATTGCCGTTGAGCACCCAGCCATCGCCGTCCTGTGCAGCCGTCGTTTCAACATGCGCGATGTCGTAGCGGCTGCCCGGTTCCCCATGCGCCAGCGCGATGAGCGTTTCGCCCGCTATCACCCGCTCGATGATGCCGCCGAATGAGTCACCGCCCGACGCGAGCACGGTTCCCGCCATAAGTGTTGGCAGGAATGGCTCGACGACCAGCCCCTTGCCGAGTTCCTCGAAGATCACGGCAATGTCGAAGCCCTTGCCGCCGAAACCGCCGGCATCTTCGGGGAAAAGCGCTCCGATGAGACCGAGTTCTGCCATCTGCGCCCACATCTCGCGCGACCAGCCCTCGTCAGTGGCCACGATCTCGTGACGCTTCTCAATGGCATATTGCTCGCGCACAAATCGCCCGGCCATGTCGGCGAGCATTTGGCGTTCTTCGGTGTGGTTGAAATCCATAGGTTGTCTCGGTTGTTATTGGGATCTGGTGGAAAACGGATCACTGCAAGGTGGCGATGGTTTGTGTTTGTGGATGCGTAGCCCCTCACCCGCCGACCAGCGGCTCTGCTGCGCATCGCCGGGCCTTGCGACCTCTCCCCATTAGTGGGGAGAGGTAGGAGAGCGAGGCCACGATGGTTCGATATATATGCATTTTCTAATGGCGACGCTCCTTCTCCCCGCTTGCGGGGAGAAGGTGGCCCGAAGGGTCGGATGAGGGGTGCTGAGACGTGCGGTTTGCGGCCAACTTCATTGATGGAATGTAGCGAACGTCAGGCGCATTGATTGAGATATCAAGTCGCCGATTGAGGGCTGCGAGAACTGTGTCGCAAACGGCCTCACGCTCTTTGAGTACGCTGACATTCGACAATCGCAGGATTGACCAACCTTGTTGCGACATAAACGAATCTCGCACGGTATCGTATTGGCTGTCAGCATGCTGTGATCCGTCAAGTTCGATTACCAAACGCTCGGAGCGGCAGGCGAAATCCGCGAAATATTTGCCGATCGGATGCTGGCGAACAAATTTGAAGCCACCAAGCCCTCTGCTGCGAACCAATGTCCAGAACAACATTTCGGCGTCATTATCTTGTTGGCGCAGCGATCTTGCGCGGTTGGTTCGTGCCTCGTTTGCCAGACGCATGGACGCCCCTCACCCGCCGACCAGCGGCTCTGCTGCGCATCGCCGGGTCTTGCGACCTCTCCCCGCCAGCGGGGCGAGGCAGGACTGAGCCATCAGACGCACACTCACAGCCCCATCATCATCTTGGCGATGATATTCCTCTGCACTTCGTTGGACCCGGCATAGATGCTCGTCTTGCGGTGGTTGAAGTAATCCGCTGCGACCGGGTTGGCGTAGTCCGGGCCGATCGGGTCTTCATTGTGCCCCTCTTCAAGTGCTTCGGAGACGAACGGCATCGCGTAAGGCCCAAGCGCGCGGCGCGTCAGATCATTGATCGACTGGCGGATTTCCGACCCCCGGATTTTCAGCATCGCAGCTTCGGGTCCGGGAGGCGCGCCGTCTTTGGCTTTCGCGACCATGCGCATCTGTGTCGTCGCCAGCGCCGAAAGATCAACCTCGATGTCGCAAAGCCGCGCCGCGAAGAACGGATCATCAGCAAGCGGCTTGCCGCTCTTCTTCTGCTGAGATGCAATGTAGCGCAGATGGTCGAGGCCTTCCCGCGCGAAACCGACACCGGCATTGCCGGTGCGCTCATGCAGCAGCAGATATTTGGCGTAGGTCCAGCCCTTGTTTTCTTCACCGACGAGATTTTCAACCGGCACTTTGACATCGGTGAACCAGACCTCATTCACCTCATGCGTGCCTTCCAGCAGGATGATCGGGCGGACCTCCACGCCGGGCGTGTCCATATCGATCATCAGGAAGGAAATACCCTCCTGCGGCTTGCCCTCTTTCGAGGTGCGCACCAGACAGAAAATCTTGTTGGCGTGCTGGCCAAGCGTCGTCCACGTCTTCTGGCCGTTGCAGATATAGTGGTCGCCTTCGCGCACGGCCGACATTTTCAGCGAGGCAAGGTCCGACCCGGACCCCGGCTCCGAATAGCCCTGACACCACCAGTCTGAGCCATCAAGAATACGCGGCAGGATTTCGGCCTGCTGCTCTTTCGAGCCAAACGCCATCAGCACTGGAGCGAGCATACCGAGACCGAACGGCACGATGCGCGGCGCATGGGCGCGGGCGGCCTCTTCCTCAAAGATCATCTTTTCAACGACATTCCAGCCGCGACCGCCAAATTCCTCCGGCCATGACCCGGCCAGATAGCCATGGTCGTTCAGCAGCTTGTGATACTCTTCCTGATCCTGCTTGGTGAGGTGCATGTTCTTTTGCACCTTCTCAGCCAACCGCTTTGGCAGCTTGTCAGCAAAGAAGGATCGGATTTCATCGCGAAAGGCCAGTTCGTCTTCGGTGTAATTCAAATCCATCGTCTCGTCTCCTCGTCGTCACTTATCGTCCCATGGCGCCCCCGGGCGCTAGCGCCCCATCGCAGACGTGCCGCCATCCAGTGCGACAGCTTGCCCGGTCATGAAGGAATTTTTGGGGTCGCAAATCCACAGCATGGATTGGGTAATCTCTTCGGGTTCCGCCAGACGCCGCATGGGGATGCCGCGCGTCAGGAATTTTTCTTTTTCGGCATCTTCATCGCTGCCGTCCAGAAGACCTTCTGTCACAATCGGCGTGCGGGCAAAGCTGGGGCAGAGGCAATTGATGCGCAGCCCCTTGCGGGCATATTCAAGCGCCGCCGATTTGGTGAGCCCGACCACGCCGTGCTTCGCCGCCGCATACATCGACATGGTCGGCGCGCCGCCAATGCCCGCCAGTGACGCGAGGTTGAGAATGGAGCGCGTCTGCTGATCGGCCTGATGACCGGCCAGCATTGCCGGTATCTGGTGTTTCATACCGTAGAACACGCCCATCAAATTGATCTGGATCGTATCCTGCGCACGAGCGGAGTCGACTTCATGCACCTTTCCAGGGTTGTGGCTCATGCCAGCATTGTTGATGGCGACATCGAGGCGGCCAAATGTCTCCATGGCAAGATCGACGGTCGCCTGGCAATGCGCTTCATCCGCCACGCTGCCCGTGATGGTCACAACCTCAAACCCATCGGCCTGAAGCGCCTCGGCATGGGCTTTCAAAGCGGTTTCATTGACATCGGACAGCACCAACCGCGCACCACGTTCCGCGAACATGCGCGTGGCGGATTTGCCGAAGCCGCCCGAAGCGCCGGTCATCAGCACCGTCATGCCGTCGAAAGTCATGTCACTCATGCGCGTTCCGCCTTGTTGATTTCCATCTTCGCCGCTGCGGCCAGAAGCGGAATGGCATTGGCCATCTGTTTGGCACGTTCGGGGTTCGACGCATTGCCGTCCAGCGCGCGTTTATAGACGCCCTGCAGGATCGCCAGAAAGCGAAACAGATTGTAGGCGACGTAAAATTTCCAATTTCCGATGTCGGAAATACCGCGCCGTTTGCAATAGGCCGCAACATACTCCTCCTCGGTGGGCAGACCGATCGACTTGCGGTCAATCCCCATCAGCCCGCGAGAGCCGCCGCCATTGGGCAGGCGCCAATTCATGCATTGATAGGACAGATCACCCATCGGGTGGCCAAGCGTGGACAATTCCCAGTCGAGCACACCGATAACGCGGTCCTCGGTCGGGTGGAAAATCATGTTGTCCAGCCGATAGTCGCCATGGACGATGGTCACCTGCCCGTCATCTTCCGGCATGTTGGCTTCAAGCCAGGCGATCACCTCATGGACATCGGCATTGTGTTCAACTTCCGAGGCCCGATATTGCTTCGCCCAACGGTCCGTCTGACGCGCGAAATAGTTGCCAGGCTTGCCGAAGGTTTCCAGTCCCACGGCCATCGGATCAACCGCATGCAGTTTGGCCAGCGTATCGTTCATCGCATCGTAAATGCCCCCGCGCGCCGCATTGGCCTCAGAGCCATCATCAAGTTCCGGCAGGGTCGGATCCCAGAATATGCGGCCGTCCAGATATTCCATCACGAAAAACATGCGCCCGATCGGACTGTCATCGCCCTCGCCGGAGATCGCAATCATCTTCGGCACGGGCACATCCGTGTCGCGCAATGCATGCATGACGCGATATTCGCGATCCACCGCATGGGCGGATTTCAGCAACTCACCCGGCGGCTTGGCGCGTAGAACATAGGTGCCGGACGCGGCCTCCACCTTATAGGACGGATTGGACTGCCCGTCTCCAAATTTGCTCAGCGCCCGAAAGCCAGAAAAACCCGGAACATGCTCCTCAAGCCAGGGAACGAGGGCGGTTTCGTCGAGGGCGTTCGCGTTTGTCATGAGAGCAATCTCTCCGCACATCCTTCTCCCCGCGGGGGAGAAGGTGCCCGAAGGGCGGATGAGGGGGTATAGATACAAATGCGCATGAGACTCAAAACTTGTTCCTTGTTGCAGGCCAGAAACGCCATGGGCCAGCCTCTTCCTTGGAATGAATGCGACCCTCCAGAACCTCCACAATGACTGTCAGCACCCAACTGATATCCTTAAGAATATCGCCAGCCTGAAACCGCAAAACGGACCATCCGTTTTCATTGAGGTAAGTATCTCTGACCGCATCATGTTCGCTGCCCACGTGCTGCGATCCGTCCGACTCAACGACAAGTTTCTTCTGGCGACATGCGAAATCGGCAAAATACGGGCCAATCGAAAATTCCCTCACAAACTTGAACCTGTGCAATCGCCGATCACGCAGATGGGTCCAGAGTTTTGCCTCCGCTTCATTGTCTTTCTTGCGGAGAGTCCGGGCAAAATGTTTCGCGCTTTGCTGCGTGGCGGCCATTGGTCCCCCTCATCCGGCCTTCGGCCACCTTCTCCCCCTCGGGGAGAAGGACATGCGGCTAACACTGGCGTTGCAATAGATCATCCCTCAGCCGCCATCGCTTTCTGGACCATCTTCATGACGTGATCATTGCCGGTGAGCATTTCGCGCGCATCCGACATGTCGAGCATCTTGTCCCAGTTGGCAGCGATGTTTTCCGCGCTGCGCTCGTCTTCCGGCAGATAGATGCCTTCCGCCTCCATCAGCTTGGCGACTGTGTAACCGCCCGCTCCGGCAAGCACGATGTTGCGGCTTGGCGCATCCTTGGAGGCCAGAAAGACCACAGCGGGCGTGACGAATTTGGGATCGAGCTTGTCGAGCGCTTCAGGTGGGATGACATCTTCCGTCATGCGCGTCGCAGCGGTAGGCGAGATGCAGTTGACGTGAATGTTGTTCTTGGCGCCTTCAATATGCAACGTGTTCATCATGCCCCAGACGCCTGTCTTCGCCGCGCCGTAATTGGCCTGACCGAAATTGCCGTAAATGCCGGAGGTCGATGTCGTCATGACGATGCGACCGTAATTCTGCTCTTTCATCTGGTTCCAGACGGCAAGCGTGCAATTGGCCGATCCGGTCAAATGCACGGCGATGACGGCATCCCATTCCTCGCCCGTCATCTTGCCGAAAGAGCGGTCGCGCAATATGCCTGCATTGTTGATGAGCACATCGACACGGCCCCATTTCTCAACCGCAGCAGCGACCATGACGTTGACCTGCTCGCGGTTGGAAACGTCTGCGCCATTGGCCATGGCCTCACCGCCAGCCGCTTCAATCTCAGCGACCACGGCTTCAGCAGCGGCGGAAGAAGCGCCCTGCCCGTGCCGGTCGCCGCCGAAATCGTTGATCACGACCTTCGCGCCACGACGGGCAAATTCCAGGGCATGCTGCTTGCCAAGCCCGTTGCCGGAACCAGTAACGATGACGACCTGACCGTCAAAAGAAATGTTGCTCATGCGTCGACTCCCTTCGCGAGCATGGAGTAACCGACCCATTCGGCGGTCAGCGCCGGCCGGCTCTCGCCTTCAATTTCAACTTCGACGCGATTGATGGTCACAATATTGGTCGGCGTCTTGGCGTCCACCGAGATGGTGGTGAACTTGCCGCGCACGCGCTGACCAGCCTTCACCGGATGGGTGAAACGCACCTTGTTGAAGCCGTAGTTCACCGCAGCCGCAATATTCTCGAGCACCGGATTGCAATCATAACTCATGGCAGACAGCAGCGAGAGCGACAAAAAGCCATGCGCAATGGTGCCGCCAAAGGGCGTCTTGGCCGCCTTTTCCGGGTCCACGTGAATGAACTGCCAGTCCTCGGTGACGTCGGCGAATTTGTCGATGCGGTCCTGATCGATCACGAACCATTTTGAGACCCGTGTTTCACCATCTACGGAGGCCTTTAGGTCTTCAAGCGAAATCGTTCCTGCATTCATGTTCATTATCCCAGTTCTGGAAAGAGATCAGCATCACCCGTGTCGACCACATAGCCGCCATCGAGCGGTATCGTGGTGCCGGTGACATAGGAGCCACCATAGCCGCACAAAAACAGCGTGGCGGCGGCGATATCTTCAGGTCGCCCGATGCGACCCATCGGGTTCATCTTGCCTGTCGCGGCAGCGCCCTCATCTGTCGCCGTCGCAAAGGCCGTCATCTTGGAAGGAAACGGCCCCGGCGCGAAAGCATTGACCGTGATGCGGCGCTTGGTGAACTCATTTGCCAAAATTTTGGTTAGATGGATCACCGCCGCCTTTGAGACGGAGTAAGAGTAAGCCCCACCTGCAACCGGCACGATGCCCATGACGGAGGCCGTGTTGACGACCCTTGCCGGGTCTTCGTCGCTCGCAGCAGCCTCGAGCAGAGGCGTCAGATCACGCGTCAATTCAAAGATGGACGTGACATTGAGGTTCATGATCTTGTCCCAAGCGCTGCGCGGGAATTTTTCATACACCTCACCCCAGGTCGCCCCTGCATTGTTCATGAGAATGTGCAGCTTGTCGGTCCGGTTCGACACGTCCTGCGCCGCTGCAACAACGCCCTCCGCACTCGACAGATCAGCCCCGAACCCTTCCGCCTTGCCGGGCGCGCCGAGCGCGTTGAGCTGGTCGGCCACCGCCTCGCATGCATCCGCTTTGCGCGAGCAGATCATGACATCCGCCCCGGCCCGCACGAGAGCCTCTGCCATCATGCGGCCAATGCCGGTGGCGCCACCCGTGACCAGCGCTCGCTTTCCTGACAGGGAAAACAGATCTTCAAAATATGACATGTGCCTCCAAACCGGGCGTCGCCCTCAACCGCTTTACCGTTTTGCATGCGGGCTTGGTTTCGTCGACGCAACACTAAGCAGGCTTTGCGCCGTTGACAACATACTCGGTAGTATGTTCCCTGTTGGCGACCCTGATATCGCAGATTTTCCGAAAGTTCACCCGCCTTGCAGGACGTCTCGCAGTTGCCAACAGAAAACGTCGCCCAGCGCGGCGCTCGTGGCGATACCGATTCAACGGATGCGATCCTGTCTGCGGCAGCAGAGTGTTTTCGCGAAAACGGCTACGCCGCCACCAGCATTGATGATGTGGCGCGCAGCCTTGGTGCTACCAAGGGCATGATCTACCATCACTTTCGCTCGAAAACGGATCTCTTTTTCGCCGTCTATGAACGCGGTATGGAACTGAACTTTGAAGCCATCGAGCCGCATCGTAGTCATGACGGCGCGGCGCATGAAAAACTCGCGCTAATGGGCCGTTCGCACGCCATCGCCTTGATGGAGCATCAGGCCTTCCAACGCGTCCTTGGTCAGGGCGTTGCCATGCATCAGCAAGGCTCGACAACGGCGCAGCAGCGCAAGACACTCGCCAGGCTCATCAAGGTGCGCAACAGCTATGAGGCCGAGTTTCGCAATGTCATCGAGGTAGCGGCAGTGGAGGACGGATTCGCGCTGGAAGACGCTTCCCTCGCCTCCAAGAGCTTTCTTGCGGTGCTCAACAGCACCGTTTTCTGGTATTCACCACGCAAAGCCGATAGCGATGCGGAACGCGAAAATATTGCGGCGCAGCTTGTGACATTTGCGCTGCGCGGGCTTGGTGCGCAAGTGCCAGCATTCATTGAAAACGACATGAAGACGAAGAACGGAACACACTCATGAGCGAAGCGGCTATGGATTTGGGATTGTCACCGCGCGTGACGGAACTGCGCGAGAAAGTCGCGGATATGGTGCAGAACGAGGTTCTGCCGCTGGAGGAAGAGTTTCTCGCAGAAGTCGCCAAGGGCGACCGCTGGACCTACACCCCGCGCATGAGCGAAATTCTGGAAGGCCTGAAGGCGGAAGCGCGAAAGCGCGGTCTGTGGAATTTCTGGCTGACCGATTCCGAGCGCGGCTACGGCCTCTCAACGGTTGAATATGCCTATCTCGCCGAAGAAATGGGCAAGGCGCATTTGGGTGCTGAAACCTTTAACTGCTCCGCGCCGGACACCGGCAATATGGAGGTGTTTGAGCGCTATGCAAATGACGAGTTGAAAGAGAAGTGGCTGAAGCCTCTGCTCGAAGGTGAAATCCGCTCCGCCTATCTGATGACCGAACCGGATGTCGCCTCCTCGGACGCCACCAACATAGCCATGAGTTGCGTGCGCGATGGTGACGACTACGTGCTGAATGGCGAAAAATGGTGGTCTTCCGGCGCTGGCGATCCGCGCTGCAAGATCTACATCGTGATGGTGAAAACGGGCGATGATGACACGCCCCGCCACCAACAGCATTCCATGATCGTCGTTCCAGCGGACACGCCCGGCATTGAGGTTTTGCGCGCCATGCAGGTCTACTCCATGGATGATGCCCCGCATGGTCATATGCATATCCGCTTCAAGGATGTGCGCGTTCCGGCCTCAAATCTGTTGCTGGGCGAAGGGCGCGGTTTCGAGATTTCACAAGGCCGCCTCGGGCCGGGCCGCATTCACCACTGCATGCGCGCGATCGGCCAGGCCGAACAGGCGCTCAAGCTCATGTGCAAGCGGTCCGTGCAGCGCGAAGCCTTCGGCAAACCTTTGGCACGGCTCGGCGCGAATTTCGACATTATCGCGGAGGCCCGCATGGAGATCGAACAGGCGCGGCTGTTGTGTTTGAAAGCGGCGTGGATGATGGATCAGGGCGATCCGCGCGCCGCTGCACCGTGGATTTCCATGATCAAGGTCGTGGCGCCCAACATGGCGCTCAAGGTGACCGATGAAGCCGTGCAGATGCATGGCGGTGCAGGCGTTTCGCAGGACACGCCGCTGGCGCGCCAATGGATGCATCTGCGTACGCTGCGCTTGGCTGATGGGCCGGATGCTGTGCACAGACGGCAGGTCGCGCGCAAGGAACTGAAGCAATACACCCAGCAGAACATGGGATAGCGGTCCATGTTTTTTCCCATTTCAACGCTGACCGTTTGCGCCCTTTCCGCGCTGCTTTTGGTACTGAGCTTCCGGGTGATCGGCACGCGGCAAAGCCGCGGCGTCAGCCTCGGCGACGGCGAGGACGAAATGCTGCAACGGCGTATTCGTGCGCAGGGCAATCTGGTCGAATACGCCCCGTTTGCCATGGTGCTGGTGCTGTGTGCCGAACTTCAAATCGTCACGCCGGGGTCCATGATCTTCACGCTGCTGTTGTCTGTAACAGCGGCAGCCTTTGTGCTCGGCCGCGTGCTGCATGGTTACGCGCTGTCTTTCACCAAGCAGAATGCAAGGCTGCGCATTTTGGGTATGCAGCTGACGATCTTTGCGATGATCGGCCTTGTGTTCCTCAATCTCGCCGCCTTGGTTATGTGAGCTGGAGAAATGCGGCGAAACTCTTTGTTGTAGAATGTGAACGCGACCGATAGGGTCAGCACCAATGCTATCACCAAGCTGCCGATCACTGCGAAGGCCAGATTGTCCTCGCTCGCCATGGCATCGTCGCTCTCGTTGGTCGGGGGGTCATCAAAAGCGACTTGGCGATCCAGGCATTCTCTAACCCTCTACAGACGGGCCTCAATCCCACATCCAGCTAAACACGCTTCGGCCAAGTCTTTTGTGCTTGACCATGAAATCATAGTCCGTCCAGGCACCGGCGTCGCATTCAATTTGAGGTGTCGATCCAAGTATCTCGTTGAAGGCGGAGACGTCTTCGAGACTGTAAACCACCTGCTTCTCTCCCGCGAGATAGGCAAAGGCGCCCTCACCTTCGACAACCGCCTCCACGACTGGCCCCCTCACACAAATCTAATCCATATGCGGCCCGGCCAATTTTCGGCCGTCCGGCGCGTAAAATGCGACGGAACTTCCGGGGTCGTACCCCCAATGTGTGGGAGCAAAATAAGCACCGGATTGAGTGTAGACGCGGTGCGAGCTTGAGTACCAAAGCATCGCAGCCACAACAGCAATGCAAAATGCAGCCGTCAAAACCGAAACCAATACGATCTGCGTCAACACTGCGAGTTTGCGCGGCAAGAGCAATATCAGGTAGAGAATGACACGAATTGAACGTCAAGAGTCACCATGCAAATAACGGTGTTCTGCAGCGTTGATCTTTGTGTTTGGTTTGGTTCTTCAATTTGTCGAAGATTATTCGTCCTCCAACATAACCGCTCGGCGACGACGGGCTGAGCGCCCCGGCTTCTGCAATGACCTCCTCATACAAAGCTTGGCTCTCATATGACTTGACCAAGCCGACATCGTCGCGCCATGCAAACCCAAATCTGCGCTGATTGTAGATGCCGCTTGTGTACCCGTACACTGTTGATTTTGTGAACCACAACGCGTCTAGCTCATCATCAATGAGCACTGTACCGTCTCGCATTTTCAGCGTGATGGTTGAATTGACGATCAATCTCTTGAACTCGTACTGGGCCTTGTATCCAAGCGAAACGCCGCTTTCAAAATGGACGCACCGCTTTTTTGCGTCTCCGCCCAACGCCAAGAGCGTTGCAATGTAGAGAGCAACCAAAAGTACAAATAGAAGGACGTTTCTTCGCCATTGTCTAAATCTTTTTTGGTACGTATGCACTCAAATTTGGATCCTCATAAATGACGCCTTGGAAATCCGCCGTCCAGCGGTCGTAAATTCGAAATGGTCTGCCTCTTGGAAATTCAATATCAGGACCATCAAAAAAGTTGCCCAAATCAACAGCGTCCTTAAAATGATCTTCCATTTGGAAATCGATTTTTCCGGAGAATTGTACAGATCCCTTTGTTGATTTTGCAGATCCGCTATATACGCCAGATATTTTTGTCTCACCGAGACTGAATACTGTCAGAACCACATTATATGATTGGGAGAAACTGCCAGATAATACTCCATCGAAGCTATTTCGAGCCGCCTGCGCGATTTGCGACGGAAGTCTTCTCTTATCGCGAATAGCGGCCATTTCAAACTCCCAGATGACTGCACCGAGCAGCCCTGTTTCCCGAAGCTGCACCTCGCGTCCTCCTCCAAAGAAGTAGTGTTGGAAGAACCTGGCTGTGTCCCATGGCGAAAACGTGCCTGGTATGTCTTCAAAAGTGATCGTAACGATCTCTCGAACATTAAGCACATACGGCTCCGCCGTGCATCGGCATCCGAAGTCTTCGCCCGGATGCCCCGTGGGCGGTGGGTCGTCCCAGGAAAAGATCTTGCCGTTGTTGGCCGCATGGGACGGGCGGACCTTGCCGTCATTTCTGGTGCGCCAGATGTAAAAGCCGTTCTCTTGAGACTTCAACGTGGGTGGGATCGGCGCACCGGTTCGCAGATAGTCTCGGAAGGCGGCGGAGTAGCGAGCTGATTTCAGATCGTATTCAGGTTTTGGCGAGAGCATATCGGAACGGACGTCTGCGTTGGACTGCGCAAACAGTTTCCATGGTAGCACGCCGCCGTGGATAAGATCACGATCTGTCCGCTCACCACCCAACCCCTCTGCCACTTGCGTCATATGGGCATCACGCTATGGTCCGCACTTCCCTTTACGCAAAGGTAAGTCCGCTTCCCTGCAGGAGCAGGAACGACGGCAGGCCAAATTGAGAGGAACGGATATGAAAGCCTTGCTTCAAAAACATGACGGCTACACGCGCGAAAAGCCGGACAGCACTGTGCTTTCCGACATGGGTCCGTGGGTTGAACTGGCCGAGATCGATACGCCCGAACCGGCAGAGGGTCAGGTGCGCATCAAGGTATCGCTGGCGTCCATCAATCCGTCCGACGAGATGTTCATTCAGGGGCTTTATGGCCAACCACGCCAAAAGGGTCGCCCTGCAGGTTTTGAGGGCGTCGGGGTGATCGAAGCGTCGGGCGGCGGACAATTTGCCGACAGTCTGGTCGGGCAACGCGTGGCCTTTGCAGCCGGTCCGAACGGGTCCGGCGCCTGGGCGGATTATGCGATCACCGATGCCGCTGGGGTCATTCCGCTGATTGAGGGTGTGCGCGACGAGGACGGTGCGGCGATGATCGTCAACCCGCTCACGGCGCTCGCCATGTTTGATATCGTCAAGGAAGTTGGTGAGAAGAGCTTCATCATCACCGCCGGTGCCAGCCAGTTGTGCAAGCTGATGATCAAGGTCGCCAGGGACGAAGGCTATGAGCCGATCGCCATTGTACGACGCGACAGCCAGATCGATATGCTCAAAGAGCTCGGCGCGGCGCATGTGCTCAATTGCGAAAGCGACGGTTTCGCAGCTGACCTTTATCCGTTGTGCCGCAGCGCGAAGCCGCGTGTGTTTCTGGACGCGGTTGCCAACAATCAGTCAGCCCAAATCTTCGATGCCATGCCGAACCGCGCCCGTTGGGTGATTTATGGCAAGCTCGACGATGAACTGCCGACCATCATGCAACCCGGCCAGATGATCTTCATGATGAAACAGATTGAAGGCTTCTGGCTCACCCGCTGGATGCAGGAAAAGGATATGGGTGAAAAGATGGGCGCGATCCAAAAGGCGCAACAGCTTTTTGCCTCCGGCGAATGGCAAACGGACGTGACAGCCATCGTCCCGCTTTCGCAAGCGATGGATCGCGTGCCCGAAGAACTCGCCAAGCCCAACGGGAAAGTGTTCATCAAACCGGATTGATGCCACTTCGCCTTGCGCAACAGGCGGCGGGGGCTTAACAAAGATATCCACCAACGCCATGCGGGCAGTGGTTTGAGTTGTCCAGAAGGCCTCTTTGAGAAGGTCGCTGGAAACCGGGAGGCAGTATTGGATTTTCTCCAGCTTGTCATAAGCGGGCTTGCCAATGGCTGTGTGTACGGCCTTATCGCGCTCGGCTTCGTGATGATCTATAAGGCCACTGAGGCGGTGAACTTCGCCCAGGGCGACTTCATGATGTTCGGCGCTTTCATCTGCCTGGGCCTCACAAACACCGCGCATCTGGGGCTGAATTTCTGGCTCGCCGTGCCGATTGCCATCGCCACCATGGGTGCGCTCGGCTATGCGGTGGACCGCACCGTTATCCGCCAGATGTTCGGCCAATCGCAGGTCGCCATCGTCATTCTCACCATCGCGCTTGGTTTCATTTTGCGATTCGCGGCGGGCACGATCTGGAGCCATGAACCGGTTTCGCTTGAAACGCCCTTTGCGGGCCAGAGCATCACCTTTGGCGGCGTGGTGCTTGGCGTGAACGAGATCCTGATCATTGTGGTCACCGTGATCCTTACCGTTCTGCTGTATTTCTTCTTTTCGCGCACACGGCTCGGCGTTGCCATGCAGGCGGCCTCACAAAACCAGCTCGCCGCTTACTATATGGGCATTCCGGTCAAGCGCATTCAAAGCCTGGTTTGGGCCTTGTCCGGTGCGCTCGCAGCCATTGCGGGCATCCTGTTTGCCGCCAAGGGCGCGATTGAACCCAATGTCGGCCTTCTTGGCATCAAGGCCTTTGCCGCGGCTGCCATTGGCGGCTTTGGGTCCCTGCCCGGTGCGCTGGTCGGCGGTCTGATCATCGGCGTGGTCGAGCAGGTCACCTCGCGCTACGGCATTACAGGCCTTTCACAAATCGCGCCCTATGCGCTGCTGCTGCTCGTACTGATCGTCCGCCCGGGCGGTCTGTTCTCGCAAACGCAAAAGAAGAAGGTCTGACGCCCGTGAGATTTGTCTTCAAAACCTCCTATGATGCGGACATCAACTGGTTCAAGCACAAATATCAGGCGTTCTGGTATGTGCTGCTACTGGCCATCATGCTGGCCGCACCGCTGTTTATCGGCAGCTATTTCATTGGCGAATTTGCGCTGGTTCTCATCTTTTCTGTCGCCGCTATGGGCCTGATGCTGCTCACCGGTCACACCGGCCTGCCCAGTCTTGGCCACGCTGCCTTCATGGCAATGGGCTGCTTTGCCAATGTCTTGATGTTGAATGCCGGTATACCATGGCTCATCGCCTTTCCCCTTTCGGGCATCATCGCCGGACTGGCCGGAACGCTGATCATGCTGCCGGTGCTGCGTCTCCACGGCGTTTATCTGGCGCTCGCCACGCTGGCACTGTCCATCCTGATCGCGGACATCGTTGTGCTGGCCGAACCCTGGACCGGTGGCGTTGCGGGGATGATCGTACCACCCATTTCCCTGTTCGGTCAGGAGATTGACCGGTTCGGCACGCCGTTTCTGTTTTACTATGTCTGTCTCGCCGTCACGGTTCTGGTTGTGATGCTGTATCGCAACCTGCTGCGCTCACCGCTCGGTCGGTCCTTTCTCGCAATTCGCGATTCTGAAGTCTCCGCACAGGCCATGGGCATTCATCTGGCGCAGACCAAAGCCAGGTCGCTGTTTCTGTCCGCCACCTTTGCCGGGCTGGCGGGAGCGCTGTTTGGCCATTCCGCCGGTTATGTGAACTCGGAAACCTTCGATCTGGTGCTGTCGATCAATCTGCTCATCATGATCGTGATCGGCGGCCTGGGTTTCATGCATGGCGCATTTCTGGGGGCTGTCGTTTACACGGTCATACCCTTGGCACTCGCCATCTTCCGCACCTTCTTGCAGACCGCCTTCGACATCAACATCAACATTCCCGGCATGGAAGCGGGTATCTTCGCCGGTATCCTCATCATCATGCTGCTGTTTGAGCCGATGGGTCTCTATGGGGTCTGGTTAAAACTGCGCACCTATTTCGAACTCTTCCCCTTCTATCGCAAAGACATGTTCAAGCGGCAGAAGAGCTATCTGAAGACGGAGCGTGTTCAGTGAGCCTGCTTGAACTCAAAAACGTCACACAACGCTTTGGCGGCGTCGTCGCGGTCAACGATGTGTCGATGACCGTAGAGGAAGGCGAAGTCTTCGCGCTGGTTGGTCCAAACGGCGCGGGCAAGTCGACCGTCTTCAATCTTCTGTCGCGCTTTTACACCCCGGCAGAAGGCACCATTCGTTTTAACGGCCATGACGTGCTGGCTCTGGCGCCAGATCAGGTGCCGGACCTTGGCATTGCGCGCACGTTTCAAAACATCGAGTTGTTTGAGAATTCGACCGTTCTCTACAATCTGCTGATCGGGCGGCACCGGCACAGAACGTCCAACATGTTCACCGACCTGATATTCACACCAGGTGTACGTGCGGCGGAGAAAGAGCATCGCGAGGCGGTGGAAGAGGTCATCGATTTTCTCGATCTGCAAGCCTATCGCGACAAGATGATCGCAGGTCTGCCCTATGGCGTGCGCAAGGTGGTGGAGCTTGGCCGCGCGCTTGCGACCAAGCCGAAGCTGCTCCTGCTCGACGAACCGGCCTCCGGCCTTTCGGTTGAAGAAACGCAGGACATGGCCTTTTGGATCGAAGATATTCAAAAGCAGATGGGCATCACCGTTCTCATGGTGGAGCACGATATGGGCCTTGTCTCCGCCGTTTCGACGCGGGTGATGGCGCTGGCAGAGGGCGCCGAACTTGCAACCGGCACGGCAGTGGAAGTGCAGTCGCATCCAGCCGTTATCGAGGCCTATCTGGGCACCTCCGGCATTCAGAAGGCTGGGCATCAGCCCAACAAAAAGAAGGACAATGCGGCATGAGCGCTCCCGTCCTTCGCATCGACAATCTGGAGTCGTTCTACGGTCCGATCCAGGCCCTTCGCGGTATCTCGCTTGAGGTGCGCGAGGGCCAGATCGTCACCGTGCTTGGCGCCAATGGCGCCGGAAAGACGACCCTCTTGAAAACCGTCTCCGGCGTCATGGACCCGGAAAAGGGAACGGTAAAACTCGAAGGCACCGAGATTCAGGGCAGCGAGCCGGACAGTGTCGTCGACAAGGGGATGGTGCATGTGCCGGAAGGGCGCGAGATTTTCCCGCTGCTCACCGTCGCCGAGAACATTCAGATTGGCGCCTACACCAGAAAGGATGGCGACATCAGCGATGATGTCGAGATGGTTTATTCCTACTTTCCCATCCTGAAGGAACGGCATGGACAAGCCGCCGGAACACTGTCTGGTGGACAACAACAGATGCTCGCCATCGGTCGAGGACTTATGGCGAAGCCACGCATCATGCTGCTCGACGAGCCATCGCTTGGCCTTTCCCCGCTGCTGACTGAAGAGATTTTCGAGATCATCGCCCGCCTCAACAAAGAACAGGGCGTGACCATGATGCTGGTTGAGCAGAACGCTGCCGTGGCTTTGGGAGTTGCCGATTATGGCTATGTGATGGAACTTGGTCGCATCGTGATGGAAGACGATGCCGGCGTGCTCGCCGATTCAAAAGACGTACAGGAGTTTTATCTGGGCATCAGCGCGGAAGAGAGCCAGCGCGGCCAACGACGCTGGAAGCAGCGGAAGACGTGGAGATGATGGGGGCCATCATCCACAAAACTCGCCGTCATCCCGGGCTTTGTGCCCGGGATCCAGAACTTGGCTTCGCCGCGCGCGTTCTGGATGGTGGGAACAAGCCCCGCAATGACATGGCAAATTACCGATCAAGCATTTCAGGGAGACAATCATGGACGCTGTAACCCCGAAGTCGAATTCGATGCCTGAGCAGCGCAAGGTCAACGGCCTGTCGATCAATGCTGATTTGACCGAAGGCCCGTATTTTGTCGATGGCCATGACACGTTGCCAAAACTGTTTGCAGCCCGCTGCAATGAACTTGGCGAACGCACCGCCCATCGCGAAAAGGATTACGGCATCTGGCTGTCCTATTCGTGGAACGATTTCTGGCAGCATGCGAAGCTGATTGGCTGTGGGCTGATGGCGATGGGACTGAAGCGCGGCGAAGTGGTCTCGATCCTTTCGGAAGACAACAAAGAGTGGATCTACACGGATGTTGCGGTGCAATGTATCGGCGGCATCGGCTCCGGCATCTACACGACGGACAGTGCCAAGCAGCTTACCTATCTTGTCAATGATTCCGACAGCCGCTTTCTGTTTCTGGAAAACGACGAGCAGCTCGACAAATATCTCGAAGTCAAAGACACGATGCCGGGCCTTACCAAGGCGATCGTTTATGACCGTGATGGGCTGCACGATTTTTCCGATGACAGCGTCATTTTCCTCGACGATCTCTATGCGTTGGGACGAACATTCGACAAGGAAAATCCCGGCCGGTTTGAAGAGGAGATCGACAAGTCGCAGCCCGATGACACAGCCATTCTGGTCTACACATCCGGCACGACCGGCATGCCCAAGGGCGCCATGATCAGCCATGGCAACATGATGTATTCATTGTCATCGGGTGCGGAGAGCGCGCCAACATTCGCAACCGACGAGCAGATTTGCTTCCTGCCGCTATGCCATATTCTGGAAAGGCTGTTTTCCGGCTTCGGCCCAATCGCATCCAAAGCAACGCTGAATTTCGCTGAAAGCCCCGAAACGGTATTTGACAATCTTCAGGAGGTCTCGCCGCACACTTTTGTGGCCGTGCCGAGGCTTTGGGAAAAAATCTACTCACGCGTTGCCATTCTGGTGAGCGATGCAACGCCGATGCAGAAATGGGCCTTTTCCAAAGCCGTGGCGGCGGGTCGCAAACGGGCCGAGTATGAGGCTGAGGGCAAGCCGGTTCCGGCGGGCACTGCCCTCGCCTTCAAGTTCTGGGACCGGCTGGTGTTGCGCAATTTGCGCCGTATGCTGGGCATGGACCGCATACGCCGTGGCGGCACGGGTGCGGCGCCGATCTCGCCCGAACTGCTGTCCTGGTTTCAGGCCATTGGCGTACCGGTACTGGAGGGTTACGGCATGACCGAATCGTCCGGCGTTATTTCAATCAACACGCTTTCGGCCAACAAGGTTGGCTCTGTCGGTCTTCCGGTCAATGGTGCGGAGGTGCGCATTTCACCGGAAGGCGAGATCCAGTATCGTGCTGCCAATGTGTTTCAGGGCTACTGGAACAAGCCGGAAAAGACAGCCGAAACGATAACCGAAGACGGATGGCTGAAAACCGGCGATGTCGGCTTCGTCGACAATGAAGGCTATGTGAAGATCACCGGCCGCCTGAAGGACATCATCATCACGGCTGGCGGCAAGAACATCACACCCGCCGAAATCGAGAACCGGCTGAAGTTTTCGCCCTATGTGTCAGATGCCGTCATCATTGGCGACAAGCGCAAATATCTCACCTGCCTCATCATGATCGATCAGGAGAATGTTGAGAAGTTTGCACAGGATCGACGCATCCCATTTTCCAATTATAAATCGCTTTGCGCGGCGTCAGAGGTGCAACAACTCATCCGCGAAGTGATCGACGACGTTAACAAAGACTTCGCTCGCGTGGAGCAGATCAAGGATTTTCGCTTGATCGACATATTGCTGACAGCAGAAGATGATGAATTGACGCCCACGATGAAGCTGAAACGCAGCTTCGTGGAACAAAAACATGCCGGCCTCATCGCCGAAATGTACTCGGCGTGATTGAGACCGCGCCAATCGAGTAACTCAAGGGAGACCCAATCATGAAATTTCTCAAAACAGTCACAGCGGCCATTGCCGCGACCAGCATGCTGGTCGGCGCCGCCTCCGCCCAGCAGGGCGTCACCGACACCGAAGTGCTTGTCGGTGGTCAGCATGACCTTTCCGGCCCCTTTGCCGCTTTCAGTGCTCCGGCAGTGAAGGCCGCGCAGATCGTCTTCGACGAAGTCAACGCCAATGGTGGCGTGCATGGCCGCAAAATCCGCTACGTCGTGGAAGACCATGCCTATCAGATGCCGAAAGCCATTCAGGCCATCAACAAGCTGGTCAATGGCGACAAGGTTTTCGCCATGCTCCTGTCGCTCGGCACGCCGATGAACATTGCGGCGTTCAAACTGCAGGACGCCAAGAACATTCCAAACGTCTCGCCGCTTTCAGCCGCACGTCAGATGAACGAACCGTTCAACCCGCTGCACTTTGCCGGCGCTGCGTCTTACTACGAGCAGATGAAAGCTGGCGTGCCCTATCTCGCCAAGGAGAAGGGGCAGTCGAAAGTCTGCTCCATGACCCTGCCGACCGACTTCGGCAAGGAAATCGTTGAAGGCGCGCAGGCCGCTGCTGAGGCCAATGACGGTCTGGAATACGTCTCCGCTACCACCCACAAGCCGGATGAGGCAGACTTCGTCGGTTCCCTTCAGAAACTGAAGGCTGATGGCTGCGAGATTATCGCGCTGGCGCTAACCGTGCGGCAGGCAATTACCGTATCCGGCACAGCCAAGAAACTGGGCATGAACGATCTGTCGCTAATCAACTCTTCGGCTGGCTTCCACACCGCCATTGCGAAAGTGCCCGGCGGCATCACAGAGGGAATGTATGCAGCGGCAGGCTGGGCAGATCTTTTGTCGCGCACCGACAAGCCAGAGGTGCAGAAGTTCATCGCAGACTTCAAGGCAGCAACCGGGGAAGAGCTACCCGGCACGGGCGCGGTTCTCGGCTATTCGGCGGCGTTGAGCTTCGTGAAGGCACTCGAAGCCGCTGGTCCTGATCTCACTGTGGAATCGTTCCAGAAGGGCATGGAAAGCCTGAACTATGAGGATGTCATCTCCGGCAATACGGTCGATTATTCAGAGACCGACCACCAGGGTGCCGACGAGATCATCATCTCAGTCATCAAGGACGGCAACTGGCAGGAGCTGAGCCGCATCGATCTGAGCGCCACTCAGTAGGTCAGTCACAGATCACCAGAATATCGAGGGGCGCTCAGGCGCCCCTTTTTTATGGGTGCGTACCCCATCTCTAACCGCATCAAAATTCGACGCCGACCTGTGCCTTCACACCGTCGCGGAACGGGTGTCTGATCATCGCCATCTCGGTGACCAGATCGGCAAACTCCATCAACTCGTCCTTGGCGTTGCGGCCGGTGATGATGACATGTTTCATCTCCGGCTTTGCCTGCAGCACGTCGATGATCTCCTCGACCGGCAGGTAGTCGTAGCGCAGCACGATGTTGAGTTCGTCGAGCAGCACCATGTCATGCTCGTCATCCATGATCATGAGCTTGGCGCGCTCCCATGCCGCCCTTGCGGCGTCGATATCGCGCTGCCGGTCCTGCGTTTCCCAGGTGAAGCCGTCACCCATCGCGGTCATCGTAACCTGATCGCCAAGCTTCTCCAGAATGACGCGCTCGCCGGTTTGCCATTTCCCCTTCACAAACTGCACAACGCCAACCTTCATGCCATTGCCAAGCGCTCGAAACACCATGCCGAAGGCGGCGGTCGACTTGCCCTTGCCCTTGCCGGTGTGAACGATGACCAACCCTTTTTCGCGGGTTTTCGTGGCTATGATCTTGTCGCGGGCGGCCTTCTTCTTTTTCATCTTTTCGGCATGGCGCGCGTTCAGTTCCGCTTCGCTCATGGATTTCAGTTTGTCCGATTTTTCAGCCATGACCTGCCTATCCTCCGATTGCGATTTCTTCCAGTTCAAACTTTGCTGAATTGGACCGTGGCGTCCACAGTCCCCGCTCTTGCGCTTCCAGCAGACGTGCCGCCATTTCCCTGAAGGCTTGCAGATTTTTCTCGCGCATGAAGGCGGCGACGGTTTCATCGGCAACATAGGCCTGATGCACAGCGTCGAAGTGATGATCGGCCACGGCCCCGGTCGTGGCGGCAAAAGCAAACATGTAATCCACGGTCGCAGCAATCTCGAAGGCGCCCTTATATCCGTGCCGCATGACCCCCGCGATCCATTTGGGATTGACCACGCGAGCCCGCACCACGCGACCGATCTCTTCTTCCAGGGTTCGGATGACGGGCCTTTCAGGCCGCGAATGATCGTTGTGATAGACCTGCGGTCGCGTGCCAGAGACATGCTCAACGGCTGCCGTCAGCCCGCCTTCGAACTGGTAGTAGTCGTCCGAGTCCAGGAGATCGTGCTCGCGATTGTCCTGATTGTGCAGCACGGCTTCGACGCTCAGCAATCGCTGCTCGAACCCGGCGCGCTGCGCTTCGCCTTCCGTGTTGGCGCCATAAGCGTAGCTTCCCCAAGTGAGATAGGCTTCTGCAAGATCACCGCGATCCGTCCAGCCCTTTTCATCGATCAGCGCTTGCACACCGGCACCATAGGCTCCGGGCTTTGATCCGAAGACGCGATATCCAGCCCTTTGTTTCGCCTGTTTTTCATCCATTCCGGTCGCGACCAGATCAGCTGCTTCCTGGCGACATCGCATCGCGATTGGATTGCCGGCGTCGTCCTCTGAAAGTTCGGCAATGGCGCGCACCGCCTTATCGAACAGGGCGATTTGCGCGGGGAACGCATCGCGGAAGAAACCGGAGATGCGCAGCGTCACATCGATGCGCGGTCTCCCCAACTCAGCCAGCGTGATCACCTCAAAGCCCGTCACCCGTCGCGAGGCGTGGTCCCAGATGGGTCGCGCTCCAACAAGCGCGAGAGCCTGCGCAATATCATCGCCACCCGTTCGCATGTTGGAGGTGCCCCATGCGGAGATAGCCACCGAACTGGGCCACTCGCCATGCTCTTGCCGGTGCCGTTTCAGCAACAACTCGGCAGACTTCTGACCCAGATGCCAGGCCGCGGGGGTCGGCACAGAGCGTGAGTCGACGGAGAAGAAATTGCGACCTGTGGGGAGCACATCCAGCCGACCGCGTGATGGCGCGCCAGACGGACCGGGCTCGACGAAGCGGCCCTCAAGACCTGTCAGAAAGGCTGAAATTTCCGCCTGCCCGCAAACATCGATGGCAGGCAGGATGCTTTGCTGAATGCCGGTCAAGACGTCGCCAGTTGCCGTCCACTTGTCCGAGCAGCCCACTTCACCCGCAATCAGCTTTGACGCCAGAATTTCGATGCGCTCTACCGTGTCGCCATTGCTGCGCCAGTTGTCATCGCTAACTTCTGCGAGCACGTGTGGCCGCGCGCCCTGCCAAGGTGCATCCATCGCACAATCAAGCGGATCGAAGGCACCCTCTCCCAGTAGATCATTTGCGAGGGCGCGTTGAAGGCTGCGATCCGCCCCTTCGCCCAGACCGCGCGGCACCCGCGCTAGCGCGACGGCAAGATCGGTGCGGAGCCGATCATCAGGCGACTCGCCAAAAATGTGCAGACCATCCCTGATCTGCATCTCTTTCAGTTCGCACAAATAGGCATCAAGCTGCTGCAACGCCTCGTCATCATCGCCTTCGCCAATCCCCGCATCCTTGTCGAGGCCGGTGTCCTGCATCAGCGCGAAGATCTCTCGGCGCAGATAATCGAGCCGGCGCGGATCCACCCCGCTGGCCTCGTAATATTCGTCCACCAGCGCTTCCAATTGCTTCAACGGTCCATAGGTTTCGGCCCGTGTCAGCGGCGGTGTGAGGTGGTCAATGATGACCGCTGAGGATCGCCGCTTCGCCTGCGTACCTTCACCTGGATCATTGACGATGAAAGGGTAGAGATGGGGAACGGGTCCAAGCACAACCTCGGGAAAGCAGTCCTGAGACAGCGACAACGCCTTTCCCGGCAGCCATTCCAGATTCCCGTGTTTGCCCATATGCGCGATGGCATGGGCACCATAAACATGCCGCAGATACAGATAGAATGCGATGTAGCCATGCGGCGGCACGAGGTCCGGCGAGTGATGGGTTTCTACCGGATCAATGTTGTAGCCGCGCGCGGGCTGGATGCCGACCAGCGTCTCGCCGAAACGGGCGAGAGGGAGCGCAAATGCGTCTTTGTCCGCCATGTAGAAAGGATCGGCTTGCGGCTCGCCCCATCGTTCCTTGATCTCTTCGCGAACTGATTGAGGCAGATCTTCGAACAGTGTCTTGTAGCGCTCCATAGACAGCGTTTCTCGAATGACACGCCCATCGGTCGCAGCATTGGTTGGACCGGCCTGAAGATGGGCAATCAGAGCGTCACCATCAGCCGGCAAGTCGGCGACCTCGTAACCCTCCGCTCGCATAGCGCGCAGTACATTCATGGTCCCCGCAGGCGTGTCGAGACCAACGCCATTGCCCAAACGACCATCCCGATTAGGGTAGTTGGCGAGGATCAAAGCGACGCGGCACTCATTTGCGGAACAGTTGCGCAACCGCGCCCAGGCGGCGGCGAGTTGTGCCACAAAATCTACTCGGCCCGGCAGCGCAACATGGCGCACAATATTGGCCTGCACAGCCTCATCATGCGTTTCACCATTCTTGAAGGCGATGGCACGCGAGAGCACCCGGCCATCCAGTTCCGGCAACGCGACATGCATGGCGAGATCACGCGAGGAAAGCCCTTGCGGCGACTCGCGCCAGGCGTCCTCTCCGCTGCCTGCCAAAAGGGCCTGCAACACAATCGCGCCGCCCTCCTCCAGAACCGTCGGTTGGCGGACGCCATCGCCCTGTGAGACGGCAAACCCCGTCAGATTGATCACGACATCTGGTGTGGCACCCTCGAAGAGTTTGCGAACAGTCGCCTGGGCAACCGGATCCTTGAGAGAGGACACAAAGACCGGCAGCGCATTGATGCCGTGCCCGTCGAGAGCATCCACAAGGCACTCAATGGGTTGCGTGTTCCCTGCCTGAACCAGCGCCCGATAGAATACCAAGGCACAAATTGGCCGCGCGTCTTTCCAGGATGAGCGAACATCATCCAGTGTTGGGCTCGCGATATCCGGCCACCAAAGGCCAGCCCTGAGAAGTGGTGTTGCGGTCGGCGGGGCTATTTCCGGATCACGCAAGTACCGCGCGGCAAACTCAAGCAGCACCTGAGCATTGGCAGGGCCGCCTTGAACAAGAAGCTCCCACAGAGCGGTCTGCATCGCTGGTGAAACGGTGTTGAAACGCGAAAGCGAAGGGTCCGGCTTGTCGTCACCGGGAAGCACCACGAGTGGAATGGAGTGCGCAAGACACGTGGCATGCAACGCCTCCAGCCCGTAGGGCCAGTAGCTTTCTCCACCCAGGCAGCGCACGATGACCAGCTTTGATCCAGCCACCGTGTTTGCGCACCATATGTCGACAGACATTGGATGCGACAGCGTCATCAGATTGACCAGGCGCAGCGATGGTGGCTCGGAAAGTGATTGGCGCGCCGACGCTATGCAAGCCAATTCCGTATCAGCCGCAGACACGAGTACGACATCGGCGGGGGATTGCCCCAGATCAAGCGCTTCGTCGCTCTCCGCGAGCGCCCCCTTCTGAGCGAGCAGCAGATGCACGAACTAAAGGACCGCTTCGATCTCGCTGCGGATGACGGCCTGAGCCATATCGTGCAGACCGATCACCACAAGGCGAGACTGACGCTTCTCATCCGCGCCCCAATCACGGTCAAAATAGGTCTCGATGCGGCGACCAACCGCCTGCACAACCAGCCGCATGCCCTTGCCCTCAACGGCCAGAAAGCCCTTCAGGCGCAGCACGTCATGCTTTTCAATCACGGCAACGAGCGCGGCCTTCACCGCTTCGATGTCGGACACCTCACCGCCTTCTGCAACAAAGCTCTCAAACTCATCATGGTCATGCTCGTGGCCATCTTCATGGTGCATCTCGTGGTGAGATTTGCGCGCCGCCATGTCGCCTTCAGTGCCCACACCCAGGCCGAGAAGAACATCAGCGGAGGGCGCATTTCCGGCACCGGCCCGGATCAGCTTGACCCGGCGTTCTGTCGCATCCCGCACGGCCACTTCAACGGTCTCCATGCGATCTTCGGCGACGAGATCAGTCTTGTTGAGAATGATCATATCCGCGCAGGTGATCTGGTCCTCAAAGAGCTCTTCAAGCGGGCTTTCATGGTCAAGCGATCCATCCGCCTGTCTCTGTGCTTGCACTGCGTCGTGATCATCGGCGAAACGCCCTTCCGACACTGCTGCTGCATCGACCACCGTCACCACACCATCCACCGTGACCTGCTCGCGAATTTGCGGCCAGTTGAATGCATTCACCAGAGGCTGTGGCAAAGCCAAGCCAGACGTTTCGATGACGATGTGGTCCGGTCGTTGCTTGCGTTCCATGAGTTTCGTGATTGTTGGCACGAAATCATCCGCCACCGTGCAGCAGATACAGCCATTGGTCAGTTCAACGATATCGTCTTCGCTGCATGTTTCGTCGCCGCAGCCTGCCAGCACATCGCCATCCACACCGAGGTCTCCGAACTCATTGATGATGAGCGCGATGCGTTTGCCATTGGCCGTTGCCAACAGGTTGCGCACGAGGGTTGTTTTTCCAGCACCCAGAAAGCCGGTGATCACGGTTGCGGGTATCTTTTCAGCTTGCATATCGGGTCTCATTTCAACTTTTGCGGAAGACCTGCCGTTACGAACCAGACGTGGTTGGCCACAGCGGCGATTTGTTGGTGAAGTCGTCCGGCATGATCGCGAAAGTCACGGGCCATCTTCTCCGTAGGCACGATGCCCTGCCCGACCTCATTTGATACGAACAGGGCGCTGCTTTCTGACGGCAATTCGCTCAGCACGCGAACAAGCTGATCGCATTCGGCGGACACATCTCGCTCATCCATCATGAGATTGGTGAGCCACAGGGTCAGGCAATCGACGAGTATGATGGTTTCACGACCGCAGGCGGCGCGCAGCGCATCCGTGAGAACGAGCGGCTCCTCGACAAGCGCCCATTCCGGCCCACGTCGCGCCTGATGGTGGCCAATGCGCTTGCGCATCTCACCATCAAACGCTTGAGACGTCGCCAGATAGAGTTTTCGACGGCCACTCTCATCGCAAAGCCGCTCGGCAAAGGCGCTCTTTCCAGAACGCGCTCCGCCGAGGATCAGACCAACGCCCTCAAACAGGGAACACGGCGCCGATCGCCTTTTCACCAACCATGAGGAATCCGGCACCGGCAACCATCGCGCCCGCCAAACGGGCAGGAACATTGTTCGCCAGCTGCTCCATACGTCCCCAGGCGGAAACGATGACCGTTCCTGCCACAACCGCGATCGCATATTGCGTTATGCCAAAGCCGGTGAGATAGGCCAGCAACGGGGTTGTCTCTGCACCGAAGATCGCCTCGCCATAAGCGTGACCATGAAACAGGCCAGCAATGGCAAAAATGCCAACATAAACGGCGTTGGGCACGGAAATAGACAGCATCAACAGCGCGCCGAGCGTCAACACCGAAAGCGCAATCACCAGTTCAACCAGTGGCAGATCAACGGCCATCACATGCACGATGGTGCCAAGCAGCGTCGCGACGACGAACACCAGCGGCAAGACAAAGCGCGACCCCAGAACGACTGCAGCAACGCCGACTGCGACCACAAACAGCAGATGATCAAGGCCAAGAATGGGGTGACCGATGCCCGACAACAGGCCTTCGGAGAGGGTGGAGGGCGTTCTGCCAGCCATAGGATGGTGGGCAAACGCAGGTGTGGAGACGAGCGCGATCAGCGCTGCGAGACTTTTCTTCATGCGAACAACTCCCGTGTTCTCGTTCGATTTCGGGAGGGTCGGACAGCCGCGATGAGGAACTTGCCTCATCATGCTTCTGCAACGGAACTCCCCGCCCGTCTCATGTGCTGAACTCGCGCCCAGCGCCGCGCATGGCAGGTCTCCTGGCTGCGGATCAACGGCCCACGCTCGCCTTCCCGCCATGAGATCACTCTGCGATCCTCCGGCAGTGGCATTTCGAGCGTAGCCTCACCGCTACAGTCGCGGGGTCGGCTGTGGTTGGAACCCCCGAATTGGGTCGGTCCCTCACATTCCCTTTTGCTCTTCGAATCTTCGTTTGGAAGGTGTCTCAAAGACCATGTGCATGACGACTAAACGCCGCGCTTGGTCAAGTGTCAATCGCGAAATCGACATGCGCCGTGCCATTTGCGCCGCAACGATCGGTGGCAGTCTCAGTTTGATTTCAAATCGAAGATTGCCGGATCGACAACCGCTTCCAGTTGATCGGCAAGTTCATCGAGCGCCGCCTCCAGTTGCGCTCGGTAGGACTGCTGCGAGCCTTCAATACCCAGAGAAGCAAGGTAGTTGCGCCGCCAGTCATCACTCGCAAACAACCCGTGCAAATAGCAGCCGCGCACACGCCCATCACGAGACACGGCGCCATCGGGTTCACCATCAAGCCTGATCATGGGACGGGCGCAATCAGGTCCGCCGGTGCGTCCCATGTGAATCTCATATCCCGAAAGCGGCAGACCGGAGGCGACATCACTTGCTCGTCGATTAAGCACGGTCTTGGTCGGCACAAGCTCTGTTTCGACGTCTAGAAGGCCAATGCCGCCTGCCCTACGAACATCTCCCTCAAGGCCCTGTGGGTCGCGCACCACTTTGCCAAGCATTTGATAGCCGCCACAGATGCCCAGAACATGCCCGCCAGCGCGCACATGCTCACGCAGACGCTCATCCCAGCCAAGGGCCTGGAACTGGCGCAAATCGGCAATGGTGGATTTCGAACCCGGCAATACGACGAGTTTGGCATCGCTTGGCCAGCCTTCGCCGGGCTTCACAAACTGAACCCGCAGATTGGGCTCGAATTTCAGCGGATCGAGATCATCGAAATTGGAGATGCGGCCAAGTACAGGAACTGCGACTTTCGGCCCGGCGCCCTGATCCGCAACGCTGTTTTGCAAGGCAACGGAATCTTCAGCGGGAAGTTTTTCAATTCCCTCCAGCCAGGGCACGACGCCGAAACTTCGCCAATTCGTGAACCGTTCGATCTCCAAAAGGCCGGAATCGAACAGTGAGACATCGCCACGAAATTTGTTGATCAGATATCCCCGCACCAGATCGCGGTCGCCATCAGGAAGTATTGTGTGCGTTCCCACGAGAGATGCAATCACGCCACCGCGATCGATATCGCCCACCAGCACGACCGGAACATTCGCGGCGGTTGCAAAGCCCATATTGGCGATATCGCCTTCACGCAGATTGATTTCCGCCGGCGATCCGGCGCCTTCAACGATCACCAGATCGGCCTGTTCGCGCAGGCGCTCATAGCTTTCCATCACGGCGGACAGAAGCTGCGGTTTGATGCGTTGATAGTCTCGTCCCTTGGCTGCACCCCAGACCTTACCATGCACTATAATCTGGCTGCCGATTTCCGATTGCGGTTTGAGCAAAACCGGGTTCATGTCGATGTGGGACGGCGTCCCGCAAGCCACGGCCTGAAGCCACTGCGCCCGGCCAATTTCACCGCCCGTTCCGTCAGCAAGCGGCACGTCAGCCACGGCGGCATTGTTGGACATGTTTTGCGGCTTGAAGGGGCGAACACGCATGCCGCGACGCGTTGCCAAGCGGCAAAGGCCAGCGACCAGCACAGTTTTGCCGACATTCGAGCCGGTTCCCTGAAGCATGATCGCATGTGCGCCAGACTGTGCCATGGCCGCGCAATAGAGCAGCGCTGACGCATTGAACAGCACAAAAAACCGTGACGAATCTGAGCGGCAGATCCATCACGGTTTTCCGGTACTCTACTGGATGTAAGACCGACAATCGCTTGCCGGAACAATCCCTTCCCCGGTACGCAATACCTGATCCGGGAAGTCAGGCCGTCTCAACGACCCTGAAAAACACCTTACGCGGCGTTTCCTAACGGACGGCTAATGAGCGGTTAAGCAAAGGCAAATCCAGCCTTTTGCGAGACTGGTCTTTGGTCGAATTTGCAAGAGGGATTAACCAATCGGTCTGCATTTGCGGGCTTGCGCTCGCGATCACTTGACCGATTTTGGGACAGAGTTTTTTTGACTTAAGGCGTTTTTTTTGGTGCCGCTTCCATGGTTCTGATGATGCCGGAAAAATCGACATCACCATTCCCGCTTCGCGCGAAGTCGCGATACAACTTCAGAGCGAGCTCCCCCAGAGGTGTGAGAGCGCCGGTCTGCTTGGCCGCTTCCTGGGCCAGCCCGAGATCCTTGACCATCAGGTCCGTGGCGAAACCGGGCTTGTAGTCATTGTTGGCTGGGGAAGTTGGAACGGGGCCGGGAACGGGGCAGTAGGTCGTTGTCGACCAGCTTTGGCCGGACGCCGTGGAAACAACATCGAACAGCGCCTGTTCATCAAGCCCCAATCGACGCCCCATCTCGAACGCCTCGCAGGTTCCGATCATCGTGATGGCCAGAATCATATTGTTGCAGGCCTTGGCCGCCTGCCCGGCCGAAGGACCTCCGCAGCGCACGACACGCCCCGCCATGGGCTGCAAGATGGGGTCTGCCACCTCAAGCGCGGCATCGCTTCCCCCCGCCATGAATGTGAGCGTGGCGTTCTGGGCGCCCATGATACCACCGGAAACCGGAGCATCGACGCTGAGCGCGCCAGCCTTCGCCGCCATCTCATGCGCTTGGCTGGCCGAAGCGACATCGATGGTGGAGCAATCGATCATCACGCAGCCGAGCGCGACATGCCCGGCAATCTCTCCATAGACAGACAGAACATGATCTCCTGCCGGAAGCATGGTGATGATGCAGTCTTTTCCGTCAGCCAGCTCGGCCAAGGAACCCGCAATGGCACAACCGGCTTGCCGCGCAACTTCGACAGCTTGCGAGGAAAGATCAAAGCCGGTGACTTCGTGACCGGCCTTGACCAGATTGGCTGCCATGGGTGCGCCCATGTTGCCAAGCCCGATGAATCCGATTGTGCCCATTATTCCCCCCAACCAATTGCGCGCTAGACCGCCATCGCGCGCGCGATGATCACGCGCATGATCTCGTTCGTGCCTTCCAAAATCTGGTGAACGCGCAGATCGCGAACGATCTTCTCCACGCCATATTCTGCGAGATAGCCATATCCGCCATGAATCTGAAGCGCCTCATTGGCGACCTTGAAGCCGGTATCGGTCGAGAAGCGCTTGGCCATCGCACAGGCCTGTGTTGCATCCGCGGCATTTGCATCAAGTTTCGAAGCTGCCGCATAGAGCATCAGACGCGCCGCCTCCAACTCGGTTACCATGTCAGCAAGCTTGAACTGAATGGCTTGAAATTGGCCAATGGCCTGTCCAAAAGCCTTGCGCTCGCTGCTATAGTGGCGCGCCATATCCAAGGCCGCCTGCGCGCCGCCGATGGAACAGGCACCGATATTGAGGCGTCCGCCATCCAGCCCCGACATGGCGATGCGAAATCCCATGCCTTCATCATTGATGCGATTGGCGACCGGAACCCGGCAATCTTCAAAGATCACCTGCGCGGTTGGCTGCACATGCCAGCCCATCTTCGTTTCATTCGGCCCAAAAGAGAGACCGGGCGCGCCCTTCTCGACTACGAAACAGGAAACACCCCGCGCGCCCTCGCCGCCCGTTCGTGCCATGACGAGATAGACATCGTTCAAACCCGCGCCAGAGATGAACTGTTTGGTGCCGTTCAAGACATAGTCATCGCCGTCACGCTTGGCCGTGGTTTTCATCGCAGCCGCGTCCGAGCCGCTGCCCGGTTCCGTCAGGCAGTAGCTGGCAATCTTCCGCATCGACGTCAGGTCGGGCAACCAGTGCTGGCGCTGTTCCTCGCTGCCATAGGTGTCGATCATCCAGGCAGCCATGTTGTGGATCGAGATAAAGGCTGAGATCGCCGGACATCCTGTGGCCAAGGCTTCAAAGATCACCGCGGCATCAAGCCGCTTCAGCGCGGACCCGCCAACATCCTCGCGCACATAGATACCGCCCATGCCGAGTTCCGCCGTTTCGCGGATCACATCGAGCGGAAGGTGCCTGTCCCGATCCCATTTGAGCGCATTGGGCGTGATCTTCTCAGAAGCAAAATCGCTCACCATGTCGCGCATGGATCGTTGATCCTGATCAAGATCAAAAGGTCGCTGAAAGTCTGCGAGCGCGTCCATGTTCAAATCTCCCAAATGTCGATCCAACACTATAAAACCCACTCTTTGGCGACAAGCGCTTGACTCATCTCGCCAACAATGTCGCTAAGCAGACAAGGAAGCGGGGTACCTCCGGGTCCCTCAAATGCACAAGACCCAAGCATGAACGAAACGACGCGACGCCATAACGGGCCCGCCCCTTTACTGACCGAAGCCACGCGGGAATGGGCACGCATCGGTATACTCTCCTTTGGCGGCCCGGCGGCGCAGATTGCACTAATGCACAAGCTCATTGTGGAAGAGCGCGGCTGGCTTTCGGAAAAACAGTTCCTCAATGCGCTCTCCTTTTGCATGCTGCTGCCGGGGCCCGAAGCGATGCAAATCGCAACCTATGCCGGATGGCGGTTGCACGGCGTGCGCGGCGGGCTCGTCGCCGGGGGGCTTTTTGTCCTGCCCGGCGCAATGATCCTGCTTGCTCTGGTGACGCTTTACGCCTGGTACGGCTCAACACCTCTCGTCGAGGCGATGTTTCTGGGCATCAAGGCGAGCGTCATCGCGATCGTCGTGGAAGCGCTGATCCGAATATCAAAAAGAGCGCTCGGCACGCCATTGTCTTATTCGCTTGCGTTCGCCTCGTTCCTGGCGATTTTCGTCTTCGCGGTCCCGTATCCGTTGGTGGTGTTAGTGGCTGCGGCCCTCGGCGCATGGGCAGCGCGTCTCACGGTCGCCGATGAATCTCTGCGGATCGATGTGCGACTGGGAAAAACCGTCCGTACTGCATCAACTTGGCTTGGCATTTGGCTTGTGCCGCTTGCAGCGCTCTATCTGGCCACCGATGGCGGTCTTCTGGCGCAGATCGGCCTCTTCTTTTCCAAGCTCGCCGTGGTCACGTTTGGCGGCGCTTATGCGGTGCTCGCCTATATGGCGCAGGACGTCGTTGGGACGCTTGGCTGGCTCGAGCCGCAAGAGATGGTGGACGGTCTTGGGCTTGCCGAAACCACGCCGGGACCGCTCATTCTGGTCACACAATATGTCGGCTATCTCGCGGCCTTTAAGGAAGGTGGTCTATGGTACGGCGTGGCCGGAGCGGGCATCACGCTTTGGGTCACCTTCATCCCGTGTTTCGCCTGGATCTTCACGGGCGCGCCCTATGTTGACTGGATCTCAAACCAGCCGAAACTGAAGGGTGCGCTGAACGGCATCACAGCCGCCGTTGTCGGTGTGATCGCTCAGCTGTCGCTGTGGTTCGCGGTGCATGTGTTCTTCCGCGACGTTCGACAAATCGAAACCGGACCGATCGCAATGGTCTGGCCGGATTGGTCGACGCTGGACTGGCGCGTGGTCGTGCTGGCCGCAGCAAGCGCAATACTTCTGCTTCGTCTGCACTGGAACATCAGAGCCGTGCTTGTCGCCAGCGCAGTCGGCGGATTGGTACTTTCGCTTTTCTAATGAGTTGGAACTCAGTCTGCGACGTCTGTCAATTGCATGCCTTCAGAAAGAAGGTCTGCAACAGGCTTACGCACGCGTTCTCCAGAAACAGCGATCTGAAAGCTCAAATAGGTGCGCACTTTGCGTGCACTGACGACCACATCGACCTCGTCAATCTTTGCATCTCCATAGACAGGGTGCCGGACCGACTGACCAACGGTTAGAACGACTTCGCTCCCTGCTTGCAGCGCATGGCTGTCAGAGGAAACGATTTCGGAATCTGATGTATTTTGATAAACTCGGTCCAACAAGGCTATGCCAGATTGGATGCGAGCAATCTCCCGTTCGTCCTCCTCCATCTGCGTGTAGGTCTCGAACGTCGCTGGCCAGAGCTTGTCCATATTCAGACTCCCGTTATTCCTCGTCCAAGTGCAATCAACTTCAGAAAGCGCATGAGCCTCTTGCCGATCGGTTCAGGAAGAGGAGGCCTGATGCCGAGCATCGCGATGATGATGCGGTCCGCTTGGGACTGCGAAATCATGCAGACGACTTCCCACTCTTCGAATGGCCGAACTCGAACCTGTCCATGAACGCGGTCGCTACCTGAATATGGAACGCGTTTGACTTCATTGCAAATGCTTTTAGCCGTTGCGTCCGGGACCGAGTACAGTTGCCGATCGTAGGAAAATGTTTCCGCTTCAACGATCGTGATCCGAGCTTGGTCCATGACGAGCCTGAGTAATCGCTTTTGCTCACACAACCAACCGCCTAACGTAATACCTCAGCGGCTTCGTCCAGCGCTTGTTTCACAATGGCTGCGGCTTCTTCGATTGTTTCGCGCGTCCAGGTCAGTGGCGGTGACAGGATCATCGTTTCGCCAACGGCTCGCATCATGAATCCGGCTTCGATTGAACGGTCCCGGACGACGCTGGCAGCGTGACCTGCGGGCGTGAAACGTTCGCGAGTGGTCACATCTTTCACGATTTCGATGGCCGCCAGCAGTCCAAATCCGCGCACTTCTCCCACCAGCGGGTGATCGCTCAACACATCCGCCAGATGTTGCGTGAGATATGGCCCGGTATCTTCGCGCACCCTTTCAATCAGCCCCTCACGCGCGATGATATCGAGATTTTCGAGCGCCACGGCACAGGCGACCGGATGCCCTGAATAGGTATAGCCGTGATAATACTCGCCGCCCTGCGCAAGCGTATCTGCAATCTCGTCGCTGACGATGACGGCAGACAGGGGCTGGTAGCCAGACGTGATGGCCTTGGCGACCGTGATCGTGTCCGGTTCGATGTCCATACTTTGGCAGGCGAACCACTCGCCCGTGCGTCCAAAGCCGGTGATGACTTCATCAAGCATAAGCAAAACATCATGCTTGCGGCAGATGCGCTGAATCTCCGGCCAATAGGTCTCGGGCGGGATTTTCACTCCACCCGCGCCCTGGATCGGTTCGCCAACAAAGGCCGCGACGTTTTCAGGGCCTGCCTCGACGATGGCCTCTTCCACCGCGCGTGCCGCTCGCAGCCCAAATTCGGCGCGCGTCTCTTCCGGATTAGCGAGTTCAAAATCGTAAGGCGCCATCACATGCGTGAAGCCTGGCAGATGCGGGCCAAGCTGGCTATGCATCGCGCCCATGCCGCCCATGCTGACGGCGGCGATGGTGGAACCGTGATAGGAGTCGTTGCGCGATATGATGATCTGCTTTTCGGGCTTGCCCTTCAGCGCCCAATAATGGCGCACGCTGCGGATCGCCGTATCGTTTGATTCCGAGCCCGATGCGCCAAAGAACACCTGGTTCAAGTGCGACGGGGCGAGTTCGGCGATGCGCTTTGCCAGAAGCGCGACCGGGCCATGCGTGGTTTTGAAGAAGGTGTTGTAATAGGCAAGCTCGCGCATCTGCTTATAGGCCGCCTGCGCCAGCTCTTCACGGCCATAGCCGACATTCACGCACCACAGACCCGCCATACCGTCGAGGATGCGCTTGCCATCGCTGTCGAAAATGTAGTTGCCGGCGGCATTGGTGACGATGCGAACGCCCGACGCCCGCAACTCATCATGATCGGTGAAGGGGTGCAGATGATGCGCGTTGTCAAAGCCGCGCAATTGTTCGGCTGAATAGTTCAGATAGCTCATCGCCAAATTCCCACGAATGCGCGCTGGCAGCGCCTATTTCATGGGCTGTCTGCCAGATCAGATGTGCAAAGACGAGCCGAAAATAACCGTTGGGTAAAGCCGCGCTAAAGCGCCTGGCGGGCGGGAAGTCTATCCGCGCTGAAGCGTGCGACCGTCTCGCTGCATCGCCTTATAGAGCGAACAGGTGGTACAGGGCACATCCTCGCGCGCCGGGGCGCCATCCGCCAGCATGGCGCGTGCGTAGGACAACTGCTCGGAGTTCATCGCGCCTTCGAGCCCTTGCTCAAACACGTTGGCGTCAAACGGCTTCCAATTGTTGCGGCAGCACCCCCAAACCACGCCATCGAAATTGACCTGCGGCTGGTCCCACAATTGGTGGCACACATGCTCCATGTAACCGGCGCCGAATTGCTCTTTGAATTCGCTTCGGCTGGCCGCCCCATGTGCCATCTCCCGGCGCACCATCTCTTTGTCGCGCACCGGAGAATGGTTTTCATCCCAATTGAGCTTGAGTAGAAAATCCATTCCGCGTTCTTGCGCCATAGCCCGCGCTTTGCGGATTTCATGCTCATTGTGCCCAAAAACGACAAACTGCCAGGTGAGCGTGGGATAGTCTGAACCGTATTGCTTTTTGAACGCGTTGATCTTGTCGATATTGGCCATCACCGTGTCGAAATTGCCCCGACGACGATACTGCTCATAGGTCTCCTGGCTCGCCCCGTCGATGGAGCAACGAATATGGCGCAAGCCGTATTTGACGACGGCTTCCAGCACATCGTCGCGCACTGTGTTGAGATTGGCTCCATTGGCCATGTGCAGCGCAACGCCCCTTTCGTGGGCATACCGCAAAATGTCGGAAAGCTGTGGGTTGAGGAAGACTTCGCCGAAGTTGGAAAGCTCGATTTCGGTAACGCCTTCGGCCTCATCGAGAAACGCCTTGAAATGATCAAAGCGCAGAAACCCTTTCGGAACTGTCTCGTAGAGTTCTCCAGTCGCCGTCTCGCAGGTCGGGCATTTGAGCTGGCAGAAGGTTGAGGCCTCCAGCCTCACCTTGGTCGGCGAAACCGGGGCCAGAGGATCGGCGGTGCTGCGCGCGCTTCTGTCCGTCGCGTCTGCCGCTCTTTCGAGGGTTTCCAAATTGAGCAAGGCGAAGCCTCCAACGATCGATCCGTAGCCTTCTTCTAGCTCAACTATCTAGGCATATGAGTGGCCGGCTTCAAATTTTGCAGTCAGGCTGCGACCGTCCATCGCGCCAATGCGTCAACATCTTCCGGTAATGCGTCACGCGCGGTTGCCTGCAACATCGAGATGTTAGCTGGTGCCACCATGTCGGCCGCCAGACGCTGCGCCTCGACCAGTTCTTTCTCTTCAGCCGACATTTTCAGCGATTGCCCGCAACGATCCGCCAGTCCGTGCAGAACGGTGCCAATGTCGCCAGCGCCCTGCCCGCCCAGCAACTGGCCGACCCGATCAAAGGCAGGCCTGTTGCCCTCAATGGTCCACTCCAGCGTGGACAACAGGGCCAAGGAAACCGCGCGACCATGCGGAATGCCCGCAATGGAGCCAAGCGCGTGGCCAATATTGTGCGCAACGGCGCAGCCCGTATTGCCAATGGCCAGACCGCCATAGGCGGCAGCCAGCATCATACCGGTGCGGGCTTCAAGATTGCCGGGTTCGTTAACCGCCCTCTCCAGATGGGTGATCGCCTCAACGATGCCGCGTTCTGCAAGCGGATCATTTTCGGCGTAACGATACCGGTTGGTGCGCGATTCAATCGAATGCACCAGCGCGTCCATACCGGTAAAAAACGTCCAATAGGCGGGCAATCCAACGATAAGCCGCGGATCCATCAGCGCCAGATCAGGCTTCAGCGGTGGTCCCCAGAACCAGTTCTTGGTGCCGCCCTCTTCCGAAATGATGGAGGTGCCGGTGGTTTCAGACCCGGTTCCCGCCGTTGTGGGGATCGAGATCAGGGCAGTCGTACGAAACGGCAATTGAGCCTGGCCGAGCCGGTAAGCCGCGCAGGGCTCGCTCGTCTGCGCCAGAACCGCGACCACCTTGCTTGTGTCGAGTGCAGACCCGCCGCCAAGACCCACGATGCAATTTGACTCCATCTCATGGGCAAGTCGTGTTGCAGCATCAACCGAACTCTCCTTCGGATCACTCGTGAGATCGCCAAAGGTTTCAACGGCATGACCGGCATCTGTCATGGATCCAACAACCGGGTCGACGAGGCCAAGAGGCTTCAACGCCGGGTCGAATATGAGCACGACTCGGGCGCTCGCGCCTACGATTTCCGTCACACGCTCGCCGCAAGTGGTTGATGCACCAACGGAAAGGCGCATTGCCGGATGTTTGGCCAGAGTGAAGTTCGTCATGATGGGCGAGCCGTTTTGCTTTGCGCGACGTTGCTACAAAACCGCCCATTGGCCCGTCAGGTTTGCGGCACGCCAATGTCGCATTTTCCCAATCGCATGTCGCTGAATTCTTGGGTATTTCGAACCGGTTCACCAAGATAAAGTCGGGAGGAATGCGATGTGACGGAAACCATCGACAAACCGCAGAAGCGCGTGAGGCGTGGTCGCGGGGGCGGACGCGAGGGCAATCGGAGGCGCGGCGGGCCGGTGATTGACCAGCAGCCCTGGCGTATTCCCGTCAATCCAGATCGCCCCACGGAGCCGGTTGACGCCGATGATGTCGCGAAGATCCACGATGCCGCCATGCGGATTCTCGAAGAGATCGGCATTGAGTTTCTCAACCACGACTCGCTGAAAATCCTGAAAGCCCATGGCGCGACTGTGAATGGCGAGAATGTCCGCATGGGGCGGGACATGGTGATGGAGAAGATCGCCCTCGTGCCCTCCACCTTCACCCTGACTCCGCGCAATCGCGAACATCGTCTGGAAGTCGGCGGAAAGCACATTCTGTTTGGCAATGTTTCGTCACCGCCCAACTGCTCCGATTTGGATACCGGTCGACGCACGGGCACGTTTGAAGACTACAAGAACTTCATTCGTCTCACACAGTATTTCAACTGCATTCATTTTGCTGGCGGCTATCCGGTCGAGCCGATGGATATCCACCCTTCGGTCCGGCATCTCGATTGCCTGTACGAAAAGCTCGTGCTGACCGACAAGGTGGTGCACGCCTATTCGCTGGGCGCCGAACGCGTTGAAGACGTGATGGAAATGACCCGCATTGCCGGTGGGCTCTCCCATGACGAGTTCGATGCGTCGCCGCGCATGTATACCAACATAAATTCGACATCCCCGCTCAAGCACGACGTCCCAATGCTCGACGGATTGATGCGGCTGGCCAAACGCGGACAACCAACCATCGTGACCCCCTTCACTCTGGCCGGAGCGATGGCGCCGGTCACCATGGTCGGTGCGGTCACGCAGTCACTGGCGGAAGGACTTGCTGCTATCGTACTGGCGCAATGCGTCAATCCGGGATGCCCGGCAGCGATTGGCACCTTCACCTCCAATGTCGACATGAAGACCGGCGCGCCCGCATTCGGCACACCGGACTATGTGCGCGCGACTCAGATCACGGGGCAGATGGCGCGCTTTTACGACATTCCAATGCGTTCATCGGGCGTCTGCGCGGCCAATATCCCGGATGGTCAGGCCATGTGGGAGTATATGTTCTCCATGTGGGCGAGCATCACCAGCGGAACCAACATCGTCTATCACGCCGCGGGCTGGTTGGAGGGAGGACTATGTGCTTCCTACGAAAAATTCGTGATGGATTGCGAAGTGCTTCAGATGTTTCAGTCCTACTTTCAACCCACGGTGGTGGACGAGGACACTCTGGGGCTGGACGCCATTCGCGAAGTCGGCCCGCACGGGCATTTCTTCGGCATTCAGCACACGCAAGACCGTTATGAGACCGCCTTCCACAGCCCGTTTTTGTCCGACTGGAACAACTATGAAAACTGGCGTGATCGCGGCGGAATTTGGACCGCGGAACGCGCCAATGCGATGTGGAAGCAGATTCTGGACGAGTTCACTCCGCCACCGATGGATCAGGCCATCCAGGAAGAACTCCAGGCCTTCGTTGCCAAGCGCAAGGAAGAAGGCGGCGCGCCGACGGATTTTTGATGCACGCGCTGCACGACCTCTACGTGGCACTGGCAGGTGCGCTTGATGGCTCCCTGCCAATCGAAATGGCGGGGAAAGAAGCGTTGCTGGAGCACGCGGACCATGCATTTAGTGATCCGGAGTTGGCGGCACCGCTTCCCAAGAGCATTGCCGATGTGATGTCCGAACCAGATGCACATTCGTGTTGCGATTTGCTTGCATCCGCACCGCTACCCTGGGCACCGCCATTGGTCACCAATAATCGGGACTATGTGGCTCTCAGCGCCAATAAGGCGCTCGTTGAACTGATCGGACCGGAAGGACTGGTGACCAACCACACAATCCGCATGGGTGTCTATGGGATTATACCTGGAGTGGAGTACGGGGTTCGCACCCATCCAGCTGAGGAATTGTTCGTGATGATCGCAGGTCGTGCTGACTGGCTCACGGGGGAAGGTGCCTATGCGGAACATTGCATCGGTGCACGGTTGCATCATCCTTCGATGCTTCCACACGCCACCCGCACGCAGGACAGAGCCTTTATGTCGATTTACATTTGGACCGGGGAAGTGTCTTTCGAAAACTATGTTTATTCGGGCATCCCAGGAGGAGCGAGCAATTGACGTTAGTTGAACGCCTCCACCGTGCCAGCGATCGCGAAAGCGCCGGCAAGAATAACAACAATGCCGCCAACGATGGTGAACATCGCCTGATAGATGTCTTTTTGATCCGGCTTGAGGCTGATGGAGCTTTCCAAACGGTCAAGACGACGTTCGACCTCAGTAAAGCGGGTGTCGACCTGTTCGAAACCCCTTTCAACCTGATCAAAATTTCTTTCGACCTGCTCAAATCGGGCATCCATGTTGCTGCGCATGGATTCAATCATCTGTTTGAGTGTTTGAAACTGATCTTCGGACATGGCGGATTTTCCTTCTCTGCCGGAGAGGAATATAACAAGAACATCTGGAGTTTGCAAGGAATTGGGCGATGAAATCGCATGTACAGGCCGCCGTTATCGGCGGCGGCGTCGTGGGCTGTTCGGTGCTGTACCACCTCACGAAAGCGGGCTGGAAAGACGTTGTCCTGCTGGAACGCGACCAACTCACCTGCGGTTCGACATGGCACGCAGCCGGCGGCTTTCACACGCTGAACGGCGACCCCAATGTCGCAAAGCTTCAAGCCTATACGATCGATCTTTACGACGAATTGGAGCGCATCTCAGGCGAAAAGTGTGGGCTGCACCTCACCGGTGGTGTTGCACTGGCAGAAAATGAAGACCGTATGGAATGGCTGAAAATGAGCCATGCCCGCGGCAAATATCTCGGCATGGACACGGAGATCATCTCCACCGCAGAGGCCAAGAAGTTGCTCCCGCTTTTGGAGGAGAAATACTTCGTCGGCGCCATGTGGGACTCAGTCGAAGGCCATCTCGATCCGTACGGCACGACCAACGCCTATGCGAAATCCGCCCGCATTGGTGGGGCGGAAATCGAGATCCAATGCAAGGTGGAAGAGTTGCATTGGGACGCTGCCAGGGGCGTGTGGCGCGTCATCACCAACAAAGGCACCATGACCGCTGACCATGTGGTCAATGCCGGTGGTCTTTGGGCACGCGAGGTAGGCCGAATGGTCGGCATCGAACTGCCGGTGCTTGCCATGGAACATCATTATCTGCTCACCGAAGCGATGCCTGAGGTCGCCCAGATCAACGAAGAAACCGGCAAGGAAGTCATCCACGCGATCGACTTTTCCGGCGAAATCTACATTCGCCAGGAGCGCGACGGCATGCTGCTTGGCACCTATGAGAAACAGGCGACGCCCTGGTCACCCAAGGAAACTCCATGGGACTTTGCGCAGGAATTACTGCAACCCGATCTCGACCGCATCGCGCCTTCGCTCGAAGTTGGCTTCAAGCACTTTCCAGCCTTTGAGCGTGCCGGTATTCGCCGCGTGGTCAACGGTCCCTTCACTTTCGCGCCGGACGGCAATCCGCTCGTTGGTCCGCTGCATGGTGTCCCGAACTTCTGGTGCGCCTGCGCGGTTATGGCCGGCTTCTCCCAGGGCGGCGGCGTGGGGCTGGCGCTGTCTGAGTGGATGGTCAATGGCGATCCGGGCCACGACATTTGGGCCATGGATGTCGCCCGTTTCGGACCATGGGCAACGCGCGACTACACCAATGCGAAAGTGCGCGAAAACTACTCCCGCCGCTTCAGCATCCGCTTTCCAAATGAGGAACTTCCCGCCGCACGGCCCCAGCAGACCAACGCGCTCTACGACGTCCACCTCGCCAATGGTGCTGTGATGGGCGATTCCTGGGGGCTGGAGACGCCACTCTGGTATGCACCGCAAGGCACCGAAGCCAAGGATGTCTTCTCCTTCCACCGCTCGACTGACTTCGAGCATGTGAAGGCCGAGGTCATGAATTGCCGCACCAATGTCGGCTATTCGGACATTTCCAACTTCGCGAAATACACGATCTTCGGGCCCGGCGCGCGCGAATGGCTGTCGCAAATCATGACGAACTTCATTCCGCGGCAGGGTCGCCTCGCCCTCACCTCCATGACCAACGAGGCGGGCAAGATTATCGGTGATTTCACCATCGCCTGCGCCGGGCCGGACAGTCACGGCGGCGAACGGTTTCAGATGTGGGGATCGTCCGCCGCCCAGCGCTACCACATGCGCTGGTTTGAAAGGCATCTGCCGAGGGATGGTTCGGTCGAGATCGAAAATTTGGCGATGAACCTCACCGGACTCACCATAGCCGGTCCGAATGCGCAAAAGGTGCTCGCCAAACTCACCGATGAGGATGTATCAAACGACGCTTTCGCTTTTATGGACTATCGCGAGCATCCGATTGCCAGCGTTCCCGCGCAGATCAACCGCATCTCCTATACCGGTGATCTTGGCTATGAGATTTGGGTGAAGCCCGAGTATTTGCGCCGGCTGTATGACGGCATTGTCGAAGCGGGTACCGAGTTTTCCATCAAGCCCTTTGGTATGCGCGCCCTGCTTGCCATGCGGCTGGAGAAGCATTTTGGCACATGGTTCCGTGAGTTCCGACCAATTTACACGCCCTATGAAGCGGGGCTCGACCGGTTCGTTTCGAAGAAGAAAAACGCCTTCATCGGTCGCGACGGCGTGTTTGCCCATCGCGACGAACCGCCGCTCACCCGAATTTGCCTGAATGTCACCGGCGCGACGGATGCGGACTGCATTGGCGATGAACCGATCTTCCTGAACGGTGACGTTATTGGCTGGGTAACATCCGGCGGCTACGGGCACTTTGTCGAACAGTCGCTGGCAACCGGCTATATCCCAACCGATCGCCTCAGCGAGGCACAGGAAAAGGGACTGGAAATTGAAATCATCGGCGAGATGTGCGCCGCGACCATTCAGGACGAACCGCCCTTCGATCCGCTCGGCAAGCGCATGCGGGGCGATTTCAGCTGACACGTATCAAAGATCATACGAACTCTGGGAGGGTCCTTCGATGATCACGGATTTGGCAATGAGTTACGAACGGGACGGCTTTGTTTCGCCGGTTCGCCTCGTCAGCGAGCAGGAGGCCGCGCAACATCGTGCGCAGCTTGAGGCCGTCGAAGCCGAGCACGGGCCGCAGCACTACCGCTCGAAAATGCACACTCTGCTCGATTTCGCGGCAGACCTCGCCACCCGCCCGGTTGTGCTGGATGCGGTCGAGACCCTTCTGGGGCCGAACATCATGCTGTTTGACGTGACCTATATTGTGAAGGAACCTGGCTCAGCATCGCATGTTTCGTGGCATCAGGACCTCACCTATTGGGGGTTGGCCAATGACAAGCAGGTGACGCTCTGGCTCGCATTATCTCCGGCGACCGAAGTATCAGGCTGCATGCGCATGGTGCCGGGGTCGCACAAACAGGGCCGCATGAACCATGAAGACACGCAGGACGAGACGAACGTTCTGCATCGCGGCCAGTCCGTCGCCGGGGTCGTCGAAGAACAGGCCGTGATGTGCCCGCTGCGGCCAGGCGAAGCCTCATTCCATCATGGCTGGACACTGCATGCTTCCATGCCCAACCGGTCGCAAGACCGCCGCATCGGCTTCAACGTACAGTATATCCACCCTTCGACGCGGCAGACGCTGAACAATATCGACACCGCAACGCTTGTACGCGGCAAGGACGAGTACGCGTTCTACGAAGCTGACAAATTTGCCGAGGGGATCATGGCGCCCGACGCCATCGCGACCCATGCCGCGCTGGAAAAGCTGCGCAAGGAAACATGGAGCAATGCGTGACGAAGGCATTGGCGATGCCGTCACCAGCAAACCAACATACGAGGCAACAATCAGCTTCCAAGCACCCCGGTCTTTCCATCCTCCAGTGCTTCGATTTCTTTGATGCGAGCGTTAGTCTCGTCGGTCATGCACAAAATCATGGCCGCTTTCGCCGAAGCTTCCTTCAAAGCGCTGATGGTTGAACGGCACCTGTTGTCCCGGCGCTTGGTTCGCCATTCCCGTTGGCTCTGAAGGAAAAACGGCCACTCGTCTCCCCTCAGAGACTCCCGGTGCTCATCAAACACGACTCTCATTTGCGTATCTCTCGCGGCCAAGACCGGGTCATGACAAAGTAGAGAACTGTAAACATTGCGTTCTCTTCCGGCATAGTACTCATTGCAGGAGAAGCTGGGAATCGCGGACGGATTATGCGGCAATGCCTCGTCGAACGAAGCGGCAAGTTTGTTGGGTTCCGGATTGGGACCAGGATCGGGTGGTTGGACGAACAGAAAAACGCTCCCCAGCACGCAGAGCACCCCGGTCGCGAATGCTGGCACACGCATGCGGGAATGCACGCGAACGCCAAATATTGAACCCGAAATTAGGGCGACCAACAGTAAAGCAGCACCCAGAAACAGCAAAAGGGTTCCAAAGGGCGTCTGCTGTAGGGCTGCTGCAATCGCCGCGATTGTATCGCTCATAGCACCTATTCCCGCTGCCCCTCTTTAGTCTGGGATGGATTTTCCTGCGAGGCAACAACGACTGCGAATTACCAATCACAACGGTGGATAACTCACCGACTACTGATGTCGCCTGCGTTCAAACCGTCTCGACGTGAGGAATGACGCGATCGCGAGCAGGCTGATAACGAAAGACAGGGGTGCCAGAACCTCCGGGCCGGACGCCTCGTAGGCAATGCCGGAAATCGCCGCGCCTGCGGCCATGCCCAGATAGATCGCGGAAGAGTTCAGCGCGAGCAGCAGGTTTTGCTGATCGGGAGCGATGGAAACGAGACGCATCTGCTGCGGCGCAAACAGCATCAGACCGAAGAATGACCATACAAACATGGCCGCCACACCGAAGACGGGCCCTGGGTCCAGCACGCTCAACACGGCAAAAACGATAGACAGGCTGCCCAGGCTGATGAATATCATGCGGTTGTAGCCAAGACGGTCCACCAGCGATGTCGCGACGATATTGCCGATCACGCCGCCGGTTCCATAAAGAAACAGGGCCGGTGCCAGCCATGCCGGCGCGATGCCGTAGAGCTGTATGAGCACTGCTGCGATCAGCGAATAGGTCGCGAACTGGGCCGTCATCTGGAAAAAGGTGATGCCGATTGCCGGCAACAACATGCGATCAATCAGAACCGCAACGAGGTCGCTTGCGCTGACCCTTCTGCCACCTCCTGATGCGGGCAGTGACGTCGCGACCCAGATGGCAGACACAAGTGCGACAGCCCCAACCAACGCCATCGACCATCGCCAGCCGATGAGGTCCCCGAGCAAGGTCGTGACAGGAATGCCGAACACGGTTGCAAGAGTAAGGCCGGAAAAGGCCGTTCCCAAAGCCTTGCCCCGGATTTGCGGTTCGACAAGATTGGCAGCCGCCGCCGAAACCATGGGGCCGACCAGAGCAGCACCCAGCGCCATGAGCACGCGCGCGATTGAGACCCAGACATAGCTGGTCGATAGGGCTGCCAAGGCGCAGCCCAGTGCAATGATCAACAAGCCAATCAAGATGAGCCGCCGCCGGTCCAGATGGCCGACGATCATCTGCATGCCGGGAGCGAGGACACCGTAAGCCAATGCGAAGAAGGTCACCAAAAAGGCGATCTGACCGCGTGTCACACCGAGACCCCGCACCATCGGTTCAAGCAGACCAACGACTGCGAGCGAGGCAACGCCAAGCGCGAAATAGGCCGACGCCAGCGCATACAAAAAGGTCGGAGACTTGGGAGCGGACATCGCGCGACGATAGTGCCACTTCACCTAGAGCAAATCTCGCCCAGATTGAATCGTTTGAGCGCAGGAAATTTGTGACCTGGCAAGGCGCGTGCGACGCCGTGGTGCGGGCACCACAAGCTCGTGCGCAACACAGTCAGGGCGCAAAG
>JAPPOQ010000031.1 GCA_028817895.1 Ahrensia sp.
AAGACCGCAGAGCGATGCTGGGCATCGCACGAGGATTTCGACGCCGCCAGAGCGGAAAAGACACCCAAGCAAATCGTATGCAAGGCAATAAGAATGAAGAATAATCTGCAATCGTTTGAACTTGTTCCTTTGCGCCCTGACTGCGTTGCGCACGAACTTGTGGTGCCCGCACCACGGCGTCGCACGCGCCTTGTCAGGTCACAAATTCCCTGCGCTCAAACGATTCAATCTGGGCGAGATTTGCTCTAGGTCGTTTCCCCGTGTCAGGCACCCCGCAAGTCGATACCGGCACGCTGCTTGATGCTGCGCACAGGCTTAATCAGCGCGTCTATTTCGAACACACGGACTTTTCTGGCATCGTCTACCATGCCCGTTATCTCGACTTTCTCGAACATGGGCGGACTGACTATGTGCGGATGCTGGGTGTTCACCACTCCGCAATGCGCGACGGTGCCTATGGCGAAAGCCTCGCCTTTGCCGTGCATCGCATGGAGATCGATTTCAAGAAATCGGCCAGCATTGACGATGTGCTGACGGTCGAGACACGGCGCGGCACGCTGCACGGGCTAAGGCTGGTTTTCGATCAATGCATCAAGCGCGACACCGAGGTACTCCTCGAGGCGAAGGTGACCGTGGTTCTGGTCAACCCAGAGGGAAAACCAAGGCGGTATCCGCCCGAGATGCTGGCGCAGCTCGGCGTCACAAGGGACAAGTTCTAACCAAGCATTAACCATGACTGACGCATTGTGGTGGTGGAGTGCAATGCCGCATATCGGGCCACAAAATCGGACCACCACCGTCACGCTTTCTCCGCAATGAAGTGACATATCGCGATCACGCCGTTCACGGCTCGTCATGCGCGATAAGCGCCTCCGGCTCGTTTCAACTGATCTTTTCATTCGGGGTTTCCGGATCATGACTTTCTCGCGCATTCTTCTTGGCCTGCCGATCGCGCTTGTGCTTTCGGCAAACAGTACAGCCGCTCAGGTTCAGAGCGGAGATCTTGCCGCTCCAACGGTCGATACCTCGCTTCTTGGCTTGTTTCTTGAGGCGTCGCTGGTGGTTCAGGCAGTCATGATCGGCCTGCTCATCGCCTCCGTGTGGTGCTGGGCCATTATCGTTGACAAGATGATCGCCTTTGCCCGTATCAAACGACAGACAGACCGGTTTGAACAGGTCTTCTGGTCCGGTCAGAATCTCGAAGAGCTTTACCGCACGCTGTCGGAACGCCCGCAGACCGGGATGGCAGCGGTGTTCGTGGCTGCAATGGGGGAATGGAAGCGTTCCTTCGAGCGCAATGCTCGTTCGCCGATTGGTCTGCAAACGCGCATCGACAAAACCATGGATGTCGCCATGGCTCGCGAGGTTAGCAAGCTGGAGAAGCGACTGCTGTTTTTGGCAAGCCTTGGTTCTGCTGCTCCCTTCATCGGCCTTTTTGGAACAGTTGTCGGCATCATGACCTCGTTTCAAGCGATTGCCGGTTCGAAGTCCACCAATCTTGCCGTGGTCGCGCCGGGTATTGCCGAAGCCCTGTTGGCAACGGCGCTGGGCCTGATGGCGGCTATTCCCGCCGTGATCGCCTACAACAAGTTTGCCTCCGATGCCGGCAAGGTGAGCATGCGCCTTGAGGGCTTCGCCGATGAGTTTTCTGCGATCCTGTCGCGGCAGATCGACGAATCTCAATCCAAACGATAGGCGGGCGCGCTCATGGGCATGTCAGTTTCAGGGTCGGGGCAGCCGGGTGGTCGTCGCAGGCGCGGTCGTCGCAATGCACCAATCAGCGAGATCAATGTCACACCCTTTGTGGATGTCATGTTGGTACTTTTGATCATTTTCATGGTTGCCGCTCCGCTGCTAACCGTCGGTGTGCCCATCGATTTGCCGGAATCGCAGGCCAGACAGCTCAACTCCGAGACCCAACCCATAACGGTGTCAGTGCGCGAGGGTGGGCAAATCTTCCTTCAGGAAACAGAAATCACCTATGAGGAACTCGTGCCCAAACTTAGCGCGATCGCCAAGAATGGCGTTGAGGAACGCCTTTACGTGCGCGGAGACCGGGCGACTGACTATGGCACCGTGATGCGCATTATGGGGGCACTTAATCAGGCCGGTTATCGCAAGATCGGGCTGGTAACGTTGCAGGAACAACCGAGAAGCTGAGCCTGAAGCGATGAAGTTGTGAGACGATGAAGACCGGCATAGCCATTTCCAGCATCGCTCACGCATTGGTGCTTGCCGGTGCGATGGTTTCGCTCGCCTCGCCCCCACCCATGAGCGCGCCGGATGTCGAAGCCTTGCCGATCGACATTATCCCGATTGAAACTCTGACGAAATCGGTTGTAGGTGAGCGAACCGCTCCAAAGCTTGAAACCCCGGCACCGCAGCGCACAACGCAGCCACAAACTCGACCTGATGCGGTCAATGTCGGTGAAGCCGAAAACGATACGCAGGCCCAGGCCGACCGCGTTGCTCCAGAACCTCCCGTGGAGCAGACGCAGGCCCCTGCACCTGCTCCACGGTCGCAACCTCAGGAACCCACTCCGGTTCCGACACCTGAATTGGCGCAAGAACCTGAGCCGCGCAAAGACATCGCCATGTTGTTGCGCGAGGCACAGCCGGAGCCCAAGCCGACGGAACCGCCCGAAGAGACACTCACTCTGCCGGAAAGGGTCGCAACACCGAAGCCGCGGCCCGCGGCCCCTCAGCCGGAGCGCGCCAGAACTGATCAGCGCCAGCAGGAGCGCGACGTTGCGGAGGCGGCCCGCAAGGCTCAGGAAGAGAAAGAGCGCAACGAGGCGCGTGAAAAAGCCGTGGTCAACCGCGCGCAGGAAGCCGCTGGCGGTGCAAAACGCTCCAATCGTGAAGAGTCGCTCGGGACCAGTCGGGGCAACAATGCCAACAGGCTTGCCCAGAGCGAAATTGATGCGTTGCGCGGGCGACTGGAAGGCTGTTGGAGCGCCGGAATACTGTCCGGCAACCCGGATGCGGCGAAAATACGCGCAGAAGTGCGTTTCGCGCTCAACCGCGCTGGAGAAATTGATGGGCGTGTGCGCGTGAAGGTGACGGGCGGAGATCGACGTACAAAGGCCGCCTTTTCCATCAGCGTACAAAGCGCCGTCAATGAATGTGCACCCTACAAACTGCCTGCCGACAAATATGAGAATTGGGCCAATGTCGTGGTCAATTTCTCGTTGGCCGACATGCTGTGAACAAATCTCTGCTGTGAGATGCTCAGCGATTCTGGACTGTATCGATGAAGACTGACCCAATGAGTTTCGACCGGATCAACGGTTTCAAATCCGCGTTGCTGGCATGCGCGCTGCTGCTGGCGAGTGCCGTTTCAACACTTCAGGCGCAGGAACTGCGCATCGACGTGACGAAAGGCAATGTTGACCCCCTGCCGATCGCCATTTCTCCCTTTCTTGGGGATGCTGGTCTGGCACCGCAAATTGCAGGTGTGATCGAGGCCAATTTGCGCCGTTCCGGCCTGTTTGCGCCCATGGATCAGGCTGCCTTTATTGAAAAGATCAGCGACACCAATGTGCAGCCTCGATTCGCCGACTGGACAGCCATCAAGGCGCAGGCGCTCGTCACCGGTCGTGTTGTCAGCGAGGGGGGAGGTCGTTTCCGCACGGAGTTTCGTTTGTGGGACACCTACGGCGCCCGCCAGATCGAGGGCCAGCAATATTCCACCGACCCCAACAATTGGCGCCGGGTCGGGCATGTCATTTCTGATGCGATTTATCAGGCTCTGACCGGCGAGAAGGGCTATTTCGACACAAGGGTGGTGTTCGTGTCCGAAACCGGGCCGAAGAATCGCCGCGTCAAGCAGCTGGCGATCATGGATCAGGATGGGGCCAATGTACGCAATCTGACCAATGGCAGCGACCTTGTCTTGACGCCACGTTTTTCCCCGTCGCGCCAGGAAATCACCTATATGTCCTTCGCCGGAGATCAGCCGCGCGTCTATCTTCTGCAACTGGATACGGGCCAGCGCGAGGTGGTGGGTAATTTCCCCAGCATGACCTTCTCTCCGCGCTTCTCGCCGGACGGGCAACGCATCGTGATGAGCCTGCAACAGGACGGCAATGCCAATATCTACACGATGGATTTGCGCTCGCGCAGCACGACGCGGCTCACCAATACGGCAGCGATCGATACGTCGCCATCCTATTCGCCGGACGGACGGCAGATCGTGTTTGAATCCGATCGTGGCGGACGCCAGCAGCTTTACGTCATGGGCGCCGATGGCTCCAACCCGCAGCGTATTTCCTTCGGCACAGGCTCTTACTCGACTCCGGTTTGGTCTCCGCGGGGCGATCTGATTGCCTTCACCAAACAGTCGGGGGGCAAGTTTCTGATCGGCGTCATGCGTCCTGACGGCAAGGGTGAACGCATTCTGACAGAGGGATTTCACAATGAGGGGCCGACATGGGCCCCCAATGGCCGTGTGTTGATGTTTTTCCGCGAAGATCAGGGCAGCGGCGGGCCACGCCTTTATTCTATCGATCTGACCGGTCGCAATGAGCAACGCATTGCTACACCGGCCTTTGCAAGCGATCCGGCCTGGAGCCCGCTGCTCAATTAAAGGCGTCGATCAGTCGCTGCATGTCCGGCGGGGTTGGGGCCTCAAAGTGCATGGTTTCGCCTGTCGCAGGGTGACGAATGCCAAGCGTTCTGGCGTGCAGCGCTTGCCTGTTCATCTCTCCAAGCGCTGTTTGCGCATCGTCGGGCAATCGCATTGAGCGATTGGCGAATTGGCGGCCATACTCCGGGTCACCCAACAAAAAGCAGCCCAAATGGCCCATGTGAACGCGAATCTGGTGGGTCCTACCGGTTTCAAGCGTGCATTCCACCAGCGAAACAAGCGGCTCGCCAGTCTTCTGCGACACCCCAAAACGGTCCAGCACGTCATAATGCGTGATCGCCTCCTTGGCATCCGGCGCATCGGGTGGGACCACCGCCCGCTGCAATCGCTTTGTTGGGTGGCGGCCCAGCGGCGCGTCGACCAAGCCTTTCATACGCGGGGGCATACCCCAAACCAGCGCGAGATAGCTGCGCCGCAACGGGCCGGAACGACCATGATCGGCAAACTGTTCCTGAAGGTCAACATGCGCACGGTAGCTCTTGGCGATCACCATCACACCACTTGTGCCCTTATCGAGCCTGTGAACGATGCCCGGTCGCTTCACCCCGCCAATGCCGGACAATTGCCCGGCGCAATGATGCAGCAGCGCGTTGACCAATGTGCCGGACCAGTTTCCGGGCGCGGGGTGAACCACCATGCCAGACGGCTTGTCGATCACGATGAGGTCAGCATCCTCGTGCAAGATGGCAAGCGGGATATCCTGTGGCTCCGGCTCGGCTTCCTGCGCTTCAGGCATGGTAAAGCGCACCACATCGCCCGCTGCAATCTTGCTGCTGGTGCCGCGCGGTGCTGCGCCGTTGATGACGACCAGCCCCTGCCGAACCAGGGCCTGCACCCGCGCGCGTGAAAGATCATCCGGCGCGTTGGCGGATATGAACAGATCAACGCGCTTACCGGCCCATTCATGCGGCACGATCAGCACTTCCATTGTTTCGAAGGCCTCGTTATCACCGTCGCTCATCGTACTTTCCCGACCCGGCAGACTGCATGAAAGATCAAGACAAAGAGGAACCGCTCGATCCGCAGGTCGAAGCGATCCGCCGCAAGATGATGCGGTTGTTGATGATTTCCAGCGGAACCATGATTTTGGGGCTTATGGCGGTGTTGATTGCCATTGTCTACCGCGTGACGCAGGCGGCAGATGCCGTTCCAGAGGCGGCGATGCATAATGAAATCACGCTGCCGCAAGGTGCGACGATCCTTCACACGGCTTTGGATGGTGGACGCATATTGCTGACCGTCCGACATGCAGATGGGACTCGCGAAATCCGTCTGCATAATGCGGATGGTAAACTCTCCGCAACCTATACGATTAACGAAGGGTAGACAGGTCGCGGTTACTTTATGGCCATCTGTCAGTCGAACGTTGCCTGTGTGACGATGAGGCCGGGATGAACGATGAAAACAATACGTTGAAGCTTCCGATCACCATTTTGATGACGGATGGACGCCAGTTGATCGGTGATCTCGTGGTCAATATTGGCGGTGCGCTTGAGCGGACCATGAACAATGACGCGCGATTCATCACCTTTGCGGACCTCGATGGCAGCGTTCGTATGATCTCGAAAGCCTCGATCGCCGAGGTGATGTCGAGAAAGGCGGCGAAGGTCGTCAATCTGCCATCTTCGGATCGTCTAGACAACATGGACCCGCATGCGCTTTTGAATGTGGTGCCTGGGGCAAGCGCCCAGGAGGTGCATGAAGCCTGGCGGGCGCAAGCGCGTCTCTACCACCCTGACAAATTTGCCAAGGTCGATCTGCCGCCCGAGATGCGCAGCTACACCAACTCCATGTCACGGCGTATCAACGAGGCCTATGCCTTGCTGAAAGCGCAGCACAGAACCGAACCGGCGCGCGCCAGGTGATGGTCGGCTGATCCAAGCAGCCGACAGCAGCGATCCTTGACAGTCCGAGCATCAAGACGACGGAGAGCGGTGGTGTGTCGGGTGATTACAGTTTCAGTACACACCAGCCACAATCACGCACCTGAACCAATGCGCGCAATGCATAGATTTTATGCACTGGCCACAGCTTGTTGATCTGTTTCCTAGACCGTACATTTCGTGTTGGCGGTGCGATTTCGTAATCCGCTGACAGTGTGGTCGGCACCTAAAGTACGAATTCCTAACATCAGGAGGGAAACTTGCCGACAATTCTTGGAGCCCACCTGTTTTTCCTTGCACTGCTTGTATTGCCCGTTGCAGCGGAGACTCGCGGTGAAACGCAATGGGTGCCAGCAAATGGGAGTTGGCATCAGAACGTTATCGATGATTTTTGGACGAATTTTGATAAGCAGTCTTTCGATAAGATCTACTGGGCCGACAAAGGCAACTTGCGGATAATTCGGCCAAGTTTGGGTATCCGGCAAGACCTGCTTGCCAATCACATCTGCAAAAGTGTCGTCGTGAAAAAAATGCCAATAGACCAAGTCATCACACTAAAATTCTTTGACACAATGGCGCACGAAGAAGGTCGACTTGAAGAACATGCTTCAGTGATATGCAATATGAATTGACGTTTATTTGGTGTATTGCATTGTTTTTTTGAAAGTTCATTTTTTCAGATCCATGTTCAATCCTATTTGGTCGACATCGAACGCATAAAAACTATTCTCGTTGGGTATTTCACATTTGGACGCTCCTATCCCAAGTGGAGTTGACGACCAGAACATGGAGGAAAAAAATGAAGTACGAAAGAACAGAACAAGCAATCTCCAATCTTACCCCGGAACAATTCAGGGTGACTCAGGAGAATGGCACAGAGCGCCCGTTCACAGGCGAATATGACGATCACTTCGAGCCCGGTATCTATGTGGACATCGTTTCAGGCGAGCCTCTGTTTGCCTCTTCGGCCAAGTTCAATTCCGGCTGCGGGTGGCCTGCCTTTTCGAAGCCCATTGTCAATGACAACGTCAATGAGCTGCGCGATACGACCCATGGCATGATCCGAACGGAAGTGAGATCGGCCAACGGTGACAGCCATCTGGGACACGTTTTCCCGGATGGCCCTGCCGATCAGGGCGGTATGCGCTACTGCATTAACTCGGCTTCGTTGCGATTTATTCCCAAAGAGGAAATGGAAGCTGAAGGATATGGAAAGTATCTCAATCAAGTGGAGATTAAGTCATGACTGAGAAAGCAATTCTCGCCGGCGGTTGTTTCTGGGGGATGCAGGGTCTCATCCGCAAACGCCCTGGCGTTCTGGACACCCGTGTCGGATACACGGGTGGTGACGTTAAAAACGCCACTTACCGCAATCATGGAACACATGCGGAAGGGATCGAGATAATCTTCGACCCCAACCAGATTTCGTATCGTGATCTGTTGGAGTTCTTCTTTCAGATTCACGATCCTTCCACGATGAACAGACAAGGCAACGATGTCGGCACCAGCTATCGTTCCGGTATCTACTACACATCGGAAGAACAACACCAAATCGCACTTGATACTATTGCGGATGTGGATGCGAGTGGTATTTGGCCTGGAAGAGTGGTCACAGAGGTTAAGGCGGCTGGCGACTTTTGGGAAGCAGAACCGGAGCATCAGGATTATCTGGAGCGTTTTCCCAATGGCTATACCTGTCATTTCGCGAGGCCCGACTGGGCCCTGCCCAAGCGGTCAGCAGCCTGACGAGGCGGATTAGCAAATGTTATCGGGGCCACTCGCGGTCCCGGTCACCTCTCAATTTTGATAGGAGTGATCATGAAATTTGGCAGGCCTTACGATAAGGCAAAGGAACTTCGCGTCACTCAATGGATCAATGCCGATGGTGTTCCCCAGGTTATGCCATTACGCCTTAGCGATCTTGGGGATGGTTACAAGATTCTCTACTGCTTTCAGCATTGGTGTCCTGGATGCCATTCACGAGGGTTTCCAACCCTGAAGTTCCTTCACGAGCATCTCAATGACAAAGGCTTCGACTTTGCGGCCATTCAGACTGTTTTTGAAGGGGCCAAGGTCAACACCGATGATAAGCTACGGATTAATCAAGAGCGATATGGGCTCAAAATCCCGTTTGGACATGATACGCCGACAGATGGTGAGGATTATCCGACCTTTATGGAGGACTACCGAACGGCCGGGACACCCTGGTTCACCGTGATAGACCCACACAACAATGTTGTGCATGCTGATTTCAGGATCGACCCGCAGCGCTTCATCGAATCGCTTGGTGCAGAAAAGCTGGAGCTTGAACCCGCTTAAGAGTCTGATTTGAAATTGTTTGTCGGTATTTTCTTGCCTTGCGATGGAGCGTGTTGCTCTGCGTATTGATGCGATGAGCAGCCAACTTTCAGATGATGCGATCGTTTCTTCCCAATCCTTTGCAAGACGGCGACATCGGCCCAGCCATGCGAATGTGCGCTCGACCACCCAGCGCCGTGCAATAATGACGAAGCCTGTTGCCTTGTCCGGGCGACGCCCGATCTGGATTGCAGGGCTGCGTTCCAGGTTCAGTAACGCGCAGTGGAGCTTGTCGCCGGCATAGCCTCCGTCAGCAAAGATCATTGCAACCGATGGGAAGCTGTCCATGGTGTCGGCGATGATACCCGGTGCTCCGTCGCGATCCTGAATGTGGGCACAATGAACCTGTGCAGCCAGCAGATTGCCTTGTGTATCAACGGTTATATGACGTTTGCGGCACAGCTCACGCGGCGAAACGCCTGCCTGATGTTCCTTCAGAATGCCGATGATTTGCTCTTCCGAAAACCGTGATCGTTTCATGGCCTGTCTCCTTTAGTTGGGAACAGGCTAACCGAGAAACGGGAATCTTCCAGGGGAGCAGGTCACCTCCACGAGAACCCCCCGCGAGATCCCCATCGATGTGCTGAGCGTGCGCGTCGATGGAAGTCGCTCTCCAGGGTCCAGAGTGCCGTCGCGGATTGCCTTGCGCAAAATATCGATCACTTGTCGCCCGATCTGTCCGGCCTCAAAATCAACTGTCTTCAAAACTGGCAGCGGGATCGCGGTAGCGCGTTTGGGCATCAAAGTGGTTTAGTATAATTGGTCAAAAATGGATCTTCTGGAAAGTCCATTTATGGAGCACTCTGGTTCGAAAAGGAAGAACTTCATGTCTACGCCTCAACACATCACAAATCCCCTGTTTCTGCCCGATGGCCTGCCTGTTCCCGAAGATGACGGTGCTGCGGATCATTTGGTGGGCGCTGTGCTACCCGATCTTGCTCTCATCGCTACGACCGGTGAGACAGTGTCCTTGGCGGAGATCAAGGGCCGGGCTGTGGTCTATGCGTATCCGATGACGGGTGTGCCGGATGTTGCCCTCCCTGACGGGTGGAACGATATTCCTGGTGCGCGGGGATGCACGCCGCAAACGCTTGCATTTCAGACGCAGACGGATGCATTTGCCGGATTTGGGGTCCCGATCTATGGGCTTAGCACGCAAACACCCGCCTACCAGAATGAGATGGCGACCCGGCTTGGCCTTACTTTTCCCGTGCTCAGCGATTCCGAGTTTATGCTGACGGACGCGCTTGGGCTGCCGACCATGACCGTGGATGGGATGCGGCTGATTAAGCGTATCACCTTGATCATCCGCGACGGTGCTGTTGAACACTTCTTCTACCCCGTATTTCCCCCGAACAGAGCCGCGTCCGAGACTCTGGCATGGCTACAGGACCACACTGACTGGCCCGACGTGGCTGGCGTTATGATCTATTCACAGCCGGGTTGCGAGCATTGCCAAGCGGCCAAAGCCATCCTTAACAAGCAAGAGATCCAGTATGTCGACATCGACATTGCACGTGATCCCGAAGCGGCCAAGGTGATGGCTGCAAGGACAGGCGCCAGCACTGTGCCGCAGATCATCATTGGCTCAAAACATGTCGGTGGCGCTCAAGAGCTGCTCGAATTGGCCGATAGCGGCGCACTCGCCGAACTTCTGACCGGCGCCAAAGCATAAGCGAGAGCAATTGCATGACACAGCAGCTCAACACCCAAGAGGAGCCAGTAGAGATGTTGAGATTCCAAACTGGCTCCCGGTCCATGCCACCGCTTTGTTGAACCACTCGCAACCCGCGACGCGTTGCGTGACTGGATGCTGACCGCAGAGCGCGGCACGGCAAATCTGTTCTATGTCTGCGTGGATCAGCTATCGAAGCGTGCGGTCAGGAACACAGCCTTTATGTCCATTGATCATGAAGGTGGATCCATCCAGGCAGGATCGATCATGTTTTCGCGCGCCCTGCAACGTACGATTGCTGCGACTGAAGCGAAATTTCCACACGTCAGTTGCCAACCGGCGGATTTGCTGTCTGGAGCCTTTGCCCATGGAGCATGTGGGTCATCTGCGCGTGTCATCACCGCTATCACCTCGTTTGGATCACCAAATACCGCTACAAAGTGCTGAGCGGGGATGTGCGGTTTCGAGTGCGCGAGATCATCCGTCAGGTTTGCGCTGAAAACGGTGTCGGTATCATCTCAGTCGTTCTGGCGAGCGGTCATGTGCATATGTTTGTATCGATCCCGCCGAAGCTGTCGGTGGCGGATCTGATGCGCAAGATGAAGGGCCGCTTGTCCCACAAGGTTCCGCGAGAGTTCTCGCAATTGAAGAACCACTATTGGGGACGTCACTATTGAGGCCGAGGGTATTTTTCAGCCACCAATGGCGCCATCACCGAAGACACCGTACTTCAGTACCTTGAGGAACACGGCAACAAATCTACCGGCGCAAGCCGGTAGTGGTCCATCTGTGGCCAGGTTGACCCGCTACCATTTATCATTCGGATAGCTCAAAAAGCCACGAGGCCATATGCACCAAGCTCCGGCAATCCACCCACCGTCTGCTTCGGCTCAAGGTCGCCATTCGGTTTGATCTCAAAGATCATGATTTCACCTTTGTTGCCGACCAGTTGATACAGCTCACTTCCGTCCTTGCTGATGGCTAGGTCGCTGAAGAACAGCCTTTCCGACTTGTCCTTGTAAGCGCGAGCATTGATCAATGACACCGAGCCATTTTTCCGTACCCGGAAAGTGCTGATGGAACTGGACAGGGCATTTGCAGCCCAGAGTGTTTTGCCATCAGCGGAGACGGCAACCCAGCAGTTTGCGATCTCTCCACCCTCAACAGCGTCGCCAGTAAGAACGTCGCCTGAAACCATCGAGATTGAGCCATCAGCGCCGAGCGAATAACTGGAAACCGAACTTGTCTGCCATGAATACAAAGGGCTTTGAACGACGACATTCGCTTCTTCACGCAGCTTAAAATCGGGGGTCAGAAAGCGAGCCTCAGACATCAAAATCTTGTCGCCATGGACGGCGAATCCAACCGGGATAGCCTGAAAACGGCTTTCTTCATCGCGCGGCGAATTTACGGTTGAGACCGGTGCCTCTGACAAGGAGCCGTCCTTAACTGCAAATGAATGGATCTTGCCCGTCACCAACTCGTTGACGATGACGAATTCGCCATCGGAAGAAAACGAGATTGTCGAAGGACGCGCCTTCAAATCGCGGCGCGATCCTTCAACCGCTTCCAGATCATCTCCGTCAATACGGAAAGCGCTGATACTGCCGGACCCATTATTGTCGCCAACCGAGGCAGCAACGACCATGCCGCCACGAACGGCAAGGCTGATCGGGAATTTGTCAGAAGACGGTGCTGTTGAAAGCGACTTCAGGGTGCCGTCGTCGTTTACGCCCATCAATGAAATTGTTGCATTACCGGGATTGACCGCAAGGATGTGCTTTCCTTCTGACGCGGTTGCGATTGCGTTGGCCGAGATCAACGGGTCATCGCCATTTGCCAGCGGATGTGTGGGGTCTTTCTTGAGCGCCGGAATCTCCAGATCCCCTGTCCCGGTTCCCCCTGTCGCGAACTCCCCCAGCACTTCGTATTTTCCTGAGCCGTTCACCTTGAATGCGACAACGGTGTTGCCGTCAGCCTTATTGCTTATGGCGTAAAACCCTTGGGCAAATGCCCCAGAAGCCGCAAAAAGCGTGACCAGCACTGCGCTCAAAAAGGTACGGAATTTACTCATGATGATCGTTCCTATGCCCCATATTATCGCACGAATATGCCCGCGTTTCACCTTGAACTCATTGGTAGAACGCGGGCAGCCGTAATCTGTCGAGACAGCTATTCCCCTGCTTTAGCTCTTGAGTCGCTTACCTTCGGCTCGCTGTCACGCAGGACGGGATAGAACTGAGTGAAAACGAAGTCGTTGGCCGCAGCGGATTCGTGGCATGCATTACATGAAGCTGCCGGGAACGGCTTCGCAGAGTCTGCCCATTGTTTGGGGTTCTCTCCGAAATTGTAGTAGACCCAGCCGCCCGGATCCTCGAAGCGATTTGTGTCCTTGACAGTTAATTCGAACCCGGAATACTCGCCGTTGAAATAACCACGTCCCGAAACGGCCTGACATGAACCGTTCTCTTCACTGCGATCGAAGCAGGCATCGCCCTCATAAAGATGCGTGCGCACTTTGACGAGCTGGGTACCATTTGCAAATTTGCCGGTTTCCTTAAAGTGCTTGAATGCCGATGGTTCGATGTAAACGCTGTGAAATTCCTGGAAGGGAGCCTTGCCGCCATTCAGGGCATTGGGCGTTAATGGTGAGCCAACAAACACCCATGTTTCCCAGTCGATTGGCCGAACAACTGACCCGTCGTCATTGAACTTGGGGCCGTTTATGGCATCCTGAGCCAAGGCCAGGGCTGAAAACCCAACACCTGAAGCCACGACCGCGGCAATGATTAATTTGGTTCTTGCTAGCATTTGCTTAACCTCCAATCCATTTGGGATAAGCTAGCGGAGACCGGTTTCAATGACAAATTCCCGAAAAGCATAAATATTATGCATGGAGTGAAAATGAATGATCGAAGCGCTTAAACTCAACAGCGTCAGGGCATTCGAATTGTCGGAAGACTCGTGTCGGAACAGAATTCCGTGTATTCAAGAGTGAGCCCACCAATTGGGGATTGAGTGTTCAGTTGCCTCGATTGAGGCAAGCCCTGAACAGCAGAGAGTTTTCCAGACGCACTCGTTTTTCATTTTCCGCTGCCGTTCGAACTCCACGGTCGGATAGTCTCGCTCGGTGATGTACGTCATCGCGTCCCGTTTGAATTCGTCGTTGAAATGGGCTTTGCCCATCATAGCCTCCTTGCCTCAAAATTTGGGAAGTAGGCGTCTGCGAACCCATCGGCTATTCACGACGAGCATACACTCTTACCAAATCTACACTCGGTTCAACCGTTTGGTTTCCGGTTTCTCAAAGGCGCTAACTCGATGCATTCCATGTCGAATCTGGTCACTGTCACTACACCACATCTGCTTTGGGTTTAACCCAGTCGAATAGTTTGGCGAGCTTCAGAATCTGCCTCACTTCTCGCGGGTTCCCGGATCCTGACACAGCAACCATGGTCACATGCCTTCCCAATTCGAGACCTGTCACGGACCTGGTAACGATACCATCCACGATGATCGAATGCTCAGGCATTGCAGAAATACCAAGTCCGTTTGCAACCATGCTTTGGATCCAGTCCTCGCGTTCGGTTTGAATTCGAGGCCGCATTACAATGTTCCGGTCTTTGAAATGATTGATGAACTGAGATCTGAATTCACAGTGTATGCGATCAAGGTATGGCTCTTCCGCAATTTGTTCCGGCGTAATTTGTGCTTGGTCGACAAGGGCATAATTCTCCGCCATTGCAAGTTTCACCCGTTCATAAACCAATGGAACGATTTCAAGTTTGAAATTCTCTTGCGGCGCTTCTGGCAGGATACATAAGTCATATTTTCCTGACAGAACCTCTGCTTCACCCTCACTTGGCAACAGTGGTTCAAGGCTCAATTCGACCATGGGCAGTTGTTCGAGCACGTGCGCCCAGAATCTGGAAAACAGGCCTGGCGCAATGGTTGTCGCCACACCGATGGTTAGCATGACACTCCGTCCGGCGATCGAACGATCGGCGAGTTCTCTTACGATCTCAAAGATGGCGTCTACGCGGGTGAACTCGCCTTGTAAGTCGCGACCGAGGGCCGTGAGTCTTGTATCCTTGCCATCGCGATACAATAAAGCCCCCCCCAATTCCTGTTCGAGGCGCCGAATTGATTTCGTGAGACTGGGCTGTGAGACCCCACTAAGACGTGCGGCTTCTGTAAAATTGAGCGTTTCCGACAAATTTAGAAAGTGCTTTATCTGGTTTAGCTCCATCGGTGACTCCGGATTTTTTCCCTCAATATTGCTTTCGCAGGCAGGTGACTTGCCCCTTTTGACTGGTCGGTTGCGAATGTTAGTTCATGGAAATCGTTTGGTGCAAATGAATGATGCTTTCCGCAGCTGGCGGCGGGAAGCCGAGGGAAGAATGCGGGCACATGGTGATGTCGTGTTGCCCCCACTGTTCGATGATGATCTGGGCCTCCTTTGACCTGAGACCGGTTTTCTCGTCGAATTTTAGGTAGAATTCGTCCCCGACGAGGAGACGGATAGATGAGACGATCACGGTTAACGACGAACAGATCATCGCGATCCCTGAAGCAGCAGGAGAGTGGTGTAGCGACAGCCGATCTATGTCGTGAACATGGGATCAGTTCAGCCACCGATGGCGCCGTCACCGAAGACACCGTACTTCAATACCTTGAGGAGCACGACGACAAATCTACCGGCGCAAGCCGGTAGCGGTCTAAGTTGCAGGCATCGCTCGTTCTGCAAGCTTTGCCCAATAGCTTGATCCAACAGGAATGGCTTCGTCGTTGAAGTCATATTCTTCATGATGCAGGCCGGCTGTGTCGCCATTGCCCATGAAGATGAACGCGCCCGGTCGCTCTTCCAGCATGTAGGAGAAGTCTTCCCCACCCATAACGGGGGGTTGTTCGACATTGACCCGCGCGTCGCCTACAATCTCCTTGGCGATCTGCGCGGCAAAATCCGTCTCAGCATCGTGATTGACGGTGACGGGGTATCCATCCTTCATGGCAATATCGACCGTACAGTCATGCGCCACGGCAATGCTCTCAACAACGCGCTTCAATCGCGTGTGGACGAGTTCCCGCACCTGCGGATCAAGCGTTCTGATCGTTCCCCAGAACTTAGCCGTCTGCGGAATGACATTGTAGGCCTGCCCGGCCTGGAAAGCCGTGACCGTGACCACGGCCGATGATATCGGGTTGACGTTGCGCGACACGATGCTTTGCAGTGCGGAGACCATCTGCGAGGCCACCATGATCGGGTCGATGCCGTTGTGCGGTTGCGCGGCATGAGCGCCATGACCTTCCACGATGATGGTGAATTCGTCCGTGCCTGCCATGATGGCACCTGGGCGGATGGCGAAGTCTCCCACCGGCAGGCCAGGTATGTTGTGCAGGCCATAGACTTCATTGATGCCGAAGCGCGCCATCATGTCGTCGTCGCACATCGCCTTGCCGCCGGCGCCGCCTTCTTCCGCCGGCTGGAAAATCACCACCGCCGTTCCATCGAAATTGCGCGTTTCGGCAAGATATTTTGCTGCACCAAGGAGCATGGCCGTGTGGCCGTCATGGCCACAGGCATGCATTTTTCCTGGAATCTTCGATTTGTGCGGCAGGTCGCTTTTTTCCTGAATTGGAAGTGCGTCCATATCGGCGCGCATGCCGACGACTTTGCCGGAATTCGATTGCCGCCCCTTGATGACACCGACAACACCCGTGCGGCCAATACCTTCGACAACCTCATCGCACCCGAATTCCCGCAGTTTGGTGGCAACCAGATTGGCCGTGTGTTCGACATCATAAAGCAGGCCGGGGTTCTGATGAATTTCGCGACGCCATTCGGTTATCTCGGCGTGAAAATCGGCAATGCGGTTGTTGACGGGCATCTGACATTCCGTTTGCGGGTGAAATTTTGAGGAAAATGCCCGTCAACGCGCCGATAGGCAAGATTGGCAAGGCGTCAAATCGCCGCGAAACGAAGACAACAGTCGTGCGTTGCTTCTTCTAACCGTCCTCTCCGCATCGCCGTGATCATCAATGACAAAAGCTGCGCTCGTCTTTCCTCATCAGCTTTTTGAGGATCACCCCGCTCTTGCGCATGAGGTGGAGTTGATCGTGCTGGTCGAGGAGCCCTTGTTCATTGACGATCCAACTTACCCGATGCACTTCCACAAACAGAAGCTGTGGCTGCATCGCGCAACGATGAAACGCTATGCGAAGACGCTTCGCGATCAGGGGCACAAGGTCATTTATCGCGATCATGAGCGTGATGCGCACATGCTCGACGCCCTGATTGGGGAATTGAAAGCCAAGAACGTGGATGAGGTGTTCGTGGCGCAGCCGCATGACTTCATTCTTGCCAAACGGCTGAAACGGGCCTGCGATGCGGCTTCGGTTGATCTGACGATTCTCGATACGCCGCAATTTCTGAACACCGCCGATCTCAATCGTGACTATCGTGAAGGCAAGAAACGCTGGTTCATGGCCGATTTCTACAAGTGGCAGCGCAAGCGCCTCGCCATCATGGTGGACGGCGATGGCGAACCGGAAGGCGAGCGCTGGAGCTTTGATGAAGACAACCGAAAAAAGGTGCCTAGGAAGAAGCTTGGCGATGTTCCCTATATTGCAGCGCGCGAAGCAGACAATATCGAACGCGAAGCGATGGACTATGTCGATGCCAATTGGAGCGACAATCCTGGATCGCTTGACCAGTTATGGTTCCCGACCGATCACGCCGCCGCGCAAGAATGGCTTGATACCTTTCTGAACGATCGGTTCCACGCATTTGGTGACTATGAGGATGCCATTGTGCGCGAAGAGAGCTGGCTTTGGCACTCCGTGCTCACACCCATGCTGAATGTCGGTCTGCTGACACCGTGTCAGATCATGCAAGCCATGCTCGAACATTGCGACACTCACGACATTCCGATCAATGCGCGCGAAGGCTTTGTGCGTCAGATCATTGGATGGCGAGAGTTCATGCGCGCGACCTATGACGGTCTCGGTGTTTCCATGCGCACCACCAATCATTGGAATCACACGCGCTCGGTCCCGCCCTGTTTCTGGGACGCAACAACAGGCATCGCGCCGGTTGATGATGCGATCGAACGCATTCTCAAGACGGGCTACTGCCACCACATCGAGCGGCTGATGGTGCTCGGCGGGTTCATGTTTGTGTGTGAGTTCGACCCGGACGACATCTATCGCTGGTTCATGGAAATGTTCGTCGATTCCTACGACTGGGTGATGGTGCCGAATGTCTACGCGATGAGCCAGAACGCCGATGGCGGGCAGATCACCACCAAACCTTACTTCTCCGGCTCCAACTACATCAAGAAAATGAGCAACTGGACCGGTTCAGACAAGGAAGGCGACTGGGCAGAGATTTGGGACGGCCTGTACTGGCGCTGGATCGACAAGCATGCCGATGCGCTGGAGAAAAACCCGCGTTGGTCGATGATGGTTGCTACGGCCCGCAAAATGAACGCAGAAAAAATGCAGGCGCATAAGGATATCGCGACAGCCTTTCTGCGTCGCATGACGATGGAGGCGGACGCAGTTTGAGGTGAGTGCTATCAGTAATCGCCGAGCTTGATGTCTGCGCGATAGTCCTCCTCCGGCACGTCTTTCACAACGGCCTGCGCGCAGATCGCCGTGCCCTTCTGGCTGTCAAAACTCAGTGCAGGTGATCCGTGTAAGTCCCACCCGGCGGAGATTGCCTTGCTGACGCGGTTGCAAAAGGCAGAATCATCCGGCCCCGAGATCAATCGATAGAGTTTCACCGCGTTCTCCTTCTTGGCGTGGCGTTGCGGGTCGTGTAGAGACCCATCGCTTACTGAAAATGGGCAGGTTCGATCATGGAAAAATTCACACAGCTAACCGGCGTTGCCGCGCCACTTCCCATCGTCAATATCGACACAGACATGATCATACCGAAAGACTATCTCAAGACCATCAAGCGCACCGGCCTGTCCGAAGGGCTGTTTGCCGAGATGCGGTTGAATGAGGATGGTTCGGAGAACCCGGATTTCGTGCTCAACAAGCCAGCCTATCGCGATGCGCAGATTCTGGTGGCGGGCGACAATTTCGGCTGCGGCTCTTCGCGTGAACATGCGCCCTGGGCGCTGCTTGATCGTGGCATACGCTGCATCATCTCCACCAGCTTCGCCGACATCTTCTACAACAATTGTTTCAAGAACGGCATTCTGCCCATCACTGTCACCCCAGAGCAGCTTGAAGCGCTGCTCGATGATGCCGAACGCGGTTCGAATGCGGTGCTGACCGTTGATCTTGAAAGCCAGACGATCACGGGGCCAGATGGCGGCACGATCAGTTTTGAGATCGATGCTCACAAGAAGCACTGCCTGTTGAACGGACTCGACGATATCGGCCAGACCATGGAGAAGGCCGACAACATTGCGAGCTTCGAGACGCAATTGGCCGAAACTCGACCATGGGTCTAGCGGAGTTCTGAAGTTAGGTTGCGCCACACACCAATCTCCCCCTTGCCGGGGAGATGCTGAAGCGAAGTGAAAGCAGAGGGGGGGGTGAGTAACCCTATGTGGCGCGCTTTTGCGCGCTGCCCCCTCTCTGTCACCTTCGGTGACATCTCTCCCGCGAGGGGAGAGAAGGGGTGCGGTGGGTATCCAGTATGGGTGGACGATGACTGAATTGCGGGGGGCATGCCTTGCACCGTCGATCTGGCAGTTGATTGACCGCTGTCTGCGCCCGCAGCTTCCAACTGCACGAAATGCGTTCCAAAAGGATCGCGTGGCGTGTAGTGGTGTCTGATGACGCTGCGTTTCTTCTCCGACAAGAACCGCCCCGTGCATATGGGGCCTTATCCGACGGAAAATCTGGCGCGGCGTGACAGTGTGCCGGACCTGCTCAATGTCCCGGCAACGCAGCCACTCTCCTTCAATCGCCCCGATGATCCGCGATCCATCGTCAACGCCATGCGTGAGCATCAGGCGATGCTGGACGCCATTCGCGACGGTCTGGTCAACCCTGCGATTTCGCAAGTGCCGGACGACCTCCAGCAACGTACCGAGCATCTGAAAGCCTTTGGCTACTTCAGCGATGCGGCTCTGGTCGGCATGTGCGAACTTCCGCAGGCCGCCAGACTCGAAGCACCGCATGTCAACGCGGATGTCGAGCGCCTGGCTCATGATCTGAAGACCCGTCAGACCAAGACGCTCGCCTCTGGCATCGACATGATCATGGCTGATCTGAAGGAATCGATGGAAGCTGAACCGACCGGCATTGAGGCGCACAGCCACGCTATCGTTTTTGCCTATGAGAATCCGCGTGATCCCGAACTGGGTGAAACCGGGGCGGACTGGATCGCAGACGCGCAGGCGCACAGGGCCGGGCTTTTGGCCGCTGAAACGGCCATCGTTATCGCCAATTATTTGCGGGTGCTCGGCCATGACGCGCGGGGCCACACGGTCTCGGCCAGCGATGTTGATCTCAATCGTCTCGCGGTGGCGGCCGGTATCGCCACATGTGAAAATGAGGTGCTGACCAACCCCTATTTCAGAACCCGCTTCGGCCTTGCCGCGGTGACGACCATATTCGCGGTCGCGCCTGATCGCCCGCTTGTGCCCTTGAGTGAACAGCCCAAATCTGCTTTCGGGGTTGGCTGGAAGTTTGGGACGGCATCCGCCAAAAATGCGATGAACGCGGTGCCCTTCGCCAAGCGTCGTTTTGTCGATGGTGCGCACCCATTCGAAACGCTGAAACGGATCGAGGAACCAACAACCTATATTGACGAAAAACGTGTTGCCCGCGTGCCCAAGCGCACTGACATGTTCGCCCGCGCGCAATTCGGCGATATGGGAAAATCACTCCAGGAGGGTGCCAAGGGCGGCTACTATGTGCGCAAGGCGGCGCCGTCATCGGCTCAGCGTCGCGCGCTCGGCGCCTTTGTGTTGTTGCAGGATGGCGAAGCTGAGCCGGAAAAGGCGCGCCTTGACCCGCAACAGGCTGCTGATCTCGTCAAGGCAACCAGCTACTGGCTGGGCATTGATGCGGTGGGGATTTCGCGTTGCCCGGACTGGAGCTGGTATAGCCACGATGCGCGCGGAGAGATGATCGATCCGCCGCATGATCAGGCGGTCTCCATGATCGTCGACCAGGGCTATGAGACCATGGAAGGCGCGTCCGGCGACGACTGGATCAGCGTTGCCCAATCCATGCGCGCCTATCTGCGTTTTTCCCTTCTGGGCGGTGTGCTCGCCAAACAGATCCGCAATCTGGGCTATTCAGCGAAAGCGCATACGGTGATGGATGGCGAGGTTTTGCAGCCGCCGCTGCTTCTGCTTTCCGGACTTGGTGAGGTGAGCCGCATCGGCGAGGTGATCCTGAATCCGTTTTTGGGGCCGCGGCTTAAGTCCGGTGTGGTTACGACCGATCTTCCTATGGCGCATGACAAGCCGATTGATTTCGGTCTGCAAGCCTTCTGCGAAAGCTGTAACAAATGCGCGCGCGAATGTCCGTCCGGTGCCATCACTGCCGGACCAAAGCTGATGTTCAACGGCTATGAAATCTGGAAATCCGACAGCCAGAAATGCGCTACCTATCGCATCACCACGCCGGGCGGTGCGATGTGCGGTCGCTGCATGAAGACCTGCCCCTGGAACCTTGAAGGCATCTTCAAGGAAAAGCCCTTTCGCTGGGCCGCCATGAATGTTCCGAGCCTCGCTCCGGCTCTGGCCAAGCTTGACGATGCGGTCGGCAATGGCGGGCTGAACCCGGTTAAAAAATGGTGGTGGGATCTGGAGCTTGAGGATGATGGCGCATATCGGCCCACCAAACATGCGCTGAATGAACGTTCGCTGCAGAAAGACCTCAAAGTCGCATATGAAGACCAAACCCTCGCAGTCTATCCGGCGCCACTGGCTCCCCATCCTTACCCCTATCCGTTTCCCATGGATCGCGAGGCGGGCATCGAAGCCTATCAGGCCATGGTCACCGCTGAGGAGTATCGCGAGCGGCTGAAGCGCGGCGATGAGACCGTTGTCCATGCCTATACCAATGATGGTGACAGCCCCGTCGTTCAGGTTGAGGTGACGAAAGTCGAAATGATGGCGCAAGGCGTCGCCAAATATGAGTTTCGCGCGGTGGATGGTGACGAGTTGCCGCCATGGAACGCCGGCGCTCATCTCGACATTGTCGTTGCGCCGGAATTTCTGCGCCAATATTCGATGTCGGGCGATCCGGCGGACCGCACAAAGTACCAGATCGGCGTGCTGCGCGAGGATGAAGGCCGTGGTGGTTCGGCCCTGATGCATCGCATTTTCAGCGAAGGGCGGCGCATCTTCATTTCAAAGCCGATCAATCATTTTCCGCTCGTTTCCGATGCCACAAAAACCATCCTGATGGGCGGCGGCATCGGCATCACGCCGATGATTGCCATGGCGCATGAGCTGCACGCGCAAGGTCGGGACTTCGAACTTCACTATTCGGGCCAATCTCGCCAGAGCATGGGCTTTTTGACTGACCTCATGCAGTTTGAGTGGTCTGACAAAATTCGTCTGTATGTCAGTGACGAGGGAACGCGCTGCAAACTGAACGAGACGATTGGCGGCTACGAGTCGGGCACGCATGTCTATGTCTGCGGCTCGGAACGCTACATGAATGCGGTGGTGGAACGGGCGTCAGCCGTTGGCTTTCCCGAAGAAGCCATTCATCTAGAGTATTTTTCGGTTCCAGAACAGCCCGATTATGAGAACCACGATTTCACCCTGAAGCTGGCGCGATCGGGACGATCCTTTCTCATCCCCGCTGACAAGAGCGCCACAGATGTGCTCGCTGAAAACGGCATCCATGTTGATGTGAAATGCTCCGACGGCATATGCGGCGTGTGCAAATGCGACTTGGTTTCAGGCGAAGTCGAACATCGCGACTTTGTGCTGTCAAAGGCCCAACGCGAAACCGCTATCATCCTGTGCCAGTCGCGCGCGGCTCAAAAGAATGACGTGATTGAGGTTGATCTTGAGGCGTGATCGCCAGGGCAGCGAACAGCGGCGCGCATGAGCCACCTTGGGGCATGGCTTGCGCATGTAGCAGGAAGTCGTTGGCCCATGCGTCGCCCAGGACCGGCCCCGCATAATCGCGAAATTTCTGCCAGACCACATTGTCAGGGAACCGGTCTTCTGGATCGCCCTTTGGCCGGGTGATGTTTGATTGCAGGCAACGACCATCCGTCAAATCCATGTGAGCGCGGGCAAGGCGTTGCGCCGGGAAGGCGTCGTTGAACGGCTGACCTTCGCGAATGCTCACGCGACTTGCCAGATTGAGTATATGTTCGTCATTGAGGCCGCTTTCGGTGACCTCCGCCACGCCTATGGTGCCGCGACAGGCAGCGGCTGCGACAGCAAAGGGCAGGGAGTATTGCGCCTGTTCCGTGTTGGTTGGAAGCGATGTAAGCCGCGCGGCCTCGTGAAAGGTCTCAATCTCGATGGACCTGATCTGGTCTGGATCGACGCCATTGCCCTTTATGAGTGCGAGCGTTGCCTCGACGGCGGGCTGCGCCCATCGGCAGACTGGATAGGGCTTTATGTATTGTTCACGAATGCACCATCTTGACCCGAGGTCGCCCCAAATTTCGCCGAGCGCCTCATCCTCCATCGTGATCGCGGGCGCGCCGGTGAAACCGTCATTGGCCAGATAGACCGCGGACACGCCCGCCATTGCGCCCCAGCCGGAACCGTCCTTCACCATTGTGGGTGCATCGATGCACCGCATCATCTGGCTGCGTGGGCCGTGGTATTCGGCGATGCCGATCGCCTCGCGGGTCTGGGCGTGATCCAGCCCCAAACGTCGTGCGCCCAGAGCTGCGACGGCGAGCGCAATCCATGCGCCCGACGTGTGGTAGTCATCAACGCTTGCATGCAAGGCGACGCCAGCTCGCGTGCCTATCTCATAGCCTATGGCGATGCAGGTGAGACATTCGCTCGCGTCTGCATCGTGCTGAGACTGCATGATGGCAACGAGACCTGGAATCAGCCCGCAGCCAATATGCCCTTTAGTAAGCTTGTGGCCGTCATGAGCATCGAGTGCGTCAATCGTCATGCCATTGGCGAGAGCGGCGCCCACCGCGCTTACCTTGCGGCCATCAACCCACAGGGCTGCGTCATTGCCGCCAAACATGCGCGCGGCATGGTTGCGAATAATCAAGGACAGTGGTGTTTGCGATGCTGCAATCCCAACTCCGATCGTGTCTACGAAACAGCGCACAGCCTCCCAAACAACGTCTTGCGGCAGGTCCTGAAAGCCGGTGTCATGCACAAAATCGATCGCGGACATTGGTTTTGCGTCTCCGCCCTCTCCGTTAGGGCGATTATGGCAGCACAACAGGCTCGCGCAATGCTGTTGGTTCAGAACCGTCTGCGTCACATTCCGGCGACTTTACAAAGCTTTACAAAAATTTTCGCTTTCATCGTAGAAATACGATGATTGTGCCCTATATGGGAACCATGAGGCGTGTTCAGGGTTGTGATCATGCTGAGAGAAGGAAAGAGAGACCATGGCCAACACACTTCCCACCATTTCCGCCAGTGGAAACGGCTTGCAGCGCTACATGGATGAAATTCGCAAATTTCCCATGCTGCAGCCGGATGAGGAATATATGCTGGCAAAGCGTTATGCCGAGCATGACGATACCGATGCAGCGCACAAGCTGGTGACGAGCCATTTGCGCCTCGTTGCCAAAATCGCGATGGGCTATCGTGGCTACGGTCTGCCCGTGGGCGAAGTCATCTCCGAAGGCAATGTGGGCCTCATGCAGGCGGTCAAGAAGTTTGACCCGGAAAAAGGGTTCCGTCTGGCAACTTATGCCATGTGGTGGATCAAGGCATCCATCCAGGAATATGTGCTGCGTTCATGGAGCCTTGTGAAGATGGGCACCACTGCCAATCAAAAGCGGCTGTTCTTTAATCTGCGCAAGCTGAAAGGCAAGATGAAGGCGCTTGAAGATGGTGATCTGACGCATGACCACACAGAAAAGATAGCCAAGACACTTGGCGTTTCGGAAGAAGAGGTGCGGTCGATGAACCAGCGCCTTTCCGGTGACGCTTCGTTGAATGCGCCTATCAAGGCTGCTGAAGGCGAGTCGGGGCAGTGGCAGGATTGGTTGGTTGATGAGTCCGACAGCCAGGAAGACACGCTGATTGAGCAGGATGAGCTCGAAGTGCGGCGTGAGATGCTTGCTGATGCCATGAATGTGCTCAATGAGCGCGAGCAGCGCATCTTCACTGCCCGTCGTTTGTCTGAAGACCCACTCACGCTAGAAGAGCTTTCCGGCGAGTTCGACATTTCCCGCGAGCGCGTCCGGCAGATTGAGGTGCGCGCCTTCGAGAAGGTGCAGAAAGCGATGGTCACCGCGGCCAAGGAGCTTGCCAAACCTCAGGCTCAACTCACCGCCGCTTGATACAAGACACTAGAAACCGCCCGCGATCTTACCGATCGCGGGCGTTTTCGCATTGTGGATACGATTATGCCTGCACCGGTCGCTCTCATTCCCTCAAAACCAATTCCACCGCTCTCACTGAAACTTGTCGATGGGAACGATTGGTCAACACAATCCGCGGCGGGCGAAAACTTCGCACTCATTACATTCTATCGCGGGTTTCATTGCCCAAAATGCAAGGAACAGTTGCAAGAACTCCAGAGCAATCTTACTGCTCTGCGCGACCGAGGCGTATCCGTGACGGCTATTTCCATGGACCCGCAGGGCCGGGCTGAGCGCGCTCGTGATGAATGGGACCTCGACGCGCTGCCGATTGCCTATGGCCTCACGCAAGAACAGGCCGCCGAATGGGGTCTGCATCTGTCAACCAGCCGCGGAAAGACTTCCATGGGGGTCGAGGAGACGAAGATTTTCAACGAGCCGGGCCTGTTTCTCGTGCGCGCAGATGGAACGCTCTACGCATCCTGGGTGCAGACCGTTCCCTTCGCCCGCCCGAAAACAGCCGACCTGCTGTCGATGATCGATTTCGTACTCGACAAGGACTACCCTCCACGTGGAACTTTGGCTGCTTGATGTTCGGCGCTCAATCCCTTTAGTTGGACCGAGAGGCGGACATTCACCGACTCACCCCTCCATGCGGACCAGCAGGTCCTTTGCGTCGATCTGATCACCGCGTTTGACGAAGATCTCTGCAACCGTGCCATCGGCTTCGGCATGCAATGCTGTTTCCATCTTCATCGCTTCGATGGAGAGCAGCACGTCTCCGGCGGAAATCTCATCGCCCGGCTCCACCATGATGGTTGAGACAACGCCGGGCATGGGGGCGCCGACATGGCTGGCATTTCCGGGTTCGGCTTTGGGACGTACAACCGCGGCTTCGCCGCCGCGATGACGATCCGGCACGCGGGCACGACGCGGTTGGCCATTGAGTTCGAAAAATACCGTGACCATGCCCTGATCGTCCATTTCGCCGATGGCGAGGCAGCGGATAACGAGCAGCTTGCCCTTCTCGATCTCCACGCCGACCTCTTCGCCCGGTTGCATGCCGTAGAAGTAAACCGGTGTAGGCAGGGTGGCGGTGGGGCCGAAAGCATCGCGCGCCAACGCATAATCGGTGAAGACCTTTGGATACATCAGATAGGAAGCGAACTCTGTATCGCCGACCTCGCGACCGATCGCCGTTTCAACCTCTTTGCGCAAAGCATCCAAATCAGCCGGCGGCAGAAGAGCACCCACACGATCGGTCAACGGTTCTTCGCCCTTTAGAACCTTCTTCTGGAAGTTTTCCGGCCAGCCGCCTTTGGGAAAGCCGAGTTCGCCTTTCATCATGGACACGACCGAATCCGGGAACGCGATGTCCTTTTCCGGCGTTTCCACTTCTTCGCGCGATAGGTCTTGAGATACCATCATCAGCGCCATGTCGCCCACCACCTTGGAGGAAGGCGTCACCTTAACGATGTCGCCGAACATGTCGTTGACTTGCGCATAGGCCTTGGCAACTTCGTTCCATCGCGTTTCGAGTTTGAGCGACCGCGCCTGCTCTTTCAGATTGGTGTATTGCCCGCCCGGCATTTCATGCAGATAGACCTCGGAGGCCGGCGACTTCACATCGCTTTCAAAGGCGGCATATTGCGCCCGCACGCTTTCCCAATAGAGCGAAATCTGGCGGATCGCATCCGGGTCAAGACCCGGGTCACGCTCGCTGCCGCGCAATGCCTCGACGATGGACCCAAGGCAGGGCTGCGATGTACCCCCTGACAGTGCGTCCATGGCTGCGTCCACTGCATCCACACCCGATTCAACGGCGGCCAGCACGGTTGCAGCTGAAATTCCGGATGTGTCATGCGTGTGGAAATGGATCGGCAGATCGACCGCCTTGCGCAGAGCGGGGAACAATTCACGCGCGGCAGCGGGCTTCATCAGTCCCGCCATATCCTTGATGGCGATGATATGCGCTCCAGCTTTCTGTAGCGCTTCGGCCATCTCCAGATAGTATTTCAGATCATATTTGCCGGGATCGGCGGCGGACAGATCGCCCGTGTAACAGACAGTCGCTTCAAGCAGCTTGTCAGTCTCCAGCACCGCATCCATGCAGGGGCGCATATTGTCGACCCAGTTGAGCGAATCGAAGACACGGAAAATGTCGACGCCACCCTTGGCGGCTTCCCGGGTCCAGTGTTTGACGACATTGTCAGGATAGCCGGTATAGCCGACGCCGTTTGAGCCGCGCACCAGTGCCTGCAACAGAAGATTGGGCGCGCGTTCCCGGATCGCAGCGAGGCGCTCCCAAGGGTCTTCAGTGAGAAAGCGCATCGCGACGTCGAACGTCGCGCCGCCCCAGCATTCAAGCGATAGAAGCTGCGGCAGGGCCTTCGCATAGGCCCCAGCGACTGCGACGATGTCATAGCTGCGCATGCGGGTCGCGAGCAGCGATTGGTGCCCGTCACGCATCGTCGTATCGGTGACCAGAACCTGCTTTTGATCCCGCATCCATTTGGAGAACGCCGTTGGCCCATTGGCTTCAAGGCGCTGGCGTGTTCCGTCTGTGATCTCGCCTTCAAACCAGGGAGCGCTCGGCGTTGGCAGGTTCGGGGCAGGTTTCGTCCTGTCGCGGGCTTCAGGGTGTCCGTTCACGGTCACATCGCCGATATAGTTCAACAGCCGCGTGGCACGGTCACGCCGCTTCACCTTTTCGAAAAGTTCTGGCGTCGTGTCGATGAACTTGGTCGTGTAGCTGTTATCCTTGAAGCTTGGATGGGTGATGATGTTTTCAAGGAAGGTCAGATTGGTGGCCACGCCGCGAATACGGAACTCGCGCAGCGCACGATCCATGCGCTTGATCGTTTCCTGATAGGTGGGCGCCCAGGCTGTCACCTTCTCCAGAAGCGGGTCGTAGTAACGCGTGATCACAGCGCCGGAATAGGCCGTGCCCCCGTCCAGGCGAATGCCAAAGCCGGTCGCGCCGCGATAGGCGGTGATGCGACCATAGTCGGGAATGAAATTCTGTTCGGGGTCTTCGGTGGTGATGCGGCATTGAAGCGCATGACCGTTGAGCTTGATATCACTTTGCGCCGGAACGCCGGATTCCTTTGAGCCGATTCTGTGCCCGTCCACCAGGTGAATTTGCGCCTTGATGATATCGATGCCGGTAACCTCTTCCGTCACCGTGTGCTCCACCTGAACGCGCGGATTGACTTCGATGAAGTAGAACTTCTCGCTGTCCATATCCATGAGGAACTCAACCGTGCCCGCGCCCAGATAGTTGGTCGCATTGGCGATCTTCAGCGCGTAGCCGCACAGTTCCTGGCGTTTCTCTTCCGAAAGATAAGGGGCTGGCGCACGCTCCACGACCTTCTGATTGCGGCGCTGAATGGAACAGTCACGCTCAAAAAGATGGACAGCGCTGCCCTGGCCATCACCCAGAATTTGCACTTCGACGTGACGGGCGCGTTCGACGAGCTTTTCAAGATAGATCTCATCCTTGCCGAATGCGGCGCGTGCCTCGCGGCGGGCTTCCAGCGCCTCCCCTTCAAGCTCGGTTTCGGAGCGAATGACACGCATGCCGCGCCCGCCCCCGCCCCAGGACGCTTTCAGCATGACCGGATAACCGACGTCCTGCGCCATCTTGCGCACCTGCGCCATGTCTTCCGGCAGCGGATCGGTGGCCGGGACGACGGGTACGCCAGCCTTGATGGCCAGATTGCGCGCCGCGACCTTGTTGCCAAGCGAGCGCATCGTCTCTGCCTTTGGTCCGATAAAGGTGATGCCGGCTTCCACGCAGGCGTCTACGAATTCCGGCGATTCAGACAGCAAGCCATAGCCGGGATGGATCGCATCGGCACCGGATAATTTGGCAACGCGAATGACCTCGTCGATCGACAGATAGCTTTCGATCGGCCCAAGAGGCCTTTTCAGATGCGGTCCGGAGCCAATTTGGTAGCTTTCATCCGCCTTGAAGCGATGCAGCGCCAGCTTGTCTTCCTCTGCCCAGATCGCGACTGTTTTCAAATCGAGTTCATTTGCGGCGCGGAACACGCGGATCGCAATTTCGGACCGGTTGGCAACGAGGATTTTCGAAATGGGCATGAGGAGGAAATTCGCTGAACTGACATCGATATTTCCACTATAGACCGCTCAAGCCCGGTTGCGAAACATACTCCCGCCATCGCAAATAGTCGAAGTCGGGCACGCGAAATCGGGTGGGAGGGGTGCGCGATCAACTCGACTACTTTGTCAGCGTCCTGAATGGACTAACCCGCCCGCATTGCTGCTCGATCAAGATGTATCGCAAAGCGGTTACGCAGCCAGGCATCGGTTTCGGCGTCGATCAGATCGGGGAAGAACCCATCCAGCACCTCGCGTTTGCGGGCGATGGCCATGTGCACAATGTCGGGCTTGCCTTTTTCCGACCATTCCTTGGGGCTGAAGCGGTTTGCCAGATCGGGATAGTAGTAGTCACGCTGCATGAGATCGAGCGTCTGGCCGTGGCCGAGATAATGCCCCGGCCCCTGCATGCAAACTTCGCGCATTGCGTCGATGGACAGGGATTGGGGCGTTACCTCGATGCCACGCACGCAACGCAGGGCTTGGCCTAGTGCATCGTTGTCCAGAAACAGGCTTTCCAGACAGAAGCCCATCAAGGAGCCATGCATTCCGGCTGCTTCATATACGATATTGGTTCCAGCCAACCCCGCCGTGACGTGAGCGATGCCCTTTTCCCACCCGGCTTGAATGTCTGGCAGTTTGGCATCGCACATGCCTGCCGCAGATCCTCCGGGCAGGTTGTAATAGTTGGCCATCTGACCGCAGGCAGCCGTCAACAGAGCCTGCTCGCCTGAACCGCCCGACATGGCTCCGGTGCGCAGATCAGACACGAAAGGCCATGTCCCGAAGATTGCGGGGTGTCCTGGCGCCAAAGCGTTGACGAATACGAGGCCAGCCAACACTTCAGCGACCGCCTGTACCACCGAACCGGCAATGGCTGCCGGTGACGTTGCGCCTGCCTGCCCGGCGGAAAGCAGGAGCACCGGCATGCCACCCTTCACGCATTCCTCCAGCACGTCGCAAGCATCGGCGGCAAAGCGCAATGGCGGCACGACGAAGCAGTTGGAATTGGAAACGAAGGGCCGCTCTCGGAACGCGTCTTCACCACCGGCAACCTTGTACATCATCTCCAACGCATCCGGCACATAGTCGGCCAGCGTGAAGGATGTACCGATATGCTTGCTCGTGCCGGAGAGGCAGGCATAGAGCGTGTTCAAATCCATCTCGCGCGGATCGGTGATGTCTCGAGCCACCATCGGTCGCTGGAAAAAATGGATGTTGTCGAGCGTTTCTACGATGCGCGCGGCGTCGTAAATGTCGCGCAAATAGCTTTCGCGGTAAGCATTGTTTTCCAGATCAACCACGTGAACGGCGGCGCCCGCCGTGCCGAAATGGACCTTCGAGCCTTGCGGATGGATGTCGTGTTTCGGGTCACGACCATGCAAGGCGAAACTTCTGTTTGCTGCTGCGATCGTGTCCATCACAAGGCCGCGCGGAAAGCGTAGGCGCCCATCCGAGCCGTTGACGGCCCCAACGCGTTCGCACGCTTCAATCAACGTGGGCGTTCCCTGCGACAGGCCGATCTCCTCGAGAACAGTGAGGACAGCCTCATGCACCTGCGCCACATCATCGTCAGACAGTGGTCGGTAAGTCCCGCCGGAGAGCCCCGCTCGGACGGGGCGAAGATCGGCGGCCAGCGGCGCAGCTCGCACAGCGCGTCTTGCGGCACGGCCTCCGTTGCGTGATGATCTCTGCGGCGCAACGTCGATATCCTGCACGGACATGGGCTTCCTCCGCGACCCACAATATTGTCAGGAGTGTTCGTCAAAAACCTCCGTCAGCGCAACTGATTTTTGTGGCGGTCAGAAACGGTCTATCCCCCCACCCGAAAAGTGACGCCATCAGAGGTGCGGTAGCGGTTATCGCCGATCTTCGTATAGCTCACGCAGCGCGTTCCCTTCGCCGGGCCGCTCGGGAATGTGGTGCACACCCTATTGCCCTGCGGCTTCCATGTTCCGTTGAAGGTGCCAATCAGGGCGCGAGCCGTCACGGTGCCGTTGGAGCGATACACCATGCTGACCCGCATTCCGAAGCGCCGCGTGGTGATCGGCTTGTTGAGCATTTCCCTTTGAATTTCCGCCTGTGTCAGCGTTCGCGCTTGTGCGGAGGCGAGGCTAAAGGCCCCGATGACCAGCATGAAACAAAGTGCGGTGATCATGTTGGAACGGGTCATGGCTTGGCTCCGGCGAGGGGTGAATGCATCAATAACGGTGAGCGAGGTCAAGAAGTTGCAAATTGCAGCAGAGTCATGAACGCTGGTGCTTGCTTTATCGATAAAAACCGAAGTGAGCGAGGCCGCAAGCATGGTGAGACGGCGGTTCTTCTTGAAGACCCTTCACTGGACGCTTCTACCGCTTTTCATATGGTTTGTGGTTGTCCAGCCTTCGGATGTCGCGCGGATTGGGCCGCAGGCCGTTCGCCTACATTCGGTTTTTGGTTTGATTTTCGTGACGTTGGCGCTGATTTGGTCTGCCGATTATCTTTTTCGCGGCCTTGCAGGACGGCCCGGCCCCAAGCTGAAGGGACGATTGCGCCCATTCCATCAGATTTTGCACAAGGTTCTCATTTGGGGTCTGTTTCTCGTCGCCCTCACCGGGTTTCTGCTGGGTGTGACGGCGTCACGGCAATTGTTTGCCGGTGATCTGGTGCCGATCGGCGTTCCGCTGGGCCTTCCACGAGCCAACGACTTTGTCGGCTTGGTCCACACGGTGGAATTCTACGGTCTCGCAGTCGTGGCTGCTGTTCATGCGCTCTTTCACATATGGCGCCATATCTGGCTGCGCGACAATGCGTTGCGCATCATGGTGCCAAAGATGTTCCATCGCTTCTTGTAGGGCGGGAACGGGCGCATCGATGTTCAAATTGCCGGGTCGCCCATTGATGCTGCAAGGCGTCGATTGCGCAACCCATCGATCGTGTAACCGTCGTGGCGACGCAGAAGGAAAAGCGCAACTAGCGCCCCCAAAGTTGCCACCGAGGTCCAAAGCAGATTGGCCGGAAAGTTGATGTAGCCGATCTCGAACGTGCCGGTGTTGATGGCCTTTATCAGGCCGCCCTTGACCAAAACGCTGCCGGACAGGAAGGCACCGATGATGCCTGTGGCGTGCATCAGTGTTACCGCTGCGTAGACTGGCGTTCGCAACAGTCCAAGGACAAAGGCGAGCGCCAACGCCATCTGAACCGCCCCGACAGCGTAGGCATAATCCTGGGTCACCCAGTCCAGCCCATAGGTGCCGCGAAAGACGTTCACCATCCATTCAGGTCGCAGGAACTTTAGTGACGCCCAGACAATTAGAAAAGCACCAACCGCCAGCCGGATGGACAGGAGTGCAAGGTTCAATCGGGTGGTGAGGGACATCGAACTTGGGTCCGGCCATTAAAGGCATCCACCATAAATGCCGAGCGGCAGAAGGGCCAACTCACAATGTTGCCAAGCCAAAGTGAAGGCCGTGCGCTTGTGGATCGCCCGCCTCCCATGCACAAGCGACAGCGCGACGGATCGCCGGGGCATGGTCGCAGGACCAGAAAAACAAGAACGTTCACAGGGCAGGGCGCTTAATGACCAAAACAGTTCGAGCCGCAGACATACTTGCTCGCAGGCTTTACGCGGCGGGCTGTCGCCATGCTTTTGGCATGCCGGGTGGTGAAGTTCTGACCCTGGTTGATGCGCTGGAAGCGGCTGGCATTCGCTTTCACCTCACGCGACACGAAAATGCCGCCGGGTTCATGGCGGAAGGCGTCCACCATATGGACGGGGCTCCGGCCATACTGGTCGCCACGGTCGGCCCCGGGGCGATGAACGCCGTTAACGTGGTGGCCAATGCCGAGCAGGACCGCGTTCCATTGATCATGCTGACCGGCTGCGTGGATGCGGCGGAAGTGCAGACCTACACACATCAGATCCTCGATCACCGGGCGGTTTTTGAACCCATCACAAAAGCAACCTTCACTCTGGATGCCGCCGCTGCCGGAGTGATTGCCGAAAAGGCTGTCGGCATCGCGACAGAAGGCCGCCCCGGCCCGGTTCACATCGACGTACCGATCTCCGTCGCCGATGCTCCGGGCATCGATATGTCAGGGCAGCGCGTTGCCGCCAGTGCAGCCGTTCCGGCAACCAGGGACTTGGAGACCGCACGCGCATGGCTGAAGGAGGCAAAGCGACCGGTACTGATCGCTGGTCTTGATATTCTTTACGATGATTCGGTGGATGCGCTTCGCGCTCTTGTCGAAAAACACAATGTGCCGGTGATCACCAGCTATAAGGCCAAGGGTGTCTTGCCTGAAGATCACCCGCTGAGCCTGGGCGGGGCTGGTTTGTCCCCCCTGGCGGATCGACATCTCCTGCCATTGATTGCCGAGGCTGATCTGATCATTTGCGCCGGTTACGACCCCATTGAGATGCGCACGGGATGGCGCGATCCCTGGGATCCCGCAAAGCAGAATGTGATCGACATTCATGCTGCGCCCAATCATCACTTCATGCATCAGGCGACTCTGAGCTTTATCGCGCATACGGGTGAAACGCTTAATGCCCTGTCTGATGGTGTTGATGGCCACCAAACATGGGCAGACGGACGCATTGACGATCTACGCGCTGCTTTGAGTAACGCCTTTGCCGATAGCGAGGATTGGGGCCCGGCAGCGGTGATAGCAGAGTGCCGCACTGTTCTGCCGCGCGACACGGTTGCCACTGTCGACAGCGGTGCGCATCGCATTTTGCTGTCGCAGATGTGGCGCAGCTTTGAACCGCGTGGGCTTTTGCAATCTACCGGCCTGTGCACCATGGGCTGCGCATTGCCCCTGGCCATGGGTGCAAAGCTTGCCGCACCCGAGCGACCGGTCGTCGGTTTCACCGGCGATGCGGGATTTCTGATGGTAGCGGGTGAACTGTCGAGCGCGGCGGAAATGGGCCTGAACACCATTTTTGTGGTGTTTGTGGATGAATCCCTCGCACTGATCGATCTGAAACAACGCCAAAGACAACTCACCAACAATGGCGTTGACTTTATCGGGCACGACTATGCGGCAATTGCGCGCGCATTTGGCGGGCATGGCGTGACCGCCAACAACCGTTCTGATCTGCGCTCAGCGCTCAAAAACGCGCTTAATGCCGACACATTCACGCTGATCGCCGCCCATATCGACCGACATGCCTATGACGGAAGGATCTGACTCATGCCCATACAGGGGCCCGTACAAGGCGGATCATAGCGAGCGGCACGATCATAACATTTGCGTCATAACCACCTTTGTGCCGTTTCTTTGAATATAAGTTTCCAACATAACGAAGAAATTCAGCACGCAGTTTCTGCCGAGAGAGCCATGTCAGTTGATATTTTCCGCCAGAGCGTATCGTTGAAAAACCCGAAGGCCCTTCAGGCCTGGAACAAGACACAACTGGCGTTTCTGGCGCATGGCGCTTCCACGCCAACGCATTTGGCAAAAACCCTTGAGGCGGCGCCCGATTTTGCGCTTGGCCATACCGTCAAGGCGATGTTTTATCTCTTGCTTGGGCGCAGGGAGCTTATGGAGACGGCCTCACAGGCCCACCAGGCGGCCCTCAGGGCGGCCCAAGCCCAGACCATCAGCCGCCGCGAACAGCAGATACTCGATGCGCTCACCGTCTGGATGCAGGGCTTTCCCAGCAAAGCGTTGGCGCATTTTGAAACCGTGCTGAACGACCATCCGCAGGACACGCTCACCATGAAGCTGGACCATGCTGTACGCTTCGTTTTGGGCGATGCGGCGGGCATGCGGCGCATGGTGGAGAAGGTGTTGCCCAGCTATGACAATGCGCATCCGGGTTTTGGCTATCTGCTGGGTTGTCAGGCCTTTGCGCTGGAAGAAACCGGGGATTATTCCGCTGCCGGGGTGGCGGGCCGCAAGGCCCTGCTTCTGGCGCCGGATGATGCGTGGGGACTGCACGCGGTGGCTCACGTTCACGACATGACGGCGGATGCGAAAGGCGGTCTTGATTGGTTGAAGGGACGCGAAAACGCCTGGGCGCATTGCAACAATTTCAGATATCACGTGTGGTGGCACAAGGCGCTCATGCATCTTGACCTTGGCCAATATGATCAGGCCATGGCGCTGTATGACACCGAGATCCGTGCCGACCGGACGGATGATTATCGTGATATTTCCAACGCGACTTCATTGCTTTCCCGTCTGGAGCTGGACGGGATCGATGTCGGAAACCGTTGGGAAGAGCTGGCCGATCTGTGCGCTGAGCGCACCGAGGATGGCTGTTTGATCTTTGCCGATCTGCATTATCTTCTGGCGCTTGTCGGGGATGACCGCAAAGAAGCCAAAACAAGGCTCATTCAACGCCTGCACAGCGACGCAAGCGAAAGCAAAAGCGATATGCAGCGCGCCATGGCAACGCCGGGACTATCGGCGGCCATCGGTTTGGAAGCCTTTGGCGACGGCAATTACGAGAAGGCCTTCGTCAATCTGACCCGCGCCCGGCCCAATATGTGTGATGCCGGTGGCAGCCATGCCCAACGCGACGTGTTTGAGCGATTGACCATCGATTGCGGCATTCGCGCCGGATTTTTGGACGAAGCCTCGGCTATGCTGTCGGCGCGGACAGCGAAACGGGCGGGTCGCGAAGATGGCTATGCGGCTGCCCGGCGTGATCTCATTTCCGTGATGCGCCATCCAACCAATTGTGTTTCGAAGGTTCCGGCTGTTTAACAGTCCTGTCGCGAATCGTCTCGCGGCCAAGTTTCAAGTACGCCGCGTATGACACAATCTGACACTTCATCGGATCAAGCCAAGCCGGTCACCAGAATTCGCGATCCGCGGCTCGACTTCTATCGCGGCCTGGCGATGTTCATCATCTTCATTGCACATGTGCCCGCTAATTTCTGGGCCTTGTGGATTCCGGCTCGATTCGGATTTTCCGATGCAACCGAGATGTTTGTGTTCTGCTCCGGCATGGCGTCTGCCGTAGCTTTCGGCGGCAGCTTTCGACGCGGCGGCTGGTGGATCGGCTCCGCACGCGTCACTTTCAGGGTTTGGCAGATTTATTGGGCGCATATCGCGCTGTTTTTTCTAGCCGCCACAATGCTCGCCGCTATCGATGAGTTTGGCGATTTTCAGAAGGTCTATATCGGCTCACTCAATCTTTGGAAGTTTTTCGCCGATCCGGGGCCGCAGTTGATCGGCCTGTTCACGCTTACCTATGTGCCGAATTTCTTCGACATCTTGCCCATGTATATGGTGCTGTTGCTGATGATGCCGCTGATGATGGCGCTGGCACGCATCAATCTGTGGTTCGTTGCAATCGCCATGGCGCTGTTCTGGATATTCGCACAAGGGCGATTTCTGGACCTGATCGGGCTCGGTGGCTTGCATATCGAATTTCCAGCAGAACCCTGGTCGCAACGTCCCTGGTTTTTCAATCCATTTGGCTGGCAGCTGATCTTCTTTACCGGTTTTGCCTTCATGATCGGCTGGTTGCGCCCTCCGCCGGTGAACTGGAAGTTGATCACCCTGGCGTCGGCGATAGTGTTTACCTTCATGCTGTTTTCCAGTGTTGCGATACGCATTTTGCAGTTTGAATGGTCTCGGATGATCTATTCCGACTATCGCATTCTGGTGACGAAGACCGATTTTGGCATTTTGCGCTATGTGCACTTTTTGGCGTTGGCCTATTTGGGCTGGGTGGTCGCCGGCGAAGGCGGGCACCGGCTTCGCATTGAAGGTGCCGGTTTGGTCGCTCGCATTGGCCGCCGCATCGTGGCGCTGATCACCAAGGTGGGCCAGCAGTCCTTGGCCGTCTTTCTCACCTCGCTGATTCTGGCTCTGCTGGCAGGTTTTGTTCTCGATCTTGTCGGTCGCAGCGGTTTGAATGTCTTGGCCATTAATTTGACCGGTTTTGCTGCATTGATCACAACAGCTTACCTCGTGGCCTGGTATAAGGGCCAACCCTGGAAGAAACCGGCCGACCGATGATTGATCGCCGTACTCTGCTTGCCAGTATCGCATGCGCATGTGCCGCGCCGGTTTTGTCCGCATCCGCGCAGGGCATCAAGTTTTCACGCCGTTGGTTGGAAGAGGAAGCGCAACGCCGGGCGCAATCGGCTTATCAACCGGCGCCACTCATTCCCGCCGCCTGGCGCGAACTGTCCTATGAGAAATTCCAGCACATCTGGTTCAACGGCAAGAAGGCCATCTGGGCAGATGAACAGCGGCCCATGCAGCTCGATCTGTTCACAGCTGGCCTGTATTTCCCCCGCGCTGTGCGTGTTCACACTGTGACCGACGGCGCCGTGCAGCAATTGCCTTATGACCTCTCACTTTTTGCGACCACCGATCAGTTTCCAGACATGCCGGTGGATGAAACGATGGGGTATGCCGGGGTTCGCCTGCGTTCAGAGTTGAACCGGCGGGGCAAATTTGAAGAATTCATCGTTTTTCAAGGTGCCAGTTACTTTCGCGCCATCGCCAACAAGCAGAATTACGGACTTTCGGCCCGCGGCATCGCGCTTGGCACAGCTTCCGCCGAGGGTGAAGAATTTCCCGATTTCACCGATTTTTGGGTCGAGGCAGCGCAGCCCGGACAGACAACCTATCGCGTTCACGCGCTGCTTGATGGACCATCGATAACAGGTGCCTACAGTTTCGAGGTAACGCCCGGGCAGCCGACGCGCGTTAAGGTTGACGCGGTTGTGTATCCGCGCCGCGATCTTTCCCATGTCGGTTTGGGTGCGTTGACCAGCATGTTCCTGTTCGACGAAACCAATCGCAGTCGTTTCGATGATTTTCGCCCCGCTGTTCATGACTCCGAAGGCCTGTTGATGGTCAATGGCAATGGTGAGCGCATCTGGCGACCGCTGGCCAATCCCAAAAAGGTTGAGATCAGTGCCTTTCAGGACCGCAATCCACGCGGTTTTGGGCTTATGCAACGCACCCGCGATATCGAACGCTATGCCGATCTGGAAGCGCGATACGAGAACCGTCCTTCGCTTTGGATCACACCGAATGGCGAGTGGGGCGATGGCGCGGTTGAACTGGTGGAAATACCAGCTGACCGCGAGATCTATGACAATATTGTGGCCTATTGGCGCCCACGCGAAAGCCTTGGAGGCGGCAGTGCGCACCGGTTCTCCTACGCCATGGCTTGGGGAGAAGAAGAAGTTGACGCACCCGATGTTGCGCGCGTTTTGAACACCCGGATCGGTAAGGGCTTTGATCAGAAGAAGATCGTCACGGCCATCGATTTCGCACCGCACCCAGCTTTCTCTGGCGAGCTTGAAGATTTGGAAATTGTGCTGCGCAGTCCGTCCGCGGAATTATCGCCCGGCGTTCTTCAGCGCAATCCGGGAACGGGCGGCGTACGCCTTGCCTTCAGTTTCCTTCCCGGAGAGCGAAAGATGGTGGAGATGCGCGCGCAACTTCTGGTCAACGGTGAAACGGCCAGCGAAGTGTGGCTGTATCGATGGACGGCGTGACGGTGCAACAGTGCGGCGCCCACATGCCGCCAAGGGCGCCGCTTGCGCGTCCGATTCAGGAACTCAAACAGCCCTATCGCGACAGCGCTGCACCGTCGCTTTCAGACAGGCCAAAGGCGCTACGCTGGAGACTTTTGACATTTATCCCGGCGATTTTGACCACATTGGGGGTCATTGCAGCACTCAGCAACTGGTTCGTCATGGATGGGCTGTCACTGCTTGAGGGAGCCATTCTGCTCCTGATCGTCATCACCTTTTTCTGGATCGCCCTTTCTTTGAGCACCGCGACTCTGGGCGTGCTGAGCATGTTTTTTTGGCGCAAACGCAGTGGCCAAGATGGTTCGGACGGTGCCCTGGACGTCGCCTTGCTGGTTCCGATCTACAATGAGGAACCGGTTGATGTCTTCGGCAACGCTGCGGCCATGATGAGTGCTTTGGCCAAGCGTGGCAGTCGGCATCGCTTCGCTTTGTTCATCCTGTCTGACACGCGTGATGAGGAAACGGCACTGGCGGAATGCCAGGCTTTTGCGGTTCTGCGTGACGATTTGTTGCCCGGAACGGAGGTCTATTATCGGCGCCGGGCAGACAATGTGGACGCCAAACTCGGCAATCTGGCCGAATGGACGGAACATTGGGGCGGTGCCTATGAGGCGATGCTGGTGCTGGATGCCGACAGTCTCATGAGCGGCAGCGCGATCATTGCCCTCGCCGATGCGCTGGCCGATGACGCGAATGCCGGTTTGATCCAATCCTTCCCCACACTTTACGGGGCGGAATCACTCTTCGGGCGCGTTCAGCAATTCTCAAACCGCGTCTATGGTGCGGCACTTGCTGAGGGCTTGGCGAAATGGACGGATCGTGAAGGCAATTATTGGGGCCACAATGCCATCATGCGCACCGCTGCTTTCGCGTCCTGTGCGGGATTGCCAAAACTCAAGCCACGACTGCGCAAACGCGGTGATGAGCGGCTTATTTTGAGCCATGATTTCGTGGAAGCCGGGCTGCTGCGCCGTGCAGGTTGGTCGGTTCGCTTCCTTCCGCAGGTCGAGGGCAGCTATGAGGAAGTGCCGCCAACGCTGATCGATTACGTATTGCGGGATCGACGTTGGTGCCACGGCAATTTGCAACATCTGTCGCTCATCGATTCGCGCGGCTTTCACGCCGTGTCGCGCTTTCATCTGCTGAACGGCGCCATGGGCTATTTGATGTCACCTGCCTGGTTTTTGCTCATGGTGGTGTGGGCGCTGGTTGGCAATGGCGAAAGCCAGAACGTCGTTCAATATTTTTCGGGCTACAACCCGCAAGTGAATTGGCCGCAGATCAGCGGCGGCAACAGCTTTGCAATTCTTATTTTCATGTATGCGATGCTGCTTGCACCAAAGTTCCTCAGCGCGCTTGCGATCAGCCAGACGGGCATGAAGATCCGCGATCTCGGAGGGCCATTGCAATTCGTAGCCTCCGTGTCGCTCGAAATTGCTTTGTCCATCGCCTATGCGCCGGTTCTGATGGTGCAGCAAACGCTCGCCATCATCCGCATCGCCATCGGTCGCAAGGAAAGATGGAAGCCGCAAAACCGCAAGGGCGGACATTACTCTTGGTCGGAAATGGCAAAGTTCCATGCCGTCGAGACGGTAACCGGCACGTTGCTGCTGCTCGGGATGTTTATGGGCGTTGTTACATTGTGGCTGCTGCCGATTGGATTGAGCCTTGCTTCCGCGATCGGTCTTTCAGCGCTGAGCGGCGTCAATTTGAAAGCCCGTCGCTGGTCTGCGCGTCAGTTGGGGACGCCCGAAGCGAACAATGCGCCTCCGATCATTCGACAGTCCCGGCGTTTTCGGCGGCAGCTGGAAAACATGCTCGGGGCAAACCAACTGGCCGCAGCGGAGTAGGTCCGTTCAGGTCGTCAATTGGGAACGAGACTTGCTCCAGTGTTTCAATCCAGGCCTTCGAACCAGTCAATCACCATTGTCGCCCAACCGCGAGGAATGCCATGGGCGCTCGCATGCAACGCGAATTCCAGGGCCGTGCCGGGATCACAGCTTTCCCATTTGCGCCGCCAAAACTGCTCGCCAATCTCGAAGCTGTCGGGTCTCAGATTCTTGCAGCCGTTCTCGGCCCGCCAAATCTGCATGGCGAGCCAAACATCGCCCTGAAAGATCGCGCCACCGCGCAGGGGACGCCCCTCCAGCGGTACCGTCGTGTCGCGCCAGCCATGTGTGTGCAGAAGCCGCACCTGTCCCGAACAGTCGGTTGGATGTGGTCGCCAGAAGCTTCCGGCAACAGGGGCAAAGGCTGCAAAGGCTTTAGGGTCAGCGCAAGCGACATAGCTGGTCATGGAGCCGCCGATGGAAAACCCCGCCAGGATGATGCGCTCAGGATCAACACCATGCCTGTTGACGGCGTCGGCAGAGACCGACTTTAGAAACGCAATTTCGTTGCGCTCCTTCGGCCAGTCGGGGTGAAAATACCATCCCGTGCCGAACCGTCCTTCCCGTTCCTTGCCATTGGCCGCGATGAAAGCATAGCCGCGCTGCAAAACCGCTTCGACCATACCGGTGTTGCGCATAGCGCCCCTGCCTGTGCCACCGGCCCCATGAAGCCAGATGATGGCGGGTCGAGAGGAACTCTGACCGCTGCCTTCCGCAGGTTCCGGCAATGCAATGTGATAGCTGCCCGTTTCAACCAGACAAGGCTCTTCGTCCGTCGCGCATCCGGCATTGGCAGCGCAAATCCAGGCCAATGAGGAAAGTGCGGCAAGGATTGGCGAAATCAGCTTCATTCGACAGACTTGCCTAGCCCGCACTCTTCAGCGGCAGACCGCTCTGCAACCAACCGGGCCCAGCGGCAGAACCGAACATACCTTCTGGAACATCCATGATCCGGGTGAAGCCAGCTTCCTGCAAACGGTTGGCAAGGCCCGCCGAGCGCACACCGCGGGCGCAAATCAAAGCCACCGCAGCGTTCTTGTTGCCATCAACCAGCATGCCGAGTTGTTGCGTGAAATCATCGCGCCGCATGTCCAGCGGCAATGCGCTCGCAGCGATCCCGGTGGTCTTCCATTCATCGGGCCGACGTATGTCGATAAGGATTATTTCGCCCTTCGATGCCGCCCAATGCGCCTGCTGCACGCTGAGTTTTTCGCCCTGATAGGTCTCGGCAAGCGCGAAATACAGCAGGTTGCGGCCCTGTGGAGCGGCAAAAAAGGTCAACACGAGGAGCGAAAACACCCCAGTTAAGATGATGGATCTTCGGTTCATGAGACGCCGGATCGCTTGAATTTGTACCATTGGCCATGGGGACAAGGGGAAATTCAAGTCAATTTCGCTTGAAATCCTATGCGGTGCAAAGCTATCGATACCGATAACGAAGCGCGTCTTGCAGCGCATCTTCGACGTGAGGGACAAAAGGGCATGAAGCAGTCGAACGGGTGTTCGATTGCTCGTGTTTTCGTCGTTCGCGAAACTGCAAAATCAGGCATGGTCGCCGACTGCATGGTCGCGGCCATGAGGGCGCGTTGTGATGCAGGTGAATGCGAGCTTCGGCTCACGAATTGTCTACTGCCTGGGTGCCGTCGCTTACGGCGTCAAGGACAGTGGTTTTTCCACTTTCATGATGCTGTATTTCAATCAGGTACTGGGCTTGCCAGCCATCTATGTTGGTGTGGCGCTGCTTTTCGCCATTTTGGTGGATGCCGTGACCGACCCCTATGTCGGGCATCTTTCGGATGGATGGCGATCGCGGCTGGGGCGACGGCACCCGCTGATGTATACTGCAATTTTGCCTGCGGCCTTTGCCTACTACATCATCTGGCATCCACCGTCTGACTTGTCGCATGCAGCGCTTTTCGTCTGGCTGCTCGTCACGACCATCCTGGCGCGCATAACGATTACGGTTTTCGAAGTGCCCAACTCGGCGATGTTGCCGGAACTGGATCGCAGCTATCGAGGCCGAACAAGTCTAGCGGGTCTGCGCCAGATGTTCGGTTGGATCGGCGGAGTGGTGATCGCTGTTTTTGGCTTCACTGTCTTTCTGCGTCCTGTCGGCGATGTCCCGGGAATTTTGAACCGCGAAGGCTACGAGCAGTTCGTGCTGCTGGCCGCTCTTGTCATGGCGGGAACCATGGCTCTTTCAGCCGGGGGAACGCACCGGCTGATCCCTCTTTTGCCGCAGGCTGGCGACGGCAAGATCGGACCGGGCGATGACTATGTCAGATTGTCTTTTGTTCAGACCTGTCGTCGCATCATGGCACAGCCGCTTTTTCGCGCACTGTTTGCCGGCACGTTGTGTTCAAGTCTGGTCCTGGGGCTGACCATGACCTTGCAATCCTACTTTGCCGCCTTTTACTTCGAACAGAGCGCGGCCCGGATCGGATACATCGCTCTGGCACTTACACCTGCCGCTCTTGCCGCTTATCCGATGACCAATTGGATGGTGAGCCGATGGGAGAAGCGTGGCAGCGCATTGCGGCTCATCATCGTGTCACTTTGCCTGGGCAACATCTGGATCATCGTGAAGCTTGTCGGCCTGGTGCCAGATAACCAGCATCCGGTCGTATTTCCAATGTTGGTGATGAACGCCTTTACGGGCACACTGCTGTTGATTGCCCTTCAGATCATTCTCGTTTCGATGATGGGCGATCTCGTCGAGGTCAATCAACGCGAGTCGGGTCTGCGCGCAGACGGCCTGTATATGGCAACCTATTCTCTCATCAGGAAGGCCGTCACGGGCTTCGGCATCTTCCTGTCCGGCCTGCTGCTCACTCTGGGTGGAGACGACGAGATAACACCCGACACGATGGATATGGTCGCAGCCCCCTATCTAGCGCTAATCGTCATCCTCTATGCCTTGTCCTATGCATTCCTGAAGCGTTACTCGATGAGCCGTGCCGACCACGATGCCAACCTTCGAGCGCTTGATTAACGAAACGCTAACGGCTTAGATTCACTTTGTGGCGGGTTGCGTTGCGCGCTGCGGCGCCTCGATTTGAGCGAGCGGAAGGGCTGGCCATGGCCGCATATGAGCTGTCGCAAGTCGGCAATCATTTTTTCGTAGGGCTTCAGCCATCACCGAAATTGACGGACAAAGACAAAGAGCTTCTGGAAGCGTTGCGTCCTGCCGGTGTGGTGCTGTTTAAAAGTAATTTTGTTCATGACGTCGATTACGATAGCTGGCTTGAGAACCATCGTCGGCTGATCAACGATATCAAGGAAGCGGTCGGGCGCGACCGTTTTCTGATCGCAACGGACCATGAAGGCGGCCGAGTGTGCCGCACGCCCAATCCGATCACGCGCTTCCGAAGTGCCGCGCAATGGCCGCACGCAGCCGCGCAAATTGGCGAAGCCATGGGTCGTGAGCTCGCTTCGCTTGGTCTGAACATGAACTTTGCGCCTGTTCTTGATGTTGACAGCAACCCTGACAACCCGGTCATTGGAGACCGGGCTTTTGGCTCATCCCCGCAAGGTGTTGGAGAAAGTGGCGCCGCGTTCACCAGAGCCATACAAAGCCAGAATGTATGGGCCTGCGGCAAGCATTTCCCCGGCCATGGCGATACGGATGTCGATTCCCACCATGCTTTGCCAGTGCTGAACCTTGATCGCGCACAGCTGAACGAACGTGAGCTTGTTCCTTTTGATCTGGCCATAAGGGCCGGGCTCGAACTCATGATGACCGCCCACATCATGTTTCCAAAGATCGACCCGGACCTTCCTGCAACGCTGTCGAAAACCGTCACCACCGGTCTGTTGCGCGAGACGCTTGGCTTTGAGGGTGTGGTTCTTTCCGACGATATCGGCATGCATGCCATGGATGGCTATTTCGCCGATGGGTCAGCGGCGCGACAATTTATGGAAGCTGGCAATGACGTGATCATGGTTTGCGCTCATTTCACCGACACTGATCGCGCTTTGCGTCTGGCTGCTTCGCTGGTGGATGAACTGGCGGATGACGGCTTTGCAAAGAGCTTCCATGAACCCTCCAAAGAGCGGGTCGATGGTCTGCTCTCACGCACCGTGATGCATGACGTTTGTCATCTCAATGACGATGTCTTCGCGACCCATCGCGAAATTGCGGGCGTTTACGAAGCCAAGACGGTGGAAGTGGTCTGACTTTCTTGCGCATGCATGCTGTCACTCGTGCGCAGATGTTCAACAAGTTCGCCGGTCAGCTCTGCCAGAAACTTGGGCGGTAGATCATGCCCCATGCCGTCCAGCAGATGTAGACGGCTGTTCATGATGTTTGCGGCAACATCTTTGCCGCCACTTGCCGGCACGAGCGGATCAGCCGTGCCGTGCAGCACGAGTGTCGGCAATGAGATTTTGCGGGTCCAGCGACGCAGGTCACCGGTTTCGATGATGGCCGCTATCTGCCGTTTCAAACCAGCCGGATAGAAACTCCGGCGCAGAGCAGCATCCACGCGTTCGCGCAAGTCTTCCTGCGTTCCACCGCCATTTTGCGTGCCAATCGTGTTCCACAGGCGTATCGCCCGCTCGACCGCTTCATCATGCGTTTTGGGTGCCGGACCGGGCGCGATGAGCATTTTTAGAACATCTCTGCGCGGCTTTGGAAGACGCGGATTATTGGTTGATGTCATGATTGCGGTGAAACTGGCAAGTTGCGAACCGGCTCGCGCCGCGATGATCTGGCCGATCATGCCGCCCATGGACACGCCAACCAGATGCGGGCGTTCAAGCTCAAGCGCCTCGATCAGCCCCAGAGTGTCATCGGCCATATCGGTCAGGGCGTAGGGAGCGCCTCCGCCAAGTCCAAGTCTGCTGGTGATAATGTGCAGGGCGATATGGCGGGCACGCCTACCTTCAAGTCTTGAAGACAAGCCAATATCGCGATTGTCAAAGCGGATGGTGCGATAATCTGCCCAGTGAAGCGCATCGAGAAACGCCGCAGGCCATGCCGTGCTTTGGACGCCAAGTCCCATGACAAGCACGATCGGGCGCCCATTGCGCGGACCTTCATCTTCATAGTACAGGGTCAGGCCATTGGCGGAAAGTTCAGGCATGTGAGCGCCCCGCTGAAGTTTGAGATGGGCGGTTCATGCATGCTCGACGTCCATCATTCAAGCGATCACGAAATTGCGCGCCGCCATTGTCAAGCGTGGCTGCACACCCCAACTGGTTTGCCAATAGCAACCCGTACAGCGAAGCAGTGATGGCTCAACAGGACGAATACACTCCACCCAAGGTTTGGAAATGGGAGCAGGAAAGCGGCGGCCAATTCGCCAATATCAACAGGCCAATCGCCGGGCCTACCCATGACAAGGACAGACCTGTCGGGAAACACCCTTTGCAGCTTTATTCGCTCGCAACGCCAAATGGCGTGAAAGTGACCATCATGCTCGAAGAATTGCTCGCGGCGGGGCATTCGGGCGCTGAATATGATGCCTGGCTTATCAACATTGGTGAGGGAGACCAGTTCAGCAGCGGCTTTGTAGAAGCCAATCCCAACTCGAAGATTCCTGCTCTGATGGATCATAGTGGCGACGCGCCGGTACGCGTGTTCGAATCTGCTTCAATCCTGCTTTACCTCGCCGAGAAGTTTGATGCGTTTCTGCCCAAAGAGCATGTCGCGCGCACCGAAGCACTCAACTGGCTGTTCTGGCAGATGGGCAGCGCTCCCTATCTGGGCGGCGGTTTTGGGCATTTCTACGCCTATGCACCGTATAAGATGCAGTATCCCATCGACCGCTTCACCATGGAGGTGAAACGCCAGTTGGACGTTCTTGACCGTCACTTGGCAGACAACCAGTTCATGGCAGGGTCCGACTACACAATTGCCGACATGGCGATCTGGCCGTGGTACGGTAATCTGGTGGCCGGCAAGCTGTATGGCGATTCAGCAACCTTTTTGGAAGCGGACAGCTACACCCATGTGAACCGCTGGCAGGACGAGATATTTACCCGCGAAGCTGTCAAGCGCGGCCGCATGGTCAACCGCTCCTTTGGCGAGCCCCATGAACAACTGCATGAGCGTCACGACGCTGATGACTTCAACACCAGAACGCAGGACAAGCTCGACGCAGAATCCTGATTGGATCCTGACCAAAGCGGTCGAGCGACGATTGAAGCCTCGGATCAGGCCTCGATGGGGCCTGATCCGACCATTCCGGTCGTCCTGACCCCGCAGCGACCAAATGCCTTTCTTTTGGCGTCGGGGTTCAAATCTTGAGAAGTTCCCGCCAAAAGACACGCATAGAGTCTTGGCACGTATCAAGCGGATCGCGTTGGTTTGGATTCCAGGCAGTTGAAGCAACCCCCGTCGCAAGATGAAACAGCGAACGGGAGCAAGGGATTGAAGCCTCTGCTGAGGCTTCTGCCCTATTTGCTGCAATACAAGGCGCATATTGCGGGCGCTTTGGTTTTCTTGTTCACCGCGTCAGCCGTCACACTGTCTTTGCCACTGGCCGTCCGCTCAATGATCGACAACGGGTTTACCCGTGCAGATAGCAGTCTGGTCAACAGCTACTTCTATGCCCTGTTTGCGCTTGCAGGCCTGCTCGCGGTGTCGAGCGCCTTGCGCTACTATTTTGTGATCTGGCTGGGAGAACGCGTGGTCGCCGATCTGCGCCGCGACGTCTTTGCCCACATCACCAATTTGTCTGTATCCTTTTTCGACACAGCCAAGACCGGCGAACTGGTCTCCCGCCTGACCGCCGATACGACGCAGATCAAATCGGTTGCAGGTGCGACGGCATCGATGGCCCTGCGAAACAGTGTTTTGATCATCGGTGCGATCATCGGCATGGTCTGGACCAGCCCGTCGCTCTCCCTGATTGTTCTGGTGGCAATTCCGATCATCGTGCTGCCCTTGTTCATTTTCGGGCGCAATGTGCGCAAGCGCTCTCGTATTGCCCAGGACACGCTTGCCGACGCATCGGCCTATGCCTCCGAAGCAATCTCATCGGTGCGCACGCTTCAGGCCTTCACCAATGAAAAAATGGTGGCTGGCCTGTTCGAAACAGCGGTGGAACGAGCTTTCGATGCCGCCCGCTCATCCGTCGCAGCCCGTGCCTTTCTGACGGCCTTTGCCATTTTCATGATTTTTTCCAGTGTTGTCGCCGTGCTGTGGATCGGTGCTGGCGCTGTTCTCGATGGAACCATGAGCCCGGGGCTTTTGGGGCAGTTTTTGATTTTCTCAATTATGGCTGCCGGAGCGCTGGGATCTCTGTCGGAAGTTTGGGGAGAGTTGTCACAGGCCGCAGGTGCAGCCGAACGTTTGTCCGAACTGCTTGCGACCGCCCCTGACATTCGTGCCCCGGTTGATCCGGTTCCTTTGCCAGACAATGCTTCGGGAGCGCTGGAGTTTTCCGGCGTTTCTTTCGCCTATCCCAGTCGCAGCGATTTGCCGGTGGTTTCGTACATTGACCTCAACGTGAAGCCCGGCGAGACGGTCGCTCTGGTGGGGGCGTCAGGTGCCGGGAAAAGCACGCTGTTCGGTTTGGCGCTGCGCTACTATGATCCGACATCCGGCACGGTGCGGTTGGACGGTGTTGACATCGCAATGGCGGACCCGGAAGCGGTGCGGCAGCGTATCGCTCTGGTGCCACAGGATACGACTATTTTCGCCATGTCGGCGGCGGACAACATCCGTTTCGGCAGACCTGCGGCAAGCGATGAGGACGTGAAGCAGGCGGCAAAGCTGGCTTTGGCGCATGATTTCATTGAGCAACTTGAGAATGGTTACGACACAGTGGTTGGCGAGCGCGGAGTTACGCTGTCTGGCGGGCAACGCCAGCGCATCGCCATTGCCCGCGCGATTTTGAAGGATGCGCCCCTGCTGCTGCTTGATGAAGCGACGAGCGCCTTGGACGCCGAAAGCGAAAAACTCGTTCAAAAGGCTCTCGAGGGCCTGATGAAGGGTCGCACAACCATGGTGATCGCACACCGGCTGGCAACAGTGTTGATGGCGGACCGCATACTCGTGCTCGACCAGGGGCGCATTGTGGAAGAAGGCAATCACGACGCTCTGATCGCGCAAGACGGCATCTATGCACGGTTGGCAAAGCTGCAATTCGACATGTCTATTGCGGGAGCCGCTTGAGCGGGGCCCTGTTTGGGGTCAGCGGACGCCTGCAACCTTGGCGGGCAGGTACACGATGGCTGAGGCCAGATCGCTGAGCTTGCCGATGCCTTCACCCACCGGGGCCAGCGGATTGTTGTCGGCTTGTGCGGCTTGCGGGTTCTGAATCAGTGCGCCGCTTTGCACCATGCGCATCACAGTCTCGGATGTGGCGAATGTCGTGTGGTTGGTGGCATCTTCTCCATCGGCAACATTGGAGAGGTCGACCACCGTGATGCCGAGTTCTCTGAGTCGCTCAATATCGCTTCCCTGCCCCAGCCTGCTGCCGCCGCCGCGCAGCTGTGTGGAGGCCTGCAAGGCGCGGTCATATTGCGAGACAAACAAAATGAACGGATCGGGCTTCGGATCCAGTTCGGCCAACTGCTCGTAAAACACGCCCGTATCGATGTCTGGAGAGGCAAGGATGACCGCATCGAGCCGGTTCAAAAGCCGTGTTTCCTTGCGAATCGACATGTCACGCAAGGCCTCCATGGTGACAAACCCTCCCATGGAATGCCCGAGCAGGACGATGGACTTGGCATCGGTTTTTGACAGAGTGCGGATCGTATCGCGCAGACCGTTGCGCGCCAGATGCGCGCTCTCACGGTCATAGAGGTAAAGCGTGGTGCGCCCAGCCGACGACCAGGAGAAATTCACCGGAACGCCCGGAAAGCGGAAATCGTGAACCATCTGCGCCTGGCGATAGACGCCGGAGGCGAAGTTCGTGTTGTAGCCATGGACGAACAGAAAGACGGTGCGATCCTGCGGAGGTTTTTGCGCCAGCGAACGATTGATGGCTTCGATGAACTGCGCCTCGTTGCGATTGGTCGTGTGACCCACCGCAGCAAATTGCTCTTTGAGATTTGGAACCTTGCGCGGATAGACGATCGTGCCGCGCTTGCGATCTTTGGGAATGGACACGTCGACTTGTGCAAAGTTCAGTCCGCCCGACCGGTCGCCGGAAAACACCGCATATCCATCGTCGGAAAGTTCACGCATGGTCGCCACATGGATGGGCTGCACGATGGCGTTGCGGTTGTCCGCAACGGCCAGAGGCAGGATCACCTCATTGTTGGCGCAGCCAGCTGTGAGAAAGGCCAGCGCGAGAAGAAACCAGCGTATCGGGGACATGGTGTGCAGCATACCAAACTTTGTGCACCGCAATCTGTGACATTTTCAGGGCGGCGCGCTATCGATTCTTGTCGCGGATCAGCCGATTGTTGCATGGACCCTGGTCACAAAGATGCGATAAGAATTTCGCTGCATTCAACGTGCCACAGCAAAGCTGGTTCCGCGGGGAGGGATTCATGAACACCTATCAGGACATTTATGAAGGCTGGCGTCAGGACCCGGAAGCCTTCTGGATGGAAGCGGCAAATAAGCTGGATTGGACCACGCCGCCTTCACGCGCCTTTTTTGCCGATCAAGGCGCTTATGGGCGCTGGTTCGCCGATGGGAAGGTGAACACCTGCTACAATTGCCTTGACCGTCACGTTGAAGGCGGGCGAGCAGACCAATCCGCGATCATTTATGACAGCCCAATCACCGGCAATCAGCGCAGTCTTACCTTCGCCCAATTGAAAGCCGAGGTTGTGGCTCTGGCGGCTGCGTTGAAAGATCGCGGCATCGCCAAGGGTGATCGCGTCATCATCTATATGCCGATGGTGCCTGAAGCAGCGATTGCCATGCTCGCCTGCGCCAGATTGGGTGCGCCGCACTCGGTTGTCTTTGGTGGCTTTGCCTCAGCGGAATTGGCAACACGGATCGATGATTGCGCCCCCAAGCTTATCATCTCTGCCTCGTGTGGGATCGAACCCGGGCGGGTTGTCGCCTATAAGCCCTTGCTCGATGGCGCCATTGAACTGGCTTCGCACAAGCCTGAGGCCACGCTCATCCTTCAACGCGAGCAACAAGGCTGTGATCTGATCGAAGGCCGAGACTTTGACTATGCCGAGGCGGTGCAGGCCCACAAGGCTGCCGGAACCGATGTGGCTTGCGCAGACGTTGCTGCAACAGACCCGCTCTACATTCTTTACACCTCCGGAACGACTGGCCAGCCAAAAGGTGTTGTGCGCGATAATGGTGGCCATGCCGTCGCGCTGCACTGGACGATGAAGAACATCTACAATGTCGAGCCTGGAGAAGTGTATTGGGCAGCGTCGGATGTCGGATGGGTGGTCGGCCATTCTTACATCGTCTATGGCCCCTTGCTGGCAGGAAATACGACCATCTTGTTTGAGGGCAAACCGGTCGGCACACCCGATGCAAGCACATTCTGGCGGGTTATGAGCGAGCACAAGGTGGCTTCCATGTTCACCGCGCCCACAGCCTTTCGTGCCATCAAACAAAACGACCCCGACGGGGAGATGGCCGCACAGTTCGACTTGTCAAATCTGCGAACGGTCTACCTTGCCGGCGAGCGCGCGGATCCTGATACGATCCTCTGGCTGGAAAAAGTATCGGGCAAACCGGTCATCGATCATTGGTGGCAGACGGAGACCGGTTGGACGATGGCCGGAAATCCGGTTGGCATTGAGTTGATGCCTGTCAAATATGGTTCACCCACCGTTGCCATGCCGGGGTATGATTTGCAGGTTCTCTCCGATGAGGGCGAAGAACTGCCGCGCGGAGAGTTGGGCAATGTAGTGGTCAAATTGCCCTTGCCGCCGGGCGCGTTCCCAACGCTGTGGAATGCCGAAGAGCGGTTTCGGGAAGCCTATCTCGATGAGTTTCCGGGCTACTACAAAACCGCAGACGCCGGAATGATGGATGAAGATGGCTATCTGTTCATCATGGCGCGCACGGATGACATCATCAATGTCGCGGGCCATCGCCTTTCGACCGGCGGAATGGAGGAAGTGATTGCCGAACATCCGGACGTTGCCGAATGCGCAGTGGTCGGTATTGCCGATGAGATGAAGGGGCAATTGCCAGCGGGCTTTGTTATTCTCAACAAGGGTGTCGATCGCCCGGTGGCTGAAATACAGGGCGAGCTTGTGCAAATGATGCGGGATCGCATTGGCCCCGTCGCGGCCTTCAAGATCGCAGTGCCGGTTCAGCGCTTGCCGAAAACCCGTTCCGGCAAGATCCTGCGGGCAACCATGCAGAAAATGATCGACGGCGAAGAGTTCAAAATGCCCGCAACCATCGACGATCCGGCCATTCTTGATGAAATCGCAGAGAGTTGGCGGGCCTATTCCGGTCGCGGATAAAGCCTGTCACTTGTCCGCAGCCGCTCCAATCTGGGCGAGACTTGCTTTGGCCGACCCCGCATGACCTATTGAGCGGCCTTTTGCATATCTCGGATGCGTTCGGCGAGCGATGGTGCTTCGCCATTGACAACGGGATCAGGCGTCTCAATTGCCTTGATGACGGGAGAGTCCGCGCCTTCGCTTGACGCCGTGTGCGCGGCGAGCTGTGCTGCCAGATCGGCGATGCGCTCGCGCATGATGGCATTTTCGCTGGATTGAGCCTTGGCGAGTTCTGCTTTCAGTTGCTGATTCTCAGCACTCAGCTGCTCTGTGCGATCATTGAGATTGGACGTGGCATCGCTGACAACCCTTGGCGAAACCGTGTCGGAACCCTCTTGAAGCTTTGCGATACGAGCATCGCGTCGTGCCACTTTCTCTTCAAGATCGGCATTGGTGGCTTGCAGCTGTGCGACGCGGTCTTCAGCGCGCTTCAACCGGGTTTTCTCCCGGTCGATAACAGCCTGTTGCGCCTTGATCTCGCTGCTGAATTTTGACCCTTCGGCAACGCGTTCCTTCAGCCGTTCGGCGAGTTCCCGCTCGCGTTCCCGTGCAGCTTCCAGTCTGACCATGGTGGATTTCACCTCGATGATCTGCGTGTCGAGATCGTCTTTCAAGTCTTCATGTTCGTTGCGCAGCGCCTTGAGTGCTTCCTCGCTGTCTTCAAACCGGCGTCGCGTGGACAGGAGTTTTGCTTCGGTTTTTTGCAGATCTTCCTCGCGATTGTTGAGGTCGGTTTGCAAAGATGCCGCCAGTGCATCCAGTTCTTCAATGCGGGCATTGCGAGCGGAAAGATCGTCTTCCAGGGTCAGGATCGTGTCCTGTGCCCGGTTAAGTTTGACGAATTGTTGCGCCGCGTTCTCGCGTTCGCCTTCGAGCGTAACCTCCAGCTTTCGTTGCTCAGCCGCAAACGACGCGCGCAACTGATCGCGTTCGCCCTGAAGTTCCTCGATGGAAAGGGGAACATTTGCCTCTATGCGTTGGCGTGTCAGCGTCACGGCGCGACGCCAGATCGTCGGCGCGATCAAAAGCGTCACAAAAATGGCGACCAGGACGCCGAGCGTGAAGAAGAGAATGTTTTCGGCCAAGGTGGGCTGATGGAGAGTGAACGCGTGTTACCCACTCACTCATAGGCAAGGCTGAGAAGAAACACCAGTTAGAGCAAGTCTCGTCCAGATTGGAGCAGTTTGATGGGATGGATTTTTCGATCTGGCAAGGAGAACACCGCAGAGCGATGCTGGGCATCGCACGAGGATTTCGACGCCGCCAGAGTGGAAAAGACACCCAAGCAAATCGTATGCAAGGCAATGAAAATGAAGAATAATCTGCAATCGTTTGAACTTGGTTCTTTGCGCCCTGACTGTGTTGCGCACGAACTTGTGGTGCCCGCACCACGGCGCCGCACGCGCCTTGTCAGGCCACAAACTCCCTGCGCTCAAACGATTCAATCTGGACGAGATTTGCTCTAGCTTCCTCACACCTCATTCTCAAAAATGGAATCAGAAGGGATTCCAGGTCGCATAGGGCCGCATTTTCAGATAACCGACATTGACACCCAGGCGCGCACCAACACCTGTGCGCACCGGCACCAGCACGGTGTCGCCATGTTTCATGACCGTCATGCCCAGGCCGCCAACCAGATAGGCCGACCCGGAAACGCCGATATAACGACGATAGATTTTTTCAGTGTTCGTCAGGTTGTAGACCAGCATCATGGTGCGATTGCCGTCTCCACCAAAATCCCAACCGATGGACGGGCCCTGCCAGTAGACTTTGTGATCGCCGGCGTTCTTCGTGTGCAGAATGCCTTCGCCATAGCGCAGTCCGCCCACAATGGCGCCTGAGCCTTCCTCTCCCAGAATATATCCATTGGGCAAACCATTTTCCTGCACAGCCCGCTCGATGAGCGATGCCAGACCGGAGGTTGTGCCGCCAAAGAAGCGGTGACCGGCATTGATCAATTCGCTGTTAGAGTATGTTTGAGGTTGAGCCGCGACCTGGTGAACAGCCGACGGAACGAGCGGCTGCGTTACGACTGACGTCAGCGCCAGAGCAGCGGCGATCGTCAAGCCTTTCAAGGAAAGGCAGTTTTTCAGAAGCGAGAATGCCATGGACGAGGTCCTTTCACCGGATACGCAAAACACTGATCGGACCTTTCGGTGGTCCGCGGCTGGAAACGAGCAGACGTCGTTTCAAGAACAGCCGGAATGGTGAAGGAAAAGCATTGCCAAGGCGTTAACAGATCCTTTCCGGGATTGATGGCATTCTTACGAAGGAGAAACGCAAACGCTTGGCAGTTTTCGACGCCTTGTGTATCCCGTTTGCTGTCGCCGAATCGTGCCGTGTGATGTGGGGAATCGGACCATGCCAAACCTTCCTGAACTTTCAGCGCTTGATGTGGCCGCTCTGCTGGCCAGCCGCGTCTGCCACGACATCATCTCGCCCGTTGGGGCGCTCGCTAATGGGTTGGAGGTGCTGGAGGAAGACCAGGGTGAAGAGATGCGGGAGTTTGCCATGGAGTTGATCTCCAAAAGCGCAAAATCCGCTTCCGCCAAACTGAAATTCTCCCGTGTTGCGTTTGGCGCTTCGGGATCGGCCGGATCATCCATCGACAGCGGTGAGGCTGAAGAGGTGGTGCGCGGTTACATGGATGGCGAAAAGGCTGAGATGACCTGGGAGGGCACGCGCTCGCTCGTTCCCAAAAATCGCATCAAGCTTTTGTTGAACCTTATCCTTCTCGGCATCGGAGCCATTCCGCGCGGTGGAAATCTCGGCATCCAGATCCATGGTGAAGGCGAAACGGCAACATTCACCATTCGTTGCGCGGGCATCAAGGCGCGTGTTCCATCAGACTTTCTCGACTTGCTCAACGGGACGATCGAGGAAGACATCACGGCTCATGTTATCCAACCCTATTACACGATCATGCTTGCGCAGGAGTGCGGGCTTGAGCTTTCCGCGAAGGCTGAAGGGGAAGATGTGGTCTTTTCGGCCTCATAGAGCCTCTCGATTTGTGTGAAGAGCATCAAAGCGTGCGGCAGAAACAGTTGGACGCGTCGGCATGCAACATCCGAAAGGTTAACGGATAACGAAACAGTGTCGTTTCGCTTCATCTTTCGTTCACCTTGATTTTCCTACACTTGCGCCACAATCCCCCCTTATCGGTGCAGTCCATGAAGCTTTCCGCATTCTCAGCAGCAACGACATTGGCGTTTGTGTCGCTTTGTTCCGGTATAATCACCATGCCCGCTCATGCGGAATCGCCTGCCATTCAGCTGGCACAGGCGCAGTATGATATCTGGACCAATGAGGAGGGCCGAACCTTTTTGATCGACCCATATACGGGTGAGATCGTGCGCGAGGTTTTTCGCGAACGGCGTTTGACCAGACGGGAGGAACGGCAATTGCTGCGTCGCGAACGCCGTGAACGTCGTCTGGGCCGCCTGGAAGGCGAGCTTGACCGCCTGTTCAACGGCGAACCTCGTGATGATCGCTATCAATATGATGACGAGATATTTGAGGAGCGCCCTCGCGGTCGCTATCTCGACGAGTATGATGATGGTGTCGAACCGCGCTTGGAGCGCCGTGAGCTGCCTGAAGCGGAACCGCGCCAGGCTGCCCCGCGTGATCAGCAACAGGACGTTGCCCGCCTGCCACAGCAAGAAGCGCCGCAATCGCGCAGCGCAGGCATTTATCGCATTCCCAAGCCCAACTATTCGCGCACCCAAATGGCGAAACTTCAGGTCGTGTTGGATCGGGCCGGATTTTCGCCGGGTGTGATCGATGGCAAATGGGGGTCCAATGTTGCCAATGCGATGGCGGCCTGGACGGAGGCGCGCGGCGACAATCGTCTGCACAATTCAGACAATCTGGCAGCCGAACTGCAAAATTCCGGCGGACCGGCCTTTTACGACTACACGCTGACCCAGTCCGATATTTCCGGTCCCTTTGCCGCATCGATACCGGTCGACTATGGCGAAAAGGCACAGTTGAGCGTGCTGTCCTACACATCGGTTCAGGAAAAGCTCGCCGAACGCTTTCATATGAGCGAGGCCTATCTGCGCGAGCTCAATCAGGGCAAGAGCTTCGTCCGTTCTGGCGAGACCATTCGCGTCGTCGCGCCCGGGGCAAAGCGGGAAGGCCGCGTGTACTACATTGTCGCTGACAAGGGCCGCGAGCAGGTGCGAGCCTATGATCGCAATGGCGTGTTGGTAACCGCCTATCCCGCAACCATCGGTTCTGCTTCAACACCGTCGCCGACGGGCGTGCACAGCGTTGAACGCATAGCGATCAACCCGGAATACACTTACAATCCCAGGAAGAACTTTCAGCAGGGCGACAATGATCGCATTCTGACTATCGCGCCGGGCCCCAACGGACCGGTCGGGTCGGTCTGGATTGCGTTGTCAAAACCGACCTATGGCATTCATGGCACGCCCAACCCTGATACGATTGGAAAGACCAACAGCCATGGCTGCATTCGCCTCACCAACTGGGATGCCCAAGAACTGGCGAAGATGGTGGCCAAGGGTGTGAAGGTCGAATTCGTCGAATAGGACAAACCTTATACAGCAGCGCTATTGCGTGATCTGCTCATAGGCCAGCGCCGCAACGATGTGGACGCGATGTGTCTCACCGCCATTGAGCGCTGTATGATAGGCGCGCGTATCGGTGAAATAGACCGATCCATCAGCGGGCAAATGCGTGACATGGTGATTTACGACAAACAGCGAACCGGGATTAGTGATGACGGGAATGTGCAGCCGTGGTTCCGGGTCACGATGCCATGAGTTGCAGTTGTAGAGCCCCTTGGAGAGGACCCGCATGCGTCCAATCGGAAAGCGCGCAGCCAATTCGCTGTGAACCTGTTCAAAATAGGTTCCCGCGAAGGCCGGATTGAAGGCGCTGAACTGCGCTTCTGAAACAAGGTCTTCGCGCGGTTCTTCCAAATAGCGCTCATCACCGCGCAGCCAATAGCGCCCGGAAAGATCATTGGCTGTCCATTCCGTCTGCCCCGGGCGCTGCGTCAAAGGCAGGGCGGCAAAGCCTGCATCCTGCATATCACCCTGATAGTCCTGCCGGGCGAGACACTCATTCAGAGCCTCGCGCAACAGGTCGATATCAAAACGCAAATGAAGGCGCTGAATACCCGGACCCGGCTTGAACGAGGCGACCGAAGTGGTATCCGGCGGCTCGCCAATCCAGCTCTCGATTGCAGCACTGTCGGGGTCGTCAAGCATTGGGTCTGCGGTGGCCTTCTTGGCAGACAAGACGCCTACTCGGAGCCCGTTTGCAATTTATTGCTCTTGAAAAGCTCGACCAGCCTATCGTTGGCTTTACCCGGCGCACTGAGCATTTCCTGCAGTGCTTCAAAGTCCGACGCATCAAGCGAAATGTTAGCCTTCTGCGATCCAATCAGATCGACTGGTCCTTCAGACTCTGAAACAGCGACTCTTTGAACGGCTCGATCTTGTTTGGTCATGACATCCAACTCCTTCGTCAGATCAACAAGGCAAAGCGGTTGTTAATTGTCGCCGGTCCTTTGCGCAAGCAATCGATATGTAGGCTGACACCGACATCTGCCAACGTTCCACATGCCCACCTCTCGCTGATTATAGCTAGCGAGAACAGGAGCAGCGCCTGGGTCTGGAATACCCCTATCGCGGTTCTTTCCCGAACACGCGAACATGTTCGGCCTCTCCGCCCTTGGCAAGCGCCTTGGCCTGCTTGACCCAGTCTTCGCGTTCGATGCGGCCCTTGAAGCGCAGTTTCTCGTCCACCCAGGCGCGTTCGGCTTTTCGCCATTTCGCGATCTGTTCGAACTTGTAGATGCCAAGACCGTTCAGAATGCCTTCGATCTTCGGGCCAACACCCGAGATCATCTTCAAGTCATCGGGGTCCTTCGGCTTGCGCATGCGGGGCGGTGCCGGATCCTTCTTGGCGCTTGCCGTTTTGGGCTTTGCGGTCGTCCTGCTACCCGCCTTGCCAGCTGATGCGGATCTCGTACTGGATTTGGCGTTCGAACCGGGTGTGGTCCTTGCCTTTGATTCGCTCCTGGCGGTCGACTTCGATCTGGTTTTCCCAACGGCGGCAATGGACGCCACGGGTGCCAGATCTCCGGCAGTCTCTTCCCCTTGCGTGGTTACGTCTTTCGTGAAGCTCTTTTCGCCGCCCAAAACGATAACCGGTTCCATGGAAGAGAGGATCGAATCGGCCAAATGACATTTGACGTGATGGCCATTGCCAAGATTGCGCATCGGCGGCACTTCGCGCTCGCAAAGATCACCATCAACCTGATGTTTGCGCGGGCAGCGCGTTTGGAATGGGCAGCCTGAAGGCGGATTCATTGCGGAAGGTATGTCGCCATCCAGAACGATGTGCTTCTTCTCCACGGAGGTATCGGCAATCGGAATGGCCGAAAGAAGCGCCTCGGTATAGGGATGGTAGGGTGGCGAGAAAATATCGTCCGTCGTGCCTTGCTCGACAATATGCCCGAGATACATCACTACCACGCGGTCGGCGATGTAGCGCACGACGGAAAGGTCGTGGCTGATGAACAGCATCGTGGTCTTGGCCTCGCGCTGAATGTCCATCAGCAATTCGGTCACGGCGGCCTGGACAGACACATCAAGCGCGGAAACCGGCTCGTCAGCCACCACAAGCTTGGGCTGACCGGCAAATGCGCGCGCGACCCCGATGCGCTGTTTTTGACCGCCGGAAAGCTGGCGTGGCATGCGTTCAGCGAATGCGCGGGGCAGTTTCACGAGATCGAGCAATTCCAGCATTCGCTGCTCGCGATCTTCGACCGTCTCACCGATTCCGAATTTTTCAAGCGTGCGGATGATCTGCGCGCCTACCGTATGGCTGGGGTTGAGCGTATCGAACGGATTCTGGAAAACCATCTGCACGGAAGCGACGGTGCGCTTATCGCGATCGCCCACTTCCATTTCATCGATGGCGACATTGCCGAGCACAACATCACCATCAGTCGCGGTTTCCAGACCCAACAGCACCTTGGCGAGGGTGGATTTTCCACAGCCGGATTCGCCCACAATGGCGACGGTTTCGGCCTCGCGCGCCTGGAAGGTGATCGACTCATTGGCCTTAACGGTGCGCGTGTCGCCGCCACCGAACATCTTGTTGGCTGCGACATCGTAATATTTCTTCATGTCGCGAATATCGAGCACGACATCGCCCGGTTCTGCCGGGTCAGCGACGAGGCGGCGTTCCGGTTCTGCACCCCAGTCGATTTCGTCAATGCGCACGCAGCGTGAATAATGGCGTTCTTCGCCCGGTATGGGTTGCATGGAGATCGCCGCGGCGTTGCACTTCTCCTCGACGTAGTGATCACAGCGCGGCCCGAAATTGCAGCCACGCGGACGTTCCATCGGCAGTGGCAATTGTCCGGGGATGGCGATGAGGGGCCGGGAATTCTTGTCGGCACCGGGCAGGGGAATCGAGTTGAACAGTCCCTGCGTATAGGGGTGGCGCATCCGGTCGAACACCTCATGAACGGTGCCGGTTTCGACCGCCTCGCCGGAATACATGACCGTGATGCGGTCGCAGGTCTCCAGAATCAGCCCAAGATTGTGGCTGATGAACAGCATCGATGTGCCGGTTTCGCGGGCCAGTTCCTTGATGAGTTCGACAATTCCGGCCTCCACCGTCACATCCAGCGCGGTGGTGGGTTCATCCAGCAGCAGCAGATCAGGCTTTGACAAAAGCGCCATGGCAATGACGACGCGCTGCTGCTGGCCACCGGAAATCTGATGCGGAAACGCTTCCATTACGCGTTCCGGATCCGGCAGTTTGACCGAGCGCAGCATCTCCAGTGAGCGACTATAGGCCTCCTCCTTGGAGACATTTTCATGAATGAGCGGCACTTCCATCAATTGCCGTCCGATTTTCATCGCCGGGTTCAGGCTGGCCATCGGCTCCTGATAGATCATCGCGATCTTCGAGCCGCGGATGTCGCGCAGTTCCTCCGCCGACATGTCCCCCATGTCGCGGCCTTTGAACTTGATCTTGCCGCCAACGATTTTGCCGCGATTGCCCATATCGCGCATGATGCCGAGCGCAACGGTCGACTTTCCGCAACCGGATTCCCCAACCAGCCCCATCGTCTCGCCCGGCATGACCTTGCAGGAGAAATCCATCACGGCCGGAATTTCCCCGGCACGCACGAAGAAGGAGATGTTGAGATCCTCAATTTCGAGGATTGGCGTCACATCGCTTGTAGCAGCCGCGGTGCCCGGACGTTCCAAAGTGGTGGAGGCCATATCTTCTCTCCTAGAGCAAATCTCGCCCAGATTGAATCGTTTGAGCGCAGGGAGTTTGTGGCCTGACACTCCTTGATCCAGGGGGGCGCGTGCGACGCAGTGGTGCGGGCACCGCAAAGCATTGCGTGGGTTTGGGCGCAACACAGTCAGGGCGCAAGGAAACAAGTTCAAACGATTGCAAATTACTTCTCATCTTCATTGCCTTGCACACCATTTGCTTGTGTGTCTTTTCCGCTCTGGCGGCGTCGAAATCCTCGCGCGATGCCCAGCATCGCTCTGCGGTGTTCTCCTT
>JAPPOQ010000019.1 GCA_028817895.1 Ahrensia sp.
TCCCAGCCCGGCCCGCCCTGACGTGATTGCAAACGGTTGATCGTGACGTTTTTCTTCTCTTCAGCCGCCTGCTGCGCTGTCATCTCGCCCTCAACGACAGCTCTTTGGAGCAACAACCAGGAGGCCAGCTGCATGAGGCGGGTGGTGAGGCGCATGGATTCTGCGCCGTAAATGGCCGAAGCCGGTTTTGAAAGGGTCTTGGCCGCTGCCCGTCCTTCATTGTCCAGGAAGTCGGCGGTTTCTTCCACCAGCCCCATTCCGCTGGCGAACAACTCGGCAAATCGATCTGAGCCGGCAAAATGCCGTGCCAGATTGATCGGCGCCGCCGGCTGATTGTCCTGATGCGTGTTCATTGCAAGACCCGTCCTGTAACCGGGCCACAATAGGCACAGCTTCTGCGCGGGTAAAGGGAAGCGGTGACACTTCCTTCACCTCTTCAAAGTGCCACAAGGCGAAAAAAAAGAGCCGCAAGCGGCTCTTGAAAGTTTACAGGGAGGTTCGTCTCAATGAAAATCGATCATCCTAACGAAATCCAGAAGACTGGATATCATTTATTAAGCACGACAATGCTTAATAATGGGTTAATTTGGTTAACATGTAGCGTGTTGTTTCTCACGATTTGAAGAATGCTTCTGCTGCATTGAGACTGCCCTGTTTTGCTTTTTTCTCGGCTTGCAACCTCTCAATTTCCTCTTCCAGAACGGCGATACGCTCCTCAATATCGCCAACCGACCACGTCGAGAGGTCCGCTCCGATTTCGGCATTGGCGTTCTTTTTCGCGGGGCGGTCGTCATCTTCAAACATCGGACGAGGTCCTTCTTTGGGGCATCATTAATGAAATATCGCGCTGTGATCTTTCATTAAACACGTTCAACGCCTGCCACACAGCATTAAGAAGCTGGCAAGTGGCGCCGACCATCATGCTCGCATGCATGAGGGACCATCACAACAAACAAGAAGCGCGGACAGAGCGGCTGCGTTTGTGGGCCTTGTCATTGCGCTCGTCGTGTCCGGCGTCGCGATGTTCCCGGCCCAATGGCTGGTGGCCTGTCTTATTCTGGCCGTGCTGGCCATGCCGGCAATCCTGATTGTTGAGCCGGCGTTAAAGATGCTGCGGTCCAATCCAGACTTGCCGCGTTCATAAGGCGATGCGACACTGCGCCGTGCGATGCCGCACAGCCTGTCCCACCCCCTCAAAACAAAGCTGACCGGGCAGACCTTCTGTCGTGACCCGTGGAGCACCTATGCGCGGCTGCGCGAGGCCGGGCCGATTGTTCCACTCAAACTCCCGATCATCGGGCGCATCTGGATCACAACGACCTATGAAGCCACAGAGCGTGTCCTGAAAGATAATGGCGGTTTCGTGCTGGAAGGCAGCAATGCTGGTCGCAAAGGCATCGCGGGCTTTCAGTGGTGGATGCCGAGATCATTGCGCCGTCTTGCAGACAATATGCTGGCCAAGGACGATCCAGACCACAAAAGGTTGCGAAAATTGGTCGATCGGGCCTTCGCACGTCACAATATTCAGGCCATGCGACCTTCGATCGAGGCGCGTTGCGCACGTTTACTGGACGCTTTGCCGCGTGATCAGCCCGTAGATCTGGTGGAGGCCTATGCAAGACGCCTGCCCATGCAGGTGATTTGCGATCTGCTCGGTCTGCCAGAGGGTGATACGGCAAAATTCGCTGAATGGGGGCGCTCAATCACAGCCGTGAAGCGACCGCTCGATTTCTTTCGTTTTCTGCCCGCGCTCAAGAAACTGACGAGCTATATCGAAACGCGCATTGAGGTCGCCCGAGCCGGAGATGAGAGAAACGCACCCCACGGTCTCATCCAGCGTCTGGTTGAGGCAGAGGCCGATGGCGAGCGCTTGTCTCAAAACGAACTCGTGTCGATGATCTTTCTGTTGCTGGTGGCCGGATTTGAAACGACGACCAATTTGATTTCCGGTGCGGTGCTCGATCTGGAACACAACGCTGATCAGAAAGCCTGGCTGCTTGCAGATTGCGATGCGCGCATCGAACGTGGGGTGGAGGAACTCGCGCGCCACGTCTCCTCGATCCAGGGGACAAAACCGCGATTCGCGGCGCGCGACTGCACTTTGCTTGATCAGCCGCTGCGGCGTGGCGACCTCATCATGGCGCTACCGGGCGCGGCCAATGCCGATCCGGCAGTCTTCGAGGCACCGGAGCGCCTACGACTTGACCGTTTTCCAAACCCACATATGGTGTTTTCAACGGGCAGTCATTTCTGCCTTGGTCAGCAACTGGCACGTGTTGAGACGCAGGCAGCGCTCCAGCAGCTTTATGGCCGGTTTCCAGACTTGCAGTTGTGCGATGAAACGCCCGACTATGCGCGGCGTATTGGCCACCGCGCACTCAACTCGCTTCGTGTGAGCTTGGCCTAGAAACGAATGCGATAGGCAGCGCCGAGCGTGCCGGAGAACTGGTCTTCGCTTTCAGTGACCGGACTGTCCGCAGCGTCGCTCAGCAGACGCGAATAGCCAAAGCCTGCGCGTAGCTGAATGTTTTCGGTCAGTTCATAGGTGGTGTCGATCTTGAAATAGACATTCTTGATGCCCGCATCGGCATCGAAGGTGGTCATGGGGTTTCCAGCAGCAGTGGCGGCGATGGCTTGCGCCGAATTCACGCCAAAATAGGTCTGCATGTAATCGTCCGAGGCGTAGACCGCGCCCAGGCGCATGGCGAGGTTCAGGCGGTCATTGACGTCATATTCGCCCGACAGGCCGAAATCGATTTCATAGCCATAGTCGCCGTCAGACAGGCCGTTGCGCACATTGACCGGCAGCGCGACATTGGCAAAGCGACCAATATCGAATGCGTCGCCCGTTACTTGCGTGCTCACGCCCACATCGGCGGACCAGCGCACGGTGTTCGACTGGAAAAACTCGTATGAGGCAAAGCCGCCGAGCACCAACCCGCCATCAATGTCGCCAAGGCCGCGCAAGCGCTGCGAATCGCTTTCATCGCGACTGAAGCGATATCCACCGAGCGGACCAACTGAAAAACCGTTCCAGCGAAAGGCGTGGTAACGAATATCGTCCAGCCCGCGGAATTCGAACCGGCGCGGGCCATCCACGCCCGAATCGTAGGAGATGATGGGAAAGCCAAAGCCACGATACTCGTCCGACCCTTCATAGCGCGGCTGGAACCCGCCACCGGCGCCGATCAAGATGGAACGCTCAAAAAGCTCCACCGGTGCAGGGGGAACCTCGTCACCAACAATTGCGTCAGCGGCATGTGCTTGCCCAGCAAGAGCAAGAGCGGTGCCAACCAGCAAGGCTGAAGAATAGGCGCGAAGTTTTGTCGAAGACATCAGGTCACCTTGGTAGCCACGTTACGCAAAAAACGGGCGCTGTGGAGGATTGTTCCCAAAATAGCGCCTTTTGGCGCGATTGCGAGACACTTCGTGGTTAATGGCGAAAAGAACGCGCAGTGTGACATTCGCGCATGGCGACGAGAGATAGCCTCACAGGAAGCTTTGCGGGTCGACATCAATCTGCACGCGCACGGAACCGCGCGTTTTGGGCGCGTCCTTGAACCAGCCGCACAAATAGGATTGCACATCGAAACTGCGAGGCGCACGCACCAGCAGCCGAAATCGATGGCGTCCCCTGATCAGCGCCATGGGCGCCTCTGCCGGGCCTAGCACGCTCACGTCGTTTGATCGCGGTTGCGTCAAACGCAAGGCGCGAGCATGGTCGGCGGCTTCGTTGCGCGAATTGGCAGATACGATGAGCGATACCAGACGGGTGAAGGGAGGAAGGCCGTGTTCTCGGCGCAAGGCGATCTCGCGTTCGTAGAAGGCTTCCCGGTCGCCTGATCGGATGGCATCGATAACGGGATGATCCGGTGCGTAGCTTTGCAGATAGCCGACCGATTTTCCTCCGGCGCGACCGGCCCTTCCCGTCACCTGCGACAGGAGTTGAAACGTGCGTTCCGCCGCGCGTGGGTCACCATTGGCCAAGCCAATATCGGCATCAACGACGCCGACGCATGTCATTAACGGGAAATTGTGTCCCTTGGCGATGATCTGCGTTCCAATCACGATGTCGGCTGCGCCCTTCGCTATGGCCTCAAGTTCCAGCCGCAGGCGTGAAACGCCGCCAAACATGTCGGAGGACAAGACCACTATCCCGGCTTCGGGGAAGGCTTCGTCGATTTCCTCCGCCAGCCGTTCAATGCCGGGTCCGCAGGCAACGAGATGGTCAAGTGTTCCACATTTGGGGCAGGCTTCCGGCACGGGTTCATTGTGACCGCAGTGGTGACATTCCAATTGTTGGCGAAACCGGTGTTCGACGAGCCATGCGGAGCAATTGCTGCATTCGAAGCGATGCCCGCAGACCCGGCACAATGTAAGCGGCGCATAGCCACGACGATTCAGGAACAGCATGGCCTGCTCGCCGCGAGTGTTGGCAGCCTCTATGGCGTCTTTGAGCACCGGGGAAACGAACTGCCCACGCGGTGGCGGGTCTTTGCGCATGTCGATGGTTTCGAGGTTGGGTAGTTTGGCATTTGCATGGCGCTGGCGCATCGTCACGCTTTTATAACGGCCCATATTGGCGTTGACGCGGCTCTCAATAGACGGTGTGGCCGATGATAGGACGCAGGTGAACTGTCCGATCGAGGCGCGCATTACAGCCATATCTCGGGCCGAGTAGAACAGGCGATCTTCCTGCTTGTAGGCCCCGTCATGCTCTTCATCGACCACAATGATCCCGGGGTCCTGGAACGGCAAAAAGAGTGCGGAGCGGGCGCCTGCAACGGCCCTAATCTGGCCGGTCGCCACCTGTCGCCAAACGCGCTCGCGTTGTTTGGGCGGCATGCCGGAATGCCATGGGGCAGGCGGTGCGTCGAAGCGAGCCTCGAACCGCTCCAGAAAAGCGGTGGTCAGCGCGATCTCCGGCAGGAGAATGAGTACCTGTTTGTCCTGTGCGAGGGCGGCATTGACGGCTTCGAAATAGACCTCCGTCTTGCCGGAGCCAGTGACACCATCGAGCAGCACAGTGGAGAAGCCGGTCTCCTTCACGGTGGCCACCAAACGCGACGCGGCGTCTGCCTGTTCACTGATTAAGGGTGACGAGCGCTCGGCAATTTGGGGCGGGGCAACAATCGGGGCGTGAGGAATTTGGACGGTTTCAAACAGGTCGAGCTTTACAAGACCATCCACGACCGAAGCTGTAACGCCAGCGGCGTGCGCGAGCCCCGAACGCGTCCAGGCCATGCTCGGTTCTTGCGCGAGAAGGTCCAGGAGCCGCTTGCGTGCTGCCGTCAAGCGCTCCGGCGCGTCACCGGTCCAGCGCAGCCCATCCAGCGGCGGTTCAGGGTCGAGCGCACCGGGTGCACGCAACAGACCGCGCAGCACGGTGCCGGGCTGCGAGATCGTATAGTCCGCTACACGTTCGATGAAACGACGCATGTCTTCGGGAACTGCGGGGCAATCAAACTTCTTCTCCACCGCGCGCAGCTTTTTTGCATCGACATTGTCCGGGTTGCCGTCCCAGACCACAGCAGCAACCTTGCGGGGGCCGAGCGGCACCTGCACGTAATCGCCCGGCGAAAGCTGCATGTCTTGCGGCACGGTATAGGAATAGGGGCGGTCGGCCGGAATCGGCAGAAGCACACTGACCGTTTCAACGCTGTCACCCAAATCGAGTTGCAAGTTTCACCCCTTTGTCCCGTGACCACGAAGCCGAAGCGCGTTACACTTCAGCTTCGCAATGGCCCGACTATGGGTGTTCGGCACAGGATATACGAGGCATGAAATTCTTTCTCGATACGGCAGATGTGGACGAAATCCGGCAATGGAACGAAACCGGACTACTTGATGGTGTCACGACCAATCCGTCGCTCATTTTGAAATCCGGGCGGGACATTCGTGAGGTGTTGGCCGAAATTTGCGATATCGTCGAAGGGCCGGTGTCCGGAGAGGTCGCCTCGACCGATTACGATTCGATGTTGTCAGAAGGGCGCAAGCTGGCAAAAGTCGCCAGCAATATTTGCATCAAGCTGCCAACCACCATGGACGGCGTCCGCGCCTGCCGCACGCTTACCGATGAGGGGCACATGGTCAACATGACCCTGTGCTTCAACGCCAATCAGGCGCTGCTGTGCGCCAAGGCCAATGCGAGCTTCATTTCACCCTTTATCGGGCGTCTCGACGATATGGGCATCGATGGAATGGAGCTGATCGAAGAAATTCGCCAAGTCTATGACAATTATGATTTTGAAACGGAAATTCTGGCCGCGTCCGTGCGCACAGTGAACCACGTCAAGGCCTGCGCCATGGCTGGTGCCGATGTGGCGACGTTGCCGCCGAGCACGATTGAGAAACTGGTGAAGCATCCGCTCACCGATTCCGGGCTCGCCGCTTTCGTTGCCGATTGGGAGAAGACTGGCCAAACCATCTAACGGCTCGAAAGCACCTTTCACAAAGGATCAACCTGCCTGTGGCAGTGTTCCGCCATGAGTTGCGACCCCGAAATATTGGTGCACAGCGCTGCGGACTTGCGTGCTGCCCAGCAGGCCTGGTTCACCCATTTGAGGACCGAAAGGCGGCTGGCCGACAACACACTGGAGGCCTATGAACGCGATCTGCGTCAGTTCTGCGTTTTCCTGACCCATTATGAAGGACGGCCAGCGCGACTTGTTGATTTTGCAGATCTGAAACCGATGCAAATGCGGGCCTTTTTGGCCCAGAGGCGGGAACAGGGCGGTGGTGCGCGCACGCTGGCCCGAGGTCTCGCCGGCATTCGCTCCTTCGTGCGATATCTGGAAAAGCAGGGTAAGGCCTCAACAGCCGGTTTGAACGCCATGCGCGCGCCAAAGCAACCGGTAAACCTGCCACGACCGGTGACCGCGCAAGAGGCTCTCCAGCTTTCCGATGTTGATGAGCAGTTGCAGGAAAAACCCTGGCTTGCCGCGCGCGATGCCGCCTTGATGACACTGCTTTACGGCTGCGGTCTGCGCATTTCAGAGGCCCTGGGGCTAACGCTGGGTGATCTCGGTCTGGCCAATTCGGCAGCGCCGAATGTTGAGATCGAAACTTTGCGGATCACGGGTAAGGGTGGCAAAACGCGCCTGGTGCCGGTGCTGCCGATAGTCTGTGAGGCTCTGGAGCGCTACCTGAAGCTGTGCCCCTTTGTGCTGGATGCCGAAGATGCCGCCTTTCGCGGTGCCAGAGGCGGGCCGGTGCAGGCATCGGTGATGCAAAAGGCCATGCGGTTGATGCGGCAGGCGCTCGATCTGCCGAAATCGGCAACACCGCACGCGCTCCGCCACTCCTTCGCCACGCATTTGCTCGCCAATGGCGGTGATCTGCGAACCATTCAGGAATTGCTGGGCCATGCCAGCCTGTCGACCACGCAAAAATACACCGCCGTTGACACCCAGCATCTTTTTGCCAATTGGGCTGCCGCTCACCCACGCGCCTGAGTTTTTGGATGTCGATCATGAACCCAAAGTTTTGGCGCGCCGCCACCACCGCGCTTCTGCTCACACTCTTGCCGCTCTCGGCGCTGGCTCAGGAGATAGCATGCAAGGGGGAAGATCTGATCGCGCGATATGCGACGCAGCAGCCAGACCTGTTTACGACTTTGCGCCAGCAGGCCGACGATCTGCCCTATTCCAAAGGGATTCTCTGGAAGATTGAACATGAGGGCGTTGCTCCCTCCTTTGTCTTTGGAACGATGCATATATCCGACCCCCGCCTTCTGGATTTGCCTGAGGCGGCCAAGGAAGCCTTTGCGCGCTCGACTACGGTTGCATTGGAGATCGCGGAGATCGTCGATCCGCAAAAGATGGCCGCCGCCGCTTCGGGCCTTCTGCGCTATACTGCCTATCTTGATGGCACCACACTTGATGACCGCATGACCAGCGAGCAGATCGAGTTGCTAAAGCCCGTCGTGGCCGAAAAGACCGGCATGACATGGGCCGTTGCGCGGGGCATGAGGCCGGGCATCCTTATGGGCATGGTGTCTCTTCCCATGTGCGAACTCGCCAGAAAGCGGGCGGGAAAGCCGTTTCTTGACATGTATCTGGGTCAACGGGCGCAGGCTGAGGACAAAGGCCTGGTGGGGTTGGAGACCATTGAAAGCCAGTTGCAGGTGCTCGATCGATTGCCGGAAGACATGCTCATTCGAACGATCGTTCAGGCGGCCCAATTCGGTGCATTGCTGGACGACGTGTTTGAAACAATGATCGTGCAGTACGAAAAGGGTGAGATCGGTCTGATTTGGTCGATGTTTCACATGCTTGGCCCTAACGGTTTGGTGCCGCCCGGGTCCGCACCGGACTATGGCGCTTTTCAACGCATCGTCGTTGACGAGCGCAATGTGACCATGGCGCAGGAAAGCGAGAAGCTCATCCGCGAGGGTGGGGCTTTCATCGCGGTTGGTGCTTTGCACCTGCCTGGCGAGAAGGGGGTTCTGAACCTGCTGGCTCAGAAGGGGTTTCGCATTTCACGGCCCTGAAGCTTAAACGGCTGACAATGTGACGTAAGCGGTCTGTTTCACTATGGGACAAACCTCGTGGCATGCGGCTTGCGGATTGGTAAGTGCAAAGCCCACCCGCCAAGAGTTGCCGCGGCATGTCGCGTTTCATATTCGCCATTTGCATCATTTTGGGTCTCGCCCTTTCGGCCAAGGCGTCGAATTTCTCCTTGTATCCGGGGTTTCAGAACCGCGATGGCATTATTGAGATGACCACTGACAAGGGTTTGGTCGTGGAAATTGTCGTGCGGTGCAACCGAAATGAAGACGGACAGGTGAGGGCTGGTGTCATGACCTATTCAAAGGTCGAGCGCCTGTTCTGCTCATCCAAGAACCGCTGCGGTCGTGACGGCGACAGGGCGCTGCGCGATACGTGTGGTTAGAGCGCTTCAGAACTCATCGAATTCGTGAAGCGCTCTTGTTGCGGCATTTTGGGATTTTGCGTTTTTCATTCTGCATGATAGGCTTTCGAGGCAACCAAACGAAACGGAGCTTCCCCATGAAGACCATTTTGAGTGCCCTTTTTGCAGCGGCGTTGTTTGCAAGCCCGGCTGCAGCTTGCAATTGGATGAAAACCGCTGATGGTGAAACGGTCCACACCGCTGAGCTTTCCGAGAAGTCCGAAGAGGCGATCACGACATTCGATCCGGCCGAAAAGCCTGTTTTCGAAGAGGCTGCCGAAGCGGCTGACACGCAAGAGTTGGTCGAAGAAAAGGCAGAGTAATCCGCGTTTTCAGTCGAGAATGAAACAAGCCCGGCCAAGCTGCCGGGCTTTTTGTGCCTACATCTTTAGAGCTAAATATGAAGCGGTTTGGCGAAGGTGGCGAGGGCCGCTTCCTTGACTGCTTCCGATAGCGTGGGGTGCGCGTGGCATGTGCGGGCGAGGTCTTCGCTGCTGCCGCCAAACTCCATCAGCACTGCGGCTTCATGGATCATGTCCCCGGCACCGAAGCCGACAATGTGCACGCCGAGCACCTTGTCCGTTGCCTTGTGCGCCAGAAACTTCACGAAGCCCTCCGTCGCGTTCATTGCGCGGGCACGCCCATTTGCCGTGAAGGGAAACTGGCCTGACACATAGTCAACGCCGTCGCTTTTGAGCTGCTCTTCAGTCGCACCGACCGAGGCAACCTCCGGCATGGTGTAGACGACCGATGGAATGACACCGTAGTTCACATGGCCGTGCTGGCCAGCAATCGTTTCCGCCACCGCAACGCCCTCGTCCTCCGCTTTGTGAGCCAGCATCGGGCCGCTGGTCACATCACCAATTGCATAGATGCCTTGGATATTGGTGCGCCAATGCGCGTCGGTTTTGACCATGCCGCGCTCCATCTCCACACCGACATCTTCAAGACCAAGGCCGGTGGTGAAGGGCCTGCGACCCGTTGCCACCAGGACTACATCGGCTTCCAGCGTTTGCGCCTCACCCCCATCCGTGGGTTCAAATTTAACTTTGCCCTTCTTGCCGAAGGCTTCCACCGCCGTGACCTTTGATTTCAGATGGAAGGTTAGCCCCTGCTTCTTCAAAATGCGCTGGAACTGTTTTGATGTCGATCCGTCCATGCCACCAAGAATGGTGTCGAGATACTCCACCACCTTGACCTTTGCGCCCAGTCTTGACCAGACCGAGCCGAGTTCGAGACCAATCACGCCACCGCCGATCACCACCATGGATTTGGGTACGTTGTCCAATGCAATCGCGTGATCCGACGAAACGATCGTCTGATCATCAAAGGCGACATCAAGACCTGGAATGCCCGCGACTTCCGAACCGGTGGCGATGACTATGTTCTTGGTTTCGATGGTCTGAGCGCTGTCACCATCGCTGATGACTTCGACTTTGCCTGGCTCGGCGATCCTGCCTGTGCCGTGAAACACTTCGATTCCGTTTTTCTTCATCAGGAAGGCAACACCATCGACATTGGCTTTCACCGTCGCATCCTTGTGGGCCATCATCGCGTTGAGATCGAGCGAGACCTTTTGCGCTTTCACTCCGAGGTCGGCCATTCCGTGCTGCGCTTCATGATAAACCTCCGAGGCGTGCAGAAGCGCCTTGGACGGGATGCAGCCGACATTCAAGCAGGTGCCGCCAAGCGTGGGTGATTTCTCCACAACGGCCGTTTTCAGGCCCAGTTGTGCGCATTTGATGGCGCAGACATAGCCGCCCGGACCGGAGCCAATGATGGTGACGTCGAAGCTGTTTGACATGGTTTTCCCGGTCAGTTTGCGATTTCAAGTAAGGCGGCCTGTCGTTCCGAGCGAAGGCGCAGGCTGTCCGCCCCGAAGTCGATTTCCTGTCCGATTTCCTGCAATCGCCAGCCCACGCATTGTCCGTTGGCACCGATCTCAACGTCTGAGAACCGCCTGGGATCGTCTCGCAGCCATTCAAACAATGAACCTTCGGAGATTTTTGAACGCAGATCGACTAACCCTGTGAAACCATCCGACCACTCGATCTTCAAGACGCCATAAATCACGGCTTGCACTTTGACGGCGCGCAGTCCGAAATAATCCGCGGGGTCCAATTTGGTGCCGATCATTTCAGTACCTCGGGGGCTTGCCCTGACTGAATCATATTCCAATTGCGCATCAAGGCCAATTGATTGATTTCAACCCATTTCAGCAGCGGTTTCGACTTTGATTTCGTCAACTCGCCACGCAGCACTTTGCCCGTGCGAATGTCGATCATGGCTTCATTCTCGGCATCACGAACGTGAACATGCGGTGGCGGGTGGTCGTCTGCATAGATGAGAATCTGAACTCCCTCGATCCGGGCGATTGTTGGCACGACCCTTCTACAGATCCAGAACAAGCCTTTGCGGGTCTTCCAGGCTTTCCTTCACGCGCACCAGGAAAGTTACCGCCTCTTTCCCGTCCACGATACGGTGATCATAACTCAGCGCCAGATACATCATCATGGCGGTGGTGATCTCACCATTGCGCACAACCGGCCGTTCCTCGATCTTGTGCATGCCCAGAATGCCGGATTGCGGGGCGTTCAGGATCGGCGTTGACATCAGTGAGCCGTAAACACCGCCATTCGAGATCGTAAACGTGCCGCCCTGCATGTCTGCGACGCCAAGTTTACCGTCGCGCGCCTTGCGGCCAAGACTGCCGATTTCCTTCTCGATCTCGGCAATCGACATCTGGTCGGCATCGCGCACAACGGGAACGACCAGTCCTTTGTCAGTGCCAACTGCGACGCCAATATGCGCATAGTTCTTGTAGATGATGTCCGTGCCGTCGATCTCGGCATTAACCGCCGGTATTTCCCGAAGGGCATGGGTCACGGCCTTGGCGAAAAAGCCCATGAATCCCAGCTTCACGCCATGCTTCTTCTCGAACAGCTCCTTATATTCCTTCCGCAGAGCCATCACCGGCCCCATATCCACTTCGTTGAAAGTGGTGAGCATGGCCGCCGTGTTTTGTGCGTCTTTGAGACGCCGCGCGATGGTCTGACGCAGACGCGTCATTCGAACACGTTCCTCTCGCGGCTCGTCCTGCGCCGATGAGGGCGCACGCGCAGCGGGAGCTGGGCTTGCTTGAGGCTGTGCCGCGCCCTTGCTGATTGCGGAAAGAACATCCTCCTTCAACACCTGGCCGCGTTTGCCGCTGCCTTCAATCCGGCTTGAATCGAGATTGTTCTCCGCGATCATTTTGGCAGCAGCGGGGGAGGGCGCCATGTCTCCGGCAGGCGTTGGCTGCATGTAGCCCGCTGCTTGCTCCTTGGAGGCGGTAGGTGCCGCAGAGCCAGCCCCCGCTTTAATGCGGCCAATCACGTCCCCCGGCTTGATGATGCTGCCGGTTTCAGCCAGCACTTCCGCCAGGGTGCCGGCGCTGGGTGCAGGAACATCCATCGCCGCCTTGTCGGTCTCCAGTTCCACGACCGCATCGTCCGCGGCCAGCGTATCGCCAATCGCGACATGCCAAGTGCCGACCTCCGCTTCGGTGACGCTTTCACCCGCACTGGGCGCGATCAAATCGATCAGTTGGCCATCATCGGCGCCAGCTGAGCTGTTGCCGCCCTCATCAGATGCAACCGGAGCCGCTGCGGGCGCAAGTTCAGATGCGATTGCGCCGTCGCCTTCGCCCAACTGGCCAAGCAGAGCGTCAACGCCGACCGTTTCACCTTCCTTCGCTTCGATGGATTGCAGCACGCCGTTTCCGGGTGATGGGACCTCCATCGAAACCTTGTCGGTTTCCAGTTCCACGAGCGGCTCATCGGCCTTCACCGCATCGCCCGGCTGCTTCAACCACTTTCCTATTGTCGCCTCGGTCACGGACTCGCCGAGTGTGGGAACACGAATTTCTGTAGCCATCTGGAATTCCTTGGAGGCTTGAGACTGAAGGGCTTGGGATGAGGTGACGCGTCAGGTGGTGAGCGCTTCCTCCAGAAACGCTTTCAACTGTGCCACGTGTTTTGACATCTGGCCGGTTGCGGGTGAAGCTGCGGCGGCGCGGCCAACATAGATTGGGCGCTTATGCTTGGCGTCGATATGGTCGAGCACCCACTCCACATAGGGCTGAATGAAGGCCCATGCGCCCATGTTCTTCGGTTCTTCCTGGCACCAGACAATCTGCGCACCCTTGAAGCGCGACAGTTCATTGATCAACGCCTTGGCCGGGAAGGGGTAGAGCTGCTCGAGCCGCAGCAGGTAGACATCATTGATGCCCGCTTCTTCCCGCGCCTCATATAGGTCGTAATAAACCTTGCCCGTGCACAAAACGACGCGCTTTATCGCATCATCTTTCACAAGCTTGACCGACTGATCGCTGAGATATTCCGCATCATCCCACAAAAGACGATGGAAGCTCGTCTCAGGGCCCATTTCTTCAAGCCGCGAGACCGCACGCTTGTGGCGCAACAGCGATTTCGGCGTGAACATGATCAGCGGCTTGCGGAAGTCGCGTTTCAATTGCCGCCGCAGGATGTGGAAGTAGTTTGAAGGCGTGGTGCAATTGGCGACCTGCATGTTGTCTTCAGCGCAGGATTGCAAAAAGCGCTCCATGCGGGCCGAAGAGTGTTCCGGCCCCTGACCTTCATAACCATGCGGCAGCAGCATCACGAGGCCACACATGCGGAGCCATTTCGCTTCGCCGGAAGAAATGAACTGATCGATGACGACCTGCGCCCCGTTTACGAAGTCGCCGAATTGCGCTTCCCAAATCGTCAAGCCGTTTGGTTCAGCCAGCGCATAGCCGTATTCATAGCCGAGCACGGCCTCTTCGGAGAGCATAGAGTTGATGACTTCGTAATTGGCAGCATCGGGTCCCAGATTGCTCAATGGGATGTAGCGCCTTTCATCGCGCTGGTCGTAAATTACCGAATGGCGCTGCGAGAAGGTGCCGCGTTCGCAGTCCTGTCCCGACAAGCGCACTTTCTGCCCGTCCAGTTGCAGAGAGCCAAAGGCAAGCGCCTCCGCCGTCGCCCAGTCAATGCCTTCGCCGGTTCCAATCATCTTGCGGCGATTTTCCATGAAGCGGCGAATGGTCTTGTGCGGCTCAAAATCTTCGGGCACCTCGGTGAGTGCTTCACCGATCTCTTTGAGCGTGTCGACGTCAACGCCGGTGCGTCCCCGCCTCGCATTGGCCTCGTCCTCCGCGACAGCCAGTCCCGACCAGGCACCATCGAGCCAGTCCGCCTTGTTGGGCTTGTAGGCGTCTCCCGCCTCGAACTCCTCGTCCAGGGTGGTGCGGAAAGAGGCGACTTCCGCGTCGATCTCGTCCTGAGTGAGCACGCCTTCTTTCAACAGCCGCTGCGAGTAAAGCGTCAGCGTGGAGGGATGTTCTTTGATCTTGCGATACATGATCGGCTGGGTGAACATCGGTTCGTCACCCTCATTGTGGCCAAACCGCCGGTAGCAGAACATATCGATGACCACCGGCTTGCCAAAGATCTGACGAAACTCGATGGCGACCTTTGCGGCATAAATCACGGCCTCCGGGTCATCGCCATTGACGTGAAAGATCGGTGCTTCCACCATTTTTGCGACATCGGACGGGTAGGGCGAAGAGCGCGAGAAGCGCGGATTGGTCGTAAATCCGATCTGATTGTTGATGATGACATGCACGCTGCCGCCGCTGATATGTCCCTTCAAGCCTGACAGACCGAAACACTCTGCAACGACGCCTTGTCCGGCAAAGGCCGCATCGCCATGCAGCAGCAGAGGCAGGACGGGCGAACGGTCGCGCGTTCCATCCTCGCGTTTCGGCATGAGTTGGTCCTGTTTGGCCCGCGCCTTGCCCAAAACGACGGGATTCACGATTTCCAGATGCGACGGATTTGCCGTCAGCGACAGATGCACGGCGTTGCCGTCAAACTCGCGGTCCGAAGATGCACCCAGATGATATTTGACGTCACCTGACCCCTCGACATCATCGGGCTTGAAGGAGCCCCCCTTAAATTCATGGAATATCGCCCGGTAGGGTTTGTCCATAACCTGACTGAGCACATTGAGCCGCCCGCGATGCGCCATGCCGAGCACGATATCGCGCAGACCCATCTGCCCGCCGCGCTTAATGATCTGCTCCAATGCGGGAATAAGCGACTCCCCGCCATCAAGGCCGAAACGCTTTGTGCCCTTATATTTGACATCGAGGAACTTCTCGAAACCCTCGGCTTCCACGAGTTTGCGGAAGATCGCCTTCTTGCCCATGTCGGTAAATTCGATCGACTTGTCGGGCCCTTCGATGCGCTGCTGGATCCAGCTTTTTTCTTCCGGGTTGGAGATGTGCATGAACTCGACACCGAGCGTCGAGCAGTAGGTGCGTTTCAGGACATCCAGCATTTGCGGGATGGTGGCAAACTCCATGCCAAGCACATTGTCGAGGAAAATCTCGCGGTCATAGTCGGCCTCAGTGAAGCCATAGGTGGACGGGTGCAATTCGTTGTGGTCGTCCTTGACGCCAGCAATACCCAGCGGATCGAGATCAGCGTGAAGGTGTCCGCGCATGCGATACGCGCGCACCATCATGATGGCGCGAATGGAATCACGCGTCGCCTGCTGCACATCATGCGGGTCAATTTGTTTGCCGCTCGCGGCTGCCTTTTCGGCAATCTTTGAGGAAACCTTGGCCTCGGACAGGATATCGTCGTCCGCCCAGTGTCCGTCCAAGGCAGAAACCAGTTCGCCATTGGCCGCTATGGGCCAGTTTGCGCGTTTCCAGGAAGCGCCTTCGGCATTCTTGGTTACATCGTCGGCGCTGTCTCCCAGCCCATCGAAAAATGTCTTCCATTCACCGTTGATGGAACCCGGGTCAGCGCGATACTGCGCATAAAGCTCCTCGATGTAGCCCGCATTCCCACCATAGAGAAAAGACGTATTTGCGAAAACTTCGTTGGCTTCTTCACGGGGCATGGTTTTTCTCGGGGCGGTCCCCGTCTCCTGTTAGGAATTGAGAAGGTCCATCAGTGTTTCGCCAAGTTTTGCCGGGGAGTCCGAGACCCGGATATTGGCCGCCTTCATGGCTTCAATCTTGTCTTCCGCGCCGCCTTTGCCGCCCGAAATGACCGCACCGGCATGGCCCATTGTCCGGCCAGGAGGGGCGGTTCGTCCGGCAACAAAGCCCACCGTGGGTTTTGAGCGACCCTTCTTGGCTTCGTCGGCCAGGAATTGAGCAGCATCCTCCTCTGCCGAGCCGCCAATCTCGCCGATCATGATGATGGACTGTGTTGCATCATCCGCCAGGAACATCTCCAGCACGTCGATAAATTCTGTGCCCTTGACCGGGTCTCCACCAATGCCCACTGCGGTGGTCTGGCCGAGGCCGACATTGGTGGTCTGAAACACGGCTTCATAGGTAAGCGTGCCAGACCGCGACAGCACACCCACGCTGCCACGTTTGAAAATCGAACCCGGCATGATGCCGATCTTGCATTCATCCGGCGTCAACACGCCGGGGCAGTTGGGGCCGATGAGGCGTGACTTTGATTTGTCGAGCTTTTCCTTCACGCGCACCATATCGAGCACCGGCACGCCTTCCGTGATGGCCACGATCAACGGAATTTCGGCGTCGATCGCCTCTTCAATCGCTGCGGCGGCTCCCGGCGGCGGCACATAGATGACCGACGCGTTTGCGCCGGTTGCTTCCTTCGCTTCGCCCACTGAGGCAAAGATAGGAAGGGTCTCGCCATTGGCGCCCTGCCATTGCGTTCCGCCCTTTTTGGGGTGCGTTCCGGCCACCATTTGCGTTCCGTGATAGGCGAGTGCCTGTTCGGTGTGAAACGTACCGGTCTTGCCTGTCAGACCCTGAACGATGACTTTGGTGTTCTTGTCGATAAGTATGCTCAAAAGATCGTCTCCGTCATGCCGTTCGTTTGGTCAGAACAGCCTTGATGTTGTCGTCAATGGATATTTTGACGGGATTGAGAAGTTGCATTGCGAAACCGCATTCGCGGGCCAACGCGCCCAGACTTTCCGGCGTGAAGTAATTGACGTGATCGGGCCAACGGAAGCCACACCACTCGGCACCGCGCGCCTTGCGGTTGAGGGACGCAAAATTTGGAACGCGCACGAAGATGCGCCCGTCATTGCGCAGTACGCGATGCGCGCCTGAAAGCAGCTCCCTGGGCTGCCATTCATGTTCCAGAAAGGAGCGCAGAATGATGCCGGTGAAAAACCCGGCCTCAAACTGTTCAATGCCTTCAACCGCCGGGGCGTGCACGCAGTGACCGCCGCGTGGCTTCATTTGCGCATTGGCAGCCCGGTTCAGACCGAGTGAAAGTTCGATCCCGAAGGGCACGAATTTCTGCGGAATTCGGTTGCCGAGGCCGCAGCCGACATCAAGCACCGCGCCCGGCTTAAACAGCCTGCCGAACATGTCGTGCTCGGACTTGCGAAACGGCTTTCTGATCTTGCGCCAAATCATGCTTGCTTTTGACGAGGCGGGACGTTGGCTGAAGCGGCGCTCGCGCTCATCGCTCCAGGTTTTCTCCCAGGCGAATTCCTCGATCATCCGATCGTAGATCGGCACATTTTTGAGATAGACAAACCCACAGTCTCCGCACGCGCCAACCCACCATTCCGGCTTGGAGTAATCCGGCATGTCATGGAAAACCGAACTGTCGCAATGCGGGCAGACGCGATCGATCTGCTGGTCTTCAAAGCTCTTTGGAAGGGCTTCGGCAAGGCTCATTTTTCAAGCACCGTCACGCTCAACACGCCGCCGCGACCAGAGGCTTCGGCCTTGGAAATAAGGAACACTTTGAGCGAGTCGTTGCCGCCTGCCCAGGTTGTGGTGCGCAGTCCGTCTTCGGGAACGTCTTTCGAGATCGGTTCCTTGCCTGCCAGAGTTTGCATATTGGCACTGAAAACCGCCGCATCATGTTCCTCATCCAGCACCAGCGTGCAGGATGTTGCTTTGCCATTGGCGAAACCGGGGAAGGTTTCCTTCATCTGGTCGGTCAGACCGGATTGCACCAGCCCGACGCGGTAAATGCGCTCTCCCACCTGTGCATCCCAGCCATCAAGGCTTTTGGGATTGTCGACCGAGGCAAAGCGTTGCAGGTCTTCGCCGCCCATCTGCTTCCAGGCGAGCTTGAGTGCCATGCTGCGTATGGCGTCGACATTCGGCACCTGCGCATAACAGATGCGGTTGAACACGAAGACCGGGTCGGTGTCCTGTGAAGCCTGGGCGGGGAGTGTGAAGGAGGCGATGGTCAAGCTAGCGATAAGGGTTGATCGCAGTGACATCGCCATAGTGTTGCTGATGATTGAGATCTTCGCTGTAGAATATCCCGCAGCCGAGTCGTTCCGCTGCGGCCAATAACGCACCGTCGAAATACTGGATCTGGTAGCGCTGCTTGAACCAGAAGCCGCGACGGACGATGTCAGCATCCAATACGGTGAAGGGCATGGCGGAAAGATACTCGATCCACTGCGCGATTTCATGGTCGGGTAAACTGATGCGCGCTTTGCTGGTGACGTTGACGAACTCAGCGACGGTCTGCGCAGACACTCCGAAAACTTCCGCAAGCACAATCTGCCTGGCAATTTTCTGCTTACGTGGATCATGCGGTTTGCTTTCCACTGCGTGGATCAGAATGTTCGTGTCCATGAAAACGCTGGGTGTCACGGCTGCGGCTCAGTTCCTTGATGTCGGTATCGGGATCAAATTCTAGAATGGACGATTCCATCAGCCGTGCCATTCCCTTGCGTGCTTCAGCTACACGTTTTTCCGCATCAACAAGGGATTGCAGATGCTCCCGTATCAGCGCGTTGAGCGTGGTGCCTCGACGGGATGCGTAGTTCCGACTGTGCTGCACCAGGTCTTCGTCAATAGCCAACGTAATGTTCATCTTCTATCTCCACTTATTTCCACATAATATGTGGAAATAAGTGCTCGCCATCAACCCTTCACCGCCCTCACGATCTTCTGCGCTGCGTCGTCGAGATCGTCGGCGGCTGTCACATCGACATCGCTTTCGTTGAGAATTTTCTTGCCTTCCTCGACCTTCGTGCCCTCCAGCCGCACGACCAGAGGCACTTTCAGCCCCACATCCTTGACCGCTGCAACAACGCCCTCGGCAATCGTGTCGCAACGCATGATCCCGCCAAAAATATTGACCAAAATTCCCTTCACTTTCGGGTCAGCGGTGATGATCTTGAAAGCGGCGGTAACCTTCTCGGTCGTCGCGCCGCCGCCTACGTCCAGAAAGTTGGCGGGCTCTGCGCCGTAAAGCTTGATGATATCCATGGTCGACATGGCAAGTCCGGCCCCGTTGACCATGCAGCCAATATCGCCATCCAGCGCGACATAGGAGAGGTCATATTTCGAAGCCTCGATCTCTTTCTCGTCTTCCTCGGTGAGATCGCGTAGGTCTTGCAAATCCTGCTGTCGAAACTCTGCATTATTGTCAAAAGATACCTTGGCATCGAGCACCCGCAGTTGGCCGTCGGTCATGACGATAAGCGGATTGACCTCAAGCAAGCTCATATCCGTCTCGGTGAAGGCCTTGTAAAGCGTCGGAAAGAGCGACTTTGCGTCTTCGGCCGCCGCATCTTCCAATTTGAAAGCAGCAATGAGCTTCTCGACGATCGCATCGGTCACGCCCTTCGAATGATCCACATCGATTGTATGGATCTTATCGGGTGTCTCCTCTGCAACCGCTTCAATGTCCATACCGCCTTCTGTGGACGCCACAAAGGCGACCTTGCCGGTCTCGCGATTGACCAGAATGGAGCAATAGAGCTCGCGTTCAATGTCGGCTCCGTCTTCGATGTAAAGGCGGTTGACCTGCTTACCGGTTCGTTCTGTGAGAGGCGCGTCCTCATTCGGATCGGTTTGCTTAGTGACAAGCGTGTTGCCGAACATCTCATGCGCATTGGCCTTGGCTTCTTCGGCGGAGAAGGACACGCGCACTCCACCCTTGGCATCCGCGCCCAGTTCCTTGAACTTGCCCTTGCCGCGCCCGCCGGCATGGATTTGAGATTTCACGACCCAGACCGGACCGGGAAGGGAATCAACGGCCTTGTCGATATGGTCAGCAGACAGGATGGGCACGCCATCGGCCACCGGCGCGCCATAGCCTTTGAGAACCTGCTTGGCCTGATATTCATGGATGTTCATGCTATGGCTTCCCCTGGGATCGTCATCTCAATTTGCATCGTCACCTTTGGACAAAGCCGAAGGATGACGCTTGACTATGGTCGGGTCACTTCAAGTTCGGAGCGATTTCTGCGCAGGCTTCGCAAAGATCGGCGACCGCCTGTGCGCTTTTGTTGAAGGCTTTTTCATCGCTCTTGCTCAGCTCGATTTCGATAACGCGCTCAACGCCCCCGGCACCGATTATCACCGGCACACCGACATACATGTCTTGAATGCCATATTCGCCCTTCAGATTGGCGGCGCAGGGCAGGATACGCTTCTGATCCCGCAAATAGGCTTCGGCCATGGAAATCGCGGAGGCTGCGGGCGCGTAATAGGCGGAACCGGTTTTCAGCAAAGCCACGATTTCACCGCCGCCTTGGCGGGTGCGCTGGAAGATCTCTTCCATGCGCTCTTTCGTCAGCCAGCCCATCTTGATGAGGTCTGGCAGGGAGATACCGGCAATGGTCGTGTATTTCGCAATCGGAACCATCGTGTCGCCATGGCCGCCCAAAACGAAGGCATTGATGTCCTTGATCGAGACATCGAACTCATCGGCGAGAAAGTGCTTCAGGCGTGAAGAATCCAGCACGCCAGCCATGCCCACAACCATGTTTTTGGGAAGGCCGGAGAATTTTTGCAGCGCCCAGACCATGGCATCGAGTGGATTGGTGATGCAGATGACGAAGGCGTTTGGAGCATATTTGGCGATACCCGCACCAACCTGCTCCATCACTTTGAGATTGATGCCCAAAAGATCATCGCGGCTCATGCCAGGCTTGCGCGCCACGCCAGCGGTGATGATGCACACATCGGCATCCTTGATGGCCTCATAGGACTGCGTGCCCGAAAGCGCGACATCGGCGCCGTCAACCGGGGTCGATTCCGCAATGTCGAGAGCTTTGCCTTCCGGGATGCCTTCGGCAATGTCGAACAGGACGACATCACCCAATTCTTTCAGCGTTGCCAGATGAGCGAGGGTTCCGCCAATCATGCCGGAGCCGATGAGAGCGATCTTCTTGCGCGCCATTAATTCTTCCCTTTACGTAAGTGAAATTAGCGGCCTGTGCCGCCAAAAGCCGTCTCGAAACTGTTGTAACGTTGATGGCTGTTTATGCAACCAATCAGCAGCGGATTGGGCGCTATACATCGACAAAACTACAAAAATTTCCTTGTGGGATTTACGTAAAAGGAAGAATATGGGCAGCTTTTCTCGAGTCGCGCGTCGGGGTGCTCTAATCGCGATGGCAAGACTCGCTTAGAGCAAATCTCGCCCGGATTGAATCGTTTGAGCGCAGGGAGTTTGTGACCCGACATTCCTTGATCCAAGGGCGCGCGTGCGACGCCTTGGTGCGGGCACCACAAGGCGGTTTGCGGATATGGGCGCAACACAGTCAGGGTGCAAAGAAACAAGTTCAAACGATTGCAGATTACTTTTCTTTTTCATTGCCTTGCACATCGTTTGCTTGGGTGTCTTTTGTCGCTCTGGCGGCGTCGAAATCCTCGCGCGATGCCAAGCATCGCTCTGTGGTGTTCTCCTTGCCAGATCGGAAAATCCATCCCATCAAACTGCTCCAATCTGGGCGAGACTTGCTCTAGATGACCTGCGAGAGCCTTATCGCTCGGCATTCAACCATTCATCGCTTTGCATTTCGCGCAGACGGGAGACCGTGCGTTCAAACTCAAAGGCTTCGGTGCCCTGATCAGCCAGGTAGAGTTTGGAGGGGCGATCTTCGGCGGAGGCGATCAGAATGCGGCCAGTGTCATATAGCGTATCGATCAAGGCGATGAAGCGCTTGGCCGCATTGCGCTCATCATATTGCATTACCGGGATGTTTTCGATGAACACGGTGCGAAAGCGTTCAGCGATTGCGAGATAGTCGCCCGTGCCGAGCGGCTTTTTGCACAAAGCATCGAAATCCGTGCGCAACAGACCGCCACAGCTCGCTGGAAAGGTCAGTTTGCGCCCCGCCACGTTCAAAGTCGCCGGTTCGACGCGTTGGTCCGCTGTCATGTCCTGCCACAGCGCGTCGAACGTGGTGTATCGATTGTCGCCGGTCATGTAGGCGTCGGAATTGATCAGCTTCTCCATGCGATAGTCGGTGGCGGAGGCCAGTTCAATAACGTCGACGCGCTCCTTGAGCAGCGCAACAAAAGGCATGAAGTAGGACCGGTTGAGACCGTTCCTGTACAGATTGTCGGGATGGACGTTGGACGTTGCGACAATCGTCACGCCATGATCGATCAAACCGGTGAACAGGCGCGCAAGGATCATTGCGTCGGCTGCATCCGTTACAGCAAATTCATCGAAGCAGAGCAGTCGCGCTTCCTTGGCGAATTGTGCGGCGAGCGGCGGAATCGGGTCTGCGCTGCGTTCTTTGGCCGTCTTTAAGCCCTGACGCCAGGCATGAACACGCGCGTGAACGTCCTGCATGAAGGCATGGAAGTGCACCCGCCGTTTCGGTTCAGTGCGGGCCATGGCAAAGAACATGTCCATGAGCATGGATTTGCCGCGCCCCACACCGCCCCAGATATAGGCGCCTCGTGGCCCAGCCGCGGGCTTTTTTGCCTTGTTGAAGAACCAACCCAACGCACTCGCCTTGTTGGCAAGTTTTGGCGCATGCAGTGCTTCCAACAAAGTGTCGAGCGCTTCGATCGTAGCGCTTTGAGCCGGGTCGGCAGTCAGTTGACCGGCAGCAACACGCCGTTCAATCTCGGCTTTCAGGCCCTTCGGGTTCATTGCATATATGCGCCCAGCAGCGCCTGACGAGTTCTAGCGTGTAAACGAAATCGCTCCGCCGGTCTTGGTCGAACCGTCAAAGCGTGTGTCACCAGAACGGAAAAGCGATGCGGCCTGACTGCCTGAGGAATCGACCAGCACCACCTGTTTTCCCTTCACATCCCAAGCCTGGACATCGGAAATCGCCGGCGCCGTGCAGCCACGGGAGGCGGCGCGATAGCCACCGGACCATTTGGTCAATGCAAGGAAAATCTGGCAGTTGGAGCCGCCGGTGCTCACCGTCCAGGCTCCGATCATCGCCTGGCGCGTGACAGGCTGCGCCGCCGCTGCGGGATCCGCCCCAGGTGTTTGCACTTCCGGCACAGCCTGTGGTGTTTCCACCGCAGCCACTTCCGTTTGGGGCGGCTGCACGGGCTGCAATTGCTGGTTCTGAACCGGCTGACGCGGCGCAGGTGTTATTGGAGTGGCAGCCTGCTGATTGGTCGGCAGGCTGGTTGTGTTGTTGGACTGGCCAAAGCCAAATCCGCGCGTGCATCCGGTGGCAATCAGCGCTGCGCAAAAGATCAAAGTTGGCGCTTGCAGGCGCTGCCAGTTTCGACCGATCGCGCTCGCGCCCTGCGTGGCGAGCTTCACCATATCCGTAGTCCTTGTCCCCAAAACCATGGTTGCTGGTTGTTCGATGTTCGCCAATCGACCACAGCATCCCGCATCTATTGCGGGTTTAGGGCAATAAAATGGTCGAGTACACCGCAGTGTGCAAGGTTTTGGTGCCCGTGACCCTTAGGACACAGCCAATTTGAGGGCAGCATTACGGTTTCGCCGCCGCTTCCATCAAACCATTGATCGCCCCGTTCATGACCTCAAACTGCTTGTCTGCACCTTGGATGCTGTAGCGATCCTTGAGTGCTTGTGGCGAAAGTGCACCCATCATGGTCTGACCATCCTGAGACCAGATGAGGATGCGCATGGGCAGGTCGAGCGCAGCCTTTGGAGCCGCTTGCATGATCGGCGTTCCAAGTTTTGGATTTCCGAACAGAACCACGGTGCTTGGGGTAAGTTCAAGCCCGGCGCTTTTGGCTCCGGCTGCATGGTCTATGCGCGCAAAAAGGGTGGGAGGGCCGTTTTCGATGGCGGCTACCAGCCGATCTGCGGTCACTTCAACGCTGTGAGGGCTGGTTTTCGTAATCCACCGTTCCGCCGCCATGGTCATGACGGCAAAACTGGTGGCAAAGATCAGTGCAAGTCCGGCGAAAATGGCCTTCTGTGTGGACTGATTACGAAGACTCTGCATGAAACGCTCCTCCTTGCACGTTGACCAGGGTCCTGACCCTAGCCCTAGCTCGTTTTGGCGATGCCCTGATAGGCTTGCTCTCCCCAAAGTGCCTTCACACCCGAATCTCGACCGCAAGACCTGCGGTAGAAGTTGTAGCGGATCGGGTTCTTGCTCGCGTAGTTCTGATGATAGTCCTCAGCGGCTGTGAACGGTTTTGCCGTTGTGATCTCTGTAGCGAGTGGTTTGCCAAGAACGCCTTCTGTTTCCGCTTGAACAGTCTTGGCAGTCTTCAATTGCGCATCAGTGGTTGCATAGATCGCCGTTGTGTAGGAATGCCCGCGGTCGCAAAACTGGCCGCCTGCATCTGTTGGATCGACGGATCTGTAAAAGATGCGAAGCAGGGTCGCATAATCAATTTTGCTGTCATCATAAGTGACTTTCACCGCCTCGCGATGCCCGGCTGCTACATGGTTTTTGTAAGTCGGATTGGCTGTTGTTCCACCCGTATAGCCGGATACAACGTCAACAACCCCTTTGACCTTCTCAAAGTCCTTTTCGATGCACCAGAAACATCCACCGGCGAGAATGGCGGTTTGCTGTGCTGCGATTGCGGTCGCAATAGGCGCCGCAGTCAGCGTGGTTGCTAGGGCGGCGGAGGCGAGAAGCGTTCTGATCATGACAGGTCTGTCTGCTTGGTTGCGTTGGCCACAACGTGCTGAGCGAATGCGGCATTCACAAGGAACATCTGCTCAACACCGCGTGAACCAAGCTTGGGTTCACGCGTTAAGGCCGAAGCGACGTGATCAGTAGCGATAGATCAGGTCATTGCGCACCCACACGCATGTGCGCACGGCTTTGCGCTTGCCGATCCAGTGCAGCTCGTCCCGGCAGTACTTCGTGCGATTGTGGAGCGTTGGCCTGGCGTAGCGCCTATGGCTTCGATGTTTGCGATATCCGTGATGACGCCGCGTCTTGCGGTAGCTGCGTGTGTGGTATCGGTGCCCATGATGATACTGTCGCCGGTGGCTGCGACGGATCGTACGGCGCTTGACCGGCTGAACATGATAGCGCGGCGGATGATACTGTCCCGGTTGCGGCAGATGATCGTTGCGTAGAACAGGCAATCCGTCATACCCGGCAGAGCTGCAACCATAAAGGCAGTGGTGGCGAGACTCGGCCTGGGCCGACGCGGCAAAAAGCATCGCGGAAAGCGACACAAACAGGACAGCAAAAAAACGCATAGATACTTCTCCATTGCTGGCCGCTTGGGTTGGCGAATGCTTCGCCGGGGTGCCGCATCCCGATCTTGTGTCCGCGAGAAACTGGCTCCCGTACACGCCAACCAAACCCATTGTGTTGTCCCAATGGCCTAGCTCAACCCTATCCAAATTCTTTGACGTCGTCTTGTGCCTCAACTAAACAAGGTAAAGATTTCAAAGCCATCACGACAAGAGATCATGAGCGATACGACCTCCAGCATGAAAGAACGGCCGCTCAGCCCGCATCTTTCCATCTACAAACCTATACCCACCATGGTGATGTCGATCATGCATCGCATCACGGGAGCGGCGCTTTATTTCGGAACTCTGCTCGTGGCGTGGTGGCTTCTGGCAACGGCTGCCGGCGCTGAAAGCTTTGCGACGATGAACTGGTTCTTCGGCTCCATCATCGGTAAGCTTATTCTATTCGGATACACTTGGGCGCTCATTCATCACATGCTGGGTGGCATCAAGCATCTGGTGCAGGACACGGGTGCGGCATTGGACAAAAACTTCACCACCCAGATGGCCAAGGTTCATATTTTCGCCTCGATCGCTCTGACCCTGTTCATGTGGGGTGTCATCCTCATGACCGGCATGACTGGAGGTGCGTGATGGACAATGGTCGCTTCCAAACGCCGCTGTCTCGGGTGCGTGGTCTTGGCTCGGCCAAGGATGGTACTGAGCATTTTTGGCGTCAGCGCCTCACAGCAATGGCCAATGTCGTTTTGATCATCGCCTTTGCCTGGATCGTCATTTCGCTCAACGGCGCAAGCTATGAGCAAACTGTCGCATATCTTTCCTCGCCCTTTGCGAGCGTCGTGCTGCTGCTGGTTCTGGCTTCAGGCATCTACCACATGAAATTGGGCATGCAGGTCATCATTGAAGACTATGTGCATGGTGGTGCCGGCAAACTGCTGCTGATCGGCAATACATTTTTCTGCATCGCGCTGGCCCTGGCCTGTGGCTTTGCTGTTCTCAAACTCGGCTTTGGAGGCTGACCTGCCGTGGCAAAAGCGTCATCAAAGAAAGAGACATCAAACGGCAAAGCCGAAGCCGCTGCAAAGCCGAGCCTTAAAGGCGTCTACGCCTTCATCGACCACACCGTGGATGTCTGCGTCGTCGGCGCGGGCGGTGCCGGCCTGCGTGCCACCTTGGGCGCCGCTCAGGCAGGGCTGAAAACGGCTTGTATCACCAAGGTTTTCCCGACGCGCTCGCACACGGTTGCTGCGCAGGGTGGGGTTGCGGCGTCGCTTGGCAATATGGGCAAGGATACGTGGCAGTGGCACATGTATGACACCGTCAAGGGGTCAGACTGGCTCGGCGATCAGGATGCGATTGAATATCTGTGTCGTGAAGCTCCCAAGGCCGTTTACGAACTGGACCATTTCGGCGTGCCCTTTTCGCGCACCGAACAAGGCACGATCTATCAGCGCCCCTTTGGCGGCATGACGACCGAATTTGGCGAAGGGCCGCCTGCCCAGCGCACCTGTGCGGCGGCTGACCGCACCGGCCACGCCATTTTGCACACGCTTTACGGCCAGAGCCTAAAATATGATGCAGAGTTCTACATCGAATATTTCGCCATCGATCTGATCATGGAAGACGGCGCTTGCCGTGGTGTTGTCGCCATGGATCTGGCTACGGGCGAAATTCACCGCTTCCGCGCGCACAAGACCATTCTGGCTACGGGCGGCTATGGCCGGGCCTATTTCTCCTGCACCTCGGCACATACCTGCACGGGTGACGGCAATGCGATGGTGCTGCGCGCCGGACTGCCGCTGCAGGACATGGAATTCGTGCAGTTTCACCCGACCGGGATTTACGGCGCTGGCTGTCTGATCACCGAAGGGTCGCGCGGCGAGGGCGGTTATCTCGTCAATTCCGAAGGCGAGCGTTTCATGGAGCGTTATGCGCCGTCCGTGAAAGACCTTGCACCACGCGACATGGTGAGCCGGTCCATGACGATGGAAATCCGCGAAGGTCGCGGTGTCGGTCCGAAGGGTGATCACATATATCTGCATCTCGATCATCTCGATGCAGACCTGCTCGCCGAACGTCTGCCCGGCATTTCAGAAAGCGCGAAGATCTTTGCCGGTGTGGATGTGACGCGTGAGCCAATCCCAGTCATCCCGACCGTCCATTACAATATGGGCGGCATCCCCACCAACTATCACGGAGAGGTTGTCACGAAGCTTGATGGCGATCCCGATCACGTCGTGCCGGGTCTCATGGCAGTCGGCGAGGCAGCTTGCGTTTCCGTGCATGGTTCAAACCGGCTGGGGTCCAATTCGCTGATCGACCTTGTTGTCTTTGGTCGCGCCGCCGGTCTGCGTTGCGCCGAGACGCTGACGCCGGGCCAGAGTCACGCGCCGCTGCCAGCCGATGCGGGCGACAATTCGCTGGCGCGGCTCGACTATTTCCGTCACGCCGATGGCGGCACGCCAACGGCCAAACTGCGCGACGACATGCAGGCCTGGATGCAGTCCAACTGCGCCGTCTTCCGCACCTCTGAAATTCTCGATGAGGGGCATGAGAAAATCCACGAAGTGTGGAATGCGTCGGATGATATCAGCGTGTCGGATCGCGGCCTGATCTGGAACACCGATCTGGTGGAATCGATGGAGTATGACAATCTCATCAGCCAGGCGGTCGTGACCATGGATTCGGCGCAAAACCGCAAGGAAAGCCGTGGCGCTCACGCCCATGAGGATTATCCGGATCGTGACGACAAAAACTGGATGCACCACACGCTGGCTTTCGCGGATGTCGATGCCAAAACGGTGAGCCTCGACACGCGACCGGTGCACACCTACACGCTGTCAAACGAGGTGAGCTACATCAAGCCAAAGGCGCGGGTGTATTAGGATTGCGACATGATCAAGCTGCCCGGCGTTCCTGAGGATCTTGGCGAGACGCTCGCGCGCCTTGACGGGCGGAATCCGACGGAGGACGAACGGTTGCGGCTTGCGCCCGACTTGGAGGTCGACGACTTTCTTCCGAACTCGACGACGACCAGACGGAAAAGTCGCCGTCTTGATCCCGACCCGGTCTCTATTCTGCTTGCAGCAATCGGCGCGCTTGGTTCGGTCGCGTCATTGGCTGCATATGTCGAATTCCGCCGTGAGAAAAAGGCTCAGCGGCTGAAGGCTCGGTGATCTGCTGTAAGGGCAAGGGCAATCGGAAGCTTGCGAGAGGCTTTGGGAGAGATCGAACGTGCACTGGGAGACCTGGAAAGGCTTATCGGCAAATATGATCACGAAAACGGATCGGATCGTCCTGTGCTTTCGGCCCGAGCTGAGTTCGGTGCCGTTCCACCCATGTTCGATTTCTTTGAGTTCTCAGTTTATCAGATGATAGGTCAGCGCGTAACCAAGGCCTTTGATCGCTGCGTTTCCGACACATATGAAGTTATGGATTGCATCGAGGATGGCGCAATGGATGTGCCGTCCGACCTTTTTTCTGAGTTGCGTGACCTTCAGAGTCGATTGAACGATCTTCGTTACCAGAAGCGCTCTCTCGCCGAAGTTCTGTCTGGTACACAATCAGCTTCTCAGCGTATGCTTCAGATCATCGACGATTTCGAGCGTCACATCGTGTTTGATCGAGCGTCATGACCCGACTCGGACACAACAGCGCAGGCAGGAATGGTTCGATGTATGCGATTACATTCAACTTGGATACAGATACGCTGAAGAAGAGCTATCACAACGATTCGTGGCAGAATGCCTATAATGACATCGGTAAGTTTCTAAGAGAGCGCGGTTTTGACAGGCAACAAGGTAGCGTCTATTTTGGTGAAGAGACCGTAGATACGGTTTCCTGTCAAACTGCCGTCCAACGTTTGACGTTGGCCTACGAATGGTTTGCTCCCTCGGTTCGCGATATTCGTATGTTGCGTATTGAAGACAATAATGACCTCCAACCCGCGATAGAGCTAGCGCTCGAAGCCAGAAAGATGGCCTCCTAATGGTTGAACTCGCACTCCCCAAAAATTCCCGTATTGAAGACGGCAAGGTCTGGACGAAGATCGCGGCGGATGCGCAGGCGCCGACGCGGGAGTTTCAGATCTATCGCTGGTCGCCGGATGATGACGGCAATCCGCGGGTCGACACATACACAGTCAACACCGATGATTGCGGCCCGATGGTTCTCGACGCGCTGATCTGGATCAAATCCAACATCGATTCAACGCTGACCTTCCGCCGCTCTTGCCGCGAAGGTATTTGCGGCTCTTGTGCCATGAACATCGATGGCACGAACACGCTGGCCTGCACCAAGGGGATGGATGAGGTCTCCGGCGCCATCAAGATTTACCCGCTGCCGCATATGCCGGTGGTGAAGGACCTGGTGCCCGATTTGACGCATTTTTACGCCCAGCATCGCTCGATCGAGCCGTATTTGAAAACGGTTACGCCGACGCCAGAGCGGGAATGGAAACAATCGCCGGATGACCGCGAAAAAATGGATGGGCTGTATGAGTGCATTCTGTGCGCCTGCTGCTCGACATCCTGCCCGTCCTATTGGTGGAATGGTGATCGCTATCTCGGCCCGGCCATCCTCCTGCAGGCCTATCGATGGCTCATCGACTCGCGCGATGAAGCGACCGGCGAACGACTGGACAATCTCGAAGACCCATTCCGCCTCTATCGCTGCCACACGATCATGAACTGTACCCAGGCTTGCCCGAAGGGCCTGAACCCAGCCAAGGCGATTGCAGAAATCAAGAAGATGATGGTGGAGCGGCGGGTTTAGGCGCGGCGCGTTCCAGGTGCCAGCTTGGTTCAATCAATCTCATCGTCGACCGGCGTGTCGCACTCGTGTCTGCTGTATGTCGCAGGATGCAGTCGGCTATTGCGAAACCGCTTTCAACCTTCCTGCGTGAACCGCCACTGGCCTGAGATTTGGCCCTGAAGTTGTTTGAACACGCGGGTGAGATGCGGTTGGTCGGCAAAGCCGCAGGTCAGCGCGATGTCAATCAGCGGGCACCCAAGATCGTCCATCATGTCCGCAAATCGTCAGCTTCGGCATGCCTCTCAGCTCACTGACCCGGCGCTGAACAGTTCGATTGGGGCGGAAATTCCCCGCAACTCATGTTGTCCAAGCGTTTGTAGCTGATCCGCGTTCAACACCGCTTTCGTGACGGCTTGCGAAACCACAAATGCGTGATCGTTCTGTTTCGCCCATTCTTTAATACGTGACGCCGTGTTCACGGCTCTGGGCCGGTCACTGTGAACTCCAGGCGTCTATCATCACCAATTGCGGCGGCAAATACCGATCCGCCATGCAGCGCGATTGCAATATGGAATGGCGTTACACCCTGTTTCGCCCGTCTCTTGTTTTCTTCCGCCAGGCTTTGCATGAGGCCTTGTCCAGCCAACACTGCCTTCTGCGCGGCTACCTCATATGAGCTTTCCAGCCCGAAAATGCACAGCACGCCGTCGCCAATGAACTTGTCGACGATACCGTCATGGTCGAGCACGGCGTCCATGACCAGCCCGCGATAGGTGGTGAGCAGAGCGGCGGTGTCTGCAGGTGACCTGTCGCCGCTGAGCGCTGTGAAGTTGCGCATATCGACGAACATCACCACCACCTCGCGTTCGCTGTCCCGACGCAGTGTTTGCAGGTCGGTATCGGACATTTGGCTTGTCAGCTCGCTCGGCAGAAAGCGGTTCCGATTGTGGCTTTCCTCCAATTCGTGCGCGATGGTTTCCATCAGTCTGCGCGAGCGCATGATGGCCAAGCCAACAATGGTTGCCAGCACGGCGAGCATGATGAGCCGCACACCATTGGGCGGCGGAGAATACATCAGCAACAACTCGTCCAGCACCCGTGCGGTAGGGTCGACCGGAAGTGAGATGTCTGACGCGAGCAGGAGCACCACGCCGCTTATCAGGCCAACAGACACCGCCGCGTGAACCACAATGCGGTATCGCAACACCTGCAAAACCAAGACGAGCGCGAGCATGAGGACCGGAGGGCTTGCCAGGGCGAACAAGGAGTTGGTCTGCGCATCTCGAATGTCAAAATAGATGTTGGCGAGGACCAGCGCGACTTCCAGCATCGCAAAGACGAAACCGTGCCAGGGGTGATAATGGGCGGATCGCGCCAGGCAGTAGGACGCAAAACCAAGATCTATGTAAAGCGCGGTGACCGCGAGAGCGGCATAGAGCTCCGATCGCCGCAACTCCACGGTTTCCGCGGGAAGCTGAAACAACAAGGCAACGACTGTGAGGCACAGGATGGTGCTCACCAGCATTCGGACCCGGCCAATAAGCGCCTCCGCCTCCGCGTCGGAGCGCGCGATCATGCTGGCAGCAAATGTCATCGGCCGAGGCCGCGCGGTTCGCCACCTTCAGTTCACGGTCCCTTGCTGTGGCACTCTCTTCGGCCAGGGTAGCTTGGGGTATGATGGTCTCACAAGTCGCAGCGCCTGCTTGACTTGTGGTCCTTGTCCGCTTTCGGTTCTGTCTGGGGCCTTTGAGCACCCCTGTCGATCAAGGTGGATATTCTGGGGAGGAGTGTTATGGCAAAGGTCTGCGTAATCGGGCTGGGCGATATGGGGTCTGGCCTGGCGAAAAACCTGCTTGCTGCGGGGTTCGACGTTTCGGGATATGATCTCAAACCGAACCGCATGGCGGACTTTCTGGCCATGGGCGGTTTGGAGGCCAGCTCAACGGAAGAGGCGGCGCAGGGCTGTGATGCGGCCTTTGTCATGGTCATGCATGGCGGGGAGGCGGAAACTGTTCTCTTTGGCGAGGCGGGCAATGGCGGTCTCGTCTCTGCGCTGCCCGCCGGTGCTGTCGTGATCATATCGGCGACAATCAAACCGGGCGAAATGCGCGCCTTGGGCGAGCGCTTGGTTGGCCATGATCTGCAACTCGTCGATAGTCCCGTGAGCGGCGGGCGACCTGGGGCGCAGAACGGAACGCTGACCATGATGGCGGCCGGGTCTGAGTCCGCAATGGGTCGCGCGCAGCCCTTTATGGAGGCGGTCAGCGGCACGATCCACCGAGTGGGCGACGAGATCGGCATGGGGCAAACGGTCAAGGCGTGTTTGCAATCGCTGATCGGCTCGATCTTCACCGGTGCATTCGAAGCAACGGCTTTGGCGGCAAAGGCCGGTGTTTCAGGCGAAGTGCTGCACAAGGTGTTTTCCACGTCTGCCGCCGGATGCGGCATCGTCAATGGTTCGCTCGACAATGTCATGAACCGGCGGTTTGAAAAGACCGGCAGCCACATCAATACGATGCACAAGGATCTCACCATCGCGCTCGATCTTGCTATGGAGCTTGGCGTTCCGCTGTTCACAGCCTCCACTGCGATGCAGATGTTTCAAGCCGGTCGCACGCGCCATCCGGAAGGCGACAATCAGTCGGTGGCACTGATCACGGAAGAGATCATTGGAACAGGGCTGAAGCGGTGAAGACCGGCGTTATCACTGACGGCATCAGTCGTGATCTGGGTCACGCGCTTTCCGTAATGGACGAGTTCGGCCTGCATTATGCCGAGCTGCAATTCATCGGCGACAAGGAGGTTGGCGATCTTGACGCGGCTGAGCGCTCGGCAGCGCTTGCGTTGATCCGCAAACACGAAAAGAGCGTGTCCTGCATCTCAAGGCATCTCTTTGCCGGTCAGGTGATGGCCACCGCCAGACCCGGCGATGCTGAGCATCAACGCCACATGGAGGCGCTGAAGCGCTGCATCGACATGGCGCATCAGTTTGACTGTTCCACCGTGCGCATCATGACGGGAAAGAAGGAGGCGATCCTTTGGGGGGCTCATGGCGCTGAAAGATGGAACGTCGCCAAGGGAGCCTGGGATGCGCAGCTTCCCCTCATCGCACCTGCGGTGGAGGTCGCGCGCAAGGAAAATATCAGGCTTGTTGTGGAGACCGGAAACGGCACTATGGTCAATTCCTGTTACACGGCGCGCAAACTCATCGATGATCTCGATGCCAGGGACACGCTGAAAGTTCTCTGGGACCCGGCCAACAATTGCTGGTGCAACGAGATCGCTTATCCTGATGGCTATGCTTTGCTGCGGGACGGCTATCTCGGCCACATCCATATCAAAGATGTTTGTGCCGATCTGCCGCGCGCCACTCTTGAAGTGCGGCCCATGGGAGAGGGGCAGCTTGGCGGGCAGTTTCAACCCATCGCTGACGCGCTGCGTGCGGACGGCTATGATGGCGTTATCTCATATGAGAGCGTCTATCACCCCGGCGATGGCGACTTCGAAGCGGGCTTTCGCGGCAATATCGGGCGATTTCTGGATTATTTCGGTTAGAGCAAATCTCGCCCAGATTGAATCGTTTGAGCGCAGGGAGTTTGTGACCTGACAAGGCGCGTGCGATGCCGCGGTGCGGGCACCACAAGTTCGTGCGCAACGCAGTCAGGGCGCAAAGAAACAAGTTCAAACGATTGCAAACTACTTCTCATTTTCATTGTCTTGTACATTGCTTGCTTGGGTGTCTTTTCCGCTCTGGCGGCGTCGAAATCCTCGCGCGATGCCCAGCATCGCTCTGCGGTGTTCTCCTTGCCAGATCGAAAAATCCATCCCATCAAACTGCTCCAATCTGGACGAGACTTGCTCCAGGGCAAGTGTGCACCAGGCAAAGAAAACGGGCCGTGCCGACATGGCATGACCCGCCGAAAGTCATGATCTGACCGAAAGCTTTATGCAGGAAGGATGGACGGTTCCATGTGGTTGAGCTGATCAAGGTAGGAGCGGGCATTTGCGGCCTTCGCCTCATCACCTGCAGCATGGTGCTTGTCATAATCTTCCTGCGCGATGCGCTTCTGCTCTTCAAACATCTCGCGTGTCAGGTCTTTCTGAGGCACCGCGAATTCTGCAAGGATGGTGACGCCCGCAGGGCTGATATCGGCAAAGCCGCCGCGCACGAAATAGCTGGTTTCACCGCCTTCCGTGAGATTTGCCGTGACAAGACCAGGCCGAAGGCTGGTCATGACGGGCGCATGCCCGGCCAAAACACCCATGTCGCCTTCCGTTCCCGGCAGGGTCACGATCTGCGCATCGCCGGATGCAAGAAGCTCCTCCGGCGACACCAGTTCGAATGTGAAATTGTCAGCCATCGTGCCTTATGCCGCTTCTGCTGCCAGTTTCTGCGCTTTTTCAATGGCTTCGTCGATGTCGCCGACCATGTAGAAGGCAGCTTCCGGCAGGTGGTCATACTCGCCCGCGACGAGACCCTTGAAGCCCTTGATCGTGTCTTCCAGATCAACCAGCTTGCCTGGCGAGCCGGTGAAGACCTCGGCAACCGAGAAGGGCTGCGACAAGAAGCGTTCGATCTTGCGAGCGCGTGCTACGGCCAACTTGTCTTCTTCTGACAGTTCGTCCATGCCTAGGATCGCGATGATGTCCTGCAACGCCTTGTAGCGCTGAAGCACTTCCTGTGTCTGACGGGCAACGTCGTAATGCTCTTCACCGATGATTTGCGGGTCAAGCATGCGCGAAGTCGAATCGAGCGGATCCACAGCCGGATAAATGCCTTTTTCAGCGATGGCACGGTTCAACACCGTGGTCGCGTCGAGGTGAGCAAATGATGTAGCAGGCGCGGGGTCAGTCAGGTCGTCGGCAGGGACGTAAATGGCCTGCACCGAGGTGATTGACCCCTTCGTGGTTGTCGTAATGCGCTCCTGCATGGCACCCATATCGGTTGCCAGCGTCGGCTGATAGCCCACGGCAGATGGGATACGACCCAGCAGAGCGGACACTTCCGAGCCGGCCTGCGTGAAGCGGAAGATGTTGTCGACGAAGAACAGCACATCCTGGCCCTGATCGCGGAATTCCTCCGCGATTGTGAGACCGGACAGCGCCACACGGGCACGGGCTCCGGGCGGCTCGTTCATCTGGCCAAACACCATGGCGCATTTCGACCCGAGAGCGGACCCCTTGTTCTCCTGCGGATCCTTGTTCACGCCGGACTCGATCATCTCCCAATACAAATCATTGCCCTCGCGGGTGCGTTCACCCACGCCGGCGAAGACGGAATAACCACCATGCGCCTTGGCGATGTTGTTGATCAGTTCCAGAATGAGCACGGTTTTGCCCACGCCAGCGCCGCCGAACAGGCCGATCTTGCCGCCCTTCGCGTAGGGTGCGAGCAGATCCACAACCTTGATGCCGGTGACCAGAATTTCTGACTCGGTAGATTGGTCGATATAGTCGGGCGCTTCGGCATGGATAGGACGGCTGCTGGATGCGCCAATCGGCCCGGCTTCATCGACGGGCTCGCCGATCACATTCATGATGCGGCCAAGCGTTTCGTCACCCACGGGCATGGCGATCGGCGCGCCGGTGTCCGCCACGGACTGGCCACGCACGAGGCCTTCCGTTGCGTCCATCGCGATGGTGCGAACAGTGTTTTCGCCAAGATGCTGCGCAACTTCGAGAACCAGACGGTTGCCATTGTTGTCGCACTCAAGCGCGTTCAGAATTGCCGGAAGATGATCGTCGAACTGCACGTCAACAACGGCGCCGATGACCTGGCTGATCTTGCCTTGCGTGCCCGACGCTGCTGCCGACTTTGCGGGGGCTTTCTTGGACGCTGCGGCCTTTGCCGGAGCTTTCTTTGCCGGGGCCTTCTTGGCCGCTGGCTTCTTCGGGGCTGCTGCTTTCGCCATGTGTCTACCCTGTTTTCCTATGCTTCTACGAGATCGAAACGACGTTCGATCCGCAATAGTCTTTCGTCAAAATTATCCATCCGCTTGTTCATCGCCGCCATATCAACATGCAGAGATGCAACATGTCTTTCCACCGATGAGACCCGCAGTTTCAAATCGCTGATATCATTCTCCATCCGGTCCAATTGAGAACGAATGGCCTTCAGATGTTCCATAACGATAGGGAATGGTTCATCTGCCATGGCCAAACACTATCACAACGCTTCTGCGCCCGAAATAATCTCGATGAGTTCCTTGGTGATCTGAGCCTGGCGCTGGCGGTTATAGGTCAGCGTCAGCTTGTCGATCATCTCGCCCGCATTGCGGGTCGCATTGTCCATCGCCGACATGCGCGCGCCCTGCTCGGAGGCCGCATTTTCCAGCAATGCGCGGAAAATCTGCACCGCAACATTGCGCGGCAACAGATCTTCGAGAATTTCCGACTCATCGGGCTCATAATCATACATTGTCGAGGCGGAGTTGGCCTCCGGCTCACTGTCCACCGCGGCAATTTCGGGCGGAATCACCTGCTGCGCCGTCGGAATCTGGCTAATGACCGACTTGAACTCGGCATAAAACAGCGTTGCAATGTCGAACTCGCCCGAATCGAACAGGTCCAGCACCTGTTTGGCGATGGCATTGGCGTTTTCAAAGCCAACATGTTTGACATCGCGCAGATCGACCGTCGGCAGCATGAGATCGGCAAATTCGCGCTTCAAAATGTCAGCGCCTTTCTTGCCAATCGGCAAAATCTTGACCTGCTTGCCGGAGGCACGCAATTCGCGCGCCTTGTCTCGAGCCAGCCGCGCGATAGATGAGTTGAAGCCGCCGCAAAGGCCGCGTTCGGCCGTTGCCACCACCAGAAGATGAGTCTGATCGTTGCCGGTTCCCGAGAGCAGTTTGGGTGCGCTTTCGGAATCGCCGATCGCGGAAGCAATATTGGCCATCACAGCATCCATGCGCTGCGAAAACGGACGGGCCGATTCCGCAGCCTGCTGGGCGCGGCGCAGCTTTGCCGCCGCGACCATTTGCATGGCCTTGGTGATCTTCTGCGTCGCCTTGACCGAGGCGATCCGGTTTCTAAGGTCCTTCAGTGAAGCCATGGAGGGCTAATCCTTCCCAACGGCCTAGCTGAAGCCTTTGGCGAAAGCGTCGATTGCCGCTTTCAACTGGCCTTCGAGGTCGTCGTCCAACGCCTTCTTGGTTGCGATCGTATCGAGAAGCTCCTGATGCTCCGAACGCAGTGAAGCAAGCAGACCCTCTTCGAAATCGCCAACTTGGTTGACTTCAAGACCGTCCAGATAACCGTTCACACCGGCAAACAGCACGGCAACCTGTTCTTCCACCTTCAACGGCGAGAATTGTGGTTGCTTCAGCAGTTCAGTCAAACGCGCTCCGCGATTGAGCAGGCGCTGTGTTGCCGCATCAAGGTCTGAACCAAACTGAGCAAAGGCGGCCATCTCACGATACTGCGCCAACTCACCTTTGATCGAACCGGCGACCTGTTTCATCGCCTTGATCTGCGCGGATGAACCCACGCGGGACACCGACAGACCAACATTCACCGCCGGGCGAATGCCCTGGAAGAACAAATCCGTTTCAAGGAAGATCTGCCCATCGGTGATCGAGATCACGTTGGTTGGAATAAAGGCGGAAACGTCGTTGCCCTGGGTTTCAATAACCGGCAGGGCGGTCAGTGAACCATTGCCGGCGTCGTCGCCCATCTTGGCTGCACGCTCCAGAAGGCGCGAATGCAGGTAGAAAACGTCACCGGGATAGGCTTCACGGCCGGGGGGGCGGCGAAGCAGCAGGGACATTTGGCGATAAGCAACGGCCTGTTTGGACAGATCGTCGTAGCCGATCAAGGCGTGCATGCCGTTGTCGCGGAAAAACTCGCCCATAGCGCAACCGGTAAACGGTGCCAAATACTGCATCGGCGCCGGGTCAGATGCGGTTGCCGCAACGATGATCGAATATTCCAGCGCGCCGCGTTCTTCGAGAACCTTCACGAACTGCGCAACGGTTGAGCGCTTCTGACCAACGGCGACATAGACGCAGTACAGCTTGTCTGTCTCGTCATCGCCCTTGTGAGCGGGTGCCTGGTTCAGGAAGGTGTCGAGAATGATGGCGGTTTTACCGGTCTGGCGGTCGCCAATCACCAATTCGCGCTGGCCACGGCCAACGGGGATAAGCGCATCGATCGCCTTCAGGCCGGTTGCCATCGGCTCATGCACCGATTTGCGCGGGATGATGCCCGGAGCTTTCACATCCACACGGGCGCGGTTCTTGGCCTTGATCGGGCCCTTGCCGTCAATCGGATTGCCGAGACCGTCAACCACGCGGCCAAGCAATTCCTTGCCGACGGGAACGTCCACAATTGCGCCGGTCCGCTTGACCGTGTCGCCTTCCTTAATCTCGCGGTCATTACCGAAGATCACGACACCGACATTGTCAGTTTCAAGGTTCAGCGCCATGCCGGAAATTCCACCGGGGAACTCCACCATTTCACCGGCCTGCACATTGTCGAGGCCGTACACGCGGGCGATACCATCACCCACCGAAAGCACCTGACCGACCTCGGAAACCTCGGCCTCTTTGCCGAAATTCTTGATCTGGTCCTTCAAAATTGCGGAAATTTCCGCAGCGCGAATATCCATTATGCAGCCCCTTTAAGCGCGAGCTTCAGAGATGAGAGTTTGGTTTTCAGGGATGTGTCGATCTGGCGCGAACCGACCTTGACGATCATGCCGCCAAGCAGGGCCGAGTCGATGCTCACATCGAGGGCAACATCCTTGCCGACAACACCTTTGAGCGTTGTCTTGAGTGATTTTTCCTGCGCGGCAGTCAGTTTATGAGCGACCGTGACGTCTGCGCTGACTTCGCCACGATGTTCCGCCAGCTTCTGGCGGAAGGAACGGATCATGTCCGGTACGGCGAACAGGCGACGATTGGCGGCGGCTACGCGAATGAAATTGCCGACCAACCCGGTGATCTTGGCCTTGTTCAGCACAGCGGAGATCGCATCTTGTTGCTCGTCCGCGGAAAAGACCGGAGACCGGATCAGACGCATTAGATCGTCGCTACCGTCCAACAACGCTGAGACACGACCGAGATCCTTTTCAACGGCGGGCAGCCTTTTTTCCGATGCGGCCAATTCGAACAAGGCAGACGCATAGCGCTCTGCCACTCCGGAAATCAGGCCGGATGCTGAGGAAGAAGAATTTGCCAAGGGTGAGCTTCTCTGGCGGTTTGGCACCACCGCCGATGCCAAATGGCCCTGCAAGTTGGTGCGCGACTTGTTGATTGTTTCAGGCCACGGACCATCACGTCCGCAAAGCCGCGGTTCCACTAGCATGCGTTTTTGGACGCCGCAACCGGCTTGGATGCTGCGCAGACGAATAGGTTTACGACTTTTGTCGGGTTTTTTGGCCGATATGCGTCAGGGAATGATTTGCAGGGGATAAGCCAGCAGCCCAAAGCCTGCGGCGGCTTCAATCAGCAGGGCTGCGACGGTTTGTCCGTTGAAACTGCGGTCTGCAAGAAAGGAAATGACGCGCCCGATCACCATGAAGACAAAGGCGGTACCGAGCGCCAGATAGATCAGCGGTTGGGCAAACAGAATCGCAGCCAGCGCGAAGCCCACCCAACTGCCACCGAAAGCGGATCGCAGTTCCGAAATACCGGAAGCGCTCATGTCATAAATCCCAAGAAAGCGCCCAAAGCGATGCGGGATCGTCATGAAGATCAGCCCCACAAGTAACGTCGCCAACGCGACGCAGAAAGCCAGCGTCTCTCCGGTGGTTTGAGGGGCAACGAATTCGATCGGCATCTCGTGACCTTCGCGTGATTCCTGCTCTCTTCTATATCCGGTCGCGGCTCAGAACCAGCGGTGTCAGAAACGTCAATATTGTGAGCCGCCAAACATGGTGGGCGGCCACAAAGGCCGGATCGGCGTTCATGAGGATTGCGGTGGCGGCCATCGCTTCCACGCCGCCGGGCGCGAAGGCAACGAGCAAGTGGGAAAGGGGGACATCGACAAATTGTCCAACCACCAGAGCAGCGGCGAGGCAAGCGGCAAAGGCGATGAAAGTGACCGCGCCGCCTGCGGCAAGGCTGCTTTTTAGCGTCTCAAGCCGGACGCCCGAAAAGCGTGTGCCGATGACCGTTCCCATCACCGCAAAGGCGGGCCAGGACAGCCATTGCGGCACATCGCCGGCAACCCAGCCGAACAGATGGAGGGCCGTTGAAACGAACATGCCTCCCAGCAACAAAGCCGCCGGAACACGCAATCTTTGCAACAAAAAACCCAGACCCGCTGCGCCCAGCGTTGTGACGATCAGGCCCGCCAAGGCCATCGATGCGCGTGGAACGCCAGGTTCCCCCACCAGCCCGAAGCCGGCGATAGCAAATGGCACCAGTAGCGTAAGCGCGAGCACGCGAATGCTCTGGACGACGCTGACAATTGCAATATCGCCCCGACCTTCAGTGGAAAGCCCCAGAATGTAGCTCAAATGTCCGGGCGTGGAGGAAAGGATCGCCGTGGCTCGGTCGAACCGCCAGTAATGGCGCAGAATGAGTGCGCCAAGCGCAAATGTCGCCACCGTGCTGACCGCGAGCGCGATGAAAGTGATGGGCCATTGACGAGCCGATTCGATCACATCCGGCGTCACGCCCGTGCCCATCGTCATACCGATGATGAGGAAAGCGAGATTGCGCATAGGCTGCAAAACGTCGAGATGCAGACCTGCAAGACCGGCCAGAGTGATGGCAATGGCTGACCCCGTGAGCGCCGGGGCGGGAAGGCCGATCAGCGCTGCGACAAAGGCTCCCGCACCGCCCAGCGCCAGCGCAAGCAATGTGGCATGCCAGACCGATGGACTATCGGTCTGCGCCATGGCGATCAGTCCGGACTGACATGACCGGCCTTGGCCAGTTTCCGCTTCTGCCAAAAACCGGACAGCATCGGTACGAACAGACACAAAGCAGCGATGAGCAGAATGGTGAAGGTCAGTGGACGCTCCCAAAGGAATGACCAGGAATCATTGTTGATCAGCAAGGCCCGGCGCAGATTCTCCTCCATCATGCCGCCAAGGATGAAGCCCAGAATCATCGGCGCCATCGGGAAATTGAGCAGACGTAGAATCGTCGCCGCTAATCCGAACAACACCATCAACTGAATGTCGAATGTGTTGAAGGAGACGAAATAGACGCCGATCAGCGAGAAAAACAGGATCAGCGGCAGCAGAAAGCGGGCCGGAATCGCCAAAACGCGCGCGATATAGGGAATGAGCGGCAGGTTGAGGATCAGCAGCACAATATTGCCGAGCCACATAGAAATGATCACCGACCAGAAGACATCGGGCTGATCGATATAGAGGCGGGGGCCCGGCTGAATGCCATAGCCGATCAGCGCGCCCAGCATGATTGCGGTCGTGCCGGACCCCGGTATGCCAAGCGTCAGCAGCGGGACGAAGGAGCCGGTCGCGGCCGCATTGTTGGCAGATTCCGGCGCCGCCAGACCGCGCACCGAACCCTTGCCAAACTCTTTGCCCTTTTCAGATCCTGCCAGCCGCTGTTCGGTCCCATAGGCCAGAAAGGAAGCGATGGTCGCTCCCGCGCCGGGCAGCACGCCGATGATGAAGCCGAGCACCGATGTGCGCGGTACAACCGGCAGCATCTCTTTCACCTCTTCCTTCGAGATGGCCATGGAGCCGAGTTCAGCGGCCGCCTTGCGCTCCTCATCGCGCTTGGATTCATCGACCTTCTTAATGATTGCCATCAGCGCTTCGGACAGCGCAAATGTCGCCATGACGAGCAACAGGAACGAAATCCCGTCAACCAGATCGAGCATGCCCAGCGTGAAGCGCGGCACGCCGACCGTTTGATCTGTTCCCACGGTCGACAGCATCAACCCGACCACCGTCATCAGCAGCGCTTTGAGCACTTCACCCTTGCCGGCAAAGGCCGCGACTGCGGACAGTCCAAGCACCATGAGTGCGAAATAGTCCGTCGATTGGAACGACAGCGACACCGACGCGAGATAGGGCGCAGCGATCAACAGCAGGATGGCTCCAATCACACCGCCGCAGAAGGAAGAATAGGCGGCAATGGCGAGTGCCTTGCCCGCCTTGCCGGATTTCGCCATCGGATAGCCGTCAAATGACGTGGCGACGGTGGAAGCGACACCCGGTGCGTTGATCAGGATGGAGGAGGTCGAGCCGCCGAAAATCGCGCCATAATAGACGGCGGCCATCAAAATGATCCCGGCGGACGGGTCGAGCGATGCAGCAATCGGGATCATCAGCGCAATCGCCGACATCGGGCCGAGGCCCGGCAGCATGCCGATAAAGGTTCCTACCAGACACCCCATCAGCACGAAGGCGATATTTTGCAGCGTGAAAGCCGTCGCCAGCCCGATGAGGATGCCGTCGATCATGCCATCAGCCTCGCAAAAACGCCGGCAGCGGTTCGATGAAGACCGACAGGCCGTAATTCATCAACACCCAGAAGGCGACGACCAGCGGCACCGCCACGAGCAGCAATTTGGCCGGGCTGCGCTCGCCAAGCATGGCAAAGCCGATCATCAAAAACAAAGACGTTGCGAGCAGGAAACCGAGCGGGCGCACGGTGAATCCATAGGCCGACATGAGAACGAGAAACGCCAATCCCAGCGGCCAGTTGAGGCCGCGCAGGCTGAGATTTTCATTGTCAGACGGGAAGATGACTACCAGCAGCGACAGCCCAACACCGAGTACAGCCAGAACTTCGGGGATCGTACGCGGCGTAAAGGCCTGATTGGCCTGAAACGGCAGCAGGCGAATATCGCCAATTTTCAAGGCATAGATGCCGCAGAAAAGAAGCAGGAGAACGCCGCCAATGCGATCGCGAGAGAGTGTCATTGGAAGCTCATATCTCGCAGTGTCTTATGCATGCCGTGCGATCGCGGCACACACCCTTCTCCCCCCTTGAGGGGGAAATGCCGAAGCAAAGCGGAGGCAGAGGGGGGAGCTTCGCGCCCACATTTAAGAGCGCGCCCGGGAGCGATACCCCTCTCTGTCACCTTCGGTGACATCTCTCCCGCAAGGGGAGAGACAGGCCCGTGAATGGAAAGCAATCGAAGCGGGCTGCGGTGATACGGAGCCATCACGCTCCACCCCTCATCCGGCCTTCGGCCACCTTCTCCCCACAGGGGAGAAGGCTTTGAGGCGCGATCCGTCATTCGATCTGCCGATCAAAGAAACCCGAGTTCTTTCATCAACCCGCCGATCTGCTCTTCCTGACCTTCCAGGAATTTCACGAAGTCGGCGTCGGCGTTGAAAATGTCGACCCAACCGTTGCGGTCGCGAACGGTCGCCCACTCATCGGTATCGTACATTTTCTTGAGCGCCTCGATATAGGCGGCTTTCTTGTCGTCCGGCAGACCGGGAGCGGCGAAGAATCCGCGCCAGTTGACGAATTCCGTGCCGGTCGATCCTGCTTCGTCACAGGTCGGCACGCTGTCCATTGCGGCATTGCGCTCTGTCGACGTCACGCACAAAATGCGCACTTCGCCCTGGCGCGCGAGTTCCACCGCTTCGCCAAAGCCGGTTGCCAACGCTTTGATCTCGCCGGAGAGCAAGCCAGCCATGGCCTTTCCGCCCGCATCATAGGGGATGTATTTGACTTTGGTCGCGTCGGTTCCGGCATTTTTCATCACCAGCGCAGCGATCAGGTGGTCCATACCACCGGCGACAGAGCCGCCGCCGACGGCAACATTGGTCGGATCAGCCTTATAGGCTGCGACCAGACCGGCGAGATCGGCGATGTCGCTGTCTTTATTGACGACGATTGCGCCATAGTCGCCAATCGTTCCGGCAATCGGTGTGAGATCGCGGAAGGATTGCGGAAAGACCTTGGTCAGCGATCGGATCACGATGGGCGTGGAATTCACCATCAGCGTGTCTTGATCCTTGGTCTCGATGATATGGGCGATCGCCTTGCCGCCGCCGCCGCCGGACATGTTTTCATAAGTCGCATTGCCGACGATGCCAGCCTTGGTGAGCGCCTCCCCGGTGCCGCGCGCCGTGCCGTCCCAGCCGCCACCGGCGCCGCCGGGAATGAGAAACTTCACTTCACCGATGACCTGATGACCGTCTGCCATCGCCGTTTGTGCGGCGCCGAACGTCAGCACCGTTACCGCCAAAGCGGCCTTGATAAGTTTGAGCATAGTTGCCTCCCTTTGTTTTGAGACGAGTATGCCTGTATGGGCGGTTTGATCAAGGCGTTGTCGAACGGGCTTGTGGGCGGCGCAACACAAGGGCATCGATAAGGGCAAAGGAAGGACATGATGATCGCTTCGCGAAAGATTGGCGATGCGTCGATTGGCGTGCTGATCGAGAATCTGGTTGCCCGCGCCCGGACCGCGCAGAAAGCATTTGAGGCCAACGGCTCGCAGCAACGCTATGATGATGCCGCGCTCGCAGCGGCCTGGGCGGTGATGGAACCCACCCGAAACACGGAATTGTCCACCATGGCGGTGGAAACAACCGGTCTCGGCAATGTCGCCGACAAGATGACCAAGAACCACCGCAAGACACTGGGGCTGCTGCGCGACATTCGTCATGCAAAAACGCATGGCGTGATCGAGAATGATCTTGCGACCGGGATCACAAAAATTGCGCGACCTGTCGGCGTGGTCGGGGCTATCGTGCCTTCCACCAACCCGGTGGCAACGCCGGTCAACAACATCGTCAATGCTCTGAAATGCGGTAATGCGATCATCATTGCCCCTTCGCCAAAGGGCGCGGCGGTTTGCGAGCGCCTCATTGGCTACATTCATGCCGAGTTCGACAAAATTGGTATCGATCGCGCGCTGGTGCAGATGATCCCGCAACCCGTCGCTAAGGCCAAAGCTCAATTGCTGATGGAGCGGGTTGATCTGCTTGTTGCAACGGGCAGTCAGGACAATGTGCGCCGCGCAGCGACGTGCGGCACTCCGGCCATCGGGGTTGGGGCGGGCAATGTGTCGGTTATCGTCGATGAAACCGCCAATCTGGCCGAGGCAGCCGCCAAGATCGCCGCGTCCAAACGGTTCGACAATTCAACATCTTGTAGCAGCGAAAACGCGATCATCCTGATCGATGCGATTGCCGACCAGTTTCTGGCGCATCTTGATCGCGCCGGTGGTCGCCTGGTGGAGGGGACGGACGCATGGCAACTCATCTCAGTTTTGTTCGGCACGGGCCAAATCAACCGCGCCATGCTCGCCAAGGATATCGACCAAGTCATTGCTGCCGCACAAATCAGGGTCGAGCGCGCAGAGACCGCGGCCTTTCTGATTGTGGAAGGGCGTGGAATTGGCCCGCACTACCCTGAATCAGGCGAAAAACTATCGCTCGCAACCACTTTGTACCGTGCCCGCGACTTCGATCATGCGGCCAAGCTCGCTGGCGAAATCTTCGATCATTTGGGAGCCGGGCACTCGGTCGGGCTGCACAGCCGCGATGAGCAAAGGCCGTTGCAACTGGGCATGACGCTGCCGACCTGCCGTGTCATCGTCAACCAGCCGCACAGTTTTGCCACGGGCGGAGCGTTCGACAATGGTCTGCCGTTTTCACTGTCCATGGGCTGCGGAAGTTGGGGGGGCAACATCATCGACGACAACCTCAACTATCGCCATTTCATGAATGTCACCAAGATTGTGCGTCCGATTGCAGAGAACCGACCGGACCAGAACGAAATATTTGAACACTACTGGAAAAAGGCCGGGCGTTAACCTTCACCCCAGGGATGGACTTCGTTTTGGGTCAGATTGCGAATCTCAATTCGCATTCCGCAAGACGCGTCTACAGCCTAGCACAAAAAACCTATCCAGAACAATTGTTTATTGTTGGCACGCTGCTTGCTTAAAGAGGGATAGTAGACAGGTCAACGAGAGGCAACGACCATGAATGCTCTTCCTGCTCCTCGGCCGGTGTTCGATCTGGACATCAGTGAATGTCGCGACCTCGTGGGTTGCCTCATCGATGCGGTGGAAACCGCCGACGATCAGGTGCTGCTCGACATGCGACCGGCGATTTCAACGGTGCTTCATCTCATCAACGATGATTTCAAACGCATACACAGCTCAACGCCGGGCTTCCAGAGCGCCCATTGCTGATGGTCAGGCGTTCGGCCCTTCTTGTGCCGTGACTGTGGTGATCCCGGCGCGATTCGAACGCGCGACCTACGGATTAGGAATCCGTTGCTCTATCCTGCTGAGCTACGGGACCGCCAATGCATCTGATAGCCGAGTTTGGCGGGCAAATCCATCAGATCGTATGGTCTGTCATTGCCTTGAGATCTGGTTTGACGATCAGCCGCACCGCATACCGGGCAAGCGCTGCTTCTACGGCCTATGATGCGGAGTCCATAAATTGGACTATGGTACTCATATTTACTATTGATCTTCTTGTCTCGCTATAATAGGACCCTTGTTGTCAAGTTATAGAGAGGCATGATCATGAAAGCCCAATTACTCCCAAAGGTAGCCCTTGCAGCGCTGATGAGTGCTGTCAGTTTCTCCGTTCCCGCTCTTGCGGATGGCCATTCAAAGGGGGAATTGAACCTCTATTCATCACGCCATTACGACACAGATGAGCGCCTTTATTCCGACTTCACCGAACAAACCGGCATCACCATCAACCGCATTGAAGGCAAGGCGGATGAACTGATCGAGCGCATGCGTGCGGAGGGCGAAAACAGCCCCGCCGATGTGCTGTTGACCGTTGATACGACCCGGCTGGAGCGCGCCAAGACGGCCGGCGTGCTGCAAAGCATCGGCAGCTCGGTGCTGGAAGAACGCATCCCGGCCAATTTGCAGGATGCCGACAATGAATGGTTCGGCTTTTCGCGCCGCGCCCGCATCATCTTTTACGACAAAGCAGATGTGAGCGACCCACCCAGGACCTATGTTGACCTTGCTGATCCGAAATACAAGGGCATGGTGTGTCATCGATCGTCGACCAATGTCTATTCGCAAACGCTGTTGTCGGCGGTGATTGAGCATCATGGCGAGGAAGCCGCGACAGATTGGGCGAAAGGCCTGGTTGAGAATTTCGCGCGTGAGCCACAGGGCGGTGACACAGACCAATTGCGTGGTCTGGTGTCCGGCGAGTGCGATATTTCGATTTCCAACACCTATTACTTTGCCCGTTCAATCCGTAAGGATGTGAAGGGCCTTCCGGCTGATGCACGGGCGAATATTGGCTGGGTGTTCCCGAAAATGACGGAAACCGCTGGTGCGCATATCAATCTTTCGGGCGGTGGCGTCGCAAAACATGCGCCCAACAAAGATAATGCGATCAAGTTTCTCGAATATCTGGCGTCCGATCAGGCGCAGCAATATTTCTCCTCGGGCAATGATGAATATCCCGCCGTTGAAGGTGTTGAGATATCAGCGTCCGTGCAGGAACTGGGCGAGCTGGACGCTGATCCGCTGGACCTGAGCAAGGTCGCCAAGAATGTCGAAAAGGCGCAGATTATCTTCGCCCAGGTCGGCTGGAAGTAAGTGCGTGTTTCGCTTGGAGCGTGCAGCACTTTTGCCCCGCGCTCCAGCCCGATGCCTCAATCCAGGTTCACTCTGTCGCTGCGGATGCGGTCGATCTGACGGCAAAGCAGGATAACCGGCAACAACCCCACCGCGACGATCATGAGACTGGGGACCGCTGCTCCTTCAAGTCGCTCATCGGCAGCCAGTCGATAGGCCTGCACGGCCAGCGTGTCCCAGCCAAAAGGGCGCACGATCAGAGTGGCTGGCAGTTCTTTCATCACATCCACGAAAACGATCAGAAGGGCCGTCAGTCCGGCGGGCGCGAGCAGCGGGATGTGGATCTGACGCATCACGGAGAGCACCCCCGCGCCCAGACTGCGGGCCGACTCATCCATGTTGCGAGACACCGTCTCTTCGCCGCCCTGCCAGACGGCGAGCGCAGCCGCCATGAAGCGGATCACATAGGCCATGATCAACAGGGCGATGGATCCCGAAATCAGCAGACCTGTCGAGACACCAAGCGCCTCCCGCGCCCAGGCATCGAGTGCATTATCGAATGTCGCGAAGGGCACAAAGAGCCCGACCGCAATCACCCCTCCCGGCACAGCGTAACCAAGTCGCGCCATGCCGACAGCCAGTCTTGAGGAGCGAGACAGGTGCGCGCGACGATTGCTGCTGAGTGTGATGGCGGCGGTAACAGTCACTATGGCCGCAATCGTTGCGAGCGAGAGCGAATTGACCACGAAATCCCAATAGCGTTCGCTCAACCAGCTCTGCTCTGAAGCGCTGGCGAGATTGATCAGCATGATTGTGGGTGTTAGCGCGCCAAACAGTACCGGCGTTGCGCAGATCGCGCAGGCCAGTGCGGCTTTTGCCCCTTCCAACCGCATACGGGGCACGAAACGCGCATTCTTGCCCTGAGCGATCGATTTCTCCGCACGGGAGGTAAGCCGTTGCAGCATCACGAGAAACAGCGCAATCACCAGAAGGCCAAGCGCGATTTGTGCCGATGCGGTGCGGTCGCCGAGCGTGAACCAGGCCGTATAGATGCCGGTTGCCAGTGTCTGCACACCGAAATGTGCAACTGTTCCAAAATCGGCGATCGTTTCCATCAAGGCGAGCAGAACACCGCCCGCAACCGCAGGCGTGATCATTGGTAACGCCACACGAAAAAAGGCGCGCAGCGGCGAGCTGCCAAGGCTGCGTGCAACCATAAAGGGTACCAGGCCCTGCATGATCAGTGCAGCACGCGCCAGAAGATAGACATAGGGATAGAGTACGAGAATGAGCATCAGGGCCGCTCCGCCCTCGGAACGGATTTCGGGGAACCAGTAGTCGCGTGGTCCCCAACCCGTCAGGTCGCGCAGCAGGGTTTGCACGGCGCCGGGATGGTCCAGCAGATCGGTATAGGCGTAAGCCAGAACATAGGCCGGGAAGGCAAGCGGGATGACTAGCGCGGCTTCAAGCAGCTTGCGACCGCGAAAGTCGAACGCAGCGATGATCCATGCCGTGGCTGTGCCGACCAGAAGCGTTCCGAAGGCCACCATCATCATGACGCGCAAGGTTGTGAATGCGTAACCGGGCAGAAGCGTCACAGACAGCCGTGCAAAGGTTGAAGCGTCTCCCAGAAGCGATGAAAGGGTGACGGCTACGATCGGCACGGCACAAATGGCGGCCGCGACATAGGCAATTGTGCCAAGGCCGATTCGCCCAAAATCCACCCGCTTGCCGGTCCAGTCGGCTTTGGCCGCTCGGTCCGTCCAGCCTTTGGCCGGGTGGCTTGTGCTGTTTTCCATGAGCGGTAAGAAAAGGGTGAGCGTCGGTTCGGCCACGAAGAGGCGCGCCGCGACGGGTGCATTGATATTGATATTTGTACTCCACTTTGCATGGATATGGCCGTTGCACAATCTTTTGGGCACCAGTTGAGGGCCCCCGATCAGCCTTTGTTGACCAGCATCACCACTGTGTGGCGTTTTCCATCGCAATAGATTAGAGTTGTTCTAAAGTGGAATTTGAAGCGGAGTTATGAATGCGCCTGACCAATCAGACCAACTACGCGATCCGCATGCTCATGTATTGTGCAACGAAAAAAGAGCCGGCGACGGTGGGTGAAATTGCGCAATTCTATCGGCTTCCCCAGCCCTTTCTTTTCAAGATCACCAAGGTGCTGGTTGATGCCGGTTTTCTGTGCACCCAGCGCGGGCGCAATGGCGGTCTGCGACTGGCCAGCGCGGCAGACGATATTGTGTTGGGCGATGTCGTGCGGGCCACGGAGGCCAGTTTCGATATTGCCGAGTGTTTCAGCGATGAGGATGTCTCATGCCCGTTGGTCAACACGTGCGGGCTGAACCAGACGCTGCACGAGGCGCTGGACGCGTTCATGGCGGTGCTCGACCGAACCACAATCGCGGAACTGACGCGAAACCAACACAATATCCGCGTGCTGCAACAGCTTCATGAGGCGCGTCTGGAGCCGCTCGCCAGCGCCTGACGGTTTGTCTGATGCGCGGCGCTGGTTTCATTCAGTGAAGAATTGGCGCATTTGTCGTCGATCAACTTCTCGACAACAATCTGTTCGGCGCTCTGTTGAGCGGAACAAACGGTCTGCCCCGAATGTTTGACCCTTGGCGAAGGATCATCCCGAGACGATACTCGTAAATGTTGCTGTCGCCGGATCTTGCAAACGGAGACATCCAACATGACCAGCCTTTCCACCACGCGCCGCTCTCTTTTGACCGGCACCACCGCCGCGGTCGCCGCCGCGCCTTTGGCCGCCCCCTTGCTGATGAGCCGCGCAGCCCATGCCGCATCGCCCGCCGCCGGCCTTGCCAACGCCACCCACCACACGGTGGATCTCGGCGACTTCAAGGTGACGACATTTCTTGACGCGAGCGCAATTCGCGAAGGGCCTCACCCCATTTTCGGGCAAGACCAACCTGCTGAGGCCGTGGAACAGTTGATGGAAGAAAATCTGCTGCCGCCGAAACAGGTGCGTTTCTATTTCACGCCGATTCTCGTTCAGGCAGGAGATCGAAAGATACTCTTTGACACCGGCTTGGGTGGCAATGCTGGCACGGTGGCGAGCCAGTTGGAAACTGCGGGCATTGGCACCGATACAATCGATACGGTGGTGATCACCCATATGCATGGCGACCATATTGGTGGCCTGATGGACGGCGACGAGCCAGTCTTCGCCAACGCCTCTTACGTGACAAGCGAAGCGGAGATGAATTTCTGGACATCGGACACTGCGATGAGCGGCCCGACAGAAGGCGGCGCGAAGGCAGTTGCGACAAAGGTCACTCCGTTGAGGGAGAAATTCACCCTGATCAGAGATGGTGGCGAGGTCGGTTCCGGCATAACAGCCATGGCTGCTTTCGGTCACACGCCGGGCCACATGGTCTATCATCTGGAAAGTGGCGGAAAGCGCATGCTGATTACAGCCGACACGGCCAATCACTTTGTAGCATCGCTGGCGCAGCCGGACTGGCATGTGCGCTTCGACATGGACAAAGACGCCGCCGCCGCCACCCGACGCAAAGTGTTTGGCATGCTTGCTGCCGACCGGGTTCCGTTTTCCGGTTACCATATGCCATTTCCTGCTGTCGGGTTTGTCGAGGAAATGGGCAATGGTTTCCGCTACATCGCCGAGACCTATCAGCTGTAGCCTGGCCGGTTGGTACCGTCTGTGAAACCGGGGCGTTGCAGAGAGTTTCAAAAAGGTTCAAAAAATGTGCCGGGTTGGGAACCATATAGAATCCAGTGCATTTCGCTCCTAGAACAGCGGTTTCTTCCCACCGTTCGTTCTTGCAGACATGCTCGTTTGCCAAGGTTCCGGTCAGCTTCTCCTCCCCCTCCCAACTGACCGGGCTGATCAATGGAATGGCCGTGCAGCTTTGTTGCACAGCCATTCTTTTTGCAAACATACTGGCGGCGGTGAGATGATTGCATTGCGGTTCAGGAAAAATGTTGCCTCGGGTATGGAACATGCTGGCCCTCGTAGTCGCGACCACAGTTGCGAGTGGGGGCCTCGTTCCGGCAACCATGGGCCACGCCACGGCGCATCCCTGCAAGGGCACAAAAATCGCGGATGGAAGGGTCGTTGCAGTCTCAACCGCTCAGGAATTCCGATTGGAGGGCAATCGAACGACGTTTGCGCTTGCCGGTCTTGTCTGGACCGGCGAACCACAACCCCTTTTCGGCGAAAATGTCTCGCTCTTTTCCTCAAACGACCGGACAGATCGTTATGAGCGTCGATTGGTGCATGCATTTTCAAAGTCCGGAGTCTGGTTGCAGGGCGAGTTGCTGAGAGCGGGGAAGGCCTTGCAATATGGGCTCGGTGAGGCTGCTGAGTGTCGGCAAGCCTTAAGCGCCGCTGAAAACTATGCGCGCCATCGTGGTGCGGGGCTCTGGGCAGAAAAAGCGCGCATTTTCGAGGCAAACAGGCCCGAGAAACTGATGGAGCAGGTGGGGCGCTTTGCCATAGCAAGCGGCAGGATAAAATCAGTTGGCGATCGCGAACGCGCCCTTTACCTCAATTTCGGCTCAAACTGGAGCGAAGACGTCACCGCTGTTGCGGCGAAGAAAGGGGCTGGTGCCTTTTCTGGCGACATGGCAATGCTTCGCGGTCTTGCGGGCCGGCATATCGAGGTTCGAGGCATTGTCGAAAATGTGCGGGGACCGCTTATCAGGCTCATCGATGAGGCTCAAATCGACATTCTTGATCGCCCGTAGCGTTGGGCATGGCCATTCCGGTTTCGGCCTGATGTGTCGGCACGCAGTCAGGCTCATGGCGCTGATTGCGCTTTGTGCTGCGCTGGCGTCCTGTCGTGTGCTTGATTCAGCTCTTAAAATTGATCCGTCTATCGCGGAGCCCGTGGTGGCTGCTCCCGACGACGATGCGCGCGAAGACTTCGACACAGTGCGGGCACGAGATCCGCAGGCCGCGATTGGTGAGCAGGGCCACCCCCGAATTTTGACTGCGCATGGCGGGGTCTATGAGAATGAGAAGCTTGAAAGCCTTCTTGCAGTCATCACAGGACGCTTGATTGAGCAGACCGATGAACCGAACCGGGCCTACACAATTACCGTTCTCAACTCGCCCAGCGTAAACGCCTTTGCCCTGCCCGGTGGCTACCTCTATGTGACGCGCGGGCTTTTGGCTTTGGCCAATGATTCCTCCGAACTCGCCGCCGTGTTGGCTCATGAAATGGCGCATGTGTCGTCGAACCACGGCATTCGCCGCAGTCAGCAAGCCCGCGCGGCCGATCTGGCAACACAGGTCGCAAGCGACGTCGTCTCCAGCCCACTCGTTGGCAAGGTTGCTCAAGCAACGACGCGGCAGAGGCTCGCCAGCTTCTCCCAACAGCAGGAATTGCAGGCCGATGCCGTCGGCATCAGACATGTCGGCAAAACAGGGTATGATCCATTCGGTGCCGTGCGCTTTCTGGTAGCGATGGAGCGCTACTCCGCATGGCGCAGCTCCTTTTCGGCGCCGGACGATGATATGGCCAGTTCGCACCCGTCCACTCCAAGACGTATCGAACTTGCCCGTCGCCATGCACGCATCGCGGCCAGCCCGGGAACGGGGGAGACTGCACGCGACAGACTTTTGGAAGGCATTGACGGCCTCACATTTGGCGAGACGGCACGCGAGGGCTTCGTTCGCGGTTCCAGCTTTTCCCATGTACAGCTTGGAATCACATTCTCGGTGCTGGACGATTTTGAACTCACAAATCGCTCGGATGCGGTCATCGGAACCGGCCCCGACGAACAGGCCCTGCGTTTTGACGCCGTTCCGGCGCCTGATGCGGCCAGTGGTCCGGCAGACTATATCGCATCGGGTTGGGTGAACGGGCTTGACCCGGATAGTGTGCAAACGGGGCGTGTCCGCGGTCTTCCCATGGCGACTGCGCAAGCTGAAGCGGGCGACTGGGGCTTCTCCATCGCTGTCATCACCGCTGGTGACACGCATTACCGGTTCATCATGGCTGCACCGAGATCTGTCGCGGGATCCGATCAGCGTCTTGCAGCGGTGACGGAGACTTTTCGGCAATTGTCGGCGTCCGAGCGCGCCAGTTTGAAACCGTTGCGACTTCGGGTTGTAACGGTTGGTCAGGGGGATACCGTTGAGAGCCTGTCCCGCCGCATGTCAGACCTGCGCCGCCCTGTCGCGCTGTTTCGGGCGTTGAACGGCCTCGACGCCGGGGACACGATCCGCCCGGGCTCCAGGGTCAAGATCGTTTCAGCCCAATAGGCCGACCCGTTCGGCAAACCAAAACGCTCCGATTGCTGCGATGGCCAGCGAGGCGGGAATGACGATTCGGCCGCGGTACCAGGGCTTGTTGATGAAAGTCCAGACCAGCACGAAAGCAATCGCGATCACTGCCAGCTGGCCCAGTTCAACGCCGATATTGAAGGCGACAAGGCCGAGAACAAAGTCACCCCTTGGCAGGCCGATTTCCGACAGAATGCCGGCGAAGCCCAGCCCGTGCAAAAGGCCGAATGCGAATACGATGGCCGTTCGCCAGGCGTGCAATCGTTGGGTGAAGACATTCTCTATGCCGACATAAACGATCGACAGCGCAATGAGCGGCTCCACAATTGCAGGCGAAATGGAAACGACGCCGTAAAGGCCCAGCGCCAGCGTGATCGAATGTGCGACAGTAAAGGCCGTGACCTGCCACAGGAGAGGCGGCCAGCGGGTCGATAGCAAAAACAGGCCCAGCACAAACAATATGTGATCTGCCCCCTTCGGCAGAATGTGCGTGAAGCCGATCCAGCCATAATCGACAGCCTTGGCGATCCAACTGCGCTGATCGGCCGATCCAATGGCAATCGAATCGCTGCGTGCGCCCGCTGCAAAGAACTGCGCCTGAACGTCTTCGCCCGGTCGTTCAATGCGCAGAACACTTGCACCTACGGCCTCTGGAAAGGCCCATTGCAGTGTTTGCGCGCCCGCCGGGACCCGACCGCTCAGCGTGACGACAGATTGGCGGGCAAGCTCAACATCTCCCACCGGTGGAATATCCACTGCGTCGATGGATGGGGTGGCTGCCTGACCGTCGAAACTCAGACCGAGATGGGGCAGGAAATCGCTGGCAAAATCGCGAAAGCGCGGCTCAAGCTGACCGGGCGGCAACTGGCGCAACGCGTTGTAGAGCGACGCTCCCGGCGCATCGTCTGTATCTTCATGGTCAGCGCCGATTTTCGCCAACATAGCTTCGAAATTGCCTTCAAGCTTGATTTGGTAGCTGTCTTCTTCGCCGAAACTCAGCGAGACGATGGCTGGTGTCACCTCATGTGCCAGGGCATTGTGCGTTTGCGCGATCAGTGCCCCTATCGCGAACAGGGCGATGACGGCTATCAAACGCAGTTGGGCAAAGGGCTTCACGCGTGTGTGCAATGTTTCGTCAGCGTACATTCAACGCGGTGCTTTCAACTCGATGGACGATGCGTCACAATACGGCAAACTAAGCAGCGAATTTCCAGCCCCTTGAGACCGTTTATCACATCCGCTTTCGCATTGTTGTTGGCCTGGTGCTCCTTTTCGAGGTCCGGAGCGGCGCTGGCGCATGAATATTATCTTCAGCCGGAGAACTTCTCACCGCCCTTGGGGACAGAATTTTACGTCAGCCACAAGCTCGGCCAAAAATTCAAGGGCAACGGCATGCCATGGATTGATCGCTGGAACGTGCGGTCAGAACTGTGGCAGGGTAAAGAGCACCGGGAATTGCGCTCCAGGGATGGTGATCGCCCGGCTCTGAGGCTTTCGCTTTCGCAGGAGCGTCTCGCTACGGTCGTTCATGAAAGCAATATCGACAAGCTGGACTTTAAGGTCTGGGAGAAATTCGTTTCCTACACGGACAAGGAAGGGCTTTCTGCGATTGCGCGGCAGCATCTCTCCGAAGGCAATCCGAAACCCGATGACAACAACCCGATCCGCGAACTCTATGCCCGCTTCGCCAAAACGTTGGTGACGCCCAACGGCACGACGCAGGGAGACGATGTCGCCACCGGGCTCACCATCGAACTCGTGGCGCTTGAAAATCCCATGCGCATTAAGGCAGGGGCAGGGCTGCCGGTTCAGCTTCTGTTTCGGAGAGAACCGCTTGAAGGTGCGACGGTGAAAGTCTTTGCGGCACCAGGGCAGGAACATTCGCGGCGATTGATCACAGATGCGCAGGGCAGGGTGCTAGTCCCCGACGATGGGCCCGGCCCTTACCTGCTTAATGCCATCGCGATGACGAAGGTTGTCGCCACCGGCGACGTCGCCGAAGGCGCGGACTGGCAGAGTTTCTGGGCGTCTCTGACCTTCGAACGGCGCGGGCGCTGACGCCATGCGCGTAGCGATTGCGCTGCTTCTGCTCGCAGCCAGCATTTCCTTCGCGCTTGGCATCTCACTGCCTATTGTGCGCTTTGAGAAGCTCTATTTTCTGTCCGAAACGCCGTCCATCATCGGTCTGATCGGCGGACTCTGGGCTGATGATGGGTGGAGGCTGGCCGTCATCGTCTTTCTGTTTTCCGTGCTGTTCCCGATCCTCAAGCTGGCTGTTACCCACATCGCCGCCATGGCACCGGCACGCAATGGCCTGCCCAACATGGTGTTTCGCCATGCCAGCGCCTTGTCGAAATGGTCGATGATGGATGTGATGCTGGTCGCGATCGTGGTCTTCGCGGCAAAGACCTCAGGCCTGACGACAGCGGCGACTCAACCGGGGCTGTGGTTTTATGCTTTGAGCGTAGCCTGCGGCGCAGTTGCCGCGATGCTGCTCAAACGCTCGCTATCGGATGCTGGGGGGCTTCCTCAGGACGGCAACCCGCGGTCCGGCTCGTAGCGCTCCAGCTGAGCAAGCCAAGTATCGGCCTGGTCGGTTTCCGCATCCGGATCTGTTCGGCTGTAGGAGATGAGTTTTTCGCGCAAAGTTGCCATGCCGATGCCCAAGATGTCGGCTGCCCAGTTGCGATTACCGCCGCAACGGCTCAAGGTTTTGATAATCAGATCGCGTTCAATATCGGCGATGCTGCGCCCCACATAAGGGTCCATATCGAGCGGCATGGTCTTGGAGGGGCGTTCTTGGCTCATTTGGCGCTGCGGTGCTCGTCTGCAAACTGCTTCGCTCTCACTCTGCCGCAACAGAGTAAATCGGCGGTTAAGCTCCCGAAAATTCACACGGAAATTCTGACATACGCGTTTCGATCGACCTCAGAACAGCTCAATGACCACGCGTCGCTGCCACGCAAAGGAGGCAAGCAAATGCTAGAGCAAGTCTCGCTCAGATTGGAGCAGTTTGATGGGATGGATTTTTCGATCTGGCGAGGAGAACACCGCAGAGCGATGCTGAGCATCGCGCGAGGATTTCGACGACGCCAGAGCGACAAAAGACACTCAAGCAATTCGTATGCAAGGCGATGAAAATGAAGAATAATCTGCAATCGTTTGAACTTGTTTCTTTGCGCCCTGACCGTGTTGCGCACGAACTTGTGGTGCCCGCACCACGGCGTCGCACGCGCCCTGTCAGGCCACAAACTCCCTGCGCTCAAACGATTCAATCTGGGCGAGATTTGCTCTTATTGGTTTAGTGGCGATATTGCTGAATTCGCGTGGTGCGCAGACCGGCCAAGCCATGATCGTCGATGGATGCCTGCCATGACAGGAATTCTTCCACCGTCAGTGTGTAGCGCTGACAGGCTTCGTCCAGGCTAAGCAGACCGCCTCGCACGGCGGCTACAACTTCCGCCTTGCGGCGAATGACCCAGCGTCTCGTTGATGCCGGCGGCAGGTCAGCAATCGTCAACGGGCTGCCATCCGGGCCGATGACATATTTCACGCGGGGGCGCATCTGTTCGGTCATTTTACTCTCAACTCAATACACATTCGTCAGACCAGACCCGCACAAGGTAGGTGTGCGGGCTTAAAATTTGTTGAAGGTCGCGTTAGCAATCCGGTAAGTGTTTGGCCCAGGCTTGTCGGGGCGAGATTTTCTCCAGCGCCCGCTGGCACGAGGCTGCCTTGAAATCGTGCCGCTTCTGCGCCAAGTCGTGCCTGCATCAGCACCGCCGCCCACAACAAGCACCGCGCTTCCCATGCTCACAGACCGACCAGACACACGCAATTCGCTCGGCTTTGCCAAGCCGCCAGCGCAGACGCGCGTGGTGGTGGCGATGTCGGGCGGGGTGGATTCATCGGTTGTCGCCTGCCTTTTGAAGCGCGAGGGCTATGATGTGATCGGCATGACCCTGCAGCTTTACGATCACGGTGCGGCTGTCCAGCGCAAAGGCGCTTGCTGTGCGGGCCAGGACATTCATGACGCGCGGCGCGTGGCTGAACAGATGGGCTTTCCTCATTATGTGCTCGACTATGAGGAGAAGTTTCGCCAGCAGGTCATCGACCCTTTCGCGAAATCCTACATCAATGGCGAAACGCCCATTCCTTGCGTCGCCTGCAATCAGACCGTGAAATTCTCTGACCTGCTTGCCACAGCAAGGGAACTCGACGCCGATTGCCTGGCGACGGGCCACTATATCGTGTCACGCCCGGGTGCGGATGGGCACCGCCAGATGTTTCGCCCGGCGGACGCCAGCAAGGATCAGAGCTATTTTCTTTTCGCAACCACTCAAGAGCAGCTCGACTTTTTGCGCTTTCCCCTCGGCGAAGTGGCGAAAGACGAAACGCGTGCCATCGCGCAGGAGATGAACCTCGTTGTCGCAGAAAAGAGCGACAGCCAGGATATTTGCTTCGTTCCACAGGGCAAGTATGCCGACATCATTGCCAAGCTGCGCCCGGATTCTGCCGCACCCGGCGACATCGTTCATATGGATGGCCGCAAACTTGGCCGCCATGACGGTGTCGTCAACTACACTATCGGCCAGCGTCGCGGCATCGGCGTTGCGGTCGGGGAGCCGCTCTATGTCGTTGCGCTTAATGCCAAAACGTCCACGGTCACGGTCGGGCCGCGTGAAGCCTTGCGCACGCGCCAGATCGTGCTGCGTGATGTGAACTGGCTGGGAGACGCTGATATGGCGGATGTGGCAGCTGCACCGCTTGATCTTCATGTTCGGGTGCGCTCCACCAGACCGCCGCAGCCTGCCACCTTGTCGGTGGTCGATAGTGAGGCAGTCGTGACGCTTTGGGATGGCGAAGAAGGTGTTTCCCCCGGCCAAGCCTGCGTGTTGTATGGCGACAGCTCAACCCGCAGCCGGGTTCTGGGTGGCGGCTGGATTGCGCGTACCCAGAGAGATGTGCCGCGTCGCAGCATCAATCTTCTCGACACAGTGGCAGATCGAGCCAGTCTCGCTTCCGTCGAGCCGGTTTGATGCGTTGGCCGTAGTCTGGGCCATTGCTGCCAGCCTGCCCTGCAAACGTCGGCTGATTTGAAGAGCATTGCAATATGCGTCAATGGCACCATGAGCAATGATGCTGCCGAGGGCGGCCAGATTCAGTTGGTCGCCAGTGAGTCAGTTGAGCCTTTTTGTGTTGACAGGCCGGAAGGCTCGTCTCTATATCCGGCGCGGTCTCAGGCATGGCCTGAGGCGCCGTTTCGGTGGCCAAGCTCGGTCCCTTACTGGGCTGGTGCTCATCGAAACGCCCGGTGTGGCGGGGTAGCTCAGCTGGTTAGAGCAGCGGAATCATAATCCGCGTGTCGGGGGTTCAAGTCCCTCTCCCGCTACCATTTTTCAAACCGTGCCGCCCAGAGATCCTTCCAGTGTGGCGAGTTCCTGGCCTCCGGCCATCATGTCCTGCAGCGCTTCCGGGGTTATGTCGCCGCGTTTGGCCGTTCCAAGCGTCTTGCCGCGATTGAGCACCGTGAACTGATCACCCACCGCCATGGCATGGCGCACATTGTGCGTGATGAAGACAACGGCGATGCCCTGTTTGCGCACCTTGTCGACGGTGGCAAGCACGTTGGATGTTTGGCGCACGCCAAGCGCTGAAGTCGGTTCGTCGAGAATGAGAACCTTGGCGCCGAAATGCACCGCCCGCGCGATGGCGACGGTCTGGCGCTCACCGCCCGACAATGTGCCAACGGCCTGGTCGGGTCCACGCAGATTGATGCCCATCTTACGCATCTGTTCCATGGTGACCCTGTTGGCCTGCTCATGGTCAAAAAAGGAGAAGGGGCCGACCCTGCGCACCGGTTCGTTGCCCATGAAAAAATTACGGCTCACCGACATGAGTGGGATCATGGCGAGGTCCTGATAGACCGTGGCGATGCCAGCCGCGATAGCATCGCGCGGTCGCTCAAACTTCAACGGCTTGCCTTCAAAGAAAATCTCGCCGCTGGTCGGCTTGTGAACGCCAGACATTGTTTTGATGAAGGTGGATTTGCCAGCGCCATTGTCGCCCAGCAG
>JAPPOQ010000033.1 GCA_028817895.1 Ahrensia sp.
AGCAGCGTGAATCAGAAAAGGGCCGTCGATTCAACCAGAGAGGAAAACGCTCTAGCCGAGCCAAAAAGCGGACTATTCCAATCACTCCACCCATTGTGGGGTCTCGCCGTCCCAAAGCAGGATGCGGTCTTGCGGAACGACCAGATTGACGGCGTCTGTCGGGTCCATGCCGCCCAAATGGTGCATCAGAACGCGGATCACGCCGCCATGGGCGACTACCACAGTGTCACGCTCGACATAGGGCAACCAGGAGAGCACGCGCGCCAACAGCATGGCGTAGCTTTCGCCCTGTGGGGGGATGAAGTTGTATTTGTCGTTCTTGCGGCGCCGCCGTTCTTTGGGGATGAGGTCCTTCACCTCATGCGTGGTGTAACCTTCCCAGGCGCCGTAACTGACTTCCTTCAGCCGACCATCCGTACGATATCCTACGGTGGGAAGCCCAAGCACCTGGCGGATGATCTCCATTGTTTCGCGAGCACGGGACAGTGGACTGGCGACATAATCAAGCGCTGTCGGATCGTCCAAGATCGATTTCAGCGTTTCGCCGCTGCGCCGCGCCTGGCCGCGTCCGGTCGCATTTATGGGAATGTCGCGTTGCCCTTGAAAGCGGTGCTGTGCGTTCCAATCCGTCTGGCCATGGCGCACGAGATAAAGCTTGGGATCGGCCAAGGAAACGCCCTCAACTGCCGGTCGATTTCGGTGAGGCGGGCGTGATGTTTGCGGTTTGGTCAGATTTTGCAGCAAGTGGCTGCGCGGCGCGTTCCGCCTCTGCGGCATCTTGCGCATCGCTGGAGGGGTCAATTATCGTCATGCCAAGTTGCTTGGCGCGCTGTCGGGCCTGTTGACGGGCCAGAGCCTGCATGTCGACGGTTTCGTCCGCTTCGTCGACGATCTCGAGACCAAGCAGGGTCTCGACAACATCTTCCATCGTGGCGACGCCGTCCATGCCGCCGAATTCGTCGGTCACAATGGCGATATGAGCGCTTTCCTCCAGAATGCGGGTGAAAAAGTCCTCCAGCGCGGTTTGGGCCGATACGCGAACCGCGTCACGCTTGAGCGCGCTGAGCGGTGTGTCCTGTTCGCCGCGCAACATGGCCGCGAATATATCGTTCTTCAAAACGATGCCCGTGATCTGATCGATGGACTCCTCATAGACGGGAATGCGGGAGAAACGCAGGGCATCGATCTCCTCCCGAAGCGCTTCAACCGGCGTGGTCTCGTCCAGGGCATAGACCACCGTGCGCGGGGTCATGATGTCTTCAACGGTAACCTGATGAAAACGAAGCAGGTTGCGCATGATGCGACTGTGTTGCTCGCCCACGACGCCCTGCTGGCGGCCAACATCAGCCAGTGCCGCGATTTCCTCGCGCGTGACTGTGCCTTTGCTTTTGCCGCCGGAGATGAGCTTGGAAAGAAGCTGGGAAAACCAGACCAGGGGATACAGCAGAAAGATAAGCGGAGGCAGCGTGCGCACCACGAAGGGCACCAGGCTTTTCCAATAAGTTGCGCCGAGTGTTTTGGGGATAATTTCTGAGACGAACAGGATGATCAGAGTGAGAATGATCGAAAAAATCGTGATCGACGCATCGCCGAACACCCGGGCCGCCTGAGCGCCCGCTCCTGCCGCTCCAATCGTGTGGGCAATGGTGTTCAGCGTCAAAATTGCGGCAAGTGGCCTGTCGATATCGGTCTGAAGCTCTTCCAGCTTCTTGCCCAGCGTCGGGTTGCTCTCCTTCAACGCGCCAAGATAAGACGGTGAGACAGAAAGCAGGACCGCTTCCAGCACGGAGCAAAGGAAAGAGGCGCCGACCGCAATTGCGATGTAGATCATCAGAAGCGTCATGCGTCCGCCCTCCGGCGCTCAAGCGCTCTGGTAACGATCATCAGTCTTTCACAACCGAGATGTCCGGCGCATCAACCGCCTTCATGCCGACGACATGATAACCGGAATCGACGTGATGCACTTCGCCGGTTACCCCTGAAGACAGATCCGAAAGCAGATAGAGGCCGGACTTGCCCACATCCTCAATCGTGGTGTTGCGCTTCAAGGGTGAGTTCAACTCGTTCCACTTCATGATGTAGCGGAAATCGCCAATGCCTGATGCCGCCAGCGTTTTGATCGGGCCGGCAGAGAGCGCGTTGACGCGGATATTCTGCTTTCCAAGATCGACAGCAAGATAACGCACCGACGATTCCAGCGCCGCCTTTGCAACTCCCATGACGTTGTAATGGGGCATGACCCGCTCGGCACCGTAATAGGTCAGCGTCAGGATCGATCCGCCATTGCTCATCAGCCTCTCGGCGCGTTGCGTGACGGCTGTCAGCGAATAGACCGATATGTTCATGGTCATGGCGAAATTGTCGAAGCTGGTATCGACATAGCGGCCGGTTAGTTCGTTCTTGTCTGAAAATCCGATGGCGTGAACGACGAAATCCAGACTGCCCCATTCGGCTTCAATCGCGGCAAAGGTGGCGTCCAGCGTATCGAAATCGCCGACATCGCAGTGACCGACGACCCAGCCCCCCAATTGCTCGGCGAGAGGGGCAACGCGCTTCTTGAGAGCATCGCCCTGATAGGTGAAGGCAAGCTCCGCCCCTGCATCGGCAAGCGCGCTGGCAATGCCCCATGCGATGGAACGATTGTTGGCAAGGCCCATGATAAGGCCACGTTTGCCTTTCATGAGGCCGTTTTGGCCAGCTTCGGAGCCAGTCATGCGTCAAATGTCTCGCTTACGGCGCCGGATCCGGCGGGCGAAGGCGGTATGGCACAGGCGCCGGGCGCCTTCAAGCATCACGCCGCGGTCGGTTCTTCCTGCGCAAACAAATCGATAAGGGCCTGATCCTTTTCGTCCGGCAAGCGCAGACTGAGCACGGCGAGAATGTCGCCGTGACCACCGGAACGGGCCGGCAGCCCTTTCCCGCGGACACGAAAAACATCGCCGGAAGATGACCATTCGGGAATCGTGAGCGCAACCGCCCCGGTCAGGGTCGGCACGCGGATTTTGCCGCCCAGCACTGCCGTTCTCAAATCAACCGGCACATGGGTGCGCAGATTGGCTCCTTCACGCTGGAACTGCGAATGCGGTGCGATGCTCAGCGCGATCAAGGCGTCACCCGGGCCGGCAGGGCCTTCCTTTCCCTGTCCCTTGAGCCGCACCACCTGACCGTCATCCGGTTCGGGTGGAATGGTGACATTGACGGTGCGGTCGGTGCCTAGACGTACCGGCGCCTTGCCCAGAGCAAGGTCTTTCAGGTGAACTGTAAGCGCTATTTTGCGGTCTTCGCCCTTCGGCGGTCCACCCTGGCCTGCGCGCGCTCGACCGCCGCCCATGCCTGAACCGCCCATGCCCGCGCCGGCGAATCCACCACCAGCGCGGCCAAAGGGATCGCCGCCGCCGCCCATTTGCCCGAACATTTGCGACAGTATGTCTTCTGCACCCGTGAATTGGCCACCGCCACCCCCGCGCCGCATGCCTTCAAATGGGTTACCACCCGCAAAACCCTGGAACCGTTCCTTTCCTTCCGCGTCTATTTCGCCATTGTCGAATTGGCGACGCTTCGTTTTGTCACCAACGATCTCATAGGCTGCATTGACCTCGGCAAAACGCTCCTTGGCCTTCGGATTGTCCTTGTTCTGATCGGGGTGGAAACGTTTCGCAAGCTTGCGGAAGGCGGACTTGATCTGTTTCTCGTCCGCGTCCTTGGAAACGCCCAACACTGCATAGGGATCGTGCATCGCGTCACCTCGCCCTGATTGCCGACAAATGTAGAATTTTCAGCACATATGGGTGGAAACTACCATGTTTCCAGGCGATTCTTGCGAAAATGAGCTGGCTTTTTGCTTGTAGAAATCAGGTCGGCCGAAACCAGGACAAAACCCAGCGATCTTCCGCCACCTTGCAGGTTTCGCCATTGTAAAACGAAACCCCGGTAAAGTTGGCGACGCTGGTCTTGAAGCCGCGGCAGGACTGGCCGTGCTTGCCCATAAACGTGTCGATGGCGACAATCGCGCCGGAAGAGCCGGTTTCAGGATTGCTCCAGGCCAGGGGGCGAATGGTGCTCGCCTCCGTCTCCGCTGCTGCGACAGTCGACTTGATAATGTCTGCGTCAGTTTGCGCCACCCCTTCGGGCTTCGCCTGCTTTACGACAGAGCCGGTAATGATGTCGTCAGAAGAAGCAAGTTTCGGTTGCGGCAGGCCGCTGCTCAGCGAACATCCAGAAACAATGAGCGCAGATGAAATGATGACAAAGTGAAACAACCAGCCGCGAATGGGCGCCAGAAAATGCGTGTCTTTTACAGCGGATTCGGTCACAACTCGACTTCCCATGGCCGACCATGGCCAAGGCGCGGTACAATCGCCAACGCGTCAATGGTCGCAAATTGCAGTGAATAAAGGGTAAATCGGGATGGAGTTCACACAGCGCAACGATCCCCACCAGCTGTTCGAAGAGTGGTTGGAAGAAGCGCGGGCCAGTGAGATCAACGACCCCAATGCGGTGGCGTTGGCCACAACAGACAACTCAGGCATGCCCGATGTGCGCATGGTGCTGCTGAAGGGGCACGATGAGCGCGGCTTTGTTTTCTACACAAACTTTGAAAGCACAAAGGGCCAACAACTTCTCGCCACCGGCAAGGCTGCCATGGGCTTTCACTGGAAATCCTTGCGGCGTCAGGTGCGTCTTCGTGGAGCCATCGAGAAGGTCACCGATGAGGAAGCGGATGCCTATTTCAGCTCGCGGCACCCGCAAAGCCGTCGCGGCGCCTGGGCATCGCAGCAGTCTCGCCCCTTGGCGAGCCGCGATGCGCTGGTTGAGCAGTTGCGTGCTTTTGAAGAGACTTATGCCGACGATGACGCAATCCCGCGACCGCCGCATTGGTCCGGGTTTCGCATAATGCCGCAATCAATCGAGTTCTGGCAGGATGGCGAGTTTCGCCTGCACGACCGCATCGTGTTTGAGCGCGATGGGGAGGGATGGACCAAGACCAGGCTCAATCCCTGAAGCAAAAGCGGTCAGGCCGCCAACCAATCCTTGATCGCGTCGTTGAAGCCCACCATCACTTCATGCTCCGTGACGAAGACTGGGCGCTTTAACAGGGTCGGGTTGGCGGTGATCAGGGCGATGGCCTTGTCATCGTCGATATCGGCTCGGTCTGCATCTGACAGACCCCGCCACGTCGTGCTCCGGCGGTTCACGGCCTCTTCCCACCCTGCCGTATCAACAATGTGGCGGACCGCAGATTCCATCAGCCCGTCTGCTCGCACATCGTGTGCTTCATGGGCGATGCCCTGTTCAGCGAGCCATTTGAGAGCCTTTTTGCAGCTGTCGCAGCTTTTGAGCGTGTAGACTTTCAAAGCGCCACCAGCCTTTTGAGCGCCTCAAAATGCTTGCCCGCATAGACCGCGAAGTCTTTGCGGAACTGCTCTGCAGTGTGCTTGACGGTGTCTTCGGGAATGATCGCCAGTTCTTGCCCGGTTGATTGCGCCAATACCTGCTGACGCGCCGCACGCTCCAGATAGTAAAGATCATCAAAAGCCTGCGCGACGGTGGGGCCGGAACACACCACACCGTGATTGGCCAAAAACATCGTGTCGATATGGGCATTTGCCTTGGCTTCGCGAGCAATGCGTTCGCCTTCCTCCTGCGTAAGCGCGATGCCGCCAAATTCCTCCTCATAACCGATCCGACCGTGAAAGCGGCAAGCCGTTTGGTGCGCCATCAGCAACCGCCCCCCCTTCAACATGGAAATCGAAGTCGCATAGGGCATATGCACATGCAAAATGGCTTTGTGGCGCGGATTGGCGCGGTGGCTGGCGACGTGGATGTTGCGGGCGCTCGCCTCCACTTCGCCATCGCCCTCCAGAACATCGCCATCCCCATTGATGAGCAGTAGACGCTCGGGGGTCATCTCGCTCCAATGCCAACCATAGGCGTTTATCAGGTAAAGCTCGTCCGGCCCATCACACTGCACCGAGAAATGATTGCAGATTCCCTCATGCATATCGAAATATGCGGCAAGTCGAATGGCCGAAGCGAGGTCTTCGCGATCACGCGTGATGGATTTTGCTATTTCGGTTCGGTCGAGCATGGGGCTGTCCTGTTCTCAATAGTTTCGAAATGCCAAAGGGCCGACCAATCCTTATCCCAGATTTTCACAAAGCAATAGACATTCCGGCGGCACAACTATAAGCTGAAGCGCAGGGGCATTCCAACTTGGGAGGGATACCCCATGTATTTTCTGAACAATTCAATCGGCGCAGCTATGCGGTATGGCAAATCGTTGTTTGCCCTTGCCGTGTTTGCTGGAATGTTGTCGTCCGCGGCTTTGGCCGATGGATTCCTGCCGGGCCAGACGCGCGATCTGCAGGGCAACGCGACGATTGCTCCGGTAAGCGACAAAGCCAAGGCTTTGAGTGATGTCGAGCGTCTGCGTGGCTTCATTCCAAAAATAATCGACGGTTCAGATGCTTCTCCGGGCGAGTTTCCGCATCAGGTCAGTTTGATGGCCTCGTCGCAAACGGATTCGCGAACCGGAGTGGAACGTCACTTTTGCGGCGGCTCGATCATCGGCGACAAATGGGTGCTGACTGCGGCCCACTGCGTGGAATCCATGATAGGCTTCCAGGAATACTACGCGATTGGCGGCGGTAGCATCGACCTCAACCAACTCGACGAATATGAGCTGGACGGGATCTGGATTCATCCCAACTACAATGGCAGCACCTTCGATTACGATTTCGCTATCATCAAAACGGCCCGCCCGCTGTTCGACAAAGAAATCGCGGTTGTCAGTCGCGCCGACAACCAGTTCATTCAGGTCGGCAATGACGCAACCATCACCGGTTGGGGTGTGGACGGCACGGATCAGATCCAGCAGATATTGCAGAAGGTCACCGTCAAGGTGATCAGCCGCACCGATTGCAACGACGCCAATTCGTATGATGGCCTCATCACGTCACGCATGATCTGTCTTGGCCTGCCTCAGGGCGGCAAGGATTCCTGTCAGGGCGATAGCGGGGGTCCGGCAATCACTGCCGTCGCCAACAATGCGAAGGTTCTCTTTGCCAATGTCAGCTGGGGTTTTGGTTGTGCGGAGCCCCAGAAATATGGCGTCTATGGGCGTTTGATCGCCGTTCGCGGGTGGATCGATACGGTTGTCGGTTCCAACTGACGCTCAGCCATTAGGTTAGACACACGGAAGGCGGCGCGTTCTACACCTGCGTGCCGCCGATCGTCACACCGTCGATGCGGGTCGTGGGCTGGCCGACACCGACTGGAACGCCCTGGCCCTGCTTGCCGCACATGCCAATGCCGGTGTCCAGCGCCATGTCATTGCCGAGCATGCGCACGCGGTTCATGTCAGCCGGTCCGTTGCCAATCATCATGGCGCCTTTCAAAGGCGCGCCAATTTTGCCCTTTTCGATGCGATAGGCCTCGGTGCAATCGAAAACATATTTTCCCGAGGTGATGTCCACCTGACCGCCGCCAAAGGACACCGCGTAGATCCCGTTCTCAACAGAGGCGATGATCTCTTCCGGCTCCTTGTCGCCGCCCATCATATATGTGTTGGTCATGCGCGGCATCGGGTTGTGTGCGTAGGATTGGCGCCTTCCATTACCCGTGGGGGCCATGCCCATGAGACGCGCATTCTGGCGATCCTGCATGTAGCCCGTCAGCACGCCGTCTTCGATCAGGGTTGTGCGCTGGGTCGGCGTGCCTTCATCATCAATGGTCAGCGATCCGCGCCGGTCAGAAATCGAGCCTTCATCCACCACCGTCACGCCCTTGGCCGCAACCTGCTCGCCAAGCAATCCGCTGAAGGCGGAGGTGCCCTTGCGATTGAAATCGCCTTCAAGTCCGTGGCCCACGGCTTCATGCAACATGACGCCGGGCCACCCGGCGCCGAGGACAACATCAAATGTGCCTGCCGGTGCTGGCTTGGCGTCCAGATTGACGAGAGCCTGCCGCAGGGCCTCCCGCACAGCGCCCTGCCAAATGTCCGGTGTGATCAGGCTGGTCAAATCGTGCCGCCCGCCAAGCCCGTGCGAGCCGGTTTCCTGCCGATCGCCGCGACCGGCAACCACCGAAACGTTCAGACGAACCAAGGGACGGATATCGCTGACCCAGTGCCCATCGGCGCGCAGGATCTCGACACGCTGACGGGATGTGCCCAGCGACACGCTAACTTGCCGGACCGCCGGGTCAGCCGCCCGAGCAAAGGCGTCAATTTCCTCCAGCACACCGATCTTGGCCTCAAAACTGGGTGCGAGCAGCGGATTGTCGGCGCTGTAGAGGCGCTGATTGGTGTGCTGTGGCGCCGCTGCATAGTCGCCTGAATATCCATTGGTGACGGCACTGACTACCGCTGCTGCGCGGCCGAGCGCGGCGGTGGTGAGCTCGCCCGAATGTGCGTAGCCGGTGGCTTCGCCGGCCACACTGCGCAGTCCGAATCCTGCCCGGGTGTCGTAGGAGCCGGTTTTCAGCTTGCCATCATCGAAAACCAGCGTTTCTGATTCGGCCTGCTCGAGAAACAATTCCCCATCATCGGCTCCACGCAAGGCCTCGCCAAGCTGGCGTTCAATGGCGTTGCGGTCAGCGTCGAAGCGCGAAAGCAGCGATTCCGTCACGGCAGGGCCGCAAAGCCATTGCTGAAACCGCCCAAATCGACCGGTATGCCGATTCCTTCCTCAGGCGTTGAGAAGATGATGAAAGTGGCGCTCTGACCGGACGAAAGCTGTCCCAGCAAATCATCCTTCAGGATCACTTCCGCATAGCACCCGTCTGAGACGCAACGTACAAACTGGGCGCGCCCGAGATCCTTGCCGTCAATGTTAAGCCCAAGTCCGTTGGGCAAAATGACGCCGAGCGGAGCAAGAACGCGCAAGATACGGGCCTTTCCGTCCGCTGTTTTGAGCACGACGACTGACAGGCCAACCTCCGGACGATCCTCCGCAACCACGTTCTGCATCAGGGCGCATTGTTCGCTGGACGCTCCTGCCGGTGTTTCGCAGACAATCGACCAGGCTCCGTGCTTGCGCGCTTCGGGCGTGGACTGCGCGTTGGCGCCACCGAGGCCGACAGTCAGGCAGGTCATAAGACTTGTGAGCAGGACGGGGAAATACCAGGAATGCAAGTAGGATACTGGGCGCATGAACATGTTTCGAATCACAAATGCCTCTTTCATCGATCTTGGCATGCAGGAGCGCTTGTGCAAAAGAGCGGCGCTCTTGGGACGTTGTGAGTTCACTTGACGGCCAATTGCGGCGCAAGACGGGCAGGGGCGCTATGTGCCATGCTGACTTGCAAAAAATGCCGCACCGCAAAAACTTGCATGTGTCTTGCAGGTGGCGGTGGGTTGTGGTTCTAAGAGCGCGATAGTGAGCGGGGCGGGCGCAGTCCGTCTTTGCCGAAGACAAACGACTGTTGGAGACTGCTGGATGGGAAATCCGATCAGCAAGGCGCTAATGCTGGGCGCTGCCGCGACGATGGGCAGCTTGGTTTCGGCGCAGGCTGCAAAGCTTGAAGATTGGCAGTGGTGGCATCAGCCCGCTGCTTCGCCAGGCGCCCAGGCGATCATCGACTTCGATATCTACACCTTCTGGTTCATCATTCCGATCACGATTTTCGTGATGTTTTTGCTGGCTTATGTGATGATCCGCTTTCGGGCAGGTGCAAACGCGGAACCTTCTAAGACGACCCACAACACCGCCATCGAGGTTGTGTGGACTTTGGCGCCTGTCGCCATTCTGGTTGCGTTGGCAATCCCATCTTTCCAACTGCTGACAGCGCAGTTCAATCCACCGGAAGAACCGAGCGTGACCATCAAGGCCACCGGTTATCAATGGTATTGGGGGTTTGAGTATCAGGATGCCGAGATCACCTTCGATTCGCGCCCCATAGGTTCGCCGGTCATCGCTGGCAGCGAAGAGGCTGCTCAGGCTGAGCGTGTCGCATTGGGCAAAACCGATCTGACCGAATATCCACGCCTGCTGGCGGTGGACAATGAGGTCGTGGTGCCGGTCGGCAAGGTGATCCGCGTTCTCGTGACGGCGGGTGATGTGATCCACAATTTCGCTCTGCCCGCCTTTGGCTTGAAGATGGACGGCTATCCGGGCCGCATCAACGAGGTCTTTTTTCAGCCGATGAAGGAAGGTCTGTTCTACGGACAATGTTCGGAACTGTGCGGGAAGTTTCACGCCTACATGCCGATTGGCATTCGGGTTGTTTCGCAGGACGCCTATGACACGTGGATTGCTGCGGCTCAGGAAGACGTCGAGGACGCAAATCGCGCATTGATGGCGTCCATTGAGGCGCAGAAGAAATCGGTAGAGGTCGCCGGCAACTGAGTTTGCGGCACGAAACGAGACGGATTGAGAAGAGTTTCACATGGCATATGCAGCAACTCATGATGGACATGGCGACCATAAGCCGGGTTTCTTCAAGCGTTGGTTCTATTCAACCAACCACAAAGATATCGGAACGCTCTACCTGATTTTTGCAATCTTCTCCGGCTGTTATGGTGGTTTCCTCTCCATCATGATGCGCTGGGAATTGCAGGAGCCGGGTCTGCAGGTCTTCGGTGATCCGCATGTCTACAATGTGTTCACCACGGCCCATGGCCTCATCATGATCTTCTTCATGGTGATGCCGGCCCTGATCGGTGGTTTCGCCAATTGGATGGTGCCGATCATGATCGGTGCGCCGGATATGGCGTTTCCGCGCATGAACAACATTTCGTTCTGGTTGTTGCCGCCAGCGCTGATCCTGCTGACGATTTCCGTCTTCGTGCCAGGCCCTGCCGGTGGTGAAGGCGTTGGTGGTGGCTGGACCATCTACCCGCCGCTGTCGACGACCGGTCAGCCTGGCCCTGCGGTCGATTTCGCGATCCTGTCGCTGCACATTGCGGGCGCATCGTCGATCCTGGGCGCGATCAACTTCATCACGACGATCTTCAACATGCGCGCACCGGGCATGACGCTGCACAAAATGCCGCTTTTCGCCTGGTCCGTGCTCGTGACGGCGTTTCTGCTGCTTCTTTCGCTGCCGGTTCTTGCTGGCGCGATCACCATGCTGCTGACGGATCGCAACTTCGGAACCGCGTTCTTCACCGCAGAATTCGGCGGTGATCCGATCCTGTTCCAGCATCTGTTCTGGTTCTTCGGGCATCCTGAAGTTTACATTCTGATCCTGCCTGCTTTCGGCATTATCAGCCACATCGTCTCGACATTCTCGCGCAAACCGATCTTCGGCTATATCGGCATGGCTTATGCTATGGTCGCGATCGGCGCAGTCGGCTTCATCGTGTGGGCGCACCACATGTATACGGTCGGTCTGTCGCTCAACACGCAGCGTTATTTCGTATTCGCCACCATGGTGATCGCGGTGCCGACGGGTGTGAAGATCTTCTCCTGGATCGCCACAATGTGGGGCGGCTCCATCACGTTCCGCACACCCATGCTGTGGGCAATCGGCTTCATCTTCCTGTTCACGGTTGGTGGGGTGACGGGCGTTCAGCTTGCCAATGCCGGTCTCGACCGCGCTTTCCACGACACATACTATGTGGTTGCGCACTTCCATTACGTACTGTCGCTGGGTGCGGTGTTCGGGATCTTTGCCGGGTGGTACTACTGGTTCCCCAAAATGACCGGCTACATGTACAACTCCATGCTCGCAAAGCTGCATTTCTGGGTCACCTTTGTGGGCGTGAACATCATCTTCTTCCCGCAGCACTTCCTGGGTCTGGCCGGCATGCCGCGCCGCTATGTCGACTATCCTGATGCGTTTGCAGGCTGGAATTACGTGTCGTCGATCGGCTCCTACATTTCTGCGATCGGTGTATTGATCTTCCTGTGGAGCATTGCGGAAGCCTTCATGAAGAAGCGCGTCGCGGGCGACAATCCATGGGGCGAGGGGGCAACGACGCTGGAATGGCATCTGCCATCGCCACCTCCGTTCCACCAGTGGGAGCAGTTGCCCCGCGTGAAGTAGGTTCACGCGGTGCGGTTGGCTAGTGAATGGCTGATTTCATCGTCTGGAATTGGCCATTTGCGGTAGCTTCGGCGCTTACGCTTGCCGTCTTCGTGCTGCATGTTGTGGCTGGCGGACGCGAGGTGCGGCCGGTCCTGAATGATCAGACACTCGGGCGTCAGGCCAGAATGACGCTGGCATACGCATGGAGCCTCGTGTCAGCCGGGCTTCTGGCAACCGCTCTGGTTTTTCTGGCGGCCGCGCTGAGGCCAGAATGGGTGGCCATCGGCTGGGCGGCCGGACTGATGGTCGCGATCTTCGCTGTGGTCAGCCTCTGGCAGACCGTGGCAAATAAATTGCCGATCACGATGGTTGGCCAATGGATGTTTTTCGCGCCGATTGCCGCACTGGCTCTTTGGGGCGCAACACGGTGAGACAAAAAGAGCCGGGATTTGCAAGCGGAATTCTACCCGCCTTTGTATTTTGGCTGAGGGTGATGTGATGAGTGGTTTGGCAACAGCGACAGACAACGGTGCATTCAACAGTCGGCCGGTGGAAAATGCGGCGGTTTCCGAGGCTCTGCCATCGGATTTTTTTGCGCTGCTGAAGCCGCGCGTGATGCGCCTCGTGGTCTTCACGGCGCTCGTTGGCATGTTGCTGGCACCCGGTGCGCTTGATCCGGTTCTCGCCACTATTGCCATCGCCGCTATTGCCGTTGGGGCGGGGGCCTCAGGCGCGCTGAACATGTGGTATGACGCTGACATTGATGCCGTCATGTCGCGCACGCAGAAGCGGCCAATTCCAGCCGGGCGGGTTTTGCCAAGCGAAGCGCTCAACTTCGGCATGGTCCTGTCCATCTTTTCGGTGCTCACGCTGGGTTTGCTGGTCAATTGGGTGGCCGGTGGTCTGCTGGCCTTCACGATCGCCTTTTATGCCGTGATCTACACCATGTGGTTGAAGCGCTCGACGCCACAAAACATCGTCATCGGTGGCGCAGCCGGTGCGTTTCCGCCGATGATTGGCTGGGCGGTGGTCACGGGATCGGCTACGCTCGAAGGGATCGCACTTTTTGCGATAATCTTCATTTGGACGCCGCCGCATTTCTGGGCGTTGGCGCTTTGGAAGATGCGCGATTATGACGATGCTCATGTGCCCATGATGCCCAATGCGAAGGGCGAAGCGTCGACCCGTTTGCAAATGCTGGCCTATGCTGCGGTTCTTGCGCCTGTTGGCATGTTGCCCTGGATGATGGGATTTGCCGGACACTTTTTCGGCCTGATCGCAGCGGTTTTGGGTGGCATCTTTGCCTGGCTGACATTTGCGGTTTGGCGCGATGCTGGTCGGGACGAAAAACTGCGCGCTGAAAGACGCTTGTTTGGCTTCTCGATCTTCTACTTGTTTGCGCTGTTTGCCGTTCTGTTGGTCGATGCCATCGCGATGCGTGGCTTTGGCAGCTATCTTCTTGGAGGGCTGTGATGCTCAGCGCGCGTGAAGGACGTTTCGACGATGCGCCGCCGGTTGAGCTGACGGACCGGCAAAGGCGGGCAAGACGGGCCCGCAACATCGCCATTGCGCTGGGCCTCTTCGCCATGGTCGCAACCTTTTACATCGCCACCATCACAAAATTCGGGCCGCGCCTGATGGATCGGCCAATCATCAATGTGAACACGCAATGACGACACGCGCAGACAGTTCAGCTCATTTGAAGGTTGCCGCTATTTGCGCTGGGGTGACCTTTGGCATGCTCGGCATGGCCTATGCAGCGGTTCCGCTCTATCAGTGGTTCTGTCAGGTGACAGGCTATGCCGGCACTACGCAGCGCGCTGAAGCACCGACAGGCACGGTACTCGACAAGACAATCACAATTCGTTTCGACGCCAACACGTCAAACGAGTTGAACTGGGATTTTGCGCCCAAGGAACGCGCAGTCACGCTGAAAATTGGTGAGAAGGGGCAAACAGCCTACACGGCCTCCAATATCAGTTCCGATCGAAGCTTCGGTACCGCCACGTTCAATGTCACGCCAGGCATTGCGGGCGCCTATTTTAACAAGATCGAATGCTTCTGCTTTACTGAGCAGGAGCTTGCAGCCGGTCAGTCTGTCGACATGCCGGTCATCTTTTTCGTGGATCCGGACATCGTCAACGATCCGCTGCTGAAAGGCACAAACACCATCACCTTGTCCTACACCTTCTTCCCTGATGATGAGGCGGAGGCAGCTGCACAGGCCGCGCTCAAGGCGGGTGAAAATTCAAAATCGCGACTTTAGAAAGCGCCAAAAGACGCTATAACAGGCGCAATTCGAAGCGCTGGAGGCTGGAGACGACATGGCCGACGCCAACACCAAAAACCACGATTATCACATTATCGATCCAAGCCCTTGGCCACTGATCGGCGCCATTGGTGCCATCCTCATGGCCATTGGCGGCATCGCCTATATGCGCACATTGGGTGGTGGCTCCGGCATCGAACTGTTTGGCATCTCGATGTCCGGGCCCTGGTTGCTGCTCATCGGCACGGCCGTGGTGATCTACACCATGTATGGCTGGTGGGCCGACACGGTGAAGGAATCGCATGCGGGCGACCACACTCCCGTGGTGTCTCTGCATTTGCGCTACGGCATGATCATGTTCATCGCCTCGGAGGTGATGTTCTTCGTAGCCTGGTTCTGGGCGTTTTTTGACGTATCGCTGTTTTATGATGAAGCGGCGCAGGTGGCGCGCATGGCCTATACGGGCGGCACCTGGCCACCTTCCGGCACGGGCGCGGTCGAAGTCTTCGATCCAATGCATCTGCCGCTGTTCAACACTGTCACGTTGCTTCTTTCCGGCACGACAGTCACCTGGGCACACCACGCCTTGCTTGAAGGCGATCGCAAAGGGCTGATCTGGGGTCTGACGCTCACCATCGTGCTCGGCGTCATCTTCAGCGCTGTTCAGGCCCTTGAATACGCCATCGCGCCATTCGGTTTCAAAGACTCCATCTATGGTGCAACCTTCTTCATGGCGACCGGCTTTCACGGCTTCCATGTTCTGGTTGGCACCATCTTCCTTGCCGTGTGCCTGTTCCGTGCGCTGAAAGGGCATTTCACGCCGGAGAAGCATTTCGGCTTCGAAGCTGCGGCTTGGTACTGGCATTTTGTGGACGTAGTCTGGCTGTTCCTGTTCGTCGCGGTTTACATCTGGGCGTCCGCCGGCGGCGTGATCGCTGCTCACTGACGCGACTTCAACGCTGCGCGCAGTCCGGCCTGATGGACGGCCTATTGCGATGACTGTGCGCAGCATCATCCTCTTGGTTGCAATCGTGCTTGGGACCGCCTTTTTGAGCGGCCTTGGCGTCTGGCAGCTTCAGCGCTTGGCTTGGAAAGAAGCCCTTATCGAGCGGGTCGAAACCGGTCTGTCGAAAGAGCCGGTGTCGGTCGCAGCCATCGAACAGGCGCTCGCGGCGGGTGAAGATGTTGAATATCGGCCGGCAAGGGCCACGGGCAGTTTTCTGCATGCGCGCGAAGCCCACTATTTTGCAACTTTCAAGGGGCAGCCGGGCTATTTCGTCTACACACCATTGCAGCTTGATGATGGGCGGATGCTGTTCGTCAATCGCGGCTTCGTAACGATGAACAACAAGGATCGCGCAGTTCGACCCGAAAGTCTTGTTGAGGGACGCCAGGAAATCTCCGGGCTGGCCCGCAATGCGCCATCTGCCAAACCCAACAGCTTCGTGCCCGACAATGATCTTGAGAAGAACATCTTCTACTGGAAGTCGCTGACGCAGATGACGGATCGGTCGATGGATTCAATGGCCGCCAATGTCGTGCCGTTCTTTCTCGATGCCGATGATGCTCCGGTCCCGGGCGGTATCACCGGAGGGGTTACGCGCATCACCTTCCCCAACAGCCATCTGCAATATGCGCTGACCTGGTTCGGTCTCGCGGGAACCCTGCTGGTGGTCGGGCTGTCGTTTTTCTGGTCTCGTCGCAAGGCGGTGAGCGCATGATGATGTGGTCTTTCGCTGCGCTTGTCGTAAAGTCCAGTCGCGCAATGTCCTGTGCGGGAGAAACGACTCGATGAACCAGAACCGCCAGAAAGTTCGACTGTTGCTGTGCGGTCCGCGTGGTTTTTGCGCCGGCGTGGACCGGGCGATCCAGATCGTGGTGCTGGCCATCAAGAAATATGGCGCGCCAGTCTATGTGCGCCACGAGATTGTGCACAATCGCTATGTCGTTGAAGGGCTTGAAGCACTTGGCGCGGTATTTGTCGAAACGTTGGACGAGATACCTGACACAGCGCAGCCGGTGATTTTTTCCGCCCATGGTGTGCCGAAATCGGTGCCGGAGGCGGCGCAGGCACGCAATCTGTTTTTCCTCGACGCGACCTGTCCGCTCGTTTCCAAGGTGCACAAACAGGCTATGCTGCATGACAGGCGAGGCCGCCATGTGCTGCTGGTTGGACATCGGGGTCACCCTGAGGTGATCGGAACCATGGGGCAATTGCCCGAAGGCGCGGTGAGCCTCATCGAAACGCTGGACGATGCGGACCAGTTTGAACGGCCTGCCGATCTGGGCCTGGGCTATGTCACCCAAACGACCCTCTCGGTGGATGACACTGCCGACATTGTTGCAAGACTGTCCGCGCGCTTTGACGATCTCGTCGCACCAGCGGCTGAGTCGATCTGTTATGCGACCACAAACCGCCAGGAGGCCGTGCGTCAGGCGGCGCCTGGCACCGACCTGTTCATAATTGTGGGCGCTCCAAATTCCTCAAACTCGATGCGCCTTGTCGAGGTGGCCGAGCGCGCCGGGGCTGCGCATTCGGTGTTGGTGCAGAATGCGAGCGACATTCCCTGGGCGGTTGTTGAAGATCGTACAGACAGCATAACTGTTGGTCTTTCGGCGGGCGCATCGGCGCCGGAGGTGCTGGTGGAAGAGATCGTGGAAGCCTTCCGCCAGCGTTATGATCTGTCGGTGGAACTGGCCGAGACAGTGGTTGAGGACGAAGAGTTTCTCGTCATGCGCGATCTGCGCGACGTCCCGCTGGAAGCCTCCGATATGGCCTTCGTCAATGGAGCTGCGTGAGTGGCAGTCTACACAGATGTTTCCGATGAGGCCCTGGCACGCTTTCTGAACGACTATGACATCGGTCAGGTGGTGTCTTTCAAGGGCATTGCCGGTGGAGTGGAGAATTCCAACTTCTATCTCCAGACGGACCGTGACGCCTATATTCTGACCCTCTATGAAAAGCGCGTCGCGGAGGCCGATCTGCCCTTTTTTGTTGGGTTGATGGACCATCTTGCAGCGAGAGGGTTTCCATGCCCTAAGCCGATCAGGGACAAAGGCGGCCAAGCGATCAAAAGGCTGGAGAACAGGCCAGCCGCCATCGTCTCCTTTCTGTCGGGTGTCGACGTGCAAACGCCATCGCTCGACCAATGCCGTATGGCGGGCGAAGCGCTGGCGGACCTGCATCAGGCCTCGCAAGGGTTTGAAATTTCCCGAGCCAATGCTCTGGCGCCAGCCGGATGGCCCGCATTGGCGAAGGCTTCAGGGCGCGATGCCGACAAGGCGCAGGAGGGTCTGGCCGATCTGATCGAAAGCGAACTGGCCGTCATCACTGCTGCCTGGCCGAATGATATTCCCACTGGGGTCATTCACGCCGATTTCTTTCGCGACAATGTTTTCTTTCTCGACGGAAAATTATCCGGCGTCATCGACTTCTATTTCGCATGCAACGACTATCTGGCCTACGACATCGCCGTCACCATAAACGCCTGGTGCTTTGACAAGTCGCTGGTTTTTTTGCCGGGCAATGCGGCAGCCATTCTGGAAGGCTATCGTTCGCGCCGCCCTTTGCAGCAAAGCGAGTGTGATGCGCTGGCCATTCTGGCGCGAGGTGCTGCTTTGCGCTTTCTGCTGACGCGCATCTATGACTGGTTGAACGTGCCAAAGGGCGCTCTGGTTTTGCCTCACGACCCGACCGAGTTCAGCGCGAGGCTACGTTTTTTTAGAGACGAGGGAGCGGCGGTGTTCGCCGACCTTCTGTGAAGCACGTTTCGATCTGGACGGATGGGGCCTGCTCTGGAAATCCCGGCCCCGGCGGTTGGGGTGCCTTGCTTCGCTTTGGTGACAAGGAGCGGGAACTGTCGGGAGGTGAAGTCCTCACCACCAACAACCGTATGGAGCTTCAGGCCGCCACTGAAGCGCTCAACGCGCTGAAGGAACCCTGCGAAGTCGATCTCTATACCGATTCACAATATGTCAAAGGCGGAATCGAGGGCTGGATCCACGACTGGAAGAAGAATGGCTGGAAAACGTCTGCCAAGAAGCCGGTAAAGAACGCTGAACTGTGGCAGGCCTTGGACGATGCCGTCGCCCGCCACAAGGTGCATTGGCACTGGGTGAAGGGACATGCCGGTCATGACGAGAATGAGCGCGCGGACGAACTCGCCCGCGCCGGCATGGCACCCTACAAGGTCATGTGATCGTATTGATCACGTGAGGGGATCGTCTGTCTTACAATTGGCCCAGAATGACTGCGGCTGAACTTTTCTCCGCCTGGCCGGGATTGTCTTCCACATTGAGCTGAACGACCTTCCCGTCTTTCACAAGCATGGAATAGCGTTTCGAGCGCACGCCAAGCCCGGCTGCAGTCAAATCGATGTCCATGCCGACGGCCTTGGCAAAATCAGCGCCCGGATCGGCGAGGAAATGGATCTTGCCCTTGCCCTTCGATGCCGTGGACCAGGCGTCGAACACGAAGACATCGTTGACCGCCGTCACCGCAACGGCATCAACGCCCTTCTCCTTGATTTCCTCAATATGTTCCAGAAAGCCGGGCAGATGGTTGGCGTGACAGGTCGGAGTGAACGCACCTGGAACCGCAAAGAGCACAACGGTCTTCTTGTCCGTAAACAGTTCAGCGGTTGTCATTTTCGCCGGGCCGTCATCGCTCATGATCATGAATGTTGCGTCCGGCAGTCTGTCGCCAATCTGAATGGCCATGGTGAATTCCTCGAAGGTGGGTTTGCATCGGTTGGTTGAGACTGTGTTCCAGCGCATTGAGCCGGTCAAGCGCCGTTCCTTGGCGCATTCAAACCGGCATGGAATACGCAGCTGGAACTACTCGACTGTGATGGCCTGCTCGTATCCGCGTCCATCTACAGCCAGGGTTGCGCGCAACGCTTCGCCCCGCGCGGCGTCCGGTTGAATTCCTCTTGGCAGCGTGACGGAAAACTCTGCCGAGCCGTTTTCAAGTCGCGTTGGCGTTTCCGGTGCCAGATACCAGCTTACCGGCCCCTCCAGAAACAGCGTCACATGGTTTGCATCGGCAGGAAGCGTCGCCGTCACCACAAGTTTTCCCGCCTTTGCTTTGGCAGATGTCACCGAGACCGCGTCGGTTGCAGGGGTGGGGAGGGAGGCTTCGGCGCGCGCAAGAAGTTGCGCTGCTTCCAGTGAGGAACCGCCATCGACCCGATCTGTCAATTCGGTGGTGAACTGCATGGGGACGCACACATCTTCGCACACGCCCATCAGACCCTGCAGAGACAAAACCACGTTGCGGTCGCTGAAAATCGTTTCCACCGCGATCGGCAGAACGACTTCTCCGCTATATCCGCTTGTCAGCCCGGTGCCTTCGCCAAAGGCGATGGGCGTGGGGAAGGCGATGTCCGCTTTGGCAACATTTTGCGAGCGCGAAAAATCAAGCTGCGGCGGCAGTCCGGACGAACCGGGCGAGCGCCAATAGGTTTTCCAACCCGGTTCCAGCACGATGTGAAGGCCAGCCCTGATTGTGCCGTTGGAGGCATCCCGCAACGAAACAAGGCGCAATTTCACGCCATCACCCCTGAACCATTCGCCAACGGCGGCAACAGCTGGGGTGGTCAGCAATACAGTCGTGAGCAGAACGATAAGGTAGCGCATGTTGTTCTCAATAAGCGCTGATGGAGCCAAATGCGACCATCCACACGCGCACGTTCGGTCATAAGCGCGTTATCGGCGCCGGGAGGTTTCCCCGCGTACAATCCCTTGCTAAAAGACCGCATGAGCGGCGCATCCACCACCGAGCGGCAAGACCTGTCGCTGATCGGGCAGTTTTTGCTTGCCATGCCCGGCATGAGCGATCCGCGCTTTGCCCGCAGCGCCATACTCATGATCTCGCACGGCTCGACCGGCGCGATGGGCTTTATCCTCAACCAACCCGTTGAAAGTCCAAGTTTCGACGAGATTCTCAAAGAGATCGGTCTAACCGAAGAAGCTGCGATGGCTTACAATCTGGCGCAAATGCCGCAAGTTTTTCGCGGTGGGCCGGTTGAGCAGGGCCGCGGCTTCGTTCTGCATTCGCTGGATTTCGGCCTTGAGGCGACGGCACGTATTGGTGACATCGCAGCTTTAACGGCTACGCAGGAAGTCTTGCGCGCGATTGCCAAGGGGCGGGGCCCGGAACGATCCATCGTGTTGCTGGGCTATGCCGGATGGTCCGGTGGGCAAGTGGAAGACGAAATCATCGCAAATGGCTGGCTGAGCGTGCCAGCGACACACCAATTGCTGTTCGACACGCCCTGGGACGAAATCTACAGCGCCGCTCTCGCATCGCTTGGCGTGTCTGAAGCCCTGCTGTCGAGCGAGGCAGGGCACGCCTGATCAAGATGTATCGTTTAAGCCGATAACCGCAGGTCTTGTTGCATGGCCTTCAGTGCGAGATCGGCATTCATAGGCTCACCAAAAAGAAAGCCCTGGGCGAACTCGCATCCCAGTTGATGCAGTTCAAACGCATCGTTCTCGTCTTCGGCGCCTTCGGCGACGACCGCCATGCCCAGATCATGCGCCATGCCGACGATTGAGCGCAGAATGATCGGCCTGCCTCGACCGTGATCGCTCGACACAAAGATGCGGTCGATCTTGATTGTGTCGAACGGAAATCTCATCAATTGCGACAAAGATGAATAGCCTGTGCCGAAATCATCGAGCGACAATCCAGCTCCAAGCGCTTTGATACGCCGCAGAACGGTCGAGGACTGTTCGGGATTTTCCATCACAAGAGACTCGGTGAGTTCCAGCTTCAATGTGTTGGGCAACAGGTCCACCTCATCCAGAACACCTTTCACATCGGTGATCAGGTCGTGTCGCAAAAGCTGTCGGCTGGAAATGTTGACGCTTACAAAGACGGGTGTTCCGTCAAGCGACTTTTGCCAATGCGAAAGGTCCTGGGCCGCCCTGCGCAGAGCGAACAGGCCAAGTGGTACAATCAGACCATTCTTCTCAGCGAGTGGGATGAAATCTGCGGGCATGATCAGGCCGCGCCGCGGGTGTCTCCACCGCAACAGGGCTTCGAAACCCGCCACCGTCTTGTGTTCCAGATTAATGATAGGTTGGTAGTGCACCTCGATTTCATCGCGGTCGAGCGCGCGCTGCAACTCTGATTCAACCTGAATGGCCGGCGTTTGCTGCGAGCGGAAGGTGGGTCGAAATGGCTCGATCCGGTCCCCACCGACGCGCTGGGCCTGGAACATGGCGAGTTCGGCATCGCGAACCATGTCTTCGGCGCTGGTCTGCTCGGCTGACCAACTCACCAAACCGATAGAGGCGGTTACGAATATTTCCTTGTCAGCATAGCTGATCGGTTTTTTGACGGTTTGGCGAATGGCGTCGGCGAAAATGGCAATCCGGTCAGGGTCGCTCTGCGAGTTGAGCAAGAGCGCAAATTGGTCGCCGGAAAGCCGCGCCAGAGAGTCCTGCGGTTTCAGCAGGCGCCCTAAACGACGCGCCATCGTCAGGAGCACGGAATCGCCAACCGAAAGGCTGATGCCCTCATTGATCTGCGAAAAACGGTCGAGATCGATGAAGAACAGCGATGGCCGCAGCTTTCCATTTGCCCGCCCATGCGCGATGGCCGTCTCCAGCCGATCCATGAACAATTCGCGGTTGGGCAGGCCGGTGAGATTGTCGTGCACAGCATCGTGCAGCAGCCTCTGGCTGGCCACGCGTTGCTCGGTCACATCCGACAGTGTGCCAACACAACGCAGCACCTCGCCATCATTGCCGATGACGGGCCGTGCCCGCAGGTTCATCCAGTGATAGTGGCCGCTCGCGGATCGGAGACGGAAGTCCTGCATGATGCGGCCCCGCCGATGGTCGATCACAACATCCAGCATGGTCTTGAATCGATCCCGGTCTTCCGGGTGCAGCAGTTCCAACCATTTTGTGGGCGACCCGTTCAGGGCGTTTTTCGGCAGACCCAAGTAATCGCTCGCCTCTGGCCCGGTGAAGATCTCGTCGCGATCGACATCCCAGTCCCAAACTGTGTCACCGCATCCGGCCAGGGCCAGCGCCTGGCGTTCGACATCGCTCACCAGACCCTGAACCAGCGTTCCGCCGGCAAAAGCGTGTTGCATAACGGTGAAGGAGATGAGCAGGACGATCAGCACCAGACCGCCGCCCAACGCAGGCTGTATGATGTCGTTGTCGAGAGCGCCATTGACCGTGCCAAAGGCGCCCATCAGCCAGGCACAAAGCAGCATCCAGGTCGGTATCAGCAGGATTGCCCGATCAAATTTGCGCAGGCTCAAAACGATCACCAGCAGCAGGCCGAGGATCGCCGTCAGCGCAAATGAAAAACGCGCCAGACCAGCTGCGATGTCGGAATTGAACAGAGCGAGTGCCGCAAGCGAAGCGAGCGCGACCAACCATGCGATCATCAAATAGGTGTAGCGGGTGTTCCAGCGCGACAGGTGCAAATAAGCGTAAAGAAACAATACAACGCTGGCCGAAACCAGAATTTCGCTGCCTGCCCGCCACAGATTGAGCTCGCCCGGTTGCAGAGACACCATCTTGCCGATGAAACCAAAATCAACACAGACATAGACTAGAGCCGACCACGCCAGGGCTGCAGCGGCTGGAAACATGATTGAGCCCTTCACGACGAACAGAATTGTCAGGAAGACCGCGAGCAAGCCGGCAATGCCGAGCACGATCCCCTCATACAGCGTGAAGGAGTTGATCGTGTCCTTGTAGGCGTCGGGCTCCCACAAGGTCAGCTGCGGCACATCTTTTGACGACATTTCGGCGACAAAGGTGATGACGCTGCCGGGATCGAGAGTGATGCGAAAAACATCGGCATCGTCAACCGCCTGACGGTCCAACTGAAAGCCTTCGCTGGGCGTGATGGAGCGTATTCTGCTGCTCCCCAGATCCGGCCAGACAAAGCCAGAACCCACCAGCCTGTAATGCGGCGCCACAATAAGTCGGTCAATCTGCACATCGGAATTGTTGGCCAAGGCAAAGGCGATCCATCCACCCGGAGCTTCTGCGGTCGAGTCTGATGAGCGAACTTCGATGCGGCTAACCACGCCATTGGCGTCCGGGGCGGTTTGGACCGAGACTCCTCGATCTGTGCCCTCGAAGGTCTCGTAAGCGTTCGACAAATCGATGGCCGCAAGGTTCTGATTAACCTCAACCGGCTCCAGAGCATGCGCTGTGCTAGCGGCAGCAAGCAGAAGCAGGACCCCAAAAAAATGCCGAACCAGACTACGCACGCACTTATCCAACCATGGTTCTTTTGACATTGAGTCGACCGTTCGCCGCGTCGAAACTCCCAGCATCTGTTGTGTCGCCATGCCCCCTGAGACGCAAGCTTTGGATTGGCTGCGTTCTGTGGATGACCGGCCTCAACCAGACGCGGGCTTGTTGCAAATTTCCGGCGGCTTGTCGCTGGCCAAACGGGCAAAAAGAAGGTGATCGCGCCAGGTGCCTGCAATCTTCAGATAGCCGCGCGCATGGCCCTCGTCGCGGAAGCCGCATCGACGCAGCAGGCGCTGGGACCGTTCATTCTCCAGCACAGTCGCAGCCTCCAAGCGATGCAAACCGTGACGCTCGAATGCTGAACCACAAACCGCGATGACCGCTTCGCGCATCAACCCCCTGCCGGCGTAGGATTCCCCCATCCAATAACCCAATGTCGCCGTTTGAGAGACGCCGCGGCGAATGTTTGACAGCGTGATGCCGCCAACCAACACGTTGTTGGCAAGGTCAAACAGGAACCAGGGAATTCCGCGCCCGGCGGTGATTTCAGCCTCCTGCCGCCGCATGCGCAGCCGATAGGCAGAGCGGGACAGTTCATCCTGCGCCCAGCTTGGTTCAAATGGCTTCAGGAATGCTGCGCTGCGTGCGCGAAGGGCCGACCATTCGTCAAAGTCGGCTGCTTCTGGCCTGCGCAACATCAATCTTTGGGTGAACAGTTGCTCCGGCCCCGGATGTGCACGATTGAGTTTGAGCAGACGCAATTGCATCAACGCGCGCTCAGATGGGCAGCCATGTCGGCGCTCGAGGGCAGGGAGGCAACAGGACCAATCGCCGAGACGGTTGGCTGCGCCTCACCGAACAGGCGCGCGGCAAGGTCGCTCAAACGATCGACGGTCAGGGCCTGCAGGCGGTCCATCAATTCGTCGTTGGAGATCGGACGCCCGTACAACAGAATTTGGCGGGCGATCTGGCCTGCCCGCGATGCCGGGCTTTCCATGCTCATCATCAGACCGGCGCTGATTTGGGCGCGTGCCCGGTTCAGTTCGGACTCATCGATGAAATCGCCAGCCTTGCGCAGTTCCTCCAGCATGACCGGCATGAGCTGCTCAATATCGGCCTCTTCCGTCGCGGCGTGAATGCCGAAAAGGCCGGTGTCGGAAAATCCCCAGTGAAACGCATAGATGGAATAGCAAAGGCCTCGTTTCTCCCGCACTTCCTGAAACAGCCGCGACGACATCCCGCCACCCAGAAGCGTTGCCAAAACCTGCGAAGCATAGAAGTCACGTGCGTGATAGGCGCGCCCTTCAAAACCCAGCACGATCTGCGCTTCCTGAAGCGCCTTGTTGTGTACCGCTTCGCCGCCGCTGTAGCGGCATCCGACCGGTTCCCGCGCGGGAGCGGCTCCGAAACTGGCAAAGCGCGTTTCCGCCATCCGCACAATCGCATCGTGATCAACATTGCCGGATGCCGCCAACACCATGTTTGGACCGTGATAGTGGTCGGCCAGATAGCTGCGCAAATGATCGGCTGAAAACGACGACACGGTTTCCGGCGTGCCCATGATGGGCCTGCCCAATGCCTGTCCTGAATAGGCGGCGGCCTGAAAATTGTCGAAGACCACGTCTTCGGGACTGTCCATCGCGGCGCCGATTTCCTGAAGGATAACATGTTGTTCGCGGCGCAGCTCTTCCTCTTCAAACAGAGAATTGGTGAGAATGTCCGACAGAATGTCGATGGCCAGCGGCACATCGTCCTTCAAAACCCGGGCATAAAAGCTTGTTGTCTCGGCGCTGGTCGCCGCGTTGACGTCGCCACCCACATTTTCGATCTGCTCGGCAATATCGCGGGCGCTGCGGCTGGCTGTACCCTTGAACGCCATATGTTCCAGAAGATGAGCGATGCCGTGCTCATGGTCCAACTCATCGCGTGACCCCGCCTTGACCCACACGCCAAGCGCCGCGCTTTCGAGATGATCCATGCGGTCCGTGACAACGGTCAGACCGTTGGGCAGCTTGCTCACCTCAACATTGCGCGGCAACTCTCCGGCCTTGGCTAAAGGGTTGGCATCGCGGCGGGCGGCCTCGTTCTTTGTCAGCATGATTGGGGGTCTCCTCCCGAGACCAGACGCATAAACAAACATTTGGGCTTGGCCCCGTCGGTGCCTCACCCTGACCTCATTCGCTCGCGCGGCGCCTATTCGTTCACACGGCTATGCGCTGCGATATGGTCTTCCACCGCATCGAGGGTGTTGGAAAGCACTTTGAAGCGTTCTTTGCCCTTCATCAAGTCTTTCTGCCGTTCCGGCAGCGCTGGTCTTGTGCCGCATGCGGATTCGACGGCATCGGGAAACTTGGCTGGATGCGCCGTGCCAAGAACGACCATTGGGGCGGACGAAGACCCTGACGATTGCTTGGCCGCATGAACGCCAATCGCCGTGTGCGTGTCGACCAGATAGGAGGCCTGCTTGAGCAGAGATTCAATCGTGTCGGCCACTTCATCTTCCGACACTCGGGCCGCGCGAAAATGCGACCTGACCGCATTCAATGTGTAATCGGGCAGCCTGAAACTGCCGGATTGCTTCAGCGCATTCATCAATTGGCGCACTTGCGCATCATCGCGGTTGCAGGCCTCGAAAATCAGCCGCTCAAAATTGGACGATACCTGAATGTCCATGCTGGGCGACGTGGTGGCGTGCACCCCGGCTGTTTCATAGCGACCGGTTTCCAGAGTGCGCACGAGAATGTCGTTGACATTGGTGGCGATGATCAGTTCGTCGATCGGAAGCCCCATGGCCTTGGCGACAAAGCCTGCAAATATGTCTCCAAAATTGCCGGTTGGCACGCAAAAGGAGACCTTTCGGTCGGGTGATCCAAGGCTTGTCGCAGCGGTGAAATAATACACCACCTGCGCCATGATGCGCCCCCAATTGATGGAATTGACACCGGACAGTCTGTAGCGATCGCGAAAGGTGTGATGGTTGAACATCGCCTTCACGAGCGACTGGCAATCATCAAAATTCCCCTCAATCGCAAGGGCATGGACATTGGCGTCGCTGACACCCGTCATCTGCCAGCGCTGGACGTCTGACACTTTGCCATGCGGGTAGAGTATGAAAATGTCGCAGTTTTCACGGCCCTTGAAGGCTTCAATCGCCGCACCGCCCGTATCGCCGGATGTTGCCCCGACAATCGTTATTCGCTCGTTCCGTTTGGCGAGTATGTGATCCATGAGCCGCGCCAGAAGCTGCATCGCAACGTCCTTGAAAGCCATGGTGGGCCCGTGGAACAGTTCCAGGACAAAGCGGTTGCTGTCGATCTGCACCAGCGGCGCGATAGCCGGATGACCGAAGTCGGCATAGGCTTCGTCGACGAGGCGGGACAGCACATCGGTCTCGATTTCGTCGCCGACAAAGGGTGTCAGCACAGCCTTCGCGACATCGACATAAGATTGGCCGCGAAAACCCTTGATTGTGTCAGCATCGATCTGTGGCCAGTGTTTGGGTACATAAAGCCCGCCATCGCGTGCCAAGCCCGCCAGCACGGCGTCGCAAAAGCCGAGCGCAGGTGCCTCACCTCTGGTCGAAACGTATTGCATGGAATGGAAGCCTGCGGGTGCCAGATGGATGCTTGTTGGCGTGTTTAGGTCACCGCAACGTTAAAGCAAGGACAATTGCGGCCGCGAGACGCAAAACACCGTGCGAAACCCGCCCCTCCGACCTCGCAAAGGTCATGTTTGCTTGCTATAGCACTGCGCGATTGCTGTTAGGGCATGGCATGTGGCGATGAATGGGCTTCTGAGAAGTACAGTTCTGATTGTAGCATCGTCCGGTTTGGCGGCCTGCCAAACTGCGGGCAACCAGGGTGGCAGCCTGCTTGATGGTGTGTTTCCGACCGCCGAGAACACGCCGACCCAGCAGGAACAACAGGTGGCGGCTGCTCCGACGGGCCAGAACCCGAACGCACGCACCAAGTTGCGCAACACCCGCAACGCCTTGTCCGACTATTGTCCTGCCGTACGCATTCGCGCCGGAACAGAAGCGTTCCGCGACTATAAGGGGCAGGACGAGAACAATGATGACAATGTCGCCTATCAGGCGACTATCAATCAGGTGGCTCGCGAATGCGCCTATGTCGGCAACAATCTCGAAATCAAGGTCGGCGCGCGTGGCCGGGTGATCACCGGCCCCGCCGGCGGGCCGGGTACGCTCACCATGCCAATCCGGGTGGCCGTGACGCGCGGAAACGAGACCGTGTATTCCAAGCTGCATCGGCCACAGTCCACCGTACCGGAAGGTTCGGCCAATACCGAATTCTCATTCGTGGACGAAAATGTGGTGATCCCGGCCCCAACGGCGACAAATGTGCGCGTTTATGTGGGTTTTGATGAAGGCCCCTACAACACGCCTTGACAACGGGGACCGGCCTTCCGGCGAATGGTCCTCAGCCGAACGTGCCCGCTTTCGTTTCGGCTTCCATTGACGCCTGCGCGTCGACATAGGGTTCCTGCCGCTCAAAACTCCAATATTTGAGATCGTCCAGCTGGATGGGCTTGCACGTCACGGCGCAGACAACGTGATTGCCTGGCACCAGGACGACGAAATCAGATTCGCGATATTTCAACTTGGCGGGCTGTCCCCGCATCGGGTCGAGTTGGTTGAGCATCATCACTTTGGTCAGCGGCGTCCGAACAGCCGTTCGATATCATGAAGTTTCAGTTCAACATAGGTCGGGCGGCCATGATTGCACTGTCCCGAATTGGGTGTGGCCTCCATATCACGCAGCAGCCGGTTCATTTCCGGTGCCAAAAGGCGTCGGCCCGACCGCACCGAGCCGTGGCAGGCCATCGTTGCAGCCACATGGTGAAGACGTTCCTTCACGAGATCGCTTGCGCCCCACTGAGCAAGCTCATCGGCAAGGTCGCGCAGCAAAGCCGCGCTATCGACTTCGCCGAGAAGGGCAGGCGTTTCACGCACGGCCACAGCGCCCGGCCCGAATGGTTCAATGGCAAGACCGAAGCGGGCGAACTGTTCCGCGTTGTCGAGAAGACGGTTGACGTCCTCCTCCGGCAAATCAACGACATCGGGAATGAGCAGCAATTGCCCCGCTACGCCGTTTTCAGCCAACTGCTCCTTCATGCGCTCATAGACCAGCCTTTCATGAGCAGCGTGTTGATCAACAATAACAAGCCCGTCTTCCGTTTGCGCAACGATGTAGTTTTCATGCAATTGCGCCCTCGCAGCCCCAAGCGGATGATGAATTGGCGCCTCATCCTCGACATCGATGTCGCGCATATCTGCGGAAGGTGCCGGGTCGAACGAGGCTTGCGGCTGATCGGACAATCCGCTGACAGGCTCTTGATCAATTGGGCGATGCGCAGACTGGCGCCAATCATAGCTTGCCTGCCCATTCGATGGCTGTTGATAGCCGCCGCCAAAACGGGCCTGTGCAGTGGGGCTGGTCTCATGCGGGCGGAAGGCGGCCAGAGTGTCCGTTCCGCCTTGCGATGACGAGCGGTGGCCCGCCGAAGCGATGGCCTCACGCAGGGCGCCAACGATCAGTCCGCGAACCAGTCCCGCATCACGAAAGCGGACTTCCGCCTTTGCCGGGTGCACATTCACGTCCACCAGCGCCGGATCGATGCCGACATTCAGCACCGTGATCGGATGGCGATGGCGCGAGAGCACATCAGTATAGGCGCCACGGATTGCTCCGGTAAGCTGCCGATCTCGCACATTGCGACCATTGACGAAACTGTATTGCTGCTGGGCGTTGCCGCGATTGAAGGTAGGTAGCGAGGCAAATCCGGAAAGCGTGACGCCTTCACGCTCCGCCTCGATGACGAGCGCATTATCGGCAAATTCAGCACCAAGCACCTGTCGCACGCGTTGAGATAAAGCGGCCTCGTCCTGCGTCGCTGGATAATCCAGTGTCTGGCGGTCATCACCGGACAGGGTGAAATGGACGTCCGGGTGTCCGAGCGCGGCACGTTTGAAGACATCCGTGATGGCGTTGGCCTCCGCACGGTCCGTCTTGAGGAATTTCAGCCGCGCGGGTGTAGCAAAAAACAGATCGGCCACCTCGATAATCGTACCGCCGCGCAATGCTGTTGGCTTGGTGTCACCAACTTTGCCGCCCTCAACACTCAGCGCCCAGGCTTCGCTGCTGTCAGCCTGACGGCTGCGCAGGCTCATACGTGCGACGGACCCGATAGAGGGCAGGGCCTCTCCGCGAAAGCCGAGCGTGCGAATATCGTCCAGCCCGCCACCGAGTTTCGACGTGCAATGCCGCTCAACCGACATTGCAAGATCATCGCGGCTCATGCCCACACCATCATCCGTGACGCGGATGAGCGCCTTGCCGCCCTGCGATGTGACGACCTCGATACGGTGCGCATCGGCATCGATGGCATTGTCGAGCAACTCGCGCAGCACACTTGCAGGCCGTTCGATGACCTCACCGGCGGCAATTTGGTTGACGATGGTCTCTTCGAGACGGCGAATGGACATGGTGGGCAGGCAGGAGAATCGCTCTTGATTGGGTGCGCGCATTTGGCGTCAAATCATGGCGAAAGAAAAGGAGCCTCGCAGCGTCTGTGGAACGAGTGGAATTGGCTGACCTCAGCTTTGTGGGTCACGGACTATCGCGGCCTGAATGCGCACTCGCTCATTCCTCAGGGCTGATTGTCGCGCCGGATTGGACAGGCAATGGCGGCGTGTCGGTGATTTTCCAAGACGGCAGCGTAAAGCGACATCTGGCGCGAGAACCTCTGGACACGGGTGAAGCGCTGCGGCCAAACGGCATTTGCCTTTTAGAGGGCGGCGATCTCCTGCTTGCCCATTTGGGCGATGAAACGGGCGGTGTGTACAGATTGCGGCCCGATGGCAGTGTCCAACCCTTTCTGACGCATCTCAATGATGAACCACTTCCGCCGACCAATTTCGTGACCCTCGATATCGCCGATCGGGTCTGGGTCACCGTGTCAACGCGCATGCGCCCCCGCGCCGCCGCATATCGCAGCGATGTCGCCGATGGTTTCATTGTCCTGGTTGAGGGTGGCGACGCGCGCATCGTTGCCGATGGGTTGGGTTACACCAATGAGTGCATGTTGCACCCGGACGGCGAACGATTGTTCGTCAACGAGACCTTTGCGCGGCGGCTGACATGTTTCGAGATTGACAGCGATGGCGGGTTGAGCAACCGGAAAACGGTCGCCGAGTTCGGCACCGGCACGTTCCCGGATGGCCTCGCTTTCGACGCCGACGGATGCGCATGGATCACATCCATCGTCTCAAACCGCGTATTGCGGGTGGACGATACGGGCGACGTTTTGGTCCTTTTGGAAGATGCAAATGCGGAGCATCTCAACTGGGTGGAGAATGCCTGGAGCCAAAATGCGATGGGACGAACGCATCTCGACAAGGCTGCCGGTCGCCGCCTGCGCAACATCTCGAACCTCGCCTTTTGCGGCGAGGGCCTGCGGCAAGCCGTGCTCGGCTGCCTTTTGGGCGACAGTCTTGCGCTTCTCGATATGCCTGTGGCCGGCGCCCGGCCAATTCACTGGACTTTCGATATCGCACCGCTGATAAGCGCGCTCGATACAAAGCCGGCTCTTTGAATAAGGCACGCTACCATGGCCGATCCGCTGCAACTTGCTATCCTGCCGGGAGACGGCATCGGGCTGGAGATTACCCAGCCAAGCGTGGACCTCGTGCAAAAAGCGCTCATGGCTTGCGGGGAACCGGAAGCGTATATGGTGTGGCTGGAAGCCGGTGCGAACGCTTATGTGAAGCTAGGCGAGGCATTGCCACAGGCAACAATCGATGGCTGCCGTGCCGCCGATGCAATTTTGCTGGCGGCTATGGGTGACCCCGACATCCGCTATCCTGACGGCACAGAAATCATTGCCCAGATCGATTTGCGGTTTGAGCTTGATCTTTATGCGGGTGTGCGCCCGGCGCGGTCTGTCGCGGGGGTCGCCGGGCCGCTTGCTGATCCGCGCGCCAATGCGCTCGATTTTGTGGTGATCCGTGAATCGACGGAAGGATTGTTTGCCTCGCTCGGCAAGGGGATGCGCGAGGAAGGCGAGGCCCGCGATACGCAGGTCATCACCCGCAAGGGAACGCAGCGCGTTTGCGACTTCGCCTTTCGTCTCGCTCAGCAACGCAAGGCGCAAGGCAAACGCGGTCAGGTGATGAGCGTCGACAAGGCCAATGTGTTCGTGTCTATGGCCTTTTGGCGCGACGTTTTTGACGATGTGGCGAGCCGCCATCCAGACATTGAAAAGCGCCATGGCTATGTTGATGCCATCGCCATGGAGATGGTGCGACGGCCCTGGGAATTCGATGTGATGGTCACGGAAAACATGTATGGCGACATTCTCTCCGACCTCGCCGCCGGACTGATCGGCGGGCTTGGCATGGCGCCATCCGCCGATATTGGCGATGATCACGCCGTATTCCAGCCGTGTCACGGCTCCGCGCCCGACATTGCAGGCACTGGCAAGGCCAATCCGACCGCCATGTTCCTCTCTGCCGCCATGATGTTGGAATGGCTTGCGCAGGAAAAGGGCGTCGAAGCCTATGCGCAGGCGGGGAAACTGATGACGGATGCCATTGATGACGCGTTTCGCGATGGCACACTTGTATCCACCGAGCGCGGCGGGGACGCTGGCGTTGAAGCGATCACACAGGCTGTCAACGCGGCGCTTGATCGCCGCATCGGATGACCAGACTGCGCGTTGCTGTCGCAGGAACCGGCTATTTCAGCCAGTTTCATGTCGACGCCTGGTCGCGATGCGAGGAGGTCGAGATCGTCGGCATATGCGGGCTTGAGGCTGACACCGTCGCGCGTATCGCGGCCGTTCTTCGTGTTCCGGCCTTCGCAGATGCTGGGGAGATGTTGGATGCGGTGAAGCCCGACCTCCTCGATATCATCACGCCGCCCGACACGCATGTGAGCCTGATCGAAACCGCCGCATCGCGTGACGTGAATGTGGTGTGCCAGAAGCCGTTTTGCGGATCTCTGGACCGAGCGACGGCAGCCGTCGAAACAGCCCGGAACGCTGACATCACATTGATCGTGCACGAAAATTTCCGCTTTCAGCCCTGGTATCAGGAAATCGTGCGGCAGATTGAAAGCGATCGACTGGGAGAACTCTTTCAGGCGACGTTTCGCTTGCGCCCGGGAGACGGGCAGGGGGTGGACGCTTACCGTGATCGCCAGCCCTATTTTCGCAATATGCCGCGCTTTCTGATCCATGAAACGGTTGTTCATTTCATCGATGCGTTCCGCTTTCTCTTCGGCGAACCACAAAGCGTCTTTGCGGATCTGCGTCGCCTGAACCCGTCCATCGTGGGTGAAGATGCGGGTCTTGTCGTGCTGTCGTTCCAAAATGGTCTTCGTGGCCTCATTGATGGCAATCGTCTGGCAAGCCATATGGCCGAAAATCCGCGCCGCACGATGGGCGAGATGCTCGTCGAGGGTGAAAAGGGGTCGCTGTCCTTGAATGGTGACGCGGCTTTGGAGTTTCGGTCGCATGCTGCCCAAGAGACGCAGCGCGTCGACTATGATTGGGATGATGTGGGCTTTGGTGGCGATTGCGTCTATCGCTTCACGCGCCATGTTGTGGATCACTTCTGCCATGGCGCGGCTTTACAAACCGAGGCCGAAGCCTATCTCGCCAATCTGCGCATTGTGGAGGCGATCTATGAGTCGGCAAGTCAGCGCCGCGTTGTTGACCTCACCTAGTCGTTCATGCAGCCTTCAGATTCCATGATGCATATGTTTCTCACGGTCTTCGATGATTGGCCTTTGAGGTCTTTAATATGTTGAAAATGAACATCTTCCTTTCTGTTCTGGTTGCCGCAAGTTGGCTTGTCGTGCCGACAGCCTTGGCAGCGACAGTGTCCAATTCTGGTGCCGAAACGATCACCGTCACTGTCACGGAGAATGGCGACCGTCGTGATGTCGACATTGCGGCTGGTGCAGTGGTGAACCTTTGCCCGGCTGGCTGTTTCATCTCCTTTCCGTCGGGCGACATTCTAGCGCTGAAAGGCGGTGAACGGGTCGTGGTGGAAAACGGCGTCGGCCGCATTGCGCAATAGGCTTTGCTGAGAGAACTGATCTGCCTTGAGCTTGCCGCTTTGCAGCGTCAGGGCTAGCTTTTGACTTTGGCGATTTCGTCGACCTCATTTTGAACTGAATGCCGACATCCAAACCCCTGCCAAGAGTGTTGGCGCTGGCTTTTTGCCTGTTGTGGCTCGCCGGTTGGTCACATGTTGGACTGGCTCAGCAGACGAGCGCCGACCCAATGCCCGACCTTGCCGGGCAACTGACAAAATCGCTGGCGCCGATTGATGAGCGCCTCAACCGCATCGAGGCGGCGATTTCCGAGCAGGATCTGTCTACCGAACAGTTGAACCGCCTACGAGCGGAGTTGGAAGGGCTGGATGATGATGTGCTTGGCCGCGTCATTGAGCTGCAGCCCGAATTGTCAGACCTGAAAGCCCGTCTGCAGCGTTTGCCCGATCCTCCCAAGGAAGGAGATCCCGCGGAACCGCAGGAGATTGCAAACGAACGACAAGCGCTTTCCGATGCCAGTGCAAAAGCGACATTGGCCATGCGTGATGCCGAACTTATGGCCGTGCGTGCCGGCAATCTGCTGGACCGTGTTCTGTCGCAACGCCGCGAGCTTTTCGTCTCGCGCTTGTTCGAGCGGCGTTTCATCGATTCCCAGACGGTGACGGTCACGATGGACGAGGCTGGTCGCTACGCCGCGCTGGTGGTCAGTAGCATAAGCGGTTGGATCCGGTCTCTTTTCGAGTTCAATCTGCTGCGGCTTCTGGCCGCTCTTGCGCTCACGGCAATCGTCGGTGTTTTGCTGAGCATTATGCTGCGGCCTTTGCGCCGGTGGCTGCAACACGTCTTGGCGACAGACCGTATCAGCTATTTGCAGCAGGTCACGCTCGCCTTTTTCACAATCATCTTGCCGACGGCGGCGGCAGCGATCTGGGCGCTTTCGCTTCACCTGTTTCTCACGCAACTTGGCCTGTATCGATTTCGCGTCGACGAGATCGTGCCGGTCGTCTTGGGAGTGCTCGTCGCGGCGGTGTTCTTCTGGCTGCTGCTGCGGGCGGTTCTGTCACCTGGCGATGAATCGCGGCGATTGATCGCGCTCTCCGGAAGCGCGGCGCGCCGACTCACCTGGCTTGGCATGGCAATGGCGCTGGTTGCGGGGCTGGACTACGCCCTGACGCAACTCGTCATCATTTTTGACATGCCGGTCGAGTTCACGGTGGTTAAAAGCGTTATCTCCGCGCTCTTGCTGGCACTGCTGATGGTGCTGGTGGTTCGAACCCGGCTGCAACCTGTCGGTGCGGAATCACCGCGCAGTGGATATCGCGGCTGGAACCCGATCATCTACTGGCTGGTCTGGGCGAGCGTGTTTGCCATCGTGATCGCCATCGTCGCTGGCTTTGTCAGCCTTGGCCGGTTCATGGCGGGGCAGATCATTTTCACCGGATCGATTGCCGCGACCCTCTACATTGGCTATCTGGCCTCGCGCGCCATTGCCACACAGGGGGCGATGGCGACCACTCGTTTTGGCGCAAGGCTCGTGCAGGAGCGCGGCTTTTCTGAGCTGAGACTTGATCAGATCGGTCTGCTCGCCTCGATCCTCATCAACATCATGCTGCTGATGATCGGCATTCCAGTTGTCCTGTTGCAGTTCGGCTTTGAGTGGAGCGATGTTCTGCGTTGGGGCGGATCGCTGCTCTTCGGCTTTTCCGTTGGCGGCGTGCAGATTTCACTTGGGCGGATCGCCTTTGCGCTTCTGGTTTTCTTCCTGCTCATCGCGGCCACACGCATGGTGCAGCGTTGGTTCGACGGTAAAATTCTGGCGCGAACTCAATTGGATGCTGGCGTCAAGAACTCGGTGCGTGCCGGAGTCGGTTATGTCGGCTTTTTCATTGCTGCGATGATCGGGATCAGTTGGGCGGGCTTCAACCTGTCCAATATCGCGCTGATCGCCGGTGCTTTGTCGGTGGGCATTGGCTTTGGGCTGCAAAACATCGTCAACAACTTCGTTTCCGGGATTATCATGCTCATTGAGCGACCCATCAAAGTGGGGGACATTATCGTCGTTGCCGGGGCAGAGGGCTTTGTGCGCAAAATCAACGTGCGCGCCACCGAACTGGAAACGTTCGACCGTCAATCCGTGATCATTCCCAATTCTGAGGTGATCAACACATCGGTGGGCAACTGGATGCACACCGACAGCGTACGTCGCGTGGTGATTGCGATCGGCGTGGCCTACGGTTCCGACATCGAGAAGGTTCGTAACGTGTTGCTGGAGACCGTCGAAGGCGACGACAGGATCGCGACATTTCCGCACCCTTTCGTGCATTTTGCCGATTTCGGGGCCTCATCGCTGGACTTCCAGTTGCGCTTTTTTCTGCGCGACATCATGGAAACTCCCTTCGTTGAGACGGATGTTCGGTTCCGCATCGACAAGGCGTTCCGTGAAAATGGCATAGAAATCCCGTTCCCGCAGACCGATCTGCACATACGCTCAGGCCTGAAAGAGGCTTTGCAGGACGATGCAAGCCGCGCTAACAGGTGATTTGAGCAAGACACCATGGCTGCACTCGCCACCGGCGTCCGGGATGCGTGGCAAATAAGGCGGAACCGCTTTGGTCATAAGAAAACGTGAAGTCACGCTGGAAAGCCTGCTGTCAAAGACTGCAGCGGGTGACCGCGATGCGTTTCAGCAACTGTATGAGCGCAGTTCGGCAAAACTATTTGGCGTGGTTCTGCGTATCTTGAAGAACAGGCAGATGGCGGAGGACGCCCTTCAGGATGTCTATCTGAAAATCTGGCAGAGAGCTGATGCATTCGATGCGCAGAAGGGCAATCCGATTTCGTGGATGGCCACCATAGCGCGCAATCGAGCCATCGATGTTGTTCGGGCGTCGCGCAATCACCAGACGGTGGATGAGCCTGGCGACGAGGAGGAGCTTTTTCAACTGGGCGCAAGCGCCGCCGAGGGTGTTGAAGCTGGAGATCTGGAAACGCTGCGCTTCTGCCTGGGCGAGATGAAACTAGATGACCGACGTTACGTATTGATGGCTTATTATGAGGGATATTCGCGCGATGAGCTTTCGGAGCGTTTTGACATGCCGGTGGGTACGATCAAAACGCGCTTGCGGCGGGGGCTGATGGCATTGCGCATGTGTATGGAACGGGCATGAGCACGCAAGAGCAACAACTGGATGCCGGCGAATATGTCATTGGCACGTTGAGTGCCGATGAACGCCGGGCATTCGAAGAAGCGCTCGCTGCTGATCCCAACCTGCAGATCGATTTGCAAGTGTGGGAACGCCAGCTCGGGCTGCTGGGGACCACGATTTCACCGGAACCGGTGCCCGATCACGTCTGGAGCGGCATCGAGCAGGCCATCGGCATGCCCTCATCCTTCAAGCCCGCGGATATCGGGTCGGTTGGCGCAGATGGTGCCGGCGTTGCGGCATTGCAGCGCAAGATTGCCAACAACGACAATATGATCGCAGATTTGCGCATAAGCGTGCAGCGCTGGCGTCGCGGCGCGGTTGCCGCCGCTCTGGCTGCGTTCGCGCTTGGTGCCATTGTGTTCAGCGGCAGCGATGTGACCGCTCTACCCGATCAGTCCGTTGCGGAAAGCGTTGAAGGAAAGACCTATGTGGCAGTGGTGAATGCCAATGGCGATTTGCCGTCGCTTCTGGTCAACATTGACACGGCCAGTGGTGACATCACTTTGCGCAGTCTCGGCATTGAACGACCAGCTGGTCGCAGCCTGGAACTCTGGTATGTGCCGCCGGGGCAGGCGCCGGTCTCAGTCGGGCTGGTTTCGGAAGGAACTTTGGACTTCAGCCAGGTTGACTTGTCTGACAATGGCCTGCTTGCGGTTTCACTGGAGCCGCAGGGCGGTTCACCAACTGGTTCAGCCACAGGTCCGGTGCTCTATACCGGCAAGCTGGTCGATGCTTCAGCTGCGGAACCGCAGGTCAACGCTGAAGAGCAATAGCCGGTCTGATCTGTTAGCCGCTTTCGCTCTCGACATTGCCGGAACCTGCGTCCGGGTGGAATGTCAATGCAATTCCGTTGATACAATGGCGATTGCCGGTCGGTTGTGGCCCGTCATTGAAAATGTGCCCCTGATGGCCACCGCAACGCGCGCAATGCACTTCCGTGCGGGGAATACCGAAATAGCTGTAATCGATCTTGGTCCCGACCGTGTCCTTGATTGCTTCATAGAAACTCGGCCAGCCCGTGCCGCTGTCATATTTCGTCTCGGAACGATAAAGTGGCAGGTCACAGCCGGCACAATGGAAGGTTCCAGTCCGCTTTTCATTGTTCAGTGGGCTGGTGAATGGACGTTCCGTAGCTTCCTCACGCAAAACGGCGAATTGGTCTGGCGTCAGCACCGCCTTCCATTCTTCAACGGTCTTTTCGATTTTTTCAATCGTGGCGGGAACGAGATCGTGCCCGTAAGTGGTGGTCACTTTCAGCGGATCGAATGCGGCAGAGGCGATTTTTCGACCAGACAACCCCACCGCGGCCAGCGTTGTGACTGCGGCTGCCGAACCAAACAGGAAAAGACGTCGATTCATGAGATTCTACCCACTTTTCTTACCGATTCTGGCCAATTTAGACACCGACTGTCAGTTGCGCCATGAAATTTGGCTCACATTGAAGTGACCCGCTCCCCGCAAATGCACGGTCTTGGGTGGGCCGCAGGTGGCAAATGCTCCGCATTGCTGCAGACCCTGCGGCCCGCTGACAGCAACCTCCCGCGTGCTGACAGTCACCCGGCGCGAGCGGGTGTTCTGAATCAACGCTGGTTGGGGCGCAACAGTTTCAAATCATGCTCTGAAAATAGCCGGTTCGGACAGATTTTCGCGATTCGGCTGCACAAAAGGGCTATCCCATGATCATACGCGTGATCCATGCGCCGGAAACGGCCGAAATACTGGTCAATGTGATGCCCCAGAAGAAATCCACAAACGCGACGGTGGCGGTGTAGCCTTTCAACGTTGCCAGATTGGTGAAATCATAAGTGCCGTAGCACATCGCCCCCACAAGGGCGCCGAAGCCAAGCGCTGTGAGCAGGCTTCCCGAGTCGAGCCCCGGTTTCACTGCAAAGATCACCACACCGATGCCGTAAAGCAGATAGAAGCCCGCTGCCCAATGCAGTTTGAACTCGTCCAGCAGAAGCGGCCCAATCTGGTCTCGGTAGAACGTCTTGGCGATCGTACCAAGCCAGACATAGTCGATGGCGAAGAAAACGATCATGGTTGCGAAATAGGCAACGATGTAGCGTGTCATGAAGCAGGCTCTTTTCTCAAGTGTCAGTAGCGGGGTAACGTGTTGGACCAGCAAGAGGTTTCAACCCGGTTCGGCCTTCCATGTCCTCCCACCCCATCAAAACTGTCGCGGGCAAGCGCTTGCTCTACGTCATGGCGGCACAGGCCGAATATGGCCCGCATTTGCAAGGCCGTATAAATCCGCTGATCTGCCATGTCGGCCCGGTGGAGGCGGGCATTCGCGTTGCACGCGCGCTGGCCATGGAAAGTGCAGTGGATCTGGTTGTTTCGCTGGGCAGTGCAGGTTCTGCGACGCTGGAACAGGCCCAGGTCTATCAGGTCAGCCAGGTGAGCTATCGCGACATGGATGCAAGCCCGCTCGGCTTTGAGCCGGGCGTCACGCCGTTTCTGGATTGCCCGGCCTCGATTTCCCTGATCTGTCCGCTTGATGACATCCCATCGGCGACCCTGGCGACAGGGGCAAGCATCGTCTCCGGTGACGCTTATGCAGCCATTGCCGCGGACATGGTGGACATGGAGAGCTATGCAATTACCCGCGCCTGCATGGAAGCCGATGTGCCGATGATCGGATTGCGCGGCATATCAGACGGGGCTTATCCACTTGAGGAATTATCGGACTGGACCCGATATCTCGAGGTCATCGATGAGCGGCTTGCCGCTGTTCTTGATCGGTTGGAGGCAAAACTTGCTGCCGATGGAGCGGGTCCTGTCGAAAACGGCCAGTAGCGTCGCAAATCTCTTGGACTTTTTTGCCTGCGCGTTAGACTTTCACAAGGTCCAAACCGACGGAGCACACGCCCATGTCGCTTGCCATGAACCGCGACGTATTCATCACCTGCGCCGTTACCGGATCAGGGTCGACACAGGACAAAAGCCCACATGTCCCGCGCTCGCCGAAGCAGATTGCCGAAAGCGCCATAGATGCAGCCAGAGCTGGCGCTGCTGTTGTTCACTGCCATGTGCGTGATCCTGATACGGGAGTGCCCAGCAGAAGACTCGATTTGTACCGCGAAGTGACCGATCGCATCCGCGACGCAGATATCGACGTGGTGCTCAATCTGACCGCCGGAATGGGCGGAGACATGGTGTTTGGACCAACAGATGCGCCGCTGCCTCTGAACGACGCGTCAACTGATATGATCGGCGCTGCCGAACGCGTTGAGCATGTGCGCCAATGCCTGCCGGAAATCTGCACGCTGGATTGCGGCACAATGAACTTCGCCGAGGCTGACTATGTGATGACGAACACGCCGGGCATGCTGCGCGCCATGGGCCGCATGATGACCGAATTTGGCGTTAAGCCGGAAATCGAAGCCTTCGATACCGGCCATCTGTGGTTTGCCAAGGAACTTGTGAAAGAGGGCGTTCTGGAGGACGATGCCCTGGTCCAATTGTGCATGGGCGTGCCATGGGGGGCTCCGGATGACCTCAACACCTTCATGGCGATGGTCAACAATGTGCCCAACAATTGGACATGGAGCGCTTTTTCGCTGGGGCGCAATCAAATGCCATTTGTCGCCGCAGCGGTGCTGGCAGGTGGCAATGTGCGTGTCGGGCTGGAAGACAATCTGATGCTCGACAAAGGCGTTCTGGCCACCAATGCGCAATTGGTGGAGCGGGCCGTCACGATCATTGAAAATCTGGGCGCCAAGATCATCGGGCCAGAGGCCGCGCGCGAGCGTTTGGGCCTGACGAAGCGTGCGCCGCCCTCATGACAACAGCTATCATGACCAAAACGATCGTCTGTTTCGGCGACAGCAATACGCATGGCACGCCGCCAATGCGTTTGCTCAGCGATGATGCGCGTTTCGGACCAGATATTCGCTGGCCTCAGCGTATGGCGCGTCAATTGGGGCCGGAATGGCATCTGGTGGAAGAGGGCCATCCAGGACGCAACACCGTCTTCGATGACCCAATTGAGGGTGAGCACAGGAACGGCTTTCGTGTGCTTCCCGCCATCATTGAGAGTCACAAATGGATCGATGTGCTCGTCATCATGCTGGGCACAAACGATTGCAAACAACGGTTCGGCCTCACCACGCTGGACATCGCGCTTGGCATGGGCCGGCTGGTCGATCTGGTGAAGGCTTCGCCTTATGTGCACGATGTGCTGGTTGTCTGCCCGCCACCTGTGCTGGAACGGGGTGCGCTGGCCGAGATTTTTCAGGGCGCTGAGAAACGCTGCGAAGGTTTGGCGGACAAGATGAGACGTGTGGCCCAATTCCGGCAGGCGCATTTCTTCAATGCGGGAGACGTGATCGCCTGCGATCCTCTCGATGGTGTTCATTTCAGCGAAGAAGCGCATGCTGATCTCGGTACGGCAATTGCTGCAAAGGTGTCCGAAATTGGTGAGAAGGGCGGATGATGGAACACGTCAAATTCAAAGCCATGAAGGATGGCGATCGCGAAGACTATGCCTTTTTGGCCGAGCATGAGATCAAGTATGCCGCGAAGACGGGTCAGCGTTTGTTGCGAGCGATGGAAGAGTTAGATGAAAGCCTGTCGGGCTATCAGGTCACGCGTCTCGGTCATTCCCTACAATCTGCAACGCGGGCCTGGCGCGACGGGGCGGACATCGATTGGGTGGTCTCAGCCCTGCTGCATGACATCGGCGACATTTACGCGCCTTACAATCATGACGAATATGCCGCCGCGATCCTGCGCCCCTTTGTGCGCGAACAGTGCACCTGGACCGTGGAGAAGCATGGGGACTTCCAAAAGGTCTATTACATGCACCACTATGATGGCGATCCAAACGCGCGGGACCAATATCGCGATCACGCCTTTTTCGGGGATTGCGCGCAGTTTTGCGAGCGCTGGGATCAAGCGAGTTTCGACCCGGACTATGAAAATTTGCCGCTCAGCTTCTTCGCGCCAATGGTCGACGAAGTTTTTGCACGAAAAGCCTATGACCCGGCGGTTATGCGGGCAGGGGAGCGGGAGCCTTTGATTTATGAGGGTGTGGCGGCTGTTCGTGCTGCGAAAACCGCCTAATTTGCGGTTGTCTTTGATGCGTTCCCTACGCGTCCGCCTTCTCTTTCTCACCGAGGGGAAGTTCGGATTTTTCCTTCAACCCAAGTCTTTCCAAAAACTCGTCGCCATCGACCGAGCTTGTCAGCCAGACTTTGCCTCTCTCACCGGCGAGAAGACTGTAGGCGTAGGCCTCAAGCGCGATTTGGTCACGCTGCTCTTCGGTCATAGCGGCATAGTCATCGAATGAAACTTCACGAACGATCTTCATTGTAGAACTCCCAACATTCAAAGCCCAAGCGCGCTGCGCAGCATGGCAATCGAACTCAACAATCGCTTCAAACGGGAAAGCGAGTTGGCTGCTCCCCTCGGTTTGATCCGAACCACCGTAATGGCAAATGCGGCATCATTTCTGCCAAGGTCAAAAACGAAATCGAACTCACCGAAGCTTCGAATGAGAAGTGGTCCGACCACCTCGTCATCGTCAGAGTATGGCAGGCGCAGGAAGCTGTTGCAAACGCTCCGCATATTCGCGTCACTGATGCCCAGAAGAGCGGCATCGTATTCTGCCGCTGAAGTGAAGCGGATCTCGATTGCTATTTTATCCATGGACCGAATCTGACAGCTAAACGTCGGCTTGCAAAGTCTTGCGGGCGCGTTCAATGAAGGCTCACGGTGGTGGGCTGGAGCGCTCAAAATGACCATTTCAACTACGGCAGCCATTGGCGGTGGCGTTATCGGAGGGGCTTGGGCGGCAAGGTTTGTGCTGAACGGCCTGGATTGCCGCATCTTTGATCCGCATCCCGATGCCGAACGCATTGTCGGCGAGGTAATGGCCAACGCCGAACGAGCTTTTGCCATGCTCACGGATGCATCGAAGCCGAAGCCGGGCAGGCTGACCTTCGTGTCCTCCGTTGAAGAAGCCGTTGAAGGCACTGATTTGATTCAGGAATCCGTCCCAGAGCGGCTGGAATTGAAGCAAAAGGTGCATATGCAGATCGACGCTGCGGCACCCGAGGATGCGTTGATCGGATCATCGACGTCAGGTCTGCTGCCGACCGACATTCAATGCAAAATGATGAACCCAGAACGCATGTTTGTGGCGCATCCTTACAATCCGGTATATCTGCTGCCGCTGGTCGAAATTGTTGGTGGCGCACGCACGAGCGCCGAGACGATTGGGCGTGCCCATGCAGCCTATGCGCGAATTGGCATGAAACCCGTCACCATCCGCAAGGAGATCGATGCCTTTGTCGGCGATCGGCTGCTTGAAGCAGTCTGGCGTGAGGCGATCTGGCTGATCAAGGATGATGTCTGCACGGTCGAAGAGCTTGACGATATCATGACGCATTCCTTTGGCCTGCGCTGGGCGCAGATGGGCCTCTTCCAGACCTATCGAATCGCTGGTGGTGAGGCCGGGATGCGCCATTTCATCCATCAGTTTGGCCCAACCATGAGCCTGCCTTGGACCAAATTGATGGATGTGCCTGAACTGAATGATGCGTTGATCGAAAAAATTGCCGATCAGAGCGATGAGCAGGCGGGCGACCTTGGCATCCGCGATCTGGAGCGCATCCGAGATGACAATCTGGTCGGGTTTCTGCACGTTTTGCGAGATGCGCGAAACGGACGGGGATGGAGTGCCGGCAAAGCGCTCAAGGGTTACGAGGACCGCCTAAAAAGACAGGCTGCGAACGATGCTTGAGGAGGCGCAGGCATGAATTTCTCCCTTTCCGAAGAACAGTCCCTCATCGTTGAGACCACGCGGTCTTTTGTGGAGAATGAACTTTATCCGCATGAAGCCGAGATCGAGCGCTCCGGTGTGCTGGAGATGGACCTCATTCGCGAACTGCAGAAAAAGGCGATGGAGGCAGGGCTCTATGCCGCCAACATCCCGGAGGAGTTTGGCGGGGCAGGTCTCGATACGCTGACATGGCTGCTCTACGAAAAGGAGCTTGGCCGGGCGAACTATGCCTTGCACTGGACCTGCGTTGCGAGGCCATCCAACATCTTGTGTGCGGGCACGCCGGAGCAGCGCGAGAAATATCTTGAACCGTGCATGCGTGGCGAGACATGGGATTGTCTGGCAATGACGGAACCGGGCGCCGGATCCGATCTGCGCGGCATGAAAGCCACCGCCAAGCCGGACGGTGCAGGGTCAAATTCGGATTGGATATTGAACGGCACCAAGCACTTTATCAGCCACGCCGATATTGCCGGCTTCGCAATCTGTTTCATGAAGACGGGGGAAGTTGAAACACCGCGGGGCCCGAAAGCGGAGATCACAGCGTTCTTCGTCGACAAGGGCACGAAAGGGTTCAGCGTTCGCGATGGTTACAACAACGTCTCCCATCGCGGCTACACAAATGCGGTGCTGGAGTTTGATGATTGTCGCGTGCCTGCGGAGAACATTCTGGGCGAAGTGGGCAAAGGGTTTGATGTCGCCAATGACTGGTTGGGGGCGACGCGCCTGCAGGTCGCTGCGACCTGCCTTGGTCGCGCGGACCGGGCTTTCAACCTGGCCGTCAGCTACGCCGCCGAACGTAAGCAATTTGGCCAGCAGATTGGCAAGTTCCAGGGCATTTCCTTCAAGCTTGCTGACATGGCGATGGAACTGAAAGCGGCTGAATTGCTGACTTGGGAGGCCGGCTCGAAGTTCGATGACGGCCGCTGCACCGACAGCGATATGGCCATGGCGAAGCTAAAGGCTTCCGAGGTGCTTGCCATGGTCGCGGACGAAGCCATTCAAATCCATGGAGGCATGGGGCTGATGGATGAATTGCCGCTTGAACGGATCTGGCGTGATGCTCGCATCGAGCGCATCTGGGAGGGGACAAGCGAGATTCAGCGGCATATCATCTCCCGAGCCTTGCTGCGTCCGCTAGGCGCGTGATCAATCTATGATTGTCGAGTATCTCAGTCCCCATGCCTCGTGACCTGAATCGTCTGCTCTCGCCGAAATCGATTGCCGTCATCGGTGGTCTGGAGGCCGAACGGGTGGTTGAGCAGTGCCTGAAATTCGGCTTTGAAGGGGCGATCTGGCCCGTCAATCCCAAGCGTGAAGCCATGCATGGGATCGACTGCTTTGCCTCGGTGGCGCAGCTACCCGCTGTTCCCGATGCAGCCTATGTCGCGGTGAACAGGGAACGTTCAATCGAGGTGGTTGCGGCTCTGTCACAAATGGGATGCGGCGGTGCCGTCTGCTATGCAGCGGGCTTCGCTGAAGCGGAGAGCGAAGTGCAGGGTGCGATAAACCTTCAACACCGACTGCTCGACGCCTCAGGCGACATGCCCATTGTCGGCCCCAATTGCTACGGCGTTATCAATGCACTCACGGGCGCTGCGCTCTGGCCGGATCAGCATGGGACGGTACGTACACAAAGCGGCGTTGCGATCCTGACCCAGTCGTCCAATCTGGCCATTTCGATCACCATGCAGCAGCGCGGGCTGCCCATCGCTTTTGTCGGAACGATGGGCAACCAGGCGCAGACAGGCATGTCGGAGCTTGCCCTGGGTCTCTTGCAGGAAGAGCGAATAACCGCCATCGGGCTGCATATTGAAGGTATTGACGATGTGATCGCCTTCGAGAAGGTCGCCCGCCTGGCACGCAAGCTTGAAAAGCCGATCATCGTCTTGAAGGCCGGTCGATCAGAGCAGGCGAGGGCCGCCACGCTCACACACACCGCTTCTCTTGCAGGAGGGGATGCTGCGCATGATGCCCTCTTTCGACATCTCGCGGTTGCCAGGGTGGAGAGCCTCGATGCCTTTCTCGAAACACTGAAGCTTGCTTGCTGCGGTGGTGCGCTGTCGAGCGGGTCGCTAATTTCTTTGTCCTGTTCGGGTGGTGAAGCTGCCCTGATCGCGGATGCGGCGGAGGGCATGCGGGCCAGATTTCTTCCCTTTGACCACAATACCAACGCTGATCTGAAAGCGCAGCTCGGGCCGATTGTGACCATCGCCAATCCGCTCGACTACAACACATTCATCTGGGGTGATTGGCCGGCGGTGGAGACCGTTTACGCAACCGCGATGCAGGCCGATTGCTCTTTGGCGATGCTGGTCCTCGATTTTCCACGCGGCGACACGTGCGATACCGAAGATTGGGGCCACGCATTGGCCGCATGGGTGGCGGCGACCAGGGCAACGGGTCGCCGCACGGCAGTCGTGGCCACCATGGCAGAAAACATGCCGGAGCAGGTTGCGCGGTCCCTGATTGCGCAAGGCATCGCGCCCCTTTGCGGATTGCAAATGGCGCTTGCAGCAATCAACGCCTGCGTCGAGATCGGTGAGAACTGGCAGAAGCCGGAGAATGAGCCACTTCTTTCGAATGCGATTGTGCAGACAGATTCTCAAATCCTTGATGAGTTCGAGGCGAAACAGGCGCTTCGAAAATTCGGCCTTGTCACACCAAAGGGGAGCGTGGTGCGGCTGGTCGAGCCCGATGACAGTTTCGAGGTGATGGACGTCGTGCCCGGTGGGTTTGACCCGCATCAGCCGACGTTGGAATGGCTCGACGGCGACACGGGATTGCAACCGCCCTTTGCCCTGAAAGCGTTGGGCATTGCGCACAAAACTGACGTCGGCGCCGTGCGGCTCAATCTGCAAAGTCAGGCGGACGTGTTGCAGACAATGCGTGACATGGCGCATCTGTCTGGCCGATTCTTGCTGGAGGAGATGTCTGCCAAGCCTGATGCGGAATTGATTGTTGGCGTCTCGCGGGACCCGGTTGTTGGCCTTGTGATGACGGTTGGCGCGGGCGGAGTTCTCGCCGAACTGCTGGCGGATATGGTGACCTTGCTGCTACCCACCGGCGGGGCGCAAATCCGTGAGGCACTGTCCCGTCTGAAGATCAACACTATGCTGGAAGGCTGGCGCGGTGCGCACGCCACCGATATCGATGCATTGATCGCCAATATTGTGTGCATTGCCGATTACGCCACGGCGAACGCCGACACATTGGAGGAACTGGACGTGAACCCGCTCTTCGCGACGCAATTTGGCAGCGTGGCGGTGGACGCCCTGATCGTGAAAAGGAAACCGATATGACCTCTCCCATCAAGACCCGAACAGAGGGCGGCATCCTGGAAGTCACCATTGATCGCCCGAAAGCCAATGCGATTGATTTGGCGACCAGCCGCGCAATGGGTGAGGTGTTCCAGAACTTTCGCGATGACCCGGATTTGCGCGTTGCGATCCTCACAGCGGCTGGAGGCAAGTTTTTTTGCCCGGGCTGGGACCTCAAGGCCGCATCAAATGCGGATGGCAGCGAAGGCGATGCGGTTGACGGGGACTATGGCGTTGGCGGCTTTGGCGGCTTGCAGGAAATGCGGGATATGAACAAGCCGGTGATCTGCGCCGTCAACGGCATTTGCTGTGGTGGCGGGCTGGAAATCGCTCTCTCATGCGACATCATTCTGGCAGCTGAAAGCGCAAGTTTCGCTTTGCCGGAAATCCGCTCTGGCACAGTTGCTGATGCAGCATCCATCAAACTGCCCAAACGTATTCCCTATCACATCGCAATGGAGATGCTGCTCACAGGACGTTGGCTCGATGTCGAGGAGGCTCATCGCTGGGGGTTCGTCAATCACATTTATGCTGACGACAAGCTGATGGATGAAGCCCGGGAAATGGCGCGACTTCTGGAAAGCGGTCCGCCGCTTGTCTATGCGGCGATCAAGGAAGTCGTGCGTGATGCGGAGGATTCCAAGTTTCAGGATGCCCTAAATCGCATCACTACCCGACAGTTGCGCACGGTGGACACGCTCTACGGCTCGGAAGACATGATGGAAGGTTTCAACGCTTTCGCAGAAAAACGCGATCCCGTCTGGAAGGGGCGTTGACCTCTTACCTTTCTTCAAACTCCTTCAGCTTTGCCTGCGCCTTCTTGGTGACAAACCAGGTCACGACCAGTGTCGCCAGAATGCCGATGGCAAACACGATGTACCGTACAGTGCTGGTGTCACCGCTTGCTGCGCTTCCTCCCAGGCTGCCGATCCACACATAGAGCAGCGTGCCAGGCATGATGCCAAAGAACGTCGCGATCTGCGCTGGCCAGAACCCAACTGGTGTGATGCCCAAGAACCAGTTTTGAAGCGAGAAAGGGAGCGCCGGGGAAAGACGCAGAAGTCCCACGACCTTCCAGCCTTCATCGCCTATCGCATCGTTGACCGCGCGGAACTTTGGATAGTCTTTCACCTTTTCCTGCACCTTGTCTTGGAACAGATAGCGTGCAGCAAGAAACGATATGGAAGAGCCAAGCGTTGCACCCACCACCACGATGGCAAATCCGCCGACCCCCCAAATCACGCCCGCCGCAAGTGTGAGAAACGAACCGGGCACGAGAAGAAATGCCGTAATCGCGTAGACCACGACGAAAATGAACCAGCCTACAACACCGAAGCCTTGAACCCAGCCCTGAAAGGCGGTGATCCACTCTTGAAGAGGCAGCATTCGATAGGCGAAAATAAGTGCCACGAGCGCGACAACGCCGACGATAATCTTCGACCATGGCAATGATTTCTTGCCGGAATCGGTGGCTTCAGCAGCGGTGTTCATGAGGCTTCCAGTCGATCAGGCGCTCGCAACTTTCTCCTATGTGACAAATCCGGTGCGCGATTGCACCCCGCTTCACGCGACGGTGAGGAAATGTCACCAAGGAAGCTGCATCAACTGATCGTCTGCCCACCGTCAATCACAATGCTCTGGCCGGTCATGTATTGTCCGGCTTTCGAGGCCAGAAACACGGCCGCACCGGCAATTTCATCGGCCTCGCCAATTCGCTTCATGGGTGTGGTTGCCAATGCTCGTTTCAGATTGTCCGGGTCTTCCCAAAGGGCGCGTGCGAAATCCGTTTTGATCAAACCCGGGGCTATGCAGTTCACCCGCACATTATGAACACCATGTTCTACGGCGAGGTTGCGCGCCAGTTGAAAGTCTGCAGCTTTCGATACGCAATAGGCTCCGATCACAGGTGAGCCTTTCAGCCCGCCGATGGAGGAGACGAGCGTAATCGACCCGTCGCGGCGCGCCACCATTTGCGGAAGCACCATCGAGATGAGCTGGTTGTTGGCGACGATGTTGTTGTGCAGAATTTTGGCGAACGCCTCGTCACCAATGTCGGCCATGGGGCCGTAATAGGGGTTGGATGCAGCATTGCAGACCAGAGTATGAATGTCGCCAAACGCCTTCGTCGTTTCCTCGACCAGCGTTTGAAGCGCGGCTCTTGAGGAAATGTTGCATTCCACGGCGATGGCCGTTCCCGCGCCGTGCATGGTGTTCAGAACCTCCGCGACCGCTGCGCAGGCTTCGAGCTTTCGCGATGATATGACGACCTTTGCACCATGCTCGGCCATGCGTTGTGCGATGGCCTTGCCAATCCCCCTCGACGAGCCTGTGATGATGGCCGTCTTTCCCGTCAGGTCAAACAGATCGCTCATTCTGCGGCGTCAACTTCCGGCTCTTCGAGCTTTCGTTCCTGGTCGACATGTCTGCGCAACACGTCAAGGATTCGATCCTTGAATTGCCCATGCTGCGACTTGAAATGCTCAACGACATCGTCATCAACTTTTAAGTTGATCCACTGGCCGTGTTGGCTTGAGGCACGGGTTTGCGCGTTCTCCCAAAACGATTCTGGCAGGGGTTCGCCGTCGGGGGCCTTCTCCCAATCAGTTTCGCTGGCCATGGCTCGCACCTCTTTAGCTGAAAAGCTGCGCAAATCTTCTTTCATCGCTCCTGACCGCCTTCCTAGCTGATATTATTCGGCAAACCTCGTCGTACTCGACATGCACAACCACCAATCGTCCATTACGACCATAGCCCAAGGCGATCAGACGCTCTTCATCGTGGCCAACACCATCGTCCATCGCAATGAGGTGGTTTCCTTCAAGAACCTCGACGGCGTCAACAAAATCGACGCCATGCTTCTTCAGATTGTGTTGTCGCTTTTTCTCGTCCCAAACATATCTCATAACTTGGCGTCTTCAAAGTTTGGTCAGGTCGAAAAGGCTTCACTGGTCAAACCCACCATCGCCCTCAGCACGCTCCATCAGAAGGTCCGAGGGCGTCCAATGCACGGCATTGGGTCCATTGCTCCATTCCCGCAGCTTTTCAGCGACGGTCTTCAGACCAACCGTCTCGGCATAGTGCATCGGGCCGCCACGCCAGCGGGGATAACCATAGCCGTGCACATAGACCGTATCGATGTCGGATGAGCGGGCGGCGATGCCTTCGGAGAGAACATGCGCTCCCTCATTGGCCAGAGCAAACTGCGTGCGCTCGATGATCTCTTCATCCGAGATTTCACGCTGATTGATACCAAGCTCTGTTCGAACCTTGTTGACGATGCCTTCCGCCGCCGGATTGTGTGACCGCGCGCGTGTTTCAGGATCATAGCTGTAGAAGCCAGAGCCGGATTTCTGACCCAGATGACCGGCCTCAACCAGGGCATCGGCGATCCGATAAACGCGTCGCTCTTCCTCGTTCAAATCCTGATCCTGACGCGACTTGTAGCCGATATCGAGACCGGCAAGATCACCCATCGCAAACGGGCCCATGGCCATGCCGAAGCGGGTTAGCGCTTGGTCAATCTGTTGCGGAGAAGCGCCTTCAAGCAGCATCAAATGCGCCTGGCGCTGATATGGGGTCAGAAGCCTATTGCCGATAAAGCCATGTCCAACGCCTGCGATAACAGCCGTCTTGCCGGTGAGTTTTGCGGCCTTAAGCGCTGTCAGTAAAACGTCGTCGGCCGTTTTCTCCGCCCGCACGATTTCCAGCAATTTCATGATATTGGCCGGCGAGAAATAGTGCATGCCAAGGACATCTTGCGGCCTGTCGGTTTCTGCGGCGATGGCATCGACGTCCAGATAAGACGTGTTGGTGGCAAGCACAGCACCGGGCTTTGCAACCGCGTCGATTTTGCGGAAGACATCGCGCTTGACATCCATGGTCTCAAAGACGGCTTCGATGATGAGATCGCAGTCCGCAAGATCGTCAAAGCTGGTGGTTGGATGCAGCCGCGCCATACGTTCTGACACGCCGGCTTCTGTTACCCGGCCGCTCCTGATGCCGCGCCGCCAATTTTTCTCGATGACGGAAAGGCCTCGATCAAGCGCCTCCTGGCTCATGTCGAGAAGTGTGACCGGCAGCCCCGCTTCCGCATAGGTCATGGCGATACCGCCGCCCATTGTGCCCGCTCCCAGCACACCGACTGTGCGGATCGGGCGCGCTTCGCCCGAGATATCTTTTGGCGGCTTGGACGCCAGTCTCTCGGAGAAAAACATGTGTCGCATGGCTTTGGATTGATCGCCAACCACCAACTCCATGAACGTATCCCGCTCGGCTTTCAGCCCATCGGCAAATGGCATTGTGTACGCGTTGCGCACGCATTCACCCGCCCTGATTGGCGCGACAGCACCTTTCGCGCGCTTCTCCACAGCCCTCATTGCCGCAGCGAACTGTTCCGCAACCTCATCAGTCATTTCGATCGATCTGCGGGAAAGGCGTCGTTCTTCAAACGGATCATCAACAATTTTGGCGGCAAAACCGATGGCGGCTTCAAGCAGGTCCCCGTCGACGACGGCGTCTACCAAACCCATTTCTGCGGCTCGCTTGCCTGATACGGGTTTGCCGGACGTGACCATGTCGATTGCGTCGGTCAGGGCGATCAATCGTGGTGTGCGTTGCGTGCCACCAGCGCCGGGCACCAGTCCAAGATTGACCTCGGGAAAACCCAATCGGGTGTTCGCGGTCGCGACCCTGTAATGTGCGCCCAGTGCAACTTCCAGACCGCCACCAAGTGTGTTGCCTTGAACCAGCGCCACAACGGGGAGTGGGCTGGCCTCAATGGCATCACACACTTCAAACAGGCCCGGCGCCATGGGCGGCTTGCCGAACTCACGAATATCCGCACCGGCGATGAACGTGTCATTTACCCCCGCGAGCACGATCGCCTTGTGGTCGGTGACGGCGAGTTCAGCCACCGCATCGACCAAGCCTTGCCGAACGGCTTGCGACAGCGCATTGACCGGCGGATGGTCAACCCAGACGATCGCGATGTCACCGCGGCTTTCGGTTCTCACCTGTCCGGACATGGTTTCCTCCCAATTTTTGGTTGTCGGCTACTGGCCGGAGAAGTTGGGCTTTCGCTTTTCAACAAAGGCCATGGCGGCTTCACGATGGTCGCTGGTGTAGAAGCTGCGGGCCATGCGTTCCGCTTCGACCATCAGATAATCGTCGAGCGAGGCCGTTTCGGCCAGATTGAAATTGGCCTTCATCGCCGCAAGCGTGCTTTTGGGACCGTTGGCGATGTGTCCGGCTGCGGCTGCGACGGTGGTCGTGAAGGCATCGCGGGGGACGCTTCGATTGACCACGCCAGCAGCAGCGGCTTCAGCTCCGGTCAGGGTTGGCGACAGGAAAAACAATTCCCTTGCTTTGGCCTGCCCGACAATCTTGGACAGAAAATACGCGCCTCCAAAATCTCCCGACAGGGCGATATTGGCGAATGCGGTGGTGAGTTTGGCATCATCCGCCATGATGCGCAGGTCGCAGGCCAGCGCGAGCGACAGTCCTGCCCCAGCCGCGGCGCCATTTATGGCTGCGATCGTGACCTTCGGCATGGTGTGCAGAAGCTTTGATGTTCGAACGATGTGCTGGATGCGTCCGATGTCGTCTTCCAGCTTGGCTTTGGACTGGCCAGAAAGCCGTTCGGCAAAGCCCTTGACATCGCCGCCCGCGCAAAAGGCTCCTTCGGCTCCGGTGAGAACAACACAGCCGATCGATTCATCCCGCTGAGCGGTCTCCAGTGCATCCAGAAGCATCACCCACATTTCGCCGGTCATGGCGTTGCGGGCTTCCGGTCGGTCCAGAACAATGGTGAACACCCCGTCCTTGCTGGTGGTCGTAACGGTCATCGTGATCGCCCCAGCCTCAATAGACTTCGAACAGGCCGGAAGCGCCCATGCCACCGCCTACGCACATGGTGCACACCACATATTTTGCGCCGCGCCGTTTGCCCTCGATCAGTGCGTGACCGACCATGCGTGCACCTGACATGCCATAGGGGTGGCCGATTGAAATGGCGCCGCCATTGACGTTGAGGATCTCGTTTGGAATGCCCAAAACGTCGCGAATATGCAGAACCTGCACCGCAAACGCTTCGTTCAGTTCCCAAAGATCGATATCATCCATGGTCAGCCCATTGCGCTCCAGCAATTTGGGCACGGAGTAGATCGGGCCGATGCCCATTTCGTCTGGTTCGAGACCGGCCACGGCCATGCCGCGATAGGCGCCGAGCGGCTCAATACCGCGCCTCTCGGCTTCATTAGCTTCCATCACAACGCTTGCTGATGCACCGTCAGACAGTTGCGAAGCGTTGCCCGCGGTGATCGTCTTGTCAGGACCGAGGACCGGTTTCAGGCCTTGCAATCCGTCCAGTGTGGTGGACGGACGGTTGCCCTCATCTTTGTCCAGCGTGACTTCATGCTCCGATTTCTCTTTGGTTTCCTTATTGACCATGATCATGGTGGAGGGCAGGGGCACGATCTCGTCGTCAAACTTCCCTGCTTCCTGGGCCGCTGCCGTACGCTGCTGAGATTGCAACGAATATTCATCCATCGTGTCCCGCGAAATGTTGTAGCGCGCGGCGACCACTTCAGCCGTTTCCAGCATCGACATGTAGATGTGAGGATGCATCTTCTTGAGCTCCTGATCGGCTCCGACCCGCATTTCCGGTGTCTGCACCATGGAGATCGATTCAACGCCACCCCCAACGCAGATCGGCATATTGTCCTGCACGACCTGCTTGGCCGCCGTTGCAATAGCCATCATGCCCGAGGCGCATTGCCGGTCGAGCGACATGCCGGCAACCGTGACGGGTAAGCCGGCCCGCAGGGCTGACTGTCGCGCCACATTGACGGCCTGAACGCCCTGCTGCATCGCGCAGCCCATGATCACGTCATCTACTTCGCCGCCTTCGATCCCGGCGCGCTCAACCGCATGCTGGATCGCATGTCCGGCGAGCGTGGGTGACGGCGTGTTGTTGAACGCCCCGCGATAGGCCTTGCCGATTGGGGTGCGGGCGGTGGAAACGATAACAGCTTCGCGCATGGACTTTATCTCCTGTCCGAAAAGGGCAGTTGGTGGCGCGAAACTTCGCCACGCAAACCAACATACCGGGTAGTATGTTGACTATGGCGTGCCTTTTCTGCAAGGGCAAGCGCGCGAGGCCGCGATGCGGCCCGTCAATTCATTTCCGGGCCGAAAGATGGCCGCAAAACCGGCGCTGCTATCAGCGCATCAAAAGGGGCATCACCATGACGCTTGAAGAACTCACCAATGAAATGTCTGAGCGCATTGCGAGCAAGGGCGGCATCGACGGCAAGATCGTCAAGTTCGACTTCTCCGACGACGGTGCCATCACGATCGACGGAACCAAATCTCCCGCAGAGGTGACCAATGACAATGGCGATGCCGATTGCACGGTTATCGTTGACAAGGACGTGTTCGAAAGCATCGCTTCCGGCGAAGAGAACGCGCAAATGGCCTTCATGTCGGGCAAATTGAAGGTTGAAGGCGACATGGGCATCGCCATGCAATTGGGCTCTATTCTGGGCTGAACGAGATACGGCGGAGAGCGGCGATGGTGATTTCGCTCTCCGCCAACGATATCAGAGCGGTCGCCAATTGGCCGTTTCTCATTGAAGCATTGCGCCAGGGCCACCGGCTCGCCAGGGCCGATATTGGCGACACATTCGTTCATGCGCGTGGTAACACCATGCTGGTGCGCAGCGCCTGGATCGATGGTCTTGCCGCTGGGGTGAAGGCGGCAACCGTTGTGCCGCAAAACGCGAAGCGGTCGCTTCCCAGCATTCACGCCCAAATCATGCTCTTTGACGATGAGATGGGCGCCCTGTCAGCATTGGTTGACGGAACCGAGGTCACGGCGTGGAAGACGGCGGCGGATAGTGCTCTGGGTTGCGATTTGCTGGCTCCAAAGGATGTCGACACCTTTCTGATGATCGGGGCGGGCGCTATGGCGGAGCCGCTCATTCGTGCTCATCTCAGCGTGCGACCTTGCATTTCGAACATTCTGCTGTGGAACCGCACGACCGCCAAAGCGCATGATCTGGCAACCAGATTGGCCGATCTGCCTCAGTCCGTCGCAGTGGTTGATGATTTGATCGATGCGATCCCGCAGGCAGACATCATCAGCTGTGCCACGATGAGCGCTGAGCCCGTTCTGGCGGGCGCGAAGGTTACCCCGGGAACGCATGTTGATCTCGTTGGGGCCTATCGCGCCGATATGCGTGAGGCTGATGATGATCTGCATCGCGCCGGGCGATGGTTTGTCGACAGCTACGACACGACGCTTGACCATATCGGCGAGTTCACGATTCCCGTTCAGGCTGGGGTTATTCAACGCGAAGCTGTGCAGGGTGATCTTCACGAGCTCGTCGCGGGCAATGCGGGGCGAGGCCATGAAGACGAGATCACCGTTTTCAAAAATGGCGGCGGCGCGCATCTCGATATCATGGTTGCGTCTGCATTGGTTGAGGAGTTTCGCACTCGCTCTGATGTGTCCGAGTCGGGCGCAGACGCATGACGCTTGGCAAGTCTGATCTGCGCTCGCTTTTGGGCGCTGCGGAAGACCCGATGCTGTTGGTCGATCGCAATTGGTCGATTGTTGAGGCCAATGATGCAGCGGAAGAGCTTTTCGGACATGAATTGCCCGGCCAGCCGTTGGTGCGTGCCCTGCGCAACCCGGATGCGATACGAGCCTTGTCGAGTGTGCTCGACCGGGGCGGTCGGGCGAAGGCTGAGATCACGCTGTCCAATCCCGATCCGATCCCGTTTCGGCTGCGGGTGGCCTCGCTTTCCGGGGTTGAGGCAGGCGAAGCCGCGGCTGTGATCGTGTTGCGTGACATCTCCCCATGGCAGGCTGCGCAACAGATGCGCAGCGACTTCGTTGCCAATGTCAGCCACGAACTGCGCTCTCCTCTGACCACACTGGCCGGGCTTATCGAAACGCTGCGCACCACGGCAAGTGACGATCCCGAGGCGCAGGCCCGCTTTCTGGGAATCATGTCGCGTGAGGCGGCGCGCATGGACCGGCTCATCGGCGATCTCCTTTCGCTGTCGCGCGTTGAGGCCGATGAGCGCATACGTCCCACCGATCCAGTCGATCTGATTGCGACGATCCGCAATGTTTTGACGATCATTGCCGAACGCGCAGAGGCCAGCGACCGCACTCTGAGTTTCGAACCTGACCTTGAAGCCTGCCTTGTGGCGGGCGATTCGGACCAACTGACGCAGGTTTTTCAGAATCTGCTCGAAAATGCGGTGCGCTATTCGCGCCAAGGTGGTTCGGTGCACATCTCCATTGAGCGGCGCAAGCCAATGCCGAAATTTGCCACGGAAGTTTGGGCCATCTCAATCTCCGATGAAGGCGAGGGCATCGCGCCTGAGCACATTCCGCGCCTGACCGAACGCTTTTATCGTGTCGATTCAGGCCGTTCACGCCAGATGGGCGGAACCGGGCTCGGCCTCGCTATCGTCAAGCACATCGTCAACCGCCATCGTGGACGCTTGGTCATCACCAGCCGACAGGGTGTCGGCACGACGATGACCGTGTTGCTGCCCGTTCTGGATTGAGATTTCAGCCCCGTTTTCCACTGTCACAAAACTGAAACATAACCGTCACACAGGGTTTGCAGTGGCGGCCTAATGCGGCGCCAACTCGGGCTCAATCTGGAGCCTTGGTTGTGAAACCAACAGTCGAAGATGGAAGGATTTCCCCAATGGCTGCAACTCTCAAGACCACTCTTTCTCTCGCCTTGGCGCTTGCCGGCGCCGTCTCCTTCAGCACAATCGCACAGGCCCGCGACCAGATTCAGATCGTGGGTTCCTCCACCGTCTTTCCCTTCTCGACTGCAGTTGCTGAAACCTTCGGTCAAGGCGGAAAGTTCAAAACCCCCGTTGTTGAGTCGACAGGCTCCGGCGGTGGCATGAAGCTGTTCTGCTCGGGTGTCGGAGAGACCACACCGGACATCACCAACGCTTCCCGTCGCATCAAGGAAGGCGAGTTCAAGAACTGCGTTGAAAACGGTGTGACACCGGTTGAAGTCAAGGTCGGCTTTGACGGTATCGTTCTTGGTTCCGCAAAGGGCGGTATCAATCTGAACCTGACCCGCGAGCAGATCTTCCTCGCGCTCGCCAAGGAAATCCCGGTTGACGGCAAGCTTGTTGCCAACCCGAACCAGACATGGGCTGACGTTGATCCTTCGCTCCCCAATGTGAAGATCGAGGTTCTAGGCCCGCCGCCAACCTCCGGCACGCGTGACGCCTTTGCCGAACTGGCTCTGGAGGGCGGCGCCAAGAAGATCGAAATGCTGGCCGCCCTGCGCAAGGAAGACAAGAAAGCCTTCGGCCGGGTTGCCCATGCCGTGCGCGAAGATGGCGCTTACGTCGAAGCAGGTGAGAACGACAATTTGATCGTTCAGAAGCTTCAGGAAAACCCAAATGCTGTCGGCGTTTTCGGCTTCTCCTTCCTCGACCAGAACAGCGACAAGCTGCAGGGCGCAACGGTTGAAGGCAACTCTCCGGAATTCGAGAAAATCGCAGCCGGTGATTATCCGATCTCGCGGTCGCTCTATTTCTACGTGAAGAAAGAGCATGTTGGCGTTATTCCCGGCATCGAAGAGTTCGTTGCCGAGTTCACCGACGAAGGCACCTGGGGTGATGATGGGTATCTGGCCGACAAGGGTCTGATCCCGTTGGCCGAAGATGACCGCAAGGCTGTCGCCGCGCAAGCGAAGTCACTCACACCGCTTTCGATGTAAGTCGGTATCGGTGGTCGGCTGCTCGCTGCGCGTGATGGCCGGCCACCACATTCTTTCGGCGCCGTTTGAGGCTTCAAGTGGCGCCCCTCCCTTGGGACGTTCCGCATGACCACAACACTGCTGTTCGGCATCGCCGTTGTGGCCATTGTCGCCTACTTTCTGGGTCGCGGACGCGCCATCCAGTTGGCGGGTCCCGATATTTCGGCCCTTCATTCTCGGCCCAGCTATCACGGCTACTATCTTGCAATTCTGGCAGCCCTTCCGGCTCTGCTGCTGATGCCGGTCTGGGCTTTCATCAGCCAACGCATCATCAGCGGCAGCATCAGTTCTCAATTTGCCTCGTATCTGGCTGATATGTCTCGGCCTCAGATCGAGGCGTTTCTGCGTGATGCCGAAACCCTTGCGGAAGGTGGCACCATCGCTTTCAGCGATGAGATGAAGGAGCAAGCGGCGCGCGCGCTCGCATCACTTCAGTCAACATCAAGCACTTTGCTGCTCTTTTGTGTGGCGGCACTGGTCTTGGCCGGAACGGTTTGGGGTTACCGGCAAATCTCGTTGCGCAAGCGTGCCCGCCACATCGTCGAGCGCACTTTGCGGGTGTTTCTGATCGCATGTTCCGCGGTTGCTATCCTGACAACGGTTGGCATCGTCTTTTCGCTCATTTTCGAGTCTCTGCGGTTCTTCGATCGCGTTTCGGTGTTTGATTTTCTGTTCGGCATTCATTGGTCGCCGCAATCGGCCTTTGAAGGGGCAGGGCGCGAAGCCTTGGCGGAAGACAATTCCGTCATCTTCGGCGCCATTCCGCTCTTTGCGGGGACCCTGCTGATCACATTCGTTGCGATGTTGGTTGCCGGGCCAATCGGGCTGATGTCCGCGATCTATCTGTCCGACTATGCAAGCGACCGTTTCCGCGCCGTGGCCAAGCCGATGCTGGAAATTCTGGCTGGCGTCCCCACCGTGGTTTACGGCTTCTTCGCAGCTTTGACGGTGGCCCCGGCCATTCGCGGCTGGGGCGAGGGGCTTGGCCTGTCAGTTTCGTCGGAGTCGGCACTCGCCGCCGGTGTCGTCATGGGCATTATGATCATCCCGTTTGTGTCGTCCTTGTCCGACGACGTCATCAATGCGGTGCCACAGTCTTTGCGTGACGGTTCCGCCGGTCTGGGAGCAACCAAGTCGGAAACCATTCGGAAAGTGGTGCTGCCTGCCGCATTGCCGGGCATCGTCTCGGCTATGCTGTTGGCCGTGTCGCGCGCTGTGGGTGAAACCATGATTGTCGTCATGGCGGCGGGGCTGGCCGCCAATCTCACCATCAATCCGCTGGAAGCGGTGACCACCGTTACCGTGCAGATCGTGACGCTGCTCGTGGGAGATCAGGAGTTCGACAGCGCCAAGACTTTGGCAGCCTTTGCGCTTGGTCTGGTGCTCTTCATCATCACGCTTTGCCTCAACGTCATCGCGCTGAAGGTCGTGCAGAAATATCGTGAGCAATATGACTGATCTTTCGCAAAACAAGGCGGCCGATGCGGCTGAATTAGTGACCGCTGCGGGGCGCAGAAAGCAGCGCAGCAAACACACCGCAAAGCGTTTCGCGGCCGAAACAAGGTTCAAATATGTGGGGCTTGGCTGTGTTCTGCTGGCGACCGCATTTCTCGTTCTGCTGCTCTCAACAGTTGTTGGCAATGGCGTCCCAGCCTTCACCTTTCACTATGCCAAACTGTCGGTTGATCTGACGCAGGGTGAAGTTGACCCGCAGGCTCCGGGCGAGGCCGATTATCGCGGCATCATCAATGATGGCATCGCGCAAGCCTTGCCTTTCGTTTCGGGGCGCAGCGATCGCCGCGCGGCCCGCGGGCTGGTGTCAAGCGGCGCGCGGGTTCTGTTGCGGCAGGCCGTTGTCGATGGTGACCAACCGCTGGGCGCTGCCGGGCCAGTGGCGGTTGCGCTTTCAGATACGGCAGACCTTTATCTGAAAGGCTTCTTCGGGCGGTTGAATGATTTGACCCCGCCGGGGGTTCTCACGCTGGTTGATGATGGCGGCGGCTCGGTTTCGCTTGAAGCGCAGCAGCCCGTGTTTGCAGATTTTCTCGCGCAGGCAAGGCAGGATTTGGCGCAACGGGCCGCTCAGGCGCAACGACGCATAGATGGGCTGGAGCGCTCAGTAGCAAATCAACAACGGATCGAAGCTGCAGCGCAATCGGCTCTGGCAGAAAATGACCTTGCCGAGGAGGACCGGGAACGCGCGCAGCAGCGGCTGACATCGGCGCAGGCGACGCTTGAGAGCCTGCAAGCGCAGATTGATGAGCTTTCGGCTCGTCGTGACGGGCTTCAGCAGCGGGCCGACGCTGAAAGTGGTGCCGAACAGCTCACAGCGGACTATCCCTCCTTGTTTTTGGCCACAGCTGGCGGCGTCGCAAAAATCACAAGCCTCGATGCCAGCACAGCCTCCGGCGATATCCTCGTCCCGTTCCAGCAAAGCGGAACGATAGGGCAGGGTGATTGGAAGTTGCGCACATTCGAACTGCCGGAAAACGAGCGCAAGATTTCCGACAAGGAATTGATCTGGATCGAAACGCTCGATCAGGCGCAAATCATCGAAAGTGGCTGGAATGAAGCGTTCTTCACACGTGGCGCCAGCCGCGAGGCTGAGATGGCGGGCATATGGGGTGCAGTGGTCGGCTCGTTCCTGACATTGGCGGTAACGCTGATGCTCTCCTTCTTCATCGGCATCGCAGCCGCAATTTACCTGGAGGAGTTCGCTCCCAAGAATTGGGTGACGGACCTTATCGAGGTGAACATTAACAATCTCGCAGCCGTTCCTTCTATCGTGTTCGGGCTGTTAGGGCTGGGCATTCTCATCAATGGCGTCAATCTGGGCTGGTTCACCCTTGGCGGTGGCTTTCCGCGATCCGCAGCGGTGACCGGCGGTACCGTTCTGGCATTGATGACGCTTCCCACCATTATCATCGCATCACGGGCTGCGCTGAAGGCGGTTCCGCCGTCAATTCGTGAGGCTGCCTTGGGCATTGGCGCTTCGAAGATACAGACGGTGTTCCACCATGTTCTGCCGCTTGCCATGCCCGGCATGCTCACCGGAACCATTATCGGCATGGCTCAGGCTTTGGGCGAAACGGCCCCACTTCTGATGATCGGCATGGTGGCGTTCATCGTCGATATTCCCGGTGGCGTTACCGATCCGGCGACGGTGATCCCGGTTCAGATCTATATGTGGGCGGATTTCCCCGAGCAGGCGTTCCAGCAAAAAACTGCGGCTGCGATCATGGTGCTGCTCGGTTTCCTGGTTGTGATGAATGCTGCGGCGGTGCTTCTGCGCAAGCGCTTCGAACGGCGCTGGTAACGAGTTGAAGGCAAAAGATATTATGAGCACACAAGTGATGGACAAGGCGATCGGGCGAAATGATGCAGACGACGCCCATGAAGCCGCAGTGGTCAAAATCCGCTCGCGTGACGTTTCCGTTTTCTACGGCGACAAGCAGGCTCTGCACGGCGTCGATCTCGACATCAAACCACAGCAGGTGACCGCGCTGATCGGCCCATCCGGTTGTGGCAAATCCACCTATCTGCGGTGTCTCAACCGGATGAACGACACGATCGACATTTGCCGCGTCACCGGAGAGATCTTGCTCGATGGGGAAGACATCTATGGCGAGGACATTGATGTGGTCGAATTGCGGGCCGATGTCGGCATGGTTTTCCAGAAGCCCAACCCGTTCCCCAAATCCATCTTTGAAAATGTCGCCTATGGTCCACGCATTCACGGGCTCGCCAGGACCAAGTCCGAATTCAGCGACATCGTAGAGCGCAGCCTGCAACGGGCCGGGCTCTGGGAAGAGGTCAAGGACAGGCTGGATGAACCTGGCACCGGCCTGTCCGGCGGTCAGCAGCAGCGGCTGTGCATCGCGCGGGCGATTGCTGTCTCACCAAGCGTTATCCTGATGGACGAGCCGTGTTCGGCGCTCGATCCGATTGCCACGTCGATCATCGAGGAGCTCATCGACGAGTTGCGCCAGAATTACACCATCGTCATTGTTACGCATTCCATGCAGCAGGCCGCCCGTGTGAGCCAGGAGACGGCCTTCTTCCACCTCGGCAATATCGTCGAGACCGGACTGACGGATGACATTTTCACCAACCCGAAGGATCCGCGCACGGAGAGCTACATCTCCGGCAGGATCGGCTAAAGAACAAGGCAAGCTTTAGCAAACCTTCGGCCCCGGCGGCGGGGCCAGAAAGGCAAAGCCATGAACGAAAATCCTCATATCGTATCCGCTTTTGACAAGGATCTTCGCCAAATCGAAAACCTTGTCGTGACCATGGGCGGCCTCGTCGAACAACAGCTTGAACAAGCAGCAGAAGTGATCATCAGTCGCGATTTAGAGCTCGCAGACCAACTCATCGCGTCCGATGACGAGGTCGACAAGCTGGAGATCGAGATCGACTCACTCGTCGTGCGCATCATCGCATTGCGGCAGCCCAAAGCGCAGGATTTGCGCAGCGTCCTGGCGGCGCTGAAAGTTGCCGCTGATCTGGAGCGCATTGGCGATTATGCCAAAAACCTCGCCAAGCGCACCCATGTTCTGGCGCAGGTCCCTATTGTTGGCGACAGCGCTAAGAGCGTGCGGCGCATGTGCAAAATGGTGCGGCAGATGGTCAAGGATGTGCTGGACGCCTATCTGACCCGCGACGAGGCGGCGGCCAATGAGGTTTGGTTGCGCGACGAGGAGGTCGATCAGATCCACAACAATCTGTTTCGTGCTCTCCTCACCTACATGTTGGAAGATCCGCGCAACATCACGCCCTGTATGCATCTTTTGTTCATCGCCAAGAATGTCGAGCGCATGGGTGACCACACGACATCGATTGCCGAGCAGATCCAGTTTCTCGTATCCGGCGAAATGCCGGAAGAAGACCGGCCAAAAGGCGATGTCACCAGCACCACACTTGTTGAAGCCAAGGCGAGGTAGAACAACTCATGAGCCAGACAGCCACGATCCTGGTTGTTGAAGACGAAGAAGCGCAGCTTGAAGTGCTGCGCTACAATTTGGCCAAAGAGCGCTTCAACGTAATTGCCGCAGATGACGGCGAAGAGGCGCTTCTGGTCGCGCGCGAAGAGATGCCGGATGCGATCGTGCTCGACTGGATGCTGCCATCGCTTTCCGGTATTGAGGTGTGCCGCCGTCTGAAAGCGTCTGACGAGACTTCGGCTATTCCCGTTCTGATGCTGACGGCGCGGGGAGAGGAGTCTGACCGCATTCGAGGGCTTGAAACCGGCGCAGATGACTACATCGTCAAACCCTACAGCGTGGGTGAGTTGATCGCTCGTATTCGCACGCGGCTGCGCGTCACACGCCCATCAACGACCGGCGAAACGCTGACATTCGAGGATATTGCGGTCGATACTGAACAGCATCGAGTAACCCGGGCAGGGAAGCCGCTGAAGCTCGGCCCAACCGAGTTTCGGCTGCTTACAGTGTTCATGGAACGGCCCAAACGCGTTTGGAGCCGAGACTCCCTGCTTGACCGGGTTTGGGGGCGCGATTCTGAGGTCGATCTTCGCACTGTTGATGTCCATGTCGGTCGTTTGCGCAAAATCCTCAATGCTGGCAATGCGACCGACCTCATCCGCACCGTACGCGGCGCGGGCTATTCGCTGGACGCGGATGCCTGACGATTGGAGATGCTATTCACCGGCCCGCATCTGGACGGCCATTGCTTCATTTCGGCGCTGACAGACGAAAGACCTCTACTGGCTCGCGCATGCCCTTGAGGCTGATTTCGCCGATGGATTCGACCGCGAAATCATCCTCTATCGCTGTCGATGCACGCGGGCTTACAAGGATTTCCCCGTCGGAGGCCTGATCGGACAGCCTGGCCGCAAGGTTTACCGCCGTGCCGGAAGCCGTGTAGTCATAGCGGTCTTCGTAACCCACCATGCCGACCGTTGCATAGCCAAGCGATATGCCGACGCCGAAGCCGAGACGGTGGCCCAGTCGTTTCCACTGCTTGGAGAGATCCTGCATTCTTGCCCTCATGGCGATGGCCAACCGAACAGCTTCGCCGGCTGGGTCTTCACAGGCTACGGGGTCGTTGAAGAGCACCATAATCCCGTCGCCCATTCGGTGATCGACACCAGCTCCGTATTGATTGATGAGCTTGCCCATTTCCTGATGATAGGTTTGCAGCACTTCAATGGTCTCTTCCGGCTCAGCCGTTTCACAAAAAGCCGTGAAACCACGAATATCGCAGAACAAGACACCCAACAGCGCCCGGTGGCTCGACAATACTCCTTCAGACCCTTGTGCAACCACGGTGTTGGCGACTGCGGCGGGCAGAAATCGCTTGAGCTTGCCCATGCGTTCAATTTCCTGAACCTGGTCCTTCACGCGCTGTTCCAGGGTCGCATTGAGTGCCTGAACCTCCTGCGTGCGCAATTGCAGTGCTTCCAACTGATGAGCATTTTCGATCGCAATGACGGCTTGCGCCGAGAAGGTGCGAACCAGCTCGATCTCATCGGAGGAAAATTCCGCCACCTCAAGCTTGTACAGGCAGATGACGCCCGCCGCCCTGTCGTTCTGGATGAGTGGAACGACGAGCACCGTGCGCATGCCTTCCACCTGTGACGCGCTGGAAAGCTGGGGTGACGGCGTTTGCATGCGTTCATCCTTGCGGATGTCCAGAACATGGGCGATCTCCATGTCCGTAAGTGCTTGCACCGCAATGGAATTTGGATTGTCGAGACGGTGGGGGTCGTACCGAATACTGTCCACGAATGCTGAACGCGCCGAATTGCTGGCAACCAACTCCAGATGCGTGTCCTCAGCGTTGCGCATGAGCAGGAGTGCGTGGGGCGCTGAACACAGCCGCGCGGCACTTTCCAGAATGACTTCAAACACCGGATGCGCATTGGCCCGGTTGCGGCTTATCACCTGAAGAATTTCCCGCGAGGCCGCTTCGCGCTGAAAACGCTGCTGAAGTTCCCTGAACTGGCGGACATTCTCAATGGCGATGACCGCCTGTGTTGCGAAATTTTCAACCAGCGTTACATCTGCAGCCGAAAAGGGAGAAACCTCACGCCGGTAAAGAGTGATTGCTCCAATGCCCTGATCCTGCATGACCAAAGGCACAACCAGAACCGAGCGAACTCCCTCAACCTCCACCATCTGCACCCTGCGAGGATCACGTTTTCGGTAGAGTTCGTGGTCGGCAATGTCATCCATCATGATGACTTGCGGATCGACCACGGGTCGTATGGCCAGCAGTTCGGATCGCTCTATCGGTTCAACGAAGTCGCGCAAGACCTGGGCAAATTCCGGTCGCGCACCGCGTTGAGCGGGTATAACGACATGCGTTCGAGAGTCATTGGCAAGAGACAAAAACGCAAGGGGCGCACTGCACAGTAACTGCGCATTCTTCAAAATCGTATCAAAGACCGGTCGTTCGTCGTGCCGACTTCTGCTTATGACCTGGAGGATCTCCTGCGTGGCACGATGCGATACGGTTTCTCTATCTTCTTCGATTGGTGCCATTGCCGTCCAAGCCGCCTCCCTCGGTGACAAGTCTGCCGATCGCCAAACTGCTGTCTTCCTCGTCGTGAGCATGCCAAATGAGGAAGTTTCGTACAATGCTTGGCCGTTGCGTCGGGCTATAGATGGCAGCGTTACCGCCGATCTGCCGCTTTTGACCCGGGCCAACAGTTTTCATTTGACTTGAGGTGTGCCGCGTATAATCTGACCGAAAGACTCCGATATTGGGGCAAACCTCTTTTCGATCTCGGGACAGTCACGTCGCCATGATCATTTGCCAGTGCAATCTCATCAAGCGCGCCGAAGTCGTTGCTGCCATTCATGAATTGCTGGATGAAGAACCCTATCGGCTGATCGTTCCCCTGCAAGTCTATCACCGCTTGGCTCGCCGCGGGCGGTGTTGCGGTTGCTTTCCCGGCGTGGTGGGCATCATTGAGCAGACGGTGAAAGACTATCACGAAGCCATCGAGACGCCTTTGCCAGTGGTGGCGGAACTTTTGCAGGGCTTGCGCGATTGTCAAAAGGAAGGGGCGGGCCTGCCAATGCAGGTTTCCTAATCGGGTGAAAGCCCGCGACCCAAAAGGATCAATTCATTTCAGGAGTGTTCCGCCATGAAAGGCGACAAGGACGTTATCGAACAACTTAACCATGCGCTGTTTCTGGAACTTGGCGCCGTCAATCAATATTGGTTGCACTACCGACTGCTGGACGATTGGGGCGTTGGAAAGCTTGCCGCGAAAGAGCGCGAAGAGTCGGTTGAGGAGATGCATCACGCTGACAAGCTAATAGAGCGCATTCTGTTTCTTGGCGGCCACCCTAATTTGCAGAAGGTTGCTCCGCTGCGGATCGGTGAAAATGTCAAGGAAGTACTCGAGGCCGATCTGGCGGGAGAGTTTGACGCGTTGGAGGCCTATCGTAAGGCACGCGATATCTGCGAGAAAGCCGGAGATTATGTCAGCAAAAACATGTTTGAAGAGCTGCTGACCGATGAGGAAGGCCATGTGGATTTCCTTGAAACGCAGCTTGAACTGCTGGCCAGCGTTGGCGAGGAAAAATACATCCAGTTGAACGCTACGACCGCGGATGCCACCGAATAGGGCCGCCGAATAGGGAAAGTCCGCAGTCTTATTCGGCTGCGATTTGATACGGTTCATAATGGGCGTGGCGGCGCTGCGGCGTCTTGATGTCTAAAATGCTTCCTGCGATCTGCGTGCGCAGGATCTGCGCTGTGCCGCCACCAATTGTGAACATGCGCACGTCACGATACATGCGCTCCAATGGTTCTTGGTCGCTGTAGCCTCGTGCGCCCAGCATCTGCATGGAATTGTTGACGATCTCGATTGCCGCCTCGGATGCGAAAAGCTTTGCCCGCGCAGCCATGGTGGGGTCGGGAAAACGCTCGTCGCGTTCATGTGTCGATTGCGCCGCCTCGTGGATCAAAAGCCGCGCGGCGTGAAGTTTCGTGTCCATGTCGGCCAGCATCCATTGCAAGCCCTGGAACTCGGCAAGCGGACGGCCAAACTGGTGACGTTCCGTGAGATAGGCTTTGGCGCGGTTGAGAGCGCCTGCCGAGACGCCCAGAGCCGCAGCAGCGGCCCCAATGCGTTGCGCATTGTAAGCCATCATGAGATCGCCGAAGCCATGCCGCAGACCCGAAGGCGCGATGAGCGCCATGGAATGGTCGACCTTCACATCGTCAAATCGCAGCCGCGCCTCCGGCATTCCGCACAAGCCCATCGTGTGCTCTTGGCCGGTCACGCGAAACCCCTCCGGCTCGATGCCGCGCTCGGGATCACGCAGCAGCAAAAAAGCTCCTATGCCGAGATCACAGCCGCTTCGGTCGATGACCCTTGCAAAAACGAGGTGCAGCTTGGACACGCCGCCACCTGTGATCCAGTGCTTTGCGCCATTGATCACATAGTGATCTCGTTTTCGCAGCGCCGTTGTCGTCATATCAGTGGCAGCGCTTCCGGCCTCCTGTTCCGTGATGCAGATGGCGGGCTTGTCGCCGGCCAGAACGTAGTGTGCGCACAGCCGCTTCTGCGACCCTGTCCCGAAAGCCATCACTGCGCTCAACGCGCCCATATTGGCTTCCACGACAATGCGGGCCGAAAGTGTGCAGGCCTTCGCGATTTCTTCAACGACCAGGACGACGTCATGGAGGCTTGCTCCCCGTCCGCCATAGGCGGTTGGAATGGTCATGCCCATAAGGCCGGCGTCGCAAAGCTCTCGGACATTTTGCCAGCAATAGTTTCGGCTTTTGTCCCAATGGCCTGCGCGGGCGGCAAACTTTTCTGCAAGAGCGCGGGCCGCGGTCTGATAGGCGTTCATTGGCTCATCCCTCAGACCCGCCACCCTACAGGTTTGCAAATTCAATTCAATCAAATATAAAGGTACAAAAAGTGCCGATTATTTGTATTTATGCAGACAAGATCGCTGAAAACCCTGACGAAGATTGCCCAAACGGAGTCTTTTTCCGCGGCTGCTCAGGCTCTCAATATGACCCTGTCGACCGTCTCCATGCAGATGAACGCGCTGGAGAAGGAACTGGGCGTCGCCCTGTTTGACCGCTCCTTCAGGCCGCCACGTCTTACACCGGTCGGGCGAGCCGTTTGCCAACATGCGCAGACGCTGATTGATGAAGAAGAAGCGCTGCTGGCCGCCTGTGAGACATCTGATGCGTTGACCGGTTTCTACCGTATCGGCTTCGTTCCAACCGCCAGCATCAGACTTCTTCCCGCTTTCTTGTCTGCAGCGCGCGAAAGGGAAGAAGCTGCGCATTTTGACATTGAAACAGGGCTGTCCGAAGCGTTGTCGCAACGCGTTCTCGCCGGGGATCTCGATGCGGCGATCATCACACAGTCGGGCGAAGAACGGGATGGATTGACTGTGCATGATTTGCGACGAGAGCCGATCGTGTACGCTGTTCCGTTGGATGCGATGGCCAAGAAAGACAATGCGGCTGCAATTGAAGGGCTGTTCCAGCGTCTTCCATTTCTGCATTTCATGCCGGAATCCGGCATCGGAGCGTTGATCGAGGCCCGGCTGAAGTCGCAGGGACTGCGACCGGAAAACAGCATCTATCTGGACAGTGTCGAAGCGATAATGGAATGCGTGAATGAAGGGCTTGGCTTTACGCTGCTGCCGAAGCCCGACATTGAACGCTACCAAAGCAACACAACCGCGATTGTCGATCTCGCCGACGTCACCTCATTTCGCAAGCTGGTGTTGGTTGTGCGCGATAGCGCGACGTCTTCGGGCTTCGGTGAAAGGCTGGCGGCGCTGTTTCAGTGACTTCCCTGCTTGCGCACTCCTTCTGCGATTGGCTGCCATCAGCCGCTGCCGCGAACCACGGCGCGCATCTCGCCAACGGCGTTGGCATGGGCGTCAAACCCCTCATAGGTGGCGAAGATGTGGGTTTTCGGCCCCATCTCCTGCAAGCCTTCCCGCGTGAGTTCGCCCACCGAGCAGCTTTTCATGAAGTTCATCACACCCAGCGGTGAACGGGTTTTGGCAGCGGCAGATGTTGGGAGCACGCAATTGGGTCCCATCATGTAATTCGCAATAGAGCCGGGCGTGTCTTCGCCGAGCAGGATTTCGGACGCGTTTCGAATATGGGGCAGGTGGCTACGCGGGCGCGTGCCGAGGATCTGCAAATGCTCCGGCGCGTAGTCGTTGATGAAGGCGTAGGCCTCGTGTTCGGAGCTGCACAAAACAATACCGCCGCTGGTTCCGCTCAGCACAGTTCGCGAATAGCTGGCGCGTTCGTCGCTCATCTTTGCCCAATATTGGGGAAAGGCATCTGCTGCGGCGTTGGCAAGGTCGCATGAGGTGGTGACAAGAAACACCGATGAATCATCGCCATGCTCGGATTCGATAATCGCATCGAGCGCAGCGATATGGGCATTTGCGGTTGCATCGGCAAAGACGATGGATTCAGACGGTCCGGCCGGCATGCCCGGATTAATGCGATGGGCGAGCACCTGCTTTGCGGCGGCGAGCCAGGGACTGCCGGGTCCTTCAATTTTGACGCAGCGCGGAATGGTTTCCGTCCCATAGGCCGCCGCGGCAACAGCCTGGGCGCCACCCGCCTTGTAGACGTTGCGGCAGCCCGCAATATCGGCCGCCACGAGAGTCGCAGGGTCTATCTTTCCATCCGGTCCAGGCGGCGTGAGCACGCAAATTCGTGGCACACCGGCAACCACGGCCGGGATGACGCTCATAAGCGTGACGGAAGGGAACGACCCTTTTCCGCGAGGTGAATAGCAGGCAACGGAATCGATGGGCGTGAAGCGCTCGCCGACCGTCGCGCCGGGGCGAATTTCTATCGACCACTCGCTTTCGGGCACCTGCTTTTCATGGAAACGGCGAATATTTTCCGCACTGTAGCGGAGGACGTCGATGAACGCTTCGTCGAGCGTTGAATAGGCTTCGTCAAAGTCCTGATCACTGGCAGCGATTGTGCTCTCATCGAAGGAGGCGCCATCGAAGCGCTTTGCAAATTCGACGAGGGCTTCATCACCCCGCTTGCGCACGGCTTCAATGATCGGTCCGACCTTTTCAATGAAGGGCCCAAGATCATCTTCCGCTCGCCGCAGCAGATTTTCGCGCTGGTCGCTGCTGAGCTTGGCGATCTCGTGTATCGCAACGTGGCGGCTGGTGGTTTCGTTCGACATTGGTGCATTTCGCTGGCAGGAAGACTGAACTTTGAAGCTCTCGTAACCGCTTCGCTTTCCCCCATAAAGGGCCAACCCCACAAAGAGGCATTCATGCGCAATCTTGAACTTCCGGGTCGCTCTCCCGTGCCCGCCATGAACGGTATGGCGGCAACTTCACATGCACTTTCCAGCCAGACGGCGATTGATGTGTTGAAGTCAGGCGGCAATGCGCTGGACGGTGCTATTGCCGCCTGCGCCGTGCAATGTGTCGTGGAACCCGGGTCGACCGGCATCGGCGGTGACTGTTTCGCGCTATTTTCTAAGGGCGGTGGTTCTGACGTGATTGGCTACAACGGGTCGGGCAGGGCGCCTGCAGCAGCGAGCCTTGAACGGCTGCGCGAGATGGGCGTGTCGGAACTGACGCGCACGTCCCCGCACTCTGTTATTATCCCCGGCGCGATCGACGCCTGGTGTCGATTGAACGCCGATCACGGCGTCATGCCGTTGGCTGAGTTGCTGCAACCGGCCATAGACTTTGCGCGACATGGTTATCCCGTCTCATCGCGGGTCCATCGGGACTGGACGGCCAATGCGGAGCACTTGGCATCGAACCCTGCTCTGGCCAAGATATTCTTGCCTGTCCCGCAAATTGGCGATGTGCACCGGCAGCCGGGACTCGCCGACGCGATGGAAATGATCGGCAAAGAAGGGCGTGAGGCGTTCTATGAAGGCGTTCTGGCCCAGGAAATGGTTGAAACCCTGCAAGGCCTTGGTGGGCTGCACACGCTGGAAGACTTCGCGTCTGCGGCCGGAAATTACGTCACCCCCATCACCACCCAATATCGCGGCAACACAATCGTTGAGTGCCCACCGCAGGGGCAGGGCGTCATCGCGTTGCTGCTGATGAACATCATGGCGCGCGGCGATGTTGTCGAAGACATGCTGTCCGCGGAGCGTATCCATCTGGAACTGGAGGCATGTCGTCGCGGATATGCGGCGCGTAGCCGCTATCTTGCCGATCCGGATATGAGCGATGTGCCCGTCGAGGCGATGCTGTCAGACGATTACGCGCAAAGGCTGTTCGACGATATCGATCCGGCAGCGGCGCGCCATCCTCAAGGCGCCGTGGAACTGCCTGAACACCGAGACACCGTCTACATTTCCGTGGTCGACAAGGACCGTAATGCGTGTTCGTTCATCAACACGCTGTTTTGGGGGTGGGGCAGCGGCATTACCACACCGCGCCATGGCATTGTGTTGACCAATCGCGGCGAGGGTTTTGTACTCGAAGAAGGGCACCCAAACTGTCTAGCCCCGGGCAAGCGCCCGCTGCATACTATCATTCCGGCGATGGTTCAGCGCGACGGTAAGACGATCATGAGCTTCGGCGTGATGGGTGGCGAGTACCAGGCGATGGGGCATTTGCAGTTCCTGACGCGTTATCTTGACTACGGCCTCGACATTCAGGAAGCGCAGGACGCCCCGCGATGGATGGTGGACCCGTTCACGGGTGCAGTGGAGATCGAATCAACGGTAGCGACGGAAACCGTGGACGCTTTGCGTAGCATGGGACATGCCATCGAACGGGCAAAAACGCCGATTGGCGGCTCGCAGGCCATTGCGATTGACTGGGAAAATGGCGTGCTGACCGGTGGCAGCGATCCGCGTAAGGATGGTTGCGCAATCGGCTATTGACGCGCGTAAAACGGCGGTTGCGCCAGGGCGACGAATCCGATTATGGTTCGCCGTGTTCTTTTGGGAGGAGACGATCATGAAACTCAAGACTATCGCTCTTGCAGTATCCGCCATGATGGCATCGGCCGGTTATGCCGCTGCTGCGGATTGCGAGCCACTCAACATCGGTGCGGCGATTTCGCTGACCGGAAAATACGCAACCAACGGTGTTCACACGCAAAATGGCTACGAATTCGCGATCAAGAAGATCGACGAAGCCGGCGGTGTGAAGATCGGCGACAAATGCTACAACTTCAAAATCACCTATTATGACGATGAATCCAAAGGCGACCGTGCGGCAACGCTCGCCGAACGCCTGATCAACCAGGACGGCATGCAATATATGCTTGGGCCATATTCCTCCGGCATGACCAAAGCCATCGCTCCGGTGACGGAAAAGTACCAGATTCCGATGATCGAGGCTGAAGGCGCATCGCGTTCGCTGTTCAACAAGGGCTACAAATATCTCTTCGCGGTCCTGTCCACTTCTGAGCAGTATCTCGCCTCCGCCGTGACGCTGATGGCTGAAAAGGCCGGCGAACTCGGCAAAGATGTGAAAGACATCAAGGTCGCAATTGCGGTTGAGAATGACCCGTTCTCGCTCGATATCCGCGCCGGTGTTCTGGAAGACGCTGAAAGGGCGGGCATGCAGGTCGTCATCGACGAAAAGCTGCCGCGTGACCTATCCGACATGTCGGCAATCCTGACCAAGGTGAAGCTGGTCAAGCCTGATCTCCTCATCGTGTCCGGTCACTCAAAAGGTGCCGCAACTGCAGTGCGTCAGATTGGCGAACAGCAGATTGATACGCCGATGATCGCGCTCACCCATTGCGAAGCGGCTGACGTTGTTGGCAATTTCGGGGCCGCTGCAAATGGCATCCTGTGCTCGACGCAGTGGGCTGAAACCCTTTCCTATGAAGATCCTCTCTTCGGAACGGCTGCCAACTGGGAGCAGGAGTTCAAGGAAACCTATCCTGAATACAAGGACAAGACGGTGCCCTATCAGTCGGCTCAGGCTTCCGCTGCGGTTTATGTGTTCAAGGACGCTTTCGAGCGCGCCGGAACTCTGGACAAGGAGAAAGTGCGCGAAGCCATCGCACAGACGGATATGAAGACCTTCTATGGTGACATCCGCTTCTCCGAAGCTGGCAACAACATCGCCAAGCCGATGGTTCTGCGCCAGATTCAGGACGGCAAGTACAATGTGGTTGCGCCTTCAGAGTTCGCCTCTCACAAGGTGGACTTCCCGCGCAGACTGCCGACCAACTGATCGCAACATTGAAGTGAGATGGGCCGCGATGTTGCGGCCCATTTCTTTGCCTGTTCGCGGTGAAAGCGGCTCGTAGAAGCACGCGCCATTCGCGAGCATGTAGGGGAGGATGCTGATCCGATGGATCAGATTGCCAGCAATATCGGCCTGCTGATCGATTTTCCGATCGTCAATGCCGCTATCATCATTGAAGGTCTCATGATCGGTGCACTGTTTGCGCTGGCGGCCTACGGTCTCGCGCTTGTCTGGGGCGTGATGAACGTCAAGAATTTGGCGCAAGGCGACTTTGTGATCGGCGGCGGCTATGTCGCCTGGTATCTCAACAAGTCCTTCGGACTGCATCCGCTGCTCGGCGTGGTCGTCGCCTTTATCGTGATGTGGGGTATCGGCTGGGTCGCTTACAAGCTGGTGATTTCAAGGGTGATCGAGCGAGATCTGTTCACCTCGCTTCTGGCTACGTTCGGGCTGGCCATCATGATGGCGCAAATTATGAATCTGTTGTTCGGCTCTGACACGCAGAGCCTTGAACTGGATGTAAGCTTTTTGGGCCTGCCCAACACATTCAGCTTTGCGGGCGGCATCATCAACCTGCCCGCGGCCAAGATCATCGGCGTTTTGATGGCGGCAGGTCTTGCCACCGCGGTGATCCTTTTTATGAAAAATTCGCGTATGGGCCAGGCGATCCGCGCCACTGCACAGGATGCGCGTGCTGCACGCGTTTTGGGCATTGATACTGAGAAGGTCTATTCCTTCACATTCTCGCTCAATGCCGCGATTTGCGGTGCCGCAGGTGCGATTATCGTGATGGTTTGGGTCATCCAGCCCTTCTACGGGATAACCTATTCGGTGCGAGCCTTCGTTATCGTGACGGCGGCGGGGCTTGGCAATCTGCCCGGAGTGATCGCGGCCGGATTGGGCATCGGTGCTGCCGAGCAGTATGGCGCCCACATTTTCGGCATTCAGTATCAGCAGGGTATCGCAGTAATCCTGCTTCTTCTGGTTCTGCTTTATCGGTTGTTGCAACAACGCCGTAAGCGTCAGGTTCTGCAGTAGGGTGGTCGGACATGGCATTCACTGAAAGCAAGACCGGAAAAATCGGCCTGTATGGAGTGTTGCTCGTGGCCACCATTGTCGCACCCTTCCTGTTCCCCAATTACAGCGTGCAGCTGGCGACCTTGTGGATATTCATCATCGTTGCCATCACCTGGGACATGACCGGCGGGCAGATGGGTTACAACTCGCTTGGCAATATCTTCTTCTACGGCACGGGCATGTATGCCGCAGCTGTGGTCGGCATCGGCCTTGTCTACAATGTTGGCGATTACACTGCCGCAGCAGGTGGCGGAATCTACGAGTTCACGGTCACGCAATGGATGACGGGCTACTTGCTGGGCTCGCTCTTTGCCGGTGTGTTCTGCGCCATCACAGCCGTCATATTGGGCTATCTGTTCTTTGGTCTGCGCGGTCCCTATTTCGCGATCGGCACTCTGGGCGTCGCGATTGCCGCTGGCGAACTGGTTTCGAATTGGGACTGGGTCGGTGGCGGTCAGGGCATCTCTCTGCCGATCTATCCCGGTGATGCGGGGGTTGGCAAAAATGTTATCTACTTCGGTTTTGCTGCCGTGGGGGTGGTGTTGTTCATTTTTGTCAAATGGCTTTACTCAACCCGCTTTGGCGCCGCCATCAATGCGATCCGCGATGATGAGGAAAAGGCCGAAGCGATGGGGTTGCAAACCCTGCGCTACAAGCTGACTGCCTGGGCGATGTCTGCCTTCTTCGTTGGTGTGGCAGGTGGCATGTCGGGTTTCCAACTCGGCCATTTCGAACCGCTCGAGACTGCCTATCAGACCATCAATCTGGGTATCTTCATGGTGGTGTGCGTGTTGCTGGGCGGCAAGGGCACATTGTGGGGACCGATCATCGGTGCCGTGATGTTCCAGATCTTCAAGGAAGTGACCTGGAACTATTTTCTGGGCTGGCAGTGGGTTGCGCTCGGAGCGCTGATCGTCGTCACGGTTGTTTATTTCCAGGACGGACTTATGGGCTGGCTGATGCAGAAGAAGCCGGAATGGTTCGGCATTCGGGTTGAGAAAAAGGATGACGCCGCGCAGACGGCGCAATGACGTTTGAACGAGACAGCAGGAAACTGATAAAGATGCTGGAGGATGATGGCTGGACTCTGCTGCGCGTGAAAGGATCGCATCACCATTTTCATAAGAAGGGGCATCGCCACATCGTGACAGTTCCTCATCCGAGGAAGGACATTTCTCCGGGTGTTTGTCGCGCGATCTACCAAGCCGCAGGTTGGAAGAATTGATGACATATATCGCTATCGTGGAGGAAGATTCTCCCGACAATTATGGGATCTGGTTTCCAGATTTGCCGGGCTGCACCTCGGCTACCAATTCGCTCGATACGGTATTCGATATGGCGCAGGAGGCTTTGACCGGACATATCGAAGCGATGCAAGAAGTCGCCCTGCCTATTCCTGTGCCAAGATCACTTCATGAACTTCGACAGACTTCCGAGTTCATTGAGGAGAGCGAAAGTATGATCGTTATCGCCGTTCGTCTTCGAGAAACCGTATTGGAAGCTGCCGAATGAGCATTATCGAAGTCAGTGGCGTGTCCAAAGCCTATGGCGGGGTGAAGGCCAATCACGACATCTCCATGAGTGTGGAGAAGGGCGGCATTACGGGGCTGATCGGCCCGAACGGCTCCGGCAAGACGACCCTGTTCAACTCCATTGTGGGCTATCACCCAATTGATGAAGGCTCCATCAAGTTCGGGGGCCGTGAAATTTCGAAGCTCAAAGTACCTGAAATTGCACGGCTCGGCCTGCTGCGCACCTTCCAGCAAACGCGCATCTATGGCGCCATGAACTGTGTTGAGAACATGCTCATTTCGCTGCCCATGCGAAAGATGGGTTTCATGGACAATTTCAAGCGCAATTCGGGCGAAGACCACGAGCGCGCGGAGCAGTTGCTGGACTTTGTTGGGCTGTATGAGAAACGGTTCCTGCGCGCCGGATCGCTGTCTTTCGGCCAGCAGAAGCTGCTCGAATTTGCGATGGCCTTGATGAATGAGCCAACCGTGTTGCTGCTCGATGAACCGACAGCTGGAATCAATCCGACACTGATCAACGGTCTCATCGACCGGCTGAAGCGCGCCAATTCGGAATTCGGCATCACCTTGTTCATCATCGAGCACAATATGCGCGTGATCATGAATATGGCGGACACGATCTACTGTCTGGCGCATGGCGAATTGCTGGCTTCCGGCTCGGCGGAGGACATTCAAAATGACCAAACGGTCATCGACGCCTATTTGGGAGCGCATTGATGAGCGATACGGGCAGCAATGGGCGGGCCGACAAAGCAGACAGTGCCCAGGCGATTTCCGGCTACGGATCGGGCGGGGTCGAAACGGTCATTTCGGTTGACGACGTCACCCGTCAGGTCAAGGAAATGGCCGAAGAGGTTCCGGTTTCCAAACTGGAAGCGCTTGCCGGAGCCGACCCTTACGTGACGATCGAAAACCTCCATGCCGGTTATGGCAAGATGGAGATCCTGCACAACGTCAATCTGCGCGTTGCGCGCAAGCAATCGCTGTGTCTCATCGGGCCAAACGGCGCGGGCAAATCCACCGTGCTGCATGCGATTTTCGGGTTCAACAACATTTTCTCCGGCAGCATTCGCATCGGTGATGGTGCTGACAAGAAGGATGTCACGAAGCTCTCGCCTAATCAGAAACTCAGCCAGGCCGGTATCGCCTATATCCTGCAGGACAAGTCCGTTTTTCCCGGCATGACGGTCGAAGAGAATTTGTGGATGGGCGGTTTCCTGAAGGATCAAGTCAACGAGGCCAAACAGGCCGCAGAGATGATCTTCGACAAATATCCACGTCTTGCCGCGCGACGCCGCCATCAGGCCAAAGTGTTGTCGGGCGGTGAGCGGCGGTTGCTGGAAATCTCCCGTGCGCTGGTGATGAACCCGGAAGTGCTGTTGGTGGACGAACCCTCGATCGGTCTGGAGCCGCGCTTCATCGATATGGTCTTTGAGATTTTGCACGGGCTTCAGCACGAAGATGGCAAGACCATCATCATGGTGGAGCAAAACGCCAAGAAGGGGCTGGAGTTTGCCGATATTGGCTATGTGCTGGTGAGCGGTGAAGTCGCGATTGCCGGGTCCGGTGACGAATTGTTGGCAAATCCGAAAGTCGGTCAGCTGTTCCTTGGTGGGTGAGAGCGCGGACTGTACTGGCACCTACGCTTTGATCTGTGACGATCTGTGCTATGCTATTCCAATGGAAGATACTGAGAAATCCGACATCGCACTTGCCAAAGAGGAGTGGCCGAATTCCTTTCGCACGCGAGAACAACTCGATGCGCTGCTGGAAAGGGGCGTAAAGAGCAATATGTTGGAAGAATCTGGCTCTACAACGTTCGACAGGGTGTTGCAGCGTCTTCGAGATGGAACAATGCCATCTCTCCCCGGGACCGAACACCTAGCGGCAGAACTGGACTAGGAACCGCTCACGCTGTCCTCACGAATATAGCCCGCAACGATCTCTGCAATGCGCACCGGGCTGGTGATTGGCGGCAACAGCGTTCTGAAATCACCTTCCGGGCTCAGCAGAAAGATATTGGAGCCATGGGTGTAGACGGCCCCTTCGTCCGGGTGCTCGAACACGAAGGTCTTGGTGATTTGGAACGCCTCATAGGCTTTGGACAGTGCATCGTCTGTGCCCGTGAGCCCAACCATCTTGGTGTGCATTTTCGGAACGGCGTCGCGCAGCGCCTCCACCGTATCTCGCTCAGGGTCAACGGTGACCAAAACCGGCGTGATGTCGTAGCCCATGGCTTTCAGCAAGTCAGTCGCTTCAGCCATTGAGGGCAGGGCTGCGGAGCAAATCGCCTTGCAACGGGCATAGCCGAAAAACAGCAACTGATACTCGCCATTGGGATTGGCAGAACGGCGTTTCTCGCCGAGGTGGTTGACCAGTTGAAAGTCACCGGTCTTCAAGCTGGGAAAACCAGGCGTGTTGTCGAGTGACGGCACGAAGGATGCGAGCGTTTCTGTCTGTGGGGGAGCAATGGCCACAGGCTGCGGCTGATCAACCACAAATGCTCCCGCAAGGCCGATCACTCCACCGGCGAGCAGGGCGAGCAAGCCGCCCGACGTGGCTGACAATCGCAGCAATCGCCTACTCGTTTTCGGCCAGATATTTCGCATCAACCTCGTGGCCGAGGCCGAAATGGCCATCTTTCTCGATTTGCTTCGCGACGCGCGGGTCACGACGGAACCATGGGCCTTTGCCCTTCGCGTCGGGGTTCTTTTTGGCCCAATCCTTGGTCCAAAGATTGGCCTTGTTCCACTCAGCCGCGCCTTTGTTGCGAATGAACTGAACCATGTAGAACTGCGCTTGCACAAACTCGTCGTCGCCAATCATCACGCCATCAACGTCGACCTGCTTGTTGCAGTAGGGCAGAAGATCGACCACAGGCCCGTTAAAGGCAGACTGGCTGTTCTTCATCACATAGACGAGTTGATTGTCGGCTTCGCGCAGGATGCCGAGAAAGCGCTCGCCGCCGCCGCAGTTTTCCACACAGTCCCCCGACAATTCGCAAAGCACGTCCACAACCTTGCCAGAGAAGGTGGCTTTCTCCTCGCCCAAAAGGCCCCATTCCTTGGCGTTGCTGCCTTCCGAAAAGTCGGCCGCCACTGCGCTTCCTGCGAGAACGGTCATAGCTGCTGCTGCAATCAGAGTTTTCATCACGCGCCTCATTTCTTTTTCTTGGGACCGGAGAAGGGCGGCACCGGTCCATAATCTTCATGGTTCAGCTTGGTGATCCCGTCATTGGCCACGATGTCAGCAACGACGATGTAGTCGATGCCATCCCGCTTGAAGTGGGTTCCTTTGGCGGTCACGACGTCGCTTTGCAGCTCAAGAACGGTGTCCGTCGGCTCAAGCGGATTCTCGTCTTTGACCTTCAAGACCATATAGACTTGGCCATCTTCCGTACGCATGCCGATGGGGATACCGCCCGCCGCACACCACAGCGCGCAGGTGTGGTGCGCCGAACCGGTCACCGCATCCGGCCCGCCCATCACGCCGGAAAAATAACACCACGTGTCGATGATCTCACCCTTGACCTCCACCATCTCGCCCTTGCCAGCGGCAAGTGCGGATGCAGTCAGAACTGGCGCCAGTAACAGGCCCAATATGGCAAGCTTAAACCGTCTCATAACACTCCTCCCGAATCTCCTCGGGGCCGAGTGTCGGCCAAATCATTGATGTGACGCAAGATGCTTTCGTTCACACTTTAGGCATGATCTCATTTGTTTTCGCTCATCGGAGCGCCTTGCAATCGCCAAACAGAATGTCACAGTGGCAGAATTGGGGGCAAAATGCCGATTGAGGAGGAACTCATGGCAAATAATGGATCAGGGCCCGGCTACGCATCGCCAGCCGAAGCGATGAAGGCAGGCCGCGAAAAGCTGCTCTACACGGTGGCGCTTTATGTCGGGACAGGGGTGGAGAAGCCTGATTACTTGGCGACAGTGGATGTCGATCCCGACAGCCCGACCTACTCGCAAGTGGTCGCGCGCACAGAGATGCCGCAGATCGGTGATGAGTTGCACCATTCCGGCTGGAATGCCTGCTCGAGTTGTCACGGTCATGCGCATATGAGCCGCCAATATTTGCTGATGCCGGGTGTACGCACCTCAAACATCAATGTGATTGATGTGTCGGACGCCAAAAATCCGCGTCATCACAAGGTGGTGTCGGGGGAAGACATCAAGGCCAAAACGAACCTTTCAGCGCCACACACGGTGCATTGCCTGCATTCCGACATCATCATTTCCATGCTTGGCGACGCTGATGGAAACGGGCCGGGCGGCTTCCTGCATCTCGATCAGAATTTCGACATCGTGGGGCGTTGGGAAAACGACCTTGGCGACATGAAGTACAACTACGACTTCTGGTATCAGCCGCGCCACAACATGATGGTTTCATCCGAATGGGGTGCGCCCAACACCTTCATGCCCGGTTTTGATCTGGAAGATGTCGGTGCCGGAAAATACGGCCAGACCATTCATTTTTGGGACTTTGAAGGCAAGAAGATCGTCAAATCCATCGATATGGGTGCGGACGGCATGATTCCGCTGGAAGTGCGCGGAATGCACGACCCGGCCTCGAATGAGGGCTTCTTTGCCGCCACTTTGTCATCGAATGTTTTCCGCTGGTGGAAGACCGATGATGGAGATTTCGAGATCGAGAAAGTCATCGACGTGCCGACCATCGATGTCGAGGGCTTCCCGGTGCCGATGCCGTCGCTGATCACGGATATTCTGATTTCGATGGATGACAAGTATCTGTATTTCGCCAACTGGCTGCATGGTGATTTGCGCCAGTATGACATCACCGACCGCGCCAATCCCAAACTCACCGGTCAAGTCTGGCTGGGTGGGCAGCTCGGCAAGGCGCCCGAGGTCAATGGCGTGACGGTGCAGGGAGCGCCGCAGATGATCCAGCTTTCGTTGGATGGCAAGCGTCTCTACGTCACCACTTCGCTCTTCTCAACCTGGGACAATCAGTTCTACCCGGACATGAAAGACAAGGGTGGGCAGATGTATATGATCGATTGCGACACGGAAAATGGCGGCATGACCATCAATCCGGATTTCGTGGTCGATTTTGGCAATGAACCCAACGGCCCGTCGCGAGCGCACGAAATGCGCTATCCCGGCGGCGACGTGACCTCCGACATCTGGATGTAGTCAACGGGCTTGCCGCAAGGTCTTTTCGTGGCAGAGCAAAAACACCGCGTCACCATTAACAACAGAGGTGGCGCGGTGATTGAGGTCGCGGAAGACCAGACGATCTATGACGCGGCCTTGGCGGCGGGCTTTCAACTGCCCATTGCCTGCAATTATGGCGGCTGCATCACCTGTGCGGGAAAGCTTCTCTCAGGCCGCGTGCGCCAACCGAAGGGCACGGCTTTGAACAAGCGCCAAAGCCAGGCGGGCTACATTTTGATGTGTGTGGCCCGCCCCAAAGAGGACTGCGCCATCGAAGTCGGCGTCGAAACGCATGGACAACTCTATCGCAACCCATTTGCGGCACCGCAGAAACGAAGCGTTTGACGCACTTCTCAAAGCGGTTGCAGCGTTTCTTCCAACCGCTCTCGCAAATGCTCATGTTGGGTCGGCAGCTTAAGTGCTTCTCCCAGATGCGCTGTGTCCTCGTCGCGATCAAAGCCCGGCTCATTCGTGGCGACTTCAAACAAGACGCCGCCCGGCGTGCGGAAGTAGATCGCCCAGAAATAATCGCGGTCGATCACGGGTGTCACCTGATAGCCGGTATCCATAAGGGCCTTACGCACCTCAAGCTGTGCCGCGCGATCCTCAACGGCAAAGGCGATGTGGTGAACTGACCCCGCGCCCTGATCGGCATGATCGGCTGATGGAAGGGTTTCGATGTCGATAATGTTGGCTTCATTGCCGCCCGCTACGGCATAGCGGGTGGTGTTTCCCGCCTTGTCGATTTGCTCATACCCCATGAAAGAGAGCAACTCGCCGGTCGCTTCCGCATCGCGCAACCGCATGGAGGCGGAGTGGAAGCCGTGAATGGCCGCCTGTTCGCCAACTCCGTTTCCGGTCCAGCCCACTCGCCCATCGTCCGCCACTTCGATGAGTTCAAACCCATCGTCATCCGGCCCTTGAAAGGCGATAGACTGCTCACCAAAGGCGTTGTTCATTTCCGACCCGGCCATGCCTTTGTCCTCAAAGCGCTGACGCCAGAAAGAAAGGCTGCCCTTCGGCACCGCAAAACGCGTTGAGCCGACCTCTCCAGTGCCGGGAGCGCCCTTATGCATGCCGGGAAAGGGAAAATAGGTCATCACGGTGCCCGGCGTGCCGCCCTCATCGCCATAATAGAGGTGATACACATTGGGCTGATCGAAATTCACCGTCTTCTTGATACGCCTCAGCCCCAAAACATCAGTAAAAAATGCATTGTTGTCGCGCGCATTGCTGGCCAACGATGTGACGTGATGCAGGCCCCGGATTTGTTTGATCATAGAACGCGTCTCAGTTTTTCGTTTCGCTTCAATATGGATCTGTTCGGCCCGAACTCAATTGTTCAACCGCGCGCCGTGCCCACGGCGATGATGATCGTGGCCACAGCCATCATGGCAAAGGCAAACAGCAACAGCGCATTATAGCCGGCTGCGCTCCAGATCAGAGCGCCGCCAAAGGGAGCGATCGCAGCCCCGGCCAGCGACAAACCGCTGATGCGACCGCTGTTAACGCCAAAGCCTGCCGCGCCGAGCACATCGCGCGTCACGGCAGGGCGCGCAATGCTCATCACGCCCCATGGCGCGCCCTGCAAAACAACGAATGTGAAGATCAGCGTTTCGCTTGCTCCGGCGGTCCACAGGCAAAGGACGGCCAACGTCATCGAAACGAAGCAGAAAACCGTGGTTGCACGGTTCGAGACATGTCGTTCCGTCGCGATCATGACAACCCGACCTGCCACCTGCATCGGCCCGATCATGGAAGCGGCGGTCACCGCGAAAACCGCAGCCACGCCGCGCTCGGCAAGCATGGGCAGCAAATGGTTGATCAGCATCGAGTGATTGACGGTGGTGAGCGCGAAGGCGATGGCCAGTAGCCAGAAGGACATGCGAGGAGACCGTTTTCGTTTGCTGGCATGTGTTTCCAGTTCCTCGCCGGCCACGGAAAGCAGCACCAGGCGTGAAAGTCCCCAAATCGTGCAGGGAAGGGCGATCAAGAGAACCAGCGCAGCAAAAGTCAAGACCGCCGCGCGCCAGTCGGCTTGGGCAGCAATCCAGTTCGCCACGGGGAAGGAAATCGTACCGGCAAATCCGGCGACCAGCGTGATGCGTGTGATCGCAGCGCGTGCTCTGACGCCAAGATGGCGCACAAGCATGGCAAAGCAGGGCTCATAAAGCGATGTTGCCATAACCACGCCGAGCAACAGCCAAAGCGTCATAAACTGCCAATAGGCTTTGACCTGCGACAGCGCGGTGAGAAGGATGATCGCCGCCACCATGCCGCCGATGATCGTGTTGCGACCGCGCCCCGCATCGACCAGCCGCCCTACGGATGATGATGCAGCCGCCGCAACAAGCAAGGCGCCCGTATAGGCCGCGGTCAAAGATGTCTTCGACCATCCCGTTCCGGCTTCAAATTGCAGAAGCAGCGCCGGAAAGAGGTAGAAGGTCGCCGCCCAGATCAGTGTCTGCCCAACAGCAAGGGCCAGCATCGGCGCCAGCGGCAGGGTGGGGTTCACGCTCAGGCCGAGACCTTTTCCAGATTGATGATCAGGTCTGGAGCGCAAAGCGGGGAGGCGCCGTTCGACCACACGCACTTTTGAATGTCGCCATAACCGGAGGCTCCAGGCTGTCGGTGAATGTGCAGGAGACGGCCCGCAATATCGACAACCCAATACTCCTCGATACCCGCCTTGGCATATAAGGCGGCTTTCATGCGCAGATCCTTGTCGAGGGTGGCGTCCGCGATTTCGATGATCAGGGCGATGTCTTCGGTCGAGGCGTAGTCGGTGTTCACCGGAGGTGTCAGCAACGAAATATCCGGAGCGAGTTTGGTTTGTTCGTCGAGAAAGATGCTTGCATCGACCGCGACAGCGAAACGCTGATTGACCGAAGTGATGAGATGGGAAGCCAGCTTGGGCAAAAGCAAGGCATGCGCATTTCTGGAAGGCGACATGGCAACGAGCACTCCCTCGATCATCTCGAAACGCTCAAGAGCGTCAAGCGCGCCTGTCTTCCAAGCCGCAAGCAGACTGGCGCGGTCAAATCGTGCCGGCTCCAAGGCTTGTCCATTGTAAGTCAGTTCAGCACCCATGAGCGAATTATGCCTTTGCGGCTGTTCATGGGCAAGTTTGGGATCACAGCCCCATCTGACGCACGGCGAGATCGCGCATGATTTCCTCAGAACCGCCGCCGATGGCCTGAACCTTCACCTCGCGATAGATGCGTTCGATGCGATTGCCGCGCAGATAGCCCGCTCCACCGAGGATTTGCATGGCTTCTGAGGCGCAGAACTCAAGGGCTTTGGAGGCGGAAAACTTCGCCTTGGACACTTCCGCGACGGGCATCTCGCCTTCATTGGCCTGCCAGCAGATGTGGTTGAGATAGGCCTCCACCATATCGATCTTCGCCGACATGTCAGCGATCTTGTGGCGGATGACCTGCGAGCGGATCAGCGGTTTGCCGAATGTCTCGCGCTGCTGCGCCCAGTTGATTGAGTCCTCCAGACACACCTTCATCATGCCCACCATGCCGGCCACCATGCTAAGGCGTTCATAATTGAAGTTGTTCATGATTTGCAGGAAGCCGCGATTCTCCTCGCCCAGCATATTTGTGGCCGCAACGCGCACATCATCGAACATCAAGGTTGCCTGATCAGACGCCCACCAGCCCATCTTCCTTGCAAGCTCCGTTCGCGAAAATCCCGGCGTGTCTGCATCAACGAAGAATAGCGAAATGCCATCCAACCCGCCTTCTCCGGTGCGCGCGCCGACGACAAAATGGTCCGATTTCATGCCGCCGGTAATGAAGGCCTTCTCACCCTTGATCACATAGTGATTGCCGTCGCGTCGGGCCGTCGTTTTCATGCGCGCAACGTCCGATCCGCCCGAAGGTTCGGTGATGGCAAGACTGGAGCCGATACGCCCGGCGACGATATCCGCAAGCACGCGATCTTTGATCTCTTCATTGGCGAGTTTTTCGATCGGGCCGATGGAAATGGATCGCCCACCAAGCGCTGCCGCGACGCCGGAAGCTCCGCATTTGGCGAGTTCTTCGCTGTAGGCCGCGCGCATGAAACAGTCGTCAAAATCGAGGCCACCATAGGCTTCCGATACGCCGAAGCCGAAGACACCAAGTGCTCCGATCTTTTCATGCAGGGCCCAGGGCACGTCGCCGGCCTCATCCCAGGCATCGGCATGCGGCGCAATCTCTCTTTCCACGAAGCTGCGAATGCTCGCCCGGAACGCAGCGCGCTCCTCGGTCTCAAACGGATTTCTCATTTGCGACCTCCGATGCGGGAATTTCCGCGGTCAACTGCATCATGAGCCAAGCGGTATCGCAAATTCTGTTGACGAGTCACGACCGCCTTGCGCATGTGATGCGCAGCATAAGGCAGGGAGCGCCTCCGACCAGTATGGCCCGCTTCATCATCGCAACACGAAAAAGCACAATGGCTTTGGCGCAGACCCATCGTGTTGCCGAACTCTTGCGTGGCCATGAACCCGATCTGGACGTTGCTCTGGCCGAAACCAAGCCGCGCGGGGATCGTGACCAGGTTTCGAAGCTTGATCGTCATGGCGGCAAGGGTGGCGCTTTTGTGGCTGAAATTCGTGCTGACGTTCTTGCCGGGCGCAGCCAATGTGCGATGCATTCGCTCAAGGATATGCCGGGCAATGAGGAAGTGCCAGGGCTTGTTATCGCCGCCTATCTGAAGCGCGAGGATGCGACCGATTCCCTCGTTTTGCGACCCGGCCTGACCATGGAAGCGTTGCAGGCCGATGGTGGCGCCGGCTTCCGGCTAGGCACGAATTCGCTGCGGAGGGCGGCTTTTGCCCGCACGGTTTTCCCCAATATCGAGATCATTCACTTTCGTGGTGCTGCTGACACGCGCATTCAAAAGCTGGATGCGGGAACCCCACAAAAAATGCCGGATGGGTCTGAAACCGGCCCTGCCGATGCGATCATGCTGGCAACCTCCGGTATGGGGCGGGTCGGGGCAGCGCATCGCATTGACTACACATTTGGCGTGGACGCGATGCTTCCCGCTGTGGGGCAGGGGATCGTTGCCGTTGAATGCGCTGAAACCGACTGGCCGACCCGCGAGCGCCTCGCGCGGCTGGACGATGCGGATGCGCGCTGCTGTGCGCTGGCGGAACGCGAAGTGCTTTGGGTTCTGGACGGCCACTGCAACTCGCCCATCGCTGCGCATGCGACGCTGCATGGCGAGACGATTCGCATGACCGCCGCGGTGATGTCGCATGACGGCGAGACGATCGTCACGGAGACTGGCGAGACCGAACGCGATTATCCGCGCGAGCTTGGCCGCCGCATCGCGCTGGCTCTCCTGGCACGCGGCGCCGATCGACTGATCGCGGACTCGCGGGTGTAGGGGCGAAATATCATGCCTTAGGGATGGCAACGAAATGCTGATCAGCAATTACTCCTGACCAGTTTCGGAAGTTTCGGTTCTCGGAGAAGAGACAAAAACAAAAAAAGGCCCTGCCGAAGCAGAGCCCAACTCAGCACCACAATAAGCTTGTAGTCGCTCGACATTGTGGTGGCCCCGGGTAGGGTCTTAAACGCCGATCATCTATAAAAATGAGTGCGGCACTCGCTGGCTTATATGGGTCAGAAATTGAATTTTGTCAACGTAGACAATCCTAAACCATGCAAAACACACTGCCTAGTTTGCCTTAAAATTTCGTCGCCAACCGGCTGCTTAAGATAACGTCTGTTGCCTTGAGCGTCCTTGCCCAAACGGATCAAGTCAAGCCGATGGAAACCGACTGCGTTCACCATGTCACCTTTGATCCAGCATTCTTGCGCGTTGAAAGGTTTCGGCATGCTGAACGGAAGTTCCACTCTGCAATGGTAGGGCATTTCCTTTTGGGGTGGAGTGGTGCTCAATGCAACAACCGTGCAAAGATACGGTCGTGCTTGAATTCTCGGACTCAAAACAATGACTGGTCGGCGTTTTGTCATTTCTGGTTCAACGAAACCGTTTCCGAAATTGCAAAGAAGCACAACGCCTTGCTCTGGATGATATTGAATAGGCAATGCTTGCTTTCAAACGAATCGTTGAAGTCAATTCAATGTAATCAATGTTCCCGAAGACTCCCATCTGACGCTGATGCCCCAATTTGTACTCAATACGCGTTCATCGTGTGCAGCGTGTAGCTGGCGACGGGTTCGTCGTCCTGATTGTGCAACTGAACCTGCCAGCGCACTTCGCCATACTCGTCCGTTCGTTTGGTCTTACGCTTGACGGTCAGCGTCACGCGGATGCTATCGCCCGGTGAGACCGGCTTCTGGAAGGCCAGATCGGAAAGACCGGTATTGGCGAGAACCGGGCCGGGATCGGGCTGCACGAATAGACCAGCGGCGAAGGACAGCAGCAGATAGCCATGCGCCACTCGACCGGGGAAAAACGGGTTCGCCTTTGCTGCCGCTTCATCCATATGCGCGTAAAAGGTGTCGCCGGTGAAATGCGCGAAATGCTCAATGTCCTCAAGCGTGATGGTGCGGGCAGCGGTTTCCAGCGTGTCGCCCAACTGCAAATCGTGGAAGCTGCGCGTGAAGGGATGCGCGTCCTGTGTCTGCGTCGGGACGCCCGGTAGCCAGCTCTCGCTCATAGCGGCCACCATGCGCGATGACCCCTGCATAGCGGTGCGCTGGAGGTAATGCATCACGCCGCGAATGCCGCCAAGTTCCTCGCCGCCACCGGCCCGACCCGGCCCGCCATGCATCATATGCGGCATGGGTGCGCCGTGACCGGTTGCTTCGTCAGCCGAGTCGCGATCATTGACGTAGATGCGCCCATGCCAGATCGAAGCGCCCTCGATGACTTGTCTGGCAACCGCGGGATCATGGCTGATAAGGGAGGCCACAAGCGACCCGCCACCGCGGTTGAGCATGGCGCAGGCGTGGTCGACGTCGCGATAAGCCATGACGGTGGCGACGGGGCCGAAAGCTTCAACCTCATGCACGATTTCAGCGCTGTCCGGATCGGCGCAGTGGAACAGTTTGGGCGACATGAAAGCGCCGCGTTCGGCGTCTGCACCGCTGAGTGTCAGATCACCGGCACCGCTCACAAGCTCCGCTTCGCGATTCAGCTGTGCCACCTTTTCGAGCACATCGCTGCGTTGAGCGGTGGAAACGAGAGCGCCGAGCCGCGTAGCCTTGTCGCGCGGATCACCGATCTGAAGCGCTTCCAGTTTTGCGCGAACCGCCTCGACAACCGGATCGACCATGGTTTGAGGAACGAGAATGCGGCGGATGGCGGTGCATTTTTGCCCGGCCTTGGCCGTCATCTCGCGCACGACTTCTTTGACGAGAATGCCGAATTCCGGCGTATCCGCACCGGCATCCGGGCCGAGCATGGTGGCGTTGAGACTGTCCTGCTCGGCGATGAAGGGCACGGCATTGCGCAGCAGGTTCGGGTTGGACCGCAGTTTGAGTGCGGTGTCGGCAGAGCCGGTGAAGCTGACAAGGTCCTGCGGGCCAAGACGGTCCAGCAAATCGCCGGTGCCTCCAGCGATCATCTGGAAGGCTCCATCAGGAAACAGGCCGCTCTCCACCATCATGCACATGCACGCATGGGAGACATAGCTCGTCGCCGTTGCCGGTTTTACGATGGCTGGAACACCAGCAAGCAGGCTCTGCGCCAGTTTCTCCAACATGCCCCAGACGGGAAAGTTAAACGCGTTGATGTGCACGCCAACGCCATGTCTCGGCATGCAAATGTGCTGACCCACAAAGCTTCCATTGCGCGACAGCGCTTCGACACCGCCATCGATAAAGGTGCGCGAATCCGGCATTTCGCGGCGACCTTTGGAAGCATAGGCAAAAAGCGTGCCGATCCCGCCTTCAATGTCGATTGCCGCATCCGGCCTTGTCGTGCCGGAGTGAAAGGACAGTTCGTAAAGCGCTTCCTTGCGTTCGGTGAGATAGAGCGCCAGCTGTTTGATGAGCCGCGCTCGGTCGTGGAACGTCATGGCGCGCAGGGCAGGCCCGGCGTGATTGCGTGCGTGGTCGATCATTGAGCCGAAGTCCAAAGCATCGCTGCCCGCATGCGCGACGATATCGCCCGTAACCGCACTCAAGATTTTGCGCGCGGCGTTCGGTGATGGTGCGATCCAACGCCCCGCAGCGTAGGATTCAACTGCAATGGCTTCCATGATGATGTTCCCCTCCCGGCCAGTCATTCCACTGTGTTGTGCCCATCTGGCCGAAGCGCAGTCAATGGGTTCCACCCCCACATTTTGCAGCAATTGCACCCTTGCGGACATGGCGATAGTTTGCCGCTTCCAAACCGGACTGCCGCATATTTTCGGACTACCCAATGCTTGATCTGACACCCGACCGCGCTTCGCTCGACCCAATTGAAATTGCATCCCGCGACGAAATCAGCGCGTTGCAATTGGAGCGGCTGAAGTGGTCGTTGCGGCATGCCTATGACAATGTCCCCCACTACCGAAACAGCTTTGACGCGGCTGGTGCCCATCCGGACGATTTGAAGGACCTGTCGGATCTCGCCAAGTTTCCTTTCACCGTCAAAAGCGACCTGCGCGACAATTACCCATTCGGCATGTTCGCAGTTCCGCGCGAGAAGTTGGCCCGCATACATGCTTCATCCGGCACGACGGGAAAGCCGACTGTTGTAGGATACACGCAAAATGACGTCGACATGTGGGCAAGTGCGGTTGCGCGGTCCATGCGAGCGTCCGGCACGCGACCGGGTGATATGGTGCATGTCGCCTATGGCTATGGGTTGTTTACCGGCGGCCTTGGTGCCCATTACGGAGCGGAAAAGCTCGGCTGCACCGTTGTGCCCGTGGGCGGTGGCATGACGGCCCGGCAAATCACGCTGATTGACGATTTCAAACCGACCACCATCATGGTGACGCCATCCTATGCCCTCTCACTGCTCGACTCATTCCGCGAAGCGGGTCTCGACCCGCGAGAGTCCTCGCTTCAAGTCGGGATTTTCGGGGCCGAACCCTGGACGAACGCGATGCGGGCAGAAATCGAAGAAGCCTTCGACATGCATGCGGTGGATATTTACGGCCTTTCGGAAGTGATCGGGCCGGGCGTCGCCAATGAATGCGTTGAGACCAAAGACGGGCCGACGATCTGGGAGGATCATTTCTACCCGGAGATCATCAATCCAGAGACCGGCGAACCGGTGGCCGATGGTGAGATGGGCGAACTCGTCTTCACTTCCCTTACCAAGGAAGCCTTTCCCATCATCCGCTATCGCACGCGCGACCTTTCGCGCCTTTTGCCTGGGACAGCACGGTCCATGCGACGCATGGAAAAGATCACCGGGCGGTCCGACGACATGATCATCTTGCGGGGCGTCAACGTGTTTCCCACGCAGATCGAGGAGCAATTGATGAAGGTCGCGGCTCTTGCCCCGCATTTTCAGATCGAACTCTCCCGAGACGGTCGCATGGACGCGATGACAGTCAATGTAGAAGCTGCTGGATCCGACATCGGCCAAGCGGAGCGGCGGGCTGCGGCAGGCGATCTTGCGAGCCGCATCAAGGATGTGATCGGTATCACCGCGACGGTTTCGGTTCAGGATGTCGGCGGTGTGGCTCGCAGCCAAGGCAAAGCGGTGCGAGTTGTCGATAACAGGCCGAAATAGCCACGCTGATGCAAACCGCAGCCCCGATTCCCTTCGATAATTCCTACGCCCGCCTGCCAGAGCGCTTTCACGCTAGGCTTGAGCCCAAATCGGTTGCCAAACCCTCGCTGATCGCACTCAATGAACAACTGGCGGAAAGTCTGCGGTTGAATTCCCAATGGCTGAGAAGTGCCGATGGTGTCGCCATGCTTGCCGGAAATCACGTGCCGCCAGGCGCCGAACCGCTCGCCATGGCCTATGCCGGTCAGCAATTCGGCCATTGGTCACCACAATTGGGAGACGGTCGTGCACTGCTTCTGGGTGAAGTGATCGGCGAAGACGGTCGGCGTCACGACATCCAACTAAAAGGTTCAGGGCCGACGCCCTTCTCGCGGCAGGGGGATGGGCGCTCATGGCTCGGTCCGGTTCTGCGCGAATACATCGTCAGCGAGGCCATGCACGCGCTTGGTGTGCCGACCACCCGCGCGCTTGCAGCGGTGGCAACTGGTGAAAGCGTGATGCGCGAACAAGTGCTGCCGGGCGCCGTGTTTGCCCGAGTCGCCCGGGCCCATCTTCGAGTGGGGACATTTCAATATTTCGCCATTCGCAGCGATGTCGATGCGCTGGAGAAACTTGCAGACTATGCCATTCAGCGGCTTTACCCGCAGGCGCAAAGCGCTGCTGATTTGCTTGCCGCCGTGATCGAGGCGCAGGCCAAGCTCGTAGCGCGTTGGATGAGCCTCGGCTTTATCCACGGCGTGATGAATACGGACAATGTCTCCATCGCCGGGGAAACGATTGACTACGGGCCTTGCGCCTTCATGGATGCCTATCACGCGAACCGCGTTTTCAGTTCCATCGATGAAGGAGGGCGCTACGCCTATTCCAACCAGCCGAAGGTGGCGCATTGGAACCTGGTGCAATTTGCCCAAGCCCTGCTGCCGCTTTTGGGCGAGACCGAAGAAGCGCAGATCGCCGCTGCGCAGAAGGCTGTTGATCGCTTTCCGGCGACCTACGAGGCGGAGTCGGCGCGGCTGATGAATGCAAAGCTGGGATTGGCGAGCAGTCAGGAAGGCGATTCACAGCTTGTTGGTGACTTGCTTGCGATCATGCAGGACGAGCAGGCCGATTTCACGTTGACTTTCAGGCGGTTGGGCAGCGACCGGTTTCGGGGTGAGTTTCTTGATTTGGCCCGCATCGATTCCTGGCTGGAACGTTGGCACGAACGCGTGCAAGCGGAAGGTGTCAGTGAAGCGGACCTCGCGGAGCGACTTCGTTGTGCCAACCCCGCCTTCATCGCTCGCAATCACCGTGTTGAAGAGACCATCGCTGCGGCCCTGAAAGACGACTTGGAGCCGTTTCACAGGCTCAATCGTGCGTTGCAAAATCCATTCATCGATCAGCCTGACGATGCCGACTTGATGTTGGCACCTGAACCGAACCAAGTGGTACGCTACACCTTTTGTGGAACATGACCTTATGAATACGATCCGCATTGAACCACTCACTGCCGCCGCGTTCCGGCCCTATGGCGATGTGATCGAAAAGGGGTTGGCGCAAGAAATCACCATCAACCGCGGCAAATGTGTTCGCCATCACGCTTTGGCATTGGCCGATGTGACCGGGGAGGGTGCTCGCGTTGCAATCAACATTTTTGCCGGGCAGCCTTATGATCTGCCGCACAAGCTTGATCTGGTTGAGCGCCATCCGCTCGGATCGCAGGCTTTCTATCCGCTGGGCGGTCACGAATGGCTGGCCATCGTCTGCGAAGATGATGACGGCGTGCCGGTGTCACCGCGCGCCTTTCTGGCCTCCCCCGATCAGGGCATCAATCTGAACCGGGATCAGTGGCATGGCGTGCTCACGCCCTTGCATGCGCCTTGCGATTTTCTGGTGGTGGATCGCGCCGGGCCGGGTGACAATCTGGAAGAGCATCTGTTCGACACACCGTGGACGGTGCAGAAATAGCGACTATCCGTCCAACCCGTGCCATTCTCCGAAGACTTCAATGACGGCGGGCAGGTCCACAAGCCTGTTGATCACGGTTTCGGCTCCTGCTTCAGTCAACTGGTCGGCAAGACTGTCCCAGGCGTGAGACCCGCCAGTGAAACCGACAGCGCGCATGCCAGCCGCACGCGCAGCCGTGATGCCCGAAAACGAGTCCTCCAGAACAAGGCAAGCAGTCGGTTCGACGTCGAATTCTTTGGCCGCGTGCAAAAACACATCCGGCGCCGGTTTCTTGCTCACCCCCAGTTCATGGGCGGAAAAGACATAGGGGCGAAAACGATCCCACAACTCGCCGCGTGTGAGTTCGATTTTCAGTTTCTCCAGCGGTGCGTTGGAGCAGATGCAGCGCGGCTGGTCGAACATGTCCAGCACGCTTTGGGCCCCTTCAATCGCCTTGACTTCGCGCCACAGGCGTTCATTAAGCGCATTGCGGATGTTTTTTGTGTGATCATCCGGCAGGGATCGTCCCAGTTCCTGCTCCATTGCCGCTTTGAAAGTCTCAGATGATGTGCCGGCAAAACGCGCCACGAATTCGCGTGGGGTCATCTCGATGCCATAAGGTTTCATCGCATCCGTTTCGACGCTGGCGGCAATCATCTCCGAATCCATCAGCGTGCCGTCGCAATCGAAGATGACGAGTTCAATATCCGGCATTGCGATTGTCCTGGAGGCAAATGGTGAGGTGACAGCCATAGGCCTTTGGTCGCGCTTAAACAATTCTTCACGCTGATCGGTAACGGTGCATTCAACCTGAGTTAGTTTTGCGTCCGGGTTTCTTATGCGTGTTCTCGACACAGCGCAGCTGCGCGTTTTGCCGTCATCCATGTCCCCTAAGTCTCGCGTTCATGGGCAATGGGTCGACAGCATCATCAAGGGCGATTGCGTAGCTGCGCTCGAGGCGCTTCCGGCCAACAGCGTCGATGTTGTGTTTGCCGATCCGCCATACAATCTGCAATTGGGTGGCGATCTTTCGCGTCCCGACCAGTCCGTGGTCGATGCCTGTGACGATCATTGGGACCAGTTCGACACGTTCAAGGCCTATGATGATTTCAGCCGCGCATGGCTGTTGGCCGTTCGGCGCGTGCTCAAACCCGCCGGCACGATCTGGGTGATCGGCTCCTATCACAACATCTTTCGCGTCGGCACGATCCTGCAGGACATGAAGTTCTGGATTTTGAACGACATCGTTTGGCGCAAGACCAATCCGATGCCGAATTTTCGCGGTCGTCGTTTCACCAACGCTCATGAGACCATGATCTGGGCGTCACGCGATGAGAACGCCAAAGGCTACACCTTCAACTATGACGCTATGAAAATGGCCAATGACGACGTGCAGATGCGCTCTGACTGGGTGTTTCCCATCTGCACCGGAGGCGAGCGGCTCAAAGGCGCAGACGGCAAGAAGGTCCATCCAACGCAGAAGCCGGAAGCGCTGCTGCACCGCGTCCTGATGTCCTCCACAAAGCCCGGCGATTTGGTTCTTGATCCCTTCTTCGGCACCGGTACGACAGGAGCGGTTGCAAAAAAGCTGGGGCGGCATTTCGTTGGCATCGAGCGAGAACAGGACTATATCGACGCCGCATCGGCGCGCATTGATGCCGTGGACCCCGCTGAACCGACGCAGCTCACGGTGACAGAAGGCAAACGGGCTTTGCCAAGGGTCGCTTTTGGGGCGCTGATCGAGGCCGGTCTCATCGATGTTGGCGACGAATTGCAGGACTCCAAGAAGCGTTGGTCCGCCAAGGTGCGCATCGATGGGTCACTCCAGATGGGCGATGAAACCGCAAGCATCCACCGCATGGGCGCAAAGGTTCAGGGGCTGGATGCCTGCAATGGATGGACGTTCTGGCACGTCGACAAAGGCGACGGCTTCAATCCGATTGACGCACAACGCCAAATCTACCGCGACGCGCTCGGGCGGGGCGGTTGACAATTCTGATTTTCAGAATTAATTTTCCATTGTGATACAGTCCTTTGCTGACAAATCGACCGAGCGGCTGTTCAACAACATCCCCGTTCGGAAGATTGTCAACATTGAGAAGGCCGCGAGGCGCAGGCTGAAAGCGCTGAATGCGGCGCATTCGATTGAGGACTTGCGAAATCCGCCGGGAAACCGGTTGGAGGCGCTCAAAGGTGATAGGGTCGGCCAATACAGCATCAGGATCAATGATCAGTATCGGGTGTGCTTTATCTGGGAAAAAGATGTTGGGCCCAGCAACGTTGAAATAGTGGACTACCACCGATGAAACTTCTGGATCCGATTACGCCCGGTGAAATGCTGCTTGAGGAGTTTATCAAGCCACTCGGCATTTCCCAGAAGAAGCTGGCAGAAACAATTGGTGTTCCTCCCAGCCACATCAATGACATCATCAAAGGGCGCCGCCGTATCTCTGCAGATATGGCAATTCGCCTTGGCAAGGCCTTCCGAATGACAGATCAGTTCTGGATGAATCTACAAAATCACTATGATCTTGAGGTCGCGAGGCAAAGCGGTGTTGCGGACGTGAAAATTGATCCCCTCGTGGCGGCTTGATGCCGCGACGCGCTCGGGCCGAATTTAGTTCGTCACTCCATACTTGCCCAACAAGTCGCGAAACGCGCCGCCTCCCCATTGCCCCTCATAGCGCTCAGCATGCCATGCCGCATCTCGCGCACCTTCGACATTCTTTGCGGAATCATCGAAGAAGAGTGTGTTTTCAGGCTTCAGCCCGAATGTCGCGACGTGCTTCTCGTAGATCTCCGGCTCTGGCTTGATGCATTTGATTTGGCCGGAAACGGTTGCGCCACGCGGTTCCGTCAAGAACGGATAGGCTTGGTTCGCCAGCACCCAGGTTTCATCATTGAAGTTGGTGAGCAGCGTCACATCGCGGCCATCGGCGATGAGTGAACGCACGACGGCGACAGTCTCCTCGAAAGCTTCTGGGACGCTCTTGAGCCAATCCCTGCGATAGGCGCGTATCCAGTCGGCCTTGTCGGGGTGCAATGCGATCAGTTCGGCCTCAGCCTGTTCCCAACTGCGGGCGCCGCGGTCCTGTTCCGCGTTCCAAGGGGTCATAATTTCCAGAAATGCGTCGCGTTCAGCCTTGTCTGGGATCAGGTCGCGGTAGACCAGCGAATGGTCCCATCGGAGGAGAACCTGCCCAACATCGAAGACGATATGATCGATCTTGGTCATGGTCCTCCCATTTTCTGAGCAGCTTGAGCGGCTTTCCTGAAAACCGTGGGCAGAACGTTTGGTTCGTTCCAACGCCCTTCGCTTTCTGGTGTATCACCCTTGGCTCCCCAAACTTCGAGTTCCAAATGAAAATGTGTGAAAGTGTGTTTCACCGTTCCCACATCTGTCCATCGGGCCTCGAAGGGCGCTGATCCGACGCCGGTCGCTCCGTCTTGCCGCGCCGTCCAGTCAGTTGTTGGCAAAGCTGCCATGCCGCCCAACAGACCATTGTGTGGCCGCTGAACTGTCCATACGAAACCATCTGATCGGATGAGCACGAAAACAGCACCCTTGCGGTTGGGTTTCGCCTTCTTCGGCGCCTTAACCGGAAAATCCAGCATGGTTCCGGCTTTGCGGGCCTCGCATGGCTCAAAAACCGGACAAATCGCGCAGGCCGGATTCTTAGGCGTGCAGATCGTCGCGCCAAGGTCCATCATCGCTTGAACGAAATCGCCGGGCCTCTCTTTCGGCGTCTCGCGGACCATGAAAGCCGTGCAATTTGATTTAGCCTTGGGCAGAGGGGTTGCGTCGGCGGTTTGCCGCGTCACAACACGCTCGATGTTGCCATCGACGACTGGCGCGGCTTCACCAAAAGCGATGGCTGCGATTGCGGCGCTTGTGTAGTCGCCAATACCCGGCAATTTGCGCAGATCAACTGCGGTTTCGGGGAAATGGCCGCCGAACTCGCCTGAGACGATTTGCGCGCATGCTTTCAGATTGCGCGCCCGCGAATAATAGCCAAGCCCGGCCCAGGCGGCCATGACGTGCTCCTCGCGCGCTGCTGCGAGACCATCCACAGTCGGCCAGATTGTGATGAATTTCTCGAAATAGGCTTTGACGGCGGCAACGGTCGTCTGCTGCAACATGACTTCAGACAGCCAAACATGATAAGGGTTCGCTCTGATACCTCGTTTCGTATCATGCGGACCAATACGCCAGGGCAAGACGCGGGCGTGTCGGTCATACCAGGCAAGAAGGTCGTTTGAGAAACTCATCGGAGCATCCGTTTGCGCCATTCGGGGAAAAATCAAGAGGCAAATCCGAGGCACAAACGTCGCAACGCAAGGCCCGTTGGAGAACTGGCAGCCAAGCTGATCGATCCGGTGATCGAACGGCGTGCCGGCATGTCGATGGATATTCTGGCCTCCTGGGAAGAGATCGTTGGTGAACAGCATGCGGCGCATACGAGACCGCAGCGTCTGGACTGGCCGCGTTCGCGAGACGACGAAACGCCGTTTGAACCGGCAACGCTGATCGTCGCCTGCGCCGGACCGCAAGCCGTGTTTGTTCAGGCGGACGGCGACACCATCATCTCACGGGTCAACGCCTATTTCGGTTTCAACGCCGTCTCCCGCCTCAAAATCGTGCAACGGCCGACTAAATCAGCGCAAAAAGCGGAGTTGCGTCCCGAAACACCGCTTCCGACCCACAAACAAGAGCGCCTCAGCGATCTGGTATCGTCCATTGACAATCCAGCCCTGCGCGACGCTCTGACGCGGCTGGGGCAGGGCGTGTTCACAACTGGTTCAACAACGAAACGATAGGCTTCCCACCAGCGTTTCACTTGATCAAAATAACGCCGCAAACCCTGCTATACAGCCAGCAGTGGCCGGCAGATGTGATCGGGCGAACCAAGGGATCGGACCATGAAAAACCTCATCATCAACCGCCGTCAGGCCATCGCAGCGATGGGCGCGGCTTCTGCAGTCGCCTTTGCTGGCGGGCTTCCGGCTCATGCCGAAACGGTATCAGGCCTGTTTGACGATATGCCGCTGGACGACATCGTCATGGGTGATGTCAACGCGAAGGTGACCATCGTCGAATATGCCTCGATGACCTGCCCGCACTGCAAGTCGTTTCACGAGAAAATTCTGCCCGGCATCAAGCAGAGCTATATCGACACCGGCAAGGCAAAATACATTCTCCGGCCTTTCCCTTTCGATGGTGACCGGCGCGGTGAGGCGGCCTTCATGCTGGCCAAATGCGCGGGCGACGACAAATATTACGCCATGATTGATGAGCTGTTTCGCACGCAGGATGTCTGGGCGGGCGGTGGCAACCCGGTGCCGGAATTGATGCGAATCGCGAAGTTTGCCGGCATGGGTGAGGAGGAATTCAGGGCCTGCCTCGGCAATCAGGAATTGCTCACAAAAATCATCCAGGGCCGCAACAAGGCTGTGCAGGAGTTTCGCGTTCAGGCGACGCCTACAGTGTTCGTCAACAATGAGAAACTTGGGGATTCACGGCTGGAAACCGTCAGCAAGGCAATTGAGGCTGCTCTCTAGTGCTATAGCCAGCCGCAAGTCACAGCTTGCCTGGCGGGCGTGACGTTGCATTGAACGGGGCTGTGGTGCCGACAAATCCCGGTCGGCCACGCTCCGAACCAGAGGTGTGCGGCGATGGAATTCAACAGGCTTAGGCTTTTGGGCTTCAAGTCCTTTGTCGAGCCGACCGAATTTGCCATTGAGCGTGGGCTGACGGGCGTGGTTGGCCCCAATGGCTGCGGCAAGTCGAACCTCGTCGAAGCGTTGCGTTGGGTGATGGGGGAAAACTCCTACAAGAACATGCGCGCCGCCTCGATGGATGAGGTGATTTTCTCCGGCTCCGGCAATCGTCCTTCTCGCAACATGGCGGAAGTGGCGCTGTTTCTCGACAATGCCAAACGCCTCGCGCCTGCGGCCTTCAATGACGCAGACGAATTGCAGGTCTCGCGCCGTATCGAACGCGAAGCGGGGTCCGTCTACCGCATCAATGGCCGCGATGTGCGCGCCAAAGATGTGCAACTGCTGTTTGCCGATGTTTCGACGGGTGCGCGGTCGCCATCCATGATCGGCCAGGGCCGCATCGGCGAGTTGATTTCCGCCAAGCCCCAGGCTCGCCGCGCTCTGTTGGAAGAGGCGGCTGGAATTTCCGGCCTCCACTCGCGTCGCCATGAAGCCGAATTGCGCTTGCGTGCTGCCGAGAACAATCTGGAGCGGCTTGAGGACGTGATCGCGCAGCTCGATGCGCAGTTGGAAAGCCTGAAACGGCAGGCCCGACAGGCAACGCGTTATCGCAACATCGCTGGAGACATTCGCCGCGCTGAAGCCACGCTTCTGCATCTTCGCTGGATCGCGACAAGGCAGCAATTGAGCGATGCGGAGAAGGCTTTTCAGGCGGCGACCGTTTCGGTTGGCGAGGCTGCGCTCGTGCAAACCGAAGCGGCCAAGGCGCAGGCCATCATTGCCAGCCAGTTGCCGAAGGCGCGCGATGCCGAATCGCAGGCTGCCACTGCACTTCAAAGTCTTTTGGTTGCGCAAAGGCAGCTTGAGGACGAGGCGATTCGGATGACCCGACGCCGTGAAGAGATGCAGGCGCGCGCCGAACAATTGCAGGGCGACATAGCGCGCGAAGAGCGTCTGGTTTCTGAAAACAGCGATATCATCTCCCATCTGGATGCCGAAGAGGCTCAACTTCAACGCGAGGCAGATGGCAGTGGCGAGCGTGAGGAGGCTCTGAAGGCAGCCTTGGACGATGCCGCAGCACGTTTGGCGACGAGCGAAGAACATCTGGGTCAGTTGACCGGAAAAAGAGCTGCCGCTCAGGCCAGTGCCGACCAGGCGCAACGAGATTTGCGGGAGACCACCGCGCGTTGCGACCGGCTGCAACAACAGGAAGAGCAGGCCAATCGCGAACTTTCAGCGCTTGAGGGTGAAATAGCGGCTCAATCGCAGGTTCAGTCAATGAGTAAAGCCCTGTCGGAGGCCGAGGGAACGTTCGAGACGGCACAGAAGAACTCCACCGAATGCGAGCGCCATCTCGAAGCGATGCGCCTTGCCGAGCAGGAGGCGAGCAAACCCGTCGCGGATGCCAAACAGCGTCTCAACAGCATCGAAACCGAGGCAAAAACGCTCTCCAAAGTGATCAATGCCGGAGGTGCCGATCTGTTTGCGCCGGTTCTAGACGAGATCCGGGTCGAACAGGGCTACGAGAAAGCCTTGGGCGCCGCTCTCGGCGAAGATCTGGACAGTCCCATAGACGCCTCCGCTCCGTCTCACTGGGCGGTGATCGAAGCGGGCAACGACCCAGACCTGCCGGACGGCGTGGAGGCGCTTTCTTCGCGAGTGCAGTCACCTGAAGCCCTGTCGCGTCGACTGGCGCAAATCGGCGTGGTGGACAGGGCCGATGGCGACCGTCTCGCAAAACACCTGTCTGCCGGGCAAAGGCTCGTCACGTTGCAGGGTGATCTGTGGCGCTGGGATGGATTTCGCGCTTCCGCCGAGGCGCCAACCGCCTCTGCCGTCAAGCTTGAGCAGAAAAACCGGCTGGCTGAACTGGACGAGGCGGCTGTTGCGACGGTCAAAGAACTGCGCAGGCTCGAAACAGAGCATCATGAAACGCAACAGGCGCTGCAGCAGGCGACCGAGGCTGATCGATCTGCCCGCGATACCGTTCGTGAGGCACAGGGCGCGGCTTCGCATGCTCGACAGGCCTTGGCCGAAGCAGAGCGCTCGGTCTCGCAACTGGCCAATCGCCGTTCCGCTCTCTCTGAAGCCCTGTCGCGGATTGGCTATGACCTCGTTGAAGCGCGAGCCCAGCAGGTCGCAGCACAACATGCACAGTCCAGCCTTCCGGACATCGAAGCCCTGAATGGCGAAATTCTCTCGGGTCGAGATGCAGTGTCGCAACTGCGCTCCCAGGCCCTGGATGCGGGAGCGGCATATGAAGGGTTGCAACGGGAAAACCGGGCTCGCAACGACCGGCTTTCCGCTATTGCACGCGAGCGCGAAACGTGGCGCGGGCGTCTCACGGGTGCTGATCGGCAATTGGCGACGCTTCGAGAGCGTCTTGATGAGGTGCAGGCGGAAATCGCCATCGCCGATGAAGCGCCGGACGACATAGCCGTCAAACGCCGTGCTCTCATGGCGCAGATTGAGGAGGCCGAAACAAAGCGCAAGGACGCTGCCGACGCTTTGGCGAGCTTGGAGAACGATCAGCGAGACGCCGACAAAGCGGCGACGGTTGCGATTGATGCCTTGTCTGAAAACAAGCAGCAAGCAGCCCGTGCAGAAGAGCGCGTCGATGCGGCGTCACAACGACGTGCAGAAATTGAAGACCGCATCCGCGAGGAAATCCAATGCGAGCCGCATGAGGCGATTGCGCGAACGGGTCTGAAGGAGGACGCTGATCTTCCCGACGCCGAGCAGATCGAGCGGAAGCTGGAGCGCCTCAAGGTCGAGCGGGAAAGGCTGGGTGCGGTTAATCTGCGGGCTGAGGAAGAGCAGCGCGAAATCGACCAGCAGCGCAGCGGTCTCGTCAGCGAGCGCGATGATCTGCTTGAAGCGATCGCCGAGTTGCGCAAAGGGATTTCCAGTCTGAACCGGGAGGGGCGCGAGCGATTGCTTGCCGCCTTTGATGATGTCAACGCCCAGTTCCAGAAGCTGTTTGCCCATCTGTTCGGGGGCGGGACGGCAGAGTTGCAACTGGTGGAAAGCGATGATCCGCTGGAAGCCGGTCTGGAAATATTGGCGCGTCCTCCCGGCAAGAAGCCGCAAACGATGACGCTCCTTTCGGGGGGTGAACAGGCACTGACAGCATTGGCACTCATATTCGCGGTGTTTCTGACCAACCCGGCCCCGATCTGCGTGCTGGATGAGGTCGATGCCCCGCTTGATGATCACAACGTTGAGCGCTTCTGCAATCTTATGGATCAGATGAGCGAGACCACCGACACGCGCTTTGTGATCATCACCCACAACCCGATCACCATGGCCCGCATGGATCGCCTGTTCGGTGTGACGATGGCCGAGCGCGGTGTGAGCCAACTGGTCAGCGTCGACCTCAAAACTGCGGAGAGTTATCGGGAAGCGGGGTAGGGCGAAGGCTCTGTCCCAAGTAAACATTTTCTCGCAACGACGTCCCCAATTCTGAGGTTTGACGAGAATTGTGAGAATTGGACCTTTTGTGACTTGCCCAACGACCAACCAGTCATCCGTCATACCGGGCCTTGTGCCCGGTATCCAGTTTCGCAACCCCGAACGAAACCAGTCGCCACTTTCTGGATTCCGGCGACAAGCGCCGGAATGACAAATTGGTGGTGGACTTGCCGCGCCGCCATCCCGGCCCGAGGGAGCCGGAACCAGCCTCAGTCTGAATGCTTCGCAATTTTGTATTGCCGCGGCCAATCAGCGTCCGCAAGTTGGCACAGTTGTTCACATGTGTCTTGAACGCCAGCACAGCGCTTAATTGAATGGGGCTATCATGTTCTGGGACCGCGGCTGCTGCGGACCTCTGACGAACGGAGTAGTGTTCGAATTGACGAATTATACCTTTTTAAGTATAATTCCCGAATGTGGTCGGTTGAGTTTTTGGACGAAGACGTGCTCGCAGAGATGGATGCACAACCAAAAGACATCAGGGCAAAATTTGAACATATCGTTCGATTGATAGAGGCCAACGGCCTTGAGCGCGTGCATGAACCCTACATCAAACACCTGGAAGGCAAGCTTTGAGAAATGCGCATGAAAGGTAGGGATACGATTGCTCGTGCCATTTACGTGACCGCAGTTGAGAAACGTATCATTATCCTTCGTGTTTTCACTAAGAAGTCCCAAAGAACGCCCCGCCGCGAGATCGAAACCGCTTTGAGCAGAGCAATGGAGGTAGACTAATGACAGCGGAGAGAAAGAAGTCGATTCCCGTACAGGTGGCCTTTGACACATGGCACAGAGACCGGGAATATGTGGCGGAGTTTGCCGCACTCAAAAACGAATTTGATCTTGCAGACCAGTTCATCAAAGCGCGTGGCGCGGCAGGGCTGACACAGCAAGAGCTGGCTCAACGCATGAAAACGTCGCAGTCTTATATTGCGCGGCTTGAAGGCGGCAAGGAAACGCCGTCTACGCGTACCCTTAACCGCTTTGCAGAAGCTACAGGGCATCGTGTCGTAATCAATTTTGAGCCGCTTGCAGCGCAGTAGTTCTTATTTTTGTTCAAGGTGGCGTGGCGGGTACTCTGTCGCAGGAACGAGTGCACTGCGTCGGCAATCGCCAATCAGTCACGCACCAACCCATTTCCAGCATCATAAAGCGGCTGATTGATCGGCGAGGCGGTTAGCTCTTTGCCGAGCACGAGAACCGAAAGCTCGCTGGCGACGCCCGCATCCACAAACGCATAGGCGATATTCTTGCCGACACGATGGCCCCATCCGGCGCTGGTCACAGTACCGACGACTTTGCCGTCTCGGACAACACTGTCGCCAAGATGGGCGGGTGTGGTGGTGCTGTCGAGCTCCAGCGTGACCAACCGGCGGCGCGGCCCGTTCGCGATCATTGTCTCCAAAGCAGCCTTTCCGACGAAATCCTTGTCCATCTTCACGAAGCGGTCGAGGCCGGTCTCGTATGGATTGAACTCCGTAATGAGATCCGCCTTCCAGTGCAGATAGCCCTTTTCAAGCCGCATGCTTTCGACCGCGCGCAAACCGAAATAGCCGATGCCGTGATCCGCCCCAGCCGTCATGAGCAGATCGTGAACCAACACGGATTGCTCGACCGGGACATGGATTTCGTAGGCCAATTCGCCCGAAAAGCTGACCGACATGGCGGTGACCGGGACTGGACCGATATGCAGCGATCGAACTGAAAGCCAGGGAAACGCGTCGCGCGAAACGTCATTGCGGGGGCAGGCGGTGGCGAGGACGTTGCGCGCTTTCGGTCCGGCCAGAACGAGAATGGTATCGCTGTTGGTCAGGCTGCGGATTTCGATATCACTGTTTGCGGGCTGATGTTCGCGCAACCAGTCCATGTCGTGATATTCGGACGCAGCGGCTGAGCCATACCAGATGCGGTTTTCACGCAGCACAGCAAGCGTCGCTTCGCCTTTCACCATGCCGTGGAGATTGAGGAAGTAACATAGCCCAACCTTGCCGGTTTTGCGTGGGACGCGCGAGCACATGATGCCATCGAGCCAATCCAGGACACCTTCACCGGTGATCTCAAAGCGGTTGAATCCGTTGACCTCACACAGCCCAACGCCGTTTTGTACGCGTGCCACCTCATTCGCGACGAGATCATGCACCGCGTTGAAGTTGAAGGAGTGGTCCTCTTCAAAGTCCGTTGAGGGCTTGATATAGTCCATCCGCTCCCAACCATTGACGGGCGCAAAGGATGCCCCTGCGGCCTTCAAAATGGGGGTAAGAGGCGTCATCTTCGCGTTGCGACCTGCCGGTCGGTGCTCATGTGGCCGGTGGAAGCGAAACTCGTTTTGATAGTCTTCAATAGCCTTCAGCGCTGTGAATTCCTGCGTCGAGTGGCGCGTGAAGCGGCGCGGATCGAGGCACCATGTGTCGTAACACGCTTCGCCATGGGCGATGATCTGGGCCAACAGCCAACCATGGCCTCCGCCTTCGCCAAGCCCGGCGCGCAGCCCGGTGATGCAATAGGCATTGCGCTTTCCAGGAATCTTCCCGACCAGCGGAAGCCCGTCGGGCGTATATGTGATTGGCCCATTGATGACGGAGTGAATGCCCGCTTCCTCAAGACAGGGCAGGCGACGAAACGCACCCTCCATGACATCTGTCACGCGATCTAGATCATCCGGGCAAAGCGCATTGGTGAAATCAGGTGAAATACCGTCCAGTCCCCAAGTCTTGCAGTCCTGCTCGTAAAAGCCGACCAGCAGCCCCTTCTTTTCCGCCCGTTGGTAGAAATCATCCTGAGGACAGCGGATCAGTGGCACGCGAAAGTCAGCGCCGTGAGTTTGCTCAAGTTCTTCAATCTCAGCCAGCGGCCCGGTGAGCATGTACTGATGTTCCATCGATGCGACCGGATGCTCGACACCCATCATCGCGCCGATCTCATTGCAGCGATAACCACCGGCATTGACGATCATCTCGCAGGCAATGTCGCCATTTTGAGTGTGCACGATCCAGCTGTGGTCGGACTTTTGCGTGAGTCCGGTCACGGGATTGTGACGATAGACTTCCGCGCCCGCCTTGCGCGCGCGACGGGCAAGGGCCTGACACAATTGCGCCGGGTCGATGTCGCCATCCAGCGGATCCCACAAAGCGCCCAGCAGACCGTCCGTGCTGATCAGTGGATGGCGTTTCTTTGACTCTTCAGCGTCCAACAGTTCGAAATTGACCCCCATGCCCTTCGCCATGGAGATGAAGTGATTGTAGCCGTCAATGTGCCATTGCTGTGTGGCGAGGCGCAGACCGCCCGTGGCGTGATGATAGTTGATCGGATAGTCAGGATCGTCCGCCAATTCCTTGTAAAGGTTGATCGAATGCGTCTTCAGCCCGACCATGGTCTGGTTTGGGCCAAAATTCGTCACCTGCGCTGCCGAATGCCATGTCGTGCCAGAGGTGAGTTCATCGCGCTCAATAAGAACACAGTCCGAGATGCCTTCTTGCGTAAGATGATAAAGCGTCGAGCAGCCTGCGATGCCGCCGCCAATGACCACGATCCTTGCTTGCGTTTTCATTGTACCGTCCCTCAAAGCCATAGCATCATACGGTTTAGCGCCGAACACCGCGTTTGTCGCTTGAGAAGTTTCGCGTCACCAGTAATGTCGGGCATAGAGGAGCAGAAAAAATGACGCGCACTGCGAACAGGTCTGCAAGGCGATCAACAGGACGGCCCGGAAAGGGGCGGGCTGCACGTATGGCGTTGCGGCAGTCAAGCGTTCCGCAGCATCGACCCGCGGCGCCGGGTCAGGTGGGCGGGCGCTACCGACCGCTCGACGCAGCGCAGCTTAAGGACATCGTCGATACTGCCCATCGCATTCTTGAAGAAATCGGCTTCTCCGAGGTGCCAGAAGTGGTGATGGAGGCGGCGCTGGAGCAGGGCTGTGACATCAACAGCCTGGGGCGCCTGTCTTTCCCGCGCTCCTTCGTTGAAGACATTGTCGATGGAGCCTGCAAGTCGTTCATCTTTCATGGCCGCGACCCCGCTCATACAATTGAGGTCGGCGGCGACCGGGTCTGGTTCGGAACGGGCGGTGCTGCTGTCCAGACGCTGGATCTGAATGTCGGGCTATATCGTCCTTCAACACTGCAAGATCTCCACGATTTCACACGGCTTGTAGACAGGCTCGACAATGTAAGCTGGTTTACCCGTTGCTGCGTGGCGACGGATGTACCCGACAATCTCGACCTGGATATAAACACCGCCTATGCCCTCGTGAAGAACACGCAGAAGCCGGTTGGAACCAGCTTTACGGATGGAGATTCGGTTCATCCCATCGTCGAAATGTTTGATCTTGTCGCGGGCGGAGAAGGCCGTTTTGCACGCCAGCCCTTCTGCAAGGCGCATATTTCGCCTGTGATTTCGCCGCTGCGCTATGGCGAAGACGCCGTTTCGGTCACGCTGGCTGCAATTGAGCACAATATGCCCATCAACGCGATCATCGCAGCGCAATCTGGCGCGACCGCACCGGCGCCGCTGGCCGGTATGTTGGCGCAGACCACGGCGGAAACACTTGCCGGGCTCGTGCTGGTGAATCTCTTCAAACGTGGCCATCCCGTGATCTTCTCGAACTGGCCATTTGTCATCGATCTCCGCACGGGCGCTTTTTGCGGTTCGGGCGGCGAAATATCCGTCATGAACGCGGCGGCCGCGCAGATCGGCAACCATCTTGGTCTGCCAACGGGCGTTGCGTCCTCGATGGCAGATGCAAAGGCGGTCGATGCACAAATGGGCGCCGAGAAGGCGTTGTCCGCAGCAGCTTGCGGACTGGCCGGCGCCAATATGATCTATGAGAGCAGCGGTATGATGGCGTCGCTGCTCGGCGCGTCGTTTGAAGCCTTCGTTCTCGACAATGAAATGCTTGCCAACATTCAGCGCAGTATTCGCGGGGTCGAAGTCAATGAGGAAACGCTGGGCTTTGAGGCGATCCGCAATGCCGTCACTGGCGAGGGGCACTTCCTTGGCGGAGAGCACACTCTCAACGCGATGGAACGTGACTATTACTATCCGGCGCTTGCCAATCGGGACACGCCACGCGTGTGGAACGATGCGGGTGCGCCGGACGCCTGGGAAGCGGCTCGAGAGAAAGCGCGGCAAATCCTGGCGGAACACAGACCCAACTATGTCGATGCAGCAGCGGACCAACGCATCCGTGATCGCTTCTCGATCCTTTGACCGGGTGAAGCTGCGATCATGACCTCGCAATCAACTCCCATCTTCCGCTTCGGTCTTGGCGGCGAAGCCCCCAGCGTCGATGTCGAGACCATGGGAAACAAGGGAGCCGGGCTTGTCGAGATGTCGACCCTTGGGTTGCCGGTTCCACCGGGCTTTATTTTGGGCACGCAGCTCGGGGCTTCGTTGAAATCCGCTGGGGATCTGTCGGACGATGTGATCGCAGCACTGCGCGCCGCGCTGCAAGAGCTCGAAGCGAAGACCGGGCGCCGCTTTGGTGACATGTCGGACCCGCTGCTTGTTTCCGTACGTTCAGGCGCGGCGGTTTCCATGCCGGGCATGATGGACACGGTGCTCAATCTGGGCCTGAACGGCCGGACCGTTGAGGCCATGGCGCAAACCATTGGTGGTGAGCGTTTCGCATGGGACAGCTATCGCCGATTCATTCAAAGCTTCGCGCAAGTTGTGCTTGGCCTCGACGATGATCCTTTCGAGATCGCGCTTGAAACCATGCGCGACCAGCACGGTGTGGACTCCGATTCCGATCTTCCCGACGAGGTGTTGAAAGAGATTGGCGCTCGTTTTGAGGCGATCGTCGAGGAGGAGACCGGCGAGCGCTTTCCTCAAGACCTGGAGACGCAGTTACAACTTGCCGTTCTTGCCGTTTTTCGATCCTGGAACACGTCGCGTGCCCGAACCTTTCGCGCCATGCAGAACATTCCAGATGATGGCGGGACCGCGGCCATCGTTCAGGCCATGGTGTTTGGCAACCGGGACAATATGTCCTGCTCCGGCGTGTATTTCACCCGAAACCCCTCAACCGGCGCCAACAAGCCGTTTGGCGAATATGTGGTCAATGCGCAGGGCGAGGATGTGGTGTCGGGTTTGCGCACGCCGCGAGAATTGACGGAGGAAGCCCGGCTTGCAGCCATGTCGGACGAACCATCGATGGAGCGGTTGTTCCCGCAGGCTTACGAGGAATTGGTAGCGCTGGGTCACCGGCTGGAAGCGCATTACGGCGACCTGCAGGAAATCGAGTTCACCATGGAAGCGGGAACGCTCTACCTGCTGCAAACGCGGAGAGGAAAGCGCAATCCGAAAGCGGCCTTGCGGGTTGCGGTGGAGATGGTACGCGAAGGCATCATTTCGCGCGCTGATGCCGTTGCGCGATGTGGTGATGACATGCTGGCACCAATGCTGGTTGAGAAAGTCGATCATGGCGGCGCGCGCCCTTTCACCAAGGGTTTGGCGGCGTCGCCGGGCGCTGTGAGCGGCAAGATCGCCTTCACCTCGCAATCCGCCATAGATCGTCAAGAGGCCAGCGAAGTGGCCATTCTGGTTCGGCCTGAAACCGACCCTCGTGATGTTCATGGCATGAACGCGGCGCGCGGCATTGTGACGGCTCGCGGCGGAATGACGAGCCATGCCGCCGTTGTCGCGCGCGGCATGGGCAAGCCCTGCATCACCGCGGCAATGAGCCTGAAAATCGATCTGGCAGATGCAAGCTGTTCGAGCCTCGGTCAAACATTGCGCGAAGGCGATGTCATCACGATCGATGGCAGCACCGGCATGGTGTTTGTCGGCGAACTGCCCCGCATCAAGCCGGAGCCGGACGGTGATCTGGCGACGCTGCTGGAGTGGAAAGACGAGTTGGACGGGTAGAGCCGTTTCCTGGATCTATCGCAAGTCTTCCCTGCTCACCAAGGCTTCCGTGTCGTTCACCCCCCCCTCAAGCCTGTCGAACAAAGCGTTCAACTCGTCCTCTGTGATGATCATGGGCGGGCAGATGGCCATTGCATCGCCAATGGCGCGCAGGATGAGGCCGTGCTCCTGGCAGAAAGCCGCGCATTTTGCGCCAACGCCTTGCGAGATGTCGAAGGGCCGCTTTGTGGCCTTGTCAGCAACGATTTCCGCGGCGCCCATCAGCCCGGAATTTCGCACATCTCCCACAAGCGGATGGTCAGACAAGGCCTGCAAACGCTTTTCAAACAGGGGTGTAAGGGAGCGCACATGCTCGACGATGTTGAGACGCTGGTAAATCTCAATGGCCTTCACGCCAACGGCGCATCCAAGCGGGTGACCGCCATAGGTGTATCCGTGGCCGAACACGCCAATCTTTGCCGACTGGTCTTCAAGCGCCTCAACCATGAACTTGGGCAACATGACCGCGCCAAGCGGTGCATAGGCGGAAGTAAGTTGTTTGGCTGCTGAGATCATATGCGGTTTCATGCCGTGGCTCTGGGCACCCCACCAATTGCCGGTGCGACCGAAACCGTTGATCACTTCATCATCGATGAGAACGATGTCATGCGCATCGAGAATGGGCTGGATCGCTTCAAAATAACCCTCGGGCGGAACGATCACGCCACCGGCGCCCATCACCGGTTCGGCAATCATCGCCGCAATCGTATCGCCACCTTCGCGCTCGATAAGGTCTTCCAGCGACTTGGCCAGCCGCGCCACAAAATCCTGCTCGCTCTCACCATCTTGCGCAAAACGATAATGATGCGGGCAATCCGTGTGAAGGATGCCGTCAAAGGGCAGGTCAAAATCTCGGTGATTGTTGGGCAGCCCCGTCAATGACGCCGCCATCAGCGTGACGCCATGATAGGCTTTCAGGCGCGATATGATTTTCTTTTTTTGGGGACGGCCGAGGGCGTTGTTGTAGTACCAGACCAGCTTGATTTGCGTGTCATTGGCTTCGGACCCGGATGAGGTGAACATCACCTTGTCGATGGGTGTCGGCGCGATTTCTTTCAGCTTTTCCGAAAGCGCGATGGCAGGTTCGGTGCCTTTGCCCGAAAACTGATGATAGTAGGGCAGGGCGCACAGCTGCTGCGTTGCGGCGTCGATGAGCTCCTCATTGCCGAAGCCGAGCCCTGTGCACCACAAACCGGCCATGCCCTCGATATATTCGTTGCCCTGGCTGTCATAGACAAAAACGCCCTTGCCCTCGCCCAGGATCGTGACCCCGGTTTCGCGCAATTTGTGCAGCGGCGAATAGGGATGAATGACCGCGTCGAGATCACGGGCCTGCAAATTGGTGAGCGGAGCGTTCATTGGAGGCGTTGGCCTTGTTTCAAAGAATGAGAGCGTTAAGTTTCTAGGATTGCAGGTCAAGAGCAATGGCGAGAACTGGAGTGCCGCATCGCAATGTCGAGAAAAATGCGAGCTCCGGATTTCGGCAAGTTCGCGCGGCAAACGCGCCGTTTGCGCATCGCGAAGCCTTCAGATCAAGCCCGCTTGGAGCTCGAGTGCAAAGTCCACTATGCTGGCAGTCCTTACCACAAAAGAGATCCGGGTGACTTCGGTCTCACGCCTCCATCAAGTCCTCGTCCTGACAAAACACTGTGCGATTCCAGCCCTGTCCGTTCTGTTAAAGATGCCATTGCTTTGCTTAGGGAGGGCGTGCGACAAGGCTTGTGGGATGACCGCGACGTTAATGGCTTTCCACGTACGCTGTGGTGCGTCGTTGACGAGCATGTCTACGAAGCAAGATGCAGCAACGCGGAAAATGGCGAGTATCATGGATACCCGCTCCTGAAGGAAGACGCGTTTCGTTTGCTTGTGATCGAGCGGTACGCAGAGTTTTGGCCGAATGACGATGCTTGAATTTAGTGTTGATGAATGGACCAACATTTCCGATGAATCGGAAGATGATTGGGCCACCGGCCAACTTCGCATTGCGATTGAGGACGATGTGCTGACGCGGGTGGAAGACCTGCACAGTCGGTCCATGCGAGATCACATCCGCGTTTCGGTCGCACCTTTGGCGCGTTGGTTGTTGTCGAACTATTGGCGCATCATGTTTGAGCCTCTCCCTGCGACCGACTCCATGCCGAGTATTGACTGGTCTCTCGCCCATTCGATGAGCTCAGTTGGTGGGGAGTATGTTTGGCCGCATCTGACATTTGTAACCAACGGAAAGATACTCGAATTGACCGGTGACAACGGTCCGCGCGATCAAAGCCGTCCAATATCATTTACAAATCTGAATGATCGTCGCTTCGTCACCCTTGAGTCTTTCAGTGAGGCGGTGGACGGTTTACTGCAACAAACAGTTGAGCGGGTTGCGGCACTGCATGACAGCGATCTCTGTCGCCTCTGGAATGAATTTCTCGAAGAACGGCAGGACCCAGAGATCGTCTTCTACCGAGAGATTGAAGCGCGACTTGGTTTCCAGCCGGGAGACGCGCCACGGCATATTGTCTTAGGCTGGGGAAATTTGGTTGAAGAGTTCAGCGAACGCGCCATCGAAGAGGTGGTTGCCGCTCACAAAGATCTTGATGCCGCTAAGGCCGTCGCAGAGCATGCCAAAGCCTCGACCGCACGGTTGTATCCCGAGTGCTTAAACGACATTCGTAAAACTTCCATCGACCAAACGTCTCAGTTTACGGGGCCAGCATATTTGGTTGCAAACCAGTTGGCGGCTAAAGTTCGCGACGTGTTGGGGATTGATGGTCCTTTCGAAGACGCCGATTTTCAAGACCGTTTCGGTTTGGATGCGGCGGCGTCGCACGAGGAATCGTCTCAGGACTTTGCTGCGAGTTGGACGAGGGAAGACTCGTTGAGCTTCGTGCATCGCTCGCGCAATGCCGTAGGAAGGCGTTTTGAATTGGGCCGTATTGTGGGAGATTGGCTCGGCTTTGAGCAGTCTCGTTTGAGGCCGTCTCTCGATGCAAAGACGTGGCGTCAGCAATTTCAGAAGTCTTTCAGTCAGGCACTCTTGGCGCCACTGAACGTTATTGAAAGCATGCTTCCGTCGGGCAGCTCATGGGATGATGATGCAATTCGCGATGTTGCCGAAAGTTTGCAAGTAAGCGAGATGACCGTGTGGTCGACCCTCCGCAACAATCATGTAATTGCGCGCGACTTCAATTCGTAATCGAAACTAAAGCCTGTCCCACCAGTCTTCAAGTTCGCGAAGGCTGTAGGGGTCGCGTCCGAAGTGTTTTCGGAACTTGCGGTGGATCAGCCGCAACTCGTCGTAAGATGGATGGCCGGAACTGCCATAGCCGTTACCGGTGCCGCGTCGGCCATTTCCCGTTCCACCATGTCCGCTGCCGGTGCCCGTTCTTCTTTTTCGCCCGCCAAAATCCGTCGCAGACGTGAAATCGCCATCCGCCATGGCGCCCCAGGTGCGCTTCACCTCGTCCCAGTATCCCATTTTTCTCTCCTGCGAAGTCGCGCCCCTGACAAAAGTCTACCATGTCCGGGAGGGTCTCTCAATTTCCGTAGTCGTATGGCAGCCGGACCGGCCAACCGCGGTGTGCGAGCCAGGCAGACATTTTGATCCAGCACAGCCGCCGCGACCCCTTTACCGCGGCAGCATCGTGCCGCAATAAAGACCAATAATCTGGAGGAAATTCTCGATGCTCGGACTGATGCAGGACTGGCCGCTGCTGTGCCACAAAATTCTCGATTACGCCGCCGCACAACATAGCCGCCGTGAAATTGTCTCGCGCTCGGTCGAAGGGCCGATTGTGCGCACCACTTATGGTGATATCCACGCGCGCGCCAAACGTGTCGCCCAAGCACTGGATCGCGATGGATTTGGTCTTGGCGATCGGATCGGCACGCTGGGCTGGAATACGGCCCGTCATATGGAGGCCTGGTACGGCATTATGGGTGTGGGCGGCGTCTATCACACACTCAATCCGCGCCTGTTTCCCGATCAGATCGCCTGGATCATGAATCATGCCGAAGACAAGGCACTGTTTGTCGATCTTTCCTTCATGCCAATTGTCGAAGCCATCGCCGACAAGGTGCCCTCGCTGAAGCAGATCATCGTGATGACCGATGCTGAGCACATGCCCAGTTCGAAGCTTGATCTTGTCTGCTTTGAGGACTGGATCGCGCAGGGCGACGGCGATTTCGCCTGGGCGCAAGTCGATGAGAACACGGCCTCCGGCATGTGCTACACCTCGGGCACGACCGGTGACCCGAAGGGCGTGGTCTATTCGCATCGCTCAAATGTGCTGCACGCCATGTTGGCAAGCTTGCCCGATGCGCTTGGCATGTCCTGCAACGAGGTCATCATGCCCGTTGTCCCGATGTTTCATGCCAACGCCTGGGGCATCGCCATGTCTGCCCCCATGACCGGCGCCAAGGTTGTCAATCCCGGTGCCGCCATGGACGGCGCTTCGATTTATGAACTGCTGGACAGCGAGAAGGTCACCTTCACCGCGGCGGTTCCAACGGTTTGGCTGATGTTGCTTGGCTATCTTGAAGAAACCGGCAAGGAGCTTCCCCATCTGAAACGTGTGGTGATCGGTGGTTCGGCTTGTCCGCGCGCCATGCTGGAGAAGTTCCAGAACAATTATGATGTCGAGGTGGTGCACGCCTGGGGCATGACGGAAATGTCGCCGCTCGGTTCGCTCGGTTCGCTCAAGCCTGAATACAACCACCTGAAGGGCGCGCAGCGTCTCGATATTCAAGAGAAGCAGGGCTACGCACCCTTTGGGGTCGAGATGAAAGTGACCGATGACGAGGACAAGGCAATGCCGTGGGACGGCAAGACCTTCGGCCGACTTAAAGTGCGTGGCCCGGCAATTGCCAAGGGTTACTATGGTGGAGCGGGTGCCGAGCAATTTGACGAGGACAACTGGTTCGACACCGGCGATGTCGCCCATATCGATGAATTTGGCTATATGCAGATCACCGACCGCGCCAAAGACGTCATTAAGTCGGGCGGTGAGTGGATCTCGACCATCGATCTTGAGAATCTGGCCGTCGGACATCCCGATGTTGAAGAGGCAGCTGTGATCGGTATCGCACACCCAAAGTGGGATGAACGGCCGCTGCTCATATGCATCCGCAAGCAGGGCAAAGACCCCTCGAAAGAGGACATTTTGGGCTATATGGAGGGCAAGATCGCCAAATGGTGGATGCCGGACGATGTCGCCTTCGTGGATGAAATTCCGCATACGGCAACCGGCAAAATCCAGAAGACGGAGCTGCGCAAGCAGTTTGCCGATCATGTTCTTCCGACGGTGTGAGGACTGACGTCCGCCCATGACGAGCATCGCCAACAGGCTGGAGCGACTGGAGCGCCACCCGTCTCGCGCAGCCTGGTGGTGCCAGAAACTCGCTCTTTTCTGCTTGCCATTTCTGGCCATGGTGGTGATCGGCCACAAGATCGGAGCGATCGACACGATCCCGACCTTTTGGATGTTGGGTCTTGGCTTTGTTTTGCTGATGACGTCGCTGATCGCCGGTGGTCAGGCGTTCTACGAATTGTGGACCTACGGTCATCAAGGCGGACTGAAAGCGTCTGCCGGCGTGATGCTGAGCCTGGTTCTGCTTACGCCTTATTTGTGGGTGGCGTTTAATGTCTATCGTCTGCCGCAGTTGCACGACATCTCAACAGACCTCGTGCAGCCACCTTCATTTGAAAACGCTTTGGAGGATCGCACGTCGCAAATGAATGCGATCAGGGAGCCGTCGCCACAAGACGCCAAGCGACAATTGGCGGCCTATCCTCGGGTGTCGGCCCGTCGTTATCCGCTTGGCGCCGGGCGTGTGTTCAAAACCGCCGCCGAACTAATTGCCGATCGCGGCTGGACAATCCTGACAACGGAGACGGAGCAAGGGGAAGCGCGCATTGATGAGGAGGGATCCGGTCTCGTCGCTGAGCCGACCGTTACATCGGATGGCCGCCCAATTAACATTCCTATTCCGCTTTCGCGTCCCATTATCCTGGAGAACGCGCCAGACGAAGCGCCCAGCCAGGAGTTTGAAGCGCAACAAGTCTCCCCGGTCGGGCGCGATGCAAATCTGGAGGCCGCCGAGCTTGATGAGCGCTATATCGAGGCCGTCGCGTTCAGCTTCGTCTTTGGGTTTGAAAGTGATGTGGTGCTGCGCCTTATTGAAGAAGACGAGGGAACGCTTGTCGACATGAGATCGGTGTCCCGTTTCGGCCAGCATGATCTGGGCGCAAATGCCAGGCTGGTTGAAGGGTTCATGGCCGATCTGGATGATGCACTTCAGGGACTCAATCAGGGGCGTTAGACCGTCAGGATCGGTTGCTAACAGTCGGGATTGTAAAGACAAACGAACCTGTATAGCGTTTCGCACGGTTTGAACGGGCCTATGCGGCAAGAGTGATGACAGCCCTGGTCAACACATGGTGTGGCGCGGAACGACGCGCAGGTCAGTACGGGTTGACCGAATGACCACCGGACTGCTCGTGCTCGCTGTGATTGCTTTCGGCTTCGCCTTGATTGCCAAACGCGTCACCACATCCATCGTCACGGCTCCCATGGTCTTTATTCTGTTTGGCCTGGCCATGTCGCAGACCGGTTTGCTCAAGCATCCGGCCATGGAAGAAACTCTGCATTTGGTGGCGGAAATCACTCTGGTCTTGTTGCTGTTTCTCGATGCGTCGCGGACCAATTTCGGCGCGTTGCGACAACGTTTCGTGTGGCCTGCACGGATGCTGATCATCGGGTTGCCACTGGCCATTGTGATCGGATCTGTGGTTGGCGCGGCGTTCCTGACACAGTTTCCGTTGCCGATCATCGTCCTTGTAGCAGCGATTCTGTCGCCCACCGATGCCGCACTCGGGCAGGCGGTGATATCGAATGAAGCCGTGCCGGAACGCACGCGTCGCGCTTTGACTGTCGAAAGCGGCCTCAATGACGGGTTGGCTCTGCCGCTGATCCTGTTCATCGCAACTTTGTGCGCTCAGTTCGTCAGCGACACTGACACCGACTGGATCGCATTTGGTGCCAAGCAAATCATTCTGGGGCCGCTGGTGGGCATAGTGGTTGGCGTGGCCGGCGCAAAGCTGATGGCTTGGGCCGATGAGAACGGTTACACCGCTGATATATTTGAAGGCGTCGGGGTAATCGCCCTTGCCATGTCGGCCTTTTTGGCCGCCAATTTGGTTGGCGGCAACGGCTTCATATCGGCCTTTGTGGCTGGGCTGTGCTTTGGCGGCATCATGAAGAATCAATGCGAGTTCATCTATGAATTTGCCGAAGGCGATGGCCAGGCGCTCACCTGGATGGCGTTTTTCCTGATTGGTTTGTTGCTTGTGCCAGAAGCACTGCACTCTCTTGATGTCACAACCGCGCTCTACATACTGGCAAGCCTGTTTGTCGTGCGGCCACTGGCAATCTACATTTCGCTTATCGGCACTGATGCCACCACGCCCACGCGGCTGTTTTTTGGCTGGTTCGGGCCGCGTGGACTTGCTACGGCCTTGTTCGCGTTGATGGTTGTTGATTCCATCGTGCTCGGTTTCGGAGAGGAGGTGCTGCATGTCGCCATTAACGCTGTCCTGTTCAGCACCATTTTACATGGCCTCAGCGCAGCTCCATTGGCCGAGCTTTATGCCAGCCGATTTCCGCACGAGAAGCGAAGCCGGTCATCGCACCACCACATGCGTCGGGAGCCGGATTGAGGCGCCATCTGACTTTGACTTCGCTATCGGAGCCTGCTGAATGAACAAACGCCCACTGATGAAGCTGGATGATCTTAAGGATCGCCAACCGGAATACGCGCTCGTTGCAGGTGTCGATCTGGTTGTCGTGCGCTTTGATGATCGGGTTTCGGTGATGTATGGACGCTGCCTGCATCGCGGAGCGCTGATGTCGGACGGCTATGTGGATGGCGACAACCTAATCTGCGGGCTGCACTACTGGGATTATCGGCTCGATTCAGGCGTTTCGGAATATGACAACTCCGAGGCGCTGAACAAGTTCTCGTCCTGGATCGAAGATGGCGATGTGCTCATCGATGAGGATGAGATTGCGCAATGGGGTTATGACAACCCGCAGCCATTCAATCGAGACGCCTATCTGGGCCTTTACGCTGACACCAGCCACGGCACAGATGAAGAGTCGCATACGGGGCTGATCCAGCAATATGCCCGTGATGGACTTTCGAAAACCGGCCATCACGGCGTTGTGGACGCCATGGGTGTGCCGCGCCCGCAATTGCCGAATTGGGACGATATTCAGATACTCACAGCCCAACTGCACAAGCCGCCCTTGCTTGATGAAGATGAAGTGGGCACCGACGTGGTGATCGGCCCGAACGCACAAAAGCCGCTGAAGATGGATATTCCACTCTTCGTTTCAGATATGAGCTTTGGCGCGTTGTCGGAGCCTGCCAAGATCGCCATGGCTCGAGGCGCAGAACTGGCAGGAACAGGCATTTGCGCTGGTGAAGGTGGCATGCTGCCGGAAGAGCAGGCGGCGAACTCTCGTTATCTTTACGAGTTGGCGTCTGCGCGTTTTGGGTTCGATTGGGACAAGCTCGACAAGGTTCAGGCCTTTCACTTCAAGGGAGGGCAAGGCGCGAAGACAGGCACTGGTGGCCATCTTCCCGGCAACAAGGTGAAGGGCAAGATCGCCAAGGTTCGTGGGCTGGAACCTGGCGAATCCGCCATCTCCCCGGCTCGCTTTCCTGAATGGACCGAAGTTTCGCAGATCAAGGAGTTTGCCGACGAGGTGCGTGACCGCACCGGCGGCATTCCCATTGGCTACAAGCTTTCCGCCCAGCACATCGAAAAGGATATCGATGCTGCCCTTGAGGTGGGCGTTGACTACATCATTCTGGATGGTCGCGGCGGCGGGACGGGCGCCGCCCCGGTTATTTTCCGAGACAATATTTCCGTCCCAACCATTCCGGCTCTGGCTCGCGCACGGCGACACCTGGATGCATCTGGCCGATCCGATGTCAGCCTTGTCATCACAGGTGGCTTGCGCAAACCGGCGGATTTCGTGAAAGCGCTCGCGCTGGGTGCTGATGCAATCGCTCTCTCCAACGCGGCCATGCAAGCCATTGGCTGCATCGCCATGCGTGCCTGTCACACCAACAATTGCCCGGTGGGCATTGCCACGCAGAAGCCGCATCTGGTGTCGCGTTTGGTGGTCGAAAAATCCGCCCGCCAGCTGGCCAATTTCTTCTCGGCGTCCGTGGAACTGATCCAGGTCATGGCGCGCGCCTGCGGGCATGATCATGTTTCCAAGTTCAACGCCGATGACCTGACAACCTGGAAAAAAGAGATGCGCGATCTGACCGGCATCTCTTACGGAGGTGTTGCTTGAACGCAGCCGAGTCAATCTTCTTTGTCGCTCAGGTCTGGGCCACCATTGGCGCTGTTGTGGCGACCGCTTTCTTGCTGTTTGGTATCGACCGGATCGATGAAGATGCCCGCGGCGCCTATATCTTTCGCCCGCTGCTTGTGCCCGGGATTTTGTTGATTTGGCCGCTTGTTTTGTGGCGCTGGTGGGTGCTTGAACGCGATCTCGACAATTGGCGTAACCGCCATGCGCCTCCCCGTCGAGCTCATCTGTTCATCGCGGTGATGTTTGTCGTCGCCATTCCGCTCATCATTGCGGTGAGCTGGTCGCTGCGGCAGGAGTGGCAGGCCGATTTCGAGCCAGTCAAGATCTCCTTGCTTCATGGCTCCGCGGGACAGGGGGATGCGGCCGCATGAGCGTCAAATACATCCCCGTTCAGTGGAATCCGAACAAGTGGAAGTACAACGCCGTCATGTTGATCGGCGTGTTCGCCTATCTGTGGCTGTTCATTGAATGGACGCCGGCCATTATGAGCAATGATGGCCGCATCAATGGGCAAATCCACAACGCCCGGGCTTTCGGTTCCTGCGCGTTTTTGATGCTCACGGTGATCCTCTGCATCGGGCCGTTGGCTCGGCTCGACAAGCGCTTTCTGCCGCTGCTCTACAACCGCCGCCATTTCGGTGTGATGACGCTGTTCGTGGCGATCACTCATGCGGGCTATATCATCAATTGGTATTTCTCGTTTTCAGCCTCGAACAAATATGAGGCGCTGCTGTTTGCCAATACGAGCTATGGTCAGCTTTCAGGCTTTCCTTTTGAGGTTTTCGGCATTTTCGCCGTGTTGTGCCTGGCGCTCCTGGCTGCCACCAGCCACGATTTCTGGATGAAGTTCCTGACGCCGCGCATCTGGAAGCGCATCCACTATCTCGTCTATTTCGCTTACATATCCGTGGTCGCGCATGTTGGTCTTGGCATATTGCAGGACCAGCAAGATAAGATCTTCATCGTCGTGTTCATCGGTGGAGCCCTGACCGTGGCCGCGCTCCACATTCTGGCTGCGTTGCAGGAACGACGCAGCGGCGATCCCGATGCACTCTCGAGCGGCGAGTGGGTTGCGATATGTCATGCAAGCGAATTGCGCGAAGGCTACGCCAAGGTCGCGCGTCTTTCCGGCGAAGAACGTGTGGCCGTGTTCCTTCAGGACGGCAAGATATCGGCCATTTCGAACGCCTGTGCTCATCAAAACGGTCCGCTGGGTGAGGGGCGAATTCTGGACTGTCTGGTGACATGCCCATGGCACGGCTTCCAGTATGATGTGCGCAGCGGGCGCTCACCCGCACCTTTCACTGAGAAGGTGCCGACCTATCAGGTGAAACTCGCTGGCGATCAGGTCCTGGTCAACGCCAACGCCAATCCGCCCGGCACTTTTGTTGAACCGGTTCCACTTCCCAGCGGAGCGTGAAGATCATGGCCGAGAAAGACACGCCCTATTTCGTTGGATTTCTGCCCATACCCGCGGGGCTGAAACTGTTCCTGCTGGTTGTGTCGCTTTCGCTGATCACCGGTTTCGCGGCCGGTGGCATTCTGGTCGGCATATCGCAGGATGATCCGGGGCAGGCCGGTTTCCGGTTCGACCATGGTCGCCAAACCGTGACTGGTGTGTTTGAATCGCATCCCTATCCAATGCTGCACATCACGATGGGAAGTGAGCATCTGCCCACGGGCAAGACGATCATGGTGTCGGGTCAAGGCAAGACCAATATCATGCGAGGTCGAAGCGATGAGCTGGATGGAAAGATCGTGGAGATATCCGGTGTCATCGTGCAGCGCGGCGATCTCAAAATGTTGCAGATCGCAGGCGGTCGTCGCGGCCTGAAACCGACAGAGGAAGACGGGGTGGTTCCTGTTGCAGAAGACCTCGGTACCTGGCGCGTAAAGGGCGAAATCTGTGACGGGAAATGTCTCGCCGGTGCCATGAATCCGGGCCGAGGCATTGCCCACAAGGCCTGTGCCAATCTGTGTCTGATCGGTGAAATTCCGCCAGTTTTTGTCTCGACCAAGCCGATCGAGGGCGAGGAATATTTCCTCATCGCCGGGCCGGACGGCAAGGAAATGACACAAGACACCTACAACTATGTCGGTCAGTTCGTTGAGGCCGAAACCCGCATAGAGCGTCGCGGCAATCTGCTCGTCATGCGCATGGACCCGGCAAAGATGCAGGTGACGCCATGAAGCGCGTGGTAGGACTGCTGCTGGCCGCATTCATCGGCTTCTTGCTCTACTACACGTCACGTTTCTGGACCTTCCGCCTGTGGGACGGGCCGGGCCTGTTTGGCATTCGGGAGCTTCCGCCACAGGGCGGACTTTTCGCCCGTTGGCTGCGTGGAACGGACTTCACGCCGTTTGAACTGGTCCTTTGGGCAATTGCCGCATTTCTTCTGCTGACTATGGTGCAAAAACTCTTTGATGCCCTGTTTTCCGGCCCAACTGAGTGAGGCCCGGCATCGGTTACCAATATCGAACATCGTTTTGATGTAGAAAGGCAAATTATGGCTGACGAAGCACTGGAATGGATCAAGATCGGCGAAGTCGGCGACCTGCCCGATGGAAGGGTGAAAACAGTCACAGCACGCACTGTTTCGCTTTGTCTTTCTCACTTTGACGGACAATGGGCGGCCATGGACAATCGCTGCCCGCATCAGGGCGGACCGCTTGGTGAAGGGTCTATAGAAAAGGGCGTCGAGGGCCAGTGCTGGATCCGCTGCCCCTGGCATGGCTGGGATTTCGACCCTCTCACCGGTGCGCCTCCCGGGGGGCACGAAGATACGGGACAAAAGCTGTATCCGGTCGAAGTGCGCGGCGAAGAAATCTATATCGGCCTGGAGCCGGAACCGCCGCATGAGCGCAATGTCTCCGATGTCATGGCCGAGACCATGGAAAATTGGGGCGTCAGGCACGTCTTCGGGATGGTCGGTCACTCCAATCTCGGCCTTGCGGAAGGCATCCGTCAGCGCGTTCTGAACGGGACCATGAAATATATCGGCGTTCGCCATGAAGGTGTCGCCGCCTTTGCCGCCTGTGGCTATGGCAAGCTGACCGGAAAGGTCTCCGCCTGCCTGACGATTGCGGGACCGGGCGCAACCAATCTGCTGACCGGCCTTTGGGACGCGAAGGTTGACCGTGCGCCGGTGCTGGCGCTCACCGGGCAGGTGCAGACGCAGGTGCTTGGGCCGGGTGCGTTTCAGGATATCGACCTGCAATCGGCTTTCGAAGCTGTGGCGCGCTTTTGCCAGCCTGTGCTTGAAGGCTCCAACCATGCCGAACTCATGTCGCTGGCCTGCAAGACGGCACTTGTCGAGCGCGATGTCACCAATCTAATCTTCCCCGACGATGTGCAAACCGTGCCGAGCGACGCTGAGGCGCAGACGCCGGAAGGACGTCTTGGTAGCATTCATGTCGTGCCGTCATCCGAGGATATCGACAAGGCCGTTGACATGATTTCCGCTGCCGAAAGGCCGATCTTTGTGATCGGCCATGGCGCCGTTGAGTCGGTCGACAAGATCATTGCTTTTGCCGAAACGCTTGGCGCGCCCGTTCTCACCACCTTCAAGGGCAAAGGGCTGATCCCGGATTCCCATCCGAATGCCGCCGGTGTGCTCGGTCGCTCGGGAACACCTATTGCCAGCTGGTTCATGAACGAGGCCGACCTGATCATCGCGCTCGGCTCGTCCTTCTCCGATCACACCGGCATCGAACGCTCCAAGCCGATCATTCAGGTCGATTTCGAGCGCATGCAGCTTGCTCGTTTCCATCCGGTCACGCTGCCGATTTGGGGTGATATTGGAACATTCTGTGAGACCGTTGCGCCGAAGGTCGAGCGCAAGAGCGTCGATCAGGTTGCCGAGATCGCCGAGCGTTGGGAAATCTGGCGCAAGGAGAAGCAAACCAGACTGTCGGAGAACTCCGGCAATGGCATTCATTCGGCCACAATTTTCGATGCGCTCACAAGGACCTGCCCGGAAGATGCGATTTTGGCCGTTGATGTGGGCAACAACACTTATTCCTTCGGCCGATACTTTGAATCGAAGGGTCAAAGGGTGCTCATGTCGGGCTATCTCGGGTCGATTGGCTTTGCTTTCCCCGCAGCGATCGGGGCCTGGGCCGCAACGCAGGATCATGAGGAATATGCCGGTCGCAAGGTCATCTCCATTTCCGGCGATGGCGGTTTTGGCCAGTATCCGATGGATTTCACCACGGCAGTGAAATACGGCATGAACATCACCCATATTCTGCTTAACAACTCGCAGCTTGGGAAAATCTCCAAGGAGCAGAAAGCGGGCGAGTGGGAAGTCTGGGAGACCAGTCTCCACAATCCGTCCTTTGCCGCCTATGCGCGCCTTTGCGGCGGGCACGGCGTTCGCGTGACCGAAGACAGCGAGCTGGAGGCCGCAATGAAAGAGGCCTTTGAATATGACGGCCCGTCGCTGATCGAGATCATCTCTGATCCGGAATTGATCTGACGGCAGTCCTACTGCGACGGTGGCGAGGCGCGCAGCACGGTGTTGCGCGCTTCCGGTTCCAAGACGCTGCGCTGGTCCGAGGCCCATTCTACGGTGATCGGCGGAAGTGAGGTTGCGCCATCAGGAAGCCCGAGGCTGACCATCGTCGACATATCCGACCCAAGACCCTGACCAACAATATGTTCAAAGATCGGTCCATCGCCGATGCGGATTTTCGCACCAATGCTCGCCGCAGCATCGGGCAGTCGCACGCTTAGGAAATCGCGTTCGCTGCGGTTGCGATACAGCACCGGCTCGCCATCGATATTGACCCAGACCAGATCAAGCCGACCATCACCGTCTACATCAACCAAAAGCGGCGCGATGCCATAGGCCGCATTGGCGGCCGCCTCGCTCTGGACAAATCCACCGTCTGAACCCAGCAGCACCTTGCCGGGAAGCTTGGCAAATCGGTGGATCGGCCATTTCGCATAGTTCTGCGCCACCATCAGATCGAGCTTGCCGTCGAAGTTCACATCCGCTGCGCTCGCGCCCCAGGCGAAGCCGAAGCCCGTGAGTGCTGCCTCCTGCGTGATTTCAGTGAACTCAAAGCCACCATCATTGCGCAAAAGAACCCACTCATTGTCAGCTGGCTGGTCGTCGCGCCGGTCCCCATTGAGAAAGAGTGGAGGAATGGAGTTTCCGATATTAGACAGGAAGAGGTCCTGGTCGCCGTCTCCATCTGCATCAAACACCGCAAGTCCCATCCAGAACCCGTAGCCGGATTGGTAGGACGCACGCTCAAACTGTCCGCCGCCCAGATTGCGCAAAAGCTCCAACTGGCCCGTATTCTGCGCGAGCACGAGATCGGGCAGGCCGTCGTTGTCGAGATCTGTGAAACTGGAAACGAATGTGTTTTGCAGCCCGCCCGCAATGTCATCGGTAACATCGGTGAAGGTAAAATCGCCATCATTGCGCAAAAGCACATTGCGCTTTGCGTGGGCTGCGTCGTTGAAGACGGGCGAACGGAAATTGGCCGGATCAACGAAAACGCTCACATACAGATCGATATCGCCATCACGATCATAGTCGGCGGCCGCCAAATCGACGGCAACGGAGTCCGTCGGCAGACTGAATTCCACGTTGCGTGCTTCAAACCGCGCGCCCTGATTGATCCACAGCGTCACTCCCGCATTTCCAGCGGTTAGCAGGTCGACGTCTGCGTCATCATCGATATCGAAAGACAGCGCACCATAGGTCGCGATGGTGTCGCCAAGTTCCATGCTGGCAGCGAGATCGACAATTGTGCCGTCGCGCCAATCCAGCAGAGCGTCGGCCTGGCCATCCGAACCACCAAGAAACACCTCATCATCGCCGTCTCCATCGACGTCGATGGCTGCGGAGGCCGCAAGCGGATGCGTGCTCGTCTTTTCCCAAACATGCACAAAAGGCAGGCCGACGCGTTCAAAACTTGCAGCAGCGATCGCGTTGTTCGGCTCAATGTCGCGTTCGGACGGCACAAGCCAGAATGCCGCTCCCGCCAGGGCAACGGCCAAAAGCGCAGCCACAGCAAGGCCCATGCGCAAGATGAATCGGCCAGACATGCAGCCCTCCAGAAGTGCGACATTATCGGGTGATCGCTGACGTCACTTCGCAAGCGAAGTCAAGATATGACGAATCGTAACCTTGATTGAGTGCTCAAGTTAATTTGAACTTGCGCCCACTCTTCAATAGGCTCGAGTCGGGGAGAGTTCGCCGGAGCGGCGTGTTGAAGGCTGATTCGATCACCAGTCTGGTCAAACAGTCGCGGTGCGAGCCGCGATCAAACCGATTTCGTCTTCGCGAAGCGGTAAGTGAGGACCATCAGCGGTCCGAACATGCGTTTGAGGGGCAGAGCATGTTCGCCAGTTCGAGCGGGTATGCGAAGTGGCTATCGGTGATGGCAAGCGTCCATGGCCGATATGCGGATTGCTGGGACTACGCCTCTCGTGAACTTGGTCTCGAAGCGATCTCACACCGCATTGGCGCTGCAATTGAACGCGACTGCTCGCAGCTGGCTTTGGCGCAGGACCAGGCCCCACAGCTTGCGCTGTCTCCACGGTCCTTGGAGCACGCTTTGGGATGTGCCTATGTGCTTGAAGGTTCGGGTCTGGGGGCGAGACTTTTGTTGCGTCAGGCCAGTGCTGAGAACATTTCACCCACATTCTATCTGACGGCGCTGGAGAAGCTCTCCCGTACCCGCTGGCCGAGTTTCGTGGATGGGCTGGATGGTATGCCGCTGCGGATTGATGAGACGGCAGAAGCCGCGCGCGGGGTGTTTTCGTTTCTGCTGGACAGAATTGGACGGCGCGTATCATGACGATGACACAGGCCGAACTTGCAGCCGAGGCGATTAAGGGTTGTGATCGCGAGCCCATTCATGCGCCCGGTTACATCCAGCCCTGCGGCTTTCTTATGGCGCTTGACGACGGCTGCAACACTTTCACTCATATGTCGGAGAATGTGGGCCCCAATCTTGGAGGGGAAACGCGCGAATTACTGAGCGTGCGGCCGCGTGATTTGCTGCCAAAGGCATTGATTCACGACATCAACAATTTTCGGTCTCGAAGCACATCGACCCGCCAGCGCGAGATGATTGGTGACATCGAGACCGGCGAGGGAACCCGCAAGGTCACAGCCCATGTGCGCGATAACACGACCATTTTGGAAGTGGTTGGCTTGGGCGATATTCCGATCTCACAATCGGAGGGGTTGGACCGGTTGCGTTGGCTCACACAACGCTTCGACCACCACGCGTCGCTCAATGACATTCTCAGCGATGCGGTGAAAAGCCTGCGCGCCTTCTCAGGCTATGATCGCGTCATGGCATACAGGTTCCGACCCGATGGCAGTGGAGAGGTGGTGGCTGAAGACAAAGTGTCTGATGTCGACGGCTATTTGGGTCTGCGTTTTCCCGAGTTTGATGTTCCCGAACAGGCCCGGAAACTTTACGTCCAGACGCCCATTCGCATGATCAGCGATGTAGATGCCAACACGATTGGCTTGATGGCGCAGCCCGACGCTGGCGATCTCGATATGTCACTGGCAATTTTGCGTGGCACAATGCCGGTGCACAATCTGTATCTGCGCAATATGGGCGTTCGCGGCTCGCTGAGCCTGCCAATCGCGATAGATGGGAAGTTATGGGGGTTGTTCGCCTTTCATCATCGCAGCCCGCGTTATTTGGGAGCCGGGGTTAGTCTGGCTTTGGAATTCTCCGGCCAATATCTCAATCTGGTGATCAGATCTGCATTGAAAGATGAGCAGCGGCGCTGCGAAGTGCGGGCCGTTCAGGTTGCAAATTCGCTGTTTTCGCGACGAGAAAACGTCAAGGCATCGCAGATTTCCTGGAGCCTGGTGAAAGACAACCTGTTGAACATGATGCCAGCTTCGGGTGTCGCCTTTGTCGATGCCGAGGGTGCAAGGCGACATGGTCAATGCCCCTCGCAGGAAGCGCTTCCCAAAGTCGTCGAAGCATTGAAACCGGTCAACGAACAGATCGCGATCAGCGACAATCTTGCCGAGCATGTCGACAAAGATTTGCTGGGCGGTGTGGCCGGCGCATTACAGATCCAGCTTGGCAAGAAAAGCAGTGCGCAAAGCAACCCTTCGATCCTGTTCTTTCGCGGCGAAGCAGCCACACAAGTGTCCTGGGCGGGTTCGCCGGACAAATCGGTCGACATGTCGGCCGATACGCCTCGTCTTTCGCCACGTGGCTCCTTTTCGGCGTTCACGGTTGAGATGACAGGTCGCAGCGAAGCTTGGGAACCGAGCGATATTGCCGTAGCTGAAGGACTGTATCAGGCGGCACAGCGCAGCTATGCCGAAGCTGCGGATCGCGACGCGCTGCTGGAAAATCTTGAACTTCTGGTTCAGGAACTCAATCACCGCGTGCGCAACATTCTGGCCCTGGTGAAGTCAATCATTCAGCAAACGCGCCCGGATGAAGAGGAGCAGGCGGCAATCTACAAGGACCTTGAAGCGCGGATCCTTTCGTTGGCGACAGCCCACAACGCCCTGACGCAGAACAATGCGCGCATGCTGGACCTGCGTGACGCGCTTGAGCGTGCGGCAAGCCCCTATGCACGCCGTCAGGTGCGTCTTGAAGGCCCCAAGGTGGGGATAGTCGCTGAAGCAGGCTCGGTGTTCGTGCTGGTGCTTCACGAACTGTTTTCGAATGCCGCTAAATATGGCGCGCTTTTAACGGAGCAGGGCCGGGTCGACATCAACTGGCAGTTGGACGCATCCGGAGTGAGGCTTTATTGGCGCGAATTTGGTGGTCCGCCGGTGAGCGAACCCGAACGGTTCGGCTTTGGTCAAACGCTTGTTCGCAACGCCCTTTCGTTTGAGTTTGAGGGTGACGCGCAGGTCGAGTTTCGTCCCGAAGGCGTGTATGTGAGCATGTTTGTTCCAAAAAACGTGCTGGTCATGGAGGAATCCGATCCTCCACCACGCGTGAAATTTGAAGTGGAGCCGCTCGTTGCCATGCCCGAGAAGCCGCTTTCCGGCACCATTTTGGTGCTTGAAGACGATTTTTTGATCGCTTCGCAGCTTCAATGCGATGCCGAGTCACTTGGCGCAGAGGAGGTGCTGATGGCCAGCAGTGTCTCACAGGCCATGGATTGTCTGGACAGCCGTGACATTGAATTCGCGTTCATCGATGTCAACTTGAAAGGCGGACGCAGCCTGCCGGTGGCGGAGCATCTGAAATTGCAGGACACGCCATTCGTCTTTGTGACGGGATATAGCGGTGGAGAAGCGCAGTTGAGTGCCTTTGAGCATGTACCGGTTGTGCGCAAGCCGTTTCAACTCAGCGACATGATCGCGGCAATCTCAAGCTGCAAGTCCTGAGATCGCGCTCATGGCGGCAATAGTCATCATCGAAGACGACTTCATCCTTGGCGAAGATATGGCCACCGCGCTGAAGAGCAGACTTCACGACGTCGAGGTTCTGCCCAGCGCGTCGCAAGCGTTGAACAGATGCTGCGAACGGGCTTTCGATCTGGCGATTGTCGATATTTTTATCATGAAGGACGGTTCTTTCGTGCCAGATGGCGGGCTCTCCTTCATTTCCCGTCTGCGTCACAACACCGAACTCATGCTGCAAACGCGGCGCAACATCCCCATCATTGCGATTTCCGGTGGTCTGCTTTCGATAGGAGGCGGTGGTCCGCTGCAAAATGCGAGGGATATCGGTGCAAGCAGTGCATTGACCAAACCGTTCAAGATGATCGACTTGGTGAAGGAAGTGAAAGACCTGTTGGCCTGACGCTTTTGGAGTGATTTTCACTTCAGCCTGTAGCTGGCACTGATAGATGGCGGGCCTTCGCAATCAACTTTTTTGCGCGCGACGAGATCTTCCAGATGAGCGAGCACCGACAGGCCGGCAGCCTTGTGCAATCGGCTGTCCGTGTTGCGATAAATGACGGCAACCATCTCGGGAATCGTGGTGCGACCCTTGCCGATCTGGTCGAGAACTGCTGTTTCCCGCATTCGACGATGCGCCTTCAGAGCGCGGGTGAAACCACGAGCATTTTCCAGCCGCCCGCCATGGCCCGGAAAGTAGGTCTCCTGACTTTGTACGAGCAGAACATCGAGCGATGCCATATAGTCGCTCATGGCTCCATCTGGCGGGGCGACAATGCTGGTGGCCCAGGCCATGACATGATCGCCGGGAAACAGATAGTCCGTGCCCTCCCACGCAAAAGCCAGGTGATTCGCAGTGTGGCCCGGCGTGTGCAGGGCGGTTAGAGCCCAGCCGTCCCCCTCGATCCGTTCTCCATGCGCCAGCACTTTGTCGGGTCGAAACTGCGTGTCAGCGCTGGCATCAAGCGGATTGGTCTCACCTATATTGAGCGGACGGGCAGGGCGATGGACGCCCTCAGCTAGGATTGGAGCGCCGGTCTTGTCTTGAAGCTGCCGCGCCAGGGGCGAGTGGTCTGCATGGGTGTGCGTCACCAGAATGTGGCTGACCTTTTGGCCCCCAATCGCCTTGATGAGCGCGTCAAAATGGTTCTCATCTTGTGGACCTGGATCGATGATCGCCACGCGCTCTTCGCCCAAAATGTAGCTGTTGGTGCCATGAAAGGTGAAAGCGGACGGATTGTTGCACACCACCCGAGACAGGCCAGGGACCAGTTCGACCGGCTCGCCATGGCGCGGTTCAAATTGCGTGCGAAACTGCGGTGAGCTCATGGCGAAGATGGTGCTTGGATCAAGAAAGGGGTGACAATCGGGAGCAAATGCTGCCAAGTCAAGAAAGCGAAACACCGCAAAATCGTATCCGGCATGGCTTTTGATCCCAAGACCTATCCTCGTGACATGATCGGTTATGGAGGCGACCCGCCAAACCCCAACTGGCCGAACGGTGCCAAAATCGCCGTGCAGTTTGTGGTCAATTACGAAGAGGGGGGCGAGAACAACATCCTGCATGGTGATACAGCCTCCGAAGCCTTTTTGTCAGAGATCGTTGGCGCCGCGGCCTGGCCGGACCAGCGGCACATGAACATGGAATCGATCTATGAGTATGGGTCCCGCGCCGGAGTTTGGCGTCTGCTTGATCTGTTCAGCACGCGCTCCCTGCCGGTGACAGTATTTGGCGTTGCAACCGCGCTCGAAAAAAATCCCGCAGCGGTGGAAGCGATGAAGGCCGCCGGTTGGGAAATGGCGACGCATGGGCTGAAATGGATCGACTACAAGGACCATGCTTACGAGGACGAACGTGCCGATCTGGAGCGCGCCATTGCATTGCACGATAAGGTAGTCGGCGCACCGCCTTCCGGCCTCTATCAGGGGCGCAGTTCGGTGAACACGCTCGACATCGCCATGGAGCTTGATTGTTTCAACTGGCTGGCGGACGCCTATGCAGACGATCTGCCCTATTGGGTGGAGGGCCGAGGGAAGGAGGGGCAAGGGAAGCGACATCTCATCGTTCCCTACACTTTGGATGCAAATGACATGCGCTTTGCCACGCCACAGGGCTTCAATGCAGGTGATCAGTTTTTCGCCTATCTGCGCGATACGTTTGATCAACTGCTGGAGGAGGGGCGAAGCGGCTCACCAAAAATGATGTCCGTGGGGCTGCATTGCCGACTGGTTGGCCGACCAGGTCGGGCCCGGGCTCTCGCTCGTTTTCTCGACCATGTAGGCGCGCATCTGGATGCTTGGGTTGCGACACGGGCAGATATTGCCACCCACTGGCGCACTCACCACGCCTGACCGAGGTGGGACCCTTGACCCAAAGTCGTAATCCCCATGCAAATTTGCCAGATTGAATTGGGAACCAAACAGAACTAGCCTCGTTGACGTATCAACGGAACAAGTTTTTCGAAGCGTTTGTTGCGTTACAGGCTGGTTTGGAAGGCCTTACGGCTGGACTGAATATGGGCAAAATCCTGATCATCGATGATGACGCGTTCGACAGCTCGATCATTGAGCGCAGTCTGCGGGCGGTCTCCGATGATTCACAGATCGAAGTGGTCAATGACAGTCGCGAGGCGGCTACTCGGTTTGCGCAGTTTGAGCCAGATCTGACGCTGCTCGATGTCAGCATGCCACGGCTGGACGGCTTTGATGTTCTGGAACAGATTTCAGCAACAGCAAGAAGTGCCAACAAAAGCGTTGTCATGCTGACGGGATCCACCAATCCCGTTGACCGGAATAAGGCAATGCATCTGGGCGCGCGCGATTACAAGGTGAAGCCGTCTTCCGTTCTGGACTATCAGGACCTGGCTGAAGATCTGGTCAACGCCTACGTCTGATTTCAGATCGTGGCAAAAGTCAATCGCTGTACAAAGATCGGAAAAGATCTCTAAAACGGTCTATCTGCTTGCATCGACCCTTGCCATCCGACCTTTCAGCGTAATCGACACTGTGGCGCCTCCTCCTCCAAACCGCGGTTCGTCAATCCAGAGCTTGCCCTGACGGGCCTCAACCAGGCTGCGTGTGGTGGATAAACCAAGCCCACTGACGTTGACCTGCGATCGCGCGGTTGGCGGAGGTTCGCCAATTTTGTATTGGCCGTCTTTGAAGCCAGGGCCATCATCCGAAACCGAAATGATCAGACCATCCTCGTGTGGTTCGATGTCGATCGCGATCTTGCTGCTTGCAAATTTGGTTGCATTGTCGATCAGGTTGCGCAGCCCGATATCCAACACGAATTTCTCGCATTCAATTGTGACCTCGGGATACTGAATGTCCAAGCGCGCTAACGGGTCGAGGATTGCGATGATGTCGGAAAACCAGTGGCCCATATCGACGGGCGATGCCGTTTTGTCGACATCGATTGTTCGGGTCACGTGTTGCAGGTTCGTGTCTATGAGATCGAGGGCCTTATCGACAATGTTGACGCCTGTTCTGAGCAGTTCCAGCTTGTTGTCGCCAAGGTCCTGAAATCCGTCTCCCACCATGTCGAGAACCAGTTTTACCTGGCGCAAAGGTCCGCGCAGATCATGCGCTGTGGTGGATGTCAGCGTTTGCAGATCGGAGTTGATGCGACTGACTTCCTGCACGGTTGCTGCCAGATTGCGCTGCGCGTCCTTCGCCGGTGTAATGTCGCGGGCAATCCCAATCACGCCAACAACCCGGTCGTCAGTGATGAGAGGGGAGAGTAGAGTCTGCCACCACATCTCGCCGCCGGGAAGCTGCAGCAATTCTTCATAGCTATAATCCTGCCGTGTCGTTACGCAGCGCATATAGTTGCGGCGCACGGTGTCAGCCATGCGCGTGGGGAAAGCTTCATGCGGCGTTCTACCCTCCACGACGGAAGGATCAATGCTGGTCGCTTTCTGGTGCGCGGCATTGATCTTGGCGAAGCGGATGACATTTCCGTCTTCCACCGAAAGCAGAAACATCGGAACCTTAATCAGGTCCGCGACCTCAGAAATTGTAGCAAGACGTTCGTTCAAGTCCTCCACCCATGGTTGAACGGTTGGTCGCTTTCGCCTTGCTGTGCCCTGTCACAACTTTTGCGGCGAAAGGAGAGCTGTTCCATCCCTATGTAAATGCTGAAAAAATTGATCCAATATCTTTGTGAGAGGGAATGTTAAGACAATCAAGTAGAATATACCAGAAGGGGCGACGCTGGTGATGAAAAAAATTCTGCTGATCGATGACGATCCGAACGAGCACAAGCTCTTCGACTTTTACGTATCTTCGGTGTTGAATGACCAGGTGGAGTTGCATAACGCAACGACTTTGGATGAAGGGCTGTGCGCTCTGTCTCGTCAGCATTTTGACGCGGTCTTTCTGGACAATCGGCTCAAACCCTATGACGACTTCCGACAGACCCTCCCGCTGCTCACTGGCCATGTGAACGGCATCCGCCTGTTTGTGATCTCCGCCAGCGTGGACGACCCATGTTTTGACGAGGTTGACGCCTTTCCAATTGATGCGGTGGTCGACAAATATCGCGTCAAAGATGAACTGGCCGCTGGCCTGCTTGCATGAGACAACAGCAGAACGTGCCATTGCTGTTGCGCTGCATTCACCCTTGACGAAAACCTGCTTCCGTTGAACGGTCATATCATGACCGAACCGATCCGATTTTCTCTCAATGGTTGCGCTGTTGAGGCCCGTTGCCGTGCGGACATGACGGTGCTGGAATGGCTGCGGCTAGAGGCCCTGCTGCGTGGCACAAAGGAAGGCTGCGCAGAGGGTGATTGCGGTGCTTGTTCCGTTCTGCTGAAGCGTCCAGATCCGCGAGGCCGAAGCGCGTTTCAGGCTGCGAATTCCTGCATCATGCTGATGGGTCAGTTGGACGGCGCGTCGCTGGTGACCGTTGAAGGTTTGGCGGCGATGCGCACAGGCGCGCAAAGCGGTCATCCAGTGCAGCTTGCGATGGAGGAGAATGGCTCCTCGCAATGTGGGTTTTGTACGCCCGGCATTGTCTCGGCATTGGCGGGGTTACTCGACCGTCAGTCTGGCAGCGAAGATGCCGATCACACTCTGGCGGAAGACGACATTCACGATGCGCTGGCGGGAAATCTGTGCCGCTGCACGGGATACAGGCCGATCGTGGAAGCAGCCTGTGCCGCCGCCAGCCAACAGATCGCGCCGTTGCCTGACCATCCGGTCGGGTCGCCAAACGCTGTGACCGGCGAGGACTCGAGCCAGATGTTGCATCCGGCCACGCTTGATGAACTCCTGGCTCTGCTGCGACAACACACCGACGCCACTCTGCTTGCCGGGGGAACCGACATCTCGCTTGATGTCGCCCATGCCAGAGCCCGTTGGGAACGCGTCATTTCCACCCGCAATGTCACCGAGTTGCGAAACATCTCGGAAAACGCCGATGTGTTGACCCTGGGTGCGGCCGTCACTTGGCAAGAGGCCCTTCCATTTGTGGCAGAGCATTGGCCGAGCTTCGCTACACTCATTCGTCGTTTCGGATCGACGCAGATCAGATCGATGGGAACCGTTGCGGGTAATCTGGCCACATCAAGTCCGATCGGCGACGGAGCACCGGCTTTGCTTGCGCTGGGCGCGAGCCTGAGGCTGGCCAGTTCGCAGGATGAGCGGACCCTGCCACTCGACGATTTCTTCCTCGATTATCGCAAGAACGCCTTGCGGCCCGGTGAGATCATCAAGGCCATTCATATTCCGCTCACCGGTAGCGAGCTTGACGAAAGGCGACACGCCGCTTTCCGGGTCTACAAACTCTCAAAGCGCTACGACCAGGATATTTCGACCGTGTGCGGTGCGTTTTCGCTCGCCTTTGAGGGTGATCGTGTTGCGGGCGCGCGCATTGCCTTTGGTGGGATGGCTGCGACGCCGATGCGCTGCACCGCCGCAGCAGATGCCTTGCTCGGCAAGCCGCTGGACGGTGCGACGATTTCCGCAGCGAAGGCCGCGATTGCCGGGACCTTCAAGCCGATGAGCGACATGCGTGGATCGGCCGCTTACCGCGCGATGGCTGCTGCCAATCTGGTTGATCGGCTGGCGCATGATTTGTCCGGGGAAACGGTGGAGGTGATGGCGCTTTGAACATTCAGTCGAAACCACCTGTCGCTGCCCAGAAACTGGATGCTGAAACCCGCATTGTCGGCCACGATCACGTTCACGACAGTGCATCTCGCCATGTGCGAGGCCAAGCGGTTTATATTGACGATATGCCGGACCTGCCGGGCACGCTGCATTGCGCTCCGGTGCTCTCCAACGTCGCGCATGGTAAGATATTGAACATCGATTTCGACAAGGCGCGCGCCAGCGAAGGCGTGGTCGATGTTCTGCTCGCATCCGACATTCCCGGCAAGAACGAGGTCGCGCCGATCTTTGCCGATGAACCTTTTCTTGCCGAGGGAAAGGTCGAGCATGTCGGGCAAATCGTGGGACTGGTTGTTGCCGATACGCTCGCCCACGCCCTTCAAGCCGCCCGTAAGGTGGTGGTTGATATTGAGGAACTCACGCCCTGTTTCGACGAAGCGGAGGCGTTTGAAGCGCAAAGCCGCACTCTGCCTGACCAGCATTTGAAGCGTGGAGATGCGCAGCAAGCGATCGAGGCGGCCGCAAGACGTCTCACCGGTCGCGTGAAGATGGGCGGGCAAGACCATTTCTATCTGGAAGCTCACACAGCCCATGCTTTCCCGGGCGAGGCGGGGGACATGACGGTGTGGTCGTCCACTCAGCACCCCACCGAAGTGCAAGTGCATGTGGCGATGCTGCTGGGGGTCAAATCGCACAAGGTTGACGTCAAATGCCGTCGCATGGGCGGTGCCTTTGGCGGCAAGGAGAGCCAGGCGACGATCATCGCTGGTCTTGCGGCGCTGGCGGCGCATGCAACCGGACAGCCTTGTCGTTTCCGCATGCGTCGTGACGATGATATGGCCGCAACCGGCAAGCGTCATGGCTACACGATCAACTATGATGTTGGTTTCGACGAAACCGGCCGCATCCATGGTCTAAAGGTCGAGGCACTCGCCCATTCGGGTCATGTTGCCGATCTCACTGGCCCGGTGATTGCACGAACGCTCACCCATCTCGACAATTGCTATCACATCGAACATGCGGACTTTTTGGGCTTCGCGGCGAAAACCAACACCGTGTCCAACACGGCTTTTCGCGGGTTCGGCGGGCCACAGGGCATGGTCGCCATTGAGGCGATCATCGATGACATCGCGCGATCCCTCGGGCGTGATGCGCAAGATATTCGAGCGGCCAACTACTATGGCGCAGAGACTGGCTCGGAAACACCATACGGGCAAAGCGTGTTCGTGGGTGATGAGCTGGCGCATGACAACCCGTTGCGCAACGTCATCGAGCGCGTCACGAGCAATGCGCGGTGGGACGAAAAGCGCACGCAAATCGAGGCCTTCAACGCCAAGCGTGGCGTTTTGCGCAAGGGACTTGCCATGATGCCGGTGAAATTCGGCATCTCCTTCAACCTCACCACGCTCAATCAGGGCGGTGCTCTGGTTCATGTCTATATGGACGGCTCCGTCCATCTCAATCATGGCGGCACGGAGATGGGGCAGGGCCTGAACACCAAGGTCGCGCAGGTCGTGGCGGAAGTTTTCGGCATTCCGCTCGGTGATGTGCAGATCACGCCGAGCGATACGGGCAAGGTGCCCAACACATCAGCAACGGCGGCCTCTTCCGGCTCAGACCTGAATGGCATGGCGGCCTTCAACGCGGCATCAGAAATCAAGGCCCGCATGCTGGATGTCGCCTGCGAGCATTTTGACGCAATGCCATCCGATATCGATTTTCGTGACGGGCAAGTGGTTTGTGGAGACCGTTCGATTTCCTTCGGCACGCTTGCAAAATATTGCTGGATGAAGCGCATCTCCCTGTCGGCTGAGGGGTTTTATGCGACGCCGAAGATCCACTGGGATGGCAAAACCATGAAGGGCCGCCCCTTCTTCTATTTCACCTATGGTGCAGCGGTTGCTGAAGTCGTGATCGACACGCTGACGGGTGAGAACCGGTGCCTGAGCGTCGATATCGTTCAGGACTGCGGAAAATCATTGAATCCTGTCATCGACCTTGGCCAGATCGAAGGCGCCTTCGTCCAGGGCATGGGCTGGCTCACCTGCGAGGAACTGTGGTGGGATGAAAAGGGTAGGCTGCGCACGGTCGGCCCATCGACTTACAAGATTCCCGGGTCACGTGATGTGCCGCCGGTCTTCAATGTCGAACTACTCGAAAATCGACCCAACCCGGAAGAAACCGTTTATCGCTCAAAGGCAGTCGGGGAGCCGCCATTGATGCTGTCGATTGCGGTCTGGCTGGCGTTGCGCGATGCGGTCTCGTCCCTGTCCGGTCATCGCCTTGCGGCGGCGCTTGATGCACCGGCCACGCCGGAACGTGTGCTTTTCGCCGTTGAAGACATGAAGGAAAGGGCAGGGGAACTGATATGAGCCTGACCCTTACCGAGCTGAACGCCTCGTCGGACAGCAAATTTGTCGCTTATCTCGAAGACGTTGCAGAGCACTCAACCTGGGTGGTGGAGCGCGCGGTTGAACATCGCCCCTTCACCTCGCTTCGCAGCCTTCACCACACGATTTGCGACGTCATCGCACAAGCTTCGTCTCGCGAACAGCGCGCATTGATCATGGCGCATCCTGACCTCGCCGGAAAGGCAGCCAGAGCGGGCGACATGACGGACGCCTCGATCAGCGAACAGGCCGGCGCCGGGCTTGATCAGCTTACCGATGAGGAATTTGAGCGATTTGAGGAGCTTAATGGTGCCTATCGCTCGAAATTCGGGTTTCCCTTCATCATCGCCGTCAAGGGCCATGACAAGACGTCGATACTCCAGGCTTTTGTCGAGCGTCTGGAAAACGACATGAAATCCGAGCAGCGTGAGGCATTGGCGCAGATTTGTGAGATCATTCGTTATCGACTTGAAACGATGATCTCGCATGAACAGTGATATCGAACAGCTTTTGAGAGCACTCGACTCGCGCGGCTGTTGCAGCCGCCAGAACCATGCTTTATGGGGGTGCCGCTGATGGACGCTTCGCTTGTAGTCTGGTCCGTCAGAAAGCCGGATGGGGCGTCGCCAAGTGGTAAGGCAGCGGCTTTTGGTGCCGCCATTCGCAGGTTCGAATCCTGCCGCCCCAGCCAAGCATAATTTCCAAACTCTACAACAGCTTGCCCATTTCGACAGCCGTATCGAGCATGCGGCAGGAAAAGCCCCATTCATTGTCATACCAAGACAGGACACGGACGAGATTTCCGTCCGTCACCTGCGTTTGTGCTGACGCGAATGACGATGAATGCGGGTCGTGGTTGAAGTCCATCGAAACAAGCGGATTGCCCTCATAGGCGAGAATGCCCTTCAGCGCGCCTTCGCTGGCCTCTTTTGCCGCAGCATTGACCTCCTCAACGGTGCAGTCGCGCGAGGCGACGAAGGTGAGATCGACGCAGGAGACATTGGGGGTCGGCACGCGGATCGCTGAACCGTCCAGCTTGCCCTTCAGGTCGGGCAAAACCAGGCCAACGGCCTTTGCCGCGCCGGTCGATGTCGGGATCATCGACATGGCCGCGGCGCGCGCCCGGTACAAATCTTTGTGAAACGTGTCGAGCGTCGGCTGGTCACCCGTATAAGAGTGAATCGTCGTCATGTAGCCTTTGGTGATGCCGAAACTCTCATGCATCACCTTGGCCAGTGGCGCCAGACAGTTGGTTGTGCAGGACGCATTTGAAACCACGGTGTCATCGCTGGTGAGCGTGTCGTGATTGACCCCGTAAACAACCGTTTTCTCTTGCTTTTCGGTCTGTGTGAGCGGTGCGGAGATCAACACGCCCTTCGCCCCGTTTTCCAGATGAACCGCAGCCTTTCCAGCATTGGTGAAAATGCCGGTGCATTCCAGAACGATGTCCACATTGTCCCAGGGCAGGGCCGATGGGTCGCGCTCGCTCGTCACTTCAATGCCCATGCGCAAGGCGGCCGTATCTCCCGCGCGGCGAGCGGGACCCTCAACAAATATTGCGTCGCCGCGAACTTCCACAGATCCGGGGAAGCGACCATGCACGCTGTCAAAGCGCAGCAGGTGCGCATTTGTTTCAATGGGAGCGAGATCGTTGATTGCAACGATTTCGATATCGTCTCGGTCAAGCTCGAATGCCGCGCGCAGAACGTTGCGGCCGATGCGACCAAATCCATTGATGGCGACTTTCAGGGTCATGAGGGGCTCCCGACAAATTTCAATCGATTGAAGTTGGCCAATAACACACTGGGCTCATTTGCGAAACCGCGTTGGTGGGCAAAGCCACCGCCTTTGCATATTGACCTTTGAATCTTGAAAACCGACATGTGGCGCCAGCAGTTTGGCGCGAAAAAGGCAGCACTCAAAATGACCGCATGCATAACCGGTTGGGCTCACTCAAATTTTGGCAAGCTTCGGGGCGAAACGGTTGAAAGCCTGGTTACCGGCGTTGCCCGAGACGCGCTGGCCAATGCCGGCCTTGAGGCGGCGGACATAGACGAAATCTATCTGGGTCACTTCAATGCGGGCTTTTCGGCGCAGGACTTCACGGCAAGCTTCGTCTTGCAGGCGTCTGATGATTTTCGATTCAAGCCTGCCACGCGTGTTGAAAATGCTTGTGCAACCGGCTCGGCTGCGGTGCATCAGGGCGTAAAGACGATCGAGGCTAAGCGGGCCCGCCATGTGCTTGTGGTTGGTGTCGAGCAAATGACGACGACACCCGGACCAGACATTGGCCGCAACCTTCTCAAGGCCTCCTATCTGCCGGAAGATGGGGACACGCCGGGCGGATTTGCCGGTGTATTCGGCAAGATCGCTTCAACCTACTTTCAAAAATATGGCGACCAATCCGATGCTTTGGCGGCGATCGCCGCCAAGAACCACAAGAACGGGGTGGAAAATCCGTTCGCGCAAATGCGCAAGGACCTTGGCTATGATTTCTGCCGGGCCGAAAGCGACAAGAACCCCTTCGTTGCCGGTCCGTTGAAGCGTACGGACTGCTCACTGGTTTCGGACGGTGCGGCGGCCATCATCTTGTCTGACACACAGACTGCGCTTTCCATGGACAAGGCGGTTGCTTTTCGTTCAACCGCTCATGCCCAGGATTTCCTGCCAATGTCCAAGCGTGACATTCTGGCCTTTGAGGGATGCGCAGAAGCGTGGACCCGTGCGCTCGATGCGGCGAAACTGTCTATCGACGATCTCTCTTTCGTCGAAACGCATGACTGTTTCACCATTGCCGAGCTGATCGAATATGAGGCGATGGGCCTTGCGAAGCCGGGCGAAGGCGCCGCAATCGCTCTGGAAGGCCAAACGCAAAAGGATGGTCGGTTGCCAGTCAATCCATCAGGCGGGTTAAAGGCGAAAGGTCATCCGATTGGGGCGACCGGTGTGTCGATGCATGCGCTCACCGCGATGCAACTGACGAGCACAGCGCCGGAGGGAATGCAGATTGCTGATGCGACCCTCGGCGGCATCTTCAATATGGGCGGAGCTGCGGTTGCAAACTATGTCTCGGTGCTGGAGCGGATCAAGTAAGCCGGAAACTGCCGAAGGATGGCACCTTGATCTCCAGGCGCTTGGGGTTGAAACCGGCAACAAGGCCGAGAAAGTTCAACTCCAGCCCGTGATCAGCCCCTAAAACCACGCCAGCATAACCGCCAAGGCTTGCAAACCAGGAGCCATCGCCCGTTCGACCGATCCAGCGCCCATCGGCAGGGTAGTCGCGCCCAACAGCCGTAGACGGAGTTTCTGCCCGAAAGTCCGGGACAGCGCGAATGACACTGGCCACAAAGGTGTTCGAGTTCGGCCCAGGCCAGATCGTATAGTCGCCCGGATTGCGCCAGCGATAGCTCGCAACGGCCTGTTCGATTTGCGGTATCAGGCGCCGCGCCGCATCGCCTGTAATCTGCTGTTCGATCCTTGGGTTGTTTGAATACCAGCGTGCATCGGCATCATAGGCATTTTTGCGCACCGGCGTTCCCCAACCAACGACTTCGTAACGGTCATATCGGGCGACGCCGGGCGTCTTGATCACCAGCCAGGAATGGCTGGCAAAAGCACCTTTCAGGCCACCCGTGCGGGCCGACATGACGTAGACGGCAGCCTCATCGACATCGGGCTTTTTGGCGAGAATGCCTGCACTCGACCAGTCCGCGTGGTTCCAGCGTGAGGGCCGGTCTTTCATTGCCCAAACGCCCAGATGCACGAGACTGGGAACGATAAAGACAAGCAGCAGGAAAAGGATAGGGTAGCTGATCAAACGGGACATCTGCGCGTTTCTGGTGGCGGCTTTGATACGCCTTCGCAACCAATAGATAAGTCAAATTCACGACTGTGCTGTGCAGTTTTCTTACAAAACTGTCAGGTAAGCCGATTGCGTTCAACTGTCAGATGAGCAAATGGCTGGCGCGACAGGCCGACCAATTCGCGGGTTGCCGGGTCGTTCCAGCGGTGGCCAATAATGCCGCCACGCTCCACTTGATCGAAAAGATTGTTGGAAATCACAGCCGTTCCAGCGTTTTCCACCACAGTCACGGCAAGGCCGGTTCCGGCGCGGCGAACGATGTTGTTGGAAACGACCACATTGCGCAGATACGGCCCCCAACCCAGCAACATGCCGAATTTCGGCGCACCTTCCACGACATTTCCGGTCACCGCTGTATCGGCCTCGACGGCGATTCCATGGCCAAATCCGGCAACCTCCGGCGGGTAGGGGCCGTCAGTGTGCATGTTGCGGATGAGATTGTTGGCGCAGACGGCGAGCCGACCGCCTTCATTGAAATTGGCAATGGAGACACCCATCGTGCCGCCATCAATGATGTTGTTGGCAATCAGCGCACCCTGAAAGGCAAATTCCGAATAGACCGCCGTCTCGCCTGATCGCAAACAGGTGTTGCCGGTGATTTGCGCGTTGCTGGCTGAGTTGGCACGGATCGCCGAAAAGGCGCAATCGGAGACATGATTGCCCGAAACGATCACACCCTCGGTGCGAAACAGATTGATGCCATTGCCCCGCTGACCGGTTCCGCCGCCCCGTGCCGCAATACGCTCAACGCGGTTGTTGGCAACCATCGTATTGTCGGCGCCGATGTCCCAACGGTGAACAAGTATGCCACCATTGGCGCAGTCCGCGACCGTGTTGTCCGAAACGGAAAGCCCGGTAGCGTTGACACTGTAGAGGCCGGCGACGCCCGCTGCGCCTGAAATTCTGGATCGCTCGACCCGCCCGCCGCACACTTCCAGCGAAATCCCTGTGCCCATGGAGCCGATCAACTCGCATTGATCAACACGGATGCGCGGGCAGCCGCGTAGATGCAGCAGACCGGCAAAGTCATCAGCGAAGGGGCGGTTAGCACCGTCCAGAGTAACGCCCTCAATGTCGATCAGTTCGCAGCCATTGCCACGTAGCAGACTGCCATTTCCGCTGTAAAGAATGCGCGACGTGCCCGCTATGCCAACCAGTCGCGTTCTTTCGGGCAGATCGATGTTGGAGACGGCATAGGTGCCCGGTGGCAAAAAGACCGGCTTGTCGTCGCGCGATGCGGTATCGAGGATTGCCTGAAAGACCCGACTCTGATCATCGCTCGAACTGGGGCGAATGCCGTGTTGGCTGGCATCAATGCTGCCGCGCAACCCCGCAAAGGTTTTGGGCGTGGCCGCCTGCGCTGGAATGGCATCTGCCAGGGCCAAGGCCCCCAGAGCCTTCACGAAGTCACGTCTCAACATGGCACATACTCACAACTCGATTGCCAGCCAGAACTCCTGACTTTCAAGTTCGATACCAGAAGGGCCTTACAAATTTGCTAGCCTGAAGGCGTGAGCGGTTTTCGGGGCGCTTGGGCTGCTCTATAAGCGGCGCAAAGTGAACGCCCCGATGAGAGCAGCGCTATGCTTCAGGACGACAAGATCTATCTCGGCACCAGCCGCAAACCCGACGATTCGCTCAACCAGGCCGAATATATGGAGTTGAAGCTTGCCAACCGTCATGGCCTGATCACCGGTGCGACCGGCACCGGCAAAACCGTATCGCTGCAAATTCTCGCTGAGGGCTTCTCCAATGCCGGTGTTCCGGTGTTTTGCGCTGACGTGAAGGGTGATCTGTCCGGCGTCGCGATTGCGGGAAAATCCAAGGATTTTCTGGAGAAAAGGGCCAGCGATATCGGGCTTGAAGACTATCAATATCAGGATTTTCCGGCGATCTTTTGGGATCTGTTCGGCGAGAAGGGGCATCCAATCCGCACCACCGTGTCGGAGATGGGCCCGCTCTTGCTGTCGCGATTGATGGACCTGACCGATGCGCAGGAGGGCGTTCTCAATATCGCGTTCCGCATTGCCGACGATGAAGGTCTTCTGCTTCTCGACATGAAGGACTTGCAGTCTCTGCTCGCCTATATCTCCGAAAACTCCAAAGAGATCTCGGCGCGGCTCGGCAATGTATCGAAGCAGTCGGTCTCGGCCATTCAACGGTCACTGCTGGTGCTGGAAGAGCAGGGCGGGTCGCATTTCTTCGGCGAGCCGGCGTTGGAGATCGGCGATCTGATGCGCACGACACGCGATGGTCGCGGTTCGATCAATATTCTGGCTGCGGACAAATTGATGATGTCGCCCCGGCTCTACGCGACCTTTCTGCTGTGGCTCTTGTCGGAACTGTTTGAGGAACTGCCTGAGATTGGCGATCCGGAGAAACCCCGGCTCGTCTTCTTTTTCGACGAAGCGCATCTTTTGTTTGACGATGCGCCCAAAATTCTGGTCGATCGGGTTGAGCAGGTGGTCAAGCTGATCCGCTCCAAGGGCGTCGGCGTCTATTTTGTCACGCAAAACCCGCTCGATGTGCCGGATGGTGTTCTGGCGCAGCTCGGCAATCGCATCCAGCATGCCTTGCGGGCCTACACGCCGCGCGAGCAGAAAGCGGTCAAAACGGCGGCAGAGACCTTCCGGCCCAATCCTGACTTTGATGCGCAGGACACGATTTCCAATCTCGGCGTCGGTGAGGCTTTGGTGTCGACGCTCGAAAAGAAGGGCGTGCCGTCCATCGTTCAGCGCACGCTGATCCGCCCTCCGCAATCACGGCTGGGACCGCTCTCAGATGCGGAACGCGCCCAGGTGGTGGCCGTCAGCCCGGTTGCGGGCCAATATGACAAGGCGATCGACCGAGAATCCGCCTTTGAAGTCCTCGCCAAACGTGCCGATGAGAAGGCCAGGGCGGAAGAGGAGCAGGAGCGCCTTGAGGCAGAAGAAGAGGCTCGAGAGAGCGAAGCCAGAAGGGAAGCGCGCAAGTCGCGTCCCCGCCGATCCAACCGCCAGTCAGTTGGCGAAGCGGCACTGAAATCGGTCGCGCGAACCGTTGCCAACCAACTTGGCCGCGCTTTGGTGCGGGGTATATTGGGCAGCCTTAAGCGCGGTTTTTGAGTTTTTGTGGTATAGTTTTCACATTTTTGCCATCTACAACGCTTAGCTCTGCAGAAAAGGGCGGTAAACGCCCGAGATTTGGCCGGACGATGCTCTGGCGGAACAACAGGCGGGGTTTTCCAATGACTGTCTCGGCGGTCAATACAGCAGTTGTTGCGCGCGAGTCAGACGCATTAACTCCACTCGATGGCGGTTCATTTCTGGCGCATGAATTTGTTGATCAGTTTCGCCGCAGGCACCCAGCTCTGGTCCGCGCCGAATCCGTTCCAGCTCTTTTGATTTCGACTTTGGACGAGTTGGGAAGAGGAACATCCCACGAACGCTTGGAAGAACGACTGTTGTCGAGTCTAGGCCGCACCAATCGCAGCTATCCAAAGGCAGCATAGGGCTCATTTCTCGAGCAAGTTCGTCAAATCACTGACAATGCGATCCGGCGGCAAATCTAGATATTCGTCCGGCGCGCCGGAGCGATTGCACCAGACAGTCCTGAATCCGAATGCGTGTGCTCCGGCAATGTCCCAACGGTTTGATGATTGGAACGACACCTCTGTCGGCGCGACATCGAACCGATCGCACACCAACTGGTAGGTTTCTGGTCGGGTTTTGAAGAAGCCCAACGCATCGACAGACAGTGTTGCATCAAGAAGATCGCCGATTTGCGCGGAGACAACCGCAGCATCAAGCATTCCGGGCGATCCGTTTGACAAGATTGCGGTGGACTTCCCGGCCTCCTTTAGCCCGACCAGCATGGCACGAACTTCGTCGAAGGCTTCCAGCTCCCAATAGGCGTCCAACAGCCTTTGTCGGGCGTCACGGTTGGTGTTCGGAACGGCGGAAAAGGCATAATCGAGCGCCTGCTGCGTCAACTGCCAGAAATCGACATAGCGATCCATGGATGTGCGGGTCCATGTGTATTCCAACTGTTTTGCACGCCAGACGTTGGACAGTGCCGCATGGCCATCGCCCACGCTTTCGGCATGGCGGCGCACCGCTGAATGCACGTCGAACAATGTGCCATAAGCATCGAAAACAAAAGTCGTAGCCATCGCCAAATCTCCCTGTCGGCTTGCTTGTGAACCATTGCGTCTGCGTTCCATTCGAGCAAGATTGGGCCGCATTGCAGCTGTGATTTGCGAGTGATCCGATGAGTGAGTGGTCGAAAACATGGACCTATGCCAATGAGGATTGGCATGAGGGCAACCCGCCTTTGGTTGGGGCGCGGGAGCATGCGTTCTGGCTTGGGTCAAGCGTGTTTGACGGCGCCCGCGCATTTGAAGGCGTGATGCCCGATCTCGACCTGCATTGTGAGCGCCTCAACCGGTCTGCGGAGGCGCTTGGGCTTCTGGCCACAAAGTCCGCCAAGGAAATTGAAGCGCTGTGTCGCGAGGGTGTTGCAAAGTTTGAGGGTAATCCGGCGCTCTACATTCGCCCGATGTATTATGCGACGCAGGGCGGACCGTTGGCCGTTGGTGCGCTGCCGGAATCAACGCAGTTCATTTTGTCGATTTACGAAACGCCGATGCCGGAACCGCGCGGCATTTCCGTATGTGTTTCCCCTTTTCGCCGCCCGACCCGCGAAACCATGCCGCTGGATGCAAAGGCCGGATGCCTCTATCCCAACAATGGGCGCGCTTTGCAGGAGGCAGGTGATCGCGGCTACGACAATGCGATCCTGCTCGACATGCTGGGCAATGTGGCCGAACTTGCCACCGCCAATGTGTTCATGGTTCGCGATGGTGTGGTCTACACGCCGCTCGCCAACGGCACATTTCTTTCCGGCATAACGCGCGGACGCGTGATGAGCCTGTTGCGAGACGCTGGCCACGAGGTGCGTGAGGAAACCTTGCAGTTGGAAGATTTCCGACAGGCTGACGAAATGTTCGCAACCGGCAATTTTTCGAAGGTCACGCCGATCAAGAAATTTGAGGATCGCGATATGCAGCCCGGCCCAATCGCCAAGATCGCGCGGGATCTTTATTGGAAATTTGCGCATTCTTTGGCGGCTTGAGGCTTGCCTCATTGCGGAACGTTCGACGCAACCCTACGTTTGACTAACAACTGCCGCATCGGCACGTTTCGACATTTTTGACCTTCGAGGAGACCCTTTATGGCTTTTTCCGTTCCTGAACTCCCTTATGCCTATGACGCGCTGGCGCCGCATATGTCCGCTGAAACTCTCGAGTTTCACCATGACAAGCATCACCAGGCCTATGCCGACGCGATGAACGGCATGATTGAGGGCACCGATTATGCCTCCATGTCGCTTGAGGAGATCGTGCAGAAGAGCTTCAAAGAAGACGCCAAACTCTTCAATCAGGCGGGCCAGTTCTACAATCACGTTCATTTCTGGCAGTGGATGAAGCCCGGCGGTGGCGGCAAATCCATGCCCGGCTCGCTTGAAAAGGCGATCAATGAAGATCTGGGCGGCTACGACAAGTTTCGCGACGACTTCATCAATGCAGGCAAGACACAATTTGGCTCCGGCTGGGCCTGGCTCTCGGTGAATGACGGCAAGCTGGTCGTCTCCAACGCGCCGAACGGCGAAAGCCCACTCGCACACGGCCACAGCCCAATTCTCGGCGTCGATGTGTGGGAACACTCCTATTATATCGACTATCGCAATGCGCGCCCGAAATATCTGGAGACCTGGGTCGATGAACTCGTCAACTGGGACTATGTCGGCCAGATGTACGAGGCGGCGACAGGCTGAGCCTTCCTGCCGCGATGACGCTACTTTCAAACCCCGCTCTTGTGAGCGGGGTTTTTCTTTGTGGAATGAAACAGGGAAGCGGAGCACATCTCGCGTCACCGTGACCGCGTCGGAACGAATTGCCTCTTGCATTCGTTGGGAAAAGCCTGACTGTTCAGGTGGGTGGAAGCAGAGGAGATGAGACAATGAAATTGGCAATCAAACTGGCGGTGGTGGCCGCGGTTGCAGCATTCGGTGTTGCTTATGCGGCGGGTGACCCGATCAAGGTGCGCAAGGCGCTGATGCAGGCGACCGGCGCGGCAGCCGGCCTTGCAGGCGGCATGATGCGCGGCAAGATGGAATATAATGCAGATGCCGGCAAATCGGCGATTGCCACTCTGCGAGCAGCTGCCCATGCGCATGGCTCGTTCTACCCGGAAGGCTCGCTGACTGGAGACACCACAGCATCGCCCAGGATTGCCGAAGATGCAGAGGGCTGGAACAAGACCATGGCGAAGTTCATCGCGGACGCTGACGCCGCTGCCGCTGCCTCCGGTCGTGACGGCCCGGCTGACCTTGATGCATTCAAGGCCGCTGTTGGTCCTGTGCTTGCCAACTGTAAGGCGTGCCACGAGGCCTATCGGGTCAAAAACTAATCGCTGCTCGGCTGCGTTGCCATGCGCAAGCTGTTCGCCATTCTTGTGGTCCTGGCGGTGGTCGGGGCGGGTGCGCTCTGGCTGCTGTCCGCGCCGGTCAGGCTGAGCGCTGAAGCGGTAGCCGCGCTCCCGGAAGGCGATGCAACGCGCGGCGAGACGGTGTTTTGGGCTTCCGGCTGCACCTCCTGCCACGCAGCCCCCGGCGCCAAGGGCGATGACAAATTGCTCCTGGCCGGTGGTTTGGAACTGCCGACACCGTTTGGCACGTTCCGGGCACCAAACATCTCTCCACATGAGAGTGCCGGAATTGGTGGCTGGTCGCTGGCAGACTTCGCCAACTCCATGAAGCGGGGTGTATCACCGGGCGGCGAGCATCATTATCCGGCCTTTCCCTACACATCCTACACGCGCATGACGGGAGGGGATGTCGCAGACCTGTTCGCCTATCTCAAAACGCTTCCGGCCAGCGACAATCGTGTTGCCGACCACGATCTGACCTTTCCCTACAATCTGCGCCGCGGCCTTGGTTTGTGGAAGCACCTTTATCTGAAAGACGAGCCGATTCTGGCGTTGGACACATCGGGGCAAAGCGGTGTGGATGAACAACATCTACGCGGTCGCTATCTTGTCGAGGTGCTCGGCCACTGCGGAGAATGCCACACGCCCCGCAACGTCTTTGGCGGAATGGATACGGCGCGCTGGTTGGCGGGCGGGGAGGGGCCGGAGACTAATTCTTTGGGGAAGCCGGAACTCATTCCAAACATCACCCCGCATGAGACAGGTATCGGGGATTGGAGCGCCGACGATATCGCCTATTCGCTGGAGAGCGGGTTCACGCCAAGCTACGATTCCTTCGGCTCATCCATGGTCTCGGTGCAGGAAAACATGGCCCGACTGTCGGCGGAAGATCGCGAAGCCATCGGGCTTTATCTGAAGGCAGTACGCCCCATCGCAAGCGATCGGTGATTAGGACCCCTCCTTATTCAAGTCTTCGCCATACAGACTTTGAACCCATTTCGGGAACGGTGGGAATTGCGAGCGTATCCGACCTCTTTCGAAATGAATGATCGGCCTTGGTTGCTTATTCAGGATCGAATTGTCGACCACTTGCCCCTTGTCGCTCGCGATCACAGCGCGGCGTATGAGCGGCCCGTTCCTCTCAAAGCGTTCGTGTATTTTCTGTTCTGGAACGAAGTGCCCACCATCTTCCACCCGCTGATTGACCCGCGCTACGGAAAGTTGCGGTAACTCCAGCCCTATGTGAATGATCGTCACCCGATAATTGAGAGATTGGGCTTGTCGAATAAGTCCAAGCTTTGATGGGTGTGAGAATACCGTTTCCGTTGCGAAACTCTGACGGCGCTCAAAGTGCATCTGGCGCTGCTCTTGTGCCATCCGTGCCGCTTCATAGGCCGCTTCGGGTTGGTCGGATTTCAACAGATTGCGTTGAATGATGTCCGCGTTGATGAACGGAATTGGCGAGAAGGGCGCTATGCGCGTCTCGAAAAGTGTCGTCTTCCCCGCTCCATTTGGTCCAGCCAGAATGATGAGTGTTGGACGCGGAGACGGCACTATGTTTCGCGCGGTGTTTCGTAAACCAGTTCACCATCTTCAGACAGGCCAACACCAACGCCTCTACGTCGACGTTCCGCGAAAAACTCCTGCTCGATTTCGTTCGTTTCCATCATTTTCATGTTGAACAGCTCGAACCAGACATCCTGCTCTCCGGCGGTCAAATCATCAGGAGACAGTTTTCCCTCCAAAGCCGCCGTGACGTTGTGGTGATCATATGTTCCAGACTGCTCGATCGCGCGACCGATCTTCACCCAGTGGGCGAGTTGTCCGGCGACGGACCTGCTTTGAACAGCTGATTCCGAGCGGACGACGTCCATAATGTCGTCCGCAAGTTTTACTGACTGCGCCATTTGGAGTTCCCGTTGGGTAGCAAATTGACACCTGGCTTAATGTATGGACTGAAAAGGTGTTTGTCCAGTTAAGTTGGCCCCGGCACACCCGCCACCTTCAACGCAAAGGCATAGACCAGCGCGACTTCTTCCAGATAGGCGAAACGGCCCGTCTTGCCGAAATGGCCGGACCCCATATTTGTTTTCAGCAGGATCGGCGCGTCACTGGTGGTCTTCTCGCGCAGTTTGGCGACCCATTTTGACGGCTCCCAATATTGGACCCGCGGATCGGTGAGGCCGGAGAGCGCAAAGATCGGCGGATAGGCCTGTGCCGTCACATTGTCGTATGGCGAATAGGCCGCGATGATGTCGTATTCCTCAGCGCTTTCAATCGGATTGCCCCATTGGCCCCATTCGCCCGGCGTCAGTGGCAGTGTTTCATCGAGCATGGTGTTGAGAACATCGACAAACGGCACCTGCGCGATGATGCCGCTGAACAAGGACGGTGCCATATTAACCACCGCGCCCATGAGCAGACCGCCGGCTGATCCGCCCATCGCGACGATACAGCCTTCACCGGTAAAGCCCTCAGCGGCGATGTGACGACCGGCAGCGATGAAATCGGTGAAGGTCTGTGTCTTGCCCGCCTTCTTGGTCTGCTCGTACCAGTGTCGCCCCTTTTCGTCGCCGCCGCGAACATGCGCTGTACAATAGACGAAGCCACGATCGACCAGGCTCAGCCGGTTGGTCGAAAAACTGGCCGGCATGCCCGCGCCATAGGACCCGTAGCCATAGAGCAGGCAGGGTGCGCTTCCGTCCAGCGGTGTGGACTTGTGATGAAGCACCGTGAGCGGCACCTCTTCGCCGTCGTCGGTGGAGGCGTGCAGGCGACGAACCACATAATCCGCCGCGTCATGGCCGGAGGGAATCTCCTGCTCCTTGCGCAAGCTGCGTTCGCGCGTCGCCATATCGTAGTCCCACACCTGCGCAGGCGTTGCAGGAGACGAGTAGGAAAAGCGCAATGTGTCGGTGGCGAATTCATAGCCCGAACGAATGCCGAGCGAATAGGCTTCCTCCTCAAAGGCAATGGCGTGTTCGTCGTTGGAAGCAAGGTCACGAATGACGATGCGTGGCAGTGCATTTTCGCGTTCCAGCCGCACGAGCCAATCGCGAAACACGATGACGTTGTCGATAAGAACATCATCTCGATGCGGAACAAGATCGCGCCAGTTCTCTTCGCTGGGCGCATGGATGTCCGCAACCATCAGTTTGAAGTTGCGGGCACCGTCACGGTTCGTGGTGATGAAGAGTTGGTCGCCATGCATGTCGACGCCATATTCGTGTCCCGGTCGCCTTGGGCAGATCAGCAACGGCTCGGCGAGCGGATTGTTCGCAGGCAGCAGGCGAACCTCATCCTCGTCATTCTGACCGGTGCTGATGATGATCCAACGCCCATCGAGCGACGACGACACATGGACATAGAAGCGCGGATCGTCTTCCTCGAAAATTGGCGTCGGCTCCGCATCCGGTGTGACGGCAAACACCTTGTTGGGGCGGTGATTTTCATCAACCTTTACATAGACATAGGAGCGGCTGTCCGCGCACCAGGCAAAGCTGCTGACATCGCGTGTGAGCGCTTCGCCATCGTCACCCGTTTCCAGGTCGCGAATGCGCATGTGGTGATATTCGGACCCATTTGTATCCACGCTCCAGGCCAGGCGCTTGTGGTCCGGCGAATGGCTCATCAGCCCCAGCGAGAAATAGTCGTGGCTGCTGGCCTCGGTCGGCCCGTCAAACAGCACCACGTCGTCCCCGCTGGCGCGGGGCTGGCGAATGAAGAGCGGATACTCGGCCCCCTCTTCATAGCGCGATGAATAGGCGAACTCTCCATCCGGCGCCGGAACGGAGGAATCATCCTGCTTGATACGGCCTTTGAGTTCGTCGAACAGCTTCTCCTGAAGCGGCTTCGTGTCCGCCATCATCGCTTCGTAGTAGCTGTTTTCCGCCTCAAGATGCGTGCGAATATCGGCGGGTAGGCTTTGCGGATCACGCATCACCTCTTGCCAGTTTTCAGCGCGCATCCAGGCATAATCGTCGGTCAATTGACGACCATGCCATTGCTGAGTGACGGGCTTCCTTGCAGCGACCGGAGGCGTGGCGGCCTTGGGATCAAATGCCACTTATGCGGCCTCTTTGGCTTTGAAGTTCAAAGCAACACCGTTCATGCAATAGCGCAGACCCGTCGGGTCTGGGCCGTCCGGAAACACATGGCCAAGGTGGCCGCCGCAATTGGCGCATCGAACCTCCGTGCGCTTCATGAACAGCTTGCGGTCCACATGCTCGGTCACCGCTTCGCTCTCGACAGGTGCGAAGAAGCTCGGCCAGCCCGTGCCGGAGTCGAATTTTGTGGCCGCATCGAAGAGCGGATATTCGCAGCCGGCACACACGAACATGCCTTCGCGCTTCTCATTGTTCAGCGGCGATGTGAAGGCGCGCTCGGTGCCTTCCTGCCGCAGAACATAAAACTGCTCCGGTGTGAGCTGCGCGCGCCATTCATCTTCGCTTTTGTCGATCTTTGTCATGCGGGTCTCCCTGTGCATGCAACGAAAATAAGCCTGCACACCGCCAGTCTCAAGCGGCAAGACCTATCCGAAATCCAGAAGATTCAGGGCCATGACCGCGCCAAGGATGATCGCCATCCAGAGCACCATCATGCCGGTGGGGAAGGGTTTGGACACGCTGCCGCCAGGACCAAATAGCGCAAACAGACCGGCGATGGCTGCCTTCAGCGCAATCATCGTTCCGCGCACCAATTCGTCCCAGACCGTTGTGATAAATCGGATCGAAAACCCGACGATGGCCGGCGCAAGGCGGCGATAAGTCCAATCCGTATCGAGGTTCTTCGAGCGCAGTTCCGGCGGATAAATACCGGTGAGCATGAGTGTGCCGAAGGCGAGTGCCGAGAACCACAGAAGCTGAAACTGCGTGATCACATGCGTGGTCGTGTAAGGCTCATAGGTCACGTCATAGGGCAGAATGCTGTAAAGCGCCTGCGGATAAACACCGATTGCGATGCACAAAAAGGCCGTGATCCCCATGGCCAGCAACATGTTCCAAGGCGCTTCGGCAGGGCGCTTGCCGCTGTCATGGGCAAAGAATGCGAAATAGGGGATCTTGATGCCGGAATGGTGGAACACACCAGCCGACGCGAACAGCAGGATCAGCCAGGTTATCAGGTAACCATCTTTGGCTACCGCTGACAGGATCATCGACTTCGAAATAAAGCCGGAAAAAAGCGGGAAGGCGGAAATCGAGGCGGCGCCAATGACACAAAACACCATGGTGAGCGGCATCGTCTTGTACAGCCCTCCAAGCTCCGATCCCTTGGCCGTTCCGGTGCGGAAAAGCACCGCGCCGACACTCATGAAAAGAAGAGCTTTGTAGAGGATATGGCTGAACGCATGGGCGGCTGCGCCATTGATGGCGAGTTCCGTCCCGATGCCCACACCAACCACCATGAAACCAAGCTGGTTGTTGAGTGAATAGGTCAGGACCCGTCTCAGATCGTTCTCAATCACCGCATAGAAGATCGGGAACAATGTCATGGTGGCGCCGATGGGCACCAGAAACTCGGTGCCTGCAAAACCACGCGCCAGGGCGTAAACTGCAAGCTTGGTGGTGAAGGCGGAAAGAACCACCGTACCCGTGACCGTGGCCGCGGGATAGGCGTCCTGTAACCAATTGTGCAGCAGAGGGAAGGCGCATTTGATGCCGAAGGACAGCAGGATCAGCCAGGCGCCGACATTCTCCAGCGAAAAGGCGGTGAAGGCGAGCGATCCGGTCTCCCGATAGTGTATCGCGACACCAGCAAGCAGGATGACGCCGGAGCCAACCTGGATGATCAGGTAACGCATGCCCGTGTGATAGGCCCCTTCGGTGCGACGCGCCCAGATCAGGAATACGGAAGCGATGGCTGTGCCTTCCCACCACACAAACAGTGTGATCAGGTCTCCGGCGAGCGCCGCTCCGATGGCGGAACCGCAATAAGCAAGCGTTGCGACCTGTTGGACCCGGTCTTTGACATGCCAGGCGTAGAGCGCCGCCAGAAAGGCTGCGAGCGAAAAGACCAGAGCGAAGACGAAGCTCAGCCGATCCAGCCGAAAGGCTGTCAGCGTTTCGCCAAGAAACGTGAATTGCCCATAAGTTCCATAGGTTTGCAGCAGCAATGGCAGTGCCGCAAGCAGCGGCACGGCAAGCAGCAGGCCAGCTCTCGCCCGTTCATGCGAGACGAGCGGCAATACAACCGCGCCGGCCAGATAGATCAGGGCAGGGTGCAGCCACTCAGACATCGTCGCTGGTTCCGCTCAGTTCACGCCGCTCCAGATCGGGTGCAGGGTGATCTTCCGCCTCGATATCGGCCCTTCCATAATAGTCTTCGTCGCGCATCAGCAGAACACGCATGCCGCGTGCTGCGATTACCAGCAGGGCGCACATGATGAAGCCGTAGAAGGAATAGAAGCCGAACCAGTGTTCGGCGTCGAAATAGCTGTGCTTGTGATGGAAAAGGTCAAGCAGCGTTAGTACCGCGCCGGCCACAACCAGGCCCCAGAAAAAGCGTTTCACCTTGGCCTTGTCATCGACCCAGGACAGCGCGTTCACGATTGCTCGCGAAACGGGATTGTTGGGCTTCGGCGCTGCTTCGCTCATCACTGACCCTCCCCATTTGTGCTGGCCGGAATGGCTGCCGTCATGGGCTCGAGAAAGCCTGCAATGTCTCCCGCATAGAAGAACAGCACAAGGCAGCCAAAGGCCGTGATACAGGACGGCAGGACGCAAAACAGCGGAGCCTCCTGTATCGCGGCGCGCCATCCGCCCTCCGGCGCGACATCGCGATGCGAACCGTAGAATCCGCGTGCAAAGACCGGGATCAAATAGGCGATGTTAAGCAACGAGCTGACCATCAACACGCCGATCATGATGAGTTGTGGCCAGGACGGATCACCCAGCATGGATCGGACTTGCGCTGCATCGGCCGAGCCGAGCACCAGCAGCCATTTGCTCCATGACCCGGCGAGAGGCGGTATGCCAATGATCGAAAGCGCTCCAATGCCAAATGCGATGAAGGTGAACGGCATTTTGCGTCCCAGCCCTCGCATCTGGCTGATTTCCGTCTTATGCGTCGCAACATAAATCGCCCCGGCACACATGAAGAGCGTGATCTTGCCAAAGGCATGCGTGACAATGTGCAAGCCGCCGCCAATCGCGCCCATCGATGTCGCCAGCGCAACGCCCAGTGTGATGTAGGACAACTGGCTGATTGTCGAATAGGCGAGGCGTCGTTTCAGATTGTCCTGCTGCATCGCCACCAGCGAGGCGACGAGGATCGAAAAAGCGGCGAGCCACATCAGCCAGACCGATGCGCCGGTCGCGGCCAGATTGTCGATGCCGAAAACATAGACACCGACTTTCAGGATCGAGAAAACCCCGGCCTTCACGACCGCGACGGCGTGGAGCAGCGCAGATACGGGAGTGGGTGCCACCATCGCAGCGGGAAGCCAGCGGTGAAACGGCATCAGTGCCGCCTTGCCAATCCCGAAGGCAAACAGGCCCAGCAGCACAGGCACGAAGCCGTCTTCCACCTTTCCGGCAAGAATGCCGCCGGGGGAGAAATCCATCGTGCCCGTGATCACATAGGTCCAGATGATGCCGGTCAGCAGCAGCACGATGCTGGTGCCCATCAGGATGCCGATATAGGTGCGGGCCCCGGCCTTTGCCTCCGCATTTTCCTTATGCGCAACAAGTGGATAGGTGGAAACGGTGAGCACTTCATAGAACAGGAACAGCGTCAGCAAGTTGGCCGAGAAGGCGATTCCCATCGTGGCGAAGAGGGCGACGGCAAAACAGGCGAAGAAGCGCGCATGATTCTTCTCATTGTTTCCGCGCATATAGCCGATGCCGTAAATGTGGGTGAGAATCCACAGCGACGAGGCGACCAGCGCGAACACCATGCCAAGCGGCTCGACATGAAAAGCGATCGCGATGCCGGGTTGAAACTCGATCAGCTCGAAATCGAAGGGCAGCCCCATATTGAAATTGGCGAGCACCGTGAGAACGCAGATGAAGAGGGCAACCGCTCCGGCCAGCGTGACGCTGTCGCGAAGGTTGGGCTGGTTGCGCACGGCAAGGCTGATCACCGCTGTTGCAAGCGGGATTGCCATGGTCAGGATGATGAGTGCGGCGGTGGTCATGGGCGCCCCCGCGTGCCCATAATCGTTGCATCCTCACCGCCAAAGCCTCCCGCGAGCAGCGCTTCCGCCGCAGTGCGTGACGCCTGCACTGTGAAGTCCGCATCAATGCCAAACCAGATCGATGCGAGGGCCAATGCCCAGATCGGGACCAACATGGTCATCGGAACTTCTGACACGGAGCGACCCTCCGGCGCCGGTTGGAGATAAAGCACTTCCACCAGCCGCCACACATAGACCACGGCGATGACGGAGGAGAGCACCACGAAAACCGCAATCGGCCACATCCCCGCTTCAAAGGCGGCTTGCATGAGCACCCATTTCGACACAAAGCCAGCGGTGGCCGGCGCACCAATCAGGCTCAATCCGCCGATCACGATGCTCGCACTGGTCCACGGCATCTGTCGTCCCAAGCCCGCCATATGCGGAACCAGCGCCGAGCCTGTGCGATAGATGATCGCGCCGACTGCGAGAAACAGCGCGCCCTTGGTGAGAGCGTGGTTGAACAAATGCACCATGCCAGCGGTCAACCCGGTTGAGTTGAGAAGCGTGATGCCAAGCAGCATGTAGCCGATCTGCGAAATGCTGGAATAGGCGAGCAGGGTCTTTGCGTTGAGCGAGAATGTCGCCATCAGTGACCCGGCAAACATCGCAACCACCGCCAGCGGCATCATGATGTATTGAACGGTGTTGCGTTCAAACTCCTCGGCGATGCCGAAGACGGAAAAAATAAAGCGCAGAACGACGTAGATCGCGACCTTTGTCGCTGTAGCTGCGAGAAAAGCCGACACTGCTGACGGGGCATAGGTGTAGGCGCCCGGCAACCAGCGATGCAGCGGATACATGGCGAACTTCAGCGCCATGCCAACCACGATGAATGTGAAGGCGGACCGAACGGTGCGGTTGCTTTCGCCCTCGGCAAGCACCTGAGCGATATGGACCATGTTGAGCGACCCGGTCGCCATATAGAGCATGCCAAGGCCGATGACGAAGAACGTCGCGCCGATCGTGCCGAGGATCAGATAATCATAGGCAGCCGACAAGGCGCGCCGGTCCTGCTTGGCGCCCAAAGCCACCAGCACATAGGTGGAAAGAGAAGAAATCTCGAGAAAAACGAAGACGTTAAAGGCGTCACCTGTTGCCGTGACACCAAGCAATCCGGTGAAGCACAGCATGTAGCAGGCATAAAACAGCGTGTGATGGCGCGCCGCGACCTCGTCCGCGATGCTGCGCCGTGCATAGGGCAGGACCACCGTGCTGATCGAAGACACGATGATCAGCACGAAAGCGTTTGCGGCGTCGATGCGATATTCGATGCCCAGTGGCGGCGCCCAACCGCCAATGTGGTAGGAAATCACACCGCCCTGCGCCACAAGCAGCAACATTTGCAGCGAAAGCAAGAATGATGTGGTCGATGCCGTGAGCGCGATGGCGAAAGCCGCCTGGCGGTTGCCGAACAGCATGATGATCGGTGCCGAAAGCATCGGCACCAAAACTGTCAGCATCGGCGCATGCTGGTGAACAGCTTCGAAAATTGTCACCGGGCTTCCTCCGCCCGCGCGCAATCCTTGTCATACTGCTCAAGGTCGTGCTGCTGGATTTCGTCTTCCTCGATCGTGCCGTAGGACTCATTGATGCGCACGATCAGCGCCAATCCCAGCGCTGTGGTTGCAATGCCCACCACGATGGCGGTGAGAATGAGAACATGGGGCAGGGGGTTGGAGTAAACCTCATCCGGATTGCCGGTGATGATCGGTGCTGTTGCACCGGAAATCTTGCCGACGGAAATGTAGAGCATGAAAACCGCCGCCTGAAAAATGTTCAGGCCCACGATCTTTTTGAGCAGGTTGCCGCGCGCCACCACGATGTAAAACCCCGTCATCATGAGGATGACGAAGAGCCAGTAATTCATGTGTCCCAGAAGGAACCCGGTCTCGAACCCGCCTTCCATCTCTACCAGTCCTCGTCATTGAGGCTGGGTGGTCGGCCTGCAAAGGCGTAATAGATGGCCAGCATCACGGCGAAAACGGTGATGCCGACCCCGGCTTCCACCAGCAATATGCCCAAATGCTGTCCACCAATCGGCGTTCCGGCAAGCGGGTTATAGTCGAGAAAATTGGCGCCCAGCAGCATTGAGACGATGCCCGTACCCGCATAGAGCAGCACACCCAGCGCAACCAGCTTGTGGATGATCCAATCCGGAATCAGGCGGCGCAGGTCGCGCAGGCTGAACACGATTCCGTACAGAATAAAGCCGACCGCAAAGATTACTCCGGCCTGAAAGCCGCCGCCCGGACCGTAATCGCCATGAAACTGCACGTAAAGGCCGAACAGCAGAATCGGCCCGGTCAACATGCGGGTTATGACGCGCAGAATGAGGTGATGATCGTTCATTGCGCGTTGTCTTGATCCCGATTGGCCGATACGCCGCGCGGATAGGGCGTGCCGCGCCGCCGCCCAAGCCCGCTCAACAGCAGGATAACGCCGAGACCCGCTGTGAACACCACCACAACTTCCCCGAGTGTGTCATAGCCCCGATAGCTTGCCAGCACTGCGGTCACGATGTTCGGGACATCGATGTCGGTCGGTGTTCTGGCGATGTATTCCGGCCCGATATGGCGCTGTGCCGGTGCATCCGGCGATCCGAAATTGGGCATGTCCAGAGTGCCGTAAATGAGCACGGCCCCTGTCAACAAAACGATGGCGAGCGGGACGAGCGAATAGCGCTCGGGTTGCTTCTGTGTCCGGGCTGTCAGCGCAATTGTGCCCAGCATCAAAACCGAGGAGATGCCGCCTCCCACCGCAGCTTCGGTAAAGGCCACATCGACTGCATCCATAACGATGAACAGCAATGCCGCCAGCAGACTGAACACACCCGACAACATCACCACGGCAAACAAGCGCTTGATGAAGACAATCGCAATCGCCGTCGCAACCAAGGCGATGAACAGCAATATCGTGAATGCGATCTCCATCACGCGCTATCCGCTTTCTCGTTGGTTTCACTTGGTCGCGCTGTCGCATCCTCGACCAGATCGGAAGGTCTCGATCCCGAGACGAAGGCGGCATTGGCGACGGCGTGAGACGCAGTGGGGCCTGTGAAAAAAAGGAATACCACGATGATGCCCAGTTTAACGGTCACCAAAGACCAGCCGGTTTGCAGCATCATGCCAAACAGCAGCAACCCCACCCCCGCTGAATCAATGACGGATGCAGCGTGCAGCCGTGACCAAAAGTCCTGCAAGCGCACCATTCCAAGCGATCCGACAAAGAGGAAAAACGCACCTGACAGCACCGCAATCCATGACAGGATGTCGATGAGGAGCGATCCCATTGCTGAAAAATCCAAGGCCATCAATTGCTTGCCTCGGCGTCATGCGTAGACTGGATCATCTCTGCATCTTCTGGCGCGTCGCCAAGACGCCGATATCGGAAAAATTTCAGAACTGCGATCGTCCCGACGAAATTGATCAACGCGTAAAGCAGCGCGATGTCGAGAAAGTCAGGCCTGCCGGAGGCCAGTCCGACGGTCCCGATAAAAAGCACAGTACAAGTGCCAAATGTGTTCAGTGCCAATACACGATCATACATGGACCGACCTGCAAACAATCGGACAAGCAGCAAGACCATGCAGACGAATACAGCGATGGTGGCAAAGATGAACATCTATCCCAACTTCTCCAAAGCGCAAACTTTGGCGCCCATTGCGGCCAGCGCCCCCTTGTCAGCGGCCTCATCGGTCAATGCGTGAACGAGAAACCGGTCTGGCTCGGTTTCCACAGTTACCGTTCCCGGCGTGATGGTAATGGAAGTCGCAAACAGCATTTTGCCGTGCTCGGTACGTTGTTCTGCGGGCACGAAGATCAGTCTTTGGTTCTTCGGGCGATCGGGAGACAAAATGATCTTCGCGACGGCCCAATCAGCCTTGCCGATCTCCACGGTCAACCAAAAGGCGTAACGAAGCGCCCGCCACAGTGCAAAATCCTCATTGAAGGTCGGCTTGCTCAGCAGACCCAAATGACGAACCAGAAATGCACACAAAATGACCGAAAACACGCCGAGCCCGACAACGAGAGGCTTGTAGATTCCGGACATCAGAAGCCACATCGCCATGAGCAGGACGGCAAGAACTATCGCTCGAATGGGTCCGCGCTCCCCGTCTGTGAGCCCGAGATCGGCTTTACCGATCAAGGGCCTCCCCATTTTCTCGTGCCAATTACTACGCCTTACGACTTCAATTTCAATCCCGGCTCTGCGGGTGTCGCGCTGGTCAGTTGAGGTGTTCGAAATCTGGAACGCCGTGCACCAAATAGTTGTACAATATATCGATTGAAATTCTGCAAGAGAACACAACTTATATTCACGCGATCACAGTGTTTAGTTGACACAACATGTCGAGAGGCCTATTGGCACGCTGAGATTGCCGAGCGGGGCTTGTTGTTTTCTGCATCTGCTACGAGACCAGCAAGTTGAGGCAGTCTGATTTGAGACTCACAGGGGCCAATAACTATGGACAGTCAAAATCCTAAAGATAATGCGATGCTAATGGAACTTACCTCGGACGTGGTTTCCTCCTATGTTAGCAACAATCCGATCGCGGCGGGCGATCTCTCAACCCTCATAAAGGATGTGTACAACGCGCTTGATGCTGTTTCAGGCTCGGCTCAAGAGCCGGTTGTTGAAAAGCAGAAACCCGCAGTTTCGATTAAGAAATCGCTGGGTCGGGAATATCTGATCTGCCTTGAGGACGGCAAGAAGTTCAAGTCGCTCAAGCGGCATCTGAAAACACACTATGATCTGAGCCCGGAAGAATATCGCGAGAAGTGGGGCCTGCCCGCTGACTATCCGATGGTGGCGCCTGCCTATGCTGAAGAGCGGTCGCGCTTGGCAAAGGAAATGGGCCTGGGCCAGAAGCGCAGAGCCAAATAACAGATCCAGTTTTTGGACATTCGAAAGGCGGCTCTCACCAGGGTCGCCTTTTTTGACTCCCGCATAGTTGCGGTCAAACAAAGATAAGCGCGAAAACTTATCCACCCTCCTCAAGATAGGAATTATGTCCTATCGTATGTTCACGAGGAGATCGTTGGTTATGCGTATAGAAACTCTGGAAAAGTTCAGCGGATCCAATCAGGAAGGATCGTTTCGAGGGCGACAGGCCCGGCCTTTCGAGCATTCCTTTGGTGTCGGGCCTTTTAGCTCAGTCAAAGAGAGCAATCGGGGCAAACCGGGCGACCCGGACGGCAATACAGACGCCCTGATCTGCTGCTATTGTGAGATGCTGGTCTGTTCCAGCTTGAACGTGACCCTTAGCGAGATCCGCTCGCCCACCCGCAATCGCGCTGATGCGGCTCTGGCCCGGCAAATCGCGATGTATCTGGCACACACGGCGTTCGGCATGCAAATGACGGTTGTCGGTATTCACTTCAATCGCGATCGCACGACGGTATCGCATGGTTGCGCATTGGTGGAAGACCGGCGTGACGAGCGATTCTTCGATGCCGTGATCTGCGAATTGGAAGCGACGATCCAGAACATGACAGTTGAGGAACTGAATGCGTGCCGAAGATATGTGCCCGGATCGCAAGAAGAACAGGGCGGGGCGCAGAAATGAGTGGCAAAAACGGTTCCGGTGCTGACCTCAAAGTCCTGCGATTGCTTCTCAAAGGGCCAGCAACGCTTAGCGAGATCGCGCCGCGGGGTGATGGGCGGCCTCTTCTCCTGCTCGACAATGGATGCGGCAAGCAAATCTGTTCCCCGGCAACGATGGACGCATTGAGCAGCGGCGGCGCAATCCTTCGCGATGGCCAATGTGTGACGCTGACAGAGCCGGGCGAAGCAAGACTTGCCCGCGAAAATGGCAGCAGTTCAAACGATGTTTCAGGCTTTGCCGGGCAACACAGGGTTTTGGTGCAGAGGCGATTGCAGGCTGATGATGAAAAAAGCCTTGTGTCGGTCAACGAGCTGGAATCGCCCCTGGCATCTCTGCAGCGACGTAAGGATGGTCACGGGCAACCCTGGATCAGCGATGCTGCTTTTCAGGCTGGAGAGGTTCTGCGGCGCGACTTTACGTTTGCGGGCATGATGAAACGGGTCTCCGCAAGTTGGGATTTCTCCGGCACGCGGCGCAACAATCGCGGGGCAATGGGGGCGGGCCCCGATATCACAGATACGGCGCTGGACGCGAGACGGCGATTGGACCAAGCCAGCGCAGTCTTGGGGCCGGAACTGACAGGGGTTGTCGTTGACTTCTGTTGCTTCCTGAAGGGGCTTGAATTGATCGAGCGCGAGCGCAAATGGCCGCAAAGATCTGCCAAGCTCATGCTTCGAACGGCGCTCGACCTTCTCGCTCGGCACTACAAGCTGGAAGCGACGGGCCCGAGATCAGCAAAGATGCGCAACTGGCAGGCATCAGCTTGGCACACCTGAGGATCTACGCCCGACAAGCCTCAACTTGCGTCTGCGGCAATCTTCTTGATGGTCGCCACCATGGATTTCAACCCGTTGGACCGCTGCGGCGTGATGTGATCGCGCAACCCGATATCGCGAAAAACGGCCTCTTCGTCGGTGGCAAGAATGTCGGATGGCGACTTGCCCGAAAACAGTGTGAGCGCAACCGCCACAAGACCGCTAACGATATGGGCGTCGGATGCACCGCGCAGATGAACCAGCCCGTCCTCAACCGCGCTGACCAGCCAGACCTGGCTGGCGCAGCCGCGCACCTTGTTGGTGTCACACATTTCATCGGCCTCAAGCGGATGGAGACCTTTCCCCAGTTCGATGAGATAAGCGTAGCGGTCCTCCCAATCCTCGAGGAAGGAGAAATTCTCAACGATCTCTTCGATCGATGTGCCGTCTTGCAAGGGATGGCTCACAGGATTTCGCCCAAATTCGTGCGGTATTTGTCGGGCCAAGACCTATGATCTCAGTGCCGTTTTACCAAGGGGTGCGACAAAATTCTGCGTCCGGTCGGTCATGTTTAGTTTTCCGTTAAAGGGCTTGTGAGACAGTTACACAAAGGTTCATTCACGCGCGCTTTTGTGAGGTCCAGTATTGCGTTTCTCCGCCCGGAATCGTGCGATTGACAGCTTTGTATCGCGTTTCGTTCACATCGGAGTTCCTCCGGGAGGGAGCGAACATGCGCGCCAAATGCGGTTCCTGCGCATCGCCTGGATGATGAGTGGCATCGCATTGGCTACTGTGCCAATTGTCGCTGTCACAAACCAATCATCACCCGCTTTATGGTCTGTGATCGCGGGTCTGGCCTTGGTTCCCTTTCTGCTCGGCTGCGCGCTTTCAATAACTGGACGGTTGAAGCCCGTTCTATTTGCGTCAGCGTCAGCGGCCGCGTTGGTCCTGGGAACCGGTGTCGCGCTGGTTGGCTCCTGGTCTGTCGCTCTCATCGCGATCGCTTGCTTTTTTGCATTTGAGCCATCGCTTTGGCAGGCGCGCAGACCGGTGCTCGCCGGATCGCTGTTTACTGGTGCGGTCGTAGTTTGTGCGTTGAGCGCCGCTCTCTTTTTTCCTCACTCTTTCACGCCCGTCGGCACGGAGGCGTCGCAACACTGGCCAGCGCTCGCGCTCGCGTTCCTCTACGCTGTTTCGGTCTTGCACCGATTGTCTCACCTGCTGAAGCAGCAGGAGGATCATTCACGACTCGCTATCTCGGGTTTGGACGAACGCATGATGCGGGATCGCGCCGAACTCGTGACCACCCATCACCAAGATGGAGCGGTGTGCTTTGTGTCGTGCAACAGCGTTGAAATTGCAGGCGTTGGACCCACCGAACTGGAGAACGGAGGTTTTCTGGAGCGGGTCCATGTGCAAGACCGGGTCGCCCTGCTGAAGGGCTTCTCTCAGGTTTGGCACGATGAAGCGCCCACATCTGTGGCCTACAGATTGCGCCGGGGCGGCAGCGAACTTGGCTGCTGGCTACACATGGAAGCGCAAATCCATGCGCGACGGGCAGCAGACGGAACCGTTGGTAGCATCGTGGCCATAAGCGTTGATCGCACGGCGCAGATTGCGCGCGAAAGAGCCCGCAAGCGCGAGCAGGAGAAATATGCACGCTCAGTCGAAAGACAAAGCCGCTTCCTGACAACAATGAGCCACGAGCTGCGCACCCCGCTGAACACCATTATCGGCTTTTGCGATATTTTGTCGGAGGAGACGATCAGCCCGCGCCAGAACGAATATCTCAATCATATCAGAGGGTCCGGGCAGCACCTGCTCCAGGTTATCAACGACCTTCTGGATATGTCGCGCATTGAGGCAGGCAAGTATGAAATTGCCAACAGCGAGTTTACCGTCGATGAAATCGTTCGCGCCGCGACAGGAACATTGCGCCCGTTGGCCGATAAGGGAGGCGTCGATCTGCGTGTCGACGTCGATACACACACAGAGTTGATTCACGGCGATCGCAGATCCTGGCAGCAGATCATCGTCAATCTGCTGTCCAATGCCATCAAGTTCACCCCATCTGGCGGGACCGTTTCGCTCGCTGTTCATCAACAGAAGCGACGCATGGAAATCGTCATCGCCGATACCGGTATCGGCATGGACGAGGACTTCGTCAAAAAGGTCGGACAACCCTTCCTACAAGTTGAGTCCGGCCTCGACCGAACCTTTGAAGGCACAGGACTCGGGCTTTACGTCGCCAAGGCTCTGACCGCCCTGAACGGCGGCAGTTTTGAGCTGACCAGCACCAAGGGTGAGGGCACCGTTGCCACGGTTGTGCTGCCCATTCAGCGCTCAGCCGCCAGTCCGATTCCCTTTCGAGAAGATGTGAAGGTCATCGACCTGCCCGGCGACCGTGATGTCGCCTCAGCAAGCGGAACGCTGCCGCAAAAAGTATTGAGTAAAGGAGATAGCCATGCACGCCTATCAGCCAGAGCGTCTTAAACCGAAGCCGAGCGGCCGGTCGAAACTCGCCTTCGTCAAGGAAAACCCGGCATTGAGCGGTGGGGCGGCACTCTCCATCATGGTTATGGGTGCGGTCTTTGTGAATGCGATCTGGTATCAGCCGGGTCCGCATCCCGCCCCCTTGTTCTCGACACGGGCAGCCCCGGAGGCGATCTCAATGCCTTCCCAGAGCGAACCTAAGTTGGTGAGAGCCGAACCGCAGGACAGTGTTGCGCCAGCCGCAACAGAAACAGCGTCCGCCGATCTTTTGCGGGAAATTCAGTCGGCGCTTTCGGTGCGCGGATACTATGACGGCAAGCTTGACGGTGTTTATGGTTCACGGACAAAACGCGCTATCAATTCATTTCAGGCCGACGCAGGTCTTAACGTAGACGGCGAACCCACGGTTCGACTGCTCACGCAAGTCCTTCTGTCAGCATCTTCTCGTCCCGCGGAAGTACCGGTGCCAAAGGCACCGCAAGCAGAGAAGCGCACGGTGGAAGTCAAAGCCGTCAAGGTTCCAACCATTGAGTCGCAGGAGAGCCGCCCGGACGGCTTGATCGCGCAAATTCAATCCGGTCTTCGGGCCTACGGTTATGACGAACTGAAGGTTGACGGCAAAATGGGCCAGAACACCGCCACTGCGATCCAGCGTTTCCAGTTGGACTACGGCATGAAGATCACTGGTGAGCCGTCCGAAACAGTGCTGCAAAAACTTCGTGAAATCGGCGCCTATCGACAGGGCTGATACTCTGCATGAGGGTCACGTCCGCCATGTGGGTGGCCGTCTATTTGCGGCGCGTTCAAGGCGAGGGCGCGTATGCGACGCAGGCAAGAAAAGGCTCGCCTGAAGCAGGTGCAATCTTCATCCTCATCGACAGGCTTGATGGCGGCTGCGACCTGTATGGACCGGCCCCGCAGCTTGTCTATGAAGAGGGTGTTGTCGATGAGCGTCGCTTTGAGCGATTGATCGAACGGGGCGCCCACAGCGAAATTACGGAGCGACTAAGCCGCGAGGAGAAGCTCGATCCCGACTTTTGGGTTGTGGAAGTCGAGGACCGTTCAGGCCGAAACTTTCTGGGAGAATCCCTTGCTCAACCGTGAGCGCGTCTGTCTGCGAGCTCGGCTTCGGATAGCGACCACGCTTGACGCTCATGATGAAACGAACCACGCGGCCCCTCGTCATCGACCAGTTGCGGCTCGTGCCTGGCCGTTGCGATGGTCGCCTTGGGCCACAGGTCAACCGCATCCCGACAGCTTTCGACGGTCAGACCGTTGTAGAAGCGGATCGCCTTGATGGCATTCTGCGTTGACATGCCGATTGCAGGAAATGTCAGCATCAAAATGCGGCTGGCAACGGCCGACTCGATTTCATGCGACTTCAAGAACACTGCCATCGTGTCTCCACTCGTATCTTCCAGCACTTGCATGGCGGTTTCCAAGGTTAGACCGGATGCTTTTGCCATCAATGTTGCAAGTCCCTGAAGCGACTTGGCGGCAGCGATCTTCTCCAGCGATGTGGCGAGATCAAGTGGTCTGGCATTCTCTTTGCGCTCGTGATCTTGGGCCTTGGCCTGCGCTGCATCGGCAAGTTTGCCACCACGCGCCGCGGCTTCCATCAATGCGTCTGAGGCTGAGGGTTGCATTTTCAATCCACTCCAGATTTCGCCCATGATCTGCGCATCCTTTTGGGGGCCGTGGGCCAGACCATCCTGAATCGTAGACAGGCGCACACGCCGCGGCCTGGCTTCTGCACCTTCGGAATGTGTGGCCTCGTCGGCAGTAAGGTCCGGCTTGTCCTGCGTTTGCTCATCGACACTCAGATTGAGCAGGGCAGGGTTTTGGTTTAGCGCAACATTGATTTCGAGCGACCGCAATTCCCGCAATCGACGGATCACCACACGATCCAGGTCTTCGCGAACGGCCAGGCACCGACCGTGGGGTTCGCCGCTATTCTCGATGATGCGCAGCATGTCGAGCGGCCCCAGCTTCGGCCAATTTGTCAGGATGGGCCTGCATATGTCGACCGGCATGGAGGTGAGCGCCAATATTGCAGCGCGAGGAGCGTGCGAGCAGCTTGAAAGGTCTGTGGCAACCCTTTGCAGGCATGACGCGCTGACCTGAGAGGACAATACATCGAAGGCCTCGCAATATTGACGCATGGTGAGGCGATCAAAATGTTGCGAGTCGCAATAGCGCTCTGTCGCCATCTCAAGCAGATTTTCGCAATCTTCGTCCTTTTGACGTCTGCTACGGCGAGATTTGGAAGTTGCCATGAATGCTGCGTTTTCCACCAGTCACTTCCTGCAAGCACAGAATCACTCCACTTGAGTCTGGCGCGTGAATCTTAGCAAGCTGTTAACCATAATGGCGCAAGTTGGAATTTGCCGCGCTGGGAGCTGCGCTTTCAGTCGGGTGGGGGATCTGGGGACCAACGAGGCTCACGATCATGCCGGACATAGTGGAGTTGCCTGATCAACAACCGGGTGGTGATGAACGCCGCTCCGGAACCACGCGATCAAAGTTGCTGGGTGATCAGCAAGCCGAAATCATCATCTTTCCAGGCGTTCGCTATGAACGTATGAAAGAAGACGCGAAAACGCAGTCCGCCTCATAACGTCTTCGCAATCACTCCTCTGGAATGTCGTAGCGCTCGCAGGTGGCGTTTGCGAGAAACTCCGCGATTTTTGGCGCCCAGCTGTCATCCATCTGAAGCGCACGCAGCAGAACAAAACCCTCAGGCGACGTCGATTCAATGATGATAGCCTGATCCAGCTCCTCAACTGGACTTTTGCGCAATCGTGCCCGCTGAACCGGATCAACAATCAACATGAGCAGTTCATTTTCGATCGCTGTTCGATCGTTGAACGAATAAATGTTCTGGCCAAGCCTGTCGAACACCGCGACGGACCAGAACGGCAGATCGCCACCCGCTTCCACACGAACCGGCGCTTCATTGAGGTTGAACAGACACGCGGCAATTCCCATTGCGGTGTCGGGACGCGCTTTGCCTTCGCTGGGGCGATCCGCCTTCGCGATGGTGTTAAACGACCAGCGGCCCGCCGTAGACGACAATTGTGCCCAGGCGTCGCGGGATGCAAAGGATGGGACGAGGAGAATAACCGCAAGATGGACGATCCCGGCGGCGAGCACCGTCAGCACAAGAGTGTAGGCGACTTTCCTCACGCCGGGCACTCCAGCAGGGCAATTGCCGGCATTTGCGGGTCAACGATTCCCTGTGCGCCGGTAATCGGCGTGTCGTATAGGTTGAGAACCAAATGGAACGGCGCGCTGCCAACCGTCTTCAGCCAGTTGCCGGCGGTCAGCTGCGGCGCGACACCGATGACCAGATCCTGCCCCGCAACACGAAACACATCGTTTGATGTCAAGCGGTTGACCACAGTGTCGTCAAACTGCAAGGGGCGGCCTTGCAAATCGACGGCAGTCAACGTCCAGTAACGCGAGCGCGGCGGTGAGCCGCGCAATCGGTAGCGGCAGTCAGCTCGCAAGGGACGGCCGGCATCGTCAGTGCGGGCGTAAAATGTAATGCCCTCAGCCGCACCCAAAGGAATTTCTCCTTCCGCGGCCACCTTTGCCTTGGTGTATGGGTCGGCCTGCGTATCACCCGCGAGAGGCCACGCGATCCAGGCGCCGGCATTGAGCGCACCAAAGCCATGGTTCTCCTGAATGGAATACCAGGAAGCCGCTCCGCCAAGCCCGAGGCCGCCGACGACAACGATGATGATCTGGATGATGCGCAGCAAGGCCGACGATCACCTGTTTGCAACACTCGCGCCCGGCTTTGCATCTTGGCCGCGAGTTCTGGGGACGAAGCCTGATGTGCGGCTCGAGCCGGGGCGCCGCGCGAGGGTTTGGGCGACCAGAGCAGGCGCGGAATCCAGCTCGCTCTTCAATCGCACCAAAAGCGCGGCCGTTTCCTGGGGCAGGGGCTGCTGGCGCACAATGTTGACCGGGGCGTCGGCTGGTCTGTCCTCATCCGCAGGTGCGGTCTGCTGATCATCAACAGGCTGGGGCTGCTCCGCTTCGACAAACGGCATCGGGCGAAGTTCCACATCCCGATGAGCGTAGGTCATGAATTTCTTCCACGTCATGGCCGGTAGCCGACCACCGGTGAGGCGGTTGGTCGGGCCGTAGTCATCATTGCCGAACCACACTGCTGCAACATAGTTGCCCGTATAGCCGACGAACCAGGCGTCGCGGTAACTCTGCGTTGTGCCGGTTTTGCCGGCCGTCTTGATGCCGTCCAGCTTGGCCCGGCGACCAGTACCCCATTCCGGCACCTGCGACAGCATGATGTTCATGGCTTCCGTCGCTTCCGGCGAAATGACCTGTTCCTGCTTGGGACCATCGACATTGAAGTCATACAGCGTTTTGCCCGCTGCATCGCTGATCTGAAGGATGGTGTGCTTGTTTGTCGATTTGCCGCCCGACATGAACACGCCATATCCTGCGGCCTGCTCAATGACCGTCATCTCATTGGTACCAAGCGGCATGGCGGGTTCGGCCGTGAGCGGAGATTCAACACCCATGCGCGCGGCGAGTTCAACAATCGGGCGACGCCCGAGGCGTGCTGCAATTCGAACCGGAACGGTGTTGATTGATTTCACCAGAGCGGTCGTCACCGTGACCGTTCCGAAACGGCGGCCATTGTAGTTTTGCGGCGACCAGCCCCTGATCGTAATCGGCCCGCCATTCACCTTGGTGTTGGGCTTGAAGCCGTTCTGGACCGCATAGGTGTAGACGAAGGGCTTGAAGGTTGATCCCGGTTGTCTGCGCGCCCGCGTAGCACGGTTGTACTGGCTTTCGCCATAGTCTCGCCCGCCCACGATCGCGCGCACCGCACCGCCATTTTCGATAACCACCATGGCAGCCTGGTTGGTGCCATAGTCAGACCCATACTGGCGAAGATGCGAGATCACCGCGTCTTCCGCAGCGGTTTGCAGGCTGGGATCAAGCGTGGTCTTTGCCACCAGCGTGTTGGATGGAAAACCGATGGCGAGTTCCTTCACCCGTTCAAAGGCGTGATCGAGAAAATAGTCCGGCGTGTCTTTCGCTGCCCGCTCCACAACGCCGGCAGGTTTGCGGCGGGCATTGATGACCTGGCCTTCGGTCATGAACCCCGCCTGCACCATATTGGTCAGCACTTCATTGGCACGAGCGCGGGCGGCAGGCAGGTTGATATGCGGGGCGTATTTGGTCGGTGCCTTGTACAGCCCGGCCATCATGGCCGCTTCCGCAAGGCTGACATCGCGGATGCTTTTGTTGAAGTAAAACTCTGCCGCCGCCGCTGCGCCAAACGCGCCGCCACCCATATAGGCGCGGTCGAGATAGAGCTTCAAAATTTCCTGCTTGGTCAGGTTGTATTCCAGCCAAAGCGCCAGAAACGCTTCCTTGATCTTGCGCTCCAGCGTGCGTTCATTGGTGAGAAATACATTCTTCGCCAATTGCTGCGTGATGGTTGAACCGCCCTGGACCACGCCTCCCGCGCGCGCATTCTCCACCATCGCCCGAACCAAACCGGCAAAATCGATGCCAAAGTGTTCGAAGAAACGCCGGTCTTCGGTTGCCAGCACGGCCTTGATGAAGTGATCGGGCAGGGTGTCGATGGGGTCGGCATCATTGTGCAAAATGCCGCGACGTCCGATTTCATTGCCGAAACGGTCAAGAAACGTGACCGAATATTCCTGGCTGGCGCGCCAGTTCTTGTCGGTTTCCTCGAAAGCGGGCTTGGCCAAGGCAAGCATCAAAATGGAGCCGAAGGCGGCCAGTGTAAAACCTTCGCACAGCAGCTCGACTACGCCTTTCTTTGCGCCGCGAACGCGGAATTTTCGCGAAGCTGTGGTGAGAATGTCCCACCAGTCCGCCCCGCTTGATTTGAAACGGAACAGCGTATCATCAACCCATGAGTCAAAACCCAGCAACGCATTGCCGAGTTTGGAAGACTTCTTGCGTTCAAACGGGTCGTTCATGCTATTGGTGAACTCTTCGGCTTCGAAACAGCGATGGGCCAGCTTGGGCGATCAAACCGGTCTCGCATAGGGAGTCGTCGCAGCAGTGTTTTCCAACATTTGCAGACGCGGAACAAGGTCGCGCACCTCAAAAAGACCGTGATGATGAACGCAGCACCCTTCTGGCAGACGAAGCCGCTTGATCAAATGTCCGCCGACGAATGGGAAAGTCTGTGCGACGGCTGCGGGCGCTGTTGCCTCAACAAGCTTGAGGACTGGGACACCGGTGAAATTTACTACACCAATGTCGCCTGCAAGCTATTTGATCCCCAAACCTGCCGCTGCTCAGACTATGACAATCGGTTTGAGACGGTTCCCGACTGCATCAAGCTGACACCGCGGGATGTCGGCATGTTCCATTGGCTTCCACCAACCTGCGCCTATCGGCTGCTGGATGAAGGAAAGCCCTTACCGGAGTGGCACCCGCTGGTGAGCGGCAATTCCAATACGGTCGTCAAAGCCGGTGTGAGCGCGAAGGGCCGCGTGATTTCCGAAGAGGGGCTGACGGTTGAAGAGTGGGAGGACCATGTCGTCGACTGGCCGGGAGAAGACCCGACGGCTTAGCGCGGCGAGAAAAGCGCATTTCTAGGAAAAAAGTCCTTGACACCGCAGCGATGCTGGTATATTGTCCTGACACAATCGAAGAAGTGGACGAAGACATCGGTAAGGTGTTCGCAGGCGGCGCAGGCCGCCTTTTTTGTGCGTTTCTGAAACCCGGTGTGCGGCACCTGTCTGCGAGCGATCCGGATGTCAGCTTCAATCTATGTGAGGAAAGAGCATGAGCAGCAGCGCGGGCCTTGCGTCGCAATGAGGGCGGCTGAGCTTTGGGCCATGCTGCGCCGCATGCATGAGCAGTTCGGGGTTCCGCTCGAGCAATTGCAACCTCTGGCGCATTGTCGAGCGGATTTCTTCCACGCCCGTGTCAAAAAAGAAGGCTGGAGAAAGCGCAACGCCGCCGCCGAGTTGTTGGCCCGTCTGACCAAGTTGCTGGAACATCACATGATCGCGCTCAAAAGAGCGCCCCCTGATCCCTGTGATGAAAAGCGGATGCGGGCGCTCGCAACGCTCGCCAAGGCTTTGGAAACAATCGCAATGGTCGAGCAGAAAATGATGCTGGTGCAAACGTCAAACGAGCAGGGCAGGGCGGCAATGGAGACAATGCAAGGTGCCACGAAGCGGTCCAACGACACTGATGCCACGGCCAACAAGCAAAGCGGGGCGGCTGCGCTCGAAGGCGAAATATCTGCACTTGTTGAGGAAATGTCGTGAGTTCGGCCTGCACCGCCTGCCTTTCGATGCGGTTGAGAAACTGCTGCGGGTCTGGCTGCCCAATGCGATGGAGACGCAATGGCCGGAAGGCGATGACTGGACGGTCTGGCTGCTGCTGGGTGGACGCGGATCAGGCAAAACGAGGGCAGGAGCCGAATGGCTGAGAGCGGCGGCGACCGGCAATCGGCAACTCTTCGCCAGACCGGTGGAACGGTTGGCACTGGTCGCGGAGACCTATGGCGATGCGCGCGAAGTGATGGTCGAGGGCGCATCCGGCTTGCTCGCCGTGCATCCGCGGTCAGAAAGACCGGTCTGGACGCCGTCGCGGCGCCGGCTCGAATGGGCCAATGGTGCAGTTGCGCAGGTATTTTCGTCGGAAGATCCGGACGCACTGCGCGGTCCGCAATTCGGCGCGGCCTGGTGTGATGAGTTGGCAAAATGGAAGAACCAGAACGCGACCTGGGACATGCTGCAATTCGCGCTGCGGCTTGGCGATAACCCTCGGCAAGTGGTCACGACGACCCCGAGACCGGGAAAACTGTTGAAGTCGATCCTGCATGACGAGCGCACTCATGTGACGCGCATGTCGACCTATGACAATCGCAGCCATCTGGCCGGCGGCTTCTTTGAGCGGATCGTCAACGTCTATCGCGGCACCCGGTTGGGCAGGCAGGAACTGGACGGGGAATTGATCGAGGACAGGCCGGACGCCCTCTGGTCACGCGATCTGGTGGAACAATGCCGGGCAGGCGAGGCTCCACCGTTGCGGCGTGTTGTTGTGGCGGTTGACCCCCCGGTTACGGGAAAGGTGTCGTCTGACCGTTGCGGCATTGTCGTCGCAGGCCAATGCGGCGAAGGCCGGGCCTGGGTTCTGGCGGATCGCAGCCTGGCCGCCGTGTCCCCGTCACGATGGGTGGCGATGACTTTGGACGCGTTTGATACGTTTGATGCTGACCGGGTGGTAATCGAGACCAATCAGGGCGGCGATATGGCTGAAAGCGTGTTGCGCGCGGCAAGGTCAACGCTGCCAATCACGCAGGTCAAGGCGAGCCGTGGCAAATATCTGCGTGCCGAACCGGTTGCACATTTGTATGAGCGCGGCCTTGTCAGCCATCTGCCGGGCCTGACCGAACTGGAAGATGAGATGTGCGACTTCGGGCTCAACGGCTTGAGTTCGGGTCGCTCGCCGGACCGGCTCGATGCGCTGGTCTGGGCGCTGAGCGAGTTGATGCTCAAGGACAATGCGGCGCCGCGCGTGCGGGGCCTTTGAAACTCTGATCGCCCTTTTTGCGATCTCACATCGGGAAGACGTGATGAAAAATCCTCTCCGCTGGCTGGTGCCGGCGCGAACCGGCGTGGTCGAGACAACCAAATCGCAGGATGTATCGAGCCTGTTTGCCGTGTCACATGGCGGACATGCCCATTGGTCATCCGCAGACTACGCAACCATGGCGAGACGCGGCTTCATGGCTAATCCGGTGGTGTATCGATGCGTGCGGCTGATTTGCGAAAACGCCGCCGCAGTGCCGTTGCTGCTTTACGATGGCGCGCAGGAACTCGACAGCCATCCTGCGCTTGATCTCGTTACGCGGCCCAACCAGCAAATGGGACGTAGCGACTTTGTAGAAGGGCTTGTCGGTCATCTGCTGATCTCCGGCAACGCCTATGTCGAACTGCTCGCACTTGAGGGGACCCCAAGGGAACTTCATTTGCTGCGGCCCGACCGGGTGAGTGCGATCACCGGCGAAAATGGTTGGGTGGAAGGGTTCGAATATCGCGCAGGAAACAGAAGCGTGACATATCGCGCCGATGCACAGGGGCGCATGCCGGTTGCGCAGCTTCGATTGTTTCATCCACTTGATGATCTGACGGGTTTTCCGCCGCTTCAGGCAGCGTTGATGGCACTTGATATCCACAACGCTGCAAGCCGCTGGAACAAGGCCCTCCTCGACAATTCGGCTCGGCCGTCCGGCGCTCTGGTCTATGCCAATGCGGCCTCCTCCAATCTCAGCGAGGATCAATTCGCGCGGCTGAAATCGGAGCTGGAGGATGGTTACAGCGGGGCCAGTCGGGCAGGGCGCCCGCTGCTTCTGGAGGGCGGGCTGGACTGGAAGGCGATGGGCCTTTCGCCCAAGGACATGGATTTCGTTGAGGCGCGCAACAGCGCGGCGCGCGATATTGCGCTCGCATTCGGTGTGCCGCCTATGTTGCTCGGCATTCCCGGTGACAACACCTATTCAAACTATGCGGAGGCCAATCGCGCCTTCGCACGCCAGACGCTCATCCCAATGCTGGTGCGCACTTTGGACGGGCTCAATCACTGGCTGCGGCAATGGTTCGACCCGGACATCCGGCTGGCGATCGATGAGGATCGCATCGAGGGCCTGGGTCAGGAACGGGAGGCGGTCTGGGCGCGGCTCGCAAATGCCGACTTCCTGACCGATGCGGAGAAGCGCGAAGCCCTGGGCTATTCGCCGCAGCCGGAGGGTCACGATGTTTGATCCTCATCTGGTCGAATTGAGGGCCATTCAACCTCCTTCGATGTTTCACGAACTGACGCCGACGCTTTGGCTCGCAAAGCTCGTTGGTGCGATGGCCGGCTCACTCATTTCCATTGCCTATGTGCTGCCGCATGGGCGACGAGAAGCATTTTTGCGCCTGGGTGTTGGCGTTGCGACCGGCGTCGTCTTCGGCGGCACCGTCGGCGCCAAGCTGTTCGATGTGCTCGGCCTGCTGGACAAGATTTCGGTGGTCGAGATGACACTGGTGGGCGCTGCGGCTTGCAGCCTCTTCGCCTGGTGGGGTCTCGGCATGATGCGGCGCGGCGTTGAAGGCTGGATCGAACGCAAGCTCGATCGCGGCACGCGCCCAAATGGCCGCGATGGCCAAAACAAACATCAGGAGCGACGCTGATGCGCAGTAAAGACCGCAACGGGCTGGACATAAAACGCATCTCCGTGCCGCTCGACAAAGTCACGAGAGACGGCACGTTCAGCGGCTATGCAAGCCTGTTCGACAAGGTCGATCTTGGTCGCGACAAGATTGCCAGAGGCGCTTTCGCGGCCTCACTTTCAAGGCGTGGCATTGGCGGCATTCGCATGCTGTTTCAGCACGATCCGGCAGAGCCCATTGGAGCCTGGTCGCGCATTGCTGAGGACGAGCAGGGGCTATTTGTCGAGGGCCGCATCGTCGGCAGCCACGGGCGGGCTGCGCAAACGCTGGAATTGCTGCGCGCCGGAGCCGTGGACGGGCTGTCCATCGGCTTCAAGACCGAGCGTAGTCGTACCGATCCCAAGACCGGCATCCGCACCATTTTGCAGGCCGATCTTTGGGAAGTGTCCATTGTGACTTTTCCCATGCTTCCGCAAGCGCGGGTCGAGACCGTCAAGCAGATCGGCGATGCCGCTGCGCTGACGGCGAAGCTGCGTGCCGCAACACGCAATCTGAAATCCTTCAACCGAAAGAAAAGTGCATGACTCCACATTCACAAACGCTCGCGCCGCCCACAGGGCTGGAAACGAAAATGGGCACCGCAACCGACGTTGCAGAAGCCTTTGACGACTTCATGAGTGCCTTTGAGGCGTTTCGTGAAGCCAATGATGAACGTCTGGCGCAGATCGAAACCCAGGTCTCCGCTGATGTCGTGACCGAAGAGAAGATGAACCGCATCAACCGCGCGGTGGACGAGCAGAAGCGACATCTCGATGCTTTGCTGCTGAAAGGTGCGCGACCGGCGCTTGGCGGTGGCGGATTTTCCGGCTTGCAGGCCAGCGAGCACAAAAGCGGTTTTGATGCCTATATGCGCAAAGGCGAGGAACTTGGCCTGCGTCAGTTGGAAGAAAAGGCCTTGTCGGTCAGTTCCGATCCCGATGGCGGCTTTCTTGTGCCGGAAGAGCTGTCGACCGAAATCGGCAAGCGCTTGGCGACAGTTTCACCAATTCGCTCCATTGCGAGCATCCGACAGGTGTCTGCCTCGCTCTATAAGAAGCCGTTTGCATCCACTGGTCCAGCGACGGGCTGGGTTGGGGAAACTGACATTCGCCCGCAGACCGCCGCACCCGGATTGCAGGAGCTTCAGTTCCCCACGATGGAACTCTACGCCATGCCGGCAGCGACTTCGACCTTGCTGGAAGATGCTGCGATCAATCTCGATATATGGATCGCCGAAGAGGTGGAAACCGCCTTCGCAGAGCAGGAAAGCGCTGCCTTCGTCAATGGGGATGGTGTCAACAAGCCGACCGGATTTCTGGCAGCGCCCACCGTTGCTGAGTCGGCTTGGATCTGGGGCAATCTCGGCTATGTGACGACCGGCGTGGACGGCGCACTCGCCGCCTCCGATGGTGCTGACGTGCTCATCGACACGATCTATGCGCTGAAGGCGGGCTATCGCCAAAATGCGTCCTTCGTGATGAACCGCAAGGTGCAGGCTGAACTGCGCAAGCTGAAGGATGCCGACGGCAACTATCTTTGGCAGGCGCCCGCTTCCTTTGGCCAACCGGCGATGCTGATGGGCTTTCCAGTTGTCGAGGCCGAAGACATGCCCGATATCGCAAATGACTCTCTGTCAATTGCCTTTGGCGACTTCCGTCGCGGCTATCTGGTGGTGGATCGCACCGGCGTTCGCGTTCTGCGCGACCCTTATTCAGCCAAGCCCTACGTGTTGTTCTACACCACCAGGCGCGTTGGCGGCGGCGTTCAGGATTACGACGCCATCAAGCTGATCAAATTCGGCACGGCGTAGGTCTCCTCCCTCCCAACGTTTGAGCGGGGCAGCCCCCGAACCCGCCCGCTCATCGTGCCGATCGCGGCCCCGTTCACCTGTTGGACGGGGCCGTTTTCATATCCGGGTTCGATCCTTTCCAATCGGGAGAAAAACCATGACAATCGCACAAATTGTAGCGCCCGCCGTCGAGCCTTTGACGCTCGCCGAGGTTAAGGCGCATTTGCGCATTGACCATGATCACGAAGACACGTTGTTGGCTGATACGCTGAGCGCGGCACGCCAATATGCTGAAACGATGAGCGGCCAGCGCTTCATCACCCAGCAATGGCGTCAATATGAAAGCGAAATGCCGCAGAACCGGTGCGTTGCGTTGCATCTGTCACCGGTTCAGTCCGTCGTTGCTGTCACAGCGTTTGATCGCGAAGGCGTCCCGCAGGTGCTGGCGCAGGAAGACTATGTGCTGGAGCGCGAAGGCCTCACGCTCACGCTGTCATCAGCCGTTTCGCACGACGTTACGGCAAACGGTTTGGAAGTCGATCTCCAGGTCGGCATTGGTGATGCCGCCGGAGACATTCCGCAGCTGATCAAACGCGCCGTGCTGATGCTGGTTGCGCATTGGTACGAGTTCCGCGGTGCAGTTTCAGCGCAGGATCAGCCCGTGTCCCTGCCTCCGGGTTTTGAAGCCGTGCTCAACCGCTTTCGCAGGTTCCGACTGTGAAAGGCCTGTACGATCCCGGCGCTCTCAACTGGCGCATGCGACTTGAGCAGCCTGTCGAGACTGCCGACGGATTCGGTGCGCTGCAAACGGCCTGGACGGAAATTGGCGATGTTTGGGCCGCCATGAAACCTGTCGATGCCCGATTTCGCCAGATCGCCGATCAGACCAGCGAGGTACAGAGCCATGCGATCACCATTCGGTTTCGCGACGACGTTTCAAGCGGTTGGCGGATGATCTTGAATCAACGCGTGTTCGAGATCGATGTCGTTTTCGATCCCGATGAGCGTGCACGTTACCTGATCTGCATGACGCGGGAGGTTGGACGATGAACCAGGCAACCAACGCAACTTTTTCAGACTTCGCGCGGGCGCTGGAACGTCTCGGCCTTCAACAACAGGTGCAGGAAGCAGTACAGCGTCACGCCGAGAACCGAACCGCCGAAGCGGTTCAACCGGCTGAGCCAAGTGCAATCGACGAATTCGACTTTGCCCAAACACGGCAAGCGAGTCGAAGGGGACTGAAATGAGTGCGGCCAGCACCGCCTTGCAGCGTGCGCTGTTTCAGGCGCTTTCACATGATGGCGAGCTGCTGACAGCACTCGGATCGGCCAAGATTTATGATCGCGTGCCGGAACGGGTCTCTGCGCCCTACATCGTTCTGGGCCGTTCGACCGTATCGGATTGGAGCACTTCCACGGAGGATGGCGAGACCATCGTTTTCTTCGTGCATGTGTGGTCGCGCGCAAACAGTCGTCATGAATGCAACTCGCTTCAGGACCTCGTGCGCCGGGTGCTGACCGATGATGTCGCGTTGACCAATCCGCATGAATTGGTCGCCTTGCGTTTCCAACTCGCCGAGACGCGTCGAGACCACGAGACGGACCATGTGCATGCCGTGATGCGATTCACGGCAACGATTGAACCTTCTGGTTGAACCGATTGGGTCAACCCTCAGACTTGATTCACAAAGGACAAAGCCATGACAGCCCAACGCGGCAAGGATCTGCTGTTGAAACTCATCAATGGCGGCACGCCAACCACGGTTGCGGGAATGCGTTCCCGACGTATCGCCTTCAACACCGACACGGTAGACGTCACCGATTTTGAAAGCGCAGGTCGATGGCGCCAGCTGCTGGCAGGTGCAGGCGTGCAGCGTGCGTCCATTTCAGGCAGCGGCATCTTCAAGGATTCAGCGTCCGACGAGATGGTCCGCGGACTGTTTTTCAACGGCACGATTGAAAGCTGGCAGATCGTCATTCCGGATTTCGGCACGGTTGAAGGTGAGTTTCAGATCACCGCTCTGGAATATTCCGGCGAACACACTGGGGAAGTCACCTTCGACCTGGCGCTGGAGTCGGCAGGTCCGTTGAGCTTTACGGCTTCCTGATGGTCAACCGGTATCGCGGGGAGATATCGGCCAGGCTGGATGGTCGCGAACTGGTTCTGTGCCTGACCCTGGGCGCTCTGGCTGAACTTGAAGAGCGCTTCTCATCGCAAAATCTCAATGAGCTGGTACAGCGCTTTTCAAGCGGCACTTTGAGGGCGAGCGACATGATGCACATCGTGGCGGCTGGCCTGCGCGGGGCGGGGCACACATTTTCCGATGATGAGGTAGCCCAAATGCAGGCCGAGGGTGGGGCCGTCGGCTACGCACGAATCGTCGGCGCTTTGCTGGAGGCGACCTTTGGCGGCGATGACCCTTCGCGACCAAAACCTTGAGTGATCCCTTCAATTGGTCGGCTGCGATGCGCTTCGGATTTGGCGTCCTTCGCCTTTCTCCTCGCGCCTTCTGGTCCATGACATTGCGCGAGCTGGAAGCGGCCGCGCAGGCTCATTTTGTCGCCCCGATTGAGGCCCCGAAGCGAGACTGGCTGGAGGACGCTATGGCGCGCTTTCCGGACGACAGTCCGGACATCACCCAATCACCCGAAGCGGTATCGACGAGATGAACGAGACCACACAACCCATCACCGTTCCGGTGAAGGCGGATATGTCTGCTTTCACGGGGGCCTTCCGAAACTTGCAGAGGCAAACCGAACGCTTCGGCTCAAAGTTCGCCGGGACGATGAAATCGGCGATCGACCGCGCTGTTTCCTTGCCCGAAGGGGACGGCGTTTCCGGTATCGCGACCACCATCGAGGACCTACAGAAGCTGACTGAACGATTTGGCTCCGTGTTTGTGGGGACCATCAGTTCGGCGATCCGAAGCGGTAAATCCTTCGAGGACACGTTGAAATCGATCGCATTGCGCCTGTCTGACATGGCTTTATCGGTCGCTGTCAAACCGCTGGAAAAGGCTGCCGGTGGTCTGGTGCAGTCGCTCTTCTCGGCCATTGTTCCATCTGCCACTTCCACGACACCAACGGCGTTGCCGTCGCTCGCCGGAGCGGTGCCGACGCCGAGTTTCCGTCCCTATGCAAAAGGCGGAGTCATCGGCGTGCCAACCTTCTTTCAGTCCGGTCAGCAACTTGGCTTGTTGGGGGAGGCGGGTGCGGAAGCGATCATGCCACTGGCCCGGGATGGCAGCGGGCGCTTGGGTGTGCGCAGCAGCGATATGGGCGGTGCTGGCGTCAACATCACATTCAACGTGTCCACGCCCGATGTTGCAGGCTTCAAGCGCTCTGAAGGGCAGATTTCTGCCATGCTGGCACGCAGCGTCGCTCGCTCGCGCCGAACGCGATGAGGCCGCGCCATGGCTGATCTCACCATGTTTCACGACACCCGTTTTCCAACGGACATCGCAATCGGTTCGTCTGGCGGTCCTCAGCGCAACACGGAAATTGTAACGCTCGGCTCCGGCAAGGAACACCGCAATCAGCGTTGGGCCCATTCGCGGCGGCGCTACGAGGCCGGATATGGCGTAAAGACCTTGCAGGCGCTGCATGAAGTCGTCGCCTTTTACGAGGCCCGACGGGGGCCGCTTCATGCCTTTCGCTATCGTGATCCGCTGGACTGGAAGAGCGGCGCACCGAAGGATGAACCGCAACCGGTCGATCAGTATCTTGGGTTGGGCACCGGCAGTCGCGAGGACTTTGCACTCATCAAGTCCTATGGGAGCGGAGGCGATGCCTATGCACGCAGCATTGCGCTGCCCGATCTTGATACGCTGTCGGTTGCGGTGGATGGCGTGGTCGCTGTGCAGGGTGCCGCCTATGACTTTGATCTCGAAACCTCAGCCATTCATTTTCAACCAGGCCACATCCCGCCTCAGGGTGCGGTGGTGACGGCGGGCTATGCGTTCGACGTTCCAGTGCGCTTTGCATCCGATGAACTGACCGTCAGCCTGTCGGCTTTCAATGCGGGCGACATCCCCTCCATTCCTTTGATTGAGGTGGTGCTGTGAGAGCGTTTGATCCTCAGCTGAAAGACCATCTCGATGGCGCTGTCACCACGACATGCACGTGCTGGATTGTCAGGCGCAGCGATGGCGTGGTTCTTGGCTTCACGGACCACGACCGCAATCTGTCCATAGAAGGTGTGGCCTGCGAAGCGGCGAGCGGTTTTCGCCCTACTGCGGCGGTCAGCGAGCTTGGTCTGTCTTCGGACAATCAGGACATTGAAGGCGCGTTCTCAAGCGTTTCCATCGCTTCCAAGGATGTGAATGCGGGTCTTTACGATGGCGCGAGGGTTGATGTCTGGCTCGTCAACTGGGCGCAGCCCGACCAGCGCCATCATATGCGCACGGCCATCATCGGCGAAGTCACACAAGAAGATGAGAGTTTTCGCGCGGAGCTGCGTGGTCTCACATCCTTGTTGGAGCAGAAACTTGGCCGCACCTATTCGCGCCGCTGCGATGCCGTGCTTGGCGATGGACGATGCGGTGTCGATTTGTCGTCGTCGGTATTCCATGGCAGCGGTGCGGTCTCACAGGTCAAAGGCCGTCTGGATTTCACCTGTTCCGGGCTGACGGCATTTCCCTCGGGCTGGTTCACCCATGGCAACCTCACCTGGACAAGCGGCGACAATATCGGGTTGAGTGTCGAACTTGCCGCCAGCAACGGTGCCAACACACAACTCACATTGTGGAAGGCATTGCCGCATCTGCCGCAGATAGGTGACGCGTTCCACGTGACCGCCGGATGCGACAAGAGCTTTACCATCTGCAAAGCAAAATTCGGCAACCATCTGAACTTCCGGGGCTTTCCGCATATGCCGGGCAGTGACTTCGCTCTTGGCTATGCCGATGATGCAACCGTGCATGACGGTCGCCCGCTGATCGATTGAGGATTGCAACAGTGAACAACAGGACCGTTGCGCGGCAGCGTGTGCTTGACTGCGCCCGCAGCTGGCTTGGAACGCCTTATATGCACCAGGCTTCGTTGAAAGGGGTGGGGTGCGACTGTCTGGGCCTCTTGCGTGGCATATGGCGCGAAATTGAAGGTGCCGAGCCTGAGCGCGTTCCCGCCTATTCAAGCAGTTGGGCCGAGACCGGTGGTCGCGAGCGACTGCTTGAAGTCGCGCAGAGCTATTTCGACCCAACCGATATGGAGACCGCCGATCTTGGCGATGTGCTCATCTTTCGCATGCGCCCGCACAGTGTCGCCAAGCATTGCGGCATCGTCTCGTCGCCAACGCATTTCATCCATGCCTATGATGGAAATGCCGTGGTCGAAAACGCGCTAGGCGATTTTTGGTCCAGCCGGATCGTTGCGGCCTTTCGCTTTCCCAGCGTTTCGCGTGACGTGGCGACAGTCTGATGGCGACGATCATCCTGCAAACCGTCGGCACAGCACTGGGAGGTGCGCTGGGCGGGCCTGTTGGCGCTGCTGTTGGGCGAGCCGCCGGTGCCATTGCCGGGTCTTTCATCGATCAGTCGCTGTTTGGACCCGAAGATCGCGCCGTTGCCGGCCCACGCCTGGAAAGCGCTCAGCTGCTGTCTTCGCGAGAGGGAACGGCCATCCCGCGCATTTTCGGCCAGGCTCGCGTTTCAGGTGAAATCATCTGGGCAACTCGTTTTGAGGAAGTCCAGAGCACGCAGACGCAAACGCAGGGTGGCAAAGGGGGCGGAGGCGGCCAGTCCACGACCGTCACGTCCTATGCCTATTACGGAAACTTCGCCATCGCGCTGTGCGAAGGAGAAATCGCCTGCATTCGCCGCATCTGGGTTGATGGACATATCCTCGATCAGCGAAAGCACACGATCCGGTTGCATCGCGGCACGGCCACCCAGCAGCCGGACAGCCTGATCGAGGCCAAGCAGGGCGCAGGCAATGCGCCGGCCTATCGCGGGCTGGCCTATCTGGTGTTTGAGCATTTTGCGCTGGAAGCTTACGGCAATCGCATTCCGCAAATCGCGGTGGAGATTGTCAGGTCGGTTGGGCGCCTGGAACAAGACATCCGTGCCGTCAACATGATCCCGGCTGCGACGGAATTTGGCTACGATACGCAGCCTGTTGCCGACAGGATCGAGGGTGTCGAGACGCGTCGGCTGAACGTGTCTCAAAGCTGGGCGCAGACCGATTTTCTCGCATCTCTGGACGAGTTGCGCGCTATCTGCCCCGGTCTTCGACAAATTTCGCTTGTCGTATCCTGGTTTGGGAACGACTTGCGGGCCGGACAGTGCGAGTTGTACCCGGCGGTTGAAACGTCATCCCGCACGATCAGCGATGGCGAAGACTGGAGTGTAGCGGGTTTGTCTCGCGGCGAGGCGCGTTTGATTTCGCAATTAAGCGGTTCTCCCAATTTCGGTGGCACACCATCAGACAATGCCGTGCGGCGCGCTATTGCGGCCATCAAGGCGCGCGGACTGGATGTGTGCATTCATCCCTTCATCCTGATGGATGTCCCGCCCGGCAATGGGCGTGTGGATCCCTATGGGCAGGCTCAGCAACCGCATTTTCCATGGCGCGGACGCATCACCTGCGATCCGGCTCCCGGCCACGCCGGTTCGCCAGATGGCAGCCAGACTGCTAGCGATCAGATTGACGCCTTTCTGGGTGATGTCGAGCCGTGGCAGATACAAGTGCAGGGTGACACGATTGCCCATGAGGGCGGGCTGCCCTGGTCCTTTCGCCGCATGATTTTGCACTATGCCCGGCTGGCTCAAAGTGCCGGTGGCGTCGACATGTTCATGATCGGCTCGGAGATGCGCGGCGTTTCGACCGTTCGGGGCCCGGGGGGGACCTTTCCGTTTGTCGACGGTCTGTCGCGTCTGGCCGACGATGTGCGCACAATGTTGGGCAATGACTGCCTCATCACCTACGGCGCTGATTGGAGCGAGTATTTCGGATATCACCCGACGGACGGCTCTGGAAACGTCTACTACCATCTCGACAAGCTGTGGTCGCGCGCATCCATCGATGCCGTTGGGATCGACAACTATCTTCCGATCTCGGACTGGCGTGGTGACGCCACAACAGGTGACGAGGGGCGTTCGTCACGCGATCCGGTCATGCTCGCTGCAAATATCGCGCGCGGCGAAGGCTATGACTGGTACTACGCCTCACAGTCCCACCGCGAGGCCGGGCAGCGCACCCCGATCACCGATGGGTTGGGAAAACCCTGGGTTTTCCGCAACAAGGACCTGATCTCATGGTGGAGCAATCCTCACTTTGATCGCATCAACGGCGCTGAGGTATCGCAAGCCGGTCCGTGGGTTCCGATGTCCAAGCCCATCATTTTCACTGAGTCCGGCTGCCCCGCCATCGACAAGGGTGCCAATCAGCCAAACGTGTTCTTTGACGCCAAATCATCAGAAAGCGCTGTGCCGCACTTCTCCGATGGGGGACGCGACGATGCCGTGATGATGGAGTATATCGCTGCTCACCAGGCCCATTGGGATGGCGCTCACCCACAGTTTGATGCTGCCAATAATCCGGTTTCGCCGCTCTATGGCGGGCGCATGGTCGACAAGAACCGCAACGCGCTTTGGGCCTGGGATGCCCGCCCCTACCCGGCCTTTCCAGACAATTCCGAACAATGGTCGGACGCTGAAAACTGGAACAAGGGCCATTGGCTCAACGGGCGGCTGGGGTCGCTTCGACTGCGTGATCTCATCGCGACCCTGTTGGAAGAGAGCGGTGTTGAGACATTCGACGTGACCCAGGTCACGGACGTTTTCACCGGCTATGCCATCGCTGAAGTTGCATCGGCGCGCGATGCGTTGGAAGTGATTATCTCGCTGTTTCGACTGTCTGTTTATGAGGATCGCGGCAGCCTGATCTTCAAGTCTGCGGGGATCGATCCGGCAATTCGCATCAAGCGTACCGACATTGCGCTGTTGCGCGATGAGCCTGCGATCAATCGGGGGCGGGCGCAGTTGGAGGACTTGCCGCATCGGGTCTCGCTCCATCACAGCAACCCCGCGAATGCCTATCAGGATGCACAGACTGATGCTCAGCGCATCAATGGACATTCCAGACAACAGGCTCAGTTCACCGCGCCGCTGGTGGTTGAGCCCTATCAGGCGCAGCCGCTGCTCGATAGCTGGCTGCGTGATGTCTGGGCGGCGCGCGAAACGCTGAGTATCGCCTTGCCGCCATCCTATCGTGACCTCGTCGTCGGGGACGAAGTCGTCATTGAAGGGCTGGAAGAGCCCATTCCCAGCTTTGAGATGCGCTGGCAAATCCGCAAGGTTGAAGAAGATGACGCGGTTCGCCTGACCTTGCGGGCCAGCGAACAAGCACCGTCCGGCTCTGCCACCGGAGTGTTTGAACGTCAGGAGCGATCCGGTGACGCGCAGGCCAGCGCACCGCTTGCAACATTTCTCGATCTTCCCGCCTTGGGCAGCGTGACCGGTGATCGCTCCAACATGGTCGCTGCAACCGCACGCCCCTGGCCCGGGCCGATGGCGGTGTTTGCATCTGCGAGTCAGGAAAATTACGCACCGCGCCAAACACTTGAAAATGCAGCAACAATTGGCTCTCTTGATTCAGCGCTTCAACCGAGTTTCGTGACCAGCAGATGGTCGCTGGCACAAGATGTGACGGTTCGCATGCTGGTTGGCCAGTTGGCCACTATCGATCCGATCAATGTTCTGGGTGGTAGCAATGCGCTGGCCATTGAGGCAGACGCGGGCGGTTGGGAGATTGTGCAATTCGCGGACGCGCAGCTTGTCGCGACGAAAAGTTGGAGATTGACCAGACTTTTGCGAGGGCAGGCCGGAACCGAGGTTGAAGCCGCAGCGGGCGCCTCCGTCGGCGCGCGCGTCGTTTTGCTCGATACGGCGGTCAGACCGATGGAAATCACGCCGGCCGAAAGGGGCCTCGCGCTGAATTGGCTCATCGGGCCGGCAGGATCAGAATTGGCGGGCCCGGAATTTTCCAGAGCGACATTCGCGCCGGGCTATCGCGGGTTGCAGCCCTTTCGACCCGCGCATTTGCGCGCCGTTCAGCGTTTCAACGGCGATGTTGACATATCATGGGTTCGTCGCGACCGCGGCGCCGCCGACGACTGGGCCGTTGTTGATATTCCCATGAGCGAGACCGCTGAAAGTTACGCATTGACGATTGCCCGATCTGGCGCGCAGAGCCTACAAATCACCACGGCTTCAGCATCTCACACGGTCTCGTCCGCGCAACTGAACGCGGCTTTTGGTGCCGCCGGCCAAACGCTCACAATATCTGTGTCTCAGATTGGAGCGAGCACGGGCGCCGGGCCCGTCGCCCAGATTTTCCTGCCTTACAACACCAGCTGACGAGGAAACTCATCCATGAACAACATCAAGCCTTGGTATGCATCGAAAACGATCTGGGGCTCGCTTATCGCTGTTCTTGCCGCTGCCGGGTCGGCGGTTGGCATCGATGTGGACGCGCAATCGCAAGCTCATCTGGTTGATGCAGCCTTGCAACTCACAGCGGTCGCCGGTTCGCTTTTTGCCGTGTTCGGCCGTTTGACCGCGGACACACTGATCGAGTGAGCGAGGGTAGATGGTCCCCAGAGTCCCACGCCTGTTGCGCGAATTGCCCGGTTGGCGATACATGACGTGTTCATCACGCATTCACCTCGTGTCTGCTATTGATGAGACAATGAATGGCAACCGGGCATGTCGGCGATGAGGGTCAGGCTCAAATATCTGGTTTTTTTGTCGCTTGGGCTATTGGTGAGTGCCACGACACCGGCCTTTAGCTGCGAGCAACAGGCCAATCAGGTTGCCAAAGCTGAAGGGGGACGGCTGCTTGCAGTGAATGTGGATGGCGAAAAATGCGTCATCCGGCTTCTGATAGAGCGCAAGAACCAGCCGCCGCAACGCAAAACCGTTGTGGTTGATCGAAAGTAACCACTGGTCTGAACCGACAATTCGAAGGGCGAACGCCATGCGCATATTGGTGGTCGAGGACGATGCTGAGTTGAATCGCCAATTGTGCGATGCACTGGTCGCCGCCGGCTATGCCGTCGACTCGTCGAAGGAGGGGGAGGACGCCCACTTTCTGGGCGAGGCAGAACCCTATGATGCCATCATTTTGGACATCGGTCTGCCCGGAATGGACGGCATTACCATCGTCGAAAAATGGCGCGCCGACGGTCACAACATGCCGGTGCTCATGCTCACCGCACGCGACCGATGGAGCGATAAAGTGTCCGGCATCGATGCGGGTGCTGATGACTATGTCGCCAAACCGTTCCATATGGAGGAGGTGCTGGCCCGGTTGCGCGCGCTCATCCGGCGTTCGGCGGGCCATGCCAGTTCTGAGATCACAGTTGGCCCTGTCACCCTCGATACGCGCCAGTCACGTGTCACCATGGATGGCGAGGCGGTGAAACTGACATCGCATGAACTGCGTCTTCTGTCCTATCTTTTTCATCATCATGGCGAAGTGGTTTCGCGCAGCGACCTGATCCAGCATCTCTACGACCAGGACTTTGACCGCGACAGCAATACGATTGAAGTGTTTGTGGGCCGTTTGCGCAAAAAGCTCTATCCTGAAGTGATCGAAACGGTGCGAGGCCTCGGCTACCGCGCCTGAACCGTACCGCCATGACACTGCCCCGATCATTGTCCGTACGTTTGATGCTGGCGACAACGCTGTGGAGTGTGTTCGCTCTGGTTGTCACCGGCGTGCTGATGTCGAACTTCTTTCGTGCTCGCGCCGAAAACGATTTCAAGGAGTTGCTACTGGCGCACACCTACAATTTGATGGGCGCGGTGGAGACGGACGCGTCCGGCAATCTGCGATCCGCGCCCAATCTTGGCGATCCGCGCTTTCTGGAACCGTCTTCGGGCTGGTATTGGGCAGTTTCAACCGCCAACAGACCTGAGCAAGTGCTGCTTTCCTCTCCGTCTCTGGTGCGCGAAACACTGCAAGTGCCATCGCAAGATGAAGTCGCATTCGATGATGTATTTCGTCGCTCCTACAGCCTCAGAGACTCAGCCGGAATGACGGTACAGCGGCTCGAAGCGCAGCTGTTCTTCGGTGAAGGCGACGATCTTTATCAGGTTACGATGTCCGGCAACCGCTCGGAGCTGGAGCAGGGCATTGCCACCTTCAATGCGTATCTGTTCGGTTTTCTCGGGCTGTTTGGTATCGGGACCATCTCTGTGACCCTGTTGATCATGAGACTGGGCTTTCGACCTCTCAACGAAGCAACCAAGGCGTTGATTGCGGTTCGTCATGGCGAGGCGGAACGTGTCCAGGGGCATTTCCCGCGTGAGATTGAACCATTCGTGCGCGCAACTAACGATCTGATTGACGCCAACAGAAGCGTTCTTGAGCGGGCACGGACACAAGTCGGCAATCTCGCACATGCGCTCAAGACACCGCTGGCAGTGATCATGAACGAGACGGGATTTCACAAACGCGCCTCGGAGGTGCGCATCGCAGAGCAGGCCAAAGAGATGCGATCCCAGATCGCGACCTATCTTTCGCGGGCACAGGCCTCTGCCCAGCGTCGCACGATCACCGCGCGCACTCTTGTAGACCCCGTCGCCTCAAAACTTGTCTCCACACTGTCAAAAATTTTTCCCAAGATTGATTTTGACTCCGACCAGTTAGATGACCAACTCGTCTTTCGGGGCGAAAAACAGGATCTGGAAGAGATCATCGGCAACTTGCTTGAAAATGCTGCGATCCATGCAAGATCCCGAGTGAAGATCAGCACCGCTGCGGTCGATAGTGACCAGGGTGAGTTGCGCATAACCATCGAAGATGACGGGCCCGGTATTGATAAAGATCAGCGCGAGGCGGTGCTTGAGCGAGGTGTGCGGTTGGATCAGAAGAAGCCGGGCTCCGGTCTTGGCTTGTCGATTGTCAACGACACGGTTGGTGATTATGGCGGCAGACTTGCACTTGACCAAAGCGCGTTGGGCGGCGTGAGGGCGACGGTCTATCTGCCAAGAAGGGTTGCAGCATCATGATCACCTTCATCACGATAGCTGGCGCTCTTGAAAAGCGTTGCGCTCGCGGGGGTAGGGTTGCCAGCGTTTTCGCGTCCGTGGCATTGTTCCTGTCAGGATGCTCCGCTTTGTTGAACGATGATCGAAGTTCGTCTTCGATTACGCCGTCGCAGGCGCTGATACTGGAGGTGATGCCTGACTTTGACAAAGAGCTGTCGCGCGCTGGGCGAGGCAGCCTCGCTGCGGCGGAGCGTCGCGCTTTGAATGTTGGGCGTGCCGGTCAAGCCATCGAATGGCAACAATCGCGTGGCGACGCGCGGGGTTCGGTGACTGCATTTCAGCATTTTCGTGTTGGAGAAGCCAATTGCCGACAGTTTCGCCACGATTTGGCGATAGGCGGAAAACAACGGTCGGCCAGTGGCACGGCCTGCAAGCGTCAAAATGACGTTTGGAGGATTGTTCGCTAATTAGTTGTGATATGCGGTCATTCGCTTCAACATTCACCCTTTCCTGCGCTTTTCAAGCTTGTGATCGGACCTTGGTTGGCTAAATAAACGGCATGGTGACGACATGGTGATGTGGGCAATTATTGGCTTGATGATTGCGGCGGCCGTTCTATGCGTGCTCATCCCTTTGTCGCGCAAACCGTCGATGGGCGAAACCAACGAACGCGCAGCAGTCTATGAAGAGCAGTATCGCGCGCTGGAAGGCGAGGAGATCGCAGACCCTACCGAACGCGCGCGCATCGGGCGCCATCTCCTTTCCGAGATCGATGGAACGGGCGAGCGCTCACGCGCCACAAGTCGAAAGGCGGTCATAGCCGCCAGCATTGGCTCGCTGGTGTTCCTTCCCGGCTTCACCCTTGCAATATATGCGGTTCAAGGTTCGCCGGGCTTTGAAGCACGCATGGCTGATGCGGCCAAGGTTCCGCTGGAACAGCAGAGCATTGAGAGCCTGGTCGCCCGAGCGGAGGCAGAGCTTGCAAAGAACCCAGACGACATTCAGGGATGGTCGGTTCTGGCAGATGTCTATCGTCGAACGGGCCAGGAAGAGAAACTTGTAAGAGCCTGGCGCAATATCATCCGGTTGGGTGGTGAGAATTCAGCGGCGTTGACCGAACTCGCTGAGGCGCAGGCGAGGCTCGCCCGCGGTTTCATCTCACAAGACACGCTCAAACTGTTTGAGCGCGCGGTGAAGCTTGATGCGACCAACATGAAGGCGCGCGCTTTCACGCTGGTTGCGATGGAGCAATCGGGTGATATCGCTGCCGCAATCGCTGCGTGGGAAGCGTTGGGCAATGAAGTTTCCGACCAAAGCCCTGTCTGGAAGGAGCGCATTGCGCAGAGAGTGGCGATGCTGCGAGACCAGCAGGGGCGAACCGCAGGCGCTCGCGATTCTGCCGGGCAGCCGGGACCGGATCAGGACGATATCAATGCTGCACAAAGTCTGACGCCTCGCGAACGCACTCATATGATCGAGGGCATGGTGTCGGGTCTCGCGCGGCGACTTCGAGATGAACCCGATGATGTCGAAGGCTGGATTCGTTTGATACGATCCTATCACGTGTTGAATCGGTTGGATGATGTCGGTGAGTCATGGCGCATGTCGTCGGCAATATTCGGGCCAGGCACCGAGGAGCGTAACCGGATTGTGGCGATGCTGGAGACACTTGGCTACAAGGTTGATATTACGGGAACGCTATTGCGGGGTGCATCGCAGTGAGCAGGCGCGCGAGCCGTCTTTTGTGGATTGTGGTGATTGGCGTCGTTCTATCCGGCGCGGTCGGTCTCTCGATGTTTGCCTTGAGAGACGGCATATCCTTTGCCATGAGCCCCAGCGAGTTGAAGCAGGCGCAGTTTGCGCCGGGTCAGCGAGTGCGACTGTTCGGATTGGTGGAAGAAGGGTCGGTCAAGCGCGGTGAAGGCATCGATGTCAGCTTTCGGTTAAGCGACGAGGAAACCTCCTACACCGTGCATTATGACAACATTCTCCCTGACCTGTTTCGCGAAGGGCAGGGCATCATCACAGAGGGCAGTCTCGCGGCGGATGGCAGTTTTGTAGCCGAGACCGTTCTTGCCAAGCATGACGAAAACTATGTGCCTGCCGAGATGGCAGACAAGCTGAAGGAATCGGGTCGCTGGAAAGGCGGCGTGGTAGCCACGCAATGACAGTCGAGCTCGGTCATGTCGCGCTGATCATCGCCTGCGCGCTTGCGCTCTATCAGTCTGTTGTGCCGATCTTCGCCGCCTCCCGAGGTGATGTTCGCTTGGCCGCAACGGCGGACTGGACCAGCACCGGCATTCTGGTGTTCACGGGCCTGTCTTTTGCAAGCCTCGTTTATGCCTACGCGCTGTCTGATTTTTCGGTCATCAATGTCTGGCAAAACTCTCACAGCCAGATGCCATATCTCTACAAGCTGACCGGAACCTGGGGCAATCACGAAGGCTCCATGCTGTTATGGGTGCTGATTTTGGCCCTTTTTGCAGCAGCCGTAGCAGTGTTTGGAGGCAATCTCCCCTTCAGGCTGAAAGCCTATGTCCTGGCTGTGCAGGGATGGCTTCTCAGCACTTTCTTCCTGTTTATTCTGCTGACATCCAACCCGTTTTTGCGTCAGCCGCCGGCGCCGGAAGGTCGGGATCTCAACCCCATCCTCCAGGACATCGGGCTCGCGATCCATCCGCCCATGCTGTATCTTGGTTATGTCGGGTTTTCGATCACATTCGCCTTTGCCGTCGCCGCCTTGCTTGAAGGCAAGATCGAACCTGCATGGGCGCGTTGGGTGCGGCCATGGGCCCTCGCGGCCTGGGTATTCCTCACAGCCGGGATCTCCATGGGTTCCTATTGGGCCTATTATGAGTTGGGCTGGGGCGGATGGTGGTTCTGGGACCCGGTTGAAAATGCGTCCTTCCTTCCCTGGTTAACTGGGACCGCGTTACTGCATTCCGCGTTGGTGATGGAACGGCGCGATGCGATGAAAATCTGGACGGTCCTGCTCGCCATTTTGACCTTCGGCCTGTCACTGCTTGGAACTTTTCTGGTTCGCTCGGGCGTTCTTACCTCGGTTCACAGTTTTGCAAGTGACCCGCAACGGGGTCTGTTCATTCTTGCCATTCTCGTCGCTTTTGTCGGTGGCGCGTTGCTGCTCTTTGCCTGGCGCAGTCCGCGTCTTCAGATTGGCGGCATGTTTGCCCCAATTTCTCGTGAAGGGGCGCTTGTGGTGAACAATCTGCTGCTGTGCGCTGCCGCGGGCACTGTTTTGCTGGGAACGCTCTATCCGGTGGTCTATGAGGCCGTAACCGGCGGCAAGATTTCGGTCGGACCACCGTTCTTCAATCTGACATTTTCACCCTTGATGCTGCCGCTTATTTTTCTCGTTCCCTTCGGCCCGCTTCTGGCCTGGAAGAAGGGCGATTTGAACGGCGCGGCACAACGCTTAGGGTTCGCGCTTCTGGCAGCTCTGCTCGTTATAGTGTTGGTTGGCGGTTTCGTTAAGCCCGGAAACTGGCTTGCGCCTCTGGTCATGGGGCTTGCTGTTTGGCTGATGGTTGGAGCTTTCGCAGAAGTCTGGCAGCGCAGCACGGCCGGTGGTTCGGGTGCTTCGCTCATTCTGCGACGCGCCAGCGGTTTGCCGCGCTCGATGTGGTCAACGGCTTTGGCTCATTTTGGTGTGGGTGTGACACTGATGGGCATTGTCTGCGTCACAGCCTACGAAACCGAAACTGTGGCAGTCATGAAGCCCGGCGATGTGGTGCAGGTGAATCGCTATGCGCTTCGCTTTGAATCCGTCGAAAAGGTTGATGGTCCGAACTTCACCGGGGAGAAGGCTGTTCTGACTGTCCTTGATGGTGATCGCAATGTAGCAACTGCGCTTCCATCCAAACGCTTTTATCCGGCCCGCCAGATGCCAACCAGTGAAGCCGCAATTGAGACGTTTGTCTTCTCGCAACTTTACATCGCGCTGGGAGAAGTGCGTCCGGACGGGTCGGTTAGTCTGCGCATCTGGTGGAAGCCGCAGGTCGTACTCATCTGGCTGGGGTCCATCTTTATGGTAGTCGGAGGTGCCTTCTCGCTGTCAAAGCGTCGGGCGTCGGTTCGTGCCAAGTCGCGGTCAGCCGCTGTTGCGCCGCAGGGTGCCGAACATGCGACTTGACACGCCTTTGGCCATGTTCGCCGCGCTTGCGATGATGCTGTGCACGGCCTTGCCCGCATTTGCGCAATCAGCCGCAGATGACGAGCGCGCCAAAGCCCTGTTTGGAGAATTGCGCTGCGTGGTCTGTCAGAACCAGTCGATCCTCGATTCGGATGCCGATGTGGCGCGCGACCTGCGCTCAATTGTGCGTGAACAGCTCGATGCCGGGCGTACGGACGATGAAATCAAGACTTTTCTGGTTGACAGATATGGTGAGTTTATTCTGCTCAAGCCGGTGTTTTCCGCGCATACGCTTTTGCTGTGGATCGCGCCGCTCTTGTTCATCGGCGTGGGCGGGTTTCTGGTTCTGCGGGTTCTGGCGCGACGCAGCAGTACCGAGCAGCCCGCCGCCGCATTGAGCGCTGAGGAAGAACAGCGCATCGCTGTCCTTCTTCAAAGAGGCGATGGCGATCACGCATCATAGCCGATTTTGACATCGGTCTGGCCTTACGAAGCTTTAATTTCCGCGCCCTTCCGCCTCCGCAATTGCGTTCTCATATCGGTGTCACCGGAGCGCAGGGTACTGCGTGAGATCAGAATTTCATGAGGTGGACATGTCCCTTTCCAAGTTTCGAAATCAAATGCTGTGCGGTGCCGCGATTGCAGGTGTCGCAGGCGCAGTTGTCATTAGCGGTGTTGCCAGCACTGCTTCACCTGTTTTGGCAGATGCGGTTCGTGTCGAAGCGCCACAAGCACCCAGCTTTGCAGATGTGGTGGAAGCCGTTTCGCCCGCAGTTGTAAGCGTGCGCGTTAAGGCCAATGTGCAACCAACGTCAGATAGCTTTTCGCGCGGTTTCGGCTTTGACAATCTTCCCAAAGACCACCCGTTCCGTCGCTTTTTTGAGTTTGGTCCGCGTGGTGACAACAACAATCCGTTCCGCAACCGTCGCGGAGCCACGTCACAGGGGTCGGGCTTCTTCGTGTCCGATGATGGCTATATCGTCACAAACAATCATGTGGTGTCGGGCGGGTCGACCTTCACCGTCATTTTGAATGATGGAGAAGAGATCGATGCCAAGCTGATCGGTACCGATCCAAAGACAGATCTTGCCGTTCTCAAGGTCGATGACGACCGCGATTTCACCTATGTTGAGTTCGACAGCGACAAGACCAGAGTCGGCGAGTGGGTCGTCGCGGTCGGCAATCCGTTCGGTCTCGGCGGCACGGTGACTGCCGGAATCGTATCGGCAGCCAATCGCGATATCGACTCTGGGCCCTATGATGATTTCTTGCAGATTGATGCAGCTGTCAACAAGGGCAATTCAGGCGGGCCGGCTTTCAATTTGAGTGGCGAGGTGATCGGCGTGAACACAGCGATATTCTCGCCATCGGGCGGCAATGTCGGCATCGCGTTTGCGATTTCGGCCAAGAGCGCCAACGAGGTGGTGACTGATCTGATCAAGAATGGTTCCGTCACACGCGGTTGGCTTGGTGTGCAGATTCAACCGGTTACGGAAGATATTGCCGCCTCTCTCGGCCTGGACGAGGCTACAGGGGCGATTGTGAGTGAGACCCAGGCCAACAGCCCGGCCCTGCGCGCGGGTCTTGAAAGTGGTGATGTGATCGTCTCCGTTGACGACACCAAAATCGACAGCCCCAAGACGCTTGCTCGAGTCATCGCAGGATATGCGCCGCAGGAAACGGCCAATGTCACCATCATCCGTGATGGCGAAGCGCAGGGGATCGACGTGACGCTCGGCAAACTGCCTGAGGACGAGCGGCAGGCTTCGCTGAATGTGCCGTCGCCGACGTCCGGTGATACGGTAGACATAGAGCAGTTCGGCCTTGAAATTTCCGCCGGGCGCGATGGTGTCGTCGTGTCAAATGTGACGCCGGGAAGTGAAGCTGCCGAGAAAGGTGTTCGCTCGGGCGATCGCATTCAGTCGATCAATGGTGCTGACATCGCCTCGATCAATGATGTCGGTTCGGCAATCGCTGAGGCGATGGAAAATGAGCGAAAGGCCGTTCTGTTTCAAATGAAACGCGGCGACCGAAGCCGTTTCGTTGCTCTGCCGGTCGAAAGAGGCTGAGCCAAAACTGAAGAGCTTATTGGGCTGACCTCGCGTCAGCCCCATTTGTGTTTGAAGCCCGAACCTCACGAGGAAGAGCCATGCGCATTCTGGTTGTCGAAGATGATGCCGATGTCGGCCGACAACTGGTCGATACATTGCAGGACGCCGATCATCAAGTGACATTGCATACCGATGGGGCCAGTGGACTGACCGCTGCCCTCAAAGGTGATTTTGACGTTTTGGTTGTGGACCGCATGCTGCCGAAAATGGATGGACTTTCACTGCTTCGCGAGCTGCGTGAACGCGATGTTACGACACCTGCCTTGATCCTTTCCGCATTGGGGCAGGTCGATGATCGCGTAATCGGTTTGCGTGCAGGTGGCGATGATTATTTGCCCAAACCCTATGCGGCGGCAGAGTTGCTGGCACGGCTTGAGGTCCTCGGCAGGCGCACGGTGAGCCGATCGGCAGATACAATGCTTCAGGTTGGCGATCTGGAGCTGGATCGCATTTCTCATGGCGCAAAGCGCAATGGGCAGAGCATTGTCTTGCAGCCGCGCGAGTACAAACTGCTTGAATATTTGATGAGCAATGAAGATCGACTGGTGACGCGAACCATGTTGTTGCAGCATGTCTGGAACTTGCATTTCGACCCGCAAACCAATGTGATCGACGTGCATATTTCGCGATTGCGCGCGAAAATCGACAAGGGCTTTGATGAACCCTTGTTGCACACTGTGCGCGGGAAAGGCTATCGGCTGGGCAAACTGGCCGTTGAGGAGACTGCATAGTTGGAACGCTTCAGACGGCTGCTGAGCACCACGGCGGTTCGTCTCACGATCATTTACACAGTGCTGTTCGGGCTGCTCGCCTTGGGTGTGGTTGCCTATATCAGCCTGAACACATCGCGACTGCTCCAGAGCCAGTTTCAGGCCGCAGTTGATGAGGAAGTGCGGCAGATCTCCGGCGTGGTGCGTACTTTGGGGCTGCGTCGACTGATTCCCACGGTAGAAGGGAGGTCCAGGCGACCGGGAGCCAATCTCTATCTCGTCGCAGATGCCAATGGTCGCATCATTGCCGGCAATGTCCGAGATCTTGATCGCGCATTGTTGGGTCATGAGGGCTGGCGGTCACAGCCTTTCGAGTATCAGCGATTTGAAGACGGTGACGAAGAACTGTACCGCGCGATTGCGCGGGTGTTCACACTGCCTGGCGGGTTGAAGTTGCTCGTGGGGCGCGATGTGGGAGACGCAACGCGCTTTTCCCAGATCGTCATTCAGGCGTCAGCGGTTTCATTGATCGTTCTGATCGGCGTTGCACTTCTGCTGTGGTTTTTTGTCGGCCGTCGCGCCTTGCAGCGCATCGACGAAGTGTCAAAACGCAGCGAGAAAATCATCGCCGGAGACCTCTCCCAGCGCCTGCCCACATCAGGGTCGGGCGATGAATTCGACCGCCTGTCCGGCAATCTCAATGCCATCATCGCGCGCATTGCAACGTTGGATGCCGGCGTTCGTAACATGTCTGACAGTATCGCGCATGATCTAAAGACGCCACTGACCCGTCTGCGCAATGCCGCCGAAAGCGCCCTCGGTGCCAAGTCTTCGAAGGCGCGGAATGCTGAGCTTGTGCGCATTGTGGAAGGTGCCGGCACCCTCATTCGCACATTTGACTCTTTGCTCATGATTTCCCAGGTCGAGTCGGGCGCAAGACCGGCCCAGATGGAGGAGACAGAGCTTCGATCGGTTCTCCATGACGTCTACGAACTGTTCGAGCCGACCGCAGAGGAATCGAACGTCACCTTTCTGTGCGAAATCGAGACAAGGGCAAAAGTCCACGCAAACCGCCAGTTGCTTGCCCAGGCGCTGCACAATCTGCTCGAAAACGCCTTCAAATATGCCGTCGACGTGAACGCTCCGCGGATCACTCTGTCGGCGTCTCAAGAAGGAAACAGGGTGGAGATAGCCGTTACCGACAACGGCCCGGGAATACCGCCGGACTCGCTGGAAAAGGTGCGGGAGCGCTTCTTCCGTCTTGATGAGAGTCGTCATCATCCAGGATCAGGACTTGGATTGTCGCTGGTTGATGCCGTCATGCGATTGCATGGAGGGGAACTGCGCCTCGAGGCAAGCGAACCTGGCAAGGGCGTCGAGCGACATGAGACCTCCGGTTTGAAAGCAGTGCTGGTGTTGCCCACCATTGGCTAAAAGGCAAAACTGGAAGCATGAGCAGAACCGCCACGCTTTCAGGTATTAAGGCCAGCATCACGACCAGCGCCGAAGATGCACGGCTCGATGATCCGGTCATCAGCGTTTCCCCGGGCAAGAAGTCGGGTGATCTGCCGGAACGATTGAAGCGATTGCGGGATGATCATCCGCGCACCGCAGATTTTCTTGCTGCCATTTCGAGCCAGTCTCCCCATCTGGAAACAGCGCTTACGACTTTTCCAGATATCGTATTTGAATGCCTTCAACACCCCTTTCGCAAAGTCCTTTTTGACACGCAGGAGGCAACTTGGTCCGCGCTTTCAAGCGAAACGGACCGCAATGCCGTGATGTCCGGCCTGCGGCACCTCAAGCGAAAAGCGGCGCTGGTCATCGCTCTGGCCGATCTGGGCGGCTGGTGGAGTGCAGCGGATGTCGGGTTTGCCCTGGCGCGTGTTGCCGATGTTTGCGTTGAACTCTGCGTGAGACATTTGCTTGCCGACCTTCATCTGCGCAACAAGATCGCATTGCCGGCTCCCAACGATCCTTGTCTCGGCAGCGGATTTGCTGTCATCGCCATGGGCAAACATGGCGCTCGTGAATTGAATTATTCCAGCGATATCGACCTCGTTGTGATCTTCGATCCAGACAATGGGGTGCTCGTGGATCCGGATGAAGGCGTAAAGCTGTTCGTGCGATTGACCCGCGAAATGATGCGCATGATGCAGGAGCGAACCGCGGATGGATATGTGTTTCGCACCGATCTGAGGCTGCGGCCCGACCCATCCGCCATGCCGCTTGCGATACCGCTTCCGCTCGCTCTGACCTATTACGAAGCCCGCGGGCAAAATTGGGAACGCGCCGCGATGATCAAGGCACGTGCTGCCGCGGGTGATCTGACAACCGGCGAAGCTTTCCTGCGCGATCTCAAGCCCTTCATATGGCGCCGCTATCTCGACTATGCCGCCATCGCCGACATCCATTCCATAAAGCGTCAACTTCAATCGCATCGCGGATATGACTCGATTGAGGTGCCCGGTCACAATGTCAAACTTGGGCGGGGCGGCATTCGCGAGATCGAGTTTTTTGTTCAGACGCAGCAATTGATTGCCGGAGGTCGCACTGAGCAGCTTCGCGGGCGATCCACCTTGGATATGCTGGACCAACTCAGTGCATTGAAATGGATCAGCGCGCAGGTGAGTGATGAACTCACGGAGAGCTATCTCTTTCTGCGCGATGTTGAACATCGCATCCAGATGTTGCGCGACGAACAGACCCATGATGTTCCCACCCAGAAGGATGATCAGGAACGGCTTGCCGCGCTTTGCGGCCACACGTCGTTTTCCGCTTTTGCCAAAGTGGCGCTGGCACATCTGAAGCGGGTCCACGCACACTATGGCGATCTGTTTTCCAGTGAAGAGGACCTCGCGGTCAGCGCCGGAAGCTTGTCCTTCACCGGAGATGGCGAGAACCCGGCAACGCTGAAAACATTGCAGGAAATAGGGTTTGCCGAGCCGGAAAAAGTCGTTCGAACCATCCGCAACTGGCACTACGGGCGCATTCCGGCGATGCAGTCCACCGAAGCGCGCGAAGTGTTGACCGAACTCACGCCGCACCTGCTGGCAAGCATTGCTGCCACCGGCAAAGGCGATGCGACATTCTCCTTGTTTGAAGATTTCATCGAGGGCCTGCCTGCGGGCATTCAGCTGTTCTCAATTCTCAACCGGAACCGCCATCTGCTGAAACTGTTGCTTGATCTGCTGGCATCCGCGCCTCGTCTGGCCGAGTTGGTGCGTCGTCGTCCGCATGTTTTCGACGCCTTTCTCGAGCTTGGTCGGAGGGGCGGCACACCGGATGAATGGGAGCTTGCAGAGGCATTGCATCTGAGCCTTGGGCAAGCCCTGAGCGTTGAGGACGAGTTTGACCGGATCAGACAGTTTGTTGCCGAGCATCGTTTCCTCATTGGCCTCAACTTGTTCGGCAAGGTTCTGACGCCTGCGGAAGCAGGAATGGCCTATGCACAGCTCGCACAGCTGGTGCTGCGAGAGGCCTTTGAGCGGGTCATCGTTCACTTTGAAACGCTGCATGGAAAGGTGGAGGGGGCATGCCTTGCGGTCTTCGCCCTGGGCAATTTTGGGGAAGGGCATCTCACGGCGACGTCCGATCTCGACCTCCTGGTTATCTACGAGTTTGGCGAGGACAATGACACGTCCGATGGTGCAAGACCTTTGCACGCGTCTCAGTATTTTGGGCGGCTGACGCAACGCTTCATAGCCGCGATGAGCGCACCGACCGCGGAAGGCGTGGCCTATGAGATTGATATGAGACTGAGGCCATTCGGTACGGATGGACCGGTGGCGACCAGCCTGCGCGCATTGCTGCGACATCATGAAGGACCCGCCGAAACCTGGGAAAAGCTCGCCCTAACACGAGCCAGGTTCGTCTATGGCGATCAGGTTTTCGGCGAGCGGGTGACGCAGAGCATCAAAGAGATTTTGGCGAGCGCGAAGCAGCCCGGCATGGCTGGAGACGTTCTCGACATGCGCAAATTGATGAACCGCGAACGCGCAGCGCAAAGCGTGTGGGATGTAAAACTGGCCAGTGGCGGGCTGATCGATCTGGAGTTCCTCGTTCAGTGGGGACGTCTTGAAGGGCGGGTGCCGCTGCATATGAGCGAACGCGACGCCCTCTTGGAACTGGCGGGTGACGATGGAACGCATCTTGTCGAAGCTCTCGATGCCTACCGGAGCACAATCCAGCTGATGCGCCTTTGCGTCGGAGACCTCAATGAAAAGGACTGGCCAGCCGGCTTTGTGATGGCTCTGTGCGAGCAGTTCGGCGCACCATCACTTCGTGAAGCGCAGGATCGGCTTGCGAAGCAGCAAGCAGCGGTCCGAGCGACGTTCAACCGCGTTTTGGGCGCACCGCCGGAGAAACTTCAAAGCGCTTGATGTAACGATCTATCCATCGACTGGATCGCCGAGACAGGGCTGTTCCACGCAGGTCAATGGCAGGCGGACGGCAACCATTGTTCCCTGACCGACTTCCGAACGGATTTTCAATGTTCCGCCATGCAAGCCGGCAAGCGAGCGGGCGATTGCCAAGCCGAGGCCGCTTCCCTTGTGATCCTTTGTAAACTGGTCCTGCACCTGTTCGAAAGGCTGTCCAAGTCGCTTCAATGACTCTTTGGAAATGCCGCGTCCATCGTCCCGCACCACAATCACGATGGATGATTTCAGTTTCTTGGCAATGACCGCAATGTGCCCGCCTTCCGGTGTGAACTTCACCGCATTGGAAAGAAGGTTGAGCATAATCTGCTTCACCGCGCGACGGTCAGCATTCACCTCCAGCCCGCTTGGCACATTCTTGTCAACGGTGATTTTTGAGCTCTCCGCCTGAACATGCACGATGCGCAGCGTCTCTTCCATCAGCACATCCACATCGACCATCTCCGGCGAGAGCTGCATGCGGCCGGCTTCAATCTTTGACATGTCGAGCACGTCATTGATGACGCCCAGCAGGAAGTTGCCGGAATTGTGAATGTCCGTCGCGTATTCTTCATATTTGTCCGAGCCAAGCTCTCCAAACATCTGGCTGCGCATAATGTCGGAGAACCCGATGATCGCGTTTAGCGGCGTGCGCAACTCATGCGAGATGTTGGCGAGAAAATGCGACTTCGCGTCATTGGCGGCATTGGCGCGGGATTTTTCTTCCTTCAGCGTATCAGCAAACTCGACGAGTTTCTGGGCTTGGCGTTCCAGTTCCTGCTTGGTGTTTCGAAGGTCAGCGATCGTCGCCATGTGACGGCGTTCGGAATCGACCAGCTTCTCCTCGTTGCGCTTGATCTGAGTGATGTCCGTGCCGATTGAAACGAAACCGCCGTCTCGAGTGCGCTTTTCGTTGATCTGGAGCCAGCGGCCATCTTCGATTTGAGCCTCGAAGACCTGTGTGTCGAGGTCCTGGCGCACATCGGGTGTCATGGGAGTGCGCACGCGCGGTTTGCGGCTGAGGCGCTGAATGTCCTCATAGGAGGTGCCGCTTTCAACTGCCGTGTTAGGAAGCGCATAGAGCTGTTGATACTTGGTGTTGCAAAGAACAAGACGCTTGCCGGCATCCCAAAGCACGAAGGCTTCCGAAATGTTTTCAATGGCGTCGCGCAGACGTATGTCGGCGTTGCGGTTCTGCTGCTTTAGCGCTTCCTGTTCGCTGATATCGACGGCAATGCCGATCAGGTGAGGATGTCCGCTTCGATGCTTGACGAGTTCAGCGCGCAGGCGCACCCACACCCAACTTCCCGACGCGTGCATCATGCGGAAACGATGGTCGATCTGCTTGGAATCGGAGCGAAATATGCTGTCGGCCAGCGCAAGCATGTCACCATCATCTGCGTGGAGAAGGCGCTTCAGCTCTCCAAAGCTCACGATGCTCTCGCCTGAGTTGATGCCGAGCATCTCAAACATGGACCGTGACCAGATCACACGCCCCCGCGCCAGGTCCCAATCCCACATGCCGCAATGGCCTCTGGCGAGCGCCGTGTCGAAGCGTGTGTTGGTTTCCGAGTAGAGCCGCTCGGCGGCGCGACGTCTCGCGTCCTGTGCGAAATAGGCGTAGAGCACGACGAAGATGACGAAGCTCATGGCGAGGAACAGGATCAGATTGATGCGAACCATGCGGTTCCATTCCGCAAACACGGCATCGGTTGAACGCGCGATGATGAGTGTGCCCAGCGGGCTTTCCACGTCACCGATGGGCTTCTGCAAGGCCAGCACGGGCTGCACGCCGTCCAACGAGATTTCCTCGGGGGCCGCGCCCAATGTGGCCGCCTTAATGCCCAGCAGTCGTGTTGCAAAAACGCCTTGCAAGCCCAATGCGCCGGGAAGGTGCGATACCACCTTTCCATTCTGGTCAATCAGGTAGATTGATAGTCCCGGCGCCATCAATTCGTCCGGCACGGACGCGGCCAAGTAGGTGTCAACGAGCGAAGGTGCTTCAAGCGCAAAGTCTACGCCGGGCCGACTTTCCAGCCTTGTTGCGATCAGATGCGAAAGGGTGGCCAATTGAAGTTTGGCGGAGTATTCGATGTTGCTTGCGCGGTCGGCGAGTGAAACGAACCGGGTTGCAGCGACGAGTACAAGCAAAGCCACGATCAGGGTGGGAATGAGACGCCGCAGAAACGTCTCGGTGCGATTGCTCACGGTCAGTCTCGTATCGCCACGTGATTCAGCGATCTTTCTGCGGATGATATCGCTGACTGATGCGGTCAGATTGTCGCCGAACTGGCGGAAAGAGGGGTCTTGGCGCTGATGCGCGGCGCTTCCTGCCTCATTTGGCTTCATGATCGCTCCTACCTGCGAATCAAGTGCCGAATCGCCAGAAAACGCTTCACGAATGTGACGGGCGAATCACCTGTGGACTCCCTTATGAATCAGCTTGAATCCGCTTGTCCAGACTCCGCGAATCACTTGCGCAAAAAAGGTATGGGACAGCGAGTCGCAGCTTAAGTTCTGCCACTTCAGGTCAAGCACCGCTCCACAATTTCACTCGTGTCGCGCGAAAGTCCGTCCGTTTCGGCGATGCGCTTGAGTGCGGATTGAGCGCTTTCACGGCGCGTCGGTTCAAAAATACGCCAGTTGTTGAGCGCCGTCAGCAAACGGGCCGCAAGCTGCGGATTGCGCGCATCCAGCGCCAACACCTGATCAGCAAACAGAGTGTGGCCGCGACCATCAGCCAAGTGAAACGCACTCAGATTCTGCGTGGCAAACGGTCCCAAAAGCGAGCGCGCACGATTGGGGTTCTCCAAGGTATAAGCCTCGTGGGTGAGCAATTGGGTAACTCTTTCAAACCCGGCCACACCCTCGATTGTTGCCTGAAGTGAGAACCATTTGTCGACAACCAGCGGTTCCTGTTCAAAGCGCTGGTAGAAATCTTCCAACAGATCGGCGCTGTCGCCGGCGCCCTGTTGCAATCGAACCAGCGATGTCAGCGCGCCAAAGCGATCCGTCATCGTTTGTGCCGATCCATACTGATCTCGGGCGAAAGCGATGGCGGATGCATCGCCAGTCGCCAATATCACCGTCAGAAGCGCGTTCTTCAAAGCGCGATTTGCCGCGTTTGCCTCCGTCGCAGTTTGCAGATGCTTGTCGAGAATGTGGCCATCGCTCCCCAAACGGTTGCACAGTTGCACGAGTGCCGAGCTTCGCGCTTCGGCAAGAGCATCGGGATCAACATTCTCGCCAACGTATTGAGCAAGGTCGGGCAGGCTCGGCAGTGTCAGTATTTGCGCGCGAAGAGCCATGTCCAGCTTGTTGTCGAGTACCGTTCTGCAAACCGCCTCGACCAATAACTCGGTGAGCGGGCCGGTTCCGGCGGCTTTGCCACCGGTATTCCCCGCGCTGATCTGCTTCAGCAGCAACCCATTGAGCGCGGACCATCGCGCATAGGGATCACTGTCGAAACGCGCTTTGTGAAGGCTGTCTGCCTCGCTCTGATCGTGGCGAAGTGTGATGGGCGCAGAGAACCCGCGCAGCAAAGATACGACAGGGCGTTGTGCGAGGCCCTCAAACGTCACGGTTTTGCGTTCGCTGTCCAACAGAATGCAGTCACCACCCAGCAAATGAGTGTCGCTTGTCGGCTTAATGTTGTTGCCATTCGCGTCGATCAGGCCGAAGCGCAGCGGAATGACCACAGGTGCTTTGTCGGGCTGACCGGGCGTTGCCGGTGTTTCCTGGGCGAGCTCCAGTGTCAGGCTCCGGCTGGCTTCGTCATACCGCTCTTCCACCGTGACGACCGGGGTGCCCGCTTGTTCGTACCACAGTGAAAACTGAGAAAGATCGCGACCGCTGGTTTCCGCGAAGCAGGCGAGGAAGTCTTCAACACGCGCGGCGTCGCCATCGTGCCGCTCGAAATACAGGTCGATCGCTTTGCGATAACCGTCGGGGCCGACCAGCGTGGCAAGCATGCGCACCAGTTCCGCGCCTTTCTGATAAACTGTCGCCGTGTAGAAATTATTGATCTCACGATAGCTTTGCGGCCGAACAGGATGGGCGAGGGGGCCAGCATCTTCGGGGAATTGCGTGGCCTTCAGGCGCCTGACTTGCTCGATACGCTGCACGGGACGCGAGCGCATGTCGGCTGAGAATTCCTGGTCACGATAGACCGTCAACCCTTCCTTCAAACACAGTTGGAACCAGTCCCGACAGGTGATGCGATTCCCGGTCCAGTTGTGGAAATACTCATGCGCAACAATGGCTTCGATGTTCTCGAAATCGGTATCAGTCGCCAGTGTTTCGTCCGCCAGCACATATTTGTCGTTGAAGATGTTGAGGCCCTTGTTTTCCATGGCCCCCATATTGAAGTCCGAAACGGCAACGATGTTGAAAACGTCGAGGTCGTACTCGCGGCCATATGTCTCTTCATCCCAACGCATGGACCGCTTCAACGCACCCATGGCGTAAGTGGCCAAGGACGCTTTGCCCTTCTCGACATAGATTGCGAGATCAACGTTGCGTCCGGATGCTGTGGTGAAACCGTCCGTCAGAAGGTCGAGACTACCCGCCACCAGCGCAAAGAGGTAGCAAGGCTTGGGATGCGGATCATGCCATTCGGCAAAGTGGCGATTGCCAGCAAGCTGCCCCCGATCACCAGGATTGCCGTTTGACAGCAATATCGGGCAATCGTCACGGTCCGCTTCAAGGCGGACACGATAGGTTGCCAACACGTCCGGGCGGTCGAGGAAATAAGTGATACGGCGAAAACCTTCCGCCTCGCATTGCGTGCAGAAGTTGCCGCCGCTTCGATACAGCCCCATCAGCTTGGTGTTGGCCTGTGGCGCAATTTGCGTCTCGATTCTGATCTTGAAGCGCTCATCCTTCGGTAGGGTTGAGATGGTCAGACCGTCTTCATCCGTCTCATAGACCAGTCCGTCTTTATCGATACCCCGCACACTGAGTGACCGCAGGGTCAATTCATCGCCATCCAGCCGCAGTGGCGTGTCGACAACAGTGTTGGGGTCGCGCCGAACGCTAAGCGTGGAGGTCACGAGTGTCGCATCCGGGTGGAGATCAAAGGTCAACTTGACATCATCAATCCAGTAGGGCGGCGGCGAGTAGTCCTTCAGGCGGATAAGGGGGGCTGTTTGTGTGCGCATTTTGCTCGTGCCGGTCTGTGCATCTATCGGCGTTCTATGCCAGAGGTCGTACGCTCGTTCCATCATCTTGGACTGCGGGCGAGCGTTTTAGCGAAGAGGGCAGGGTGCGCATGTCGCAAGACGGCGCTATGCTTCGGCAACTCCAAAAGATGCGATGCGAGACCCGCTTATGATTGAGCCTACGAAGAAACAACTTTCCCGTTTGAAAGCCCATCGCGACGCCACCGCGGGGACAACGATCTCGCAGCTCTTTGAACAGGACGAAACTCGGTTCGACACGTTCTCCGCCCGCTGCGGAGATATTCTCTTCGACTATTCAAAGACCGCCATCGATGAGGAAGCCCGCGCGCTGCTGTTTGATCTTGCCGAGGCGGCGAAGCTTGAAGACAAGCGCGCAGCACTTTTTGCGGGTGAGCCCATAAACGTAACCGAGGGGCGAGCCGTTCAACATATGGCCCTGCGCCGATCGGGTGAAGAGCCGGTCATGATCGATGGTGAAGACGTCATGCCCGGCATTCGCGAAGTTCGGCGACGGATGGTGGAATTTGCCAATGGTGTTCGAAACGGAAGCATCGCGGGAACAGGGGGTGCGTTCACCGATATCGTCAATATCGGCATTGGCGGATCGGATCTCGGCCCGGCCATGGTGACCCTCGCGCTTGCCCCATATCACGACGGCCCGCGCACCCATTTCGTGTCCAATGTGGATGGCGCGGACATCGCATCCGTGCTGGCCAGGGTTACCGCGGCAACCACGCTGTTCATCGTGGCTTCCAAGACCTTTACCACGCAAGAGACCATGACTAATGCGCAAACGGCCCGGGCCTGGTTTGTGGAACAGGTGGGTGAAGAGGCGGTTCGTCAGCACTTTGCCGCATTGTCCACCGCTCTCGACAAAACGGATGCGTTTGGCATCGATGAGGAACGCACCTTCGGGTTTTGGGACTGGGTGGGGGGACGCTACTCCGTCTGGTCGGCGATCGGGCTTTCCGTCATGCTTGCGGTCGGCCCGGAACGTTTTGACGAGTTTCTCGCTGGTGCGGAGGCGGTGGACCAGCACTTTCGCGACACGGACATCGCCAGCAATGTGCCCATTCTGATGGCGCTGGTCGGTATCTGGCATCGCAATGTCTGCGGCTACGACACCCATGCCGTTCTTCCGTATGACCAGCATTTGTCGCGCTTTGCAGCCTATCTCCAGCAGCTTGATATGGAGTCAAACGGGAAACGCATCGATCTGGGCGGAAACGAGGTTGACCACCAAACAGGGCCTGTCGTTTGGGGCGAGCCGGGCACCAATGGACAACACGCCTTTTACCAACTGATTCACCAGGGCACTTCGGTCATTCCGGCGGACTTTCTGATTGCCGCGCGTGCCAATCAGAAAACCGGAGATCACCACGAGAAACTTGCCGCCAACGCCTTTGCGCAAACAGAAGCGCTCATGGTCGGCAAATCCAAGGAGCAGGCGAGAAACGAATTGCTGGCCAAGGGCACGAGCAAGGAGGATGCTGACCGGCTTGCACCGCACAAGGTTTTTCCGGGCAATCGACCGACGTGCACCTTCCTCTATCCCAAGCTGACGTCCTTCATCCTTGGGCAGTTGATCGCCCTTTATGAGCACAAGGTGTTCGTGCAAGGTGCGATTTGGGACATCAATTCATTCGACCAATGGGGCGTGGAACTTGGCAAGGAACTCGCAGGCGAGCTTTTACCCGTGGTCAAGGGTGAAGCGAATGCCGAGGGTCGTAACGGGTCCACGCGCGGATTGATTGACGCGTTCCACGCTATGCGCGCAGGCTGAAATGGTGAGTCACATATTGGTGTAGCCGCGACCGTCTGGCGACCGTGCGAGTGCACGGTTCTTCGCTCGCTCGCGCTGCACCGTGTAGATTGATGCGCCGATGATCACCACTGCACCCGCCCAGGTGTATGCGCTGGGAAGCGTTGAAAAGACCAGCCATCCGAAGAATGCGGCGTAGAGCAATCGCACATAGTCGAGCGATGCGAGCACCGACGCTTCGCCAAACTTGAATGCATAGATGTTCAGCATCTGCGCGACGTAGGAAACGACTCCGACTGCGATCAGCAATACCCATTCCCACATTGTTGGCGTCTGCCAGTAAAAGTAGGCAGGAACCGAAATGCAGAGGCCAACCAGAAAGGCTTGATAACTCAATATGGTAGCCGGTTCGTCGGTTTTGGAAAGTTTGCGAATGATGACCATGACCAGCCCGGCGGAGGCCGCCGCGATCAGAGCGTAGATGCTGTTGGGATCAAACCCTTCGGACCCGGGTCGCATCATGATGAGAACGCCGATAAAGCCGACGATCACCGCGGCCCAGCGGCGCATGCCAACGGCTTCGTGCAAAATGATGATTGCGAAGATCGTGACGAAGAAGCTTTTTGCAAAGCCAATAGCGACAGCATCTGCCAGCGGCATTTCAATGACGGCGTAAAAGCCACAAAGCATGGCGATCAGCGCAAAAAACACGCGAACGATCTGCAAGTCGAGGCGGGTGGTGCGTAGGGCGCCGGGAAAATGGTCGACGATCTTGGGCATCACGATCAGCATCATGATCACCTGACGCACGAGCAGAATCTGCGTCACATGCAAACGTTCACCGGCAAGCTTGATGAGCAGGGTCATTACCGCAAATCCGAAGGCAGCGAAAGCGATCAGCACGGCCCCTTTCAAGTTTCCGGGAAGGCCGGAAAACTGCTGTCGCAGTTGTTCAAATATCATGGAGGATCGACCCGAAGCGTGCGTGATTGCCTAACGAGACTGGCAGGCAGACGCGTCTGCGACAAGCCGGGCCGATTTCACCGCGTTGCGATGCGATGGCGGCTTGCAAATCGGGCAAAAATGCAATTCTGTTGCCTTAATCAGATGTCAGGCACTGTTTGCTGACCAAACCCGCCCTATCTGCATTCCACATATGAGCAAAGCGAAGAAGGCCGAACATCATGAACGCACATACGCCCCTGCAATTCGGCAAGAAAATTGGCATGGGACAGGCCGTAACCCGCACGGAGGATGCCCAGTTCATCACCGGGGCAGGCCGCTACACCGATGATGTGAAGCGCGACAACGCACTGCATGCGGCGGTTCTGCGTTCGCCCTATGCCCATGCGAAATTCACCATTGGTGACTTGGACGTCGCCCGAGGCATGGCAGGCGTCCATCTGGTCATGACCGCGTCGGACATTGAGGGACATCCCGGCATAACCTGCCAGGCGGTCCAGCAGCAGATCGACGGCACAAAGCATCCCGTCAAGGATATCCCGCTGCTTTGTGCGGATACGGTTCGCCATGTGGGCGACGCTGTTGCTTTCGTCGTGGCGGAGTCAATTGCTCAGGCTCAGGAAGCAGCCGAGGCAATTGAGGTCGACTATGAAATGCTCGATCCGGCAATCGATACGGAAGGCGCGCTGGCCGATGATGCGCCTCCGGTCTACGAAGATCGCCCCAACAACATCGCCTTCGAGACGGAGCACGGCAATTCCGACAAGACCGCTGAAATTTTTGCAAACGCACCGAAAGTGACAGAGCTCAAGCTCATCAACAATCGCCTGGTGTGCAACTATATGGAGATGCGCGGCTGCGTCGCCGAATGGTCGGATGAAGAAGATCGCTACACTTTGACGGTGGGTTCGCAGGGCGTGCACGGCATGCGTGACGCGATTACGCCCTGTCTAAAAGTCGACAAGGCGCAACTGCGAGTCATCACGCCGGATGTCGGCGGAGGGTTCGGCACCAAGGTCTTCGCCTATCGAGAATATCCGTTGGCTCTGCTGGCTGCCAAGGCTCTCGGTCGCCCGGTGAAGTGGCGTTGCGACCGCAGCGAGCATTTCGTGGCTGATGCGCATGGCCGCGACAATGTCGTCACCATGAGAATGGCTATGGACGAGAATGGTCGCTTCCTTGCGCTCGATGTTGATTTGATCGCCGCCATGGGCGCCTATCTGCATCAGTTCGCGCCCTACATTCCAACGCTTGGAACCACGATTGCGACGGGGGTCTACGATATTCCGGCCTGTCGCTTTCACATTCGCGGGGTCTACACTCACACCACGCCGACCGATGCCTATCGCGGCGCCGGGCGCCCCGAAGCGATCTATGCGTTGGAACGCCTGGTCGATCAATGCGCGCGCGATATGAGCATGAAGCCGGATGAGATTCGTCGGTTGAACGCGATTCCGGACAGCGCCTTCCCGTACAAGACCGTGTTCGGTCGTACCTACGACACCGGCGAAGTCACCGCCCATATGGATCAGTGTATGAAAGTTGCAGATTGGGACGGCTTCGACACACGCGCGGAAGAGTCTCGCAAATCTGGCAAACTGCGCGGCATCGGCATGTCGACCTATATCGAAGCCTGCGCCTTTGCTGGTTCCGAACCGGCAAAGCTGGAACTCAAAGACGACGGCACGGTCCAACTGCTCATCGGCACCCAGTCGAACGGACAGGGGCACAAGACGGCCTACGCACAGTTTGTGGCTGAGGCGCTTGACCTCGATATGGGGTCGATCGAGGTGCGCCAGGGCGACACCGATGAATTGGAGAGTGGCGGCGGCACCGGTGGTTCGCGCTCCATCCCATTGGGCGGCGTTTCTGTGCAGCGCGGCAGCCAGGCGCTGGCCGAGATGATCAAGGAAGCAGCGGCAGAGAAGCTGGAAGCCTCTGTTGGCGATCTGGAACTGTCTGAAGGCAGTGTTCGCATCGTGGGAACCGACCGCAAGCTCACCTTTGCTGACGTGGCAGCGGCAACATCTGAGACGCTCAAGGCCACTGGTGAGTTCAAACAGGCGGAAGCGACATATCCAAACGGCACGCATATCTGCGAAGTCGAGGTTGATGAGGCGACGGGCGAGACGCAGGTCGTCAAATACACGATCGTCGATGATTTCGGTGCAACCGTGAACCCGATCTTGCTGGCCGGTCAGGTGCATGGCGGGGTGGTGCAGTCCATCGGCCAGTGCATTATGGAAGAGACGGTCTATGACGATGACGGCCAGCTGATTTCGGCAAGCTTCATGGATTATCGCATGCCGCGGGCGGAAGACATCCCAGACTTTCACTTCGAAACACGCAATGTGCCTTCGACAACCAATGCGCTCGGCATCAAGGGTGCAGGCGAAGCCGGAACCATTGGCGCAACGCCCTGCGTGATGAATGCGATTGTAGATGCGGTTTATCGCAGCCACGGCATCGAACATGTCGACATGCCGGTGACCCCGCAATCGATGTGGCAGCTGATGTCTCAGGCGGCAAAGAAGGCAGCGTGACGCTGTAACTTGCTTCGCGCTGTTTGAACCGCTATCTCGCGATCACTCTCATGGAGGTGCCGGAGGTCGGCTGAGAGGTGTGACGACACCAACTCCTTGAACCTGATCCGGTTCGCACCGGCGGAGGGAATGGGATGGTCGTGCACCACTCAGCAATCGATGGCAAAAGACTGGCAGACTGTGTGGACGCGTTTCGCAGGCGACGTCCACATGTCCATTGCATCACAAACGCCGTCGCGCAGCACTTCACCGCCAATGTGCTTCTGGCGGCGGGTGCTACACCGTCCATGACCATCAATCGTTCTGAAATCTCCGATTTTGTGCTCACTGCCGACGCGTTGCTGATCAACCTTGGCACGATGGACGATGAGCGCAGCAAAGCGTCGGCGATCGCTGTGCAAGTGGCCAGTGCAATTGGCAAGCCTTGGGCGATGGACCCGGTCTTCGCCCACGCCTCAACTTCCAGGCTCCAGATCGCGAAGCACCTGTTGCGCAAAGGGCCCGATCTGGTGCGCTGCAACGCAACTGAGGCCGCCGCGCTTTTTGCGGAAAGCTCGTTTGAAAACAATGGTCAAGAGCACCCAGAAGATCTGAAGGGTTGCCTGGCGATCACGGGAGAAGTGGATCACCTGTCCACGCCAGAGACAAATGTTGCCGTACATAATGGATCGCCGCTTATGGACCGTGTGACAGCAATGGGATGCGCATTGACCGCTCTTGCAGTCGGATTTCTGCCTCTGGATGAGGAGCCGATCGTCTGTGTTGCGGCAGCGCACTGTCTTTTCGGTCTTGCGGGCGAGACAGCGGTGGTTCGATCCTCCGGTCCCGGCAGTTTTGCGAGCAATTTTCTCGATGCGTTGCACACTCTGTCAGGCGAAGACATTGGAGCTGGAGCGCAGCTGTCATGACCACTTGCGACATCTCTCTCTATGCAATTCTGGACCCGGCGCGAACCCGCGACCGGCCCTTGGCTCAGATGGCCTCCGCAGCCGCGCGCGGCGGGGCGACCATCCTGCAATATCGTGACAAATCTGCCGACACGCGCACTTTGATCGACAATGCTCGCACAATTCGCGAAGCACTGGCACCGTACGACATTCCCCTGCTGATCAATGACCGTGTTGATGTCGCTCTGGCGGTGGGAGCCGCGGGAGTGCATGTCGGACAATGCGACATGGCGCCTCTCGATGCCCGGAGGTTGCTCGGTGACGATGCGATCATCGGTTTGACAATCAAAACGCAGGATCACGCGCGAGCGGCACCCACGGAGCTGTTGGACTATGTCTGCATCGGCGGTGTGTTTGACACACTGTCGAAAGAAAATCGCCAATCGATCGGTCTGGATGGTTGGCGTGATGTCGCGCAGCATTTCAGGACGGCTGCACCGAAAATGCCGGTGGGGGCTATCGCGGGAATTGATGCGGACAACGTGGTTTCCGTTCTGGATGCAGGAGCGGACGGCGTTGCCATCATATCCGCCATATTCATGGCCGATGACGTGGAGGCCGCAACACGCCATTTGCGCAAAGCAGTCGAGGAAGCACAAAAATGACCGCGACAGCCCTGACAATTGCTGGTTCGGATTCCGGCGGGGGAGCCGGCATTCAGGCCGATCTGAAAACCTTCTCGGCCCTGGGCGTTTACGGCACCAGCGTCATCACCGCTTTGACCGCTCAGAACACGCGCGGCGTTTCGGCGATCCATGACGTTCCAGCCGACTTTGTCGAAGCGCAGCTGGCTGCGGTGTTCGATGACATCGTGGTTGACGCGGTCAAGATTGGCATGCTCTCACAGCCGGACATCATTGCGGCGGTTGCCGATGGTGTTCGCGACTATGAGCCGGATTTTGTCGTGCTCGATCCGGTCATGGTTGCAGAAAGCGGAGATGCGCTGATCGCTGACATTGCGGTCGCATCTCTCGTTGAGAAGCTGTTTCCGCTGGCGGATCTCATAACGCCCAATCTGCATGAGGCAGCACGTTTGCTTGACACCGACATCGCGACAGACCGCGATGAAATGGAGGAGCAGGTTGGTGCGCTTATCGATCTTGGCGCTCATGCGGTGTTGCTCAAGGGCGGTCACGCGCAGGGCAAGAAAGCGGAGGACCTGCTGCTGACGCGCGAGGGGCTGCTGCAATGGTTCACCTCGCCCTTCGTCAAAACCAAGAACACGCATGGGACAGGCTGCACCCTATCATCCGCCATCGCGGCGCGCATGGCATTGGGCGATGAATTGGAAGAGGCGATGAGCTTTGCCAAAACCTGGTTGTCGAAAGCCATCGCAGCGTCCGACACGCTGGATATTGGAGAGGGCGCAGGACCGGTCCACCACTTTCACGCCATCTGGAAGGACTGACTGCATGACGAAAACGACACGGCGCGCGGCTCTCGCAGGCCTGGCCACTGCGCCAGCCATGGCGCTTGCTTCACCATCCATCGCGCAATCGGTGATCGAATGGCGCATGGTGACGTCTTGGCCCAAAAACCTGCCTGGCCCCGGCGTGACGGCGCAGCGGCTGGCCGATTTCGTCACAACCATGTCCGGTGGTCGGCTGAGGGTAACGCTTTACGCAGCAGGCGAAATTGTGCCGCCTCTTGAGGTGTTTTCCGCAGTTTCGGATGGTGTCGCGCAAATGGCGCACACGGCTGCTCTGTTTTGGGGCGGAAAAGTGCCCGCTGCTCCGTTGTTCACCGCAGGGCCATTCGGCCTCACCCCGATTGAGCACATCACATGGATCGACCACGGGGGCGGGCAGGCGATCTGGGATGAGCTCTACGCTCCGCATGGCATCAAGCCGTTCATGGCGGGCAATACGGGCTTTCAGATGGGCGGTTGGTTCAAGCGCGAATTGCAGTCGCTTGCCGATCTGGATGGACTGAAAATCCGCATGCCCGGCCTCGGCGGTGCTGTAATGCGCAAGCTTGGTGCTGCCCCCGTCACGCTGCCCCCGGGTGAAATTCTCACCGCCCTGCAAACCGGCGTGATCGATGCAACCGAATTTCTGGGGCCATCGAGCGACTTCGCGATGGGATTCTACAAGGCCGCCAAGTTCTACTACGCGCCAGGTTTCCACGAGCCCAACGGCACGGGCGAGGCGCTCGTTTCAAAACAGGCCCTTGCGGATCTTTCGGACGACCTCCAGCACATCGTGGCGCAGGCTTGCGCGGCGGAGAACATTCGTGCCTTGGGTGAATCAGAATGGCAGAATGCGCAACGCCTACGCACGCTTGTCGAAGAGAAGGGCGTCGAACTGCGCGACTATCCTGCGGATATCATTGAGGCCGCCAGATCCGCGACCGAGGAAGTGCTCGATGAACTTGCCGCGACCGATGCGCTGACCGCACGTGCGGTTGAGAGTTATCGCGCCGCATCACGCCACCTCAACAGCTGGTCGAGAACGTCTATCCAGAAGTTTCTCGCGGCGCGCGCTTAAGAACGCTTTTCTTCCTCCTGGCCCGCATAGCTCGTCGGAATATCGACGGGCGGTGGCATGGGCGGCAGCTCATCATCGTCTTCCAGACGATAGGCGTCTGGCGTAGACCTCGGGTCCAGCGCATAGCTTTCCGGCGTTTGCGTGCGGGCCGATCCGGTTGCGCGGAAATCGGTGCGGTCGACCTCACTTGCGCGGGCGCGGCGGAATGTTCTGTAGAGCGCATAGGCCGCAAAGATGATATGGGCGAGCGTGGTGGTGGTGAACACGCCTGATGGACCGAAAATCTCCATCAATTGCGCAGTGAGGAGTGGCCCCACCATGGTTCCGAAGCCGTAGAGGATCAGCAGGCCGCTCGAAATTTTCACGAAACTGTCGGCATCCGCATAGTCATTGGCATGCGCGACCGCGAGCGAATAGACCGAATAAATCACGCCACCGTAAGCAAAGACGCAAATGAAGAAGAGCGTGTCCAGGCTTCCGGCATTGGTGAGAACAGTCATGATGGAGCCGAACAAAACCCCGATAACTCCTGCCAGCACCATGACGTAGCGGCGGTCGATCATATCCGAGAGCCTTCCCAGCGGATATTGAAAGACGATGGAACCGCCCATCGCAACGGCAAGCAGCGAGGCGATTGCGGCACTGCCAAACCCAACCTGCTGGCCAAAAACCGGCCCAAAATTTGTCCATGCGGCGGAGATCACACCCGACATGATGGCCCCAACCGCCGCCGCTGGTGAATTGCGAAACAGGCCCGGCAGGTCGAGCTTCACATCGGTCAACGGGGCAGGGGACTGCGCCGTGGAAAGCGCAGTTGGGACCACGGCCAATGCGTAAAGGATCGCGCCGATCATGAAGAGCGTCTGTGTGGTCGGCGAGGCGATCACCAGCATGTATTGGCCAGCCGCCATCGCGACCATTGTGGTGATGGCGTAAATTGAAAACATCTGACCGCGTGCATCGTTTGAAACGCGTTCGTTTAGCCAGCTTTCCGCGACCATATAGCAACCAGCAAAGCAGAAGCCAGCCAAAGCGCGCAGGACGATCCAAAACAGCGCTTCCACAACCAGCCCGTTCAGCAAAACGCTGATCGATAGAAGAGCGACCAGCGTGCTGAAGGTACGCACATGGCCCGCCCGCCGCACCAGACGTGGCACGATGATGCATCCCACCGTAAAGCCGATGGCCCAGCCAGTGCCGATCCAGCCGAGTTCGAATGCGCTGAAGCCTTCGATTTCACCGCGCACTGGAATGACGATGGCCTGCAAGCCACCGCCAAGCATGAGAAAGATCATGCTGCCAAGAAGCGCGAGAATGGGAACGATCTGCCGCGTCATGGGCTGTTCGCACTTCCGATGATGTAGTGCAGCATGCTGCAAATCGCCAAGTTGGCGAGATCTGCTCTAAATCGCGGCGCGACGAGCGCCTATCCCATGATGCGACACCTTATGTCTGTTTTGTTTGGGTATCCGCAGTTTCTTGCAGCCTTCTGGAGAGATTGAGCAGATCTCGCCAAGCATATCGCTTCTGCGCCGGCTGGCGCAGCAGAAAGGCAGGATGAAAGCTTGGCAGTGCTGGGATTGTTCTCTCACCCGCCTCAACCTCTTTCCATGCGCCACGCAGGCGGGTGATACCGTCCGAGGTTTCAAGCAGGGCCTGCGACGGCGTGTTGCCGAGAAGAAGCAGCGTGTCGGGCGCCGCAAGTTCGATGTGACGGCGAATGAAGGGCAAGCAAATGTCCGTCTCTGCGGGTGTCGGCTTGCGATTGCCCGGTGGACGCCACGGAATGATGTTTGAGATATAGACCTTCGTGCGATCCAGACCGATTGCGGCAAGCATCTTGTCAAGCAGCTGGCCTGATCGACCCACAAAGGGCAGGCCCTGGGCATCCTCGTCCGCACCGGGCCCTTCGCCCACAATCATCAAACGGGCCAGTGGACTTCCATCAGCAAATACGGTGGAGCGGGCGCCAAATTTCAGGTTGCAGCCCTCAAAGCCGAGCATGGCTTCGCGCAACTCTTCCAACGAAGAGGCCTGCGCCGCAAGGGCCATCGCATCTTCGACTGCTTGGGTGTTCGGTATGGCCAGTTGAGGCGAGGGCACCCCAAGGTTTGGCGGTCTGTCGGCTGGTGAGGGTATCGCGCTGCTGGTTTGCCGCCTTGTCGCAGCTTGTCGCGACTTCTCTATCGACTTGAGCTTTGCCTCATGCTCAGCAAAGCGGTTGACCGGTTCATCGCGCAAGGGGACATCGACCCCGGCATCGGCATACCAGGCCAAGAGCTCTTCAAGGCGAACGGGTTCTGTCGACATGGTCCTTCCTTACGATGTCAACATAGGGTGCGGTGTGCGCCCGCAAAAGGCCAGTTGGCGAGCCTGTGAATTTTCGTCTTGCTGTTGGCTGCTGTCAGCGCTGTATTGCAGATATGACTGCGCGCAAATTCAATCGCTTGTACGAACTGCTTTGCGACAAGGCACATGCCGCACCGAACGATGTCGGCCTCATCGACATTGACGGCACCGCCACAACCTACGGAGAGTGGGAAAGCTCGGTCCAGCAAACCGCAAAACAACTCAGGGAATCAGGTTTGCGCCCGGGTGATCGCATGATGTTGATTGCCGAAAACTGCGCTGCTTATGTGATCCACGTTTTCGCCGCCTGGCATTGCGGGGCATGGGTGATGCCCGTCAACGCCCGCATGAGCGATGGGGAGATTGACCGTCTTGTCGCCCATGCCCAGCCCAGATTGATCGTTGCCACCTCAGCAGCATCGCAACCCGCGCGCAATCATGCCCAACGGCTGGGTGCGTCGCAGCACGCAGATGTCGCTATAGCGTCGCAAATGAACGTCAAGCAGGAGCCTGTCTTCGACGGACCCGATGAGCAAGTCGCCGCTTTGATGTACACGACGGGCACAACCGGCGACCCCAAGGGCGTCATGCTCTCGCATGCGAGCCTTGAATGGTATGCGCGGGTGTCCTCGCAGTTTCGCGACATGACTCCGGCGGACCACGCCTATTGTCCGTTGCCGCTCACCCACATTTATGGTTTCGGCAATGCACTGCTCGGCAATCTTTGCGCGGGGGCAAAACTTGAACTCGCGCTGCGCTTTGATTGCGCCGCGACATTCGATGCGATTGAGCGCGGTGCGACGGTTTTGCCGGCCGTTCCGGCCATGTATGCGCATCTTTTGGACTATGCACAGGAGAAAGGCTGGCAGAAAGCACCACCCAATCGGCTGCGCTACATCATGACAGGCGGAGCGCCGCTTGATCCGGACTGGAAGCGCCGTGTCGAGGCGTTTTTCGATCTGCCGCTCAACAATGGCTACGGCATGACGGAATGCTCTCCAGGCATCGCCTCTTCGAAGGGCATCGTGTTCGACCCGGCAAAGCCCGATGATGTGAGCTGCGGCCCGCCATTGCCCGATCTCGAAGTGCGCATTGTACCGCCGCCGGGGCAGGACTGCCTCGCAGATGGGGTCGGCGAGATCGTCGTGCGCGGGCCAAACATCATGCTTGGCTATTACAAGAACCCGCAGGCCACCGCCCAGGTGCTTGAAGAAGACGGCACTTTTCACACGGGCGATCTCGGCCATTTCGACGATTTGGGCCGTCTGCATTTGGACGGTCGCTGCAAGGAACTGATCATCCGTTCGGGCTTCAATGTCTATCCGCCGGAGGTCGAGGCCGCGCTGACCAAACACCCCGCTGTCACATTGGCAGCTGTGATCGGCCGTAAGGTTCCGGGCAACGAGGAAGTGCTTGCTTTTGTCCAAAGGGTGCCCAGCGCCGATGTGAGAGAGGAAGAACTGGTCGCATTTCTCAAAGACGAGATCGCACCCTATAAGCGGCCATCCCGCATTATCATTGTTGATGCATTGCCGGTCTCATCTGCCAACAAGGTTTTCAAGCACAAGCTGATCAATCAATTCGCAGACCGGTTGAATTGATGGCGGCGGGTCGAAGACCCGGCTACTGAAAGGCGGTCTCCGAAAAGGACCGCAACTTCCGGGAATGCAGCCGCTCCGGCGGCATGTCGCGCAATTCCTCCAGCGCCTGAATGCCGATATCAAGATGCTGCTTGACTTGCGTGTTGTAGAAATCCGTCGCCATGCCGGGCAGTTTCAATTCGCCATGCAAAGGTTTGTCTGAGACGCATAGCAGCGTTCCGTATGGCACACGGAAACGAAAGCCGTTGGCCGCGATGGTTGCTGATTCCATATCGAGTGCAATGGCACGGCTTTGAGACAGTCTCTGGACCGGCCCGGTTTGGTCACGCAGCTCCCAGTTGCGGTTGTCGATTGTCGCAACGGTGCCCGTGCGCATGACGCGCTTAAGTTCGTAGTCTTCGTAGCCGGTCACGTCAGCAACCGCTGTCTCAAGTGCCTTTTGAACTTCAGCCAACGCGGGAACGGGCACCCAAATGGGCAAGTCCTCATCAAGGACATGGTCCTCGCGCACATAGGCGTGGGCGAGCACATAATCGCCCAGTCTCTGGCTGTTGCGAAGGCCCGCGCAGTGTCCAAGCATCAGCCAGGTGTGGGGACGCAGAACCGCTACATGATCGGTCACTGTTTTGGCGTTGGAAGGGCCAACGCCGATATTGATCATCGTGATGCCGCAACCTTCCGGGCGCATCAGATGATAGGCTGGCATTTGGGGAAGTCGTCCAAGCGTCGAAGGCTGCGGCGCTTCGCCATGCCGGGTAATCGTGTTGCCGGGTTCTACAAAGGCGGTATAGCCGCTTCCCTCTTCGCCTAGCTTTTCATGCGCATAGGCGATGAACTCGTCGACGTAGAACTGGTAGTTGGTGAACAGGACATAGTTCTGGAAATGCTCTGGCGACGTCGCTGTGTAGTGGGAAAGCCGATGAAGCGAATAGTCGATGCGCTGAGCCGTAAAGGGCGCCAATGCGGCGGTTTCATCAGGTTGCCGCAGCACTTGCGAATTGACGATGCGGTCATCGGTCGATGCAAGATCAGGCACATCGAACAGGTCTCGCAGCGGGCGGTCGAGCCTGTGCTCTATCGATCCCTCAATATAGGTCCCTTCAAGAAAAGCGAAGTGCAGCGGAATGGGGGTTGTTGAGGGGCCGATCGTCACGCCCGTGCTGTGGCTCTGCATGAGCAGCGCGATCTGCGTTTCCAGATAGTTGGCGAACAGATGCGGGCGGGTCACGGTGGTCGAATAAACACCAGGCCCGGAGACGTAGCCATAGGCCAGACGCGAATCGACCCTTGTATGGGACGAAGAGGTCAGACGTATTTCGGGGTAGAACGCTCGGTAGCGCTCCGAAACGGTGCCGCTCGCCAAAGCTTCGGCGAGCTTGTCGCGCAGAAACTGCGTTGCTTCGTCATAAAGCGCCTGTAGGCACTCAACCGCCGCCCTTGCGTCCGTGAAAACATGGCCAGCGTCCTGCGGTGGCGTCGATACCGGCAGGTCGTCAAGGGCGGCGAATTCGGATGTGTTTGTCATGCACCTGTGTATCGCGCTCCTGTCGCTGCGACAATTGTCTTATCGGGTGAAATGACAGCGCAGGCGAAGTCTGCAATCCGACGCTTGGGTCTTACGAGTGGGTCCCGATCGCCTTGTCACAGGCCGCGTCGGTTGTGGCGCACGGAACCGCAAATTCCATTGTGCTCAGCCGCTTCAGTCTTTCATCGACATCAAGGTCCGAACCACCTTGCGACGTTGCCCGTACGACATTGACAAACAGCACCGCGGTGGCGGCGATGACGATCGTGAGCAGAAAAAAGCGACGATACAGCATGGCGAACTCCCTTTCCGCCACACTCGCACAAATGCGCTGAACCGATGCTGAGCGGCCTGTTCATCGTGGGTTCAGCACCGCTCGCATTGGCTGATTGTCACCGTTTCCAGTTCTGTGTCTTGCAGAAGATCTTGAGGGCACAGCCGCGTAATTTCAGTGAAGCACCCGAGATGCGGGCGCTGCCCGAATAGGTCTTGTCGTCTCGCGGGTCGGTCACAGTGCCCGAATATCTGTTGCCTGAACCTTTCATGCGGCCAATCGTCTTTCCCGCGAATTGTCCGCTAGCGATCGTGATGCAGAATGAACTGCCGCATTTGGCGATCCTGGCAGTTTCGCCTTCTTCTGTTATCCAATTGCCTTCGATGGGTTCAGCAGAGAAGGCGGAGCCGGAAAATACCAGGCTGGAAAAGGTGAGTCCGACCGCCAAGAAGGCGCATGAAGTCAGGGTTCTGATTGGATGTGTCATGATTGTCTCCCAATAGCGTCTACAAAGGCCGCCTGCATTGACGTTTACGTCAGATGATGGGAAGGGACAACTCTAATCGGTAACCAATCGGGGTGGACGTGGCGGAAGACAGATAAAACCCGCCGTCCGGGAGAAGACGGCGGGTTCCGATTTGCCGATGCCGATCCCCCCGACACCGGCCCGTTACACCGTCTCCCTCACGTCGACGGTGCTGCACTGCCCAAGCATTTGGTCATGACCACAGGTTCTGCTGCCGTTGAACCTACAGGTGATGGCGACGACCATGCCGATGGCGGTGGCAGAAGCCCCCGCGGTGGCAGTGCCAGTGCCGGTGCGTGCGATGAATGCGACGGGTCCGGCGAAAACGACGATGGCGGAAACCGCGATGACGCCGAAAGCCACGACGGCCTCGACGCAGCCGCCGGTGGTGTACCTGCTGGACGCCAGCGCTTTCGCCACCGAGCATGGCAAGTGTACTGACAAGGCCTTTGCCGGCAGTGCCCGTTCCGGCTGCGTTTGCTGACGGTGCTGCCAGCGAGATCATGAATCCCGCGATTGCCGCCATGATGATGGTTGATGGTTTCATGGTTGATTCCCTCCTCTTGGCCTACATCGGCAAAGTGTCAGGAGATGCGCTTCGCTTCTGTGTGAATATGCACATGGCGTGAATCTGCCGGCATCAATCAGCGGTTTGACTGTGCAATTTGCAGGCAACTAAGCGCGATGCGACTGAGCTTCAGCGTCCGCGCTTGTTCGCCTTGAAGCCGCCGCGTTGGCCCGGTTTGCCGCTCGAACTGCGCGGCAGCGGGCGTTTGTCGGGCGCTTTCCCATGCTCGGCCCCGTCCGTGGCCAGGCCCTTGCGGTTGTCTTCCAGCCAACTTTTGCGTGGCTGCTCCCAACCCTCCGGAGTCACGGGTTTCTCTGTTCGGCCGACTGTCATTTCATCAAGATCGGGCTTGTGGAAGTAGCTCGACTGCGTCGCGCCCTTATAACCGCCTGACGAGTTCCCCTTGTCGCGTCTGGCAGCTTGCTTGCGCTTGGCTTTGGTGTTCTCCACACCGGTATCACGCGCCAAAGGATCGTCGGCGACAAGCAATTCGGTCTCCTGCAAGCGTTTGATCTCGTCGCGCAGGCTGGCGGCACGCTCAAAGTCGAGATCGGCAGCGGCATCGCGCATGTCTTTCTCCAGCGCGTCGAGATGCGCACGCAGATTGTTGCCAACCAGAGCGCCTTCTTCACTGAAGCCTGCATCGACGCGCACGTGATCTTGCTCGTAAACGGATTCCAGAATGTCGCCGACGTTTTTCTTCACGCTTTGCGGCGTGATGCCATTGGCTTCGTTATAGGCCTGTTGCTTCTCGCGACGCCTGTCCGTTTCCGCGATGGCCCGTTCCATCGATCCCGTCACGCTGTCGGCGTACAGAACAACCTTGCCGTCGACGTTTCGCGCTGCGCGTCCAATGGTCTGCACGAGGCTGGTCTCGGAGCGAAGAAAACCTTCCTTGTCGGCGTCCAGAATCGCAACCATGCCGCATTCTGGAATGTCGAGCCCCTCTCGAAGCAGATTGATCCCGATCAGCACATCGAAGGCACCGAGTCTCAGGTCACGGATGATCTCAATGCGCTCCAGCGTGTCGATGTCGGAATGCATGTAGCGCACCTTGATGCCCTGTTCGTGCACATACTCCGTCAGGTCTTCCGCCATGCGCTTGGTCAGCACTGTGACAAGCGTTCGATAGCCTTTGGCTGTGACCTGGCGAATTTCATCGACGACATCATCGACCTGCGTTTTTGCCGGCCGAATTTCCACGGGAGGGTCGATCAGGCCTGTGGGGCGGATCACCTGTTCGGCAAATACTCCGTCGGCCTGCTCCATCTCCCAGCCGCCGGGCGTTGCGGAGACGGCAATGGTTTGCGGGCGCATTGCGTCCCATTCCTCAAAGCGCAACGGACGGTTGTCCATGCAGGAGGGCAGCCGGAAGCCATATTCAGCAAGCGTTGCCTTGCGGCGAAAGTCGCCACGATACATACCGCCGATCTGTGGAATGGTGACATGGGATTCATCGGCAAAAACGATGGCGTCATCCGGCAGATATTCAAACAAGGTAGGCGGTGGTTCGCCCGGTTTACGACCGGTCAGATAGCGCGAATAGTTCTCGATTCCCGCGCAAGAACCGGTGGCTTCGATCATTTCGATGTCAAACCGAACGCGCTGCTCCAGTCGTTGCGCCTCGAGCAGGCGGCCAGCCCGGTTGAGTTCTTCCAGCCGCCAGGAAAGTTCCTTTTTGATCTCCTTCACAGCCTGGGTCAGTGTCGGTCGCGGCGTCACATAGTGGCTGTTGGCGTAGATTTTGACGCTTTTGAGTTCATCCGTCTTCTTCCCCGTGAGTGGGTCGAATTCGGTGATCTGCTCAATCTCATCACCAAACAGAGAAATGCGCCAGGCCCGGTCTTCTAGGTGGGCCGGGAAAATCTCGATTGTGTCACCGCGCACGCGAAACGAGCCGCGTTGGAAATCGGCATCACGACGCTTGTACTGCTGGGCAACAAGATCAGCCAGAAGCTGGCGTTGGTCGAGCCGATCACCAATCTTCATCTGGAAAGTCATGGCCGTATAGGTTTCGACTGAGCCTATGCCGTAAATGCAGGAGACGGAGGCGACGATCACCACATCGTCACGCTCCAGCAGCGCTCGCGTTGCGGAGTGGCGCATCCTGTCGATCTGTTCGTTTACGGAGGATTCCTTCTCGATGAAGGTGTCGGAGCGCGGCACATAGGCTTCCGGCTGGTAGTAGTCATAATAAGAGACGAAATATTCCACCGCATTGTCGGGTAGGAAGGATTTCATCTCGCCGTAGAGCTGCGCGGCAAGCGTCTTGTTGGGCGCCAGAATGAGGGCAGGGCGCTGCGTCTCCTCAATCACCTTAGCCATGGTAAAGGTCTTGCCGGAACCGGTTACGCCCAGCAGAACCTGCGTGCGCTCACCGCGATTAGCCCCAAAACTTGGTGCGGCGATTTTCGAAGCAGTTGAGGTTGGCTCCTTTCTCTCCCCTTGCGGGAGAGATGTCTGCGCAGCAGACAGAGAGGGGGCGAAGGCGTCTTGAACGTCCATGCCCTTCTCTCGTGATGCCGCTCCACGACCCCCCTCTGTCGCCTTCGGCGACATCTCCCCCTCAAGGGGGGAGAGTGGGGAGGAATTCCAGTCAATGCCATTGAGACCCGCGACAAGCTCGGCGATTGCCGTTGGCTGATCGCCCTTGGGTTCGAACTCGCTGACAACTTTGAACGGCCTTTGATCTGGGTCCTTTTCAGGTCTATCGGGGCGGTGCGGGACCCAGACGTCGCCCTTGAGCTCCTCGCGCCCATGTTCGATAAGATCGGAGAGCGCCTGTACTGTGGCGGTCACGCCTGACGTGCTGTCCAGCTTCAGCGCGTCCTCTGCAGAAACATCAAGTCCAGCGACGGGATTGAGACCCGCAGCGACCCGCTCCTTCACATCATTGGTACCGCCAATGGACACTCCGCCACCGGTGCGCTTGTTGCCGATCTGGGGCTTCTTGTCCGAGGGCAGGAGACGGCCGGCCGAAGACGTGAAGGCGTGCGCTTTCGAAGCCGCTTTCTTTTTTGGCTTGTTGGGCTTGGCCTCTGCTTGTTCGGCCTCATCGCTGATCTCCTCAGCCCATGACGAAATGTCACCTGACAGCGGCGCGCCCTCAAACGGCGTCTGGGGAGCTTCGGACAAGCCGCGCGGTTTGGATTTGTCTGGATCGCTCATGACAGCCAATATGGGCTGGTCAGATCATGATTGAAAGGAGCGGCTGCGTCACCTCATGACATCGTTTGTCAGGAGCATGTCAGTCAGAAGCGCTGCTCGGGCTTATGTGTCAAGACAAGGGGCCGGCGGTGCGTGATTTGCCATAATGGCAGTCACCCATGCAGGCTCGCGTGTGGGTAGGTTCGCGAACTCTTCACGTCGAAGCGGACCGCGGCGGAACAGCATCTCCACGCGTGCCCGAGCCTCTTCGAGATCAGACTCTTTGGGTTTGCGGTTTTCTACCTCAGCAATAGTCTGCTGCATCATCCTCATCATTCTGGCCTGGCTGTCGCGCTGTGGCAGATAAGCATCTGCGACATCGCCGCCCGCTGTTGCTCAACAAGTCTGCTGAAATTTGATAGGAAGTCGGCATTGCGGAAGTTGTTCGTGCGGGGCTCCTACATGCACAGGATGGGTCGAGCGCCACCCTTTGCAAAGTTGCGTTTTTCGACTGCCGCGTAAAGCTCGGCGCGTTTGCCGCGTTTCATGCCTGCTTGCATTTCGCATTCTTCACGCAATTTTGCCTAACGTGCCTCGCCGAGCGCGCCCTTTTTGCGGTCGATCAGAAAACTTTTTGGGAGCATGGGTCGTGGTTTGCTTGGGTGGTCTCGGCCAACTTCGTCACCCATTCAGGAACGTTGCGGACAAAAATTTCGAAACATCCAGAACTCTGTGTGGCATTCGGGCGGCGTCACAATGCAAAAGTCTCAGGTATCGGCTGTTTCCTTCCCGGCCAACTCTGCCATAATGCCGTTGAGCCCATCCGTCTTTGTGCGTATTCGACAAATGCAACGGGGGCGCGAGTAAGAATGCTCAAACAAGCAGAGAGATACGGGAGTCTGGTGACATGATGAAATTGAAAGAACTGTTTGCGGTTGCCTGCTTGGCGGCCAGCGCATTTGTCGGTCTGTCGCTCATTTCGGCGAACTTGGCTGCGGCGGAGACAATCGCAAAGGGCACATTCTTTGGCCAAAGCAATCATGTGACCACTGGCATCGCTGTCATCGAGAAGGATGGAGACAAGACACTTCTGATATTGGGCGATGACTTCAGCCTCGACGGCGCCCCAGCACCCACTATCGGATTTTCGAGCGGTGGCACTTTCGACAAGGCAACCGAGTTCACCAAACTGCAAAAGCTGACCGGTCGCCAGATTTACGAGATGCCAGCGACAATTGATGTGTCCAAATATGACCAGGTCACAATCTGGTGTGCGGATTTTTCCGTACCTCTTGGTTCGGCTGATTTGAAGCGGTAGAGTTCTCATGGCCAGTTGGGGAGGCAGTCTGCAATGACCACGACCCAGAAGCTTGAATTCTCAGGCCACGATGGCGCATCGCTAGCGGCACGGCTCGATCTGCCTTGCGGGCCTGTGCGCGCCTATGCGCTGTTTGCCCATTGCTTCACCTGCTCAAAGGACATTGTAGCGGCGCGCCGCATAGCGGCCAATCTGTCGCGACAGGGCATTGCTTTGCTGCGTTTCGATTTCACTGGCCTTGGATCGTCGGATGGCGAGTTCGCCTCGACCAACTTCTCTTCCAATACGCAGGATCTCATCAGGGCGGCGGACCATCTGCGTCAGCATTTTGAAGCGCCATCCATTCTGATTGGTCATTCGCTGGGCGGCGCGGCAGTGCTTGCCGTCGCGGGCGAGATTGAGGAGGTGAGGGCAGTAGTCACCATCGGGGCACCATCCGATGTTGAACATGTGCTGCACAACTTTGCTGCTGATCTTTCGACGATTGAAAGCGAGGGTGCGGCCCAGGTGAGCCTTCAGGGGAGGGCTTTCACCATCCAGAAGCACTTTGTGGAAGACGCGCGCGGGGCGAGGCTGGGCGACAAAATCAAGTCTCTGCGCAAGGCGCTGCTGGTATTGCATTCACCTGTTGATGCAACGGTCGGCATCGGAAACGCGACCAACATTTTCCAGACAGCGCGGCATCCCAAGAGCTTTGTCTCGCTGGATCGAGCGGATCATCTGTTGTCAAAGCCGGAAGACGCTGAGTTCGCGGCGAACGTCATTGCCGGTTGGGCGGCGCGGTATATCGCAAGCGACGAACCGCAGGCCCAGAATAGCGTGGAGCAGGTTCTGGTGAGCGAGACGGGCGAGGGCAAGTTCCAGCAAACAGTTCTGGCCGGCAAGCACAGGCTCTTTGCCGACGAGCCTGAGAGTTATGGCGGGCTGGACACTGGGCCTTCGCCTTACGATTTCGTGTCGATTGCGCTCGGTGCCTGCACATCGATGACGCTTCGCCTCTATGCGGGCCATAAAGGTCTCAATCTCGGTCATGTCAGCGTTAGTGTGTCACATGGCAAGGTTCATACCGAAGACTGCGAGGGCTGCACGGACGATCAACGTGCAAAGGGCGGCAAGATCGACCGTTTCGAACGCGTCATCACAGTCGAAGGCGGCGTTTCCGACGAGATGCAGGCAAAATTGCTCGAAATTGCGGACAAATGCCCGGTCCACCGTACATTGGAAGCGACATCAGCAATCGCGACCCGTGTTCAAGGATAAGCCGGGATCATGTGGCGACAAGAATGGGTTGGAGCCAATGGCCAGCAATTTCATGTGATGACGGCAGGGCCAAGGTCGGCCCCCACAATGGTCATGCTGCACGGCTTTCCAGAATATTGGGTGGCCTGGAAGGCTGTTGCCGAGCGGCTGTCGGGTGATTTTCACCTGATTCTTCCGGATCAGCGCGGCTTCAACTTATCGTCAAAGCCTGATGGTGTCGAAGTCTATGAGACCAAGCATTTGGTCGCCGATCTGGATTCTCTGCTTGATGTTTTGGCGCCTGATGATCCCATCATTTTGTGTGGCCACGATTGGGGCGCTTCGGTCGCCTATGCCTATGCGATGCGACATCACAAGCGCGTCTCACATTTGGTCATCGCCAATGGGGTTCATCCCGTCTGCTTTCAAAGGGCGCTGCTGGCAGGCGGCGCGCAAACCGATGCCAGCCAGTATATGAACATTCTGCGCCGTCTTGACAGCGATAGAAGGCTGGCGACAGATGGCTTTTCCAAGCTCATGAACATGTTTGAGAGCTTCTCAAGCGCGCCATGGCTGGACGAAAGCACCAGGCAAGACTATCGCGAGGCTTGGGGACGGCCCGGTGCCCTGCCTGCCATGCTGAACTGGTATCGCGGGTCTCCCATGATCGTGCCCGATAGCGGATCGAAGCCGAAAAGTCTGCCGATCACCGCCGAAATGCACCAAAAATACCGCATCCGCATGCCGCATCTTTTGTTGTGGGGCATGGATGATGTCGCGCTATTGCCCGAGGCGAGAGCCGATCTGGGTCAGTTTTGTGATGATTTGACGTTGCATGAGATCAGCAATGCCAGCCATTGGATCCTGCATGAACAACCGGACCGCGTGGCGCGCCACATTCGAGATTTCCTGGCCTAGCCTTTTGCGCCGGTTCTGGTTCCAACGTCGCACATCGCGACCTCAAAAGTGTCCGCTCAACACTCATGTGCAACAAGTCACAGACGCGTGAAGTGTCTCCCTCTAAATCAAAGCTCATCGAAGGCGGCTTGATCGCTTCGACAAACGCAACTTCGGGGCCGAGATACAGGAGTGAGGGACGATGGCGATGGAATCGCTTTCTTTGATGCAGCTTTTCGGCCTGGCCGGTTTTGCAACCTATATTGGCGGCTTCACCGCCATTCAGTTCGGACTGATCGACGGCAACAGCCGTCTTTACAGCGCCATCAGCATTTTGGCTGCTTCGCTGGTTCTGGCCAGCCTCATGGAGCACTTCAATCTGGCGTCGGCGCTTATTCAGGTGAGTTGGATCACCATTGGTTGTGGCGGCATCATCTGGAAAACGGTCTCTGCAAAACGCACGCAGCCGGCAGGAACCGATCGCGAAGATTTTGTCACCCTATCGCGGCGTCTTTCACAAATGCGCGGATGATTTCGACGAGAATTTCAGGCTGCTCAACGCAAGGAATGTGCGCCGCCCCCTTGATCATCTCATAACGACAGTCCGGGATCATGCGTGCGGTTTCCAGAACCAGATCCGGTGGTGTTGACCCGTCCTGATCACCGCTGATGCAAATTGTCGGAATCTTGATGACCGTTGCGGCCGGACGAAGATCAGCGTCACGCAAAGCGGCACATGTTGCCAGATACCCTGCCATGGGCTGACGTTGCACCATGGTTCGGTATCCGCGCAGATCGTTCGCCCTCTGGCTGTGAAAATCTGGCGTGAACCAAAGGCTCATGATCGTGTCGAGCATGGGTTCGATGCCATTGTCCTCAACCGCCTTTATGCGTGTATTCCAACTGTCGGCGTCGCCAATTTTGGCGGCTGTGCAACACAGCACCATCGCGCGAACCAGGTCTGGCCGCAGATAGAGCAGTCCCTGGGCGATCAAGCCTCCCACTGAAAGCCCGCAGACTATGGCCTGCGAAACTCCCAGATGGTCGAGCAGTCCTGCCAGATCGTTGACGTGATCGTCGATCTTGTAGGGGGTCTCGCCCGTTTCGGAGAGGCCGTGTCCGCGCTTGTCATAAAGCACGATGGAAAAATCACCGACCAATCGTACGATCACGTCGCGCCAAATGCGAAAATCCGTACCAAGTGAATTGGCAAAGACCAGGGTGGGTTTGTCATCTGCCGCACTGATGACTTGATAATGCAGCGTTACGCCGTTGACGGTGGCAAATTGCATGTCGGCTCATGGGTTGAAGCGCCGAAGCGCGGTGTGCGAGCCAGACAGTCTCACCAAAAGACTGGTGCGGCAAGCGGTGTGTCTATCGCGCTTCGGGAACGACGCGACGCCAGAAATCGGAATTGATGAGCGGGTCGCGCGCATCTTCCAACTCTTGCCAACGGGGATATCTCGTTTTGAAGCTCGCTTCGGACATCGTTGCATCCTTTGCGGGATAAAGCCGCCCGCCATGGGAGACCGCAATGTCTTCGAGTCGCTTCATCAGGCGAAGCGAACATTCTCCCCGATTGGCAATGTCGAGCGCCAGACTGTAGCCCTCTCCACCAAAGGTCATGATGCCGGGCGAGTGCTCCGGTCCATAACGTTTCAGCACCGCAAGAAAGGACCCCTGTCCCGAATGGGTGATTGCTTCCAACAATTCACCGATAGCAGACTGCGCGGTTGCCAACGGTACCAATGATTGATGTTGGAAGAAGCCGCGACGACCGTAGAGACGGTTCCAATGCGCGACGGAATCAAGCGGAAACAAGAAGGGTGAGTAGGCCTGCGTTCCGCAATAGCTTGACGCCGGGCGCGCTGCATACAGCCTGTTGAAGGCCGAGACTGAGCGTCGATTGAGGAAAAAGTCTGGCAAGGAAAGGGGCAGAGAAATTTTCGGCTCGGACGGGCCAACCTCAATCGGACCATCCAACTGCGCGTGTCTTGCCCGCGTGAAAATGCCTTTGAGTCGATTGCCTTTCAGAGAGAAACAGTCGATCCAGGCGACGCTGTAGGGCCAGTCACTCTCCGCCTCGCTGAAGGCGACAAACTCCTCCAATGTCGCGAATGGCGTGTTCTCAACATCCATCAGGCTTGATGTGATGGGAGTGAGTTGCAGACCGACCCAATCCACAAAACCGGTTAGTCCAAGCCCAGCAATGGTCAGGTTGAACAATGTCTCGCCGGGTTTGAGCCGTATGGGATCCTCTCCGCCATCCGACCTGCGCAAGCCGATTTCCGTGACGCTGTGCCCGAAGCTTCCGACCTTGTGATGGTTCTTGCCATGCACATCATTGGCGACCGCGCCGCCTATGGAAACAAAGCGCGTGCCGGGAACCACGGGCAAGAACCAGCCCTTGGGAACCGTTTGCGCAAGCACCTCGCCGAGTGTGACCCCAGACTGAACGATGATGCGCCCCTTCCTCCAATCCGCGGAGAGAATGGCGCTGTGATTGCGAGTTTCGGCCAAGACGCCATCACTGTTGAGGGCGACATCGCCATAGGACCGGCCCATGCCGCGATACAGGTGGGTTCTGCCCTTGCGACGGGCAAGTGCGGCCTCAATGTCGATGAGGTGCTGTTGGGGGCCGGGGAGGCGGCCCCAACCCGAGGAGATCACAATATCTGTCCGGCGGCGATGACCGCGCCCATAGCCACAAGGACACAAAGGCTGGTGCGGTCTTTCAGCGCAAAGATCGTCGGATCGTGATGCATCTCGCCGCGATTGATGGTCAACCAGACATAACCCAGCCAGTAGGCCAGCAAGCTGCATGCTGCGAAAGCGAGCACCGGCTCGGAGATGATCGACTGGCCCGCAAAAAGGGCATAGATCATTGTGACGATGGCAGAGCCCAGCCCGGACGCCACGCCCAGCGCCATAACAACCGCATAGTCCTCAACTCGATAGCCGCGTCCTGACAAATCCTTCTGCCCTGACGTCCTGGAAGCGCGCAGTTGCAGTTCGATCGCGCGTTTGCCCAGCGCCAGGCTGAAGAAGAACAGCGCGAGAGACGCCGTGAACCACGGTACGAGTTCAACATTGATGACCACGCTTCCGGCAATCACACGCCAGCAAAACAACAGGCTCAGAATCAAGGCGTCAAGAATGGGAACGCGCTTCAACCTCGTCGAATACAGCACAGAGATCGCCGCATAACCGACAAGCATGGCCAGAAACTCTGTGTCAGTTGCGGCGGCGAGGGCGAACCCAGCCACAAGCAGCAACACCATGCCGAGCAGCGCGTTCTTCAGCTTCAGTCGCCCGGATGCCAGTGGACGATTGCGTTTCTGCGCATGCGAGCGGTCCGCCTGCAAGTCGAGCAGATCGTTGAAGACATAGGTCGCGCTGGCCACCAGACCGAAAGCGATGAAGGTTGCCAGCAAGGCCAGGATCCATCCGGGCTGAACCCAATCGAGATTGAGCAGCAACATCATGAAGACGAGCGCGTTTTTCGACCACTGATGCAGCCGCATCGTTTCGATGAAGGCAGAAAGCTGCGATGGGCGCGATTCCAGCACTTCCAGATCGATGTCATTATCACGCGCCAGGCGCAGGGCACGTCTGGAGGGCTGCACGGCATAGGCGCGTTTCGCCGCCTTCCACACCGGGACATCGTCTACGCTGTCGCCGACATAGGCAAAGCCCTGCGGATACAGGCTGCGCAGCAGCTTTGCCTTTTCTTCTCCCACCAGATTGCGTTCGTGACAGCTTCCGCCCGACCATTCAAAGTCTTCCGAAAGCCCTGCGACCTGTTGGACGATCGTACCATGGCTGCCCGAAACGAGAACACGTTGCGAGGCGGTCTGATAGGCTTCCGTGTTTCGAAGCCGGTCATTTACGGGCAGCAAGGCGATATCAAGCGCGCCGTCCATCGCCGTGTGCAGATTGTGTTTGAGGGTGGCTTTTCCCTGCCAGGCCCAACGCAACACATAGAATGAACCGCGAAGCGGATGAGCCCTCACATAGTGCAGCAACATCTCCAGACTGACGTCTGATGTGACCCAGACGCCATCCATGTCGAAGACCAGAGGTAAGTCGGCGCGCGTAGTCATGGTGATTGATCGGTGTGTTGGCCTTGTGAGCGAGTTTCAGTCGGGCATTTTGTATCTTCAACTCGGATCATACCAATCCTGCTCAACAAATCGTAACGAATCTCCAAAAGCCCTTAATGCGAAGATTTGGCGCCACGGAGGGTTTTCATGCTTAGCGCGCTTGATTCTGAGTTATCTCGGCCTTCGCAGTGGACGAAGTGCGAGTTTGGGCCCAATTTTGGGCGTAAATTCACGCATTGTTAACGCTGTTTCAGCCTGCACAGGGCAAAATTGTGACTTTTGCGCAACAAGGATTGTCGGAACTTTCCTCACCCACGTCAATCTGGCTCCCGCGCTGTTGCGTTAGACAGGTGGACTTGTAGTTTGCGCTCAGGGACAGGGCGATTGTGTCTGACCCTTCTTGGGGCAACCGCCCTCCTACCAAATTGGTTCTTTACTGGAGATCGACCAAAATGAAACTCAAAGCTCTTCTTTTGGGTTCGGCCGCTGCAATGATGAGCGTCACTGGCTTTAGCGCTGCTAACGCTGCTGACGCTGTCATCGCTGAGCCGGAGCCCGTTGAGTATGTCCGCGTTTGCGACATGTATGGCGCAAAGTGGTTCTACCTTCCTGGCACCGAGACCTGCATTCAGTTCGACGGTTACGTCCGCGTGACCTATGAGTACAATGATCCGGACCAGCCGACTGTGAATCCTGACGGCAGCTCGCAGTCCTCTTCTGCAAACTTCGGTTACCGTGCACGTCTGAACGTTCGTACGCGCAACGAGACTGACTACGGCACGTTGGAAGGCTGGATTCGGTTCCAGGGCAACTCCAACTCTCCGTCCGATGCGACGGTTGGTGTCGACCGTGCTTTGATCAGCCTGGCTGGTTTCCGCCTTGGTTATTCTGACTCCTATGTCACGACGCACCATGGCTACGGTCTGTATTCCGACCGTCAGGACGGTATCTACGATTACCACCAGGCAACCTTCTTCGATTACACCTACTCGTCGAATGGTTTCTCCGGCACGATCGGTACGCAGCTTTCCGGCGGTTCGCTCGGTCTGGCTCATGATGCCCGTTCGCTCGACTACTACATCGGCGTCGGTTACTCCGGCTCTTGGGGTGGTATCGCTCTGTCGGCTATCCACGACAATGAGCGTGACGCCGAAGCATACAAGATCTCGGTTGACCTCAACCTGATCGAAAACCTCAGCGTTCGTGGTTGGTACCACTTCGACGATGGTGATTCCAAGTATGTGACTGGTTCCTACGGCCCGTTCTTCGCTGGTAGCACGCTGATCGACCAGCAGTGGGGTATCGGCATGCAGTACAAGTTCAACGACATGTTCGCTTTCCGCGCCGGTTACACCGCTGCTGACAGCGACGTTGCTGGCCTGGACACCGATTATGTGGCTGTTGGATTGGACATCCGTCCGGTTCCTGGCCTCATCATTCGTCCTGAAGCAGCCTTTGCTGACGAAGGCGAGCAGTACAGCGTTCGCGTTTACCGCACGTTCTAATCGAACCTTACAGGTTTGATGCAAAGAGGCCTGGCAGGAAACTGCCGGGCCTTTTTCTTTTCGGGCTGCCGGTCAATCATCGTTGGCAAGTATCGGGAAACACGCTCCTGACCGCGAGACGGCCCGGAAAAGCTGCGCACTACGACGGCATGCAAATTGGGCGCGCGAGATGAAACTGATTGACGGCCGTCTTACATTGGTTTCGCCCGAGCCGTTGGTCTCGCCCGCCCCAGTCAAAGGCATGTCTGTGACGCCCATCTTGATGCGAGTCCTGCGATGGTGTCCAATGTCGGAAAACGCAGCTCACCAACCTCCTTGAATTATGGATTTGATCGGATTGCCGCCGATATTCGTCATCTTCGCGCTGACTATCGCAATCGTCGTTCTGATCTATGTGTTGCGCGGGCTTTATTCGCGCGCATCGGACAGCAGAACCAGCATAAAGCCGGTCGCGGAAGCAGTTGTCGAACCCGCGCCCAGAAACACCGCGATCACCAACGCCAAAGCAGCGGTGGAGCCTTTGGTGGCGACATCTTTGCCGCCTTTGCCAAGGCCCCCAATGCCTCCAAGTCTGACAAGCAGCGGAACAAACAAGGTGCGCGAAAGCAGCGCCGCAAAGGCCAAGCCCGCAAACGCGCAGGCCTCAAGGCGCCAGTCCGCCAGCAAAAGATTCACCAAACCAACCGATGCAAGGGTCCAATCGTCGGTCTCAAAGGCCAATCCGCGCGAGCAGATGCCAAAGACCGATGATCTGACCACAATTCGAGGGATCGGACCCCAAAATGCAGCAAAATTGAGGGCGTTGGGCGTGCGTCGAATCGCGGATATCGCCGCATGGAGCGCGAAGGATGAAGCGCGCTTTGGCGAAGCGTTGCGTTTTGCAGGTCGAATTGAACGCGAAAAGTGGGTCGCTCAGGCGCGCGCTCTAAGCAATGATAATGTCGCCCCGGCTGATGCCGTGTCATCATATGAGCGGGTAAGCGGCACCACGCCGCGCAAGCCGCGGCGCTTGCTTGAAAAAGCGCGTCGGGGAAGACCAGATGATCTCACAGTTATCAAAGGGATCGGACCGATCATGGAGGCCAAGCTGAACGCAATCGGCATTTTTCATGTCGACCAACTCGCCAGGCTTGGACCCGCCGAGCTGACTTGGCTGGGCGACGCTGTGGGGCAAAGCGGCAGGCCACAAAAGCAGGACTGGCAGGGGTCCGCCGAACGACATTTGGCGATCCAATCCGCAGGCAAAGCGACGTGACGGACTGGCATCCATCAGGCCAGGTGCTGTCAGCCGGTGGGGCCACAGTTAGAGGGATGTTCGCTTCCTCCGTTTGCGCGCATGGCGAGCGAACAGCCGTAACGGATGGTACCCGCTCGGTTGCCTATACCGAGCTTGATCGTCGCAGCTCCGCGCTTGCCTGCTCGCTTGATGCGCAAGGCGTCTCCGTCGGCGATCGCATCGGCGTTCTCGCGCATAATTGCCTTGAATATGTGGAGATTGAACTCGCCGCTGCGAAGCTGGGTGCAATCGTGGCCGCGTTGAACTGGCGGCTTGGCCCGCGCGAGCTGACGCATTGCATTGCTCTGGCTGCGCCCAAGGTCATGATTGTCCAGCCGCATCTCACAGCACTTCTTGGCCAATGTGACGTCGATCTCACGAATGTGGTCACGGTGGGCCATGCCTACGAAGCGCTGATGTCGAATGGGGCAGAAAGCCGGACACTCAGCGAACTCGACCCCGAAGCTGGTCTGATGATCTTGTACACGAGCGGCACGACAGGGCTGCCGAAAGGCGCTTTGATCAGCCATCGCGCTTTGGTTGCTCGCGCCGCTGCCTTCTATGCGGAGTTGCGATTGCCGCATGATTGCGACTTCATCGCCTGGGCGCCGTTTTTCCATATGGCTTCGACCGACCATGCACTCGCGACGCTCATGCGTGGTGGCACCGTTCACGTGGTGGATGGGTACCAGGCCGATCGGATTTGCGATCTCGTTGAGCGCAACACCATTGGGTGGCTCGTCTTGATGCCCGGCATGATCGAAGATTTCGCCGAGCATTGTCGCAAAAGATGCGTTTCACCGAAGGGGATATCGGTTTGCGGCGCGATGGCGGACCTCGTGCCTCGTGAGCATATCGCCGCGATCACATCCGTTCTAAACACGCCCTATCTCAACTCCTTTGGCTCCACTGAAACCGGGTTACCACCGGCGACGGGGCTGATTTTGCCTCAGGACGGCGCGCCAACCGATCTGCGCAAGCGGCAAAGCTGCTACTGCGAGTTACGACTGGTTGATCCGCAAGACAATGATATCCCAATCGGTACGCCGGGCGAAGCTGCCTTGCGCGGCCCGACGCTGTTTAGCGGGTATTGGCAGGCAAATGAGACCAACGAAAGGGAGTTCCGCGGTGGTTGGTTTCACATGGGCGATGTTTTGCGTCGCAATGATGATGGAACGCTGGATTATGTCGACCGCGTTAAGTATCTCATCAAGTCGGGTGGCGAAAATATCTATCCGGTTGAGATTGAGCAGGTCGTGCTCGCTGACAACAGAGTGGAAGAGGCGATTTGTGTGAGGCGCCCGGATGCGAAATGGGGCGAAGTGCCGGTATTGTTTGTCGTCAAGCGCGATGAAAGCCTTTCGGCAGGAGATCTGACCCGGCTTTGTGAGGGCAACCTGTCACGCTACAAGCGTCCCAAACAGGTCCATTTTCTGGAGGCAGATGAGTTGCCGCGCTCAACAACCGGCAAGATTCAAAGGCATCGGCTCGAGGAACGCCTTGTGCAGCAGGGCTGAACGGCGTATGGGGATTGCATGATGTGTCGCATCCTTCTGCTTAGCCTAGGCCTTCCGCTTATCAGCGGCCGTCGGCTCATGCGCATCTAACAGGGGCGCCCGGCGGTCGAGATGCTCCCGCCCAATTTGCGGACCTGCCCCTTACCACAATTGTCTTGTTTGCTGCGGTGACATCTGTAGACGGATGTTGGATGCGAAGGTCAAACCGGCCAGCCGTCCAAAGCCGCGCTCGAATCGTCAAGGATGACGTCCCATGTTGATGGAAGCTTCGAAAAAGTACCAACCCTATTCACGTGTAGATCTGCCGGACCGTATCTGGCCCACGCGTCAGATCGAACAGGCGCCGATCTGGTGTTCGGTCGATCTGCGCGACGGCAATCAGGCCCTCATTGATCCGATGGGCCATGAACGCAAGGCGCGCATGTTTCGCTTGCTGCTGGATATGGCGTTCAAGGAAATCGAGATCGGCTTTCCCTCTGCCAGCCAAACAGACTTCGACTTTGCGCGCTGGTGCGTGGAAGAAGGTAATGTAACCGATGACGTCGATTTGCAGGTTCTCGTCCAGTGCCGACCGGAACTGATCACGCGCACATTTGAGAGTCTGGAGGGTGCGAAAACGCCCATCGTGCACTTTTACAACTCGACCTCCGAGTTGCAGCGACGCGTCGTGTTTCGCCAGGACCGGGCGGGAATACGAACGATTGCAACGGATGCCGCCAAGATGATCGTCGATATGGCGTCAAAATCTCCGGGCGGAAAGTCGAATTATCGCTATCAATATTCGCCGGAGAGCTTTACCGGAACCGAACTCGATTTCGCGCTGGAAATCTGCAACGCGGTCATCGAAGTGGTGGAGCCAACGCCTGAGGAAAAGCTCATCATCAATCTGCCGGCAACGGTGGAGATGTCGACGCCCAACATCCATGCTGACCAGATCGAATGGATGGGCCGCAACATTGACAGGCGCGACAGCGTGATCATTTCGCTGCATCCCCACAATGATCGTGGGACCGGTATCGCAGCTACGGAACTGGGCCTCATGGCGGGCGCTGACCGGGTGGAAGGCACGCTGTTCGGCAATGGCGAACGCACGGGCAATGTCGATCTCGTCACGCTGGCCTTGAATATGATGACGCAGGGTGTCGATCCAAATCTCGACGTTTCGGATATTGAGCGCATCAAGGGCGTTTATGAGTATTGCAACCAGCTGCGCATTCCCGAGCGCCACCCTTACGTCGGCGAGCTCGTCTACACGGCCTTTTCCGGTAGTCATCAGGACGCCATCAACAAGGGTATGAAGGCGATTGAGACGGCCAATAAGGAGCTTTGGGAAGTGCCCTATCTTCCAATCGATCCGCGTGATGTCGGACGCACCTATGAGGCGATCATCCGCATCAACTCGCAGTCTGGCAAAGGCGGCGTTGCCTATGTGATGGAGGCGGATTACGGGCTGAAACTGCCGCGCAACCTGCAGGTTGAAATGCGGGATGACGTACAGCGTATCACAGATGATGAGGGCAAAGAGCTTCCATCCTCCGCCATTCATGCCCGTTTCATGGAGCGCTATATCGACCAGCCGGACGGGCGCGTCCGCTATGTCGATCACGCGACGTTTACGGATGCGGAAAGCGGTGGTCGGCGCGTGGAGCTGAAAATCGCCGATTCCGGCATCGAACGTGTCATTGAAGGTCGCGGAAATGGCCCGGTCGACGGGGCGGTGGCGGCCCTGAATGCCGCCTTTGAACTGTCTTTGTCTGTGGCGGATTATTCGGAGCATTCGCTCCAGCAGGGCAGCGATGCGACGGCGATCTGCTACATGGAAATCGAAGATACGGAGACGGGCAAGCGCTGGTTCGGTGCAGGCATCAACTCCAACATTGTGGCTGCCTCTCTGGAAGCGCTCATCTCGGCCGCGAACCGTGCTCTTTCCGGCGACATCTGAACCTGCGGCACTCGGTCAGGCTCAGTTCATCTTGGGGTGTGGTAAATTGCCGGTCTGATTCGATTGCGCGCAGAGTTGCGACTAAGGCTTGCCATGATTCTCTCTCACGCCAGAACCCTGACTGTCGTGCTCGCCCTGTGTGCGGGTTTTGCGCTCAATCCCGCCGCTGCTGCTTCGCCCGAAGCGGTGTCGGCGGCGTTGCAGTCCAATTCTGTCACCTGGGCCGGGCGCAATTTCAATACGGATCGTCTGCGCGCCAGCTATGAGGCGCGCGGACATGCCCCGATCTGGATGAGCGGCACACGGCTCAACAAGGCAGGGCAACAACTTGTCGACGAATTCGCGCAGTCCTATCGCGACGGGCTTGAACCCGGCGACTATGTGGCCTGGGTGCGTGGCTTCACCAATGTGGCCTCGTCCCAAGAGGCCGCGAAGCTTGAGCTTGCCCTCAGCCACGCCTTTTTGACGCTTGCGCGCGATCTTTATTCCGGGCTCACAACACCTTCGGTCACCGATCCGAACATCGTCATCGCACCAAAGAAAACCGATGTGCGCCAATGGCTTGATGGTGCGGCGGCCATAGGGCCCAAGGCTATGTATGTGACACTTCGGCCAAACCACCCGCAATATGCGCAATTGCGGTCCATGCTGAACGGTTATCGCAATCTGCTTCTGCGCGGCGGTTGGTTGCCCATTTCGGAAGGCCCGACCTTGAAACCGGGTATGGATGAACCACGCATCGGCGAATTGCGCAACAATCTGGGCGCTCGCGGATATGATGTGCTGGACACAAACCAACCAGATATTTTCGATGACGGCCTGGTGGATGTCGTCAAGCACTTTCAGAAGCGCCACGGACTGGACGTTGACGGTGCGGTTGGGCCGGCGACCCTGCGCGCGCTCAACGTTTCGGCGCAGCAGCGCGTCGATCAGCTTGTGATCAATCTGGAACGGTGGCGCTGGTTGCCGCGCAAGCTTGGCCGCAACCATATTCTGGTCAATCAGGCCGGGTTTGAGCTCTTCATGATTGCGGATGGTAAGACCGTCGACCGCCGCCGGGTGATCGTCGGCAAACCGTTTCACCAGTCTCCGATGTTCTCTGATGAGATTGTCTATGCGGAATTCAATCCGACATGGACGGTGCCGACCTCCATCGCCACTAAGGAGATGCTGCCCAAGATCCGTAACAATCCCAACTATCTGGATTCGAAGGGCTACAATCTCTATCGCGGCTGGGGCGCCAATGCGACGCCGGTTAGCCCCTATGCGGTGGACTGGAGCACGGTATCACGGCGCAACTTCCCATTCCGCATCGTTCAACCGCCGGGGCCGACCAATGCGCTGGGTCAGGTGAAGTTCATCTTTCCCAACAAATTTGCGGTTTACCTGCACGATACGCCGTCACGACAGCTTTTCTCACGCACGGGCCGTGCCTTCTCGCATGGCTGCATCCGGGTGGAGAAACCGCTTGAGTTTGCCCAGAAGATGTTTGCCCAACAGGGAGGGTTGAGGCCAAGCCGAGTGGGACCGATTGTGGAAAGTCGCAAACAGACGCGGGTCAATCTCAAGCAAAGATTGCCCGTTCACCTGGCCTATTTCACCGCCTGGATTGATGACGGCGTGCCGCTGTTCTTTGAAGACGTCTATGAGCGCGACCGTCTGGTTTCAAAATACCTATTTTAGGACACTACGGCGGCGATTGCAGGGTCCGCTCCGCGATGAGCGAGACTTCCTTGTCGCCATCGCGAAAGCCGTATTCTTCCATTTGGCAACGCCATCCCCCCGGCGCTCCATTGATGGCAAAGAGGTTGTAACGGGCGCCCGGACGACGCTTTGCAGTGTCGCTCTCCGGTCTCTGGTCCCGTGGCGCCACGCTGGCTGACGGAACGCCGACGATCGGAACCAGGCCATCTGGACCGTCAATGGCCTCGACACTGTCTATATGCGTGTGGCCGTGAAGGACGAGCTCAGCCCCGTGTTCGGCGATCATCATTCGAAATCGACTGGAGCCGATCAAGCGTTTGCTCCAAGCCGTCGCGTTTTCAAATGGAGGGTGATGGATCATCACGATGCGGAACAAGCCCTCGTCGCGTGTCTTATCGAGAAGTCGCGCCGTATCGTACGCTTGCTGAGAACGAAACGAACCGGTGGCCATGAAGGGCATGGTTGCGCGACCCGAATTTGTGCCAATCAATGCCATGGGTCCACGGCGTCGCAGATAGGGAAACGGGTTTCCATCCGCAGCATCGTCGCCGCTCATGAAGGGACGCCATAGTTCGAGGATGTCCTTCAATGCGCCCGGCACATAGGTGTCGTGATTGCCGGGCACCGCAGAAACACTGTCGGCGTCCCCGAGCGTTTCGAGCCAGGCTCGTGCCAGCCGCATTTCTTCGCGCAATGCCAAATTCACCAGATCGCCGGTGACGGCAATGTGATCCGGCTTCGCCGCAAGCATATGCGCCACCAAGGCATCGAGAAAACCGTCATGCATCGCGCCCTTTCGATTGAGGCGCCAATTTGCGTAGCCAGTGATGCGCTTCGACAGCAACTCGCGTCGCTTGATCGCGGGCAGGGGACCGAGATGGATGTCAGACAGATGCGCGAGGCGGAATAGCAAGAGTGACGTCAGCCAAATCGGTCGCGGTCATGTGGTTGCGTATAGTCGATATCCGGTCCAACGGGAACCACGAGTGTGGGATTGATGGTTTCATGGCTGCCATAGTAGTGGCACTTGATATGCGTCATGTTGATTGTCTCGGCCACACCCGGATGCTGGTACAGATCGCGCGTATAGTTTGACAGATTGGGATAGTCGGCGATGCGCTTCTTGTTGCATTTGAAATGGCCGACATAGACCGGGTCGAACCGCACCAGCGTTGTGAACAGGCGCCAATCTGCTTCCGTCATTTGATCGCCAACGAGATAACGCTGCCGGTCAAGCCGCGCTTCAAGCATGTCCAGCGTTTCAAACAGCGGGCCGAAAGCCTCTTCATAGGCCTCCTGAGAGGTCGCAAATCCACATTTGTAGACGCCATTGTTGACGGTGTGGTAGATGCGTTCATTGATCTCGTCGATCTGTGGCCGCAGCGCTTCTGGATAGTAGTCGGCGTCATCGTCCGTAATTTCGGCAAAGGCCGAGTTGAACATACGAATGATTTCACTCGACTCATTGGAGACGATAGTAGCGCGTTTCTTGTCCCACAAAACAGGAACCGTTACGCGACCCGTATAGTCGGACTTCGCTGCGGTATAGACCTTGTGCATCCGATCGAAGCCGTGAATGTGGTCTTGTGTGCCGCCGCGTTCCGCGCCTTCGAAGGTCCAGCCTTCCGATCCCATATACCAGTCGACGATGGACAGGCTGATCGCATCGTCCAGCTTTTTCAGCTTGCGAAAGATCGCTGTGCGGTTGGCCCACGGACAGGCGTGAGAGATGTAAAGATGGTAGCGTCCGGCCTCTGCCTTGAAGCCGTCTTCGCCACTAGGGCCGGCGGACCCGTCAACCGTCACCCAGTTGCGAAATCCGGCATCCTTGCGCACGAACTTTCCGCCCGTCGACTTGGTGTCGTACCACTGATCTTTCCATTGGCCATCTACAAGCAGTCCCATCGCAGCGTGTCCTTTATGTCGTTTCAATCTGACCTCAAGCCGTTCGCATCAGGATAGACGTCATGCTTCTGGCATGATAGGCAAAATCGGGAAGAGGGGAATTGTTCCATGACGAGCACTGCGCTTCGACGATTTCGATGATGCATCGCGCCGCTTGATCGCGGCATCGTTGATTTGCGCGCCAGTACAAAGCATCTGGCCAGCCTCTGGAATACCCCATGTCTCACATATTGCCTGTCATTCGGCCTGAAAAACCGGCCGAGAAACTCCTCGTCGATCAACTTACCCGGAGCATTTTTGGACCGGGTGCGGCCACGCGCGCCGCCGCCGCGTTGCGAGAAGGGGTCCCGCATTGTCCGTATCTGGCCTTTGTTGCGGAACTGGATGGAGCGTTGATTGCAACCATTCGCTTCACGCCAGTTCGATGGGGCAGTGACGAGGTCTTAATGCTAGGCCCGCTTGGCGTTTCAAAGGCCTTTGTAAAAAAGGGCGTCGGACGCTCGCTCATGCAGGCTGGCATGGAGGTGGCGCAAAGGGCTGCCCGGTCCGATGGGCATGATGTTGTCATTCTGGTCGGCGATCTGCCCTACTACCAACCTTTTGGCTTCAATCGCATTCCGCCTGAGAGGATTTCATTGCCAAGGCCGGTTGATCCTGCCCGTGTCCTGGGTTGCGCTTTGAGCACGGGAGCTCTCGACCGTTTTTCTGGTGCGGTGGAACCCGTTCTGCGAACCCAATAGAAGGGCAAACCGCTACCGCCCCTCGCGCGCCCAGGTTCCGGCGAGCATCATCAACAACGCTGCCAGCCCCAGAATTCCCGCGAAAAGAGGCAGTGTGGTGATACCCTTCAAAACGCTGGATTCAGTTGTGCGAAAGCCCATCCAGCCGGATCCGGAAGCAGTGCCACTGCTGCGCACTGGCACGATACGCGGCAATGACCGTGCGGGATTTTCTTTTGCGATGCGTGTCACCAGCCCACCGGTTTCAGTGGCAATGGGTGAGATGGCCTGGGTGGTGGAAATGATTTGCGAGTATTCCCGGGGATTAGCAGGCCCGACATTTGTCAGCGCTGTCAGATCGCCATTTGCGATGCGGTACAATCCAAGCGCGTCTGCCTCATATTGGGCAACAAAGCGACCATCACCCTCGTCGGAGAAGCCGAGCGTGATGGTCTCGCCGCCGGGCGTGATCATCTGAACGTTGCCGGGGGCATCGCCCATCGTCTGGCGCTCAATGATGATGCGATTGCCTTCCGCAGTGGCACGCAAGGCTTCCTCGTCGAGCTCCGGCTCCTTCATCAACCAATGGCCGAGACGGCGCAGCAATTGCGTATGCGGTCCACCGCCTTCGAAGCCACGCGCCCACAGCCAGACGTGATCTGACATCAGCATGGCGACGCGGCCTTCTTCCGTTCGATTCAGCACCAGCAAGGGCGCATCGCCGGGGCCTTCCATGACGATGTCGCCCTGCGGGTTTGCACCTTCGATGAGGCGGAACCATCGGCTCCAGTCCGGCGGTACGTTTGATCCGCGCGGCTGCAAGCCGTCGAGATCACGGGTTACGGGGTGACGCCGCCCGGCATCCGACACGCGCGCGCGAAATGGTTCCTCGATCACGTTCCCGGTTGGTTCAAGCGGCAGAACGCTTGCCAGCGGCGTGCGGTGAATGCTCGAAATATCGGCATGTTCTGGTCCGGCAGCGACAAGTATGGCACCACCATCGCTGACATAGCGGGCGATATTGTCGAAATACAAAACTGGCAACACGCCGCGACGCTGATAGCGGTCAAAGATGATCAGATCGAATTCGTCGATCTTCTCGATAAACAATTCGCGGGTTGGAAAGGCGATCAGCGAAAGCTGATTGATCGGCGTTCCGTCCTGCTTCTCGGGTGGTCGCAAAATGGTGAAATGCACCAGATCGACCGAGGCATCAGATTTCAACAGATTGCGCCAGGTTCGCTCGCCCGCATGGGGCTCCCCCGAGACAAGCAGCACGCGCAAATTCTCGCGAATGCCGTCCATCACGGTGAATGCCGAATTGTTGACATCAGTGAGCTCGTTTTCGGCAAGTTCGGCGCGAAACTCGATGATGGTTTTGCCGCCATGCGGCACATCGAAATAGAACTTCGCTTCTTCGCCGGGCTGAATCTGTTCCACGGAAACCACTTCGCCATCAATCAGCACGGTGACATCGACAAAACCGGCTTCGTCGATATTGGCGTCTGACACCCTGTAATCGATCTGATGGCTCTGGCCGACAATGCCGAAGCGTGGGGCCTGCAGGATTTCAATGCGACGATCGCGATCTTCCTGCGCTCCCGTGATCAGGGCATGAACCGGCGCGTTAAAGCCAAGCTGAGACGCGGCTTCCGGGATGTCGTGAACCTGCCCGTCCGTGATCATGACAACGCCGCCGATCTGGTCCGGCGGAACATCCTGAAGGGCAGACTTTACAGCGGTGAACAGGGCGGTCGATGCGTCGTTCTTGTCTCCAATGCTCGCATTGCGAAACGGCACCTGGCGCAATTCAAACTGCGGAAAGCGCTGCATCAAGGCGTTGAGGGAATCCCGCGTCGCGATGGACTGTTCCTCGCGTCCATCCAGCTTCTGGCTGTCGGAAAAATCGGTCACCACAGCAACAACGGTTTTGAGTGGTTCGCGCTCTTCGCGGATGACAGATGGGTTGGCGAGCGCCAGCGCCAGCGCAGCCCATGCTGCAAATCGCAACCATCCACCCCGCAGCTTTCGGAAGAGACCGTACAGCGCCAGCAAGCCCGCCGCAGCGACGATGGCAGCGATGACGGGCCACGGGAAAAGGGGCGCGAAGCCGATGGTGAAGTCGCTCATTGGCCCAGTCTCTCCAGCAGAGCCGGGATATGCACCTGATCGGACTTATAGTTGCCCGTGAGCGTGTACATCACGATGTTGACCCCCGTGCGATAGGCATAGACGCGTTGCGTTGGGTTGGGCGGCACGATGGGGAGAGACGGTGCGCCGTCCGCCTCCACTGCCCACGCCCCTGCGAGATCGTTCGACGTGATCATAATGGACGAGACACCATCACCCAGCCTTGTTGGTCGGTCTGGAGAAGCTTCCTCTTCGACCGCGGAGCTTTCCACCCACAACTGTCCGTCGAGATAGCGCCCGGGAAAGACGTTGAGCAGATAAAAGGCACGCGTCAGCACGTGATCCTCAGGGACCGGCTCAAGCGGCGGCACATCCAGCGCGGCCAGAATGTCGCGCAGGCGCTGCGTGGCCGGGGTCACGCCGCCACCTCCGAAGCCTCCGGAAAGCTGGTCGCGCGTGTCGAAGATCACGCTGCCGCCCTGTTTCATGAACGCATCAACGCGCGCCATTGCATCGGCGTCGGGCACAGGGGAGTCGGCATCAACCGGCCAGTAAAGTAGCGGGTAAAACACCAGTTCGTCGCTTGCAATATCGACACCAACCGGTTCTCCAGGCTCCAGCGAGGTGCGCGAAGCGATGAAGGCGGTGAGGCCAACAAGGCCCTTACGGCTAACCTCGTCCAGTCGGCCGATGCCGGTTTGCACATAGGCAAGCCGGGTGCGCAATGTGTTCTCAAAATCGACGACCGCATCGGCCTCTGCCGCGCTTTGCGCCCACGCTGATTGCGGGGTGAACATCATGAAGGCGAGCGCCATCGCGGCCGCACCACCGGCAAGCTGCGCCCGCCGCCGCAAAGCTCCGCCCATCCACAAGACGGCCAGACAATCCAGCGCAAGCAGCAGCACCGCGGCAGCAAGCAGCCAAGGTCGCATGTTGAGAGCCTCCGTCGCTGTCATCGATCGCTCTACGGCACCATCGGGCAGGGTGTCTGTGTCGAAAAGCGTCAACTCCGCATCGCCGCGAAACAGATTAAGGGCAACGAACGCGTCATTCGTGCCATACAGGCCGGGAGGGTTCTCGAGGGAAACAGGTGTGGTCAGAGCCGCCGAAGCGAGCAGGGGCCGTGCCTGTGCATCCGGTTGCCCGAGCTGTCCGAAGCCGTCAAGCAAGCGAAGTGGCGGCAGCGCGACATCGTCTTGATTGTTGGAACCTTCGCTGTTTAGTCGTGCCCGGTCTGCTGCTATCGCGCCATTGGATACGGCCACAATGCGTCGCAGCATGTCCACGAAGGCGCCAGAAAGCGGAAGGTTTGACCAGCCCGCATCGGCGCTCACATGAAACAGCACGATCCAACCCTGGCCGCGCTGCGTTGCCGTTACGAGTGGTGTCCCGTCGGCCAGACTCGCCCAGGTTTTGCGCTCAAGATCGATCGATGGCTCTGCCAAAACCTGCCGAGACACGGTGACATCCGGCGGGACGGTGAGGCCGTCAAACGGGCTTTGTACGCTGAAGGCCGCAAGCGGCTGCGCTTCACCCCAGGTTAGCGTACCACCGAGGCTTCGGTCACCGCGCCGAAGGTCCACGGGCACGAGGCGGTCGTCGCTGGCTGATGCGAGACGGGGCCCCGCAAACCGCACCAGCATACCGCCGCGTTCGATCCAACTTTCGATGCTGCGCAAAGCGGCGTCGGGCAGGGTGCCAATATCGGCGAGGACGAGTGTTGACGCGCCTTCTTCGATCAGTTGGGGGATGGATTCGGTGAGATTGGCGGAATCGCTTTCCCGCACCTCGCTGAAGGGGCCGAGTGCACGCGATATGTAATAGAGCGGCGAAAGCAGGGGTTGTTCAGCCTGATCCGCCTTGGCGCCAGAGATCAACCCGACCCGCCGCCGCCGGAAACGCTCGTCCAGCAGTTGAACGGCGCCAGCATGATCGGCATCGTCAATGGCAACGCGCACCACTTCGTTGCGCAACTCAACGGGCAGGTCGAAAGGCGCTTGGGCTTCGGTCTGTCCACTTTCAAAGGCGAAGTCCGCCTGCGACAGAGAGCGGCCCTGAGCATCAAAGGCGGTGATGCGACCGCTCTGCAAACTTGCGGAGGCGGCGCGGCGAAGCGCAACGGTTAGGGAGTCAGGATTGTTGGCGACTGATGAAGCAGCGACCAGATCGTTTCCTGCACCATCGAAGAAGAAGATTTGCTGCGCATTCAATCCGCCAAGTGCCCGCGCGAATTGCTCGCTACCGGCCTGACTTAACCCGCTGGACAGCCAAATCACCGTCTCGAAGCTTCCCTGCGGCAATTCACTCAGCTTTCCAGCGAGTGGCGCATAGTCGGTACGCAGGGGAGTGGGGGCGGCTGCGGCCAGCCTTCGGGTGGCTTCAGCGGCATCTGTTGCGGCAAGGCTGGCCTTTGCACCTTCGCTCGTCATCGTCAGAACAACTGGACGCGAAGACTGGTTTGCTTCTTCCAGCAATTGCGCTGCCGTATCGCTGCGGGCTTGCCAATCGGCACCACTTTCCCATCCATTTTCAACCACGATGAGAACCGGCCCGTCGCCCGAAAGTGTCTTGTCCTGCGCGTTCCAGACCGGTTCTGACAGAGCGAGGATGATCAAAGCTGCCATTGCAAGGCGCAGCAGCGTCAACCACCAGGGGCTGTGCGCCGGAGTCTCTTCCTTTTTGGGAAGTTCCATCAGCAACCGTGTCGGCGGAAACACTTCTTGTTTGGCGCGCGGCGGGGTCAACCGCAGCAGCCACCAGATCACGGGCAAGGCCAAAAGGCCGATCAGGACTGCCGGCGCCAGAAAGGTGAAACCGAGCAGGGTCACGAGGCGAACCCTCCGCCCTGACCAGTCAGCCGCATGTGAAGTGCCACAAGCGCTGTCGAAGCCAATGATCCAGTGCTGTGGCGCACGAAGTTCCAGCCGAGGCGTTTGCAGTGCCGAGCAAGCGTCTCGCTGCGCGCAGAGAACAGAGCTGTGTAGTCGTCACGAATTGTTTCGGCCCGCCCATAGGTCAATTGTTCGCCGGTCTCAGGGTCGCGAAACTGCGTGCGACCCGTGAAGGGAAAGCGTTGTTCCGCTGGATCATAAACCTGCACCAGAGCGCCGTTGATGCCATCACGAGCCAATCGATTGACCCGGTCCAGCGTCTCTTCAAGCGGCGTCAGAAAATCGGAAATCATGACAAAATGAGCGCGATTGCGCAGTTGCGACGTTTCTGGAAAGCCGCCATCGGCAGACTTCGCCAGCACCAATTCGGCTGCTATCCGTTCAGCGGCGTTTCTGCTGCTGATCGCGCGGGTCACGCCCGGCCAGCCGACCTTTTCGCCGCTCTTTGCGAGAACCTCAATCAGCGCCAGCGCCAGCACCAGCGCGCGTGACTGTTTCGAGACTTCGACCGTTTCTGAGCGATAAAGCATGGAGGGCGAGGCATCCGCCCAAACCCAGACGGTTTGCGCGGCCTCCCATTCCTGGTCGCGCACATAAAGCGAGTCTTCGCGGGCAGAGCGACGCCAGTCGATGCGTGCCGTGCCTTCAGTTGCATCATAGGGTCTAAACTGCCAGAATGTGTCGCCAATTCCGCGACGTTTCCGGCCATGCCAACCACCGGTCACGCTGTTTGCAATGCGCTGCGCTTCGACCAGCAGATCGGGGATCAGAGCGGCGCGCGCACGGGATCGCGCCAGAACTTCCGGCCCGGTTTGCGTCTCAGCGGTTGATCCGATGGATACGGCCAAGGCTTACATCCAGGCCTTTTTCAATTCTGCAATCACTTGTCGAACGCCCACACCTTCTGCTCTCGCGGCAAAGTTGAGCGCCATACGGTGCTGCAAGACCGGTTCTGCAAGCGCGACCACGTCGTCGACGGAAGGGGCCAGACGCCCGTCGAGCAAAGCGCGGGCGCGTACGGTGAGCATCAAGGCCTGCGAAGCGCGCGGACCCGGACCCCAGGCGATATGCCGGATTGGATCATCATCGGCGACGTCCGTTCCGTCCTCAGCCGGTCTCGCGGAGCGCACCAGTCCGAGTATGGCTTCCACGACGCTTTCACCAACGGGCATGCGCCGCACCAGCGCCTGGATTTCGGCAAGCCGTGCCGTGTCCATTGCCGGGCTGGCCGTTGCCTCGCCGCTGCCGGTGGTTTCAAGCAAAATGCGCCGTTCGGTTTCGAGATCGGGATAGCGCACGTCAATCTGCATCAAAAAGCGGTCAAGCTGCGCTTCGGGAAGGGGATAGGTGCCTTCCTGCTCAAGGGGGTTTTGCGTGGCCAGCACATGAAACGGCGCAGGCAGATCGTGGCGTTTGCCCGCAATCGTGACGTGATATTCCTGCATGGATTGCAGTAGAGCCGACTGAGTGCGCGGGCTGGCACGGTTGATCTCGTCCGCCATCAGCAGTTGGGCAAAAATCGGCCCCTTAACGAAGCGGAAGGACCGCGAGCCATCGCCATCCCGATCAAGGATCTCTGACCCCAGAATATCGGACGGCATCAAATCGGGTGTGAATTGGATGCGGCTTGAATCAAGCCCCAGTACAGTGCCCAGCGTGTCCACAAGCTTGGTTTTGGCAAGGCCTGGCAGACCGACGAGCAGCGCGTGACCGCCAGCCAGGATGGTAACCAGCGCATTATTGACCACCTCTTCCTGTCCGAATACCACAGACCCGATGGCGGCTTTGGCCTCAGCCACGCTTGCTACGGCAGATTCGGCCTGTGCAACCAGTTCCTTGTCGTCAACAACTGGTGTGTTGCTCATATCGCTCATGTGGCAATTGTCCTTGCTGCGCCTCGGGCTTTCGGGGCAAGTATCGTGCATCCGAAGGCGATTGTCCTTGCGTCAGTTTGACATGCAAGCGTTCCAGACAATAGCCACTATTTGGCCAGTGTGCCCAGTTTGAGGCGGGGGCTGAAAGGCTGCCCGATTAATGTTCATGAACGCGAGCGAGGAAAGTCCGACCGCCGCATTGGAAGCCCTTGTCGCCAGGGCCAAACATGCCGGCGACGGCTTGCCGCCGGTCGACAAATGGAATCCGGACTTTTGCGGCGACCTCGATATGGAAATCAAGCGCGACGGGACATGGTTTTACATGGGAACGCCCATAGGGCGGGCGCCACTGGTGCGGCTGTTTTCGACTGTTCTGCGTAAGGATGAAGACGGAAAGACCTATCTTGTTACGCCCGTTGAAAAGGTTGGAATCCGGGTGGAGGACGCCCCCTTTTTGGTGGTCGAAATGAATGTTGCAAAGGCTGAGAATGAACAGGTCATCACGTTCCGCACCAATGTTGGCGATCTGGTGGAAGTCGGACCGGACAATCCTTTGCGCTTTGAAATCATTGGTGAAACCGATCAGCTCAAGCCTTATGTTCTGGTTCGCGGACGGCTGGAAGCGCTTTTGGCGAGGCCCGTGATGTATGAGCTTGTCTCGCATGGAGAGGACATCACGGTCGATGGTGAAACCATGTTTGCGCTTCGCTCAAAGGGCGCGGTGTTTCCCATCATGCCAAGCGATGAACTGGCGAGGTTGGCTCGTTGAGGGACACGAGCTTCGATCGGGACGCCTACAGCTTTGAGGGCTTTGCCAAGCGTGTCCAGGAGCGCTTTGAATCGCGAGCCGACGTTATGGCGGCGATTGGCGGGGACCACATGCTCAATCCGGGATCGAAGCCCGGTCTGGTCCAACGCAGCTTTCGCGATGCTGCGGTTTTGATTGCGGCATTTGAACGGGACGGTGACGCTCACATTTTGTTGACCCAGCGCACGGATCATCTCAATTCGCATTCGGGGCAGGTGGCGTTTCCCGGTGGCAAGATCGATGATGGCGAATCGGCGCAGCAGGCGGCGCTTCGAGAGGCGCATGAGGAAGTTGGCCTCGATCCGGGCTCGGTTGAAATACTGGGAACATTTGGAACCTATTATTCGGGTTCTGGCTACAGCATCGCGCCGGTCGTCGGGCTGGTCAGCGGATCGCCCGAACTGAACGTCAATGAAGATGAGGTCGCCGCCGCATTTGAGGTTCCTCTGCGCTGGTTGATGGATCAGAACCGTCACACGGTCGAAAGTCGCATGTGGCAAGACGTTGAGCGCTTCTTCTACGTGATGCCCTATCTGGATGAGGCCGTGGCCCCGCCCGTGGAGCGGCGCATATGGGGCGTGACAGCCGGCATGATCCGCATGATGCAGGAGCGTCTCTATGGCGGATGAAGTGCTGCTGGATTGGCTCGATGATGAACTGGTTCAAGGTCTGCTGGCACTTTTGAATTCAGGTGGTGAAGAAGCACGCGTCGCAGGGGGAGCGGTTCGCAATGCGCTGATGGGGCAGCCTGTGGCGGATATCGACATTGCCACGACGATGCTTCCGGATGCGGTGTCCATGTTGCTCGAGAAGGCCGGCTACAAAATCGTTCCGACCGGAATCGCCCATGGCACGGTCACCGCTGTCGCGAAGGGCCGCGCCTTTGAGATTACGACCTTACGGCGCGATGTCGCCACCGATGGACGCCACGCCCAAGTTGCGTTCGGTCGCGACTGGGAGGCCGATGCCAAAAGGCGCGATCTCACGATCAACGCACTCTATATGGATGCAGACGGCAAGGTGCTTGATCGGGTTGGCGGACTGGCAGACATCGAGGCGCGGGTGGTCCGGTTTGTGGGGGATGCGGACCGGCGCATCCGCGAAGACTACCTGCGGATTTTGCGGTTTTTCCGTTTCTTTGCCTGGTATGGCCAGCATCGACCAGATGCAGACGGGTTGAAGGCCTGCACCCGGTTGAAGGGCGGCTTGTCCCATCTCTCAGCCGAAAGGGCCTGGCAGGAATTATCGAAGCTGTTGGCTGCGCCCGACCCCTCCAGAGCGATCTTATGGATGCGTCAGACAGGCGTGTTGAGCGCGGTTCTGCCTGAATCGGAAAAGTGGGGGATCGATGCGTTGCCGGGCTTGATGGCGGCGGAGCGTGACGAGAAATGGCCGCCCGATCCGCTGCTGCGCCTGATGGCGATCATACCTCCACGTGTGGACGTCATTGAAGGAATGGTTGCTCGCCTCAAGCTGCCCAACAAGGTTCGAGACCGCCTCCATGCCTGGTCGAACCATGCCGTGCCCGACGCGCGTGGCGAGCCCGACCAATTTCGGCGATTGCTGTATCGATCGGATGTCGCGGCGATCACGGATAGGCTTCGTCTTGCCATCGCACGACAGGACGAGCACGCCGCGAGCTATCGCAGGCTCTTGACTGAGGCTGAAACTTGGGAAAAGCCGACATTTCCACTGTCCGGCAAAGACTTGCTCGCGTCGGGCATGGAAGCGGGGCCGCAGGTTTCCAAACGCCTCACGGAACTGGAAGAAGCCTGGATGGAGAGCGACTTTACGCTCTCCAAAGAGGCGCTATTGTCCCTGTCTTGAAGGGCCGTGCCCTGAATGTACAGTGCGCATGCGGTGCCATGCACACAGCGGAGGTGATTTGATGCAGTTGAGGACGTTGGACCATATCAATGTGCGCACGAACAATCTGGACGCAATGGTCGTCTGGTACATTGACATTCTGGGCATGAGCCGCGGAGACCGGCCAAATTTCCCCTTTCCCGGCGCGTGGATGTATGTGGGTTCCGAACCCTATGTCCATCTGGTCGAGGTTGATGATCCCGGCACGGGCTCCGAAGTGCCCCTCAAGATGGAGCATTTTGCTTTTTCAGCCACCGGACGAGCCGAATTTGAAGCGCGTTTGAAGGCTGCTGGCGAGCGGTTCGAATGCGTGGAAGTGCTCGACATCAACACGATCCAGTACAATATCTGGGACCCGGACGGGAACCACGTTCATATCGATTTCCACCTTGATGAGCAGGCCTGAGCCTTATCAGGGAAATTTCACCACAGGCGGCATGGAACTGAGAATCGAATTGACATTGCCGCCGGTTTTCAGGCCAAAAATCGTTCCGCGATCTTGAAGCAGGTTGAACTCGACATAGCGTCCGCGGCGGATGAGTTGTTCGTCACGCTCGGCGTCCGACCATGGTTTTTCCATATTGCGACGCACAAGCCTCGGGTAGATGTCGGCAAAGGCGCGCCCGACATCCTGAATGAACGCGAAGTCGGCATCCCAGCCTCCCTGTTCAGCGCTGGAATGCAGATAGTCAACAAAAATGCCGCCAATGCCTCGCGGCTCGTCGCGATGAGCAAGGTGGAAATACTCGTCGCACCAGTCTTTCAACTCCGCATAGTCGATTTGCGCATGTGCATCGCAGGCGGACTTCATGGCCGCGTGAAAGTCAACCGAATCCGGGTCGCTCTGGGTGCGGCGGGCGTCGAGAACGGGCGTGAGGTCCGCGCCGCCCCCGAACCACTGGCGACTTGTGACCACCATCCGCGTGTTCATGTGAACAGCGGGCACCTGGGGATTGTACATGTGGGCGATCAGCGAAATGCCTGACGCCCAAAAGCGTGGATCTTCTGCGCCACCCGGCATCTGCTTGCGAAACTCCTCCGAAAACTCGCCATAAACGGTGGAGACATGCACTCCGACTTTTTCGAATACGCGACCATGCATCATCGACATGACCCCGCCGCCGCCTTTACCTTCTTCACGATCCCAGGGTGTTTGCACAAAGCGGCCCGGTTCCTGGTCGCTCAATGGGCCTTCAACATCATCTTCAAGCGATTCAAATCGCGCGCAGATGTCGTCACGCAAGGCTTCAAACCACTGGCGAGCCGTGTTTTTCTTGTCCTCCAGATCGTCGGGAAGGTCGGATGGAAGATTGTGTCTGTCTCGCATAGTCAGCTTGTTCGTCGGTTGGCGATCGGCCATTGTTTAGAATGGGAGAGGGGTGATCGCCAACATGCTGGACATTTTCATTGCATCCGATGCTGCACAGCGTGACCGTTGCTACTTGCTGCGCATCGCGGTTTTCGTGCGCGGTCAGGGCGTACCGATGTCTATGGAACTGGACGATCATGACGAGACCGAAGCAATCCATTTTCTGAGCGTCGAAGAGGGCAAAGACGTCGCCACAGCCCGACTTCTTATTCGTGGCGACAAAGCCAAGGTTCAGCGCGTTGCGGTGTCAAGGACGGTGCGAGGCAGAGGACATGGGCACACATTGATGCAAACGGTTATCGAGCACGCAAAGTCCCTGGATGCAGTGCGCTGTGTGGTGCTGGACTCGCAGCTTTCGGCCTCTGAATTCTACGCGAAACTCGGATTCGTGGCCGAAGGCGACCCGTTTGACGATGCAGGAATTGCTCATATCTGCATGCGACTGGCACTTTAGAGTCCGGCGAGACAAAGAAAATCTGTCGCAAGTCTGTACATTTATGTCACAACGGTTTAGTTAGCCGACGGTGCAACGCGACTCACGGAGGATGCCCGATGAATATGCTACGGCTTTATCACATCTCTGCATTCTCTTTGGGGCGAGCGGTGTTCTCGCCTCTCAGTTAGAGCGACACGCGGCACTGCACCTTTCCCGTTTGGGTCTTCTTCATCGCTGTTCCGTCTGTCGCGTCCGCGACGCCCTTGCCTATGACGGTACGAAAAATGACCCGCAACGACACTTCCTTTTTGACCCCCACCCGCACCGGACGGACGGTTCTGCTGATCCTGCTCGCCGTCCAAACCGTGCTGATCGCATTCATATTGTGGCGTCTCGACGGGTCCATGCAGCGCCAGCCCGCGCAACAGCGTGATATCCCTTGCCTGGAGCGCTTCGAGCTTCTGCCGGATACGCCTCATCGTGATGGCAACTGCCTGTTGAACCCCACCCGGATATCCAGGAGTGCATGACATGTTGAACCGTGTGCTGAACTGGTTTGAGCAGCTTATCGACCCTTTCCCGCCGGAAGAGCCGACCCGGCCACCTTCCACGCTGTTTGCCTTCTGCTGGCATTATTCCAAGGGCATCTGGCCATATCTGGCAGTGGTGACGGTGCTCGGCATCTGCATCGCGTTGCTGGAGATCACGATTTTCGGGTTTGTCGGCAGCATTGTGGAATGGCTGTCGAACGCAGAGCGTGAAAACTTCCTGCAGCGGGAAGCCGCAACGCTTTGGACGATGGCCTTTGTGGTAATCATCGTCGTGCCGGTGCTTGCAGCCGTGTGGGCATTGATCATGCACCAGACGATCTTTGGCAATTACCCGATGATCATTCGCTGGCAGGCGCATCGTTATATGCTGGGCCAGTCCATGCAGTTTTATCAGGACGAGTTCGCCGGACGTGTCGCGACCAAGGTTATGCAGGCCGCGCTTGGCGTGCGCGAAACGGTCGTGAAAATCCTCGACGTGTTCGTTTATGTCACCGTCTATTTCATCGGCGCACTGGTCTTGGTCGCAGCTTTCGACCCCTGGTTGATGCTGCCCTTCATCGTCTGGGTTGCTCTTTATGCGACAGCATGCTGGTGGTTCCTGCCGCGCATGGCGAAGATTTCGCGGCGTCAAGCGGATGCCCGTTCGCTCATGACGGGTCGCGTTGTCGACAGCTACACCAATATCTCAACGGTGAAACTCTTCGCCCATGCTGGACGCGAGATCGCCTATGCCCGTGAAAGCATGGAGGGGTTCCTGAAGACGGTTCACCCGCAGATGCGCCTTTCAACGGGCATGCATGTCACGCTCGACCTGCTCAATCACGGCCTTCTGGTCTCGGTCGGCGTGATCGCGATCTGGCAATGGCTGAACGGTGCGGCAACTGTCGCTGCGGTCGCCGTCGCTGCTGCGCTGGTGACGCGCATTTCCGGAATGTCGCACTGGATCATGTGGGAACTGGCGGGCCTGTTTGAAAATATCGGCATGGCAATCGATGGCATGAACACGATCGGTCAGGACCGCAAAGTGCTCGATAAGGCCGATGCAAAAACGCTCGATGTCCCACAGGGGCGGGTTGTCTTCACCGGCGTGAACTTTCGCTACGACAAGCATGGCAAAGTGATTTCCAACCTCAATCTGGACATTGAGCCGGGCGAAAAGATCGGTATTGTCGGGCGGTCCGGTGCGGGCAAGACCACGCTGACCAACATCCTGCTGCGGCTCTACGACATTGACGGCGGCGCCGTGACCATTGACGGGCAGAACATCGCCGATGTCACGCAGGAAAGCTTGCGTTCGAAAATCGCTGTTGTGACGCAGGATACGTCACTTCTGCACCGTTCGGTGCGCGACAACATCGCCTACGGCCGCCCCGACGCCACCGAAGAGGCAATCATTGCTGCCGCCAAAAAGGCCAATGCGCATGATTTCATCATCGGTCTGGAGGATGCTGAAGGGCGCAAGGGCTACGACGCGCAGGTCGGCGAACGTGGCGTCAAACTGTCAGGTGGCCAGAGGCAACGCATTGCGATTGCGCGCGTTTTCCTGAAAGATTCGCCCATTCTGGTTCTGGACGAAGCCACGTCGGCCCTCGATTCAGAGGTGGAGGCGGTCATTCAGGAGCAGCTGTTCAATCTGATGGAAGGCAAGACCGTGCTCGCAATCGCTCACCGGCTGTCCACAATCGCCAGCATGGATCGTCTGATCGTGCTGGAAGGCGGGGAACTGGTGGAGCAGGGCACGCATGATGAGCTGGTCGAGACCGGAGAGCTCTATGCCTCGCTGTGGGCGCGACAGTCTGGCGGCTTCATCGGCGGCATCGAAAAGGCAGAGGCGGCCGAGTGAGGTCGCCTCAACGCCAGGACCCATCCGCGTCAGACGAGCCGGACCATCTGGAAGGCTTGTTCCTCCTCTTTGAGAACTGGATTGATCCGTTCAGAGATGGCGATGCAGCCAGCCCGCCGCGCAGCGCGTTTGGTTTTGTGCGCTACTTTCTGGCGCAGACACGCTGGCCGTTCATCGCCTTTCTCGTCATTGCAGGGGTGGTCGGATTTATCGAGACAAGCCTGTTCTGGTTTGTCGGTCTCATCATCGATGCGCTGAATGCGTCAACACCCGAGACGGTTTGGCAGGACAATGCCTGGCTGTTTGGCCTGATGGCCTTCACACTGCTTGTGTTGCGCACTTTGTTCTGGTCGCTCAATGCCTTAATCAATGAGCAGACCCTTGTGCCGGGCTTTTTCCAGCTTGTGCGCTGGCAATCGCACCGCCATGTCCTGCGCCAGAGCTACCAGTTCTTTCAGGACGATTTTGCCGGTCGCGTTGCCACCAAGGTCATGCAATCGGGCCAATCGACCGGTGATTTTCTGATCTCGATCATCAACTCGATCTGGTTCTTTCTGGTTTTTGGGCTGACCTCGATTGGCCTCTTCGTGGCTCTCGATTGGCGGCTTGGACTGGTCCTCGTCGCCTGGTTCGGTGCCTATGTTTGGATGGCCTTCCGCATCATGCCGCAAGTGCGCAAGCGTGCGCGGTATATGGCGGACATGAAATCGGGTCTGAATGGTCGCATCGTCGACAGCTACACCAACGTCCAGACGGTGAAGCTGTTTTCGGCCAATGATCGCGAGGACAGCTTTGCACGCGAGGGCATGGAATTGCTGCGCCGCGCAGTCGCCAGACTGTCACGTCTGATCACGTCGCTGCGCATGATCCTGTCCGCTCTGAACGGGGTGATGCTGGTTGTGCTGGGCTGGATGTGTATTTCCTTCTGGCAGGCCGGACATATGACGACCGGAGAGATCGCGACTGTTCTTGGCCTTGGTCTGCGGCTCAACAATATGAGCGGGTGGATCATGTTCCAGATCAACGCGATTTTCCGTGATCTAGGCACCATTCAGGACAGTGTGAACACGGTCTCGCAACCCCATGATGTGGTGGACAGCCACGCGCCGGTGGCGCTGCCGCCGGTCAAGGGCAGGGTGCGCTTTGACGGCGTGACCTTTCACTATGGCAAGGACAGCGGCGTGTTTGATCGTCTCAGCTTCGAGGTGAAGCCCGGCGAGAAGGTCGGCATCGTCGGGCGGTCCGGCGCCGGCAAGACGACCCTGATGTCGTTGCTTTTGCGCCTTTATGACGTCGAAGGGGGCCGTATTCTTATCGACGATACGAATATCGCAACGGTCCGGCAGGATGCGCTGCGCGGTGCGATCGGTGTGGTCACGCAGGACACATCTTTGCTGCATCGTTCGGTTCGCGACAACATCGCCTATGGGGCACCGGATGCGTCAATGCGCGATGTCGAGGCAGCCGCGCGGCGAGCCAACGCGCATGAGTTCATTGTGGGTCTGCGCGATGTCAAAGGCCGAAACGGCTATGACGCGCATGTGGGAGAACGCGGTGTGAAATTGTCGGGCGGGCAACGGCAGCGCATCGCACTCGCCCGCGTGTTTCTCAAAAACGCTCCCCTTCTGGTTCTCGATGAAGCCACATCCGCCCTTGATTCCGAGGTCGAAGCCGCGATTCAGGACAATCTCGCCACCTTGATGGACGGCAAAACCGTGATCGCCATCGCGCATCGCCTGTCCACCATCGCCCATCTTGATCGGCTTATCGTCCTGGATGGGGGCAAAATCGTCGAGGAAGGGTCACATGAGGCGTTACTGCGCGCTGGCGGGCTCTACGCCTCGCTGTGGGAGCGACAATCGGGCGGATTTCTCTCCGTGAAGGAAGCGGCAGAATAGGTGCTACCGCTCCCCAATCACCCCGTTCTGCAGTGTACCCACACCCTCGACACTGACCTCCACCACATCACCTTCTTTCAACCAGACGGGAGGGTCGAACCGCGCTCCCGCGCCGGTTGGCGTACCGGTGGCGATCAGGTCACCGGCCTGCAAGGTCGTGAAGGTCGACAGATATTCGATGATTCTTGCAAAAGGGAACGCCATGGAGGCGGTGGTGTCGCTCTGGCGCGCCTCGCCATTCACCCGCGTTTCGATCTGCATATCGGTGACATCAATGCCGGAGAGGTCTGTCTCGATCCACGGGCCGAGCCCGCCGGTTCGATCGAAATTCTTGCCCTGCGTGACATTGAACTTTGCGTGCCGGACCCAGTCACGGATCGTGCCTTCATTCATGATGGTCAGCCCGGCAACATGCGCCATCGCACGGTCCTGCGCGATACGACGCCCCGGCGTGCCGATGACCAGAACGATCTCGCCTTCATAGTCGAGCTGTTCGGACTCCTTCGGGATCACAAGCGGACGATCATGTGGAACGAAGGACAGCGGACCGCGCATAAACACGGACGGGTTTGTCGGCGCATCGCTTCCGTCTTTATATTCCGCATTGCGGTTCATGTAGTTCACACCGATGCAGAAAATCCGTCCTGGGTCCGTAATGGGCAGGTCGAGCCGAAAATCTGAAACGGGCAGGGCGTTTGGGCTGTCGGCTGCATCTTCAGCCTCTGTCATTCGACCATCATTGAGGAGTTTTCGCACCGACGTTTCGCCAAGCGGTTCCGTCAGGTCGATCAGCCTCCGCTCGGTCATCGCGCCAAGGCGTGCTCCGGGTGTTGCCCCACAATGATAGGTGACAAGTCTCATAAGCGCTCTTTTCCGTTATTCGGCCCGTCATTCAGCGAGAAAGCGGTGAATGATCTGCGGAAGATTGGCAAGATGTAAAGCGGGCGTGTGGCCCTGGCCCTGCGCGATCTCAATGCTCAAATTTGGATGTGACGCCTGCATGCGCTCGGCAAGTTCAGGCGTCAGCAAGGCCGAATGCTCGCCGCGGATCAGCAGTGTCGGCATGGTGTTCAACAGTTTGAATTCACGCCAAAGTCTCGGTTGAGGGGCATCAAAATCCGAGGCATTGGACAGGCGCACCAGGCGCTTGTCGATGGTTGGGGCAGGCTTTCCATCCTTATCGGTCCATCGAACGCTTGCCGCATGCTCCCAGTCTTTTTCTCCGAAGGCCGGGAACTGCTCGCCTTTCCGTTTTTTCAGCAGCGCGATGGCGTCATCCCAATTGGAAGGCGGTGTCTCGCGGTGATTGAGAGCCGTCTCGCGAGCGATCGCCACGGCATCGAACTCAGGAGCCGCATCGTTGAGAATGACACGCCGCGCCATGCCCGGTCGTTTGATCAGAGCGAGAAGCAGTACATAAATCGACCGACCAGTGACCAGAAAGTCGGCATGGTGCAGATTGCGCGCATCGCAATAGGCGACGAGATCGTCGGCATCATTTGTAACCGAGGTACCGGAAATCTTGGCATCTTGAGAGGCGCCACGGCCACGCAGGGATATCGCATGCAGCGCTGACGGATAGGGCGGATGCTCATACAGTGCCAGCGCGAAGCGATGCATGTCTTCGGCACAACCGAGCTCATTTGAGAGGCAGACCAGAGCAGGCAACGCGCTGACCGGTCGTGATGACAGGCGATAGCGAAGCGAGGCGATGCGCGATCCGTCCTGGGCACTCGTCAGGAGCGATTCACGGTCGATAGAAACATCGCCATGTGTAAATGTTCGCACGGTCTCGGCGTTCTCAGTTTTCGAAACGCTCAATGCGGCAAGCCTGCTTCAGTGGACGGGATGGCTGAACAGATATCAACTTGTCCGCCCGGCACGCAAATCCTGTTCAATGGTGAGTTTCGCACCGTTCAGCCGGGCTTTGTAGACTTGATAGTTTTCCATAACCCGCATGACATAGTTGCGCGTTTCACCGAAGGGAATTTTCTCAATCCAGTCAACAACATCGTCAAGCGGACGACCGCGAGGATCACCATAGCGCTCGATCCATTCCGATGCGCGGCGCGGACCGGCATTGTATGCTGCAAAGGTCAGCACATAGGAGCCGCCGAAATTGTCAAGTTGCTGCGACAGAAACGCAGTGCCGAGACGCGCATTATAGCTTGCATCCTGCACCAGTCGCGAGCGGGAATATCCGATGCCGATGCTGCGGGCCGTGCGTTTTGCCGTTGCTGGCAGGAGTTGCAACAGACCAAGCGCATTGGCGGAAGAGCGGGCATCGACCTGAAACGCACTCTCCTGTCGGGCAATCGCATAGGCGAGGGCCAGTCCTGCTCCACCCGTCTTGGTGTTGCGCGGAATGGCACCGATCGGCCAAGCGAGCGTGTCGACTTCGAACCCCCGACGATGCGCGCGCTTGCCCACTTGCAGAGACAGGCGAAAGTCTCCTTGCCGCTCAGCCCGAGCCGCGAGGATGGCAAGTTCGCCCGCGCTGCCCATCTTGCGGGACAGGAAATCGTAGAAGGGCGCCGCCAGCCGGTCATGTCCGGCGCTTTCAAGCTTGTCGATGGCTTGAACCAGCTCATATTGCGGAAAGCGTGTTCGATCAGAGTTGCTGGGTTCGGCGCGGGATATGTCGATGCGGTCGTGCCCGATGCGGATTGCAGCCAACTGACCGTAGAAGGTCGTGTCCAGGGCTGCTGCCTTTGCAAATTCCGCACGAGCTGTCGGTTTGCGACCCGCTGCTTCATAGGCGCGACCCAGCCAGTAATAGCCGCGAGACCTGCTCAAAGGGCCTTCGGCTATCGTCAGAAGTTGCTTGAAATGGGAAGCGGCCGTGTCAGGCGCCTTGAGTTTGCGCAAAGCGATCCAACCGGCAAGAAACTCGGCATCAATGCGGCGAACGGCTGAACGTGCCGTGTTTCGGCTTGCAAGGGCGTATGCCGTTTTCACCGATCCACCTTCAATGAGATCATTGACCACAATGCGCTGCTCGCGCCAAACGGCGTCGGCGGCAGCCGGGTCGATCTTATTGAGGTCGATTTGCCTCAGGGTCCGGGCCGCTTTGGTGATTTGATCGCGCTGTCTTTCGAATTTTGCCTTTGAGACAAGAAAGTTGGCACTTCCTTTCTGAGACGCGGGAACGGCGGACAGGGCGGAAGCCGCATTGCGCGCCTTGCGTTCGACGACAGTTCGCGCGGCCACCAGCCGTGTCATGCCCGCCTTGCCAGCTATCCGGGCAGCACCGCGCAAACGCTTCTTCGACAGCAAAAACTCCACTCGGCTGCGATGGTCCGCACGCGTGAGGACGCCGCCAAACTCCGCCAGAATGCTGCGTTCCTGCGCGTTGGACAGCACATTTTCGCGCCAGACCGGCGCAATGGCAGCACGCGCTGCCGCCTTCTCTCCCGCTCTCAAATGTGCCTTGGCCAGCGCGATGGAGGCGTCCGTCGTTTTGGGAGCGGTCTTTGAAAACGATTTGCGCAACTGCGCATCATCCATGGTCCGCGCCAGAGCTCGCTCAACATTGAGCCGCATGCGCTCGGCGCTCGGCCAATGTGGCAGATCATTGGCGATGGCTGCCAGAATGCGTGGGTCGACACCGCGACCGTCAACCGCAATCGCCCATGCCATGAGTTTGCGCTCCAAAGTGCCGGGACGAAGGTTGCTTCGCGCCTTCAGTGCATCGGCCATCCGTCCGCGCTGCAAGGAATCCAGGCCGCGTTTCAGGGTGGCAGAGGCCGGGGCGATCACATGCGTGCCGTCGCTGCGCTGCGCGGCTTTCGCCGGGTCGGCGTTCAATCCCACAGCCGGCAATGCAAGGGTCGAAGCGCCGATCAACGCAGCAACAAGAATGCGACTTGAAACTTTTGAAGCAGGTTTCATCAAATGGTCCGCAACGCCGCTTCGCGGGTCGGAAGCGGCAGGATTTTGAGCTGTTGGCATAAGCCCGACACCATGCTCCAAACAGGTTTAAGCCGCGTTAACGAAAGGTTACCCGCGGCACTCATATGCAACGCTTCTCGCTTGCCGGGCCGTTGCCGCCAAACTATGTTCACACCACATAATGTCTCGTCACTCTGGCGACGAATTGCGTTCGCCTCGTGACGATCTTCCGGGAGAGTTTCAGTGACCCTTGATCGATTTCGCGGCTCCTTTGTCGCGCTGGTGACACCTTTTGCCGAAGACGGATCGGTTGATGAGAAGAAGTTTGCCGACTTGGTGGAATGGCAGATCGCGCAGGGTACGCATGGTCTTGTGCCGGTTGGCACAACCGGTGAGTCACCGACACTGACCCATGAAGAGCATAAGCGAGTTGTTGAAGTTTGCGTCGAAACAGCGGCCGGTCGTGTGCCGGTTATGGCCGGCGCCGGTTCAAACAACACTGCCGAAGCGGTCGATTTTGCCGAACATGCAAAGACTGCCGGTGCGGACAGTATTCTTGTGGTCACGCCATACTACAACAAGCCGAGCCAAAGGGGGCTGAAGGCTCACTTCTCTTCAATTGCTGAAGCGTGCGACCTGCCGATGTTCATTTACAACATCCCACCGCGGTCCATCATCGACATGACCCCGCAAACCATGGGCGAGCTTGTTCAGGCGCACGCCTCAATCGTGGGTGTGAAGGATGCGACTGCCGACGTTACAAGGGTCTCCAAACAGCGCGTGACTTGCGGCACCGACTTTGTTCAGTTCTCCGGGGAAGACGCGTCAGCCCTTGGTTTCAACGCACATGGTGGAGTGGGGTGCATTTCGGTCACTGCCAATGTCGCACCCGCTTTGTGTGCCGAATTTCAGACCGCAATGCTTGAAGGTGACTGGACCGGCGCGCTTTCCCTGCAAGACCGGTTGCTGCCGCTGCATATCGCCATGTTTGCCGAACCAAGCCCGGGCGGGGCAAAATATGGCTTGAGCCTGCTTGGCAAGGTCGACAATCGGCTTCGCTCTCCGATGATGCCGATTGATGCCACCACGCAAGACCAAGTGCGCGATGCGATGATCCATGCGGGATTGCTGAACTAGTGGCACCGAAACCGAAGGCCAAAGCCGGAGACAACGGGAAGACGATCGCGGAAAACCGCAAAGCGCGCTACAATTTCGCGATCGAGGACGACTTCGAGGCGGGTATCGTGCTGCATGGTACCGAAGTGAAAGCGCTTCGCACCGGAAAGGCCAATATTGCCGAAAGCTATGTAAGCTATGAGGATGGGGAGTTGTGGCTGATCAACGGACACATTCCGGAATATCTTCAAGGCAACCGCTTCAACCACGAGCCCCGGCGTCGCCGCAAGTTGCTGATGAGCAAGCGTGAGATTTCGCGACTTTCGCAGGCTGTCGCGCGTGATGGCATGACGTTGGTTCCGCTGCGGCTCTATTTCAACGGTCGCGGTTTGGCGAAGCTGAAAATCGCGCTCGCCAAGGGCAAGAAGGTGCATGACAAGCGCCAGAGCGAGCGCAAGAGAGACTGGCAGCGCGAAAAGGGCAGATTGCTGCGCGAGAAGGGTTAGCCAGAATTGCTCGGCAGCGCCTCGATGATCACAAAGGCTTGTGCGAGCGGAAAATCGTCCGTGATCGTTAGATGAATCGATGGATGCATGTCTTGTGGTATCATGCTGATGAGATGAGTTTTTGCGCCGCCCGTCAGTTCCATGGTCGGCTTCCCGCTTCTTAGGTTCACGACACCCATATCCCGCCAAAACACACCGCGTGACAGACCGGTGCCCAGCGCTTTTGAGCAGGCTTCCTTGGCTGCAAAGCGCTTCGCATAGGAAGCCGCACGTTCCTTGCGACGATCGGATTTCGTGCGTTCGATCTCGGTGAAAATGCGGTGCGTGAAACGATCGCCGAACCGATCCAGTGATTTTTCGATGCGTCTAATGTCGATGAGATCGCTGCCGAGGCCGATGATCATTGAGCCGCATCCGCCTGTGCGCCCGTTCCAGCCTTCTTGCGTTCGGCTAGACTGGACTTTGCGCGGTCGCGAAGCTGCGCCGCTTTGCGCATGAGCTTGTTGCGGCGGCTTTCACGAAACATAAGCGCGCCACGCCGTGTGATGAAATAGAGAGGGACTGCCACCAGAGGGCCAAGCAGCATGCCGCCCACAAGCATCGGATACAGCACCGGGTACCAGACGGCAGACAGGGCCGCAGATGCGCCTGCCCAGTCAGCCTGCCATATCGACGAGAAAATTCCCGCAGAGGCCGTCGCTATCGGCGGTGCATCAAGATGCACGGTTTCGCTTTGCAGCACCCAGTGGCCCGTCTTGTATGTCGCGGTCCAGATCAACGGAAAGGTGAGTGGGTTCCCAACGAAAGTGCCGAGAGCTGACGCGATTAGATTGCCTCGAAGCATCCAGGCGAGCAGTGCTGCGAGCAGGAAATGGAGGCCCATGAACGGGGTGAAGGACGTGAACGCCCCGGCGGCAACACCCGCTGCCACGGCGTGTGGCGTCGCCGTAATACGCAGGATCCGTTTCGTGACATATTGACTCGAGCGAAGCCAAGACCGGCGCGGCCACAGCCAAACGCGAAACTTCTCCAGCAGGGTTGGCGGCGTTCGCCGTTTCATCAACATACGCGTAACACACTGTTCATGCGGGGTGCTGCGCCTGACGCCTGTGTTTTGGCTTCGCCCCGCAGATAGGTGATTCTACAGGCTCTGTCTTAACATGACGTTTGTGGCAGCAACGCCGCATCGCGAAGTTCGGCGAAAAATCACAGCTATTTGAAGATGCGTTCGACCCGGCTGACGACCGACAGGCGGCGCACTTCACGCACGATGCGGTTCAGATGGGTGACGTCCCAAACCTCCAGCCCCAGAACCATTTTTGTGAGACCGGAACTGGGGGCCTCAAGAAACAGGTTCGCGATGTTGGCATCGGAGCGGCCAATCACATCGGTGATCTCTGCCAGCGTGCCCGGAGCGTTGACAGCGGAAATTTCAATGCGGGCAGCGAAGCGCTCAGGATTTTCATCGTCAATGTCCCAACTGACATCGAGCCATTCCTCTGCCGTGTCTTCATACTGCGTAAGCGCATCCGCCTGTATCGGGTAAACCGTAACCCCTTCGCCAGGCGACAATATTCCCACGATCCGATCGCCGGGCACGGCACCGCTTTTAGGGTCAATCTTGACCGGCATATCGCCATGCTCACCGCGGATTGGGATGGAAGCTGCGAATTCGCGCGTTGCTTCGGCATATTTTTCGCGCCGCCTGCCGGGCAGGCGAAACATCACATTGGCCACACCGGACAAGTTGAACCAGCCTTCGCTTTGTGGAGGCTTTTGGCGCTTGCCGCGTTCCTTGCGATAGTCCGGGAACACCGCCTTCAAAACATCTTCCGCCGGAAGCTCGCCGCGGCCAACGGCGGCCAGAACATCGGATTCAGAGCGTCTTGCGAGGCGACCCAAAATGGGTCCGAGCATGTCAATGTCGAACTTATGCTGGGAGCGGCGGAAGGTGGCGGCCAGAATTTTCTCGCCAATGCCCGCATAGGTCCTTTCGCGCGCCTCGCGTGTGGCCTTTCGAATGCCGGCTTTCGCTTTGCCGGTGGCCACGACATGTTCCCAACTCGCTGGGGGCACGGCATTGTTAGCGCGTATTATGTGCACCTCATCGCCATTCTTGAGGCGCGTCACAACCGGCTCGGCATGGCCGTTTATCCGGCACCCCACGCAGGAGTTTCCAATGTCGGTGTGCACCGCATAAGCGAAGTCGATGGCGGTTGCGTCCTGCGGCAACGCGATCAAACGACCTTTGGGAGTGAAGCAGAACACCTGATCGAAAAACAGTTCCAACCGTGCCTGCTCCAGCATCTCATCCGGGTGGTCGCCATGCGCCAGCGTTTCCACCGTTTGGCGGAGCCAAGCATAGGATCGGCTTTCACTGCGCAGTCGCGAAAGACCGTCGCCCTCCGCGGGTTCGCTGAACAATGCGCCGGGGGCAGCGTAGATGCCGTCCTTGTAAAGGGCGTGCGCAGCGATGCCCTGTTCGGCAATATCGTTCATTTCATGTGTTCGGATTTGCATCTCCACGCGCTGGTGAGACGGTCCGACAACGGTCGTGTGCAGCGAGCGATAATCGTTCTGCTTTGGGGTGGAGATGTAATCCTTGTAGCGGCCCGGAACGGCGCGCCATCTGGTATGGGCCACACCCAGCGCTTGATAGCATTCCTCAACCGTGTCCACGATGACACGAAAGCCGATCAGGTCAGACAGCTGCTCGAAGCTGACGCTGTTGCGCTCCATTTTGCGAAACACGGAGTAGGGGCGTTTGTTGCGGCTCTTGACCACAGCTTCGATGTTGGCCGCCGCAAGATTGTCGACCAGGGTCTTCTCGATCTCGCGAATGACCGCACCACTGGCTTCGCGCAACGCGTTGAGTTTTTCATAGACGAGGGAATAGCCCTCTGGATGCAGCGTCTGGAAAGCGCGCTCTTCCAGCTCGTCGCGCATGTCCTGCATGCCCATGCGGCCCGCGAGCGGAGCGTAAATGTCCATCGTCTCCTGAGCGATGCGCATTCGTCGTTCTTCGGACACATGATTAAGCGTGCGCATATTGTGCAGCCGGTCTGCGAGCTTGACGAGCAGCACGCGCACATCATCGGCCACAGCGAGAAGCAGACGACGCAGATTTTCGCCTTGTCGGGTCTTCTTTGAAACCAGATCGATGCGCTTGAGTTTCGTCAGCCCATCGACAAGCCGACCGATCTCTTGTCCGAACAGACCATCGATTTCCTTGCGCGTGGAATCGGTGTCTTCAATCGTGTCGTGCAACAGCGCGGCGACAACGCTATCGGGATCGAGCTTCAGGTCCGTGACAATCGCCGCAACTTCAAGCGGATGGCTAAAATAGGGATCGCCCGAGGCTCTGGTTTGATTGCGATGCTGGTGCATCGCGTAAACATAGGCGCGGTTGAGGGTGTCTTCGTCGAAAGACGGGTTGTAGCTGGCAACGCGCTCGATCAATTCGGTTTGGCGCATCATTCTCGTTGTGTTGGTCAACTCGTCTGCACCAACTTGGCTCGTTCCTTACCGAGATAATGGGGCGAGGCCGATGAACCAACAAGGGGTGCAAGACGCAAGATTTGTCGTCATATTTGCACCAGAAACAAGAAGACCGCCGGAACCTGCCTCCCGGCGGTCAAACTGGAATTCACTCTGGTCTGACCATGCTAGAACTCATCGTTGCGCTCCGGCGGCACGAGGCCCTGGATACCGGCCAACAACTCGTCTTCAGACAGTGAATCGAAGGTAATCTGCGGTGCTTCTTCAGTTTCAGTCGGCTGTTCCGCCGTGGCATCGCCTGCAACGATGGTTTCGGTCTCCGCCATTTCCATTTCGTCTTCAGGCTCGTCCACTTCGACATGCTTCTGGAGCGAGTGGATCAGATCTTCCTTCAGATCGCCGGGTGACAGCTGTTCGTCGGCAATTTCGCGCAATGCAACGACCGGATTCTTGTCGTTGTCGCGATCAACAGAAATAGCCGAACCAGCGGAAATCTGGCGCGAGCGGTGGCTGGACAGCAGGACCAACTCAAAGCGGTTAGGAACCTTGTCGATGCAGTCTTCAACGGTCACGCGAGCCATGCGGCGCTCCTTGGCAGGTGTCGAATATCGGGAATTGCACCGCTGATAGACACAAATAGCGGCGCTTTCAAGGACAATCGCACCCCGCAACGAGCGATCGAACAAAGACTTGTCCACTGCCTCGATCGGTCGCAGCGAATTAATGCCGCGCATTGGCGTCACTGATGTTATCATAAGTGACAGCAGTGTTGGTCCGATATGGGCCGCTTCTCGATTTTTATGTAGGAATTTGACAATGCATTTTGACGAGCGAGAGAGAATTATTGTTCTGATCGATGGAGCCAACCTTTATGCCGCTTCACGCGCGCTTGGTTTTGACATCGATTATCGCCAAATGCTCAACGTGTTCAGAGAAAAAGGATATCTGCTGAGAGCCTATTACTACACGGCTCTGATTGAAGATCAGGAATATTCTTCCATCCGCCCGTTGATAGACTGGCTCGATTACAATGGATACACTGTGATCACCAAGCCTGCCAAGGAATATACCGATTCCGCGGGTCGGCGGAAGGTGAAAGGCAATATGGATATGGAGTTGGCAATCGATGCCATGGAGTTGGCGGACAACGCCAATCACTTCGTCCTATTCTCCGGAGATGGTGATTTTCGTCGCCTGGTCGAAGCACTGCAAAAGAAGGGCAAGAAAGTCACGGTGGTGTCAACAACGGAGAGCCAGCCTCCCATGATCGCCGACGAGCTACGACGTCAGGCCGATCATTTTGTCGATCTGGCATCTCTGGAAAAAGTCATAGGCAGAGCACAGTCCGAGCGTCCGCCGCGTGATCGATACGAGGATGACGAGGACTACGACGATTGATGAGCGGGACGTTTGGCGGTACACAAGCCACCGACCCGGATCGCGATTGCCCGCTTTGTCCGCGTCTGGTTGACTTTCGGTACCATCACCGCGAGGAAAATCCGATCTTCTTCAACGCACCGGTGCCTTCGTGGCACCCAAGTGAGGCGCATGGTGGCCTCGCGGCGTCCCGGCTTCTCATCGTTGGTCTTGCCCCCGGTCTCAGAGGCGCCAATCGCACCGGTCGACCATTCACGGGTGACTGGGCGGGCGACCTCCTCTACGCCACTTTGGTCAAATTTGGCTTGGCGGAAGGCCGCTATGGAGCGGATCCAGCGGACAGTCTGAAACTGGTAGATTGCTCCATCACCAATGCCGTTCGATGTGTGCCGCCTCAAAACAAGCCGCTTGGAGCCGAGATCAATGCGTGTCGTCCGTTCCTGCTCAATACGATTGAGGCTCTGCCAAGCCTTCGTGCCATCGTAACGCTGGGCAAGATTGCTCATGACAGCACGGCCAGAACCTTGGGTGTGCGGGTCGCCGCCGTCCCATTCGGCCATGCCAGGCAACAGGAAATGGCGGGCCTTCAGGTTTTTTCCAGCTACCACTGCTCCCGCTACAACACGAACACCAATCGCCTGACCCCGCAGATGTTCGAGGATGTATTTGCCGCTGTTCGAACCTATCTGGGGTCGCAGTAAAAGCGCATCAAACGTTTGAAATGTAACGCTTGCCGATTGGCGCGACAGGCGGCATAAGCGGCGCGGCGCATGCGACACCGATTGCAAAGCTGGTCGCACATCGTTGCAAAGGATAGGCCTTGTCGTCCTCCACCACTAAGGAAAAACCGGGAAGCACGTTCGGAGAGACTGTTTCAGTAATCGTCCAGGCGCTGATTTTGGCGCTTATCCTGCGCACTTTTCTGTTTCAGCCCTTCAACATTCCCTCCGGTTCCATGAAGCCCACTCTGTTGATTGGGGATTATATTTTCGTCTCCAAGTTCAGCTATGGCTACAGCCGCTATTCCTTCCCCTTTGGCCCGCCGATCTTTGACGGTCGTATCTGGGCGGGAGAACCGGAACGCGGTGATGTCGTCGTGTTCAAATATCCACCTGATCCCAGCAAGGACTATATCAAGCGCGTGGTGGGTCTTCCCCGAGACAAGGTGCAGTTGCGCGACAGCGTCATCTACATCAACGACCAGCCGGTACAGCGTGTGCAAGAAGGGATTTTCGTCGACCGCAATTTTGGGGCGAATGTCGAAGTGCCGATTTTCCGCGAAGAACAGGCCGGTGGACACAGCTACGATACGATAGACATCCAGCCCGGCAATCTGCCGGACAACACACCGGTCTTTGACGTCCCTGAAGGACATTACTTTTTTCTGGGAGACAATCGCGACAACTCCGCCGACAGCCGCTTTGACGTTGGCTTCGTTCCCGCCGATCATCTCGTGGGAAAGGCACAGATCATCTTCCTTTCGCTGGAAGATGGTGTTGGGGCATGGCAAATCTGGCGTTGGCCCACCGATATGCGGTGGGGGCGTCTGTTCACGCGACTCTAGAGCGGCCCTTACCCATGGCGACGGCACGCATTTCGTCAACCAAGATTGGCGATCTTGAAAGGCGAATAGGCCACTCGTTCAACAGCTATGAGCGGCTGCTGAGAGCGTTGACGCATTCCAGCGCAACCGCGCGCACCGATACGGCTTCAAACTATCAGCGTCTGGAATTTCTAGGAGATCGGGTGCTTGGCCTTTGCGTCGCTGAACTGCTGTTTGAGACCTTCCCGACATCGCCGGAGGGTGAGCTTGCCGTCCGTTCAAGCGCACTGGTCAGCGGCCGCACTTGCGCGGAAATTGCCGATGAGATTGGCCTGCCGGAATTCATTCACGCTGGCACCGATGTGAAACATCTCAGTTCCAAGAAGATGCGCAGCGTCCGCGCCGATGTCCTGGAGGCGCTCATTGCAGCCATTTATCTTGATGCCGGACTGGAAGCGGCCCGCAAATTTGTCGCCCGCTACTGGCAAAAGCGCCTGCATCGTGCGGGTGCCGGGACGCCGGACAGCAAGACGGCTTTGCAGGAGTGGACCCATGCGAATTTCGAAGCGACGCCGGTCTATTCGGTCGCGAAACGGTCTGGCCCCGATCATGAACCGGTGTTTACGGTGGAGGTGAGCTTCAAGGGCGGAACCGGCGAACAGGGCGTCGGGCGCTCCAAACGTGCCGCCGAACAACAGGCCGCCAAGCGCGTTCTGGTTCGAGAGGGCGTTTGGGAAAGCGATGAAGGCGGCGCCTCATGACATCTCCCTCACAGCACACAAGATGCGGGTTTGTTGCGCTGATCGGTGCGCCAAATGCTGGCAAATCCACTCTATTGAACCGCTTTGTGGGCTCCAAGGTGTCGATCGTCAGCCACAAGGTGCAGACGACGCGGACCACCATTCGTGGCATCGCAATCGCTGATGACAGCCAGATCATCTTCGTCGATACGCCGGGCATATTTCAGCCGCGCCGCAGGCTCGACAAGGCGATGGTTGAAGCGGCGTGGGGCGGTGCCAAGGATGCCGACATCGTCTGCCTGCTCATCGATGCCGAGCGCGGTATCAAGGGAGATGCGCGCAGAATTCTCGAAGCGCTGGGCGAGGTGAAGCTTCCCAGAGTTCTGCTCCTCAATAAGATCGACAGACTTCCGCGCGAAGCCCTGCTGGCCTTGGTGGAAGAAGCCAACGGCGTCGCCGAATTCGAGCAGACCTTCCTGATTTCCGCTTTGAATGGAGACGGTTGCGCCGACGTTTTGACTCATCTTGCCAAGTCGGTTCCTGCCGGTCCCTGGCTCTATCCGGCGGATCAGATCACCGATGCGCCTGTGAAATTGCTAACCGCGGAGATCACACGCGAAAAGCTGTTTCTGCGCCTGCATCAGGAACTTCCCTATTCGGCCCATGTCGAGGTTGAAGGCTGGGAAGAGCGCAAGGATGGGTCGGTGAAGATCGATCAGGTGATCTACATCCAACGGGCGGCGCACAAGAAGATCGTCATTGGAGCCAAGGGCGAGACCATCAAGGCCATTTCGACCGCGGCTCGCAATGAACTGACCGATTTTCTGGGGCGCAAGGTACATCTGTTTCTTTTCGTGAAGGTGCGCGAGAATTGGCTCGATGACCCCGAGCGCTACCGGGAAATGGGGTTGGAGTATCCCAAATCCTGACCGGAACAGCTGACTGGCACATAGTATGGAATGGACAGATGAAGCCATCGTCATCGGCGTTCGCAAACACGGAGAATCCTCCGTGATCGCCGAACTGATGACGCTGGAACGCGGTCGCCATATGGGCCTGGTTCAGGGCGGACGTTCGCGCGCGTTGCGCCCCGTCCTGCAACCCGGCAATTCGGTTCGCGCGACCTGGCGGGCCAGACTTGATGAGCATCTTGGCCAATACAGGCTGGAAGCCGAAAGGTTGCGGGCGGGCGATTTGATGCAGGCTGCCCACGGCATTTATGTGGTGCAGATCGTGTCGGCCCTTCTGCGCCTGTTGCCGGAGAGAGACGCTCACCCGGCGCTTTACAAGATGCTCTGCGCGGTGCTCGATCATTTGGAGGAGCCTAGGATTGCCGCTGAACTCGTGGTGCGCTTTGAACTCGCCATTCTGGAGGAGTTGGGTTTTGGGTTGGACCTCACGCGCTGTGCAGCAACGGGTGACGGCCACGACCTGATCTATGTCTCACCCAAATCGGGCAGGGCAGTCAGTCGTTCGGCGGGCGCTCCATATCAAGATCGAATGCTGCCTCTGCCCAGTTTCCTGCTGGCCCGCAGCTATGGCGATGTCGAAATGGCCGCTTCGCAGGAGATCGCCGACGGCTTCGCGCTGACCGGTTTGTTTCTTCACCGGCATGTTTATGGCCCGAGGGGCATCTCTGCGCCCAGTGAAAGGGAAAGTCTTTTGCGAATGATCACGCAAAGAGGGGACAAAGATGCCTGAATTTCTCGATGGCGTAGAATTGAAGAAGGGTTTTGGCGTCACGCCGCTTGAGGAAGTGCGCAAACTCACCGGGCTGGAATTTCTCCAGGGCATCGTTGCTGGTGACTTTCCAGCCCCGACGATGGGTGGAACGCTGGGGTTTCGATTGTATGAGGTCGGCGACGGCTTCGCCAATTTCACCGGCGTTCCGGGAGAAAAACACTTCAACCCGGCCGGAGTTGTGCATGGCGGCTATGCAGCCACTTTGCTGGATTCGGCGCTTGGTTGCGCATGCCACACTCTGTCGCCGCGCGGACATTCCAACACGACAATCGAACTGAAAGTGAATCTTGTGCGACCGATTATGCCGCAAGTCGGGCGTCTCTACGCGAAGGCCAAGGTCATCCATCCTGGCCGACAGATCTCCACCGCCGAAGGCCAATTGGTTGACGAAGCGGGTAAGCTCTACGCACACGGCACGACGACCTGCCTGACGTTCAAACTGCCGGAGTAGTTTGAAACCAAAGTTGGCGCCCACGCCTCTGTTGCACTTGAAGTCTGTTGCGCTTTGAACGACATTGACTTCAGAGATATAGAGATCGCAGGTACGCTTATGAGTCTTGTGGACAGCGATGGGGCAAGCAAGAAGTTGTTTAGCGGCAAAGCGCTGTTCTTCAATAGCGCGGTTGCGGCTATTGGCGCGGGCGCAGCCATGATGGCCGCAACCGGTGTGCTTTGGCAGGGTGCGGTGGTTGCTGTTGCAGGTGGTATCGTAGGTTATTCGGTGACCAACGATATTCCAAAAAACTAGAACTCGGATTTGCCACGTTCTATCGCATTTTCTCTGGCAGCCTCGCTGATCGGTACAGCGGTCTATACACTTTGGCATAGTGTCGGTGCTGGAGGCCTGAACCCCTCCAGAAACGACTACATCGTGGTGGCTGTTTCCTTCTTTAACGCCGCTGCGATTGTCAGTTTGTTTTACATCCTATTCTCGGCAGAAAAGTCGACACCTGCCGCATTTGGTAGGATTATCAGGAACAACATCGCAACGGTCGTTGTGGCACTTTTGATCAATTTGATTGGCTCAATCGTCGATATTTTTCGGGCATTCGGCCGACCTTGGGTTCGGCAAAGCTTCGATACGTTCGATCGCTTCCGCTTCATGATCCCTCAGGCAGTGTTGCCAACCAATCGAGGCCTTGGCCAACCCATTCACCGGGTATAGAGTGACCACGCTCGTGCAGGCACAGTTCCAGAACCTTGCCGCTCTCGCTCTTTTCCCAACGGGTGCAGTCCAATCGTTCATCGCGCGATGTGACGGCTTCGCTTTCCTCGCCTGCGCCATTGATCGTTTTGAGAAGATCGAGACCCTGTGGAATGGCCATTGAGTCGTAGATGCCGACCCTGTCGAAAGAGACAACTCGGTCTGAAAGCCCGTGAATATGACGCAGATTGATCGGACCGGAAGGGCAGGTCTGTGGGTTTGAATGCCAGAACCCTCCAGCGATGGGCGCATAACCGCGAAACAAGTCGCCCCGATAGCAGGCGACGTTCCAGACCATGGATGCTCCACGCGAAAAGCCGGATGCGAGCGTCCTTTGGTCATCGATTGGCCAACGGCGGCGAACGTCTCGCATGACATTTTCGATGAATGTCGCTTCGTCGCGCCCGCCTTCCGCTCGTCCTGCGCCGATCTGACGCCAATAGCCGGTGCGGGCAAAGGGGGCGATGAAGAGAGCTCCGCGCTGCGTTGCGCCACGCACCATTGCCCGGTTGCGGAAAGTTGCTTCGGGTGAACTGTTCCAGCCGTGGAAGTACACCACGAGACCGAGTGGAGACCTTTCATCCCATTCTTCAGGCACTGCGGCGAGATAATATCCTTCCGGGACGTCACAGCGGCTGTCGGCGCCGCAGGCAAAGGCAGAAATCGACGTAACGACCCCAATCAACGATGCAAGAATAAGTCTGCGCATCAGGCCAAAGCTTCGCGTTCAACCGGGCGTTCCTGAATGGGCCAATGCACGATCGCGGCGAATAGACCGAGCGCGACACCCAACCACCACACGACATCATAACTGCCATAGGCATCCCGCAGCCAGCCGCCCATATAGACGCCGATAAAAGAACCGATCTGATGAGAGAAAAACACGATACCGCCCAGCATACCCAAATGTCTTGTGCCGAACATAATCGCCACGAGTGCGTTAGTGGGTGCGACCGTAGAGAGCCATAGCAGGCCCATCACGATGGCGAAGATGATGACGCTGGTCGGCGTCTGTGGAAGCAGCAGGAAAGCGGCCACAGCAATGGATCGCCCGACATAGAGCAGCGCCAAAAAGATGGTCTTGGAGTATCTCTGCCCGATGATCCCGGACGCGAGCGAGCCAAAAATGTTGAACAGGCCGATCAACGCCAAAGCCCAAACGGCGTAAACCGGTGCAATGCCGATATCCGTGATATATTTTGGGAAGTGAGCGGCGATGAAAGCCACCTGAAAGCCGCAGACAAAAAAACCTGAAATTAAAAGAACATAGGAGCGATGGGCAAAGGCCTCCCCCAACGCTTCGCGCACGGTCTGTCCGGCCTCCGCCTGTGCGGCGGCGGAATCTTTTGCGCTGCCGTAGAGCGGCACGGCTAGAACCGGAATCACCAGCATCATGACGGACAAGATGACCAATCCGTGAGACCAGCCGAAACTCGCAATCAGCCCGGCGGACAGTGGAGAGAACAGGAACATGCCGGCAGAACCCGCTGCGGTGCCTAGCCCGAACACGAATGAACGACTTTCAGGCGCGACATTTCTGGCAAAGACGGAGAGGATGATGCCGAAGGACCCCGCCGCAACGCCTAGCCCGACCAGCAAGCCGCCGCCAATATGCAGCCAGAGCGGGGTTTCCGCGATGCCCATAATATACAGACCGAGTGCATAAATGATGCCCCCGGCGGCCAACGGTTTGTAGGCGCCAAATCGGTCTGCCAGCGCACCAAAGACCGGCTGTCCCATGCCCCAGGCGAGGTTTTGGATCGCGATGGCCAAACCAAAAGTCGCGCTCGTCCAGCCCCGATCGTCCAACATAGGTTGCTGGAAAAAGCCCATGGCAGACCGGGGCCCGAAGGCGAGCAGGGCAATCGTACAGCCGCAGGTAACGATCAACCAGACAGGCGGATTCCACCGGCGAAGTGTGGCCGGAGCGGGCGTGGTCGACATGAAGCTTGACCTTTCGGCGAATATGCGGCTGTTGACTTTACCCCCGAAAGAAAGCTTTCGCGAACCAAATTCCTTGATCGCTCACATCACGATTTTTCATCTGAAAGGCCCATCATGAACAAGACCGAGATCGCAAGCGCCATCGCCGAGGCGCGCAAGGCTGGTGAGCAGGTCGATATTGTCCTGAATGATGCGACACTGTCGCGCGACGATGCGATGGAGATCCAGGGGCTTGCATTCGAAGCGTTCGGCTCTCCGTCAGTCGGTTGGAAGGTTGGGGCCACCAATGCGGCAGCGCAGTCCAATTTCGGCATCGACAGCCCGTTTTATGGACCGATCGCTGAAGCCGGCGTCGTGAAATCCGGGGCGAGCCTTCCCAAGCTGGCCTGTATCGGGGCGATGGAGCCCGAATATGCGTTCCGCATGAAGCGTGATTTTCCCGCCGCAGGCGAAGAGATCACCGAGGAAAGTGCCGCCGACGCAGTCGATGCGGTTCACGTGGCGATCGAGATGATCGGTCGCTGCATCGGAAATTCGCAATGGGCCAATGGTGTTGGCGTGACGATGGATTTTGGCGGCAATGCGGCCTTCGTCATCGGCGATGCGATCAAGGACTGGCGCTCGCAGGACCTGGTCAATACGCCCGTAACCGCCATGGTGGATGGCGAAGCGGTTGAAACGGGAAATGGCGAACCGGTCATGGGCGCTCCCATCAAATCATTGGTTTGGCTTGCGCAGCAACTCGCTGAGAGAGGATCGATGCTGAAAGCCGGAGATTGGGTCTCCACGGGTACCTGCACACCACCGGTCCCCGCGCAGGTTGGAAAAACCCTTTCGGCAAAATTTGGCGCTCTCGGCTCGGTGAGCGTCTCCTTTACCTAAAAGCCGGTATCTCAAGGCGGTTCCCCCGAAGAAGAGCGCGTTTGCTGCGGTGGACCGACCTTTGGTCCACCTTGTGCGGGGCTTTGCAAAGGTCTAGAAGGCCGTGTCCGGGCAACCGGGCTTGTTTTGCGCTACCCTTATACTCATATTGAGTATAATGCAGTCTGATGAACGGAGCGGATCATGCTTTCTGCGGTCGAAGACGGGTTGGATACCCGCCAAAGCGATGTGAATACGGAAGGGCCTGCTGGCCGTTCCTATGAAAAGTTGCTGAGGCCATCGCTCGACTACACGCCGGAGGTCGCCGAGGCCACCGCGCATATCTTTGAGCGCGTCAAGCACCACATTCCCGCGATCGAATGGCCGGTGCATGCGCCCTACATTCACGCCATCAATACTCTCAAGAAAGAGCGCGATGCGGTCATTCTGGCGCATAATTACCAGACACCGGAGATCTTCCATGGCGTGGCGGATATTGCCGGTGATTCCTTGCAGCTGGCCATGGAAGCGACACGCGTTAAAGCGCATGTCATTGTGCAATGTGGCGTGCATTTCATGGCGGAGACGTCAAAGCTGCTCAATCCGTCCAAGACCGTGCTTATCCCGGACATGAAAGCCGGCTGCTCGTTGGCTGAGTCGATCACAGGCGAAGATGTGCGCCTTCTGCGTGAAGCCAATCCGGGTGTCCCGATCGTCACTTATGTGAACACGTCAGCCGATGTGAAAGCTGAAAGCGACATTTGCTGCACCTCGTCCAACGCCGTTCAGGTGGTTGAGAGCTTCGGGGTTGATACGGTCTTGCTCATTCCGGACGAATATCTCGCCCAGAATGTTGCCAAGCAGACAGATGTCAAAATCCTCACATGGAAGGGCCATTGCGAGGTGCACGAACGCTTCACCGCTGACGAGCTGTTGGCCTACAAAGAGGCTGATCCCGCCATTCAGATTGTCGCGCATCCCGAATGCCCAACGGAAGTGACGGCGGTTGCCGACTATACCGGCTCCACATCAGGCATGATCGACTTCGCAACGGGGCAGAAGGCGGGCGCAAAGGTTCTGCTGGTCACCGAATGCTCCATGGCCTCCAACATTCAAGACCAGGCACCGGGTGTTGAGTTCATCAAGCCCTGCAATCTGTGCCCACATATGAAGCGCATCACATTGCCGAAGATTCTCGACAGTCTTCTGGAGATGAAAGAAGAGGTCACAGTCGACCCAATGGTGGCGCAAAAGGCGCGGCAAGCGGTCGAGCGCATGGTCAATCTGAAACATTAGCATTCAGCGATGGACATCTATCACGGCTTCTTCACGTTGAATCCTGATGTCAGCGATGTCGAATTTGCAGATGATTTTGCTCGCTTTATGGAGTTTTTGAGGCGAGAAGGGAAAATCGAGTCATGGAGACTCATGCGGCGCAAGTTGGGTCTGGGACCACGCGAATTCGGTGAGTTTCACATAATGATCGAAGTGGAAAATCTGGCACAACTGGATGCGGCGTTCGCAATGGCGTCGCGCAGGGCCGGCGATATGGAACGGCATCATTTCGACGTCAATTCCAAGATCGCTGATGTGAAGTTTGCCCTTTACCGCGACTTTCCCGATCCCAATCGCTTGCGCGGGGAGGAGATGTTTTGAGTGACGGCGACGACACCCAATTGTCATTTCTGAGGCCCGTTGCGGGGGCCAATTGCGATGATGTCATCATCATCGGCGGGGGATTGGCAGGCCTTTTCTGTGCGCTGAAACTGGCGCCAAGGCCTGTGACCGTGCTGACCGCCGCGACGCTCGGCACCGGCGCTTCATCGGCCTGGGCGCAGGCGGGCATAGCCGCGGCCCTTTCCGAAGGTGACACGGTGGACAAGCATGTCGCCGATACGCTGGCCGCTGGCGCAGGCATTGTCGATGAGAAGATTGCGCGGCTCATGGCATCGCAAGCCGCTGATCGGATTGCCGATTTGCTTGCTTTCGGTGTGCCATTTGATCGTGATCTCGAAGGTCGGCTGGCGGCGTCGCGCGAAGCGGCCCATTCGCAAAACCGCATCATCGGCGTGCAGGGCGATATGGCGGGCAAGGCGATCATGGAGGCGCTGGTGGCGACGGTGCGCAAGACACCGTCCATTCGTGTCCATGAAGGAATCGTTGTTCAGGACATCATTGCAGATGGCAAGAAGGTTCAGGGCGTCATCGCTCGTGACAGGTTCGGCACCGGCCACAACAAGATCCGCTTCAACGCATCAGCGACTGTTATGGCATCTGGCGGGGTGGGGCACCTTTACTCCGTGACGACCAATCCGACCGAAGCCCGTGGCGGAGGTATCGGAATGGCCGCGCGAGCCGGTGCGATCGTAGCCGATATGGAATTCGTTCAGTTTCACCCGACGGCCATTGATGTTGACGTTGATCCCGCGCCGCTGGCGACCGAGGCCCTGCGCGGCCACGGTGCAGCCTTGGTCAACAAGTCTGGCGAGCGTTTCATGCTCGGGCAGCACAAGGATGCGGAACTTGCCCCCCGCGATGTGGTGGCCAGGGCCATATTTGCCGAGCGCAGGGCCGGTCGCGGCGCATATCTCGACTGTCGCAAGGCAATTGGCGCTTCCTTCGAGGCGGATTTTCCGACGGTCCACAAATCATGCGTGCAGGCTGGCATCGATCCCGTGAAGGACCTCGTCCCGGTCGTTCCGGCAGCGCATTATTTCATGGGCGGCGTGCTCACGGATGCCAATGGGCGTACCTCTCTTGACGGATTCTGGGCCTGTGGAGAGGTGACTTCAACGGGCGCCCATGGCGCCAACCGGCTGGCGTCGAATTCGCTGCTTGAGGCGGTCGTTTTCGCCGCGCGAATTGCCGAAGATATCGGCACGCTGATGCCGCATGCCAGCATCCGCGACAATCACATCGCCACATCGCCGTTGGACGATGCGGAACCCGCTGAAGACAGCGATGCTATGACACGCCTGCGCGAGATCATGAGTGCGGAATTTGGTGTGCATCGCACGCCGGAAGGCATGTTGAAGGGCCTGCACGACATCGTTGAACTGGAGAAGGCCAACCGCCTCCAGCGATTTGAGAACTCCTTGATCACCGCCAAGCTGATCGCGGTTTCTGCGCTGATGCGACAGGAAAGCCGAGGCGGCCATTTCCGCACAGACTTCCCGGAAGCCAAGCCAGAACTCGCCAAACGCAGCTTCCTTACGCATCGCAAGGCCGACAGGATTGCCGCGCAGATGCTGGCAGACCAGACCGGGTTGCGGAGCGGTTCAAGATAATGAGCACTTTCCCGGCAGAGCTTCCCGACACGATGATCAAGGATGCCGTTCGCGCGGCGTTGCAAGAGGATCTAGGGCGGGCGGGCGATTTGACCTCGCAGGCGACGATCAGCCCAGAAGCGAAGGCGACTGCGGTTCTGGATTGCCGCGAGGAAGGTGTTGTTTGCGGGGTTGAGCTGGCAAGGGCTGCATTCCAAGCACTCGATCCGGGTTTGAAGTTTAAGGCCCTCCATCATGACGGCGATGCCGTGACGCCGGGTACGGACATAGCCCGTATCAGCGGAAACGCCCGCTCGCTGCTTGGGGCAGAGCGGGTGGCGCTGAACTTCATCTGCCACCTTTCGGGCATCGCGACGCGCACAGCCCGCTTTGTGGAACGTGTTGCGCACACCAAGGCCGCGATTTGTTGTACGCGCAAAACGACGCCGGGTCTTCGCAGTTTTGAAAAATATGCGGTGCGCTGCGGTGGCGGTTCAAATCATCGCTACGGGCTGGATGATGCGATCCTGATCAAGGACAATCACATCGCAGTGGCGGGCGGGGTGGCGCAAGCGATCCGATCGGCGCGCGCCTTTGCTGGTCATCTCGTGAAGATTGAGGTTGAGGTCGACACGCTGGAACAGTTGCGCACCGCACTTGATGCTGGTCCGGACGTGGTGATGCTCGACAATATGAGCTTGGATGACCTTCGCGAGGGTGTTGCGCTCGTCGCCGGTCGCATTCCCGTGGAGGCTTCCGGCAATGTCAGCCTCGGTACGGTCAAGGACATCGCAGAGACCGGTGTTGATATGATCTCAACCAGCAAGATTACCATGAGCGCTGGAACGCTCGATCTTGGCCTGGACATGGTGATCGAGTGAGGCTTACTGGGGCTATCTGCCGCGTCCGCCAATTTTGAGACCGGGGGCAGGGCGCTCTCGCAAAATGGAGCGACGAAACCGATAAAGCGCGGCTGGGCGCCCCCCGGTTTGCGCCGTAACTTCACCGGTCTGCTCGACAAGATCGGCCTTTTCAACCATGCGGCGGAAATTCTGCTTGTGCACGCGCCTTCCAGACAGGGTTTCCACGGTCATCTGCAGCTGGGTCAGCGTGAATCGAGGCGGCATCAACTCAAACACGACCGGGCGGTATTTGAGCTTTGAACGCAGCCGGGCGATCGCCGTTGCCAGAATGCGGCGATGGTCGTGGAGCATGGCAACGCCCGCTCCCTCCGGAATACGCGCCTGATTCACGCGGCCATCTGCTACAGCTTCCCAAACAAGCCCGGCTTCATACATGAGCTCGTAGCGTTCCAAAACACGCTCCTCATCCCACAAATCTGAAGTTTGCCCAAAATCGGCAAAGCCGAGCGCGATGCGGTTGGACCGCTCAACCCGTTCATCTTTGGAACAGCTTTCCTCCAGCCACTGTTTCAGCGCCGGTGCGACAGCGCCTTGCAACATCGCGGGCGGTCCATCTCGCCAATCCTCCCACGGAAAGAAGCGATACCAATCGAGCCATTGGGCATCTGGAAACTCATCTTGCGACAGCCGACGAACGAGAGCCAGATACCCCACCGAAACGAAATGCGTGTCTTGATCAGCGGCCCAGCGTCCATAATCGCCAAAGGTGTAAAGCTGTTCGACATAGCCAAGACGCGCGCTGGTCTGTTGATCAACCCAGCGGCGCAGCCCATTTTCAAATGTCCGGTGGCCGGGCGGGTCAAAGGGACCGAAGGGCAGCCCTGCGAGTCTTTCGCTCTGATTGCTTGTGCCTACGAGTGTCAGGACCAGTGGCGTCGAACCTTCAGTCGCCAGAATGGCGGCGTGCAGGCCGACTTGAATGCTGCGATCTGAGGTCATCGTCTCAAATCTCTATCATAAATGGCGTGCCCTCGCTGGCATTCGCCCCGCGCCCGATTTCAGCGACAGCGTTCGTCAACGTTCCTTGGCGATCAAGCGCCTCGTCGGCCAATCGTACCATCAACGCATTGGGTGTCGCGGTTGGTGAACGCTCTCTCAGATCCTGCGCAATCGAACTGGCACAGAGATCCGGTCGCAACGTCGTGCGCACGATCAATGCTGCTGCGGTTGATCGGCTGATCCCCATCCAGCATTGCAACAGCATAGGATCGTTACTTTGCCATTGTTGTGCGAAGGCGATGATGGCCTCGACATCTGCCATGGAAGGTGCGACCAACCCATCGCGCGGCTCCACAATGTCATTGAACTTCAATGCGAGGAATGCATCGGTTACGGCATGGGGTCTTGGCAAATCCGCTTGAGGTCCGCCAAGGGCAATCATGCTGCGCGCGCCACTCAGCATCAGCGTTTTTTCGAGTGCTGAGAGCGGGCAGATATAGAGCTTGGCCATCGATCAGCCCCGGAGCATCTCGAAGCGCTCCAGAAACAGCATTTGCGCCTGTTTGGCCGGCAAAGGGGTCAATTGGGTGCAAGACACATCGCCCGGCGGCGGCTCGAAAAGCCGCTTTGCCTCTCCGACTTCGAAACCCGCCAGCTGTGTTGCTTCCAGATAGGCTGCCATGTGGTCTGCGCGTTTGATGGCCTTCGAAACCACAGCTGTCGGACTGGATTTTAACCCCGCAGCGATGTTGATTGCAGCATCCAGCCGCTTCTCGACATCGCGGTAATGTCCCCCCATTACGGCCTTGAACGGCGATATCATGTCCCCGATCACATATTCTGCTGCATCATGAAGCAAGGCGTAAAGCCGCTCGGATGGGCTGGGATTGCTGCGCTGGTCGCTGAAAAGCTCTTCGACAAGCAGGCAATGCTGGGCAACCGAAAATGCGTGATCGCCAAGCGTCTGCCCGTTCCAGCGCGCGACACGGGCGAGCCCATGTGCGATGTCGCTGATCTCGATATCCATAGGGGAGGGGTCCAACAGATCAAGACGTCGGCCAGACAGCATGCGCTGCCATGCGCGATTTGGTGCGTTGCTCATTGTGGCCAGTCAAATGTCGCGAAATCGGGCAGGGTTGCTGTGACAACTGTATCACCCGCATGCAAAGCTGTTCCCTCAGCCATGGCCTTGGCGGTTCGGTCAAGCCGTAAAAGGCCGAGCCCTTCCGACCCGACGCTGCTCCCCATGCTGCCTATCGCGCGATCGCCAGCAACAATCGCTGTACCCACCGCGGGCAGCGCATCGCCGTTCACCGCCCGTATCTTCACGAAACGAGACCGTGCCGTGCCGCGATGCTGCATGCGCGAAACAACTTCCTGGCCCACATAGCAGCCCTTTGTGAAATCCACTCCCGAATGGCCAAACTGGTCCATCAACGCTTCATGCGGGAAAGTACTGCTCGGTTCGAAATCACGGCCGCTTTCTGGATATCCAAGCGCAATGCGAAGGGTCTGCCATTCGGTTTCTGTGCTTGTGGTTACATCTGTGGCATAGCCACGCATCCCAAGGCGGGCATCACGCGCATCGGCATCACCGCCTTCCGCCGGCCAAGTGACGGTTGGCACGTGGTCAAGCTTCTCGATCTCAACCTTGGCGCGCAAGCGATAAAACATCATGCGCTTTACGAAGTCATCGACCTGCTCGGCGTTCAGGTCGACCACGAATTCATCTTCCACACGCTTCAGCAGAAAATCGAACAGGATTTTGCCCTGCGGTGTGAGCAGCGCACCAAACGCGGTTGAACCGTCAGTCATGCTTTCCACTTCGCATGTGACGAGATTTTGCAAAAAATGCGGAGCCTCGGTACCCGCTATGCGGACCAGAGCGCGCGAAGAAAGCAAAGCCGACTGAACCATGATTGCCGATCAGTCTCCCGCCACAAAAAAGCTCCAAGTGCCATCCGGCTTGATGCCCACCCGATAAAATACATAGCCACCGAAACTGCGGGAATCTTCAACGTCGCCCGCAGTCAAGACCCGGTAGAGCTCGACGCTTTGCTGTGGAGTCAGGCCGTCCAGAGGCCAGGCGAAAAAATAGGGCCACACATAGATTTCTTCCTCAGCGTCGATGTCCAGATGCACATAACCGGCTTCCAGAACTTCGATGAGAATGGCAAGAATTTCATAGCCATCATCATCGCCAGATGCTTCTTTGAGAAAGTCGATCGGGTCTCCATCCAGCCCGCCGATTGATAGCGTGGTGGCGGTCTCGCCGATGCCGACCAGATCGCGCAGCTTCTCGATTTCTCCGCTTTTCGCCGCCGACAGAATGAGTTCGCGCATGCGTCGAACTGGCTGTGGCAGAGATTCAATGTCATGCAGAATTTCGGGCGGCGGTCCACCTCCGCGCAGGGCCCGCTCTGCATCATCTGTTTCATCGGCTTCGTCTATCGCCTCATCTTCGGCGCCCTCACCGGTTCCGTTTTCTGCCTCGTTCTCCTCGGTTATCTCATTGGGTGTTGGAACGACGAAGCTCTCAGTATCGGTTGTGTTTTGCTGGCTTTCAGACTGTGCCAGAACCGGCGGCACCATGATGAGCGAAATAAGCAAGAGCAGTGGCAGCGGGCGCAGAGGGCGCTTTTTCAAACGCATGGGCATCGAATCCTTAGAAGACACCAAATCGGCGTCAGCGAACACCCATATCATGTTTTTTGCGGCGACGGGAACGGACAGCTGCGATGACAGGCCACTAAACGGCCTATTGCAGAACCCGGTCGACCAGGAAATGCCCGCATTTGACGCGATCCGGCAAAGCGGCGACCAGTTCATTGACATTGGACTCGCCGGAAAGCGAGCACAGTCTGCGCAATGCGATGCTGATGGCCTGATCCGCCAAAATGCTTGGCTCAATGCCTTCGCGCTGCGCATGATCCCAGGCTTCTTCGAAAAGCTCCTGAGCGACGCGCCGTTTTTCGGCCAGGATCAACTCGTCCAACTCTTTTGACTGCTCAAGCAACATGAAGGCTCAGCGATGATCCCAGATTTTCGGCCTCGTCAAACTAACGAGGGCGCTGGCTGATTGAAACTGCAATTTATCGTGTGATCGAGAAAGGGTTAACGCCCGGTCAGCCGCCATAACGTTGCGTGATTTGCCCGGCCAAAGCGCTGCCCTCCTGCCTGTAGCGTTCGGCCGCCGCCACAGCTGCCGGCGTGCAGGTGCCGTAAATCTGGTCGAACGCCCTGTACCCACGGTTGAAATGTGCAACCAATTGCTCGCGGCGGTTTGGTCCGGGGCGCTCTGAAACCAAAAGGCTCGACATGATCTCACGCCATTTGTTGCCCTCACCGGACTGGCACAGATTGCGCAAATAATGGATGGAGCCGAGAACCTCCGCCAGTCGCAGCAATTTGTCGTCATACGGAGCGGCGGGTTCCGCGCGCGATGGGCCGAAGGCTTGTCCTGCATTTTGTGCGAAACCCGTGTCTGGCAACAGCAGGGCGCCCAACAGGATTGCGAGGATAAGATGGGTTCTCATGAAGCGCGCTTATACAGTAAATCTCGCCCCTCGGTCACCAGTTCAAGCGTGTTCGGGGTCAAGGTCAGGCTTTGTAGCTCATGCAGGCTGAACCAGCCGACATCCTCTGCATCGTCGCCAGCCCGCGCCGAACCTTCGTCACACTGCGCCGCGAACATGGCCAGCACGTAGTGCATTTCGATTCTGTTTTCAGCGTCTTTGCGGATCAATTCGTGAAATCGATTGAAGATCGGCGCCTTGATGTGCAAGCTCGTCTCTTCATAGGTTTCCCTGATTGCCGCTTCAGCGAGGCTCTCTCCCACTTCCACCAGACCACCTGGCATCGCCCATTTGTCTCCCAGAGGGGGTCGAGAACGCTTGGCAAGCAGCACCTTATCGCCACGCCAAATCGCGGTGCAAGCGCCAATCAATGGTGTCTTGGGATAAAGACGCGATGTCATGGTGACTTGACTGCCAGTCAAATAGGGTTGCTTGCAACCCTGAGGCCAACCCCGGCCTGGAGACAATTGCAATGTGCGGACGTTTCAGCGCCCAGATGAGTTGGCAACAAATTCTCGATTTGTATGATTTGTTTCCGACTCGGCAGACGCCGCCGTTTGCTCCGCGCTACAACATCGCGCCCACACAGCCGATTCTGATGGTGGCCAATGATGATGCGGGAGAACGCCATTACGGCTTCGTTCGCTGGGGGTTTCTGCCGCAATGGGTGAAGGACCCGGCTGATTTCACGCTGATCATCAATGCGCGAAGCGAAACGGCCGCGACGAAGCCCTCCTTTCGCAACGCGATGCGCCACAGGCGTGCGCTCATTCCGGCCAGCGGCTTTTGTGAATGGAAACGTTTCGGCAAAGGCAAGCGTAGCCAGGCCTATTGGGTGAGACCGCGCGATGGCAGCATCGTCTCATTCGGCGCCCTGATGGAGACGTGGTCAGACCCCGACGGGTCACAGATCGATACGGGCTGCATCCTGACGACAGCGGCCAATGAGGGTTTCGCAGACATTCACCACCGCCTGCCTTTGGTGATCATGCCAGAGGATTTCGAACGCTGGCTTGACTGCAAAACGCAGGAGCCGCGCGATGTCTTTGACCTCATGCGCCCCGTTGCGGACGACTATTTCGAAGCCATCCCGGTGGGAGATGCTGTCAACAAGGTCGCGAACTCCAGTCCGGATGTTCAAAAGCGGGCCGAGCCCATTGCGGAAGAAACTTCGGATACCGCTTCAGATGACAGCCAGATGAGCCTGTTTTGACTCATCTCTTGCCGGCTCTTGAGGGATTTGCGCTTGGCGGCGGACTGATCGTCGCCATTGGCGCACAAAATGCCTTCATTTTGCGTCAGGGCTTGCTACGCGCCCATGTTTTCCAGCTGTGTCTGGTCGCCGGCCTGTCCGATGCCGCCTTGATTGCGCTCGGCGTTTTCGGGTTCGGAACGCTCGTGCGGTCCAGTGAAACGCTGCTGTTGGCAATCACGATTGGCGGAGCCGTATTTCTGGCGGCCTATGCGGTGCTGGCCGCGCGACGTGCCATGACGCCATCTACGCTGGAAGCCGCAAAGGGAAACAGCGACAGCGCCAGCCGGGCGCTTGCGATCTTGTTGTCGTTTACCTTCCTGAACCCGCATGTCTACCTGGATACGGTCGTGTTGGTGGGCGGTATCTCGGGTCAATATGTTGGCTCGGCCCGAATAGCTTTCGCGGTCGGCGCCATGTCGGCGTCTTTCGCCTGGTTCTTCGCTTTGGGCTACGGTGCGAGACTGCTGGCGCCGTTGTTCGCAAAGCCGATGGCCTGGCGCGTTCTTGATGGGCTGATCGCAATCGTGATGGCGCTGATCTCCCTTTCTCTGTTCTGGCGCGCTCTCGCATCATCTTGACCCGCCGGGGTCGACATGAGATAGGCACCGCATGAGAACGACGTCGATCTGTATTTGTTCGATCATTATTTGCTAGCTCACCGCTGGCCCGTTCGTTCTGTTCACATTCCAGTTTCAAGAACATCGTGGTCAGCGCCGCCACCCAACGCGTCTTGCCGAGAATTGAACCGTGACCAGCCAACCGCAAATCCAGCTCTACAACACGCTGACCAGAACCAAGCAGGCATTTGAGCCGATCGATCCCAAAAATGTACGCCTGTATGTGTGCGGGCCCACGGTCTATGACTATGCGCATATCGGCAATGCCCGCCCGGTTATCGTCTTCGACGTGCTGTTTCGGCTGCTGCGTCATGTCTATGGCGAGGACCACGTCACCTATGTGCGCAATATTACGGACGTGGATGACAAGATTAACGCCCGCGCGGTGCGTGATTATCCTGATCTTCCGCTGAACGAAGCGATCCGCAAGGTGACGGAGAAGACAGCCGACCAGTTCCACGAAGACATGGCAGCGCTTGGCTGCCTGCCGCCGACGCACGAACCGCGCGCTACCGATTTCGTTCTGCCGCGCCCCGATGGCCGCGCCGACATGGTGAGCATGATTCAAACTCTCATCAAACGCGGCCATGCCTATGTTGCCAAAGGCGAAAAGGGCAGGGAGGTGCTGTTTCGTGTCGCCTCCATGGAGGACTATGGCGAGCTGTCGAGGCGCAATCTGGATGAGCAGCAGGCCGGGGCCCGCGTGGCGGTGGAGGACCACAAGGAACATCCGGGCGACTTCGTACTCTGGAAAGAATCTGGCGAGCGCGAACCGGGCTGGGAGGCCACATTCGATGGTCAGACCGTTTTTGGCCGCCCGGGTTGGCACATTGAATGCTCGGCCATGAGCGAGGCCTATCTCGGTCAGACCTTTGACATTCACGGTGGCGGTCTCGACCTCATCTTTCCGCATCATGAAAACGAAATCGCCCAGTCGCGCTGCTGCCACGGCACCGACGCTATGGCCAATGTGTGGATGCATAACGGCTTCCTGCAGGTCGAAGGCCGCAAGATGAGCAAGAGCGAGGGCAATTTCGTCACGGTTCACGACGTGCTGCACACGGACAAGGTTGGCGGGCGCAAATGGCCGGGCGAAGTAGTTCGTCTTGCCATGCTGATGACACATTACCGCGAGCCGATCGACTTTTCGGTACGTCGGTTGGAGGAGGCGGACAATCTTCTGGCCCGGTTGCATCGCAAGGTCGAAGCCGCTGATGCCGGAGATTTCTCCTCCTTTGCAGATCCGCTTCACGACGATGCACATACGGCTCAGTCCGTCGCTGCGTTGAGCGGACTTTCCGGTGAGACGCTGCGCATGGCACTCGACTTTTTGGGACTGTCTGAAGCGGATGCGGTTTCCGCTTCCATCGGCACCAAGGAGATCGACGGGATCATCGCCAATCGGCTTGCGTTGATTGCCGACAAAAACTGGACCGAAGCCGACCGCATTCGTGACGAGCTTCTGGAGCAGGGCATACAACTTAAAGACGGCAAGGACCCTGAAACGGGCGACCGCATCACTACCTGGGAGCTGAAGCGATGACCAGCGAAATTGACGCTGACCTATCTCTCCCCTTGGGGGAGAGATGTCTGCGCAGCAGACAGAGAGGGGTTTTGCCTACGGCTTTCCCGTTGCTCGATATACCCCCCTCTGCCTGCGCTGACGCTCCGGCATCTCCCCCTCATGGAGGGAGAGGGGGGCAGATTTTGACGCACCGCTGTTGGTACACAGCATGCTCGGGTCTTGCGTGATGCCTCATCAATTCGTGCCCGAAAGGAATCGTCGACTGGCTCGTGCGATGCGCAGCGAACAGACGGAAGCGGAACAAAAGCTTTGGACCGAGCTTCGCACCAGGCGTCTCATGGGTCTCAAGTTCCGACGCCAATTGCCCATCGGTCCGTATATCGTTGATTTCGCGTGTCCTGAGCATCGTTTGATCGTTGAGCTCGACGGAGCAGGGCATTCGGATGATCGCCAGGCGAGCTACGACCAATCAAGAACACAGGACTTAAGCCATTTGGGCTGGACCGTGCTTCGCTTCTGGAACAATGAGGTGACTGGGAACACGGGCGCAGTATGCGATCACATCATTCGCACCTTGGAGGACAAGGGAGCCGTATTTTCATGACCAAACGACATATCACGCTCTTCGACACCACTTTGCGCGATGGGGCGCAGACACCCGGGGTCGATTTTTCTATCGAGGACAAGATCGTCATCACGCAGATGCTGGACGAGTTCGGCATCGACTATATCGAAGGCGGCTATCCCGGTGCCAACCCGACCGATACGGCCTTCTTTGAAAAGCCGCGCACGAAAAACGCGACCTTCACGGCCTTCGGCATGACCAAGCGGGTCGGCATATCCGCTTCAAACGACCCTGGTCTGGCTGGGCTGATCGGGTCGGTTGCGCAAGCCATCTGCTATGTCGCGAAGACATGGGATTTGCATGTCGATGTCGCTTTGGGCTGCACGAACGAGGAAAATGTCGAGGCGATCCGGGACTCCGTCAAAGCCGCGATCCGCTCGGGCAAGGAGTGCCTTGTCGATTGCGAGCATTTCTTCGACGGGTTCAAGGCCAATCCGGATTACGCCTTGCAATGTGCTGTGGCGGCGCATGAAGCCGGCGCGCGCTGGGTGGTGCTGTGCGACACCAATGGCGGAACGCAGCCCCAGGAGGTCGCAAAGATCGTGGAGGCCGTTTGCCAGCACGTTCCAGGCGACCATGTTGGCATTCATGCACACAATGATACGGGGCAAGCGGTTGCCAATTCCTTGGCTGCTGTCGAAGCCGGTGCCTGCCAAATTCAGGGCACGATCAACGGCATAGGCGAGCGCTGCGGCAATGCGAATTTGATTACGCTGATCCCGACCCTGGTGCTGAAGCCAAATTATGCGAACCGCTTCGAAATCGGCATCTCACGCGAGAAGCTCACCGGAATTTCCAAGCTTTCGCGCACCTTTGATGAGTTGCTGAACCGGGCGCCGGAAACGCAGGCGCCTTATGTCGGAACGTCAGCCTTCGCGACGAAGGCAGGCATTCACGCATCCGCCCTCATGAAGGATCCGACCACTTATGAGCACGTTGATCCGGCTGATGTTGGCAATCGACGTAACCTCATGGTCTCCGATCAAGGCGGCAAGTCGAACTTTCTTGATCAGCTCGCGCGGCGCGGCATCGAGGTTTCAAAGTCCGATCCTCGGCTCGACAAACTCATATCGATCGTCAAGGAGCGCGAAGCGGCGGGCTACGCCTATGAGGCGGCAGAGGCGAGTTTTGAGTTGCTGGCGCGGCGCACCCTCGGCACAGTGCCGCAATTCTTCGAGGTCAACAGCTTTCGAACCAGTGTCGAGCGGCGTTTCAACGCAATAGGCGATGTTGTCACCGTTTCCGAAGCCGTGGTGAAGTTGACAATTGATGGCGAAGAGCTTTTGTCGGTGGCTGAAGGCAAGGGTCCGGTCAACGCGCTCGATCGTGCGCTGCGCAAGGATTTGGGGAAGTATCAGAAGGAAATCGAGGGGCTGGAACTAGCCGACTACAAGGTGCGCATTCTCAATGGCGGCACTGAGGCGATAACCCGGGTGCTTATCGAAAGTACATATGAAACCGGGGAGCGTTGGTGGACCGTGGGTGTGTCGCACAACATCATCGATGCCAGCTTCCAGGCGCTGATCGACAGTTTGACCTATCGTCTGTTTCACGCATCCTGAGTGGCGGCGAGCCGTTCAACAATCTCATCCGGTGCATCGCAGATAATGGGCTTTGCCGCGGATGCGTTGTGCAGAAAGCCTTCCGCTTCCATGCGTTTCAGAAGATCGTTGAGCGGATCCCAGAACCCGTTGGTGTTCAAGAGGAAAACCGGCTTTGTGTGACGGCGCAATTGCGCCCAGGTGAGCATCTCGATCAGTTCTTCCAGCGTGCCGATGCCGCCCGGCAGAGCAACAAACGCGTCGGCGCGTTCAAACATCGCGCCCTTGCGCGTATGCATATCCGGGACGATGATCATGGTCGCGCCATCGAGGTCGGTTTCGCCGCTCGACTGCTCTTTTGCCTTTAGAAACTCGGGAATGATGCCGGTGACCGCACCTCCGCGTGAAAGTACGCCGCGGGCGACTGCGCCCATCAAACCGCGATCTCCGCCACCATAAACCAACGCCAGATCGCGATCCGCCAGCAACTCGCCAAGGCGTGTGGCTTGCTCGACGAAGGCAGGGTCGCCACCGGGTGATGATCCGCAATAGACGCAAACCGCGCGAATCGTCATGTTGATTTCGCTGCTCATGGATTCGTTAGGCGGTGATACGCAGCTTTGGTCAAGCCATGCGGCTGAAAATCCAATGACTGTGCAGGCTTGGAACACGGAATGGGTTGGTGCTACAGAGGCTTGCGGCGCGGCCCCGATGTTTCGATCCTGATGGCACAATGGCACGTCCGGGATTCACCGTCAGGATGAGGAAAAGATGATGATGCAGTTCTTGCGATATTGCGCGCTGGCTCTGGTTTCAGTGTGCCTCATTCTCATTGCTCTGGTGATCAGCGGTCTTGTACCGCTGGATTCGGTGCGCCGTGTTATGGCGAAAGTGCCTGAGATGGTTCGTGTCACGGCAACGGCACCGGTGGAGCAGGACAAAGACGCCGCGTCGGTTGCAGTCTCGAATGTCGCCACCTCGCAGAATGAGGAAGATACGTCTTCGGCTGAGGTCGCAGACCAGGCGGGTGGCCAGTCAGACGGGTCGTCCGATGTTGCAGTTGTGGATCAACAGTCGAGCACCACTGACGGTGCTGATGCTGATACTGATACTGATGCTGATGCTGCGGCGACTGACCTCCCGAAAGATGGGGATGCAAAAACCGAGGGTGGCGAGGTCGCTGCCACTGACGTTGCCGACTCAGCCGACTCAAGCGGCGATGCGACCCGGCTGCCGCGCTTTGATGTCCTGCGGGTCGAGCAGGACGGCTCCATCGTCGTTGCTGGCAATGCTGCCCCCAACTCTCGTGTGGAGTTACGGCGTGGCGACGGCACCATTGTCGGCTCGACCACCGCCAACGCGACGGGTGATTTCGTCATTGTGCCAGATGCGCCGATTACGGCTGGTGACCATTCTTTGGGACTGGTGGTTGTGGGCCCAAATGGTTCCGAAACGGCGTCCACCGAGCTGGCGACCGTTTCCGTGCCCAAGGATGGACAGGGCGATGTGCTTGCCATGGTAAGCGAGCCCGGAAAGCCGAGCCGTATCATCTCCAAACCGGATACGCTTGCCACGCCCGACGGCGACGCCGATCAAGAAGATGTGGCGGCGCTGACGGATCAGGATGCATCCGGTGGCGATGCCGGGAAAAATCAGACCAGCGCGGACGCAACTGACACTGGCAACGGCGACACCGCGTCGTCCGGCGCGGCAACCGAGACTTCCGCCACCAACGACAAGGAAAATGCAACTGATTCAGCAGCCAGTGCAGGCAATTCAGAGCCGAACAGCAATGCGGCGGAAGGCGATACCGGCGATCAGCAGGTTGCAGCAGTCGACAGCGATGACGCGGGCGACGGCTCAGGCGCTTCGAATGTTGAGGCCGAAGAAGCGGCAGCGGCGGAAGAGCCAAGGGTTCGCGTGGAAGCCGTTGAAGTGGAGGCTGACCAGATCTTCATCGCCGGTGAAGCGTCCAAAGGCAGTGTGGTGCGCGTTTACATCGATGAACAGCTGGTCGGCGAAGCGCGGGGAACGTCTGACAACCGCTTTCTCGTGACCCAGAAATTCAAACTGTCGCCGGGCCAGCACAGAGTGCGTGCCGATACAATTGACAGTGCGACTGGAAAGGTGATCGCAAGGGCCGAGGTTCCGCTGTTGCATGAGCCGGTCGAAGTGGCAGATGGCTCGAGCAGCGACGCGTCTCAACTGCCTGAAAATCAGGATGCGACCACCGATCAAGACAACAAGCCTGACGTCGCAAGTGTTGAAACAGACGGTGACAGCGCGACATCTAAACAAGCGCCGCAGACCACCGCTCAGACTGCTGGACAGGATGAAGCCGCAGCACCGACCTCCGTTGCGCAGGCTGACGATGGCACCAAATCCACGCAGGATAAGACACAGCCAGAGCAGAATGCGGAGGGCGGGTCTCAGACCGCTTCCAATCAGCCCGCCACGCAGGCGCAAAGCGACAATCAGGCATCTGGAAACGAAGTCGTGGTTGAAGGCGAAAATGCCCAAGAAACTTCTGAGACCGTGCAAACCGCTGCATCCGAGACGAGCGAAAGCGCGACACGGTCCGCTGATGCCTCGAACAAAGGGACCAGCGCAAGCGAGGAAGAGACCAGTTCAGCTGGAACCGATGTTGCGGCCCTCGGCGACGATGAGGATGCACAGGACAATCAATCTCAACAATCGGTTTCCTCTCGGTTGAGCGAAGGCTCCGAGGGCACTCTCTCTGAAGCTGGATCAGCCAATGCAGGTGCGCAGAAAAAGACGGAGACGAACGCGCAGTCACAGAATACAACCACTGCGCAAAATCAGGGGACCTCGCCAGATCAGGGAACCGACTCCTCCGCAACCGAAGTGGCGGTCAGTGAGCCTATTTCCGGCGATTCCGAGACAGCGCTCAGCCGACAGACGGAACAACCGCCGGGGGATCTCATTCGCACCGGCAGTTCGGTCATCATCAAGCCGGGGGACAGCCTGTGGCGCATTTCACGGCGCACCTATGGTCGTGGCATTCGCTATACGACGATCTATGAGGCCAATCGCGACCAAATTCGCAATCCGCATCGCATCTATATCGGGCAGATTTTCCGCATCCCCGACCGACCGGACGAAGAACGCGTAGAAGCTGACGGGTAGTGCACAATTGTCACGCGGGCTTGTGGATGATCTGCGCTGCGCCTATCTATCATCGTAAGGATACGATGAACGCATGAGGCATATCATGCCACAAAGACTGGAACCGGCGATCGCCGGAACGTCACAGACGCTTCGTCTCGCAGCGGTCTTTGCGGCTCTGTCGAACCCGGCTCGCATCGAAATTTTGCGGCATGTCTCGCGTCACAATCCCTGCAAATGCAAGGATATCACGGATGTCCTGCCGCTTGCTCAGTCTACAGTCTCACAGCATCTGAAAGTGCTGGTGGAAGCGGAACTGATCAGTTGCGAAGCGCGCCCGCCAAGTTCCTATTACCGGGTCAACGAAGCGCTGGTGCGCGAAGTCTCAGATGCCACAGGCAATTTCCTGAAAGGGTGTTGTGGCGGCGACTGCCGATAACGCGCTGGACTGTTCGTGACTGCTTCCGACCAAACGCCCGAACGCGACCGCTCATCGCTGTCAACGATTGTCAGCCTGTGGCCCTATATGTGGCCTTCGGACAGGCCCGATCTGAAGATGCGTGTGGCCTGGGCCTTCACCTTTCTGGTGATCGCCAAACTGATCACGGCAATCATCCCCTTCTTCTTCAAATATGCGACCGACGCGCTTGACGGTAAGGAGATTGATGTCTGGTGGTTGCCCACCATCCTGATTGCACCGGTGATGCTGGTGGTCGCCTACAATGTCGCGCGCGTTGTGATGTGGGGCTTTCAGCAGTTGCGCGACGCCTTGTTCGCGCGGGTCGGGCAGCACGCGGTGCGCCAGCTCGCCTATCGAACATTCGTGCACATGCACAAATTGTCGCTCCGCTTTCATCTGGCACGTCGAACGGGAGGTCTGTCGCGCATCATTGAGCGCGGAACCAAGGGCATCGAAACCATCGTGCGGTTTACGATTCTCAACACGCTGCCAACGATTCTTGAATTTGCCTTATATGCCGGAATTTTCGCCTATTTCTTCGGCTGGATCTATGTGGTCGTCATCGGCGTAACCATCTGGCTCTATAGCTGGTTTACGGTGAGGGCGAGCGATTGGCGCATCGCGATCCGGCGCGACATGAACGATTCCGATACCGACGCCAACACCAAGTCGGTCGATTCGCTGCTGAATTACGAAACGGTCAAATATTTCGGCAATGAGACCATGGAGGCCGACCGGTTCGATGTCTCCATGGCCAAATATGAAAAAGCTGCAACGAGAACATGGACTTCTTTGGGTTGGTTGAATCTCGGTCAGATGGTCATTTTCTCAACCGGCATGCTGATTTGCATGGTCATGTCGGCACTTGCCGTACAGCGCGGTGAGCAGACGCTGGGCGACTTCGTGCTAGTCAATATGTACTTGATGCAGCTGTCGATACCGCTCAACTTTATCGGCTTTGTCTATCGCGAAATCCGCCAGGGTCTGACCGACATCGAGGCCATGTTTTCACTTCTGGAGGTTCCCGCCGAGGTAACTGACAAGGCGGATGCCAAACCGCTGATTGTGAAGTCTGCGGCAATCTCGTTTCGCGACGTATCGTTTCATTACGAGCCGGATCGTCCGATCCTGAAGGATGTCTCCTTCGAGGTTCCGGCAGGTCACACTGTTGCAATCGTGGGGCCGTCGGGGGCTGGAAAGTCCACGATCTCGCGGCTGCTGTTTCGCTTCTACGATGTGCAGAAAGGTGCGGTGACGATCGATAATCAAGATCTGCGCGATGTCACTCAGGAGAGCCTGCGCGCTGCCATTGGCATGGTTCCACAGGACACTGTTTTATTCAATGATTCAATTGCTTACAACATCCGCTATGGCCGCATGGATGCAACCGAGGACGAGGTTCGCCAGGCAGCGGATCGTGCCCAGATCGGCGATTTTATCAAGCGTTTGCCGCAAGGGTTTGACACGCCGGTCGGCGAACGGGGGCTGAAACTGTCTGGCGGTGAAAAGCAGCGTGTGGCCATCGCACGAACCCTGCTGAAGGCGCCGCCTATTCTCATTCTGGACGAAGCGACATCAGCCCTCGACACGCAAACTGAGCAGGAGATTAAGGCTGCACTCGATATCGTGTCGCAGAACCGGACAACGCTGGTGATTGCGCATCGCCTGTCAACGGTCATCGACGCTGACGAAATCATCGTTCTTGAACAGGGCGCGATTGCGGAGCGGGGAACACATGCGAAATTGCTGGAGAAAAATGGCTTGTATGCCGCGATGTGGGATCGTCAACGCGAAGCCTCGGAAGCCGAGGCGCGGTTGCGTGAGGCGCATGAAAAGGATGAACTGGGGCTGATCCGACGCAAATCGGCCACGGCCAGCGCCTCGTGACCGGTGCAGGAGGCAGCCTCACACCGGTCAAACAGCCTCGTGCACAGGCCAGAAATCGCTGAATCACGACAGATTTTGTCTCTGGCCTTGGCGGATTGGTTAGTGGGCAAAAGTGGAGCGGCTCATGAGCCGGTTTTCCTTTGCCAGAGGTTTCCATCACGATAAAACAACGCGTCATCGGCTTGTGGCGATTGTTCAGAGCCGTTCAGTTAAGGATGTAGGAAATGTCTGTCGTCCAATCGGTCCGCGGTTCATTCGTGCCGATCCATCCCAAGGGATATCCGTTCATCACGGCTTTCGCAGTGGTGACTTTGATCGCAGGTGCGATCTGGGATCCGTTGTTCTGGATCGGCTTTATGTTGACGATCTGGTGCGCTGCGTTTTTTCGCGATCCGCAACGCGTGGTGCCTGTCAGCGACGAATTGATCGTCAGTCCCGCCGATGGTGTGATTTCAAGCGTGGGAATGTTTGTGCCGCCAGCCGAACTGGACATGGGTGAGGAACCGCTCACGCGGATTTCTGTCTTCATGAATGTGTTCAACTGTCATGTGAACAGGGCACCGGTTCGCGGCAGCGTGGCCGTATCGCGCCACAAGCCCGGAAAGTTTCTCTCGGCAGACCTCGACAAGGCGTCCCAGGATAATGAACGCCACAGCGTGGCAATTGATGGTCCGCATGGACGCGTTGGCGCCGTGCAGATTGCCGGACTGGTTGCACGGCGGATTGTGTGTTGGGCGCGGGAGGACACGGAAATCGGGCAGGGGGAACGGTTCGGGTTGATCCGTTTCGGCTCGCGCGTTGATGTGTTTTTGCCGGCCGGTGCGACGCCCCGCGTTTCGCTTGGCCAAAAGGCGATTGCGGGAGAGACCGTTCTCGCCGCACATGGTGACGTGCTGCCGACCAGCCTCACCCCGCAAACCATCTGACGGGCCAGAAGATGAAGGCACCGTTTCCAGACTACAAGCCCGGCAAGAAAGGCGACGAAACAAGCGACGCTGCCGTTGCTGGCGTTGATCCACCTCACATTTTCGACGATGCGCCGCCGGAAGAACCGGCTCAATATGCCCGCTTGCGCGACGTGCCCTTTCGCATGCTTGTGCCCAATCTCATTACGCTGGGCGCCATCTGCTCAGGTCTGACGGCGGTTCGGCTGGCCTTTGAGGGACGCTTTCAACTCGCTATCGTGGCGATCGTGTTTGCGGCCTGTCTTGATGCTCTGGACGGGCGCGTGGCACGGTTCCTCAAATCCACCTCGTCTTTCGGCGAACAGATGGATTCGCTTGCCGATTTTGTAAATTTCGGTGTCGCACCCGCTCTGGTTCTCTATTTGTGGACGCTGCGGGACGCGCAGTCGCTCGGCTGGATCGCAGCGCTCATTTTTGCGATCTGCGGCTGCCTTCGCCTCGCCCGCTTCAATGTCACGCTCGACTCAGAAGACAAGCGCGACTGGGAGGTTGATTTCTTCGTCGGTGTGCCTGCACCGGCGGGCGCCATTCTGGTCATGTTGCCAATCTATCTCGGGCTGCTCGGCTTTTTGGAACGCTTCGACGCAATCGTGACCTGGGCCACGCTGGCCTATGTGCTGTTCATCGGCTTCCTGATGACATCGAGTTTGCCAACATGGTCGGGAAAACGCAGCGTTCAGCGCATTTCCCGCCATTTGGTTGTGCCGGTGATGATCGGCCTGATGTTGCTGATCGTCTTCCTGTTCAGCTATCCATGGCTGTTGCTGACGATCGGCGCGTTGGCCTATCTGGCAACGATCCCCTTCAGCATCCGCGACTGGAGGCGCAGAGACGCAAGCGAGTCGTCACAGGAAGCCCCTGCGCCATAAACTGCGGACGGGTTGGCTCTTCAACGAGCCATCCTTCGTTCCTCATTCAGCCGCAGCGGCGGGATAGGTGGGTTCATCATCATTGCTTGCCCGCATGCGTTTGGGCAATGCGACGATGCTCGCATCTTCAGGATGCAGCACGACGGATCGATCTGCGGCGGCCTTGTCATCCTTTCCTTCGGCAAAGGCGGGACGCGCCTCAACGCCAACTCCGGGAACAAAGACCGGTTTTGCACGGAACAGGCGATAGCGGTCTGCTTCTTCGCGATGCGATTTTGCGCCGCGATGTGCATAGTCATTGCGTGCTGCAATCTTCCACGGGGCAGCCAGATTGGCGGGCAGCGCGAGCATGGAAGGGATGACGATCAGCGTCAGAAGCGTGGAGAATGCAAGACCGAAGATGATCGCTGTCGACAGTTGCACCCACCACACGGAGGTGATGCCGCCAACCGCGATGGTGCGCTCGAAATAGTCGAGGTTGATCTGCAACGCCATCGGCAAAAGGCCGAGAATGGTGGTCGTTGTTGTCAACATGATCGGGCGCAGCCTCTGCGCGGAGGTTTTCAGCACAGCCTCGCGCGTCTCCACACCTTCGGAGCGCAGACGATTGAACGTGTCGATCAAAACGATGGCGTTGTTCACCACGATGCCGGCAAGCGCCACCACACCTGTGCCGGTCATGATGATCGAGAATTTCTGCCCCGTGACCATCAGGCCGATCAACACGCCCACAATGGCCAGCACCACTGTCGTGAGGGTCAAAATGGTCTGGTAGAAGGAATTGAACTGCGTCACCAGAATGATGAACATCAAAAACAGGGCAATGCCAGCCGCCTTCATGAGGAAGGCACCCGATTCCTTCTGTTCCTCGTCGGCACCGCGGAAACGCAATTGCACAGTCGATGGCCAGTCCTGCTGGTCCATCCAACTTTGAATCTCGGAAATCTTGTCATCGGGCGTGATGCCGCGACCGTTTTCCTCAAAGCCGGGAATGAGGTTGGCTTTCACCTCCATAGAATAGAGGCCGTCCTTGCGCGTGATCGCATTGACCTTCGGCTTGGGTTCGCGGGTCACGAAATTCGACAGCGGCACCTGGCCCTGATTGGTTGGCAGGCGCAGCTCATCCAATGTGGCGAAGGTGCGCTGCTCGGCGGGAAGGCGAACACGGATATCGAGTTCATCCTCTGAATCGTCAGGTCGATAGGTTCCGATCAACACGCCGTTTGAGACGAGCTGGATCATCGAACCAACGGCAACAACACCGGCATCGTAGCGCCCGGCCTTTTCGCGATCGACAGTAAGTTCGAACTCGATGCCGGGCAGGGGGCGTCCGTCCTCAATGTCTTGAAGACCGGTCAGAGTGTCGAAATGTGCGCGGGTACGCGCGACCGTGTTGACCATGTCATCATAGCTGGTGGATTTGACCTCCAACCGCACATCCTTGCCGGTTGGTGGGCCACCTTCGATCTTGCGCACTTCGACACGAATGCCGGGGATGGATGCTGTTTTCTCACGGATATCTTCAAAAATCTGCACAGCTTTGCGGCGGCAGCAATAGTCCGCCAGTTCAAGCTGCATCTGGCCGATCACATCGGCTGGTTTGTCCTGCACTCCGTCAAGCGGGCTGCCGCCACCACCGCCACCGGGCACATTCGCCGTCATAACGGTGTTCTTGATGCCCTGAACGGACAGCACCTGCACTTCGACTTCGCCAACGAGATCGCGAGCACGCGAAGCACTTAGATTGCCGCGCGCGGAGACCAGAACGATTGCGACATCTGGCTCTTCGTCAACAAAGAACTCGACGCCCGCATTGTTGGCCCCGAAACTGGTGAACACGAACATCGCAGTGCCGATCACCGCTGCGATGACCACAAGGTTGCCGATGATGTTGTTCGAGAGCCCTTGCAGCATCCGCAGATAATGCTTCATCAGCCCCGGCACTTTGGCGATTTCCAGCTTCCGCTCGCTGGAAAACATGAGTGTGACCTGGTCACTGGCTTCTTTGCGCTGCTGGCGGCGATCGAGGACGCCCATCAAGCCCATCAGCAACGGGTAGGCGATCAAACCGGCAACAAGCCCGGTGAGAGCGGCAAAGACATCTGCAAAAGACAGGGATTGAAGGAAAGTGGGTCCGGCAGTGGCTTCTGTCGATCCCGATGCAATCCAGTCCATCGCCGTCTGCGCCCAAGGGCCGAGCCAGGGTTCGACACCGAAGCGGAATCCGCCTTCCACCAACGCAAAAACTGCAAAGCCAATGATGGCGCTGGTAAACAGCGCAGAGGTCGCCAACGCGCCCTTGTTTCCGATGGCAACTGCAATGCGCCCGGTCAGTGCGCCGGAAGTTGGCAGGAAGATCAGCGCCGTCAGCAAGGATGCTGACAGCACGATAATCACCATGATCGGCAACCAAGACATGAATTCACCAGGCACACCGGGCCACAGCAACAGCGGCAGGAAGGCGGCAAGTGTAGTTCCCGTCGATGAGACCACCGGCCAGAACATGAGCTGCGCGGCTCTTGTATAGGCTTCGTTCGGCGGCATGCCCTCGGCAAGTTTCCGGTCGGCATATTCGGTCACCACGATCGCGCCATCGACCAGCATTCCGACCGTCAGCACCATGCCGAACAGCACCATCATGTTGACGGTGAAGCCGCCGATGCCAAGGATCATGAAGCCGGTTGCGAAGGAAACCGGGATGGACAGGCCCACCAACAGTCCTGAACGCAGGCCGAGCGCGAACACTACGACGACCATAACCAGCGAAATCGCGGTCAGAATGGAGGCCTGCAAGTTGCCTTGAACCTCATCAATGAAGCCGGATTTGTCGAGCAGGTAGTTGATCTTGATGGTGCTCGGCCAATCTTTCGAAAAGTTGGCGACGGCTTCGCGAACGGCTGTGTTGTTCTCGATGATGTTGGTGCCGATCCGCTTCGTCACTTCAAGCGAAACGGCGGGCTCGCCATTCACGCGCGTGAAGCTCGATGGGTCCTTGAAGGTGCGGCGAATTTCAGCAACGTCGCCAAGCGTGACCACGGCTTCGCCACTCTGCTTGATCGGGATCGAATAAACATCGGCCGCGGATTCAACCAGGCCCGGCACCTTCAAATTGAAGCGTGAGTCTCCGTCATCGATGAAGCCCGCAGCGATCAGCTGGTTGTTTTGCGACAGAGCGTTCAGCAACTCGCTTTGGCTGATATTGTAGGATTCAAGCCGCGCAAGATCGAGCACGACTTCCAGCATTTCTTCGCGATTGCCGGTCAGTTCGGCTTCCCGCACCGTGTTGACCGCTTCGATCTCGTCCTTGAGACGGCGGGCAAAGCTGTAAAGCGCCCGTTCCGGCACCCGACCCGACAGCGTAACGATGATGGTGGGTTGCAGGGCAAAATTGGTTTCGTTGATGATCGGCTCGTCGGCATCATCGGGAAACTCCGCCTTTGCCTGATCGACCTTGTCGCGAATGTCCGCGAGCACCTTGTCCTTGTCGGTCTCAATGTTGAACTCGAGTACGGCGACTGCCGTGGACTGGGCGGCAATGGTCGTCAGTTCCTTCAGACCATCAAGCCCGCGCAACTTCGCTTCGAGCGGCCGAACCAACAGCCGCTCTGAGTCGGACGGGCTGATGCCCTGCTGCGAAACCGAAACGAAGTAGACCGGGACATCGATATCCGGATCCGCTTCCTTGGGGATCGAGACATAGGAGATCGCACCGGCGATCACCATCACCAGCATCAACATCAAAACCGTCTTGGGACGGCTGAGAATGGTGGCCAGAGCTGAGATCATGAAGACGCCTCCGAGCTTGCGCGCTCGCTTGGGGTTGCTTCCTCCTCAGCCACCGGGTCGACAGCTTCTCCGGCTGCCACGTAGTTCTGACCCAGCGTGATGACGCGTGTTCCAGGCTCAAGGCCACGAACCCACACGCCATCTGCTTCCTGCGTTAATATGGTTACGGGCACAAAGGCAACCGTGTTGTCGCTTTGCACGGTGCGCACTCCGACCTGCCCGGCATCGTTGAGCGTCAACCAGTTGGTCCGCAAGCGATAGGCGGAGATTGGCGGAAGCGGGATGGTGGCAGTCGATGTCATGCCATCGCGTAGGCGGCTATCGGCATTGTCCAGCGCGACTTCAACTTCAAAGGTGCGCGTCTGGGCATCGGCCGCCGGTGAAATATATCTGATGGTCCCGCTGGCATTGCCCCCCGAAACCAGCGAGACAGAGACATCCATGCCTTCCGAGATCGCACCGATTTCACGCTCCGGCACCTGACCGGTAAACAGCATCGGGTCCATTTGCATCAGCGTTGCACAGACGCCACCCGGAGCGAGATTGTCGCCCGCTTCAGCGAAGGGCTCCATCAGTTGCCCGGAGGATGTCGCGACAATGTCCGTGCGGCCGATATCCTGCTGCGCTTGTGCCACAGCGGCTTTGGCCGCATCGAGAGCCGAACGCAGACCGCGCAGTTTGGTCTTGGTGGCAAAGCCGCGATCAACCAGGCTTTTGGTTGCGTCATAGTCGGCCTGCGCTTGCGTCAGGGTCGCCTCAACGCGGGCCAGTTCCGTCATCCGCACGCCCTGGTCGATCGAGCAAAGAAGATCACCCTTCTTTACCATCTGCCCCTTGGTGAAGTTGATGGCGCTGATATTGCCGCCAGTCTCCGCCCGCACCGTCACGCTGGCAGACGCTTCCGTACGGCCACGGACAGTCAGACTTGCGGGCCGTTCGGTCGGGTTCACCTCGGTGAAGCGCACGCGGAAGGCTTGCGCGGTCTTTGCCGCCTCGCGTTCGGCGATCGTCTGCTTGTCGGCATCGGCCTGACCGCCTTCGATCAACTCACCGGTGAGCATCCAGCCGCCGATTCCGGCGAGAATGGCCAAGGCTACAAGATGTGATCCACGAAGTGCCATTGTGTGTTTCCTGCGTGATAATGCGGTCGAAGTGCCTATTCGGCGGCGATCAGGCCATCGCCGTTGTTCAGCGACGTGCCTGCAATCGCCTCCAGTTCGGCGCGGTGTGCGTTGAGATAGTCCAAAGATGCGCTGAGGCAGTGGCGGCCATAGCCGGCGACAAAGTCAGCGCCCGTCAGATCAACGGTCTGGCGGGCTTCCTCAATGGTCGCAATTTCCGAGCGCAGGAAATCGGCCTGAGCATCGATGGCCGACACCACCTGCTCACGGCTGACATACTCCGCAAACATGGCCAGCAACAGAAATTCACTTTTGAAAATATCCGGTTGCGTTGGTTTATGCAGCGCTTCGATGAACTCGGCGCGACCCGCATCAGTGATCTCATAGACCTTGCGGGTTGGACGACCGGTTTGGAATTCCTCGCGACTGGAGACCAGACCGTCGCTCTCCATGCGCGCTAGTGCCGGGTAGATTGACCCGAAGGACGCGTCGACAAAGTGGGAAAAATGACCATCGGTTACGAGCTTTCGTATCTCGTAGCCGGTTGCCTCTTTGCAGTTGAGAACCGCAAGACAAAGGGTGCGCACGTTCATTGGCCCGCATTGCTCCAAGAGAGGCGAAACATGTCGTGTATATATATACCCGCTTGGCATATATCAAACGAGAATATAAAGATTTGAGATAGTTTCGAACTACAGGGTCTAAATCAGCGACCGATGCGGCGATTTCAACGGCCGCGATCTTTCTGCTGAGCCATCAGACTTTTCAGTTTTTGCAAGCGCTTAGCCATTTGCTCGACATAGGTGTCGTCCTGCACGTAGACGTGACGCATCGTTCCAACGGTGGCAGCGGATTTTCGTTGCTCAGACATCGTGCCGCACTCCTCAAAGCGCATATATGCTCCGGCAACGTGGTTAACAAAGGCTTACGCCGCAGCGCCATGGCGTTTCAGACATCAAGCCAGTGCTTATGGTCGAAATCGTAGAGCCGGCCCGTCTCGGTCATGCCCTCTGCCAATAGCCTGGCGATCTCCGCGCCCACATCTCGCGGCTGTGTGAGCTTGGATTGATCCTCACCCGGTGCGTATTGGCCCCGCATGCGGGTTGCGACGACGCCAGGTGTGAACAGATTGGCCTTCAGCGGCGTGTTGGCATGCTCCTTCGCCCAACTCACCACCAGTGCTTCGAGCGCGGCCTTTGAGGCCGCATAGGTGCCGACAAAAGGTCGTTTACTGCGTGCGGCGCCTGATGAGACGAAAAGCGCCTGCGGCGCTTCTGCCTGTTGAAGTGGCGCTTGCAGAGCACGAATGAGCCTGAAATTGGCCGTGACATTGACGGCGAAAACGTCGTCAAAGGTCTCCGGTTTCAACTGATGCAGGGGCGTGGGCGTGCCCAGAATCCCCGCATTGGCGACCAAAATATCCAAACGCCCCCAACGGCCCAGAATGCTCTCACCTAAGCGATCGAGCGCTTCTGAGTCTTTCAGATCAAGCGGAACGAGCGTTGCGCTGCCGCCCTCTTCACGGATCGCGTCATCGAGATCTTCAAGACCTCCCACCGTGCGGGCCAGCGCGATGACATGCGCACCCTCTCTGGCCAGAGCGACGGCCGTGTGATGGCCGATACCGCGCGAAGCGCCGGTGACGAGGGCAATCCGGTCAGCAAGGGGGTTGTTGGACACGCTCAGCGCCCGCCTGACAAAAGAGACAGAGGCCGCACATTGTCAGACGGTTCCGCGTTGTGGTCTTCACGATCGGTTAGCCTTGTAGGGTAGTCTCCGGTGAAGCAGGCGTCGCAGAACTGCGGCGCTTCGCCGTTGCGGGCTGCTTCACCCGCTGCGCGATACAGGCCGTTGATTGACAGAAATTCCAGCGAATCCACGCGAATGAAGCTCGCCATCTCCTGCGTGCTCATGCGCGAGGCGAGCAGTTTTTGCTTTTCGGGCGTATCAACACCGTAATAGCAGCCCGAAACGGTCGGCGGTGAGGCGATGCGCATATGCACCTCACGCGCGCCTGCATCGCGCACCATAGTCACGATCTTTTGGCTCGTCGTTCCACGCACAATGGAATCATCCACCAGCACGACGCGCTTACCCTCGATGAGCCTGCGATTGGCATTGTGTTTCAGCTTCACGCCCATATGGCGGATATTTTCGCTTGGGGCGATGAAGGTGCGGCCGACATAGTGATTGCGGATAATGCCCAGCTCGAAGGGCAGGGCACTTTCCTGCGAAAAGCCGATGGCCGCCGGTGTCCCGCTGTCGGGAACCGGAATGACGAGATCGGCATCGCAGGGTGACTCGCGCGCAAGTTCCTCGCCAATGCGTTTGCGCACGGCATAGACATTCTCGCCCTGAACCATGGAATCGGGGCGGGCGAAATAGACATATTCAAAAACACAAAAGCGCGGCTTCTCTTTGCCGAAAGGGAAATGGCTTTCAATGCCCTCATCGGTGATAACCACCATCTCGCCCGGATCGATATCGCGCACATAGCGGGCGCCGATAATGTCGAGCGCACAGGTCTCCGACGCCAGCACCCAGGATCCGTCGAGATCGCCCAGAACGAGGGGGCGAATGCCAAGCGCATCGCGGCAGCCGATCATCTTCTTTCCCGAAAGGGCGACGAGCGAAAACGCGCCTTCCAATTGCTGCACCGCATCGGTGAGCTTGTCGGTCAATCTGACCTCTGCGCTCATCGCGATGAGATGCAGGATCACCTCTGTGTCGGATGTCGACTGAAAAATTGCGCCGCGGGTTTGCAGGCTGCCGCGAATGGTGGAGGCGTTGGTGATGTTTCCGTTATGGGCAACCGCGAAGCCGCCGCCTGCGAAATCGGCAAAAAAGGGCTGTACATTGCGCAAGCCCTCGCCTCCGGTGGTCGAGTAGCGGTTGTGCCCAATTGCGCTGTGGCCGGGCAGGCGCGCAATCACCTTCGGCTTGGTGAAATTGTCGCCGATCAGCCCAACATGGCGCTCGGCGTGAAAACTCGCCCCGTCATAGCTGACAATGCCTGCCGCTTCCTGTCCACGATGCTGAAGCGAGTGAAGCCCAAGCGTGGTGATCGTCGCCGCATCATTGTGAGCGAATATGCCAAAAACCCCGCATTCCTCGCGAAACTTGTCGGTATCTTCATCCGATGCCTGGCTGGGACCCGGAAACACGCGTCAGGCTTTCTGATCGGTTTCCTGCGCGCCGTCTTCACCGGCGGGTGGTCTTTGAAGAAACCTCTTGACCGTCTCTTCGAGATTGTCCGGCAGTGCATCGACAATATTGTTGCCGATAGTGACCAGCATGGGCTTCGACTTGGCCTCTGAAATCCATTCCGGCTCGCGATCATTGGCCAGCCACAAGAACCCCATCAGCGCGACGATAACCAGCAAAGCGCCGCGAGCGGCTCCAAAAATGAAGCCAAGTGTTCGATCAAGCACGCCGATGCGGCTGTCGATGATCATATCGGCCAGCAACATGGTGAGGTAGGACACAATGATGAGCACCACCAGAAAGACCACCGCTCCACCGATGCCGCCGCGCACCAACTCGCTTTCAGGCAAGGAGGGTATGACGCTGGCAATCGCGTCTCCCGCAAGCTTGTAAAACATCAGCGCGGCAACCGCCGCGACGGCCCATGACAGGATTGAAAGTACCTCTCGCGAAAAGCCGCGCACCATCGCCAGCAGGGCAGAAATAAGCATGATGACGATCAGGGCGCCGTCGAGCCAAGTGATGGGCATGGGAATGATCTTCGCTGTCCAAGAAGCGTTTCCCTATCTGCCAGCAACGCCCGCGCGCTGCAAGCTTTGCGCGCCGGTCGAAACAAGATCAACGACAAGATCGGCAAGGCTCGACAGCGTGACATGTGACAAGCCCGCAGCAGCTTCTTTTTGCCCCGTTCCCGCATAGACGGCCTGCGCAAACCCAAGTTTTTGGGCTTCCTTGAGCCGACCTGCTGCTTGAGAAACCGGTCGCAAACTGCCGGAAAGACTCACTTCTGCAAAATAGACGGACTGCTCCGGCAGCGGCGCATTGGCCAGAGACGAGACCAGCGCGGCAGCGACCGCAAGATCAGCCGCCGGTTCGCTGATACGATAGCCGCCCGCGACATTCAGATATACATCGTGACCGCCCAATCGCACGCCGCAATGGGCCTCCAGCACCGCCAGAACCATCGAAAGACGGGCCGAATCCCATCCCACCACCGCGCGTCGCGGCGTTCCAAGCGCCGATTCGGCGACGAGAGCCTGAATTTCCACCAGAACCGGCCGCCTGCCTTCCATGGCCGCGAAAACGGCGGCACCCGGCGCGGCGCGCAGGCGTTCTCCCAAAAACAACTCCGATGGGTTCGCGACTTCGCGCAAGCCCTTGTCGGACATCTCAAACACGCCGATCTCATCGGTAGGGCCGAAACGGTTTTTGATGCCCCGAAGAATGCGGAAATGATGCCCACCTTCGCCTTCAAATTGCAAAACGGCGTCGACCATGTGTTCCACAACACGCGGCCCGGCGATCTGCCCGTCCTTGGTGACATGACCGACAAGCACCACCGTTGCACCGCTGCTTTTGGCGTAGCGAATCATGGCCTGTGCAGAGGCTCTAAGTTGGCTCACCGTTCCCGGGGCAGCCTCGACCGACTCGGTCCACAGCGTCTGGATCGAATCAACGATGACGAGTGCGGGCGCTTTGCGGGCCGAAAGCGTGGTGATGATGTTTTCGACATTGGTTTCCGCCAGCAAGGAAACGCAGGAATTGGCGCAGCCCAACCGTTGCGCCCGCAGCCGGACCTGGCCGACCGCCTCTTCACCCGACACATAGACAACGCAGTTGCCGCGGCGCGCCAGCGCGCTAGACGCCTGCATCAGCAGGGTCGACTTGCCGATGCCGGGATCGCCACCCAAGAGCAGTGCAGAACCGAGAACGAAGCCGCCCCCGGTGACCCGATCAAGCTCGACAATACCGCTTGCTATGCGGGGAGCCTCTTGCGTTTCCGCGTCCAGACGTTCGACCTGAACAAGCCGACCCTTGCGCAGTGGCCTGCCGGGTCCTGAAGCGATGCCGCCATCGCCTTCTTCCACCAGCGTGTTCCATTCGCCGCAGGCTTCGCACCGCCCGTTCCAGCGTGGGGAAACCGCCCCGCAATTCTGGCAAACGAATTGATGTCGTGCTTTGGGCATGAGAATGTTACTGTTATGTTCTTGCTACCCTTATCTAGAACAAGACAAGAACAAACGCAATGACTGTTCTCAATTCTGTGTCGTTGAGATGCCGGTTGTGAGGACGTTCGAAGCCTTCGAATCGCGTCGCGAACAAGCAATGATGCTTCTCGTGGAAATTATTGAGATATCCGTCCGCTAATGCAGTGTTGCAGCCCTCTTGGCCTTCTGCGCTCTTTTGGCTGCACTTGTTTGCGCCTTTTGTTGTTTGCGCTTCAAGGCTCGCCGCTGCTGGCGGCTCATCGTCGGTTGGTTTGGATGGTTGCGCATGGAAAGCGGAATGTTGGGTGGCCGCACATCCTCGCCCCTCGGTGAAGCTGCATAATGCACATCGGATCGTCTGGGAAAGGATGGTCCGCTCTCTCCTGTGACGGGCGCAGGCATGCGCGGACGAACGGCTTCCCATTCATCGACAGCATAGATGTCGTTCAGGGTCAGCGCGCTGCGCTGAAGCACATAGTCTTCCGGCTTGGGCAGCATGGGTGTGTGTTCCCAATGAAACACAAAGCCCGCTTTGTCGCTCATATTGTAGACCAGCACACCGTCCTGATTGAGCATTGCACCCATCCGCGCGATCATGTCCAGCACGGACAACACCGAGCCGTCTTCCATGATGAACCTGGTGCCAAGGCGGATCTGCCCTTTGTCAGCCACGGTGATCTGATTGCCGATTTTCGGCCCTGACACGGCCCATATCTTGCGGTCTTCAAGTGAACCGACCGGCGCACCGGTGGAGGCGCGGATGAGCGATCCATCCTTCTTCATCATTGCGCCATCGGAACGCAGAATATCGAGCACCGGCACATGGCTGTCGCCAAACTTGTTGTCCTCGCCTTCGACCTTCGCGCAATAGGTCACATGACCTGGCGTCATCATCAGGCCGTGGACGTCGAGAATGTGTTTGACCCGGTTCTGCATTGTCCGACTGACGCGTCCGGGAACAAGCTTGCCGTCCTCGTCATAGGAAACGACCCAATCATCGGGCCTGATATCTTCGATCGGCTTTTGCCACGCCTTGCCATCGGCCCCAGGCCACATGTCGATCGGAGTGCCAGCAAGAAAGCATTCCGTTGGTGGCCTGTATAGAGGTCCATCGACATAACTCACATCACCTGTTTGTGGGTCAACAGTTCTCCATTTCTGCAAACCAAGAACGTACTCTGGTGCATCTTGAATGCCCGACCAAATAAATCCTGTATGGTCAAGGACATTTTCAAATGAAAACTGGGCTCCATATCCGCCCGTAAAGCCGGCAAGTTCGTAAGCTCTTTGAACGAAATGATTACAGGCATCCGTGAACAATCCATAATTGTACTGTTCGCCAACCTGACTGGTCGCCCAGGCTTTCACATTCGCATATGTTGCATCATCAACATCTAAAACCACCGACGCTCCTCGGCGACCGGTTTCCACGGTCGGCTCATTTTTATATATTCCATCGAACTCTCCCAGCGTGCTAGAGATAATTCCGACACCTCCGACGGCAGGATTGATGGTTGCTCCGATGGTAGCAACAGGCACGCCGTTCTCGATAAATGTGATATTGCTGTGTCCAGTCGCACTGATTGCTCCTGATCCAGTCGGACCAGCTCCATATACGTTTAGTCTTATCTGACCCATCCAAATCGCTCCTAGTTCGTCAAAATAGCTCTATGTACTGCTGCATTCCAGAGGAACGGTCCCAACAAATCGATTCTAAATCGGGTGGCGGCGAAACAGAAAAGGCCCCAGCGCTGACACACAAGTTATAGGTGAAATAAGCAAGTGCATAATGGATGGAAATAATTATTATTAATAATGTCAAGAAAAATTTGACGTATCCAAATTTTTTACTGATATCAATTTTGAAACTCAAGAATTTGATCTTTCAGTCTTCCTAATCACAGTCCACAATATTGCAAAAGGGGTATCAAATTTTGATGCTTATTCGGAATAAAGTAGCATCTAGAGCCGATTTCGTTGGGGAGACCAGAACTATGACCATATGCATGGAGCAATTAAACCGCATCCTCATCGAAATGTCGAACGAAAACTCACAGCCTCAGATTCAGCAAAAGGGGCTGAATTTGGCCAAGCACCCCGACGATGCGACCGCCACGATTTTTGCTTCATTCGTCACAAGCTTGGCCCTGCTGACTTACCGATAGTGCATGATCCGGCGTGAAGTCGGCATATCAAAATTGGGCCATCTCTCTGCGGGACTGAACAGCTAATGCAGTGTTGCAGCCCTCTTGGCCTTCTGCGCTCTTTTGGCTGCACTTGTTTGCGCCTTTTGTTGTTTGCGCTTCAAGGCTCGCCGCTGCTGGCGGCTCATCGTCGGTTGGTTTGGATGGTTGCGCATGGAAAGCGGAATGTTGGGTGGCCGCACATCCTCGCCCCTCGGTGAAGCTGCATAATGCACATCGGATCGTCTGGGAAAGGATGGTCCGCTCTCTCCTGTGACGGGCGCAGGCATGCGCGGACGAACGGCTTCCCATTCATCGACAGCATAGATGTCGTTCAGGGTCAGCGCGCTGCGCTGAAGCACATAGTCTTCCGGCTTGGGCAGCATGGGTGTGTGTTCCCAATGAAACACAAAGCCCGCTTTGTCGCTCATATTGTAGACCAGCACACCGTCCTGATTGAGCATTGCACCCATCCGCGCGATCATGTCCAGCACGGACAACACCGAGCCGTCTTCCATGATGAACCTGGTGCCAAGGCGGATCTGCCCTTTGTCAGCCACGGTGATCTGATTGCCGATTTTCGGCCCTGACACGGCCCATATCTTGCGGTCTTCAAGTGAACCGACCGGCGCACCGGTGGAGGCGCGGATGAGCGATCCATCCTTCTTCATCATTGCGCCATCGGAACGCAGAATATCGAGCACCGGCACATGGCTGTCGCCAAACTTGTTGTCCTCGCCTTCGACCTTCGCGCAATAGGTCACATGACCTGGCGTCATCATCAGGCCGTGGACGTCGAGAATGTGTTTGACCCGGTTCTGCATTGTCCGACTGACGCGTCCGGGAACAAGCTTGCCGTCCTCGTCATAGGAAACGACCCAATCATCGGGCCTGATATCTTCGATCGGCTTCTGCCACGCCTTGCCATCAGCCCCAGGCCACATGTCAATCGGAGTGCCCGCGAGAAAGCATTCCGATCCGGGACGCGGAGAAAAATAAACTGTTCCTTCGTTTGTTTCTATCGGAATTGCGCGGCTCAATCCGACTGGCGTAATGCCCAACGCCTCGAAAATCGATGTCTCCAGTTCCCTGACAGCCGCTTCTTCAGTTCGATCAAATAGATAACTGGGCCCCAAGACCGCATGCCCCATTGCATGAACTACTTGCTCGGCCACCGTAATTGTACGCCCTGTATTGCTATCAACAGAAACAACATCATTACTCAACATAATGTATAAAGTTCCACTGCTATAAGACGGAAAATTTACTTCGGATGATGTAAGGCTGCTGATTCCAGCTGCCGTTGCGAGTGATCCCGGAAAATCTCTATGATCATCAGTAACAACAACACGTGTGAACGACCTTTGATTAAACTGGTTCACGAGATCCATGAAACCAAGAGATGACGTCCTCAAAGCATTGATATCATCCCGCACCCCGCTGGAACTATATGTACCATTTTGATCCGATATCCTAATATCGAAAGTAGTTCGTTTGCCATTCACATCAATTACGTAGTTTTCCGACATTGCAGCACCTCAATAGGGGACGATGACAGGCATGTGATTTACATACGAAATTTTGACACAATCAACATTGCCGTTTGCACAAACTTCAATTGGAATACCTCCATCTTCTCGCATGGAGTCTCCAACAAAAACGCTCTCGCCAGCCATAAAAATACTATATGATAGACTCATTTTTGATTGTATAAATGTGACACACAGATTTTGATGGCAATATTGCTTTCCTTCTATTCTATAGATGTTAAAAAATATATCACCTTTTTTTATTGTATATATCGCAGCGTTTCCATTTTTTGTAGCCTGATCGATGAGATCTATACCTGATTCTCCAACGAATAATTCAGATATATTAAAACTTAGCCCCCTGGCGAATGCCAGCGAAGAACCGAATGATATCAGGAAGAAGACGGTAGAAAAGATTCGGAACCACATTTTCTAACTGATTGCCGCTGATCTCATGCCCACTATCGTATGGGTTTCCACTGATGCTTGCAACGGGCGGTAAACGGCAGCCATTCGTCGACAAAACTAACCAACATATCTGCGCGAATATCTGCGCCCCATACCGGTGAGCAACTCATACCCGATCGTTCCGGCGGCGCGCGCGACGTCGTCGACTGCGATGTTTGGGCCGAACAGTTCGATCCAGTCACCTTCGGCGATTTCGTTGGGCGGGACATCCGTCACGTCGAAAGCGCACAGATCCATGGAAATGCGGCCGACGCCTTTCAGCCTTTGGCCCTTGTAGGCAGCGCGTGCGGGTGCGGCTACCTCGCGCATGGGCACACCCATATGGCTTGCCGCGCGGTGGTAGCCGTCGGCATATCCAAGTGAGAGATAGGCGATGCGGCTCTCGCGGATCATGGTTTCGGTTGCGCCATAGCCGACCGTCTCGCCCTTCTTGACGGTGCGGATCTGATTGATACGGCCCTCAAGCGTCACCACAACCTCCATGGCATTGTCGACATCATTGAGCGCCTCGCCGCCATACATCGCCACGCCGGGCCGGGCGAGATCATAGCCAAAGCCCTGAAGGCTTGCGGCGGAGTTGGCCGCAGAGCGCGGCACGCCCGGCAGCATGTCGGCGGCCATGTCGAAGACGGCGCGCTGAACATCGGTCTTGGGGTGATCGACATCATCTGCGCAGGCAAAATGCGTCATCAGCAGTTGCACATCGAGTTGCGCCATCAAGTCTTGATCGGCGACCGCATCGCGCAGTTCTTCAAGGCTGAGGCCGAGCCGATTCATGCCCGTATCGACATGCAGGGCGCAGGGCAGGGGCGCACCGTGGATGCGCGCTGCATCCGCCCACAAATGAAGTTGATTCATTGAACCAAGAACGGGTCGCAAGCGATTCTCAATCAAGGCCTTTGCAGCCTTGGGAAACAGCCCGTTCAGAATGTAGCAGGCAGGCTCCGGCGCAACGGCGCGCAGGCTGATACCCTCTTGCGGCACGGCAACGAAGAAGGTTCTGCATCCGGCCTTTTCCAGCGCTGGCACGACCTGCTCAATGCCGCAGCCATAGGCGTCGGCCTTCACCACCGCTCCGCATTCGGCGGCGCCTGATCGGTCCCGCAGCTTGCCCCAGTTTCTCTGCAAGGCGCCCAGATCGATGGTCAGCCGACCGCCTGCCAGATCAGCGTCGGTCGTCATGGCCTATTCAAAGGCCTCCGGCAGATGCGCATCATCGATGAGATCGGTGAAGCGGGTATATTCCGCCTGGAAGGCCAGCGAGGCCGTACCGGTTGGCCCATGGCGTTGCTTGGCGATGATTACATCGGCCTTGCCGCGTGCCTGATCGAACTTTGCCCGCCAGGTTTCATATTCGGTGGTGCCGAATTCCGGTTCCTTGTTTTGCAGGTAATATTCTTCGCGATAGACGAACAGCACGACATCCGCGTCCTGCTCGATGGACCCCGATTCACGCAGATCGGCGAGTTGCGGGCGCTTGTCGTCGCGGTTTTCCACCTGACGCGACAGCTGCGACAAAGCGATGATGGGAACGTTGAGTTCCTTGGCGAGCGATTTCAGCCCCGTCGTGATTTCCGTCACCTCCTGCACGCGATTGTCCGTGCGGCGATTGCCCTGCATCAACTGAATATAGTCGATGATCAGCACATCGAGACCGCGCTGGCGCTTCAGACGACGCGCACGAGCGGCAAGCTGGGCGATGGAGATGCCACCAGTCTGGTCAATGTAGAGCGGAATACGATGCAACACCTGCGAGGTGCCAACGAGTTTCTCAAATTCCGCATCGTTGATTTCACCGCGCCGGATTTTTGACGAGGAAACTTCCGTCTGTTCCGAAATAATGCGTGTGGCGAGTTGCTCCGCCGCCATTTCCAGCGAGAAGAAGCCGACAATCCCGCCATTGGCGGCTTTCGATGTGCCATCGGGCTGGATTTCCGGCTCATAGGCGGCTGCAATATTAAAGGCGATGTTTGTAGCCAGCGACGTCTTGCCCATGGCAGGGCGTCCCGCCAGCACAACAAGGTCGGACGGCTGCAAGCCGCCCATGCGCTCATCCAGAGCATGCAGCCCCGTCGCGATGCCGGACAGGTGTCCGTCGCGCTGGAAGGCCGCGCTTGCCATGTCGATGGCACTGCCGAGAGCGGAGCCGAAATCCGTAAAACCGCCATCATATTGTCCGGTTTCGGCCAGTTCGAACAGGCGGCGTTCGGCATCTTCAATCTGTGCGATCGGAGCCATATCCACCGGCGCGTCAAAGGCAATGTTGACCATATCCTCGCCGATGCCGATCAGGCTGCGGCGCGTGGCAAGATCATAGATGGAGCGGCCATAGTCTTCCGCATTGATGATGGTTGTCGCATCCGCCGCAAGCCGCGCCAGATAGGTCGCGACGGTGATATCGCCGACTTTCTCTTCGGCAGGCAGGAACGTTTTGATGGTAACTGGGCTGGCGCGCTTCGCCGAGCGGATCATTTCTGCTGAGATTTTGAAGATCTTGCGGTGCAGCGCCTCAAAAAAGTGCTCCGCTTCCAGAAAGTCGGACACGCGGTAAAACGCATCATTATTGACCAGAATTGCGCCAAGCAGGGCCTGCTCCGCCTCGATATTGTGCGGTGCAGTGCGGTAGGGCGTGGGCCCCTGGACGATATTTGTGGCGGTTTCGGCCAAGTCTTCCCCCAAGCGAATCGCTGGCGCGTTCCGACAATGGAACCTCAAACTGGGCTCACCGTGTAGAGCCAGCCACCAGTTTGGGGAAGGGCGTGTTTTGATGAATCAGGCGGCAATTTGCCTTCTCACCGCAGTCCACGGCAATTCACACGGGTCAAAATTTATCTGAAATCGCTTGACGCGATTTCCCCGATTCCGGCTTGACACCCTTTGCAATCCAGAGGCGATTCTGGCCGCCTCTGGACACATCGTAATCGGTTAGGCGATTTGCCAGCGATCAGCCGATCTGCTCGCGATCTTCAATCATTTCGACCGGCATATCGGAGGCTGCATCTGCTGCGTCCGCTGTGCTTTCATCGGCAGCGACGACGTTTCCATCTTCGTCAATGACGACCTCGTCAGGATTGTCGAAGACATCTTCGATCGACAATTCGTCCTCTTCAGCCTCGTCTTCATCATCAAACGCATCGCGGCGTGTCAGATCTTCACCCGCGGCCTGGCGTTCGGCTTCATCCTCGGAGCGTGCTACGTTCATGGTTATGGTCGCTTCAACTTCCGGATGCAGCATGATGGTGATGTCATGCAGGCCGATGATCTTGATCGGTGTGTTCAATTCAACCTGGCTGCGGCCGATGGTGAAGCCGTTCTCATCCAGCGTGGCCACGATGTCGCGGGCTGCAACAGAGCCGTAGAGTTGGCCGGTTTCACCGGCGGAGCGCACGGCAACATAGATGTTGCCTGAGAGCTTCTCTGCAACTGCCTGGGCTTCCTTTTTGCGCTCCAGATTGCGCGCTTCAAGCTGTTCGCGTTGTGCTTCGAAAATAGCCAGATTGGCCTTGTTGGCGCGCAGGGCTTTGCCCTGGGGCAGCAGGAAATTGCGGGCGTAGCCGTCCTTGACGGTGACGGTTTCGCCCATATGGCCGAGCTTGGCCACGCGTTCCAGCAAGATGACGTCCATGATGATGTATCCCTTGATGTGTCAGACTGTGGGTGGAGGGACTGCGCGGCGGGCACGCAATCCGAATATGGTTTCGCTCAGACCCAGCATCAGCACGCCAAAAGCGATGAGCTGAGAAATGAGCGGCAAAAACAGAAGGCCGTAGGTCATCCCGAGCAGAAAGCCGCGCGCCGCTAGCGGCTGGGTGAGGTGGTGCAGCGTGGCAAAGCCAATCATCAGGAAGGCCATGCCAAGCGCTCCGGCCAGAATGCGCCCACCAAGGCCGATGCTGCCGCCCAAAAAGGCAAGCACCAACGCCGCAGCGAAAAGCGCCGCCATGGCCTGTGGCAGCGCGACCTGGCTGGGTATGTGGTCGCGCGGTCGCAACATCCAGCCCGCTCGGCGCGCGATGCGGGTCGCCAGATGCAGATTCAGCGCAAAGACCAGCAGGGCTGATGCAGGAATGATGACCGGCATGAACTCGGCAAAGAGCCGCGCCTGATTGGCCAATACGTCATCGGTGACCCCGCTGCGGTTTTCCTCCGGCATGGTGGCGACGAAATCGCGCATCACTTGCAATGCGGCTTCCTCAACGCTCGCCGCCGAATAGCCGCTGAAACCCAGCATGGCCGTGGCGATCGCGGCGCTGATCAGCACCATCACGGTGAAGATGCGGGAAAGTGGGTACCATTCCTGCACGCCGTCATCGTCGCGCATCAATCCGGCAAGATGCCCGATGATCAAAGCGGGTACCAAAGTCGCAATCGCCACGATAAAGGCGACGAAAGGCGTGAAGAAGAAGGCGACAACGGCGAAGGCAACCGCGCCGCTTATTGCGCCGGCCACTGTGCCGAAGCCCAAAGCGCTGACAAACAGCGGCAGCGCGGTAAAGGTGGACAGCACGATTCCTAGCCCGCCAAGCGAAAGCGGGCTGACAAAGGCGAAGGCGGCCAAAAGACCGCACACTATTGCAATGAGAAGCGTTCTGCTTGCCATGGATGTCGCTGTCCTGCCTTGCAGCGTTTATGAAACGCTATGGTCTGGGCAGTTAGAGCCGAACAACATTCGGCCCAACTATGAATGTGTCTGGGCGCCGTAATGCGCCCATTGTGGATGTGATCGCTTATTTGATCACATAGGGAAGGAGCGCGAGAAAGCGGGCGCGCTTGATGGCTTTAGCCAATTCACGCTGCTTTTTCATGCTCACTGCCGTGATGCGGGAGGGGACGATCTTGCCGCGCTCGGAAATGTAGCGCTGCAGGAGCTTGACGTCCTTGTAGTCGATTTTCGGCGCATTTTCGCCGGTGAAGGGGCAGGTTTTGCGACGGCGCTGAAACGGGCGGCGCGTCGGCATCTGTTCGATGGCTACCATGGATCTATCCTCAAAATTCGGTTTCTTGCGGAGCGCTTAGTCGCGGCGGGGGCCACGTGGTCCGCGGCGTTCGTCGCGGTCGCTCTTGCGCAACATGGCAGAGGGACCTTCCTCATGCTCTTCAACCTTGACGGTCATGTAACGCAAAATGTCGTCGTGAATGCGCATCTGGCGTTCCATCTCTGCGATAGCTGGAGCCGGGGCTGTGACATTCATCAGCGCGTAATGCGCCTTGCGGTTCTTTTTGACACGGTAGGGCAGGGTTTTCAGACCCCAGTTTTCGATCTTGTCGACCGAACCGCCATTGCTTTCCAGAACCGACTTGAAATGCTCAACCAGAGCGTCGACCTGCTGGGATGACACGTCCTGACGCGCCATGAAGATATGTTCATAGAGGGCCATGGGCCGCCTTTCCTTTGTTGAAAGCTTCCAGCGCCAAGCCTCTTCGACGCTTTTCTTGGATGCCGGGCTAGGCCCAAGGCACGGAAAGGCGCGAGAAAACAAGTGTCGAGAGCGGAGACACGGGAGGACGGGAAGCGGTGCAACCCTGCCTGAACTTGCGCTCAGACCCATCCGTTCAGCCACCAGCCGGAAGCCGACAGTGTTTGCGCGGTCGATATAGCGCCTTGTCGCCAAAGCGCAAGGGCAAAGTGCTCAAGCGCTGATGCGCAGCAAGATCACGCCAGCAAGAGCGAGTAGGACGGCGATGATCTTGGTTGGCCCAACGCGCTCGCCCAGAAACATCACGCCCAGCAGCAGGGCAAAAATCGTGCTCGTTTCGCGCAATGCCGTGACCATGGCGATGGGCGCCTGCGTCATGGCCCAGACAACCAGCATATAGGCCGCAACGGACGCGGTCCCGCCAAGCAAGAACACGGTTCGTCCGTCAGTTGCCACTTTCAGCAGGGCAGGGCGGTGGGTCGCACCCACGATGATAGCAAAGACGATGGCGTTGATGACCGTCAACCACGCGACAAACCCGATTGCCGACCCGGCCACCCGCGCGCCAAGTCCGTCAAGCAGCGAATATCCCGCGATGCAGCACCCGGTAAGCAGGGCCGCTCCGACCGCCTTTGGATTACGAAGACCATCGGTCTGTCGCGCAAAGGCGAGACAGAAGATCCCGCATACGACCAGTGCAATGGCAAGGATCTGGCGCGGTTGGAAGTCAATCCCCAAAACTGCAATCGAAAAGACGGTGACGATTGCCGGGCCGCTTCCGCGTGCAATCGGATAGACCTGCGTAAAATCGCCAAGCCGGTAAGCCATGATCAGGCACAATTGGTAGCCAGTGTGCACGACCACCGAAAGCGTCAGATAGGGCCAGCTTTCGGGCGGCGGCACGGGCACAAAGGGCATGGCCACTAGCGCCAAAGGTGCATGGCCGAGCGTGATTGCCGTCATGGAAACCAGCTTGTCGCCTGTTGATTTGACCATGGCGTTCCACGAAGCGTGCAGAACGGCGGCAATCAGAACGATGAAGAAAACCGACAAGCTCACGCGTCGAACACCAATTCCATGAGCGGCAGCATGCGTCCAGCGCGGGCCGAGGAAGGAACTTCACCGATCTGGCGGAAGCCGAGCTTCCGATAAAATCCAATGGAGAGCGGCTCGGATTCCAACTCGATGCGTTCAAGCCTTCTTTCCAGTGCGCGCTCCAACAGTTTCGCCCAAAGCCTCCGACCGACCCGTTTGCCCTGCGCGTTTGGCGCGACAAAGAATGAATGCACGCTGCCGCTGCGGCTTTCGCTGTCGATCGCCAGACAGGCGACGCCCTGTGGCTTGCCATCATCGAACACCCAGAATTCGCCGTCTCTTAGGCGCTCCGGCGTTATGGTGAGTTCATCCGTACAGGCGGCCATGAATGCATCATCATAACCCAATGCGCGCTTTGCGGTGAGGCAGATCCCGGTGAGCGCCGCCGTCTCGTCTTCGCGTGCGCGGCGGATGATCGCCCGATTGAACGAATGGTCAGACAAACAGATCGACCTTCTCAAAACTGCGCACATCGACAAGACCGATATCGGAAATGCGCAGTTCGGGGATCACCACCAGTGCCAAAAGAGAGTGCTGCATATAGGCGTTGTTGAGCGTGCAGCCGGCCTCAGCCATGGCTGCTATCAGCCGATCCGCTTTTTGCGCGACCACAGATGAAGGCTCCACCGACATCAGGCCTGCCACAGGCATCTCGATCAAAGCCTTTTCCTCGCCGCTCGAGTAGAAAACGACGCCGCCGCCGACTTCGCGCAGGCGATTTACTGCAAGGGCCATGTCTGATTTCGACGTTCCAACGACGATGATGTGATGGCTGTCATGTGCAACGGTTGAGGCCATCGCGCAGGGCTTGTCGTAACCGAACCCGGAAACGAAGGCGTTGACCACGCTACCTGTCGCGCGGTGGCGTTCAACCAGCGCGATTTGGCAGACATCCTGCGCGGCATCCATCGCCACAAGCCCGGATTCGACAGAGAGTTCCTTCTCCAGCGCCACGGTGGGTGCCTGATTTTCGACCACGCCAATCACCCGCGCCCGGACCGAATTGGCCCCTTCTCGTGCCGCAATGTCGAAATCCTGCGCAACCAGATCACGCTTCATATTGACAGTGGTTTTGGCGCGGTCGGGATAGTCGAAACGCGGCAGGTCAACAGCCATGCCATCGCCATTGGCCACTTCCACACCCCGGGCGAAGACGCGCTTGATGGAGAAGGCTTCCAGATCATCGACAAGAAGCACATCTGCGAGGCGGCCCGGTGCGATGGAACCAAGTTCGCGCTCAAGACCGAAATGCTGGGCCGTATTGAGCGTCGCCATCTGAATGGCTGTTACTGGCGGGCAGCCGCATTCGATGGCGTGGCGCAAAACCCGGTTCATGTGGCCATCATTGACCAGCGTGCCGGAATGACTGTCATCGGTGCACAAGATCACGTTGCGTGGGTCGATCCCATCTTCGGTGACCGCCTTGATCTGCGCTTCCACATCGTACCAGGCAGATCCCAGCCGAAGCATGGCGCGCATGCCCTGACGTATCCGGGCGATTGCGTCTTCCTTGCGCGTGCCTTCGTGATCATCTGCCGGACCACCCGCCGCATAAGCGTGAAAGGCTTTGTCGAGCACCGGAGACGCGTAGTGCCCGCCAACGGTCTTTCCGGCCCGCATGGTTTGCGCGACGACCCCGACCATGCGCTGTGTGTTGGCCGCGACACCGGGAAAATCCATCACCTCGCCAAGGCCGATAATGTTCTCCCAGCCCATGGTCTCGGCAATATCGTGCGGCCCAAGGCTCGCCGCAGCATTCTCCAGCCCCGGCGCGGAGGGAACGCAGCTTGGCATCTGCACGTAAACATTGATGGGCATGGCAAGCGCCTCATCATGCATGAGCCGCACGCCGGGCAGGCCAAGCACATTGGCAATTTCATGCGGATCGATGAACATTGAGGTCGTGCCATGCGGGATCACCGCGCGGCAGAACTCCGTCACGGTGACCATGCCGGATTCCACATGCATGTGACCATCACACAGGCCGGGGACGAGAAAACGGCCCTCCGCTTCGATGATTTCGGTTTCCTCACCGATGCAATGGCTCGCATCCGGCCCACAATAGGCGAAACGCCCGCCGGCGATCGCAAGGTCGGTGTTGTCGATGATTTCACCGGAATAGACATTGACCCAACGCCCGCCGCGGATCACCAGATCAGCCTTTTGACGCCCAATGGCGATATCGACCAAGAGTGGAGCCATATCGGCCCAGGGCTTTGGTCGTTGAAAACCGCTCGTTTGCGCCATGTCCCGCTTCTCCCGCGTTGAAGTTGCGTTGCGCATCCGCTACGCGCATGCCACCGTGCTGGGCCGTTTGTTCTTCGGTCAAGTTGAACAGTATCGCGTGAAGCTGCCAACCGGTTCAATGATAAAGCGAACCAAATATGAAGGCCTCGAATGAACCGGAAGCCCCATGATCAGAGTTGAGCATCTGTTCAAGCAGTTTGGCGGGGTTCATGCCGTCGAAGATGCGTCTCTGGAGATCGCTGCCGGGTCGATCACCGGGCTGATCGGGCCCAATGGTGCGGGCAAGACCACGCTGTTCAACATCGTTGCCGGTTTGTTTCCGCCAACCGCCGGTCATGTCTATCTCGATGGTGAGGATGTGACAGGGCTGCCGCCGCATGAATTGTTCGCCAAGGGGCTTTTACGCACCTTCCAGATCGCACATGAGTTTTCCACGCTGAGCGTTCTTGAAAATCTGATGATGGTGCCACCCGACCAGATGGGCGAATCCATCGTCAATGCCTGGTTCCGCCGCGGGCAGGTGAGAGTGCAGGAAAACGAGGTTCGCGACAATGCGATGGAGGTGATTCAGTTTTTGAACCTTAGCCATCTGACCCATGAAAAGGCTGGCAATTTGTCCGGCGGGCAAAAGAAGCTGCTGGAGCTTGGCCGCACCATGATGACGGATGCCAAGATCGTTCTGCTGGATGAAGTGGGCGCTGGGGTCAATCGCACGCTGCTTGGCGAGATTGGTGACGCGATTTTGCGGCTCAATGAAGAGCGCGGATACACATTCTGCATGATCGAGCATGACATGGATTTCATCGGACGCCTTTGCGATCCGGTCATTGTGATGGCGGAAGGAACCGTGTTGGCACAAGGCAAGGCGGACGAGGTGAAATCGAATGAAGAGGTGATCGAAGCCTATTTGGGCACGGGGCTGAAAAACAAGCCGCAAAAGGCGGATGCGTGATGTTCATGTCGGGCGACAATCTGGTCGGCGGCTATGGCGGGGCCGACATTCTAAAAGGCTGCTCTGTCGGTGTAGAACGTGGTGAGATCGCCGTGATCGTCGGCCCGAATGGCGCTGGTAAGTCAACGGCCATGAAGGCCATGCTAGGCATGCTTGATCTGCGCGAAGGTCAGGTGATGCTTGACGGAAAGGACATCACCGATCTGACGCCGCAAGATCGCATCGCTCAGGGCGTCGGCTTCGTGCCGCAGACTTCCAATGTTTTCACCGGCATGAGCGTTGAGGAAAATCTCGAAATGGGCGCGTTCCTGCGGGACGATGATTTTTCCGGCACGATGGAAGAGATTTGCGCACTTTTCCCGATCCTGAAGGAAAAGCGGCGCCAGCCTGCCGGAGAACTCTCCGGCGGGCAACGCCAGCAAGTCGCCGTCGGTCGGGCGTTGATGACGAAACCCTCCGTCTTGATGCTGGATGAGCCGACCGCCGGTGTTTCACCCATCGTGATGGACGAACTGTTTGATCGTATTCTGGAAATTCGCGAAACCGGTGTGGCGATCCTGATGGTGGAACAGAATGCGCGTCAGGCCCTCAATATCGCAGATCGCGGCTATGTGCTGGTGACCGGCGAAAACCGCTTCACGGATACCGGGGAGGCGCTGCTCGCCAATCCGGAAGTGCGTGCAAGCTTTTTGGGCGGATAGCGGTCATGGATGTTTTGAACGCGATCACACTGTTTGCCAATTTCGTCTTCGTGCCGGGATTGGCCTATGGTGCGCAACTGGCGCTCGGTGCGCTTGGCATCACGCTGATTTATTCGATCCTGCGCTTTGCCAATTTCGCCCATGGCGATCAGATGGCGTTTGGCACCATGGTCGTAATCCTGCTGACCTGGTGGTTTCAGTCGCTCGGTGTATCGCTCGGGCCGCTTCCCACCGCGCTCTTGGCCTTGCCGTTGGGTATGGCCGCGCTCGCGCTCTATGCGCTGGCGGCGGATAAGTTCGTTTATCGCCACTATCGTGAGATCAAGGCACCGCCGATCCGGCTGGTCATGGCCTCTGTCGGCGTGATGTTTGTCACCAACGGGCTGGTGCGCGTGATCATCGGGCCCGACGATCAGGCCTTCATGGATGGCGAGCGTTTCATCGTGCGAGCCGGGAATTTTCGTCGCGCCATGGGTTTGAATGAAGGGCTGGCGATCAAATCATCGCAGGCGCTGACGGTCGTGATCGCCATCGCGCTGGTGGTCGCCCTGTTCTGGTTTTTGAACCGCACCCGCACGGGCAAATCCATGCGCGCTTTTTCCGACAATGAAGACCTGGCGCTGCTGTCAGGCATCTCCCCACAGAAGGTGGTGACGGTCACGTGGATCATCGCCGCGGCGCTGATGACGATTGCCGGAACGCTTTACGGGCTGGACAAGAGCTTCAAACCGTTCACCTATTTCCAATTGCTGCTGCCGATGTTTGCTGCCGCGATTGTGGGCGGCGTTGGCAATCCGGTTGGCGCGATTTTGGGCGGGTTCGTCGTCGCCTTTTCCGAAGTGACGATCACCTACGCCTACAAGAAGTTCCTCACCTATCTCGTGCCTGAAAGTCTGGCGCCGGAAGGGCTGATGCAGCTTCTGTCGACCGATTACAAATTTGCAGTGTCCTTCATCATTCTCGTCGTCGTGCTTCTGGTGCGACCAACCGGGCTTATGCGGGGGAAAGTGATATGAGCGCCACCACGTCCAACCCGTCAGCCGGTTCAGACAGCCAAACCATGCGCGCCGTTTTGGGCTTTGCCGCCTTCGGTGCGCTGCTCGCGCTCGTTGGGTTCCTGCAATCCTGGAACGTGATGCTCGCCATTTTCAATCTGTGCCTGATTTCGGCAGTGATGGCACTGGGCGTGAACATTCAGTGGGGTTACGCGGGCCTGTTCAATGTGGGGATTATGGGCTTTGCAGCCCTTGGCGGCGTGGCGGCGGTGTTGACCTCAACAGCTCCGGTCGCCTCGGCCTGGCAGGCCGGGGGCCTTGGCATATTGGCGAGCGGTGCGGTGACGCTTGGCGTCATTGCATTGGCGGTCATTGCCTACCGAAAACTGGCATCGGGTCCGCTCAAGACACTCGTGATGCTGGTGGTTATCATTGGCGGCTATTTCGTCATTCGAGAGGTCTATGACCCCGCCGTTGCGGCAATTGAGGCGGACAACCCGGCGCAATCGGGATTTCTTGGCGGACTCGGCATGCCGATCATGCTGTCCTGGGCGGTTGGCGGGGTGTTGGCCGCTGCTGCTGCCTGGCTGATCGGCAAGGTCGCGCTTGGGTTGCGGTCGGACTATCTCGCCATTGCGACCCTTGGCATCTCCGAAATCATCATCGCGATGATCAAGAATGAGGATTGGCTGACCCGCGGGGTGAAAAACGTCACCGGGTTGGATCGGCCCGTGCCTTACGAAATCGATCTGCAAGGCGCGCCCTGGTTCACGCAACTTGCGACAGACCGGGGCTTTGATCTCGTAGAAGGCTCCAGCATTTTCGTGAAACTGGCCTATGCGGCGTTATTTAGCTCCGTATTGATCGCCGTTCTCGCGCTGTGTGTTCTTGCGCTTGCATCGCCCTGGGGTCGCATGGTCAGGGCGATCCGCGACAATGAAGTGTCCGCCGCAGCCATGGGCAAGAACGTGACGGCACGGCATTTGCAGATTTTCGTGCTTGGCAGCGCGGTTGTTGGCATTGCGGGTGCGATGCTGACAACGCTGGACGGGCAGTTCACACCGGGGTCCTACCAGCCCCTGCGCTTCACATTTCTGATCTGGGTCATGGTAATCGTTGGTGGGTCTGGCAACAATCTGGGCAGCGTGCTCGGAGCTTTCTTTATCTGGTTTATCTGGATCGAAGCGGAGATCGTCGGTAACTGGCTGATGGCCAATGCAACGCAGTTTCTGGAGGAGGGCAGTGCGTTGCGTACGCATCTCATCGATTCAGCGCAGCATATGAGGCTTTTCACCATGGGCATCATCATGCTGCTGGTGATGCGCTTTTCGCCCGGTGGTTTGTTGCCTGAACGAACGGCGAGCCGCTAGTCTATGCGACGCGACAGCATCGTTAACCATCGATAAACTATCGGTTGCGTTCGCCTGTCGGATAGTGGAGATTGCCGCCCAATCTGCGGAGGCTTCTAAAAATCTGCCTTTGCGAGGACGAAGACGGCGCGAAAACGCTCCGGAACGTCATATTCAGAACACTTCAGGGAGACTGCAATGAGAAAACTCTTGATGGCGACGACCATTCTTGCCGGATTGACGGGGGCTGCGTTTGCCGACGGTCACGAGGTCAAAATGGGCGTCATTTTGGGCTTCACCGGCCCAATTGAATCGCTGACACCGAACATGGCTGCTGCTGCTGAACTGGCCATGAAAGAGGCCTCCGATTCCGGCAAATTGCTCGACGGCAAGACCATTGTGCCCGTGCGTGGCGATTCCACTTGCACCGATGCTGCTGCGGCCACCACCGCTGCTGAGAAGCTCGTCACCGCTGACAATGTCGTCGCCATCTATGGTGCGGATTGCTCCGGCGTGACCACGGCCATCGTGAATAGTGTTGCCGTGCCAAATGGTGTCGTGTCGATTTCGCCTTCGGCCACTTCGCCGGCGCTCACCACCATTGAGGACAATGGCTTTTTCTTCCGCACCGCTCCGTCTGACGCTCGTCAGGGTCAAGTTCTGGCTGACGTGCTGAAAGATCGTGGCATCACCAATGTTGCCGTGACCTTCACCAACAACGATTACGGCAAGGGGTTGGCAGACAGCTTTCAGGCTGCTTTCGAAGCGGTTGGCGGCAAGGTTGCGATTTCTGCGGCCCATGAAGACGGCAAAGCCGACTATTCGGCTGAAGTTGGCGCGCTCGCCGCAGCCGGTGCCGAGCATCTGGCCGTATTCGGCTATGTCGATCAGGGCGGTAAAGGCATCATCCAGACTTCGCTCGATACGGGTGCCTTCTCCAAGTTCATCCTGGCTGACGGCATGATCGGTGAATCGCTCATTGAGGCGATTGGCGCTGATCTCAACGGCACGATCGGCACGCTGCCTGGATCGGAATCCCAAGGCGCTGCGACCTTCCAGGACGTCGCCAAAGCGGGCGGACTGGAAAAGGTGGACGGCCCCTATATGCCAGAATCTTACGACGCCGCTGCTCTGGTGATCCTGGCCATGCAAAAGGCTGGCTCGACCGACCGCAAGGCGATTGCTGACAACATCATGGCTGTTGCCAACGCACCGGGCGAGAAAATCATGCCCGGTCAGTTGGCAAAGGCTCTGGAAATGATTGCAGCCGGTCAGGACGTCGATTATGAAGGCGCTTCGAACGTGACCTTCACCGAAGTAGGCGAGGCAACAGGATCCTTCAAGGAACTGGAAGTGAAGGACGGCAAGTTCGAGACGATCTCGATCCGCTGATTGTTCCGAAATCACACAATCAAGCGCCCGGTGACCTTGCGGTTGCCGGGCGTTTTCTGTTGAAGAGCGACCGTCTCGCACAAGTCGCAGCAAGGAATCTCCATGTCCCGCACAGGTGCGCAACTTATCGTCGAGTGTCTTCTGGAACAGGAGGCCGAGATTGGCTTCGGCGTGCCGGGCGAAAGCTATCTTGCGGTGCTCGATGCGCTGCATGATGCGGGCAACGCCTTTCGCTTCATCAATTGCCGGCAGGAGGGCGGTGGTTCTTTCATGGCCGAAGCCTATGGAAAGCTGACGGGCAAGCCTGGAATTCTTTTCGTAACCCGTGGGCCGGGTGCGACCAACGCCGCCATCGGAATTCACACGGCCATGCAGGATTCCGTTCCGATGGTGGTGTTTGTCGGCCAGATTGAAACCTCGATGCGCGACCGTGAGGCCTTCCAGGAACTCGATTATCGGGCCGTTTTCGGGTCGATGTGCAAATGGGCCGTTGAAATCGACAGCGCTGACCGCGTGCCCGAACTCGTTTGCCGCGCTTTCTCAGTCGCACAGTCCGGGCGACCCGGGCCTGTCGTTGTGGCGTTGCCCGAAAATATGCTGGTCCAGACGACCGACGCCCGACCGCGCGGCTTCGTCAAACCCGTTCAGGCACTGCCGGCGCAATGCCAGATTGACGACGCCATGGCCATGTTGCGGCAGGCGAAACGGCCTGTTGTCATAGCCGGGGGCGGGGGCTGGAACGATGCAGGCAAAGTCGCGCTTCAGAATTTTCTGGAGGCCAATCAACTGCCGCTGGTCGTGACCTTCCGCAATCAGGACAGAATCGACAACGAGTCGCCATCCTATGTCGGCGATGCAAGCTTCGGCATGGCTCCGGAAATACGCAAGTTTCTCGATGAAAGCGATCTGCTGCTGGCGTTGAATGTTCGCTTTGGAGAGACGCTCACGGCCGGCTACACGCTTTTCGATCCCGCAACCTTCGACAAGACGCTGGTTCACATCCATGCCGGGGAAGGGGACTTGGGCAAGATATTCACGCCTGACCTTGCCATTCTATCCGGCCCCAATGCTGCCGCGTCAGCACTCGCAGCAAGTGAAGTGGTGGATGCGCCGGTCTGGGCCGATCGAACCAAGAAAGCGCGGCACAACTGGCTTGCCGGCTTTGATTTGCCGGATCAGCCCGGTGATCTCGATTTAGGCAAAGTGCTGGCGCATCTGCGAGACGTGCTGCCCGATGACACAATCATCACCAATGGAGCCGGAAATTTCGCCATCTGGGCCAACCGTTTCCTGATGTATGGCAAAAATAGGCGGTTGATCGGGCCTGAAGCGGGATCGATGGGCGCTGGCGTCCCTGCTGCCGTGATGGCGAGGCTTGTCGATCCGAACCGTTTCGTCCTGTGTTTCGCGGGCGATGGCGATTTTCAGATGAACGGCATGGAACTTGGTGTCGCCCAACAATATGGGGCTGCGCCGATCATCATCGTCATCAACAATGGCATGTATGGCACGATCCGCATGCATCAGGAGCGGGAATATCCGGGTCGTGTGAGCGGCACTGCACTGGTCAACCCGGACTTCACAAAAATCGCGGAAGCCTTTGGTCTGCACGGTGAGCGCGTCGAGTGCACGCAAGACTTCGCCGACGCGTTTGAGCGCGCTCGCGCCAGTCGTACAGGGGCGCTTCTTGAACTTGTTGTGGACCCTGAGGGCCTTGCGCCGCGCGCAACGGTCAGCGGATTGCGGGCCAGAGCAACTTGACCTTGGCGGCGGCGCACTCCAACTAACCGCAAACTGAAGGCAAGGATGCAGCGATGCTGGCACTTACATTTCCTGGACAGGGGTCCCAGTCGGTCGGTATGGGCCGCGATATCGCACAAAATTGGAGCGAAGCTCAGGCCGTCTTCGATGAGGTTGATGATGCTCTGGGCGAAAAGCTCTCAGACATCGTCTGGGACGGGCCCGAGGAAACGCTGACCCTGACAGCGAATGCACAACCAGCCTTGATGGCGGTCAGTATCGCCACGCTGCGGGCTCTCGAAGCGGAGGGCTTCACCGTAACCAGTGCCAACTATGTGGCCGGTCACTCGCTTGGCGAATATTCCGCCCTGGCCGCCGCGAAAGCACTCAGCATTGCTGACACGGCCAGACTTCTGCGCATTCGCGGAGAAGCCATGCAGGCCGCCGTGCCCGTTGGCAAAGGCGCCATGGCGGCGATCATCGGCCTGGAACAGGAAGCCGTTGAAGCAATTTGCACTGAAGCATCAGACGACACCGTTCAATGCCAGATCGCCAATGACAATGGTGGAGGTCAGCTTGTCATTTCCGGCCACAAGGACGCTGTAGAGAAAGCCATGGCGGCGGCCAGCGAAGCCGGAGCCAAACGCGCACTCGCCCTGCCGGTTTCCGCTCCGTTCCATTCCACGCTCATGCAACCAGCTGCGGAACGCATGCATGCGGCGCTTCAAGAGGTGGACATCAAGCCCACGATCGTGCCGCTGGTTGCCAATGTTTTGGCCGAGCCGATTTCTCACCCGGAAGATATTCGCAAGCGTCTGGTGGAGCAGGTGACAGGGCGCGTGCGCTGGGCGGAAAGCGTCTCCTATATGGCCGATGAAGGCGTCAATCAGATGTGGGAAATTGGTGCGGGCAAGGTGCTCACGGGGCTTGCAAGGCGCATTGATCGCAGCGTATCGGGCGTGGCGATCAACACGCCAGCTGATGTGGAGAAGGTGCTGGCGGCTGAAGGCTGATCACCATTCACCTAAACACGTGATTCAGTATGTGAAACCAATGCCGCAAGGCGCGATAATGATTCAGACAATCGGAGACAGTTCATGTTCGATCTGAAGGGCAAGAAGGCACTCGTTACCGGGGCATCCGGCGGCATTGGCGTGTCGATCGCCAAAGCTCTGCACGCTCAGGGAGCAACCGTTGGCCTTCACGGAACGCGGGTTGAGAAGCTTGAGAAACTCGCTGACGTGCTGGAGGAACGTGTTCACGTTTTCCCCGCCGATCTGTCGGATGCCAAGCAAATCAAGGGACTGGCCCAAAAGGCTGAATCGGAAATGGATGGCGTGGACATCCTCATCAACAATGCCGGGATCACGAAAGACGGCCTGTTCGTGCGCATGAGTGATGAGGATTGGGATACAGTCCTCGATATCAATCTAAAGGCATGCTTTCAGCTAACGCGAGAAGCGGTTTATCCCATGATGCGTCGCAAATCTGGCCGCATCATCAACATTACATCGGTGGTCGGTGTGACTGGCAATCCAGGTCAGGGCAATTATTGCGCCTCCAAGGCAGGCATGATCGGCATGTCGAAGTCGTTGGCCATGGAAATCGCCAGCCGCAATGTGACGGTCAACTGTGTTGCGCCTGGATTTATCGAAACACCGATGACGGATGCGCTCAACGACAAGCAAAAGGACACGATCCTTGCGACTGTCCCTGCAAAGCGCCTCGGCACCGGGGATGAGGTGGCCAGCGCCGTTGTGTATCTGGCCAGCAACGAGGCCTCTTACATTACGGGCCAGACCCTGCATGTGAACGGTGGGATGGCGATGATCTAGGCCAAAAGGCCTGCGGGTGAGGTGTTACAGTTAACAATTGCGCTTGATCTCGCCGAAACCGCCAATTAGTTAGACTTGAACGGAATGCCCCGAGCGGAGAACCCATATGAGCGACACACAAGAACGCGTCACGAAAATCGTGGTCGAACACCTTGGCGTTGAGAAAGACAAGGTCGTTGCGAACGCGTCTTTCATCGACGATCTTGGTGCCGACAGCCTTGATACTGTTGAACTGGTGATGGCCTTTGAAGAGGAATTCGGCGTCGAAATTCCTGATGATGCAGCCGAAACCATCCAGACCGTCAAGGATGCTGTTTCTTATCTGGATGCCAATAAGGCCTGAGAGCCTTCCGCATACAGCTTCAATGGGCGTTGGCCACAAGCCCACGCCCTTTTTTGTGAGTAGTTGAACCGCGGGAAAACTGCGGACGTTGAGTGTTGGGGGGTGATATGCGGCGCGTTGTCGTCACCGGAATCGGGATGGTGTCGCCCTTGGGCGGTGATGCAGAAACCAGCTGGCAAGGCATCATTGCCGGTAAAAGTGCTGCCAGATTCGTGGAAGATTTTCAGGTCGATGATCTGCCAAGCAAGATCGCATGTCAGATCCCGCTGGGCGACACTGCGAATGGCAAGTTCAACCCCGATGACTGGATGGAGGTGAAGGAGCAACGCAAGGTTGACCCTTTTATCGTTTATTCGATGTCAGCGGCGACGCAGGCGCTGAACGATGCCGGTTGGCACCCTACCACGGAAGATGAGAAATGTGCTACCGGAACGCTTATCGGCTCCGGCATTGGCGGCTTGCAGGGCATCGAACAGACTTCGCTTCTGTTGGCCGAGCGTGGCCCGCGGCGGGTTAGCCCTTTCTTCATTCCTGGCAGGCTCATCAATCTGGCGTCCGGCTATGTGTCCATTGAGCATGGTCTCAAAGGTCCAAACCATTCGGTGGTGACGGCTTGTTCAACCGGCGCGCATGCCATTGGTGATGCCGGGCGGCTGATCGCGTTGGGCGATGCAGATGTGATGGTTGCGGGTGGAGCTGAATCGCCCGTCTGTCGGCTGTCTCTGGCTGGTTTTGCGGCATGCAAGGCCCTGTCGACCAGCTTCAATGACACGCCGGAAAAGGCATCGCGACCCTGGGACGCTGATCGCGATGGTTTCGTGATGGGTGAAGGCGCCGGTGTTGTCGTGCTTGAAGAGTTCGAACATGCCAAAGCACGCGGCGCGAAAATCTATGGCGAGCTGATCGGCTACGGCCTTTCCGGTGATGCATTTCACATAACCGCTCCGGCCGAGAACCATGAAGGTGCGTTCCGCGCCATGCAGGCAGCGATGAAACGCGCGGGAATTTCAGCGTCGCAGATCGATTACATCAATGCGCATGGCACCTCGACCATGGCAGACACGATGGAATTGGGTGCCGTTGAGCGGCTCGTTGGTGATGCGGCCAAAGGCCTTTCCATGTCGTCAACCAAGTCTGCGATTGGGCATTCGCTGGGGGCAGCCGGGTCGATAGAAGCGATCTTCTGCTTGCAGGCCATGCGTGATGGCATTGCACCGCCAACACTCAATCTGGACAATCCGGCGGTTGAAACGGCGATTGATCTGGTTCCGCACGAGGCGCGAAAGCGTGATATTTCCGTGGCGCTTTCAAATTCCTTCGGATTTGGCGGAACCAATGCGTCACTGATCTTTGCCAAGGTGTGACAGACCTGCGTCGCATGGCGCGAGGTGCGATCATGCCGCCATGGCGCCACATTGGTTTGGTGTGTTGCTGAGGCTTTGATTTGGACGTTGAGACTAGGGCAAATGCGGGGCGAGGCATTGTGAGTGCATCATCGGATCAACCCAGTTTCGGGCGCAGTTCGCCGTCGCAGCGGTTGAACCCGAATGATGGCGAGCATTATCGAGGTGAGCCGGTTTCTTACGACGAGGCGGGCTTGCACGAGCCTGCACCTCGCCCGCGCCGTTCCAGGCGGGCCAGAAGCGTGACGGTGCGCTTCCTCAATTTCATGATGACACTGGCGATCATCGCGGTCGCGGGCTTTGCTGCCGTTGTCTGGTACGGCAAGCAGCAATTCGATGCTCGTGGGCCGCTGGACATCGAAACGACCTTTGACGTCCCCGCCGGAGCGAGTTTCAAGTCCATCGTTCCGGGGCTGGAAGCGCGCAATATCATCGCGCAACAGGGGCCACTAGAGATCTTTGTTCGGGGCGTTCAGGCTGCGGGCCGTTCCGGGGATCTCAAAGTCGGCGAATATGGGTTCAAGCCCGGAATGAGCATGCGCGAGGTGATGCTGGAACTCACAGAAGGCCGACCCATTACCTACAGCGTGACGTTCCCGGAAGGTTGGACAAGCTACCGAATCGTTGAACGTTTATCGGCAGATGAACGCCTGTCTGGAGAAATCACGGAAGTTCCGCCCGAAGGGTCACTTTTGCCCAATACCTACACCTTCCGGCGCGGCACCACGAAGCAGGATATTCTGGACCAGATGCGCGTAGCGCAGGAAAAGGCCGTTGCGGAAATATGGGCCGGTCGTGACGAGGGGCTGCCGCTGGAAACTCCGGCGGATTTGGTCAACCTGGCGTCGATTGTGGAAAAGGAGACTGGACTTGCCGACGAGCGACCACATGTCGCCTCGGTTTTCGTCAATCGCCTGCGCAGGAAAATGCGTCTCGAGACCGATCCGACAATCATTTACGGCATTTGGGGCGGCAAGGGTAAGCCGGAAGGCCGCGGTGGATTGCGACGCTCCGAGCTGCGCAAGGAGACACCCTACAATACGTATCAGATACGCGGACTGCCGCCGACACCCATCGCAAATCCGGGCCTCGAAGCCATGAGGGCAGTCGCCCATCCGTTGGAGACGGATGATCTGTTCTTCGTTGCGGACGGGACGGGCGGGCATGTGTTCGCCAAGACGCTGCGCGAGCACAATGCCAATGTGCGCAACTGGCGCAAAATTGAGGCCGAGCGCAAGGCTGAAGCCGAGGCTGCGGCCAATGCCGCCGAAGAGGCAGAGGCAAGCAATTGAGCCTTCACAGCATGACGGGTTTTGCGCGCGTGCGCGAAAGCCAGTCGGTTGAGGCGATCGAGCATCGCTGGACCTGGGAACTGCGTAGCGTCAACGGCAAGGGGCTCGATCTGCGATTGCGGTTGCCTCACGGGTTCGAGGCACTCGACGTTGCCGTGCGAAAGTCCGCAGCTCAGCGTCTGTCGCGTGGCAATGTTCAGGCAGCGCTTACGCTTGTCTCTGACAGCAAGGCCGGCCGATTGGAGGTCAATCAAAACGCCCTCGATACGGTGCTGGCAGCGGTTTCACAGATAGATTCAAACATTGAAACGTCACCTTCCAGCGCGGCGCAAATTCTTGCCCTTCGTGGAGTGCTGGAAGTCGTGGACGCTGAGCCGGTCTCGGACAGTTCACAAGCGCTGAACGCGGCAATTCTGGCCAGTTTCGGAGTCGCCTTGCGTGATCTGACAGCGCATCGAAAGCAGGAAGGTGCCGCGCTGGCGGACATCCTTTCCGGCCATGTTGAGGAAATCGAAAAGCTCGTTGACCGCATCGAAGCAGACCCCGCAAACAAGTCGGACGCCATTCGGGACAGATTAAACAAACAGATTGCCGCTCTGGTAGAGGATACGACGCCGCTTGATCAAACCAGACTGCATCAGGAAGCGGCGCTTCTGGCCACCAAGGCCGACATTCGCGAAGAGCTGGACCGATTGAAAGCCCATTGTGCTGCGGCGCTTGAATTGATCGAAGTCGGCAGTCCAGCCGGTCGCAAACTCGAATTTCTGGCGCAAGAGTTCAATCGCGAAGCCAATACTGTGTGTTCAAAGTCGGCGAGTGCTGATCTCACCTCTCTTGGCCTTGAACTGAAAGCTGTGATCGACCAGTTTCGCGAACAGGTGCTCAATGTCGAGTGAGGCCAACGCGGTGGATGGTGTGAACGCAAATATTGCGCGGCGCGGCCTTATGCTGGTTCTGTCTTCTCCCTCGGGTGCAGGCAAATCGACCATCGCGCGAAACCTGCTGAGCGACGACCCGGCACTTTCCCTTTCCGTATCCGTCACCACACGCGCGCGCCGGGGAAGCGAGATTGACGGGAAGGACTACCACTTCATCGAGGAGCGGGCCTTTCTGCGGTTGCGTGATGATGGCGAGCTGTTGGAATGGGCAAACGTCCACGGAAATCTCTACGGCACGCCGCGCGAGCCAGTCTCTAAGGCCATGCAGGCCGGCCGTGACATGCTGTTCGACATCGATTATCAGGGCGCGCTGCAAATGTTTGAAGCGGCACGCTCGGACATTTGCTCCATCTTCATTCTGCCGCCTTCCATGCAGGAATTGCGTGCCAGGTTGGTGAGGCGGGCTGAGGACACGGAAGATGTGATCGAAAAGCGCCTCGAAAATTCGCGTGTCGAGATGCAGCACTGGTATGAATATGACTATGTTATCGTGAATGATGATCTCAACGCCGCCTTTGCCGAGGTGAAGGCGGTCCTAAAGGCCGAAAGGTTGCGCCGAGACCGCAGGGTCGGCATGCATGATTTCGTGTCAGATCTGCTGGGCTAAGGCCACAAACTGCTCGGTGGTCAGATTTTCGGCCCGCATGGTCGGATCAATGTTCACACGAGCCAGCAACTCTTCTCCACCGAGTGATTTCAGGCTCTGACGCAACATCTTGCGTCTTTGGCCGAAAGCGGCCTGGGTAACGCGCTCCAGTAAGGCAACTTCCACCGCGAGCGGTTCCCTTCGCGGCTCCAGCATGACGACTGACGACGTGACCTTGGGCGGGGGGGTGAAGGCTTGCGGGGGCAGGTCGAAGGCGATTTCGCTGCGACAGCGCCAATCGGTCAGTACGCCCAGACGCCCCCAGGCTTTCTCACCCCTCTTTGCGGTGATGCGTTGGGCAACTTCGCGCTGGAACATGAGCGTCGCGCTTTGCCAGAAGGGCGGCCAAGCTGACCCGCCGACCCAAGCCGTCAGCAGTGGCGTCGCGATATTGTAGGGCAGATTTGCCACGATGCGGACTGTCTTTTTGTTTCCCGCACGGACAAGAACATTCTTGTGGTCGACAGCAAGAGCGTCGTCAGAGATCACCGTCAACCGACCGGGATAGTGCGCTGCAATGTCCCGCAAGGCGGGCAGGCAGCGGTCATCGCGTTCAATGGCCACCACGTGGCGGGCACCACTTGCCAAAAGTGCGCGGGTCAATCCACCCGGGCCAGGGCCGATCTCCAGAACAGTGCAGTTTGTCAGATCGCCGGCGGTCCGAACGATCTTCATGGTGATGTTGAGATCAAGCAGAAAGTTTTGGCCAAGTGCCTTTTTTGCGGTCAGTCCGTGGGTTGCAATCACATCACGCAGTGGCGGCAGATCATCGATATGGCTCATGATTGGGTCGATGTTTGGCGTTGCGCCATGTCCCAGGCCATCCGCAGGGCAGCGACGAAACTGGCCGGGTTGGCTTTGCCTGTTCCGGCGAGGTCGAAGGCGGTTCCATGATCGGGCGATGTGCGGATGAAGGGCAGACCAAGCGTTGCATTCACCGTTTCATCGAAATCCAACGCTTTGGCCGGTATCAGCGCCTGATCGTGATACATGCAGATCGCGGCATCATAGGTTGCGCGAGCGGCGGCATGGAACATGGTGTCGGCGGGCAGGGGGCCGAACGCGTTGATGCCGGCTTCGCGCAACTGCTCAATCGCAGGTGCGATGACGCGAAGCTCTTCATCGCCCATCGCACCATTTTCGCCCGCATGCGGGTTGAGACCGGAAACGGCCAGGCGTGGCTCTGCTACTCCAAATCGCGAGCGCAGATCGTGATCGGTTATTGTACCCGCCTCGATGATGGCTTGCACTGTTAAGGCTGAGGGAACGTCTGCCAGCGAAATGTGGATGGTCACAGGAACAGCACGCAATTGCGGTCCGGCGAGCATCATCGCCGGTCGAGGCGTCTGGTTGCTGCTGGGCCAGTCTTGAGCCAGCGCCCCCAGATATTCTGTGTGCCCGGGATATGGGAATCCTGTCTCATACAATGAGGCCTTGTTGATTGGTAGAGTGACCAGGCCGCTTGCACGCTTGTCACGCAGCAATTGGACGCCAGTCTCTATGGCTTCGATGACGCCCGCTGCATCGCTGGCAACCGGACGACCAGGATCGCCGGTGAGACGCGATTTCAAAGGCAGCACGGGCAGGGCATCGCCAACTGCCGACGCCGATTGGGGGGCAGGATCGGTTTGACACTCGATATCTATGCCCAAATGTTCGGCCCGACGTTTCAGGTGATCGGCATCTCCCACAACGAAAAACGGCGGAAGCTCGTCATGGTGCTTTGAGCGCGCATTGTTCCAGGCGGTCAGAAGAACGTCTGCACCAATGCCTGCCGGTTCTCCGATCGAAACGACGAGGGGTGAAGACTGCATGGCGTGACGACGCGCAACGCATCAGCGTTGCTTGATCACCGCTTTCTTCTTCAACTCGGCAAAATATTTCTTCTCAAATTCGGACGCCTTCTCCTCAAAGTCCTCACTTGCGAAGATGTCCGCTCCACCGTCCACCGTCTTGATGTCTCGCGCGCGACAGACGATCAGCATTTCGGCGCCCTTGGGCGTCTGGCGCACTTTGGTCGCGCGGCCCGGTTGGGTTGTTTCAACCTCTTTACGCCAATCCGGTGGCAGTTGGTCTGCGCGTATGCGACCGCGATCCAAAACGGCGACATCATTGAGGCCTTTGGCAAGATCGCGTGTATTGTCGCAACCCGTCACCTGATTTCTGAAGCGATTGGCCGCTGCTGTTTTGGCGGCAAGAGTTTGTGAGCGCTCCGCTTTGGGAACGGTGAAGACTACCTGTTGGAGCGTGTATTCCTTAGTGTCGCGTGTTGTCGAGCCGACTGCAGGGAGCCACGGTTGAGCGGATGGTGCGGCTGTCGTGGTCCCTTCGGAACGCATTCTTGCGCCAACTGCGCGCTGCCAGCTCATCTGGGCACGTATGAACTGCTTGAAACCGCGTTTGGTGACTCCGCGGTCCGCCATAATCTTGTCGAGCACGTTGAGTGGCATCTTGTTGCGCTTTGCAAAGCGCGCATAGGCCTGATCAACGGCAGTGTCGCTCGCCACGGCGTTCAACCGCCTAGCTTCGCGCATCTTGATGGCTTCGTCGATGAGTTCCTGGCGTGCAACCGCGGTGGGGTTGCCCTTCAGGCGGCGCAATTTCACGAATTGGGCACGACGGCGAATATCGGTATTCGTGATCGCCTGGTCGTCGACCAGAACAGCGATGCGTGTTCCGCCTGTTCCCGAAAGCAGCTTTGTCTCGGGCACGCCCGTTGTGAGCGGTTGATCGGCAATGATCGGCTTTTCGGTGGTGGAGCCGCCAATGGCTGAATCGATCGCGTCACAGCCGGCAAGCACGGGCGCAACCATGGCCATGAAGGCCAGATGTTTCCAACTGCGGTTTCTCATATACTTCACCATGTGCTTTCAGCCGCAAACCCATTGCGGCCTATGACGGCAGCAGAAGTTCACGGCCCTGTTGCAATGAAACGAAACGTGGCTGCCTGCCCCTCGCCACAAACCTCTGCTTGAAGATTGCGGTTAAATGAAGTCGGTCACATATCATGTCTGGTCTCGTCTCTCTGCAGCATCAGAACAGCGCTTCGTCATCTTCGGCCGTGAACAGACCAGTGTCGATCGTGCCGCCGAGATCGCCCAATGTGCGCAGACTGACGAGAAACCCGATGGAGCGGTCCGTCTCGTCTTCAGTTCTGCGCTCACGATAAGACAGAGATACGGTCAGGCATTCGCAACTGCTGTATTTGAAACCGACGCTGTCTGAAACGAAACGATTGTCCTGAATGTCGTACTGGGCAGCGCCATAGACCGACAAACTGTCGGATATCTTGTAGTTGGCCGAGAAGCCCACCTGTTGTCGGTCATCCGGGAAGCCGACATCCTTCTGTTCGTCAATGAACGTGTAGTTGCTGCTCAATCGCCATTTCGGCGATATGTATGAAAAACTGGCCTCGCCGCGACGCAGCGCAAAGTTGTCTTCGTCAAAGCGACCTTGCAGGTTCAGCAACAATGACAGCGGTGTCGCAACGCCGATCGAGGCGACATAGTCGGACCGATCACTCTCCAAACCTGATTCTTCGCCTGTATTGACCAGATCATCTTCGCGCGCATAAGGATTGCGGCCCGCCAAATGGTAGGACTGCCCGACAACAGCGTTGAGCGAAATGCCATTTCCGAAAGCGCCTGAATATTTCAAACCGGCGTTCAAGCGGGTGCCCCCCTCGATGCGATGATAGCCGGAAAACTTGTCATGCTGGAACAGCGTGCTGGTATCGAAAACCAGGCTTTGAGCGTCTTCGTTGGGCAGAACGCCTTCGAAATTCAGGCTGGGACGCACCAGCAACTGTGCCACGGGCTCAAAGACATGGCTGGATGTCTCGGTGCGCGCCAGCAACGGGTAGCTCACCTCAAGAGCTGCAGTTGGCATGTAGCGGAAGGTTGACCCCTGCTCGACGATTCCCGGCGTGTTGGCATCGCCATCAACGTTAAACACGTCGCCACGAAGGGCAGCCGAAGGCGTGATGGAAAAACCCGAAGGCGTGAAGAGTGTCTTCTTCCACTGCAGCTGAGCGCTCAGGCTGCTCGATCGTCCCGCAATACCATGAACCCTCTCGTCGGGCGCCGGTGTGCGCGGTGTGATTATGTCTATGCGATCGCGATCCAGATTGAACGCGGCAATATCGAAATTGACCTGCCCGCCGAATCCGGTTTCGGTGGTGACGTAATTATAGTCAAGCACGGGCAGGACATCAGCCTGGTCATCCTGATTGGAAAAAGCTTCGTTCAAAGCCACGATCGTGTTGGTCTGGATCAGGAACTGATATCCGGCCAGCTTGAAGAAGCTGCGGTCGTGCAAGCCTTTCAGATACACTTCGTTGGTGATGTTTGAAGACGTGTAACCATCTATCTCATAGGTGCGGGCAAAATTCTCATCCGTCTGAGCCAGCACCTTCCAGCCAAAGGTCCAGCGCGGATTGATGTCGAACTTGCCCTTGCTTGCGATCAGCCCTCGCTCGACTTCCACCTTGCTGGGTTCGAAATCGAAAGCGGAGGGGTCCTCCTGGCTGATGCCGGCGGTCTGGATTTCGTAATAGCCATTCTCAAGTTGGTGACGCCACTTGGCTTCACCCAGGACGCCTTGCTTGGTGAACCCGGTCAACCCCAGCGTCAGATCATGGCTGTCGCCGGTAACGAGGAAATAGCGTTGCTTGTACCAAAAGCCGAGCTCTGACTCATAACCAGCGCTCGGAATGAGAAATCCGCTCTTGCGTTTCACCGTTGGGTCGGCGTGGCTGAAGTAGGGGAGATAAGCGATGGGCATCCCAAAGAGTTCAAAGCTGGCACCGCGATAGGTGATCGTCTTCTCGATGCCGTTGTGAATGACCTGTTGCGCTTTGACCTGCCAGATCGGCGCCTTGTCGGGGTCGGATCGGCAGGGCTCGCAAGCCGTATAGACGCCATTGTTGAATACGGTTTTGTTGCCATCAAAACGCTCTGCACTTTCGGCGGCGAAGCGGGTGTTCTCCGGCGTTTCGATGCGCAGTGCATCAACGAAGCCATCGGAAAAATCGTCGGTGAGGTCCAAGCGGTCCGCGAAAATGCGATTGCCGTCTGGCTCCAGCAGTTCAACATTGCCGCTCGCCATGACCCGCCGGGTTTTGCGGTTGTACGACACGCGGTCCGCAACGACGTTATAACCGTCATAATCGAGCTGGACATCGCCAATCGCTGTGACCACCTGGGCGTCATTGTCATAAATCAGCTCGTCAGCTTTCAGCAGAAGTTGAGCATCGGGGTTGGTGGGTTGCAGCGTTTGCGCGCTGGCGCCTTCCAAATACGGCGAAATCGAAAAAAGTGCGGCCCAGATTGCCAACACAAGAAGGGGCACAGACACGGCATTGCGTCTGCGACCGGTTGCAGTTTCGGATCTGAGGTCCCGAGACAGGCAGCCGAAACGGCCCTGTTTCTCGTCGGCCGTGCCAGGAAGTACGCGGCTCATCAGCCATCCTCCTGATACAAAAGCACAGTTACACTCATCAATGCAGCTACGAAAGCAGGCGTCCACGCCGCCACGGGCGGAGGCACCAGCCCATTGCTCCCGAACGTTAGCACCAGTTTGGTGATCACATACAACACAAAACCCGCCAGAATGCCACCGAGAATGGCCTTTCCGCTCTGGCCGAAACGCGCGAACCTTAACGAGAAGGTGGCTGCCAGGAGAACCATTGTTGCAAAGAGAAAGGGTTGTGCAATAAGCGATTGATATTGCGTATAAAACGGAAGTGGACTGCGGCCAGCTTGAATGCTCTCGTTAGCGCGCTGGACGAGATCCCAAAAGCCTGTTTCCGTTGGTTTGGTGGTGTTTGCTTGCAACTGTGAGCGATCAATCGACACCGGCAGGCGCAACTGGTCCATCTGACGGGTTTTTTCGCCCGGAATCGTTTCAATGACATCCCTGAGTAGAAACGAGTTGTTGAGCGCTGAATCGGTTTGAAACTCGGCTGTTGCAGCGTCAAAGCGGTGCTCGGCGATGTTGTCTGGTCCGAATGTGTAGACCGTCACGCCAGTCAGTTTCGTTCCAAGGTTTTCAGCCACGCGGGCTCGAATGACGGCGCCACCATCAGGTCGTCCGACCCGCAGCCAGAACTTGTCGTTCCTGCTTGCAAATCCCCCGCGCACCTTTCCAAACGCGCCGGATTCCGCCGCCCGCGATGCCGAAACCCCGGCGAGCGACAGCGGATTGTAAACCAGGCTCGCCAGAACCCCGACAATGGCGGCAGCCACCACCATCGGCATCAAAAACTGCCACACGGAAACGCCTGAGGCTCTTGCCACAACCAGTTCCAGCTTTCGGTTGAGCAGGATCAGCGATCCCGCCGCGCCGAACAGCGTGGCGAAGGGCAGGATATTCTCTGCAAAGGACGGCGCCCGCAGCATGGCAATGGTGGCCACATCGGAAAAACCGGCTTCGGGAACGCTCGACAAATCGCGCGACAGTTCAATCATGTCGACGGCGACGATGAGGAAAACAAACAATACGAACACGAAGACCATATTCTTGAGGAAGTGGCCTGCGACATAGAGGGAAAACGTGGCGCGGCTCATGGTCAAGCTTGCCCTGCGGAGGAGGCGGGGCGGCGCCAAAGCTTCAAAAGAGCCGGTCGGATGCGCAGCCAGATACGGTCCGCATGGGCGACCATTCGGGCCTGCATTTGCCGGGGCAGCGGACTGCGATCTGTCGCCAGAAACATGCTGGCTGCAAGAATAGCGACGATGGGAATACCCCAAACCAGAAAGGCGGCTGAAATTGACGATCGCAGTCCGCCCTCTGCAACGATGGCTCCGGCACGCAAGGCGACGATCAGCCCAACCGTACCGGCGACGGCTAACCCCTGACCCTGTCGACTGGTGTTGGGGTTGCCGACAAAGGCCAGCACCACGAGGCCAACGACGATTGGATAAAGGCCGACCGCAAAGCGCTTGTGAAACTCTGCCCGGTAGCGTTCAGGAAAGGCCTGATACAGTTTCTCATTTGGGTCGGGTGCGAAGAGCTGTCGGGTCGGAATCTCGGATTGCGACGTGATGTGTGAGGAGCGATTGCCTGAAAAGCCTGACAGATCATAGGCGTAGGATTCGTACTCAATCACCGAGATGGACTGGCTTTCGCGGTCAACGCGCTGGATTTCCCCGTTCTGGAGAATGAGGAAAGTCTTCGCACCAAGTGAACTGACAATGCCATCTTGCGCCAGATAGGTGAGGGTTTCCTTGTCGTCTCGACTGTCGAGGATGAGAATGCCGCGCAGCCGCCCGCCGGGTGCGCGCTCCGCGACGTGAAATGTGAGCCCATCTCCGATCTCGCGAAACTGACCCTCCCGCACGATGACCGAGATTAGATCGGCTCGCACCTGGGTGATGAGGCCACGTAGCTTCTGCATGGATTGCGGGCCCGCATAGAGCGCCAAGGCATAAACAACCATCGCTGTCAGAATGCTCAGAACCAGAAAGGGCTTCAGCAGCGACATGCGCGACGCGCCGGATGCGTGCATCACAACCAGTTCCGAATCGCTGTTGAGATTGTTGATGACTTGTAGAAGCGCAATCAGCAGCGCCAAAGGCGCAATCGCAGCCGCAAGGGTCGGCACGCCCAACGTCGTCATCTGAAGATAGGTGAGAATGCCTTGCCCCTTGTTCAGGATGACATCGACCTCCTGGACGGCCCGGACAACCCAGATCACACCGATCAGCGCACCGGAAACCGTCAAAAGCGCAATGAGCGCTTTTTTGAAGACGTAGCGTTCGATCAGGGTCAGTCCCATCAAGTTCTCGATCCGCTTGGTTGAGGTGGGGTCGCGCCGAGGGCTTAAAAATGCGCCATGGCCAAAAAGCGGCGGAACCGCAGCGCCAGTTCAACTCTTTTCGACAAGCGGTCAGTGATCCGCTAAGCGTCCCCTTTGTTAACACATCCGCTACCACGCAAAACGCCGGTGGCGACATTTGGAGCCAAGATGAGCAAGATTCCTTCGATCAGTTTCACCTCTGCAACACCTGCGGCAACAGGCCGTCTGTTGATCACGGTCGGAAAGGACGGCGCGCTGGGTACAGCCGGGCAGTCCATCGACGAATCAGGTGTTTTGTCGAAGGCGATGAAGGCCGCGGATTTCGATGGCGCATTTGGCAAGATGCTCGACATCGTCACGCCGCATGGCACGGGGTTGGACGTCATTGTTCTGGTCGGGCTGGGAGATGTTAGCGAGCTGAATGAGCAGTCCTGGTGGAACCTTGGAGGCAAGATGTCAGGCAAGCTGGATGGCCAGGGAAAGTCGTCACTGGTGCTGGAAATGCCGGGCGAGGACAAGGTGAGCGCCAAGCAGGCCACCGATCTTGCTGCCGGAGTCCAACTGGCCGCCTATAGCTTCGACACTTACAAAACCATGAAGGATGACAAGCGCAAGAAGAAATCATCGGCCAAGCCTGCCCTTGCAATCCATGTTTCTTCCGCAAGCGCCGCAAAGAAATTGTGGAGCGGGCGGGAGGGTGTCGCAGCCGGCGTCATGCTGGCCCGCGATCTCGTGAACGAACCGGCCAATGTTCTCACTCCGATAGAGTTTGCCAAACGGGCAAAGGCGCTCGAAAAACTGGGCTGTAAGGTGGATGTGCTGGACGAGAAAGCCATGAAGCGGCTGAAGATGGCGACGCTTCTGGGCGTCGCGCAAGGGTCTCGCAGTGCGCCACGCATGGCGATCATCGAATGGAAGGGCGGCAAGGCCAAGGACAAGCCAATCGCGTTCGTCGGCAAGGGTGTCACCTTCGATACCGGTGGGATTTCTCTCAAACCCGGGGCCGGAATGGGAGACATGAAGGGCGACATGGGCGGCGCCGCTGCGGTTACAGGGCTTATGCACGCGCTGGCTGCCCGCAAAGCGAAGGCCAATGTTGTCGGCGTGATCGCGCTGGTTGAAAACATGCCGGACGGCAACGCACAGCGCCCGGGCGATATCATAACCTCCATGTCGGGCCAGACGGTGGAAATCCTCAATACGGATGCCGAGGGGCGCCTTATTTTGGCGGACGCACTTTGGCACACCAACAAGAAGTTCAAGCCGAGCTTCATGGTCGATCTGGCCACGCTGACCGGCGCAATTCTCATCGCGCTTGGTGATCAGCATGCCGGTCTCTTTTCAAATGACGATACGCTGGCGGACAATCTCTTCGCCGCCGGTCAGGCGACGGACGAGAAAGTCTGGCGCATGCCGTTGTCCAAGGCTTATGATAAGCTGATCGACACCAAAAACGCCGACATGAAAAACATCGGCGGACGCAATGCCGGTTCGATCACCGCCGCGCAGTTTTTGCAGCGTTTTGTGGGTGAAACACCCTGGGCGCATCTTGACATTGCCGGCACTGCGCTGGCTTCGCCGAAAAGTGACATCAACAAGGGCTGGGCCTCCGGATTCGGGGTGCGGCTGCTGGACCGGCTCGTGGCTGACAACTACGAAAGCTGATGACGGAAGTTCTCTTCTACCACCTCACCGAAAGCCGCGCGGAGCAGCAATTGCCGGGCCTGTTGGAACGGTCGCTCGAACGCGGCTGGAAGGCTGTTGTTCAATGTGTCAGCGACCAAACCTGTCGAGACCTCGACGAACATCTGTGGACCTGGCGTGATGAAAGCTTTCTGCCGCACGCAGCACAGGGAGGCGAGCCGGACGGCAATCCGATCTGGCTGACCACCCGGGACGACAATCCAATCTGCGCCAATGTTCGCTTTCTGCTTGAAGGCGCGACATGCAAAGACGCCAATCACTATGATCGTGTCATTCTCCTGTTTGACGGGCATGATGCCGATGCGCTGGCGGGCGCCCGCCAGCAGTGGAAGGCTCACAATGCCGAGGGTTTTGACCTCACCTACTACCAGCAGGACGGTGGCCGCTGGGTCAAAAAGGGGTGAGAGCCCCGCCAAAAAATCCCTTCAACATTTACCAAACTTCCCCACGCTCTCTTAATGTGAGCGGGATAATATGCTGCCGGGGTAATGTCATTGCAGCCGCTTGGGATAAGGGAAAAGGCGCGGCGCAGATCAGTAACGGATACGGAGTATCGCTATGCTGGTGAATTCAAATCCTGGGCAAATGGCCACATACGGCCTGATGTCAAAATCCCCGATTCAAGTTCCCGCCACCGAGAGGCCCATGCCGGCTCCGGTCGAAGGTCCGGTTCAGGCGCCGACGAAAATCGACGACAGCGGGCTTGCGCCATCAAATGTCCTGTCATCCGTTGGGAACACGCCAGATACATTGACCTCGGCCGAGCGAGCGCCCGCGCCACCGCCGGGGCAACAGGCTCCGTTCACCGCAGCGCCCATTGCGACGGATCTTGGCTTGCTCAAACAGGCGACCTCTGCGGTCGTGAACTCCAACCTGAACGCGTTGGAAGCTGCGCGCGACGATGCGGCGGAGGAAAGCGTCGCGCAGGTTGAAACCTTGCAAGCGCCATTGCCGCCCGAAGAGGTGAGTTCACCCTTCTACATCATGAACCAGCCGGTCTACTCAATTGCTGAGGTGTCGAACTACTACGACGCAGCGTGATATGGGGGGTGGCGCAGCGCGCAATCCCCAGCGCAAACCGTCTCACCCCTCGACCAGTTCGCTCAGTTCCAGCCATTCTTCTTCGACTTCGGCGAGGCGTCTTTCGAATTCGGCCTTTTTCAGCGCAATGTCGCGAATGCGTTTTGCATCGCGTTCGCTGCTTGCCGTGGCGAGAAGCTTGTCGAGCTTCTTGATCGCGGCTTCTGCCTTCTGCATCACCGCTTCCAGCTGTTTGACGCGTTTGCGTGTTCCGGCCTGATCGGCGCGCATGGCTGCCGTTTTGCGCCCTTTGGCGGCGGCCGACTTTTCGGTGGCAACCTCCTCGGCAGACGGCTTTTGAGCCGTGTCGGCGGCGGAGGGCGAGTTGTTGCCACGCAGAATGAGGCGGCGGTAATCGTCCAAGTCGCCATCATAGGGTCCGACGCAGCCATCATGCACCAGCCACAGCCGTTCGGCACTGGCTTCTACCAGATGGCGGTCGTGGGAAATGAGGATCACCGCGCCTGAATAGTCATTGAGCGCCAGAACGAGCTGTTCTCGCGTGTCGATATCGAGATGGTTGGTCGGCTCATCGAGAATGAGCAGGTGAGGGCGGTTGAATGTGGTGAGGCCAAGCAACAGTCTCGCTTTCTCGCCGCCGGAAAGGTTGCGCGCCTGCGTGTCCATCTTTTCCGTGCCGAGGCCCATTTGCGCTACACGCGCCCGCACTTTGCCCTCCGGCTCTTTCGGCATAAGCCTGCGCACATGATCGACGGGTGTCTGTTCGGCAATCAGGTCATCCATATTGTGCTGCGCGAACATGGTGACCCGCAGCTTGTCGGCGCGGGTGACGGTGCCCCCCTCATTCCCGCCCGATGCTGCAAGGCGACCGGCGATCAGTTTGGCGAAGGTCGATTTTCCGTTCCCATTGGCGCCCAGCAGTGCGATGCGATCATCGGCATCGATGCGCAGATTGATGCGGGAGAGCACGGTGGTTTCCCCGTAACCTGCTGATGCGCCTTGCAGATTGATGATCGGCGACGCGACCTGTTTCTCAGGTGAGGGAAAATCAAGCGCCGCGACGGCATCTTCCGCCACCGCGGCGATGCTGCCCATGCGTTCCAGCGCCTTGATGCGACTTTGCGCCTGTCGCGCCTTTGAGGCCTTGGCTTTGAAGCGATTGATGAAGGCTTCCATATGGGCGCGCTTGGCGTCCTGCTTCGCCTTCATCTTGGTTTGCAAGGCCATCCTTTCGGTCCGCGTACGTTCGAAGAAGTCGTAATCGCCTTTGTAGGCGGTGATTTTTCGGTTCTCCAGATGGATGATCGTGTTGCAACAGCGGTTCAGCAGGTCACGATCATGGCTGATAATGATGACCGTGTGGCGGTATCGGGCAATGTAGGATTCCAGCCACAGCGTGCCTTCCAAATCGAGATAGTTGGTCGGTTCATCGAGCAGCAAAAGATCCGGCTCGCGAAACAAAACTGCCGCGAGCGCAACGCGCATACGCCATCCGCCGGAGAAGGCGGAGCAGGGGCGTTGCTGCGCTTCAGCGTCGAACCCCAGTCCATGCAGGATTGCCCCGGCCCGCGCTTCGGCGGAATGCGCATCGATATCGGCGAGCCTCGTGTGAATGTCGGCGATGGCGGTGGGGTCGGTTTCTGTCTCTGCGCGGTTCAGCAAATCGGTGCGTTCGGTGTCGGCTTCCAGAACAGTATCCAGCAGCGACATCTCGCTGCCGGGCGCTTCCTGCGCCACCTGACCGATGCTCATGCCGCGCCGAACCGTGATGGAGCCCGAATCCGGGCCATATTCGCCGGTGATCAGCTTGAACAGCGTGGTTTTACCCGTTCCATTGCGCCCGACAAAGCCGCAGCGCGCGCCCATTGGAACATAAGCGGAGGCCGCCTCGATCAACAGGCGGCCTTGCATGCGAAAGGTGAGGGTGTCGATGGTCAGCATGGCTAGGCGTGATCCTGATTGACCGTGGCACTTGCTTTCGATTTTGGCCTGCGATTGACCAGGACAATCCCGATTGCGACCAGAAGGAGCGCTGCGATCAAACGCGGCCCAACGGGTTCATCCAGAATGAGCCACCCAAAGGCCACGCCGAACAAGGGCGCCAGAAAGCCAAAGCTCGCCATGTCAGAGGCAGGATATTTCGACAAAAGCCAGAACCAGAAGGCAAATCCCATGCTGACGATCACGATGACCTGAAACGCAAACAGGCCGAGATGATAAGGCTGCAAGTCACGAATGAAGGGGCCGAAAAACAGCGCCGCCAACAGGATCATCGGCGCCGAGACGGCAAGCTGATACACAAGCTGCATATAGGGTGTTGATTTCGACAGCGACGTCGTGCGGGCGAGCAGGGCGATGCCGGCCCACATCATCGCCCCGAACAGGCATAGAATATCGCCAACAAGTGCAAGGTCGCTGACCGGTTGGGCATTGCCGGAAAGGGCAAGCGCAACACCGGCGATGGCCAGCAACAGGCCTGCGATGCGTTGGCCGTTCAGCCTTTCACCGGCGATTAGAAAATGCGCGCCGAGCGCCACCCAAAACGGCATCGTGTAGAAGAAGATCGAGGCGCGCGCGACGCTCGTATAGTCCAGCGCCAGAAATAGCAAAATGAACTCGCCGCCGAAGAATACGCCCGAAAGCAGCCCGGGCCACAGGCTGCCATCATTCACGGCAAGTTTCTGCCGAAAGATCAGGGCAATCAGCACAACGATCGGAAAGGCCAGCAGTGAGCGCAGCCCGGCTTGAAAGACGGGCTGCAGCCCACCATTGACGATCTTGATCATCACCTGATTGAGACCCAGCAGGAGAGAAAACCCGATCAGGCTGCTTGCGCCGAACGCGTCGATGCGGTCTTTCTTGTCCATGATGCGTATCGGAGTCGGTGCTGGTGTCTGCGCTGGAGCAATCCCTGCTGTAGGCGCGAGTGCAGGCCCGGCGCAAATGATTTGTGCGATTTTAGGAAGGAAGAGACGAGAATGGCGATCAAGATTTACGAATTGTGCGCTGCTGATGAGGCCGTGCTGTTTAGCCCCCATTGCTGGAAAACGCGCATGAGTCTGGCACATAAGGGCATCGATCACGAAAGCTCGGCCACTCCATTTTCAAAGGTTGCAGGAATTGAAAATGGCGCCGGGCGCCGGGTTCCCGTCATCCGGGACGGTGGAACCGTTGTTGAGGAGAGCTTTGCGATCGCCAAATATCTGGACGAGACCTATCCCGATGCGCCGCACCTTGTGGGCGGGGTCGCCGGAGCATCACTGACGAGCCTGATCATCAACTGGTCGCAGACGCAGGTCCATCCCGCTGTCGTGAAGCTGTGTCTGATGGACATCTACAACACGCTCGCACCGGCGGATCAGGAGCATTTCCGCACCACCCGGGAGAAGATGTTCGGCAAGTCGCTGGAAGAGTTTCAGGCGCAGTTCGACATGCAGGACTATTCGGGCCTGAAAGCAGCGCTTTTGCCACTTGAACTCACGTTGAAAGGGCAAAACTTCATCGGAGGCGAAACGCCACTGTTCGCTGACTATGTCGTCTTCGGTCCTTTGCAGTGGCTGCGCGTGGTGAAAGGCATCGATGCCATCCCGCTGGAGGGAAAGGTGGCCGAGTGGTTCAACACGCTGCTGGACATGTATGGCGGTATGGCGAGAAGCACGCCGCTTGCTCAGCCAGCCGCAGCGGCATAGCTGCCGTCGTCCATGCGCCAATAGGGCTGTGACCATGCGCGTCTGCGATCGGCGTCGATCAGCGTGATGCGCAGCCATGGCGCACCAGCACATCGGCCAAGACCAATTGTGGTGTCGACCAACCCATCGCCATGCTCAACGGCGGTGGGAATGCCCGGAGCCTGCAGGATGACTGAAGATACGGGCGAACTGCGGACCGTAACGCTGTCGGTCGACCAGACGATGTCGTGAAAGTCTGGCCCCTGGCTCGCATAGTAGCGACCGGCTTTGAGCGCTTCCAGCAAGGCTTCGGGGCTGTTTTCTCCGGCTTTCACCATCACCCAGCCGCCAAAGGCATCGTCCGTAGCAAAATGTGCGTCATCGGTTGCGCAAAGCGACAGGCGACGCCCCTTATCGAGCAGATGTTCCAGCGCGATGAAGCCGTAGCCACGGTCGCAATCGACATCGCAGCCGGTGTTGTAAATTTCGACGGCATGGGCCGATTCGATGCTCGTCACATCGTTTTGCGTCAGTGCCGACCAATGCGGATGCGCAATGGCGACGAATGCGCCCGCGTCCAAGGCGCGTTTTGCGATTTGAGGACCGGTTTCCTGATCCGCTATGGGCTTGAATTCGGGCGTGTTTGACGGCGCAAAGTCGCTCGGCAGACCGACCGCGAGAATGTGCCACAGTTCCCCGCAATCTGTCGCACCGGAATGCAGTTCCGCTCCCAGAATGGTTATGAAGTCGTCGGTTCGGAAGGGCGACGTATCGGTGATCGGATAGTCGAAGCGTCCGACAAAATGATCGGTGAGAGCCAAAAAGTCATAGCCCCGCTCCCGATAGCGCCTGCACACCTCTTGCGGGTCGAGCACCCCGTCAGACCGTGTCGAATGGGTGTGCAGATTGCCCTTGTAGAACCGTCCGGGACCGTCAAACATTTTTCTGCTCCTTTGGGCATAGCTCGCAACTTGCCGCACTGTAGGCTTGCCGCTATAGCCCGCCCAAACTTCTCCAAACACATTCAGGATGACAGATCGATGGCCATCGAACGCACTTTTTCCATGATCAAGCCAGACGCCACGAAACGCAATCTCACCGGCGCAATCACCGCCAAACTCGAAGAAGCGGGCCTGCGGGTTGTCGCTTCAAAACGGGTTCATATGAGCCTGCGTCAGGCGGAAGGCTTCTATGCCGTGCACAAGGAACGTCCGTTCTTCGGCGAACTCACAGAATTCATGTCTTCGGGCCCGACCGTTGTGCAGGTGCTTGAGGGCGAAAATGCCATTGCGAAGAACCGCGAAGTCATGGGCGCCACGAACCCCGAAGAGGCTGCAGATGGCACGATTCGCAAGGAATTTGCCCAGTCGCTCGGCGAAAACTCGGTCCACGGCTCCGATGCGCCCGAAACGGCAGCAGAAGAAATCGCCTATTGGTTTTCCGAAACTGAAATTGTTGGATAATTTCAACAACAGTTTCGGCAATACGGACAAGAGCGGGCCACAATTGGGTGGTACCGCCCGCGCAAGCTTGATCCCTTAGTCTTCTGATTCATGTCACGCTTACGCTCTCGCCTTGGCGCGTTTATGTGTTCGCTGCTCTGCGCAATGCTTGTTGCGCAGAAACTTTCCGCGCACCCGCATGAATTTGTGACCATGCGGGTTGCGGCCAATTTTGACGCTGCGGGGCAGTTGGAGAGCTTTCTCTACAGCTGGACGTTCGATCCCTTTTTCACTGCCTATGCAGTGGAAGGCCATGATGCCAACAAGGACGGCGTGGCGCAGCAGAGCGAACTAAAAGCGCTGATGGCCGAAGTGCTGAAAAACATTCAGCCAATCGACTATTTCACCAAATTCGAGGCGAGCGGTGTCGCCCCCGATCTCGGTAAAGCCGGCCCAATTGCAACGGAAATGACGGCCAACAATGAGTTGACCATGACCTTCACTGTGCCGCTCAAAAAGCCGGTGAAGCTGGACAAGCAACATCTGCGTTACGCCATTTATGACGAAGAATTCTATATCTCCATGCTGCATGAGGAAAACACCAAGGTTGATCTGATAAATGCACCTTCGGGTTGCAAGGCCAGCCTGGAAGAACCCGATCCAGACGAAGACCTCGCTGCCTTTGCAGCATCCCTCGGCCGCGAGGAGTCCGGTGGCAACGGTCTTGGAATTCACTTTGCAGAATGGGTAACGATCTCATGTATGTGAGGGCCTCATGTCTCTGACGACGGCGCGCATGCTGCGCGCGGCCACGCTTGCCATACCACTGGCCATCGCGGCCTTCCTGATTTTCGGTGAGCCGAGCCTAAGGGCTTACAATGATCTGGTGACGTGGATTTACTCTGAGCAGCGCACCTATCACAATGCGATGACAGGCTCGCTACAGACGCTGTCAACGTCGGCCAGCTGGACCGCCACCTGGGCCGTTATTTTGGGCAGCTTTTTGTACGGCGTGTTTCACGCAGCCGGGCCGGGGCACGGCAAGGTCATTTTGTCGGCCTATCTGCTCACACAACCGGAAAATGTGAAGAAGAGCGTAGCGCTCGCAGCCGCGTCTTCCCTGGTGCAGGGCATCGTCGCCATCGTCCTTGTCTATGGACTGTTCTACATCTTCGGCCTCGTTTCGCGCGATATGAGGCTTGCGGTGACGTGGAGTGAACGTCTCGCCTTCGTATTGGTTATCGGCATCGGTCTGCTGCTTATCTGGCGCGCCGTGAAAGGCTTTGGATGGGTGGGCGCAAAAGCCAAGACGCATGGTCACGCCTATGACCATGGGCAAAAGCATGACCACCACCATCATCACGACCATGTCTGTTCAAGCTGCGGCCATGCGCACACGCCCAGCGCGGAACAGGTCAACAGCGCGTCGGACCTCAAATCCGCGCTCGGGGTGATCTTCTCCATCGGACTGCGACCCTGCACGGGTGCGGTGCTTGTTTTGGTATTTGCCCGCTTCACCGGCATTCCGTGGGCCGGAGTGGCGGCCGTCTTCGCGATGTCCTTTGGAACGGCGCTTACCGTATCGGCCATCGCCATTCTTTCCGTTCAGGCGCGCAAGCTCGCCTATCGCCTTGCTGGAGACGGTACGACCTGGATGGACAATATGGTCTGGCTTCTGGCCATGGCGGGCGGAACAGTGCTTGTGCTGTTTGGATGGGGCTTGATGCTTGCCACGTTTGACGCGCCATCGCGCTCCATGGGGCTTTGAGGCCGTCGGCTCTCTGCGTTCGTACCAATAATCAGGACTGTGCGACCTTGATCGCCATATCGGTGTTGAGAAGGCTGTGCAGAGCGATGCGAATGCCCGGCTGCTTTTTCAGTAGACGATCAAGATCAGCACGCGGCCATGACACAACGGTGCTGCCGGGCATCGCTGATACGCTGGCGGTCGCGCCGCGTGCGAGAAAATAGGAGACTTCTCCGATGAAGGTCGGCGCTTCCAACTGGAAGTGCCGGCCTCTTTTGTTGATCGAAGCCTGCCCGTGAAGCAGAAAGTGCAGCGCGTCGCAGGTTTCGTCCTCTTGCGTCAAGTCCTGCGAGACCTCCACATTCTGCCACTGAGCGATCTTCAAAAGACGGCGAAATTCGCCCGGCATCATAGTGTCGAACTGCTCGTATAAAGTCTTCTGTTCGTGAGAGAGCGTAAACGTCGTGCGCTCCAGAAACAGCTGGATCATGACCCAGACATTGGCCGCTCCCAGGACGACGGACCACCAAATCGCTTCCCATAACGGCATGCTGGGTGCGAAATAGTAGTAGGCGATATACATCGCCGTCGCGACCAGCACGATGCTGCGCAAGGTCAGCTGGTTCTTGACCAGAAAGGCAACCACATAAAGCGCGGATGCGGCGTGAACGAGCAGCCGTGCGTCAACTGCTAACCAGTCGAACATAAAGCGCTACCTGCGGATTCTCAGACAGAAAGTTGCAGTGCCCATAGCTGTTGGTGAAAGCACCATCAAGCGGTTGCGCCAGAAGGCGACTTCTCAGTTTGATCAATGCTTTGCGATGATGCCAGCGTCCTTTGGGGAGGAAAGTGTTTTTAGAGCAAGTCTCGCCCAGATTGGAGCAGTTTGATGGGATGGATTTTTCGTTCTGGCAAGGAGAACACCGCAGAGCGATGCTGGGCATCGCGCGAGGATTTCGACGCCGCCA